>JADHOC010000009.1 GCA_016779205.1 Planctomycetota bacterium | reverse complement strand
CTGCCGTGGAGGCGGTTCACCGGCCCCGTCCACCGATCACGACCCGCAAGACGCGCTCCTGGCGGATGGCCACGGTCCGTCCCCCCCGGCGTCACCCACGGCCGGCGAGGCGCCAACTCCGTCGGCGCTCAGAAGGAAAAGTCTGTTCGTCACGAAGGTCCGATTGCCGACGATCACGCGACCATCACCCCATCCTTGCGGGCTGAGAGCCCAACAGGCCCGCCCCTTCTCGGAGATGGCTCGATTCTGGCTCTGGGTGAATCGGGGTCATCGATCCTGCCGCACCCAGACCCCTGGCAGCGCGTGGTCGCGGCCCTGCTTGGCGCCGATCTTTGGGCCCGCCTGCGCCGCGGCGACGCCGCCGTCCCTCGGGCAAGCCATGACGAGGATCCGCTTGCCATCACGCAGGACTCCGCAGGCATCTGTCCCGAACTGGAGGGCCCCGAAGTCCAGCCCGACGCCCCCGTGGTAGGTGGAACCCAGCTTCGAGTCCTTCACCCCGGATCGGAGATCGACCCTGCCCGATGGTCCATAGATCAGGTAGCCATGGGGCTGACAGATCGCGAGGTCGTCGTGTCCGTCGCCGTCGAAGTCCCCGACGTTCTTCAGGCGAAGGCCGACGGTCGTCCGGTGCATCAGGTGACCCGGGATGCCGAACCCCACAGCGCTCGAGCGCCGGCGCGTCTCCCCATCGAAGACGAAGATGCCAGGGTCGGGGAGCTCCGCGCGCGCCTCCTCTTCGAGGGCCTGGTCCCCGGGGAGCCCCCCGGACCCCACCACGAGGAGCGGGCCCCCTGAGGGACGCCGCAGCGCAGCTACGCTGTCCCCGATCCGCCGACCGAGAGCTGGCTCGCCGAGCTCGAACAGCCTCGCGCCGTCACGGCCCGACAAGGCCACCGCCCCGACCCCCCGGTGCCCCACGAGCACGTCCGCGAGACCGTCCCCGTTCAGGTCCGGCGTGAAGGTCACGTCGAAGCCGAAGCACCCGGCCGGATCGCCCGCGCTTACCCGCCATCGCACCTTGCCTGCGACTCCATCCACCAGTGCCACGCTGCCCTTGCCTTCGCTCGCGGGGGCGCCAACCACCAGGTCGGCGTGGCCGTCCCCGGTCACGTCACGGCCTCCGGACAGTGCGAACCCGAAGGCTGTCTGCCCCTCGGCGCCATCGATCCATCGAATCGACTCGGGGCTCGAGCTCTGAATCAAGCCCACTCGACCGCGCCCACCCGAGGCGCCGGGCGCCCCCAGCGCGATGTGAGCCTGCCCACCCTCAGCGGCCCAGGCGGCCACGGCAGAGCCGAGGCGGCCGGCGGGAGCCTCGCCTTGCCAGGCGAACAGCAACTTGCCGTCCTTGCCGGAGAGCAGCTGGACCCTCCCCTTGGCGTCCTCCCCGTCAAGGGGCGCGCCGACGACCACCTCCTCGGCCCCGTCACCGTTGAGGTCTGGAGCGGTGGCCAGGAACGCTGATCCCGTTGGTGCCGGCGAAGGGCTGAGCCTCGAGAGCTCCTGGGGAGGGTCCTCTACCCACAGCTCACCCTCACCTGACATGAAGATGAAGGCCGTCAGGACGCTCGCAACGGTGCAAGGACTGGTCATGGGAGCTCAGAGTGAGCAGGGGAACTTCAGGCGGTCATTGGGCCGAAGGCCCCTCCGGGGCGCGCGGGCCACGACGGCCCCGCCACCCGGCGCAGGAGTCTTCATCCACCTGGTAGCCAACCGACGCTAGCTTTGCGGCCGCGCCAGTCCAGTCCTTGCTGATGGAACCCTCACCTGGTCCCGCAACCCGATCCGCGTGGCCCTGCGAGAAGCCAGGGTGGATGGAACGGCACGCAGAGGGGCCCGGGGCTTGGAATGCCGTTCCGCGCCCGTGGAGTGCGCGGCGGCGCGCCCGGAGGCGCAGCTCAATTCCACACGGGCTTTCGGTGACTTGGTGGTGATCGAGCGGCTCGCCCACGGCGGGCGGCCCAGGGGGTTTCCGCGCTTCAGAGGTTCGGTGATTCCACCCGTCGTTGGCATCCTGAGGATCGAGTGAAGCACGGAGAGCGGCGGGCCAAGGCCCGTGGCGGTCTTCATCCACTCCGCCCTGGGGCCAGCGAGTCCCGGGGCCTGTTCCCTTCCCCACCCTCACCCCCATCCAGCCATGACGGACATCGTCAAAGCCAGCGACCTCTCCGAGCGCGAGAAGCGCCTCCTGTTCTGGGCCAGCTTCCTCTCCCTCGCCGCGGCCGGGCTCGGCTTCGCCTTCCGCATCGCGAAGCAGGGCGCCTACGGCAGTGAGTTCACCCTCACCTTCCAGCAGGTGGGGCAGATCATGGGGGCGTCGTTCTGGCCGATCGCGGTGACGATGATCGGCTTCAGCCTCCTGGTGGATCGCACCGGATACAAGAAGCCGATGTACATCGCCTTCTTGCTGCAGGCGGCGTCCGGGGTGCTGTACTTCCTGGCCGACGGATACTCGGGCCTCTACTACGCGTCCGTGTGCGCGGGGCTCGGGCACGGCATCGTCGAGGCTGTGATCAACCCGGTCTGCGCGGCCGTCTACCCGAAGGAGAAGACGACTCGCCTGACGATCCTCCACGCGGCGTGGCCCGCGGGTCTGGCGGGTGGCACGCTCCTCTTCATGCTTGCGGACTCGATGGGGGTCACATCGTGGCGGGTGCAGGGGCTGTTCATCCTCATCCCCGCCATCGCCTACGCGCTGATGTACCGCCCGTGCCGCCTCCCGGTGGACGAGCGGGTGCAGGCGGGCGTGTCCTTCAAGGCCATGCTCCAGCAGGTGGGCTTCCTGAGCGCGACCCTCGCCTCGACCCTCCTGATCTATGAGCTTGGCAAGGCGCTCCAGTTCGCCACGGAGGCCAACTGGCTCCAGAACAGCATCTACGCGGGCGTCGCGATCGGCGTCGCCTTCGGCCTCTATGTCCGCTCCCTGGGCCGGCCCCTCTTCTTCCTGATGTGCCTGCTCATGGTCCCCGTGGCCACGGCAGAGCTCGCCACGGACTCCTGGATCATGAAGCTCGTGGGTCCCTCCGTGCAGGGCCTCGGGATCGGCGCTGGCTTCGCCATCGTGTTCTCGGCGGGCGTCATGCTCATCCTCCGCGTCTTCGCCGGGGGCATCATGAAGCACATCTCCCCGCCGGCGCTGCTCTCCATCAGCGGCCTCCTGTCCGCGGTGGGGCTCGGGTGGCTCTCCGGGGCCGAGGTGGGCGCCGCCGTCTTCGTCGCCTTCCTGATCTACGCCATCGGTCAGACCTACTACTGGCCCTGCATCCTCGGCTTCACGGCGGAGCGTTACCCCCAGGGAGGCGCCCTGACCCTCAACACCGTGTCCGCCATGGGCCTCCTGTCCCTCGGGGTCATCGGCACGCCGATCCTCGGCGTGCAGTTCGACAAGGAGATCCACGCTTCGCTGGGCGCCAAGGCCCCGGCGTTCGTCGAGGTGGCCACCGGCCCTGGGACCTTCCTCGGCGTGGGCCACGACATGATCGACCCTGGCGCCCTGGTGAAGGCGGACGAAGACGCCAACCAGAACGGGATCCTCGATCGTGAAGAACTCATCGGCCCCAAGGGCAACCCCGTCCTCACGGGCTCCTGGGCCTACATGGACGGCCTCACCCCGGAGGAGGACGCGGCGCTGCGCGAGACGTACGCCCAGGAGGATGAGCTCGCTGGACGCAAGGTTCTGGTCTACGCCACGCGCTTCCCGCTGATGCTCGTGGTGGTCTTCGGCATCATCTTCCTCTACTTCAGGTCGAAGGGCGGATACAAGCCGATCGAGCTCACCGAGGCTGACGACTGACGCGTTCGTCCCAGACGTTCGACGCCACCGGGGCCGGTCGCCATCCGCGGCCGGCCCCGGTGCAGTTTCGGCAGCCCTCGGACTCGCTACGCGGGCCCCGTCACGGGCGCTCCATCACCGAATCGTGCCCGAGTGATATCGCCATCGGCCACCCACCCGCACAAAGCGGCTCCTCTCGGTGAACGAGGCGTCGTGCCCGCCCTGGTCCAGGGTCGCCCGGAATTCCACCTGAGCCTCGGGCCCCGCCTCGGACACCGCAAGGACCGCGAGCCCCACGAAACGGGTCTGAGCGGAGAACGCCTCGATGGATCGCTGCCACGCGGCGGCGTCGGCCTCGAACGCGTCGCCGCCCGGGGCGGTGGTCTCCATGACGAACGCCGCGAGCCCCTGGGCGAAGGCCGAGTAGCGGGCTCGCATGAGGACCTCCGGCGTCCCCGGGACCGCGCCCCGGTGAACCGGTCGACAGCACCGCTTGTACTTCAGGCCGCTGTGGCACGCGCAGGGGTGATTGGGTCCAGGCCGCATGCTTCAACCATACGCAGGCCCGGCCCTGCTCACTGACCGGCAGGCCCGAGAACCTGGCGCGGGTTCGCCACCCCAGGCATGCGCTGCTAACGTCTGAAGCGTCCCTTCCCCTGCCGCGCCTCAGCGGCCCACGGCCCCTGACGTCTCGACACCAAGCTCCCCGCCGATGCTCAAGCTCCTCCTGCTCGCAGCCCTCGCGACCGCGCCGCCCCTTCCCCTCGAGGACTGCGAGGCCTGCCGCCCCGGGAAGGTCTGTGCCCAGCACCGGGCGGAGGAGAAGGAGGAGCTCAAGCGCCTCGCGCCCCTGCTCAAGTCCGAGGATCCCGGCCAGCGCATGGGGGCGCTCAGCAGCGCCGCCGCGCTGACGGAGAGCCACGAGAATGCCCCGAGCAAGGCCGTGGCCAAGGTCCTCGCGGAGGCCCTCGAGGACGACCAGCTCACCGTCCGGGAGACCGCGATCGTGCTCCTGGCGGACGGCCAGCACCCCGAGATCGCGGTGACGTCCACGGTCAAGGTGCTCAAGGGCTTCGAGAAGAACATGTGGTCACTGATGGGGACCATGACGGGCCCGAACAACGAGCACGGCACGGTCGAGGAGGCCATGCAGTACCTGGAGGCGAGCATGCGAGCCTGCAGTGAGCTCCCCGATGACCGGATCGTGAAGGCCCTCTCCACCCTGCTCGCGGCGTACCCGGCCGAGATGCGGGGGGAGCCCGTGGCGATGGCCGCCACCCACTCGCTCCTCGAGCTGGGCACCCAGGACGCGGTGAGCGCGGTCATCAAGCAGCTCGGCCGGGGCAAGGAGACCACGCGCCTCCGACGGATCCACATGGCCCTCGTACGGGTCGCGGACGAGAAGGAGATCGAGGCTCGCCCGGCCTTCGGCGACAAGGTCGAGCGCGAGTGGACCGTGTGGCTCCGCAAGAACAAGCGCGCCTTCCCGGCCAAGCTCGGCAAGTGGACCGGGGAACGGGAGGAGGAGTGACCGCTCAGTCGCCGCCGGTCTCCTGGGGAGCCGCCTCCTGCGACAAAGCCCCTGCCAGGCGCCTCGACGATCCGGTCAGCCCGTGCGCGCAGGCCACCCCCACCGCGACCCCGACGAGGCCCCACCCCACGTCGCCCAGGGAGGCCTGTCGGGAGGGAAGAACGAGCTGACCGCCCTCGGCGGCGAGGAGGAGCGCCGCGGCCATGACCACACTTCGCCGAGCGTCGCGGGGCGCACCGGCGGCGTGGATCAGGGCTGAAGCCACCGCCATGGCGAGGCCCGTCCTGAAGGTAGCCACCAGCCCCCCGCGGTCCAGCCAGGCCCCAAGCCAACCGGGCATGAGGGGGAGGCGCTCCATTCGCGAGTCCGGGAGCCAGGACAGCACGAGCACGACCGTCCCTGCGCCGGCGGCGAGGCATTGAATCAGCGTCTGGCGAAGGGGCATCGGTGGTCTCCACCACCCAGGCTAGGCCGCAGGTGCCGCCGAACAGCGGGGCTTCCGTGGGACGTCCAGCCCGTTCGCGGAATGGTCCACTGGGGAGAATCGCTTGGACGCCTCCGACCTCATGACGCGATCACCCGTCGGCGCTCGTCGCGGTCGCCCTCGCCCCCAGGCCAAGGCACACCCAGCCCGACAGGAGCAGCACCCCGCCGAGGGGCGTGATCGCACCAAGCCAGCGCGGACCGCCGAGCCCGAGGCCATAGAGCGTGCCAGAGAACACCGTCACGCCGAGCAGAAAGCACCATCCCGCCGCTCCGCCCCGCCCGGTGCGCTCCACCATCCACCCCACTCCCAGCAGCGCGAGCGCGTGCCACATGTGATAGTCCACCGCGGTGCCCCACCATTCGGAGCGCTCGCCGACCGAGAGGACGCTCTCCAGCCCGTGGGCCCCGAAGGCCCCGAGAGTCACGCCGGTGAACCCGACCACCGCAGCGATTCGCATCCAGTTCATGGCCGAAGTCTGACAGCCCCGGGCGCCCCTGGCAATTCGAGCCGGGGAGGCCGCAGGGGGACGTCGGGCAGCGATGACCCGCCTACCTCGGCGTCAATCGCCAGAGCGGCCGTTTGCCGAGGCGGCCGTGATCGGTGACGTCGAAGAACTCCGACGCCGCCTCCCAGATCTTTCGACCGGTGAAGGACTCCGCCCGTCCCTGCTCGCGAGCCATCACCTGCATGTGGCCCGGCAGCTGCTCGATCTCCGTGCAGTTGCTGAGGATCAGGGCCCGTCCCGTGATTCCCCTCAGGTGTTCGAAGATCTCGGCGTGGGTCCCGTAGTGGTCCTCAGCTCGCCGGCTCCCGAAGTAGAGGTAGTGGTAGAGGTTGATCACCAGGGAGACATCGAAGGGTCCCCCGAGTTCCTCGACGGACGCGTGGACCTGGTGCAGGCGCATGTTCTCGAAGTCGACGGCGCCGAGGCCCAGGTAGTCCCGAACCTCCCGGCATGCCTCCAGATCAGGCTCGTGAAGGTCAATGCCGAGGACCCGCGTCGCGCCCAGGCGCTGCGCCGCGTGAAGGCAGAACCACCCCTTGCTCGCCGAGAGGTCCACGAGGCTCCGCGGATTCTCCGGGTAGAGGGCCCGAATCCGGCGGTACCGTCGCCAGAGCCGGAAGGAGGGCACCATCCGCTTCCCGAGGAGGAAATAGGAGTGGTTCTTCGGGTACGCCCGCACGAGGTGATCGCGTACGAGGGGCGAGAGGGCGAGTTGATTCATGATCACGCGGCGACCCACCGACCCCATGCGACGCCCTCCGCCCTTGGGTCTCAACGAGGTGCGCCGTGAAGCCTGAGCCCTTCAGGGCCGGAGTATAGCAGCGCCGAGGCCCCAGCCGATGGGTCCCTGCCAATGGGTCCCTGCCGATGGCCCCCGCGCAACGCGGGCGCCACCACCCCCCGCTCAGTCACCTGCGCCGCTCACGCTGGACCCAGGCGCCGCGCCGCCGGCCTGGACGGCCTCCAGGATCGACGCCAGGTCCACCGGGATTGTCGGCTGGAACACCCGGGACCCATCGCGGAGGATCAGCCGAACCCCGACGTCCCCCGGCCCCATCCCGACGCTGGCATGGACCTCGCGGACCTCGTCCGCCGCGAGGGCGCGCTCGCCCACGAACGAGGAACCGCGGGCGACCGCTTGCACGAGGGCCAACCCTTCGCGATCAACTTGCTGGGAGGCGAGCGCGTACGCCTCCCGCCAGGCCCGCACGCTGGGGTGGTCCGCGCTTGGCCCTACGACGACCAGCGCAGGCCGCTCGCCCTTCAGCTCATCCAGCTGGAACCGCCCGTAGGCCGCGATCTCGTCGAGCTCGATGCGGAAGGGGCCGTCCACGCCATCGGACATGGTGATGCCCAGCCCGATCACCTTGGCCGGATCCAGGGGAGGGAGCTCCAGCCTGCGGCCCCTCCACTGGGGCGTCAGCTCCGAGAAGGGGATCCAGACGGTCTGCCAGGGACCGGGCAGCTGGGCATCCCCCGGAGCGCTGCGCCGGGTCGCAAAGCTCGCCCGGTACGTGACGCCGCCCCGCAACCCGGCCTGCCGCACCCGCACGCTGTAGGTCCGCCCGTCTCCCCTCACACGAAGGCGGAGCCCACGGAATGGAGTGAGGTCCATGGCCCGGTCCGCGGACCGGACGGAGGAGAAGCCACCCCCGTTGGTGTTGAGCACCCCCCGGAAGTCCATGCGGCCATCACGCAGGTCGAAGTCTCCAGAGGAGCGGCCTCCCATCACGCCGTCGAGGACGGTGAACCAGCGCAGGGAGTCCGGGCTGAAGTCCGCCAGCACCCGTGCCCCGGCCAGACCAGAGGGCGCGGGACCAAGGAACGCTGGGGTCGAAGCGCCATCGACGGGCATGACCATGGGCACCAGGATCAGGGCGAGGAGGAGACCTGTGTACATGCCAGGGCATTCGCCAGGCCGCCCCCGGAGATGCCTCGCCGGGCCGAAAGTCCCCTCCCTGCGTCCGAGCCGCGCCCTTGGCCTGCCCCGAGAGGCTCAGCGCGCCCCCTCGATCCTGGGCACCACCTGCTCCATGAACGCGCGCATGTTGGAGACCACCCGCGCGCTGTCGTGGTTAAAGAAGTCGAACCAGAGCATCAGGCGATCCTCCGGGTGATAACGCTCCGACAGCTGGGCGGCGACGGCCTCTGCGTCCCCGATCACCGCGTTCTCGGCAGCTCCCTCCAGGGTGGCCTCGTCCACCGTGCCCTGCAGCGCCGTCCAGTACGCCCTGAGGGCGCGGTCGGCCTCCTGGGCGGCGTCTGCCCGCCGCTGCTCCCCGGTACGTCCCGGCTGCTCGTTCAGGAAGACCATCACGGTGCGGGGCATGTGCTCTCGACGCCAGGGGCCGCCGTCCGGGTGATAGGCCCTCGCCATCCGTTCATGGGTCGCCTCGACCACCTCGGGCGCGGTGATCGACAGGTTGAAGACCTTGACCGGCGCCCACGCGTTGACGGCCACCTGTAGCTCGGGGTCGTGACTGCCGACGATCAGATCGCAGAGGTCCCAGCGGACCTCCTGGGGCACGATCTTGAGGCGTTCGAACTCCCAGCGCCGGGGAAGGTGAATTGCTCCGTCGTCGCCGAGCGCCCCTGCTTCCTCCGCGAGCCCACGGACCTCCTGCCAGTGCTCGTCGGACCGGAACATCCCGCGCTCGAGCCGCGGGGCGTGCACCTCGTCACTCGAGAGCGCCGCGCCCTGGGTCAGCCGGAGGAAGATCTCGCACGCCTCACCGAAGACCTGCCCGCGCAGGACCGGCCACGCCGCCTCCTCGAGCTCCGACCTCGGCCGAACCCCGTGGGCCCGGTTCATGAACTCGAATCGACCGGCCGAGAACCCGAGCCGTAGCCGCCGCCGCTCCGCAGGGTCGAGGCCGTGCAAGGCCAGGAAGGCCGCCAGGCGCTCCGCGTGGGCGATGGGCCCTCCATTGCACAGGAGGTTCATCACCGCGCTCCCCACCTCGATGCGCTCGGTGCGCGCGAAGATCCGCGCGGCGAGCTGGAAGACGTCGGTGTTGAGGCCCACCTCCCCCTGCCAATGGGGAATGACCGGGTCCCGGTGTGTCTTCTGGACCTCGCTGGAGAGGTGGGACTCCGCCACCCACGCCGTCCCGTATCCGAGCCGATCCGCCGCCTCCACCTGCTCGAAGAAGCTCCGAAGCATCGCCGCCTCCGAGGGCAGGGCGCCGTCCACGGGGGTCTGGGAGATCGAGAAGAAGACGTCGTACTTCAATGGGCGAGCGCCGGGGCAGGGCGAACAAGATCATCGAACCGGAGCGGTGCCGCAAGCAGAACGAGCGGGCGGCACCCACAGGCGGGCACACGGGGCTCCCGCGGGTAGATGGCGACACCCAGGCGGAGTACGGCCATGGCGTCAACCAATGGAGCCAGCGCCCTCCCGGGGCAGGCGCTCCGTGAGCTCCACCGGACAAGCCACCAGGTCGTCCTGGCTATCCGTGCGCCAGTCGGTGCATGGCACCAGGCGATAGGCCCCGGTTCTTCTTTCCCTCGCCTGGCGGCGGCGGGCCTTGCGCCCGTTCGCCTTCCTGGTGTCGAACCGGTAGAGGACGTAGTCCGCAGGGAAGGCCTCCATGAATTCGGCCAGCGACGTGAAGGTACCGTGCCCGCTGTAGCTCACCTCGGTGACCACCACGGGCCGGGACGCCTGCAGGGTCCCACGCAGCCCCGCCAGCACCTGGCGCTCCCAGCCCTCCACATCAATCTTCATCAGCCCGACCGCGCCCAGCCCCTCGCGGGTCCCGAGCGCCCGCGCGACCTCGTCTCCGACGCGCACCTGCACCCCGTGCCCCGGGCTCCCCTCCAGGCCGGCCCCAGGAGCGTCGACCGCCAGCGAGGCGGTCCCCCGATTGCCGGTGGTCGGAGTGACCAGGCTCCGCCGCTCCGTCCGTGCGCCGAGGGCGATGCGGTGGAGGCGGATGTTCCTCAGTCCGTTTCGGGCCACGTGGCCCTCGAAGAGCTCGGCGACCTCCTCGAAGGGCTCGAACGCCTCCACCGAGTCCACGTGGGCCGAGACCACGAGGCTGTGCTGCCCCACGTTGGCCCCCACATCCCAGAAGTGCAGTCCGCCGTGCTTCGACGCGAAGGGCGCATCGGCGCCGAGCGCGCGGGCTGCGTCCTGCAGGAAGCTCACCAGGGGCTTCTCGAAGGCGCCGTGAAAGTAGACCGCGGCGTCGAGGTGGCTGCGCAACGTCCCCTGATAGACAAGGCCGCCCAGCTTGCCCACGAAAGACAGGGGATCCGTGGACCCGGGCGGGGCATCGACCCACCGCGCCGCCCGTCGGGCGAGACGCCGACGGAGATCACTGGGGATCCAGCGGGCAAAGAGGAGCGACCGCAGCAGGGTGAAGCGGCGCCCCTCCGGCTCGGCCGCCCGAGGGTCCGGCGGGCACATGGTGGGATTACAGCAGCGCCGCACCGGGGTGCTCAAGGTCCCCGGCTCGAAAGCCGGGAGCTCGGGTAGGCGCAGCCGGGCCGTGCTAGGCTCTCGACGCCTCCGTCGGGGCTCACCCGGCGAGCGTCCCCATGGAATGCACCGCGCCCCGGGCCCTCGACGTCGCCATCGCGCTCCAGCGCTACTTCCCCCATGGAGGGCTCCAACGTGATGCCCTCGCCACGGCGCTCGAGTGCCGTGATCGAGGGCACCGGGTCACCGTCCACGCCCAGCGCTTCGACGGGGCCGTCCCCGCGGGGATCGAGGCCCGCTCCCACCCGGCTGATGGGCGCACCAACCACGCGCGCGCGACCCGCTTCGCCGCCTCGTGGGTGGAGGCCACCGGAGGCCAACCCGACACGATCACCGTGGGGTTCGACCCGCTCCCCGGGCTGGACCTCCACTTCGGCGCCGCCCGGTGCTACAGCGCCCGGGTCCGGAGGGAGCGAGGCCCGTGGGCCCGCCTGACACCCCGCTACAGGGCCCTTCGCGAGCTGGAGAGCGCCGTCTATGGGCGGGGCGCTTCGACGCGCATCCTGATGCTCAACGGAGAGGAGCAGACGCGCTTCCAGGAGGAGTACGGGACGGAGCCAGAGCGCTTCGCCCCGCTCCCCCCCGGCGTGAGCCGCGACCGAGCCGCGTCGCCGGCCAACGCCTCCGCCGGCCGTGCGCTGCGGGCGGAGATGGGGCTCGCGCACGACCAGCGGCTCCTGCTTTTCCTTGGCTCTGACTTCCACAACAAGGGCCTCGACCGCGCGCTTCGCGCCCTGTCGGCCCTCCCTGACCCGTTGCTGCGCGCCACCCGCCTGCTGGCGGTGGGCGCCGGCCGACCCCGCCGGCCCTCCCGACTGGCCGCTCGGCTCGGGGTGGCCGAGCGCGTCCGAATCGACCCTGGGCGGACAGACGTCGGTGCGCTCCTGGCCGCAGCCGACCTGCTGATTCACCCTGCCCGCCGCGAGCTGGGCGGCCTCGTGCTCCTCGAGGCGATGGTGGCGGGGGTCCCCACGATCTGCACATCGGCGTGCGGCTTCGCGAACCACGTGGCGCAGGCGGGAGCCGGGATCGTCCTGGAATCCCCCTTCCGTCAGGCCCGACTCGACGAGGCCCTCGCGGCGATGCTCGCTTCACCGCTGGAGCCCCTCGGGCGGGCGGGTCTCGCCCATGCGGCAAGCGTTGACCTCCACGGAATGCACGGACGCATCGCCGACGAGATCGAGGCCGTGGGTCGACGCCGTTCGCGGCCGTGATCAGGCGAGGGACCCCTGCCGATCGAGGAAGACATAGACGTGGTAGGCGATCAGCCCCGCGTAGATCGCGGCGATCCCCCACAACGCCAGCTGCGTCCCGCGGAAGCGGATGTGCCAGAGCAGGAACAGCGCGGCTCCGGCCGTCATGGCGAGCTTCGCGGCGCAGAACGCGGGGATCCCCCCCACGTGGAGGAACCACGCCATGAGGGGGTTGGCCTCCTCACCCCCTTGGGACAGGTGGAGAAGCGTCAGGGCCAGGTCGGCGACCGCCGCGCCTGCGATCCAGCCGATGAGCACGCTCTCCAGCCGCGTGTAGCGATCCACATAGATGCCCTGGCGCTCACCATCCCGTCGCCCCCCGCGCCGGCGCCCATGGAGCCAGTAACGCGAGATCATCGGGGTCGGGCTACGCCGCCGGTCGCCGCCCGCCCGCGGCGCCTCGGCGGTGAGCCCCTCGAGCCCCTCGAGCCCCTCTTCGCTGGAATCCGGATCGACCATCGGCAGTGTCCCAGGCGCAGAGCTCAGGTGGCCTTGACCCGTCCAGCGCTCCACAGGCCCATCGGACGCCTCACTCCGCGGCCGGCGGCTGGCCCAGGAACGGCTGATGCTGGGGCGCAGGATGGCCGAGGATCTTGCGCAGCAGCACGACCTGGCCCACGTGGTGAAGCGCGTCCGCCCACGGACCGTTCACCAGGTACCCCGAGGGGAAGGTGTGGTCCGGCGAGCCCGCGGTCAGGACCGCTCGGGAGAGGGCGCCAGGGTCAGACCTCAGGATCTGAACCGTGGCGTCCAGATCCTCGAGGATCTCCACATAGGCGGTGGGGTGCCGATTCTCCTCGACGTTCCCCGTCCACCCCGCCGTGCCGTCCTCCAGCGCCCGGCGACCCCAGCGCACCAGCGCCGTCAGGTGCGCGAGCTGTTCGCCGATGGACCAGGACCCCTCCACCGGCTCCGCCTCGCAATCCGCTTCGGTCAGCCCATCGCAAGCCCAGCGCAGGCGGAAGCCGAGGCCCTGCAAGAGCCTGATCAGCCCCTCCAGTTCCTGGGTGGGGTCGGCGGGAGCGGGCAGGCTGTCGAAGGGGGTCGAGGTCATGGGAGCAGGTTGAAGGGAGAAGAGGAGCGGGCGTCACACTAACAAGCCAGCCGAGGGCGATCGCTCCCACGTCGAGCCCGTGGAACAGGCGCGCAGCAGATCGTTCCGAGGGTCCCGCGCAGCTCACACCCCTGTGCCCCTAGAGTGTGGCCATGATCCCCCTCCCTGATGGTCGCCAGGCGGGCGTGCTCACCGAATCGGGCGAGGCACCCCCGGCCTCCCTGGCGGCCGTGGACGACTCCCTCGGCGCCGATGCCGCCCTCCGGAGACTCCGGCAGGGCGAGACGCTGATCTGGACCGGGGACTTCCCCAATGGCCGTCACCTGCTGGCCGCCATGAAGCGGCGGCTCGGGCGGACCGGTCCCGCAGACGCCGCCAAGAGCCCCGCGGCCCTGTGGCGCGACGACCGCGCCCGGACCGGTCGCACCGCCGAGGTCCTCGGGCGGCTCCTGGTCGTCATCGAACCTGATGGGAGGCTGATGACGCGCAGGGCGCCGCAGAGCGAGGTCGCGGTGAGGCTGGCGTGGGGTCTCACGGACCACCCGCGGATCGTGTCCCTCAACAACCTGCTGGGGGCCCTGAGCGCCGCCGAGTGGACGCGCAAGGGCATCGAGATCGAGGGGCTCGGGGGCCGCTTGACCCCGAGGTACGGCGTGTTCTCACCCACGCGCAGCGCGTACGTGGAGCTCGCGCGTCGGCTGGACGTCTCGGGCAGGTCTCTGCTGGACGTGGGATGCGGGACCGGCATCCTCGCCTTCGTCCTGCTGCAGGCCGGAGCCCGGAGCGCCGTGGGTACCGACCTGGAGCCGCGGGCCATCGAGTGTGCCCGCGAGAACGCGGAGCGATTGGGTCTGTCCGACCGCTTCGAAGCCTGCGAGGCGGACCTCTTTCCAGCCGGGGTACGCGCGGACCGCATCATCTTCAACGCGCCCTGGATGCCCGAGGCGCCGAGGACGCGCCTTGACCGCTCCGTGTTCGATGAGGCCGGAGGGACCCTCGCGCGGTTCCTCACCCAGGCGCCCCGGCACCTCGAACCCGGTGGAAAGGCGGCGCTGATCCTCTCCGACCTCCCCGAGCGCCTCGGGCTGCGCGACCCGGGTGCGGTGGAGGCCCTGGCCTCCGAGGCCGGCTTGCGCGTGGAGCAGCACCACGAGGTCGCGGCCAGCCAGCGACGCTCCCGGCAGGTATCGGACCCCCTCCACGGGCCTCGGGCCGCCGAGCGCGTTCGGATGTTCGTCCTCGGCAGGGCCTGAGGGCCCACGCGCACGCCAGGGCTCTGGTCCCCGAAGTCCCCCTGACGCGACCGAGAGCCACATCGCCCCCGGGATAGGGTTCTGTTAGGGTTCCCATGCCATGAGCATGGATACCCATCAGAAGTTGAAGATCCTGGCGGACGCCGCCAAGTACGACGCGTCGTGCGCCAGCAGCGGCGCCAAGCGGACCAACGGAGGCAAGGGCCTGGGCAACGCCACGGGCTCGGGGATCTGCCACAGCTACACCCCCGACGGCCGCTGCGTGTCGCTCCTGAAGATCCTGCTCACCAACCGGTGCATCTATGACTGCCGCTACTGCGTGAACAGAGTCTCCAACGATGTGCCCCGGGCCGCCTTCACCGTGGAGGAGGTCGTCCGCCTCACGATCGAGTTCTACCGCCGCAACTACATCGAGGGCCTCTTCCTCTCGTCCGGGGTGGTGGGCGACTCCGACCGGACCATGGACCTGCTCGCCGAGGTGGCGCGCCGACTTCGGGAGGAGGAAGGCTTCCACGGGTACATCCACCTGAAGGGGGTCGTGGGCGCCTCCGACGAGGCCCTCGCCAAGGCGGGTCGGTATGCGGACCGGATCAGCGCCAACGTCGAACTCCCGGTCCAGGAGGACCTCGATCAACTCGCGCCGGAGAAGTCGATCGCAGAGGCGGAAGGGGCCATGGGCTTCATCAAGGCGGGCATCGACCAGTCCAAGGAGCGGGGCCGCAGGGCGCGTCCACCGCGGTTCGCCCCCGCGGGCCAGAGCACGCAGATGATCGTTGGCGCCACGGGCTCCACCGACTCGACCATCCTCGGCACCGCGAACCGCCTGTATGACATCCACCGACTTCGGCGGGTCTACTACACGGCCTACAGCCCCATCCCGAACGCCCACCAGGACCTCCCCGCCGAACGACCGGAGCTCGTCCGTGAGCACCGCCTCTACCAGGCGGACTGGCTGCTCCGCTTCTACGAGTTCCAGCTGGACGAGGTGGTCACCCGCGAGGACGGCAACCTGGACCTCGAGGTGGACCCGAAGATGGCCTGGGCGCTCGCCCACCGCGACTTCTTCCCCGTGGACATCAACAAGGCCTCGCGGGAGGCGCTCCTCAGGGTCCCCGGGCTCGGGACCCGCTCGGTGGCGCGGATCCTCAAGGCGCGCAGGCGCCGACAGCTCCGTGAAGCCGACCTGCGCGAGCTGCGCGCACCCCTGAAGCGAGTCATGCCCTTCATCGTGGCCGCAGACTCGTGGAGCGCCGCGGCGACGAAGCTCGACGCCGCGGATCTCCGGTCCGAGGTCAAGCAGGCGGACCGCCAGCTGATGCTCTTCGAGACCGCCGCGTCAGCACGCACGGGCCAGGTCTGATGGTCCGTGTCCTCCTGGACGGCTCCCTGGCGGGCTGGCGGGCCCACGCCCGCGCGCTCGCCGCCGCGTGCGTCTCCCCCACGGAGATCGAGTGGGTGGACCTGCTTCGGCACAGGGAACCGGGTGGGGAGCTCTTCGGCGCACCCCAGCCGTCGCCCCTCCCCGAGGCACCCAGCCAGGAACTCGGCGTCCCGAGGGCATTCCTCGCGCGGGCGGAGACCGTCGCGTGCCACCGGTCCTCCGAGGTCTGGGGCCTGCTCTATGGGCTGCTCCATCGCCTCGTGAACGGAGAGCGGGCGCTGCTCGACGACCCCCTCGACCCGGACGTCGCGACGCTCACACGCCTGGAGAAGGCCGTGCGCCGCGACGCCCACAAGATGCACGCCTTCGTGCGCTTTCGCCGCCTCGAGGACGAAGGGTCTCGCAACGGAGAGCGCTTCGTGGCGTGGTACGAGCCCTCCCACCTCATCGTCGCCCGTGAGGCGCGGTTCTTCCGGGAGCGCTTCCCCAGCATGGACTGGTCCATCCTCACGCCCGACGGGTGCGCCCACTGGGACGGCAAGGCCGTGACCCTCTCCCCCGGCGCGCCCAGGGACCGCGCGCCGGACCATGACGAGCTCGAGGAGCTGTGGTGCTCCTACTACGCCTCCATCTTCAATCCGGCGCGGGTCAAGCTGAAGGCCATGGAGGCGGAGATGCCCCGCAAGTTCTGGCCCACCCTGCCCGAGACCGCACAGCTCCCCGAACTCCTTGCCGACGTCCCCCGGCGACTGGAGGAGATGGCGCGGACCTCGCGCCGGATGGCGGACTCCGCCCATCCATTTGTCCCGAAGGCCCATGACCTCGACACGCTGCGCGCGGCCTTGCCGGCATGCGAGGGCTGCGAACTCCACAGGAACGGGACCCGAGCCGTCCCAGGTCACGGGGCCCCCGATGCGGCCGTCGTCCTGCTCGGGGAACAACCGGGCGATACGGAGGAGCGCGAAGGGCGGCCCTTCGTCGGACCGGCCGGTGCCCTCCTGAGGGAGGTTCTGGAGGGCGTTCAGCTCCAAGAGCAGGACCTCTACGTCACCAACGCCGTGAAGCACTTCCGCCACGAGGTCCGTTCACCAGCTTCAGGTGCTGGCCTGGAGGAACGGGGGAAGCGGCGGATCCACAAGCGGCCCACCACCCAGCACACCTCGCGCTGCCAACCCTGGCTCGACGCCGAGCTGGCCCTCATCCAGCCAAGGGTCCTCGTGGCCCTCGGGGCCACGGCCCTGCGCTCGGTCCACGGACCGACGGCGAGGATGCCAGATCCCTGCACAGCTCCCGCGCCGGTCGCCTCCCGGTACGCCCCGGTGACGCTCTCGACCTTTCATCCCGCCGCGATCCTGCGCGCCCCTGACGCCGCGAGGGGAGAGCAGATGAGGGCTCACCTCGCCGCGACCTTGGCCGAGGCCCGCAGGAGCGCGGGCCTGGTCACAGGAAGTCGACCTCCAGGCTCGCGGTGAAGTTGGAGGTCACCCCCGGATTGGCGTCGCGGTACCAGCCCTGGAAGAAGCGGGTCTCACCGGCACTCACCGAGACGAGGCCCGTGGGCGTTGGAGTGCGTGTCAGATCCAACGCGAGCGAGAACACCCCCGCCGCTCCCGAGGAGAGGATCTGACCGGGGCCGACATACCTGCCAATGGTGCCCCCGAGACAGAGCGTGCCCTGGGAACCACCCGGTGAGGGAATCGTGGCCGCGGCCACGCTGGTGAAGAAGAACCCGAAGGCCATCGGGGGCAGCCGAGTGGCCAGCAGTGTCACGTTGTTATCGGCCGCCACGGGGCTCCCGAACGCACCTAGCTCTGCGCCCACTCCCGTGGAGTTGGGCACCCCCGGACAGCCGCTGAGGAGAATCAGACCGGGCGCCCCCAGGCCCCCGTCGAGGTCCAGGGCTTGCACCAGGATGTCTCCGCTGTCGGAGCGCTCGTCGCTCCAGGCGATGAGGCCCACCTCCGTGGTGGCGACGGCCCGTGCGATCCGGGACTTGACGCTGGGCGTCGACGCCACATCAAAGGGTGGCGCCACCACGGCGCCGGTGGGATCGAGACCTGCGGCGAACAGTCGGTCACTCCCGAAGGTCGGCGCCTCGCTCCAGGTGATCAGCGTGCGGCCGCTCGCGACCTGGACCCCCGGGAAGTCCGCGCCGGTGGGGCCCACAGGGACCACGTCCACCCCGGCCGTCCCCCACAGCCGCGCGCCCGACAGGCTGACGCGCTGCGCCGAGACCCCGAAGAGGGACGAGTTGGGGACCTGCTCCTTCCAGGTGACTACGAGGTCGCCCGTCGTCGGATCCGCCGCGGCCCGTGGGTTGACCCGCTCACGGCCCGCCGCCGTCGCCACGGGGAGCCCGTTGAGCTGAAAACGCGGGGCCCCGGAGCCGTCGAGCCGCTGGACATAGACCTGCAGCGACGGGCTCGACGAGTACCAGGCGAACAGAGCGTCCCCTCCCGAGATGCTCATCGGGGGGAAGTTGCCGATCTGGAGCGACCCTGCGCCGAAAACCGTGACCGGCGACCCGCCCCAGAGGGCGGCCCCCGTCGGGTCGATTCGCTGGGCCACGAGGTGGCGCGGAGAGATGAAGCCGCCGGTCTGGTGCACGATGGACACCACCACGTCCTCGCCGAGCCGCTGGAGGTCAGCAAGCCCGTAGCTGCCTGCCCCTGGACCCAGGGTGACGCCCCCCGGCCACACCCCTTGCCCTGAGCCGGTGAGAGCCTGGAGGCGAACGTTGGAGTTCTCCGTCCACGCCACCACGGCCTGACCCCCGGTGGAACGGGCGCTCTCCACGATCTTGGGCGCCGCGACGAAGGCGCCGCCGGAGGTGAGGGTCACGCCCGAAGGGCCCCACGGGAACGCACCGGCGCCCGTGACCCGGGCGGCTGTGATCTGAACGGACCCCGTACGGTCATCTCGGAACGCAAGCAGGGCGTCCCCGTTCTCTGCCACCCCGAGGCCATAGTCCTGGGTGGAGGAGAAGCTGCGGTCGGCCACCAGCAGTCCCGCGGGCGAGAATTCCTCGAGCCCGGAGGCGTCCAGCTTCTGCAGCCGTACGTCCCACCCGGTCCCGATGCCATCCAGCCAGCTCACCCAGAATCCGCCATCGGGGGACGGCACGAGCTTCGGCTGGTTCTGGTCCGAGGGTGCGCTGGAGATGACCTGGTTCACCGCGGGGTCGGAGCCCCACTGTGCCGGCGCCGCCGAGGCGGCAGCGCAGAGGACGGCCCCTGCGGTGAGAAGAGGGATCAACGGGCGCAGTGAGGGCATGAACGGCGGGGGCTGGGGAGCGGGCGGAGTCGTCCAGTGTCCGACAGCGCGCGCCAACCCGCCAGGGTCGAATGGCTCCACCGACGGTCCGCCGTCGCGCCCCCCCTAGGGCCGCGCCGAGGGCTGCACGACGGCCCTCGCAATGAGACCCCTCAGGCGCTCGGGGTCGGTGGCCGACGTCTTGCACATGAAGCCGCTCTTGTGGGCGAAGTGCACGTCCGGCTCGCCATCCAGGCGCGAGAAGTCGAGGCGGGGGTCGTCCTCGTAGCGGCTGATGCCGTAGCCATCCGCCCGGCGGTCTGGATAGACCATCGCGCCGATCACCGTCTCCAGCCCCGTGGCCCGTATGAAGCGGGCGACGCCGTTGGACGGCTCCGAGGGGAGCTCGTCGCTCCGGGGAAGGAAGACCGTCTCGATGACCTCGTCTCCAGCCTGCACCTGCCACCGCTCGCTCCGCCCGCGGACGGACTCGATGTCCTCCCGTACCCCCCGAAGGTAGGCGAGGAGGTCCGCGCCCACCGCGCGCATGAACTCGTAGACGGTCTCGCCGGGCGCGTGCCGCGGGCTCCCCGCGAAGTGCCGGAGCAAGGTCATGTCCACGGGCGAGTTCAGCTTCCCGATGGCCGCGCGCGGCACGCCGAGCCACTCGGCGGTCTTCTTCGGCCCCCGTGAGTCGAACCACTCCGCCGGCTCCAGCCAGTCACAGAAGCGCAGGGCATCCTCGTACAGGCCGAGGGCCGCAAGGACGAGGCTCAGCGAGCAGGTGGGCGCGTGCTCCCTCGGGAACTGGTGATGGTCGTAGTTGTGCAGGGCGGGGTCGTGGTGGCCACCGACGTCCACCACCGCCACCTGCGCGTCCGCGAGCTCGTCCCCGGTCGGGTCCCGCCGCTCCACGGGGCAGCCGTGCAAGGCGACGAGGACGCAGGCGGCCAGGAGGTCATCCTTGTGAGCACCCCCGGGGTGCGTCACGATCAGCTTCAGCTCGCTCATGGAGGGGACCATAGCAGCGATCGGCGCCACCGGGCCGCTCCTAGGCGTCCCCCGTACCCGTCGATGTCGGTCCGTCGGCGCGCCGCGGCCCCGGGCCCGAGCCCTGCGACCCGGAGACCGCCAGGGCCTGCTCAGCCTCCTGGAAGCGCCGGAGCAGGCGGGCGGGCCCCTTCGAAGCCATGTGCAACTCGGCCGAGAGGGAGACGACCGTGAAGCCTCGCGCCTCGAGCAGCGTGGAGAGGCTCTCTGCGGTGTGGAAGGCGAGGTGCCCGTTCCGTGGGCAGGCATACCACCACCCGGCACCGATGGACCCGATGTCCACAGGCTGCAGCAGGGTGCTCAGGAGGAGCATGCCGCCGGGGGCCACCAGGTCGCACAGCTGGTCGAACAGCGCTCCCTGGTCCGGGACGTGCTCCACCACCTCGAACGCGGTCACCAGCTCATGCCGACCCTCGGGCAGGGGCGATTCGGCGTGGTAGGGGTCGTAGACGGTCCCGTGGACCAGGCCGAGCCCACGGAGCTCCTCCACCATCCGCCCCTCGCCGGCTCCGAAGTCCAGCAGGGAGACCTCCGGCAAGGCGTCACCCAGCACGTCAGCGAGGTACGCCGCCAGCCGTGACGGGCGCTCGACCAGGAACGGCGGGTCCGCGAGCACGTAGTCCGCGTTGTAGACCCTGGCCTTGAAGTCGGCCTCCGACCAGTCATTGAAGAAGGGGGTGAACATGAACCCGCAGGCCCCGCAGCGACGGAAGGCCACCACCTCATCGCTCACGGGGAACTGCCGCTCGCCCTCGAACCAGTCGGCGCCGGACTTGTTGAAGTCGACCGCACCTGCGCTCGTGGTCACGCCTCCACAAACGGAGCAACAATTCGTCGGTGTGGTCATGGTGACGCCCGCCGATTCGCGGGCGCAGGAGGCTACCACGGCTCCTTGACCCACGGCCCTCAAGCGAGGGATGGGCGCCGGCGCAGAGCCTTGCACTGGACCGAAAGATGTCCGGACCGACCCGCGCCGTGGCGAAGGCTGACGTCGGAGACGGGCTCATGGGTCTGACCTGAGGGGCTTCGCGGCTTTGGGCGTGCCGGACCTGCATCCAGGCCCCCGGCTGGTAGGGTGCTCGCCCTCCGTGGTCACCGGGGTGCCGACCCCACCCCGAGGAACAGGCTCAACCCTCACCTGACCGCGTCTCCCGACCCCTTCCGCGACCCAGGCCACCACGTGTCCCCGTCCTTCCACGAGCTCCAGCTGCGCTCCGCCCTCGTGAAGGTCGCAGGCGAGCTCGGATACGAGCGTCCAACCCGGATCCAGGCCCTGGCCATCCCGCCGCTGCTCGCGGGGCGCGATGTGATCGGGAAGTCAAAGACCGGGAGCGGGAAGACCGCGGCGTTCGTGCTCCCGATGCTGCAGCGCCTCGACCTCGAGCGGAGGGACCTCCAGGCCCTCGTCCTCTGCCCCACCCGCGAGCTGGCCGCACAGGTCCGTGGCGAGGTCCGGACCCTCGGCCGGGGCCTCCCCGGGCTCGTCACCGCGGAGCTGGTGGGCGGGCAACCGGCACGAGGCCAGCGCGAGTCGCTGGGGCGCGGGGTCCACGTCGCCGTCGGAACGCCGGGCCGGATCATGGACCTCCTGGGCACCGGCTCCATGGAGACCAGCGCCCTGCGCACCCTCGTCCTCGACGAGGCGGACCGGATGCTCGACATGGGCTTCGGCCCCGACGTCGCGCGTGTGGTGCGCAGCCTCCCTGCTGATCGCCAGACGGCGCTCTTCTCCGCCACCCTCCCGGAGGAGATCGAGGCCATCAGTCGGGCCTACCAGGTCGACCCCGTCCGCATCTCCGCGGCCCCCGACGACGCGCCGGGGCCCGCGATCGAACAGTGGAAGGTCTTCACCCCGCCCGATGAGCGCTTCGGGGCGCTCGCGCACGTCCTCGCAGGGATCCCTCACGCCTCCGCGATCGTGTTCTGCAACTACAAGGCGAGCGTCCTCGAGGTGACCCAGCGCCTCCAGGGTGCAGACGTCAGTGCCGACCGACTGGACGGTGGCCTAGACCAGTTCCATCGCGACCAGGTCCTCAGCCGCTTCCGAGCGGGAAGCGTGCGGATCCTCGTGGCCACGGACGTGGCGGGGAGGGGAATTGACGTGGAGGGGCTCGACCTGGTGGTCAACTACGAACTCCCCCAGCAGCCAGAGGTGTACGTCCATCGCATTGGCCGGACGGGGCGCGCCGATGCCTCCGGGGTCGCGGTCTCCCTCGCGGTCGGGCCCGCCGATGCGCGCGTTGCCGGGGTCGAGGAGTTGACCGGCGTCAACATCAGGGAGCATCCCATGGGCGCTCCAGCCGGCCCCACCGCTGGCGTGCTGCGCGCCGTCGCTGGACCGCCGCCCATGCGTTCGATCCTGATCTCGGGTGGACGCAAGGACAAGGTGCGGCCGGGGGACATCGTCGGAGCCCTCACCGGTGACGCGGGCGGGCTCGCAGGCGCCGACATCGGGAAGATCGAGGTGCAGGACCGCCTCTCCTACGTGGCGGTGCGCCACCACCTGGCCCCGCTCGCCGCCGACCGAATCAACGCCGGGCGGATCAAGAAGAAGCGGTTCCGGGCGACGCTGGTGGGCCGCTAGCGCCGCTAGCGCCGCTCGCGCACCGAGCGGACGACCGAGCGCCCCGGGTTGAGCCGCCGGCAAACTCTATTCTGGACATACGGCGATTGAGCCCCGTCGGCGCCCCGGCGCGGGGGCGACTGCACTACCCTCGCGGTAAGGCCTGGGCCTCGCATCCCTGCCATACCTTTGCCCCTGGGTTCCCTCCGGGATGACTGCCATCCAATACCGCCGAGAGATCGACGGGCTGCGAGCCATCGCGGTCCTGCCAGTGATCCTGTTCCACCTGGACCTGCCGTGGCTCCAGGGTGGGTTCCTGGGTGTCGATGTGTTCTTCGTCATCTCCGGCTACCTGATCACCTCGATCATCAAGGGCGACCTGGATCGGCGGACGTTCTCGCTCCGGGAGTTCTGGGCGCGCCGGGTCCGCAGGATCCTGCCTGCCCTCCTCGTGGTGACCGCCGTCACCCTGGGAGCCTCCTACGCATTCGGCTTCCTTCCTGAGCAACAGGCCGTGGGCGTCCAGGCCCTCGCGGCCCTCCTCTCCAGTGCCAACCTCTACTTCTGGTGGTCCTCGAGTGACTACTGGGGTGGCGCCGCGGAGGCCGCGCCCTTCCTGCACGCCTGGTCACTCGCGGTCGAGGAACAGTTCTACCTGCTCTTCCCGATCGCCATCTGGCTGGTCCATCGAGCCCGAAGGAGCTGGGTCTTCCCCTTCATCGTGGGATCCGGCGCCCTCAGCCTCGGCGCTTACGCGGCGTTCCACGTGGTGTCCCCCACAGCGACCTTCTACCTCGCACCCTTCCGGGCCTGGGAGCTGGCTGCCGGCTGCGCCCTGGCAACCGCTCCCGAATCCTGGGTGGCGAGGCTCAGGCCCAGGGGCGGACTCGCCGTCACCGGTCTGGCGTTCATCCTCGTCAGCTTCGCGACCTTTGATGGCCTGGGGGCCGGGCCCGTTCTCGCGACCGGCGGGGCATTCCTCGTGCTCGCCGCTGGAGGCTCCGGGGTTGTCCACGTGGCCCTGGGCGCCAGGCCCCTGGTCCACATTGGCCAGCTCTCCTACTCGCTCTACCTCTGGCACTGGCCGGTCATCGTCTTCGCGAACGAGCATGGACTCGACTGGGTGGGCCCCACCGACAAGCTGGCCATCCTGGCCTTGACCTACCTGCTCGCGTACGCCTCGTTCCGCTGGGTTGAGGTGCCCGCCCGGACGGGAGCCGTCGGGGCAGGGCGAATCCTCACCGCCGCAGCAGTCCCTGCCGCCGTAGCACTGATGATGGCGGGCCAGCTGAGGACCTACGATGCCTCTGGCTATGACGAGGTGCAGTTCATCTCGTACTCACCCCACCCCGGGTGGAAGCCCGCCACAGGACCCCGCGTCCTCGGCGCCCGCATGTCCAACCCGGGCTTCGCAGAGAGCGCGTTGTACCGTGGGGGGATCCGTGTTGGCGAGGAGTGGGGAGAGCCACGGGTCGTCGTGATCGGGGACTCCCATGCCGAGATGTGGAGCCACGCCATCGCCTCGACGGCGCGCAGGGAACAGATTCCCAGCGCGTTCTTCTGCCAGGCCGGCGAGGCCTGGTGGACCGTCGGATACGACCATGGCCGCTCGGAGGTCTTCCGCTGGTTGCAGCAGTACCAACCGGAGGTGATCGTGATCGCCCTGGCCTGGCGAACCGTCGAAGCCGAGGGCCTGACGGCGGTGATGGAGCTGGCTGCCTCCCTTGGGTCACGGGTGCTCCTGCTGGAGGATGCCCCCTGGTTGGTGCAGTGCGGAAACCGAAGCGCGAGCCAATGGATGGCCTCCAAGGGGATCGAGGCCAAGGCCGGGATGCGGAGGTACCTACCCTCCGACCTGGGGCAGCGAATGGACCCCGGACGTGCGTTGGTCCGGGCGTTGGCCGAGGCCAACGGGCACGCTGAGCTCGTGGAGACCTTCGACCTCTACGCCTCGGGCGAGGGAATCCTCATCCTCGATGGGCGAGCCCCGGTGTACCTCGATGATGACCACCTCTCCGCCCATGGAGCGAGCCTCGCCGCACCACGGTTGCGAGCCAACATCATCCGGATGCTCAATCGGCGGTGAGGGCCCGGGCGGCGAGGGGGTCCCTCCTGCTCCGACCCAGGGCGCGCCTGACCATGGCCTGGGGGGCATACCCCGCCCGCCGCAGCCCGCCGCTAGACTGGCGCCCTGACACGATGGAGATTGGGAGCGCACAACATCCGCTGGACGTACTGATCATCGGCGCTGGAGCCTCTGGAATGGTGGCCGGCATCCGGGCCGCACGGCTCGGGCGCACGGTCGCCGTGGTGGAGCGGTCCCCGTCCCCGGGCCGGAAGCTCCTGGCTTCGGGCGGTCAGCGCTGCAACCTGTCGAACACCCTCGGGGCGGATCAGTTCATGGAGCGCGTGGGGAAAGACGGCCGCTTCATGGGTCCTGCCCTCGAAGGCCTCGGCGGGCCGAAGCTACGGGAGTTCTTCCACGGGATCGGAGTGCAGACGGTCGTCCACGACGGCTTCCGGGTCTGGCCAGAGACGCGCAAGTCGTCCACCGTGCTCGCCGGGCTCATCGGCGAGCTCGAGCGCCTGAAGGTGCCGATCATCACCGCGTGCGAGGTCCTCGAGACTGCGTTCGTGGACGGTCACTTCACGGCCACCCACGCAGGCGGCGCGTTTCATTCGACGGAGCTGATCATCGCCACGGGCGGCCTCGCCCTGCCCAAGTCCGGTGCCTCCGGCGGGGGCTACCGGTTCGCCGAGGGCTTCGGACACAAGATCACCGCCCGGCACCCCGCGGGTGTCCCCGTGGTCACCGCCGAGGACTGGACAGCGAGGTGCACCGCCCACACCATCGGGAAGGCGCACCTCCAGGTGGCGATCAAGAAGCACGCCAAGATCGCGCGCACCGGCGACCTCATCTTCACGAAGACCGGCCTGCGAGGCCCCGTCGTCCTCGACATCTCCAGGGAGCTCTCCCCCCTGCTGGATCGCTATGGCGAGGTCCCCCTGTGGCTCAACCTGTGCCGCGGCAAGGGCCAGGAGGATTGGCAGGGGATCTTCAAGGAGTGGCGAGCAGGCCCCCAGCGCGCCCTCGGCGATGCGCTGGGCGAGCACCTGCCCGGCGAACTGGTGGACGTGATGTGCGAGTTGAGCGGCACCTCTCCCTCGATCGCGGTCCAGCAGCTCAAGGGCGAGCCCCGGGACGCCCTCGCCCGGACCCTCGCCAGGACCCCCATCACCGTCATCGGCCACACGGGGTACGACGGCGCGTTCATCACCCGTGGGGGCGCCCGGCTCAAGGACGTCCGACCCGAGACGCTCGAGAGCAAGCTGCAGCCCGGCCTCTACCTCTGCGGGGAGGTCCTCGACCTCGACGGTCCCTGCGGCGGCTTCAATCTCCAGTGGGCCTTTGCCAGCGGATACCTGGCAGGCACCGGAGCGGGAATGGCGGCCGGGGATGCGGCGGCGACGCCCAGCGCCGCCCGCTGAAGCCGATGCGCATATGCGCTCGCTGGGAGGCACGTCTGCGAAGAACGCTGACGCGAGCGGTGCCTGCGCGCGACCCGCGGCGGATCGCCGCAGTCAGATCCATGGCCGAGACGCCGCTGCTCCTGCATCGGGTGCACAGGGCACGATGCCCGCTTGCCCGCGGAGTCAATGGGCTACCGTATCGCCGCCATAGCGACCTCCACCACCACGCCCAACGCTCCCCAAAGCTCCATGCCCCCGCTCGCACCCGGTATCGCAGCTCTCGCGCTGACCCTCGCACCCGCAGCCCCCAACCTCCAGTCGCAGAGCGGCGGGTGCGTCGAGGTCTTCACCACGGCCATGGACTCCGACCTGCGCATGGCGCCGGACGGCGGGCTCCAGCTCCTCCCGGCGCAACAGCCCACCGAGACCGACGTGGCCATCGTCGTGGCCACCGAGCGGCGTTTTCAGACCCTGCTCGGTATCGGCGGCGCGATCACCGACGCCAGCGCAGAGGTCTACTCCCGGCTCGATGCGCCGACCCAGCGCCGCCTCATGGAGTCCCTCTTCAGCGTGGAAGCGGGCAACGGATACAGCCTCCTCCGCACCCCGATCCATAGCTGCGACTTTTCCAGCGCGAGCTACACCTACATCGAAGAGGGCGATGGGGACCTGAGCACCTTCGATATCGCCCCCGACCGGGAGCGACGCATCCCCATGATCCGCGAGGCGATCCGCGTGGCTGGAGGTTCGCTGACGACCTTCGCGAGCCCCTGGTCGGCACCCGCCTTCATGAAGGACAACGGAAACATGCTCCAGGGCGGCAAGCTCCTCCCGCGCTACCGGTCCGCCTGGGCCGACTACTTCACGCGCTTCATCAAGGCGTACGAAGAGGCGGGGGTCCCCATCTTTGGCATCACCGTTCAGAACGAGCCGCTGGCGCGACAGACGTGGGAGTCGATGATCTACACCGCGGAGGAGGAGCGGGACTTCCTCCGGGACTACCTCGGGCCGGCCATGGAGGCCGCCGGCTACGGCGATCGCAAGATCGTGGTCTGGGACCACAACCGAGACCTCGTCACCCAGCGCGCGCACACGATCCTCGCAGATCCTGAGGCCGCCAAGTACGCGTGGGGCGTCGGGTTCCACTGGTACGAGACCTGGACGGGGGGCGAACCCATGTTCGGCAACGTCGAGGAGGTCGGCGAGTCCTACCCCGGGGTCAACCTGCTGCTCACCGAGGCGACGGTGGAGGGCTTCGACCCCGAGGGGTACCAGCATTGGCCCAACGCCGAGCGCTACGGTCACGCCATCGTGAACGATCTGAACGCCGGGGCGGTGGGCTGGATCGATTGGAATGTCCTCCTCGACGACAGCGGCGGCCCCAATCACGTCGGGAACTACTGCTTCGCCCCCGTGCACGCCGTGCAGGACACCGGTGAGCTCATCTACACCCCCACGTACTACTACCTGGGGCACTTCTCGCGGTTCATCCGGCCCGGCGCGCGCCGGGTCAGCGCGGTGAGCACGCGCAGCAGCCTCCAGACGACCTCCTTCATGAACGAGGACGGGCGCCTCGCCACGGTGGTCCTGAACCTCTCCGACGAGCCCGTCCGCTACCGGCTCTACCTGGACGCCTCGGAGGCTGCAGCCACGATCCCCGCCCGGGCGATCCAGACCCTCGTTCACGACACCCGCCAGGCCACGGGCTGGGTCACGGACTTCTTTGACGACTTCGACGAGTTCAATCCTGACCACTGGCAGGACCAGATGATCTGGGTGAACAACGAGAAGCAGTGCTACGTCCCCGACAACCAGTACGGAACGCGCGAGGTGAGCGACGGCAGCATCAAGCTCAAGGTCGTCCGACTGGACGCCCCCTGTGAGTGCGACAACCTGAGCAAGACCGGGGAGAAGCACCCGGACACCCGCTATGTCGCCGGCCGGATCTGCTCCAAGAACCGCAAGGAGTTCGTGAAGGGGCGCTGGACGGCCCGCCTGCGCACCTGGGGCAACGGCGAGAACAGCATGTTCCCCGCGTGGTGGCTCCTCGGCGCGCAGAACAACGAGGCTCCGGTCCAGGAGGCCGACGAGACCGTGCCGTGGCCGCTGACGGGCTCCGGCGAGATCGACATCTTCGAGCACCATGGGGACGGCCCCGCGGACCACTTCACCACCGGAGCCATCAAGAACCTCGGCAACGACGAGGGTGATTGGTGGACCCTCCGCACCGGGATCGAGGCCACCCTGGATGAGTTCCACGAGTACTCGGTCGAGTGGGCCGGGAGCGACCTGGTCTACCGCGTCGATGGCCGGGAGGTACACCGCAACCCCGGCCAGGGCGACGCCTACCCTGAGGCGATGTTCGCGATCCTTAACTACGCCAAGATCACCGACTCCCCCATGGAGGGCGAGTGGGTCATGGAGGTGGACTGGGTTCGCCACGAATCCTGGGAGGGCGCGCTCCCGTTCCCTGACCCGAAGGCCCCCACCGACCTTGCGGTGCAGGTGAAGCCAGAGGGCGTCCACCTCACCTGGCAGCCCACGGACGGAGCCGTCGCCTACAACGTCTACCGCGCCGAGCGCGCCAACGGCGCGGAATCCCGGGTGGTCAGCGGGCTCGTGACCCCGGCCTACATGGACGGAGCCCCGCCGGAGGACCGCGCCTACCACTACACCGTGACCGCGGTCGCGGGCTGCGTGGAGAGTGGTCGAAGCGGGGTGGCCCACACTCCTCTCCCCGCGGCCGCGGTGCCTGCCAGGCTCGAGGCGGAGGACTTCACCGCCATGGAGGGTGCCCAGCTCGAGACCTGCGGGGACGACGGTGGCGGGTTCAACCTCGGGTACTTCGACCCGGAGGACACCGTCACCTTCAAGATCAACGTCACGACCCCCGGCGACTATCGGTTCACCTATCGCCTCGCATCCAAATCGGGCAGCGAGGGGTTCGCCGTCCTGGTCGACGGGGAGCAGGTCGACCGCTTGAAGGTACCGGCCACAGGGGATTGGCAGGTCTATGGGACGCTCAACGGGTCGACCACGGGCCTGACCGCAGGCGAGCACCTGGTGACGTTCAAGGCGCTCGGTAACGAGTGGAACTTCAACTGGTTCGAGCTGACGCGATGAGCCTTGGACCGCCCGCGCCGCGGGTGTGCCCCGCAAGTTCACGCGCCGGAGGCGAGGATCGCCCCGGCGCGTCCCTCGCAGCGGTTAAGCTCGGCCGTCATGTCGAAGCGAACCCGCAACCTCTACGCCTGGAAGACGCGAACCGAGGACGGCCGCAAGCGACAGGTCGAGGCGCAGCTCTTCGGGGCGCAATGGAAGGTCACTTCGCACTGCGCTGGTGATGAGGACTGGGTGGACCATGACCCGCCGCTCCTCGAGGACCTCGAGGATCTGGAGCTCAAGGTCTTCAACAAGTACCAGCGCAAGCACAACTCCTGGGACCAGGTGCTGAGCGTCCGCAAGCTGATCGCTCGCTACTACCCCGAAGCCGCGAGCTCGGATGACTGAGCCCGCCCCTGATCCTGAAGGCGGCGGAGACGGTGTCCCGATCCCCCTTGACCAGCTCAGCCCAGAGGCCCTGCGCGCCGTCGTGACCGAATTTGTCACCCGCGATGGGACGGAGCTCACCGACGCCGCACGCAAGTCCGAGCAGGTGATCGCCCTCCTGGAGTCGGGCCGCGCGGAGCTGTGGTTCGACCCGACAACGCGCACCTGCAATATCCTCTCCGCCCCCTGAGCGCGGCGGAATCACCCATCACCCTCACCGCACGCTTGCATGGGACAGAACTTCGAACGGCACCGCCAACCCTGGACGACCTCGGAGGTCGCGAAGCTGAGCCTGTTCGCGGGCAAGGGCATGAGCCTCAAGGCCATCGCCAAGGCACTCACCAGGAGCGAGGAGTCGGTCAAGAAGCGGGCGAAGCAGGACAAGCTGAAGATCGCGAAGGCCCGGTGAGATCCCGGGCCCCTGGACGCCAGACCTCGACGCCCTGAGCCGCTTGAGTCCAATCCATGGCCAAGAAGGGGGTGTCAGGCAGATCCGAGCGCCGCGATGGCCATGGGGCACTACGGTAGAAAACACTCCCAACACCGTCCCCACCCGCCTGACCAAGATGAACAGAGCTCTCCTGGCTGCAACGATTACCCTCGCCCTCCCCGGCACCGCATTCGCGCAGAACGACGAGTGCACGGGCGCCGTCGCCCTCACGAACGGGGCGCCCGTCGCCTTTGACACCACCGCCGCGACCCTGAGCGCGACGCCGTGGCCTTGCGCCTCCTCCACGGCGCCGGACCTGTGGTACAGCTACACTCCCGCGAACACCGGGGTCAGCGTGACCTTCTCCACCTGCGGCTCCAGCTACGACACCGCCCTGGAGGTCTTCGGGGGAACCTGCGCCGGGCTCATCCCGCTGGATTGCAACGATGACGCCTGTGGACTCCAGAGCACCCTGGCCCTCACCTCCGTCACCGCAGGGCAGACCTACTACGTGAGGGTGGGCGGCTTCGCCGGCTCCTTCGGCGCCGGCACCATCGTCGCCTCGGAAGGCGGGCCCCCGGTGAGCGGGTGCGTGCTGAACCCCGGCTTCGAGACCGGAGACCTCGCTGGCTGGAACCTGGTGGACCTCCCGCAGCCCTTCCTCCCTGCCCAGGTCAACGGCGTGGGGACGAGCCCTGGCTTCGGCCTCTTCACGAGCGCGCCGACAGAGGGCGCCTTCGCCCTCACCCACGGCTTCGACGGAGACATCGGGACCATCACCCTCTCCCAGGACCTCACGGTGACCTCCGGCCTGACGCCCCTTTGCTTCGATTACCGGGCGGGCTGGGACATGCTGCTGACCGGGGCGGCGCTGCTCGACCGGACCTTCGACGTGGTCGTACGCAACCCGTCCACCGGCGCGGCGCTCCAGACCATGAACATCCTGACGGCCACGGCCAACACCACGGTCCTCGATACCGGCCCCATGAACGGATGCGTGGACCTCGCGGCCTTCATCGGCCAGACGGTGACGGTCTCCTTCGAGTGGAACATCCCGGAGACCTTCACGGGCCCCGCACACTTCCAGCTCGACAACATCACCTGTCCGGCGGGCGGCGGCACGGGGATCAACTTCTGCGGCCCCGCGGTACCCAACTCGACCGGATTCCCGGCGACCATGACCGCCTCCGGGAGCATCACGGTGGCGGACAACAGCCTCACCATCAGAGCGACGGACCTGCCCCAGAACTCCTTCGGCTTCTTCCTGACCAGCACGACCCAGAACACGGTCGCTCAGCCGGGCGGTAGCCAGGGGGTGCTCTGCCTCGGCGGGTCCGTCGGCCGCTTCGTGGGTCCCGGGCAGATCCAGAATTCGGGCGCGCTGGGAGAGATCTCCCTCGCCCTGGACCTGTCCCAGCAGCCCACCCCGACCGGACTCGTCCAGGTTCAGCCTGGTGAGACCTGGAGCTTCCAGGCCTGGTTCCGCGATGCGGTTGGTGGCCAGGTGACCTCCAACTTCACCGACGGCCTCGAGGTCACCTTCAACTGAGCGACCGACGGTGCCCCACCCGGGGCACATGAGCTGACCTCACGCGGGACCCACCTGGCCATGCGGCCCGGCTGGGTCCCGCTACCATGGGCGCCATGCTCCACGCCGCCCTCTGCCTGCTCCCCGTCGCGCTCCTCCCGACCCCGCAGGACACAGGCCCTGCGGTCCAGCCGCCGCCCACCGCGGTTCGAGAGCGCTTCGAGCTGACGGGTTTCTACGGACAGTGGTGTGATGCCGGCGGTATGCCCGTCGTGGCCTCGGCCCGGGTGAACCCCGCCGCGCTCCGGGAGGCCCACTTCCTGATCATGCAGATGCTCGGCCAGCGACCGGACATCTTGAAGGCCCTCGGGGAGAACGGTGTGCGCTTCACCGTGATGGCCCATGACGAGTGGACCACGGACGTGCCCGAGCACGCGGGGTTGGCGCCGGCCCGCTTCTGGGATCGCCGCGCGAGGGGCCTCGGGCCCACACCGTCCCGCCCCTCGGTAAGCTGCGGGGAGGAGAATCTCCTCGCCTATCCCGGGGACCCCTACGCCGCCGAGAACATCCTGATCCATGAGTTCGCCCACGCCATCCACCTCATGGGCCTCACCACGACCACGCCCACCTTCGGGGCCCGTCTCTCCGACGCCTATCGGAGCGCCATGGAGGCCGGGCGCTGGGAGGGGACCTACGCCGCCAGCAATCCGCAGGAGTACTGGGCCGAGGGGGTCCAGAGCTACTTCGACACCAACCGGACCAATGACCACGACCACGGCGAGGTGGACACCCGCGAGGAGCTGTTGGCCCACGACCCGGACCTCTACGCCCTCTGCCTCGAGGTCTTCGGCGCCGACGCGTGGCGATACGTTCACCCCCGCCAGCGCTTCGGCGAGGCGCACCTCGCGGGGTATCGCCCGGCGGCGGCGCCCCGCTTCGCCTGGCCAGCGGAGATGGTGCGGCTCTACAGGGACGAGGAGGCCGAGCGCTCCATCCGGCAGGAGCCCGGGGAGGCCGACCTGGCCTTCGACCTGCGGCGCGCGGAGGGCGGTGGCCTCGCGTCCATGATCCGACTGGGCGTTCGGTACCGGGAGGGCCGCGGCGTCGACCGCGATCCGGCCGTGGCGTTGCGCTGGTTCCGCGCCGCCGCAGAGAGCGGCGACCCCGAGGCCCTCGATCACCTCGGCTGGATGTTGGAGATGGGCCTCGGTTGCGAGGCGGACGTCCCGGCGGCCATCCGCGTGTACCGGCGGGCTGCGGAGGGCCGGAATCACCAGGCACGCTTCAACCTGGGCCGCGTCTTGCTCGAGGGGCGGGGCCCCCAGGGGCCCGATCCCCTCATGGCCGCCATGTGGCTCGAGCTCGCCGCCATGGCGCGGCACGAGGGCGCCGCAGCGCTGCTGGCGGGCCTGGACGAATCGGTGCTCGACGCCAGCGGCCGCGATCGGGCGCGCCGACTCGCCCTGGCGTGGCGCTGAGCGTTCACCCCGGTGTCGGGATATCACTCACCGGCCGGTCGGAGCTCCACGGCCCCCAGGGGCACGCTCCCCTGGAGCGGCGCCTGGCCAATGGTCGAGCCGAACCAGCGGGTGCCATCCGCGGCCTTGACCTCGAAGACGAACAGCGCGCAGCGCCCGGGCGTCAGCGCCGGGCTACCGGCGATCCAGCTCCCGCCCCCCTCGATCGAGGGGTATGCGCTCGGTTGGTACTCCCCGTCGGCCCCTTGCTGGGTGACCCGCACGGACTCCGCAGCCACGGGGCCGCCCGCCGCGTCGATCAGCTGGAAGTCGAGGCTGAAGGGCCGGGCACTCGGTGGAGCGCCATGCCCCACCGCCCCGATCGGTGCCGAGCGCACCCCCACCTCAAGGGGAGCGTGGGGTGCGGAGGGCCCGCGGTGAGCCCGGCGCTGCTCTGCGTTCATGAGGAAGGTCCACCGGGGGACCTCCTCGTCGCCCTCGGGAGCAGAGCCAACGCCGCCCTGTCCGAGGGCCTCGGCGAACCGCCCCGCGGCTCCGGTGTCGGCCAGAGTGCCCTCTGGAAGCGGCAGCCCCGCGAGGGGCATGAACGGCGCGAGCTGCGCCTCCAGGTCGGCGCCGCCCCCGAGGTCCAGTGAGGGGAGCGCCCCCTCTTCCAGTTCGACCTGCACGTCCGAGCCCCGCGCACCGGCGACGCCCTGGAGGACCGCCGAGTGCCGTTCCACGAGCCTTGAGACGGAGGCCATCCCGAGCACAAACAGGCCGTAGACGAGAATGGGGCCCTTGAAGGGCAGGCGAGTCCTGGGAGCACGATCCATGACCCCGTGAACATCGACCCACAGGGCACCCCGTCTGTTGCCAACCGCCGGAGGGGCTCAAGGGTCCCCGAACGAGGCGCCCACATGGCCCCGAGCGGGACCTCAGCCTCCCCCCAGCGCGTCGATGGCCTGGGTCACCTCAGCCGACCCCGGGCGGAGGTCGGCGGCCGTGGACAGGGCCGCCCTCGCCTCCTCGAGACGCCCCAGCTCGCCCAGGGCCCGGCCCAGGTTGAACCAGGCATTGAAGTACCCCGGGTCCAGTCGAACCGCGACCCGATAGTGCTCCACCGCGTCCTCGAGTCGTTCCTCGATGAAGAGGGCGGTGGCCAGGTTGTTCCGCAGCGTCGCGTGGTTGGGGAAGGTCTCCACGGCCCGCTCGAACTCAGCGATGCCCTCCGCAGTGCGGCCGCTGCGGGCGAGTAGCTCCCCGAGGTGAAGCCGCGCGATCTGCTCTCCGCGTCCGGCCCCCAGCGCCTGACGGAAGAGCGCCTCGGCGCGCTCTCCCTGGCCGAGTTCCACGAGGGAGATCCCGAGCTCCCTCAGCGCGTCCGCGCGCTCCGGGCTGAGCTCCAGCGCCCGACTCGCGTGCGCCGCCGCGGTCTGATGCGGCACGAGCCGGAACTCCTCCCCTGGCGGCGCCGGACAGGCCCGAACGGCCACCGCGAGATTCACCCAGGCTCCTGGGTCCTCCGGGCTGCGCTCGACGTCCCGGTTCGCCATCGCCCACCCAAGAACAGGCCGCTCCTCCGGGAGGTCCGCCACCAGGGTCAGGGAGAGCGTCGCCATCTCGTCGGTGGACTCGAGGCCGTAGGCCACCCGGCGGGGCGGCGAGGACGGGTTGTTCGGATTCGCAGCCGAGTTGTCGTAGATGTATTCGAAGTCCACTCGGGTGCCCGCCGGGAGCCGCAGCGGGTTCCGATAGTGGTAGTCGTCCTGCCAGTCGAAGTCCCAGCGGCCGATCTCGAACAGGGTGCGCCGTTCGCCGTCCGGGAGCGTGGCCCAGGCCACCATGTGGGTGCAGAGGTAGTGGGCGTGGGGGTACACCGCGCGCAGCTCGGCGGCCACCGGGAGGACCACGTGGTCGGCCGCCTTGAAGCCCGCCTCTCCCGCCGGGATGTCGATCCGCTCCGAGCGCATCACGAGGGCGAAGGGGGTCTCCTCCGGCGGGACCTCTGTGAAGTACAGCCCGATCGTCGGCCGTACGCGTTCCGGCTTCCCGGTGGGCGTCAGGTGCAACTGGAGCACGAGGTCGCTCCCAGGCCAGAGTCGCCAGGCCCGGCCAGGCGCGTTCCGGCGCACGGCCTTGCCCGGTGTCCACCCCAGGAAGTGGCCATCGGGCGGAACCGACAGCCCCATCTCCATTCCCCCGAAGCCGGGCCCGGGATCCTGCGCGTCCCGACTCCTCGCGTCACGGGTGCCGTCCACCTGGAGCACGGCGTGGTGAACGCTGGCGTTGCCAGGCCGGATCTCCACCGCCTCCACGAAGCGAAGTCGATCAGGTGGGACCGGCAGGACCAGGTTCCGAAAGAGGTCCGGCCCATCTGCTGGAACGTCCAGGGCCTCGTCGGCGCTCAGCACCAGGTCCGGCGCGCCCAAAGACCAACCCGAGTCGAAGCCCGGAGCCCGAGGCTCCGTCGCTGGCTCGCCGCGCATCGCCCCGCCATCCACCCAGGTAGAGAGCAGGGCCACCTCCCCATCGCTGAGCCCCCGTGCCCCAAGGAAGTCCCCGTGGGTTGGGAGCCAGGGCGGCATGTAGCCGCTCGAGGTCACCCGGACGATCTGCCTTCGCTTCCGCCAGGCGTCCTCGTAGGTGAGCAGCGGGAACGGCGCAGCCTGGCCCGGACGATGACAGCCCGAGCAGTGCCGGTGGACGACCACCGCCACGTCGTCCGCCCAGGTCACGGAGCCCTCACCGTCACCGCAGCTGAACAGCAGGACCGAGGCCCCGAGGGCGGCTACCCAACGGGAGATCACCGGCCCAGCTCCTCGATCAGGCAGCCGACGGCAGGGGCATTCGCGGGGACCTCTCCCGCCCCCGAAGCCAGGGTCTCGAACGCCGCCCTGAGCTCCCGGTGTGAGGGCTCGGCGCGGCGGGCCCCGAGCGCCGGGGCGCGATCGTCGATCCGCCCCAGGTAGCGCAACCGGCCCGCAGCGTCGAACACCGCGGCCTCGGGCGTCACCGTCGCGCCTGCCCGACCCACGAGCCGATGGGCTCCATCGAGGATGATCGGCAGGTCCAGACCATGGGCCCGCGCATGGGCGATCGCCTCGGCCGCGGTCACGCCCGGGTCCACGTGCACCACGAAGACCTCCACCCCGAGCTCGCGGCAGCGAGCCCCGATGGCGCCGATCTCCGGGGCATAGGCGTTCGCGATCGGGCAGTCCACCGTCACGAAGATCCAGACCGTCGCCGGGCCCCCATCCACTGGCAGTGGATCCACCCACTCTCCTGCCCCAGGTCCATGGACCACCTTGACGAGCCCGGGAGCGGCCCCCTCGCCGCACGCGCCCAGCCAAAGCAGGCTCAAGAACGGCAACCATCGGACCGCAGACCGGAGCCAACAGGGAAGCGCCATCACGCCGGCATCATACCCCGCTCAGGCCGGGCCGAGACCCTCGAGGCGCCCCCCCCCGAATGCACCACGGCGCTTTGCATTGGGAAGTGCATCATGCGACGTTATCGGGATGACCGGTCCGCCGCCGCGCACGCTCCTCGTGGGCTTCCACAGCGATCTCAACCAGAGCGCGGTTCTGCTCGCCCTGGACAAGCTCAAGGAAGCGAGAACTCCGGCACCGTTCGTGGCCCTCTGTTCGAGGTCCAACTTCCTCGGCGACCGCGCGGACGTGTTCCTCCCCGACGTTCGGGGCTTCAGAGACCTGGACTGGGAGGTCTCGCGGCGCTGGCCGATGCCCAGCGCCACGCTCTGGAGGAGCCTCCAGCCGGCCGAGGCGGTCGCCATGAAGATCATGGATCGCACCTGGCGAGTTTCGCGAGCGGGCCGGGGCCATGAGACCCGTAAGAAGACCTGGCTCCAGTGGGCCACCTACGCCTACGGATTCCTCGCCCACCACGGCATCGAGAAGATCCTGCACTGCAACGTCCCGCATTTTGGCTTCCAGTACACGCTCTTCTGCGTCGCTCGCGCCATGGGCATCGAGACCCGGTTCTTGATGCAGCTGCAGGTCCGCGACACCTTCATCCTGGCCGAGACGGTCGAGGCGCCCCACCTGGCCACCGCGCGCCGGCTGGCCTCGACGGAGCCGCTCCCGGCGCTCACCTCGCGGATGGAAGACGAGCTGGCCCGCCGCGCTGGCAAGGCCCGCCCGTTCTACATGGACAACGAAGGGGTCCCCTTGCTCACGCGGCTCCACGCCCGCCAGAAGCGCTTCTTCCGGGGTCGAATCCGCTCCCTTCCAGCCGCACTGGCTTACCACGCCGCGCGCCGCAGGCGGGGCATACGCCCCGAGAAGGGGCGGCCCTACGTCTACCTCCCCCTTCACCTCCAGCCCGAGGCCACGACGCTCCCCCTTGGCGGGGTCTACCAGGATCAGTCCATCGTGATCGAGACCCTGGTCCGCGCCCTGCCGGAGGGCTGGCTGCTGGTGATCAAGGAGAACCCGAAGCAGCGCTTCGACAAGCGCCAGCCCCACTTCTATCGGTCCCTGTCCGCACATGACTCCGTGCGCTTGGTGGGCCGCAAGGAGGACAGCTTCGCCCTCAGCCTCGCGGCGGAGGCCGTGGCGACCGTCACCGGGACAGCGGGATGGGAGGCGCTCTGCCTCGGCAGGCACGCGCTGCTCTTTGGCCCAGGGTTCTACGAGTGCGCCGCGGGGGCCACCCGCGTGAGGTGCCTCGAGGATGCCCGAGAGGCCCTGGATTCGATCCAGCGCGGTGTCGCCGAAACGCCGACACCTGAGTCCTGCCGCTCCCTCCTGGCCGCCCTCCAGGACGTCTCCTATGAGGGCGTCTGCGATTCGCTCTACCTCCGGGACTCTCGCACAGGGAAGGAGCGCTCCGCCCTCGCCTGCGGCGAGGCGGTGCTCGCTGCCCTGACCGATGGACACGCGCCACGAGCGGCATGCCATGCCTGAGGTTCCCGCGACCCTGTTCTTCGGCTTCCGGCGCCCCCTCAATCAGGCGGCGCTGAAGCGGGCCCTGGCCACGTGCCGTCCGAAGAAGGTCGGGCTCGTGTCCCGCAGCAACTTCCTTGGCCCCGAGGCAGATGAATTCCTCTCGGCCCGGAACGGTTTTCGGGCCTGCACCTATCGCGCCAATCCCTACGCGCAGTTCCCCGGGAGCCACCTCCTCGAGCAGCTCCTGCCCAATGAGGTCACCGCCCTCCGGATGTACGAGCGCATCTTCCGCGGCGCGACCACCGGCCAGTCCTACAACAAGCGCAGGGTCCTCTACCGCGAACACTTGGCCTGGGCCTACGGCCTGCTCTGCGAAGGGGGCTACCGACGCCTCATCTTCTCGGAGATCCCACACCACCCCTTCCCGTACGTCCTCCACTCCGTGGCAAGCGCCATGGGCCTCGAGGTCCTGTTTCTGGCTCAGATTCAAACGAAGGAGACGTTCGTGATCTCGGAGTCCATCAACGGGCTCTTCGAACCCATCGAGGCGGCCTACCGCGAGCTCCGCCAGCGCGCCCCGCACGCCCCCACCGCCGGGGAGCTCGAACCGCACCTTGAGGCGGAATTCGAGCGCCGGACGGCGGAGCACACGCCGTTCTACATGGGCGTCTCCGACCTCAGCTGGAAGAAGCGCCTCTACCAGCGCTCGAAGAAGTTCTTTCGGGGCGATGACCGCCTGAGGATCCACCGCACCCTCTGGAACGGCCTCGCCTATCGCCAGGCGCGCAGGGAAGCGCCCCGCCACGGAGAGCGCTTCATCTACTTCCCCCTGCACCTGCAGCCGGAGGCGACCACCTCCCCCATGGGGGGCGTCTATGTGGACCAGAACCTCGCCATCGAGACGCTGGCGCGAGCGTTGCCCGCAGGCTGGAAGGTGGTGGTCAAGGAGAACCCGGCCCAGCGCTTCGCCAAGCGAGAGCTTGGCTTCTACGAGCACCTCGCAGGCATCCCCGCCGTCCACCTGGTCTCCAAGCAGGAGAACACCTTCGACCTCATCGAGCGCTGCGAGGCCGTGGCCACCATCACCGGCACCGCCGGCTGGGAGGCGCTCTTCCGCGGCAAGCCCTCCATCGCCTTCGGTCGCGCCTTCTACCGGGGTGGACCGGGAGTCATCTCCGTGGACGATCCCATCGAGCTCGCGCGAGAGCTCCGCGCGATCGAGGACGGCACCTTCGAGGTGGCGACCCACGATGAGCTCCGTCGCTTCCTCCTCGCCATTCAGTCCGCGAGCCACCATGGCATCGTCGACCCGGCCTACCTGCGGGACTGCGACCTCAGCTTCGACGAGTGCGTCGATCGCTATGTGGACATCCTCACGGCGGTGATGGGACGCGCCGTCGACTGAGCGACGCGGGCGCCCTCAAGCGGGATGGCGGAGCCGCTCCTGCAGCCGCCGCACCGCGCGCCGGAGGGCTCCAGCGTCCCCATAGCGCCCCTTGGCCAGGTGACGGATCCGCGCGAGGCCTGGGACCTCGATGGGTGTGCCGGGGGTGCCCAGGAGCCACCGGAAGGCCGTGTCCTCGTGGCACTTCGCGAAGCTTTCCTCCGGTCGCTGGAAGGCTGCGATCTCCCTGCAGTAACCGTTCGTCCTGGCCACGTCTCCGTGGGTGATCTGTAGCGGTCCCTTGGCGCGGGTCACGGGCACCTCCACGAAGTCCAGCTCATCCGCCACGTCGCGCAGGGACGGAGCCTCGCCACCGCGGACGGCCTCCTCCGGGAGGAGCGCCGTGAGCAGCTCAGAGGATGGGTACACCAGGGGGTCGGTCCTACCTTGCAGCGCGTCACCCAGCCCGTCGAGGCAGCCGCGGGTGAAGAGCACGTCGCAGTCGGTGAACCAGATCCAGTCCGCCTCCGTGGCGAGCGCGGCGTGGTTGCGCCCGATGGAGCGCCGAAAGAGCTGCTCGGGGGGGACGTTGCGCCAGTTCCAGCGCACACCGGGGACGCGCTGCTCCGCCGTGAGGGCGAGCAGGTCCACGGTTCGCCGGTCCTCGGCGCTGTGGTACACCGTCATGGTCACGTCCACGGAGGCGGGAGGGGCCGCCACCAGGCTGCCCAGCTGGCACTCCAGCAGGTGTGAGTACCCCCAGCAGTGGCTCACCAGCTCGATGGAGAGTCGCCCGGCCCGTGGGGTGGCCTCGAGCGCCGCCGCGGGCCAAAAGCCACGCAGTGGCAGCCAGCCCTTGACGGCCTGCCGCACGAGCCAGCCCTGCACGGCGTGCAGGGGCGAGGGAGGCGCCACGTCGAGCTGGAGCAACGGCTCCATGGGGTCATCGGCGCCGCCGATCACCATCCGGCCCTCCCCCGACCCAAGCGGGCTCGCTTCGCCGCGCTCAAGGGAGGAAGTCCTCTTCCTTCGTGGCCGTGGCCGCCCGAACCGCACGGGCCAGGCGACGGCCGAGCAGGCGGTCCAGGTGCTTGGGGGCGAGGCCGTACCCGGGCCGGACGCTGCGCAGTGCCCCCGCCGTGACCTCGGTGCCGGCCTCGAGGTCCGCCACCCAGTAGAGGGAGCGGCGGAACTGCACATTCCCCTGCTCGCTCGACTTGCGGCCATAGTCCACGGCGCCGAGCGCCTCCCACGCGGTTCGCGCCCCCGAGCAGAGCTCCTCGAGCCCGTCAGGCTCGAGGGAGAACGAGTCGTCCGGACCGCCGCCTGAGCGATCCAGGGTGAAGTGCTTCTCGATCACGGAGGCGCCGAGGGCCACCGAGGCCACCGCGGTGGCGTTGTCGAGCGTGTGGTCAGAGAGCCCCACGACCGCGCCGAAGCGGACCGCCATGTCCTGCATCGTCCGGAGGTTGTAGTCGCCCGGCGGCGCGGGATAGCCGCTGACGCAGTGCAGCAGCGTCAACTGGGTACACCCCGCTCCTCGGGCCGCCTCCACCGCCTCCGCGATCTCGGCGTCGTCGGCCATGCCGGTGGAGATGATCAACGGCTTACCCGTCGATGCGGCGCGGCGGATGAGGGGGAGGTCCACCGCCTCGAAGGAGGCGATCTTGTAAGCCGGCGCGGCGAGCTTCTCGAGCAGCTCGATGGCCGTGTCGTCGAACGGGCTCGAGAAGATCGTGATGCCCACCTCCCGTGCGTGGTCGAAGAGCGGCGCGTGCCACTCCCACGGCATGTGGGCCTCCTCGTAGAGCTGGTACAGGCTCTTGCCGTCCCAGAGGCCACCCCGGATCCAGAACTCCTCGGAGTCGCCGTCGAGGGTGATGGTGTCCGGTCGATAGGTCTGGAGCTTCACCGCGTCCGCGCCGCAGGCCTTCGCCTGCTCGATGATGCGCTTCGCGTTCTCCAGGCTCCCGTTGTGGTTGGCGGACATCTCCGCGATGACGTACGGCGGGTGAGCCGGGCCGATGGGCCGGCCGGCGATCTCGAAGGTCGTGTCGCTCATGTGCGCTGATCCTGGTCCATGGCCTGCTCACGCCAGGCGCCACGGGAGAGCTGGAAGCAGGAGACGTCGTGGCGCTCGCCGTCCTCCGCGACGTGGTGGCCGAGGCGCTCCTCCGTCTCGGTGAAGCCCAGCCGCCGGTGGAAGGCGATCGAGTTCACGTTGCTCGAGAGCGCCTCCCCGCGCAGCTCCCCGAGCCCCACCACCTCGAAGGCGTAACGGAGTGCGGCGAGACCAAGGCCCCGGCCCGCCCCACGCGGAGCGTCCGGCGAGAGATAGAACCCCCAGGTGCCAGGGCCTCCAGGGCCGCCCTCCGAGGTCACGTTGACGTACCCACAGGGCTCCCCGTCGAGCTCGTACACGAGGAGGTGTCGGCGCTCGTCCTCGGAGGCCCCCCTGAACCAGCGCCGGTGCTCGTCCAGCTCGATCTCGTGGGACGTGTACATCCAGCGACGCACGTCGGGGTGGTTACGCCACCCGAGGACACGCTCGAGGTCCGCGTCCACCATCGGGCGCAGCGCACCCTCGCCCGGGATCCCTCGCTCGACCCCGCGAGTGCGGCTCACGGAAGCTCGCTCCCTTGCTCGAGAAGCGCACGAAACATCAGCTCCGCGCGGTCCCAGTCCTCGGGCGTGTCAATGTCCTGGACCCGAGACCGCGGGATCGCGATGCCGCGCGATTCCCGCGTGAAGATCGGCGCCCCGCCGGTCCACGCCTCAACCCGGCCCCAGTAGAACTGCGCCGCGTCGTGCCAGGCCTCCTCGAGATCCTGGGAGCGGGCCTCCGCCTGCTCAGGATCGAACATCTCGAGCCGGCCCTGGCCGTCACGCCGCACCGCCCGCTGGATCGGAAAAGGGAAGGTGGTGACGGAGAGCGCGTAGTCGCAGTCGCCCTCCTCCATCGCGGCGAGGCCGGCGGCCAGGTCCTCTGGACGAAGGAAGGGCGCGGTCGGATAGACCGCGCAGAGCAGGTCTCCAGCGCCCAGGCCGCACTGCTGGGCCGCATGCGCCATCACCGGGATCGTGCCCGTGACGTCGTCCGACAGCTCTGCGGGTCGCACGAAAGGCACCTCGGCCCCGTGAGCGATCGCCACCGACGCGATGGCAGGGTCGTCCGTGGAGACGATCACTCGATCGAAGCAGCCGGCCGCGTGCGCGGCCTCGATCGACCAGGCGATGATGGGCCGCCCGCAGAACTCCCGCACGTTCTTGCGGGGGATTCGCTTGCTCCCGCCGCGGGCGGGGATCACGGCCAGCCTCATCGCCCCTCCCGGGAGCGGTCGCGCGCGACCGTCTGCAGGTGCCTGCCCATCGCCGTGGCCTCAGATCGCGCCGATCTTCTCGCGGTTCGCGTCGATCCAGGCCGAGAGCTCCTCGCGCGACATCCAATGGTCGTTCGTCTCGCTGGAGTACGTGAAACCCTCGGGCACCTTGGTCCCGGTCTTGATCCGCCCGACGTCCGCGGACCAGTTGTGGATCGCGGGGAGGATCTTGTAGTGGTGCTCGTACTCGTAGGTGGTCAGCGAGTCCTCGGCCCCGATCATCTGCTCGTGCAGCTTCTCGCCAGGCCGGATCCCCACGATCTCCTGCTCGGCCTCGGGGGCGATGGCGCGGGCCAGATCGTCCATTCGCATGGAGGGGATCTTCTTCACGTAGATCTCCCCGCCGACCATGTCGTCGAAGGCGTCGTAGACCAGCTGAACGCCGTCCTCGAGCGAGATCATGAAGCGCGTCATCCGCGGGTCCGTGATCGGCAGCTTGCCCTGATCCTTGATCGACATGAAGAAGGGAATCACCGAGCCCCGGGACCCCATCACGTTGCCGTACCGGACCACCGAGAAGCGAGTCTCGTGCTCGCCCGAGTAGGAGTTCCCCGCGATGAAGAGCTTGTCGGAGGCCAGCTTGGTGGCCCCGTAGAGGTTGACCGGGCTGCTGGCCTTGTCCGTCGAGAGCGCCACCACGCGCTTGACCCCGCTGTCGATGCAGGCGTCGATGAGGTTCATGGCCCCCATGACGTTCGTCTTGACGCACTCGAAGGGGTTGTACTCCGCCGTGGGCACGATCTTGGTCGCGGCGGCGTGCACCACGTAGTCAACCCCGTCGAGGGCGCGATAGAGCCGCTCTCGGTCACGCACGTCCCCAATGAAGAACCGGAGGGCGCTGTGCCCCTCGAAGCGCTTCGCCATGTCCCACTGCTTCATCTCATCCCGCGAGTAGATGATGAGCTTCTTCGGCTTGTAGCGCTCCAGGGTCATCGGCACGAATGCGTGGCCAAACGACCCGGTTCCACCGGTCACGAGGACTGTCTTCCCTTCGAGCATCCGGGCACGCTACCCCCCTGGGGTGCCCGGGGGAAGCCCCAGGGACAGGAGTTCGGAAGATCACGCCGTGGAGCGTGAGGGCCGCTCATTCGTCCATGGCCCACGCGTCCTCGGCGCCGCACGAGGACCAGGGAACGGGCCGCGGCGCTCAGCGCAGCGGCGCTGACTCTTCCGCTGTTGGGGACGAGGCGTCCGGGGTCGGCCGGACCAGGGACGGCGCCCGATCGAGCGCCTCGGCGACCGCAACCTGGGAGGCCTGGTGCCCGCGGGGAGAGGGGGCCCCGCGCTGGGGCCGCACGGCGGACCCAGCGCCGGCGCCACAGAGCCAGCCCGCCAGGTCGTTGAAGGTGTGCTCGGCGAGCGTGTCGGCTCCGCCCCAGATGGGGAGCCGCCGGCCCAGGCCCGAGAGGATGTCATGGACGAGGAAGCGAGCGACGAGGCCGCGTTGTCCCCGGGTGGCGGCGAGGAGCTGGATGGGGAAAGCCGCGTTGCCGATGACGGGCAGCATACCCATGCCGAGGGCTACCCAGGGGCACGGACCGCGCCCGAGGGCTGCCTGGAGGGTCCGGCAGCCGGTGTAGAGGGTGCGCCCCAGGGCCCCGCTGAAGGCAAGGAGCCCCACCAGGGTCCAGTGGTCGGCCAGCCCGCTCAAGGCCAGGACCGGCAGGGTCAGCCACGTCAGGACCTTGACCGCTGGCTTGATGGCGAGGTGGACACCGAAGTCCGCCACGTATTCCGACGCCACGTCCGTGTTCATCGAGGCGCGAACGGCGCCGGCCGTCTCCGGGGAGAGCATTCCGCGACGGCGCCAGTCCAGGATCCGCCGCCGCACATGGTGACTCGCCCACCGGCGACGTCTGGACCTCGATGCGAAGAAGGCCCCGTAGGACGCGAGCACACGCAGGCTCCCGGAGAGGCTCACGCGTGACCAGGCCGCCCGGCAACGGGAGCCCACCCGCCTGAACACCGACCGCGCCGCCTGGGAGGCCAGGTGACCCGACCAGCGAAGGGGCCGCCCCCGGAACGTCGCCGCTGCGTCGGAGGAGAGCTTGCCTGTGACCAGGTGGGACTCCACCCCGCGCCCATGACGCCCGAGGGAGCGCCACTCCCACTGCGCATTCCCGAGAGCCGCGACATCCGCCCGCAGCGCCTCGAGGGCCGCGGCGCCGACCGCCGCGCGGAGCTCCGCTGCGTTCCGTTCCACGTACCGCTGCAGCCGGGACACATCCACATCGTCGAACAGCCACCGACGGTGCTTCACACAGAGCGGGAGGTAGGTGGTCGCGAGGGTCCACACCGCCATGGGAAACAGCGCAGGCACGCCAGACTCGGCGTCGATCCACACCCACCTTGCGGCGCCCCCGGAGAGGTCACGCATGTAGTTGGCCGCCGCGACGGGGTTGCCCTTCCCGGCTTGCCAGAGGAGGCCGTCGAAGCCGCTCTCAGCCAGATAATGCTGCAGCGGGCGCATGATGCGCCGCACGAGCTCGGACACCTCGTCCGTGTCGCCTCCCCCGAGAGAGTGCCGCAGCTGAGTGTGCCTCCCCTTCACACGCTCTGCCCTGAGCTCGAAGGCGCGGTGCTCGGCGTCCCACCGGGAGCCCTCGGTCTCGGGGAGACGCAGCTCTCCGCCGAACCAGCACTGCACCAGCGGCGCCAGGATCCTCCGCCGAAGCACGGCGCAGTCCACGGCGTGCCGGTTCCAGCGGTAGGGGTTCACCGCCCCCGTGAGGAGCTGATTGACGAGGCTGCTGGCGCCGTCGGGCAGGAAGACCTTGCACGCAAGCGAGCGCCCGTCAGGCGTGACCTCCTCGAAGACCTGGCCCGAGCGTCCCGCCCCGAGGCGTCGACGGGGCTCCGTCGCTCCGCTGGAGCAGGTCGCTGAGTCAGGCTGGCTCGAGGTCATGGCAGGCCGGGGCAGCCGTGGCGCGCCCCGGATGCTTGTCGGAATCCGGGAGCGGGAGACTGAGGCCCCTGCGCCGAACCCGGGCGCCGCCCGAACCCTGGACCCCGAAACTGAGACCCACCGAGCTCAGCCCCCCGTCCCGGCGCTCGACTCGTCGCACTCGGACCGGATCGGGCCGCAACTGTGTCCAACCCTGGTCTGCGCCTCGAGCCGAGAACCGCCCTGGAGCACCCCCTGAGGGGGTCCGCACACGCCGCGGTAACCTCTTTAGGGTTAACCCCTGATACGGCCTCCAGCGTAAGGGTTTCCCCTTGTAGGGTGCGCTCATGGTGAGAAATCAAACGGCCTCTGCCGGCCCGTCGAGCCCACCAGACCCCACCCACACCAGTCGTCCCACCGCCAAGGCGCGGTCGACACCTGCCAAACCCCTTTCTGCCATGAAGCAAACTGCCCTTCTCGCGGCCCTCTCGGCCGCTCTCGTCGCCCCCGCTGCGGCTCAATACAGCGTCGTCGCGCCCGGCGGCCTCATCCCGGACAACACCGGCGGCGCCCTCGGGGTCTTTCCGACCGCGATCCCCACCGCCGGCGGCTTCCTCTCCAGCACGGTCGTCCTGCCGGCCGACGCCGCCACGATCGACGGCATCCACCTGGACGGCCTCGAGCACACCTGGGTGGGCGACCTCCAGATCGTGCTCTTTGACCCCAACGGGGTCGGGCACATCCTGGTGAACCGCGTCAACTACATGAACCCGACCGCCTTCGGGACCGGCTGCGACTTCTCGGGCGACTACGCCATCGTCGCCGACGGCGTGTACGAGTGGCCCGTGGATGGCAACAGCCTCTGCAACGCCGGCTCGAGCATGCTCCCCGGCGCCTACCCGCAGTTCTTCTTCGCCCACCCCATGGGCCAGTGGGCGCAGGGGGCTGGCAACGTCTTCGATACCCCCATGTGCGATATCCCGGTGATCGCCGGCGGGACCTACGAGCTCCAGATCTACGACTGGGAGAGCGCGGACGTCGGCTCCCTCGATGCCTTCCGCATCACCGGGACCACCTCGGCCCCCGCGCCGACCTGCACGCAGAGCTTCGATAACCAGACCATCGAGCCGGGCGGCGTCGCCTGCACCACGGGCCCCCCCACGAACTTCGCCACCGACAACCAGTGGCTCCGTCGCTACAGCCCCGCGGCCGAGTGCGGCGTGACCAGCGCCATCGTCGTCGAGGGCGTCACCTTCGCCGTCGAGACCGCCGCGAGCCCCGACGGCCTGGGTCAGCCCATCACCCTTCGGGCCTACACGATCCCCGTGGGTGCGAGCCTCAGCTACGCGAACATGAGCCTGCTCACCGAGCTTGAGGAGCTCGTTCCGGACGGCACGGATCAGATCATCACGACTCGCTTCGACTCCCCCCGGGTCCTGACCATCGGCTTCGACCTCGTCATCGAGGTGGCCAAGACCACCGCGGCGACGGAGGAGTTCGTCTACTTCCCCGGGTCCAACGGCCTCGGGCAGACGGGGCCCTCCTACATCGCCTCCGCGAGCTGCGGCCTGGCTGAGCCCACCGACCTCGCGACCATCGGGTTCCCGAACACCCACCTGATCCTCGACCCGGTGTACTCGACCACCTTCCTCGGGGATTCCATCTGCGGTCGGAGCGAGCCCAACTCCAGCGGGCTCTCCGCCTCGATCCACGCCATCGGCTCGGACCTCGTCGTGCGCAACGACCTGACCCTCAGCTGCGCTGGCCTGCCCGCCGACACCTTCGTCTTCCTGCTGGCGAGCCAGTCCGAGGCGATCTCGTACCCCGGGAACTCCGAGGGCTTCCTCTGCCTCGCCGGCAGCATCGGCCGGGGCGTCGGTAGCGTCATCGGCAACTCCGGACCCAGCGGGACCTTCACGGTGGCCGCGGACCTCCGCTCCCTGCCCCAGCCGACCGGCAACGTCTCCGCCCAGTGCGGTGAGACCTGGTACTTCCAGGGCTGGTTCCGCGACGGCGTCGGCGGACTCGTCACCTCGAACATGACGGACGCGGTGGGCCTGACCCTCCGCTGATCCGCCTGCCACCACGCCCGGCCCGCTGATCGGCGGAGCTCGGGTCCGGGCCAAGCAACGGGGAGGGGCCGCGACGGAGTGATCCGCCGCGGCCCCTCCCCACTTCACAGATCAGGTCCCCTTCGCCCCGCCCGATGCCTTACGGCGGTCACGGGCTCGCTGCTCGAGGTAACGCCGGTGGAGCTCGGCCCGCTTCTCGGGCTCCTCGGCGCCGAGGTCTCGCTGCTCCTCGGGATCCCTCCCCAGGTGGAACAGCTGCCACTCCTCGGGGCCGCGGGGCTCCTTCTTCCCGTAGCGGACGATCTTCCAGTCCCCGTGGCGCAGCGCCCGGCGGTTGCTCGACGAGCTCCACACCCAGTAGAGCTCGCGCGACTCCAGCGCCTCCGGCGCGCGGCCCTCGAGTAGAAGCTCGGAGAGGTCGCAGCCATCGGTCAGCGAGGGGGCGCTGCCGCCCGCGACGCTCGCGAGGGTCGGCATCCAGTCCACCACGTGAACAGGCCTGGCCTCCGCGCGGCTCTCGATCTGTCCGGGCCAGACCGCGAATCCCGGGACCCGGATCCCCCCCTCGTAGGTGTCCGTCTTCTTCCCGCGCATGGGGATCGGCTGGTTGAAGTCGGTGAGCTTCAGGTCATCGGGGTAAGCGTTGCCTGGCCAGCTTCCCTGGGGGCCGTTGTCCGAGGTGAAGAGGAGCAGGGTCTCCCCCGACTGCCCGGTGCGCTGCAACGCATCCACGACCCGGCCCACGGCATGGTCCATGTGATGGATCGCGGCGAGCAGGAGGCGCTTCTCCGGGTCCTGCTCCTGCTGGATCAGCCCCTCCGGGTCGTGGAACCAGGGGATCTCCTCCTCGTCGAGCCACCGCGTCGGGTCCTCCGGGTCCAGCTGGGTCGGACGATCCACGAACCGCCCACGCTCGTCGAGCGGCGTGTGCACCGCCTGGAAGGCGAGGTAGAGGAAGAACGGCCCATCCCGCTCCGCCTCGATCACCTTTACCGCCTCCGCCGCCAGAAGGTCGGACGTGTGCACGCCGTTCTCCCACCCGGGGATCACCTCCCCGTCCCGGTGCCAGGTCTCTGCGAACTTGCCCGCCCGGTAGCGATGGTCGTACATCCCGCAGGCCCCGGCCAGGGAGCCGTAGCTCGCGTCGAACCCGTGGGCGTTGGGTCCGTGCTCCTTCGAGGAGCCCAGGTGCCACTTCCCCACGAGGTGGGTGGAGTAGCCCGCCCCCTTGAGGAGCGTGGCCAGGGTGGGCGTCCCGACCGGGAACGCCGGGGCATTGTTGGCCTGCTGCGCCTGGGGGCCGAAGCGCGATGGGTAGCGGCCCGTCATCAGGGCCACACGGGTCGGCGTGCACTGGGGCATCACATAGTGCTGGGTGAAGCGCACGCCGCTGGCCGCCAGCGCATCCAGGCGCGGGGAGTAGACCGCGGGGTTGTGGTAGCCGATGTCACCCCAGCCCTGGTCATCGGTCACGATGACCACGACGTTCGGTCTCGAGGGAGCCTGCGCCGCGAGCGGTGCCGCAAGGACCCCCAAGAGGAGGAGGCCAGGGAGGCTCACGGGGGTACGGCGAAGGAGCTTGGAATCGATGGGCATGGGTCCGAGCATAGCCACTGTCTCCCATGGTCCCTCTCTCGCGGACCCCTGTCTCGCGGAGCCCCACCGCCCCCAGCCCCCCGAGAGCGCGGGGCGTGGAGCCGCGGCCATGCCGTAGACTGGAGTGGCCCCGAAACGCCCTGCCTGATGGCTCCAACCGCTGGCCCCGCACCGGCCGCGCCTGCCCATGCGCCTCACCGCCCTTCCCCAGTACAAGCGCGACACCGCTCGCTTCCTGGAGATCACAGGCACCCTGGCGAAGTTCGGTCTGGCCGAGCACATCGAGCGCATCGAGCCGGACTTCCTGCAGCGCTGGCTCGGGCATGGGGACCTCGAGGAGGTGGCCAAGCTCGGGCTGGGCGAGCGCGTCCGGCTCGCCTGCGAGGCCCTGGGCCCGACCTTCGTGAAGCTCGGGCAGATCCTCAGCACCCGACCGGACCTCATCCCCCTCGACGTTGCCCAGGAGCTGGAGCGCCTTCAGTCCCGCGCCCCGGCGGATGACCCCGCCACCGCCCGCCGCATCATCGAGGAAGAGCTGGGGGGACCCGTGGAGGAGCTCTTCGTCAACTTCCACGATGAGCCCCTGGCCTCGGCGTCCATCGGGCAGGTGCACCGCGCCTGGCTAGCCGACGGGCGCGCGGTGGTGGTGAAGGTCCAGCACCCAGGAGTCGAGGAGCGCGTCGAGGTCGACTTCGACATCCTCGCGGCCATCGCCGGCCTGCTGGAGAGGCACGACGAGACCGCCCGGTCCCTCCAGCTCACCGCGGTGATCCGAGAGGCGCGCCGCTCCGTCCTCGGCGAGCTGGACTTCCGCCGCGAGCTCCGGCACCTGACCTACTTCAGGCGAGCCTTCGCCGACGAGCCGGGGCTGCTCCTCCCCGAGCCGATCCCGGAGCGCAGCGCGCGGAGGGTCATGACGATGGGTTACCTCGAGGGCCGGTCCGTGGCGAAGATCGAGCCCGCCGGCGAAGCTGGCCTGGACCGGCGCGCCCTGGCCCTCACCGGCGCCCATGCCTTCCTCGACATGGTCTTCCGTGACGGGGTCTTCCACGCGGACCCGCACCCCGGGAACGTCATGGTCCTGGACGATGGGCGCCTCGCGCTGCTGGACTTCGGGATGGTGGGGCGCGTGGACCGCGAGACCCAGGACGACCTTCTGGACCTGATGCTCGCCTTCGTGCAGGCAGACGAGCGCGAGATCCTGAGGATCATTCGGAGGATCGGCGTCTTCCCCGCCGAGGTCGACGACGCCGCCCTGCGCCGCGACATCCTGGAGTTCCAGGGGGAGCTCTCCACCGCCCCGATCTCCGAGATCGAGGTGGGCCCCCTGCTCGAGGCGTTCACCTCCACCCTGCGCCGCCACCGGATCCAGCTGCCAGCCACGGTGTCCATGCTGGTGAAGCTCCTGATCATGCTCGAGGGCACCTCCCGCTACCTCGATCCCGGCTTCGCGCTCATGGAGGTTCTTCGGCCCTACTGCGAGAAGCTCGTGCTCCGCCGTGCGGCGCCCCGGGAGCGCGCCCGCCGCGCCCTCGAGACGGGGCGTGATTGGACGCGGCTGCTCGGGAGGCTCCCCGGCCTCCTGGACGACACCGCGCGGCGTATCGAGCGGGGGCAGGTCAAGATCGACATGGTCCACACGGGGCTCGAGGCCACGGTCAACCGCCTGGTCTCCGGCCTCCTGTGCGCGGCCATGCTGCTCGGCGGCGCCATGCTCTGGGCCCTCAAGGCCCCCCCGGTCATCGCCGGCATACCGGTCGTCGGGGTCTTCGCCACCCTCGTGGCGCTCCTCCACGGGATTCGGCTGCTCTGGCAGGTACGCCAGGCCGGGAGCTAGGGCGGCCGCCCTCGATTCGCCCGACTTATCGGCGCGCATCGCAGCGGTTCGGGGAGCGGCGCCACGGCCACCCGTACACTCGATTCCAGTTGGAGATCGCTCCGGTCTCCCGGCTGACCGACTCCCTCCGCTGAAGCGTCGTCGCGCGCCCACCACCATGAACCGGTCCTCCGTCACGCCCCTCCTCACGTCTAGTCTGATCGCGCTCCTCCAGGGACCCCTGGCCGCTCAGTCGAGCCTCCTGGAGCGCACGCCCTCGAACGCGCACACCGTCGTCCACGTCCAGGACGCGACCGTGGCCCTGGAGCAGATGGAGCTCAACGACGTCTACCGGCTCCTGGGCCACGAGGCGGGGGACCCCCTCTACGAGGAGCTCCGGAACATGTCCCCGGAGGACTTCGACTCGACCCTGGGCCTCGGCCGCGCCCTGGCGGGTGAGGCCTTGCTGTTCAAGGCCAAGGCGGGCGCCGGGCTGGTGGTGGAACCCCGCGGCGATCGCGCTGGCCTGATGGAGGCCATGCGCCAGTTCACCCAGACGCCGCCCCCGGGCGAGGGAATGCACGCGCAGCTCATCGGCGACTACAGCGTGGAGAGCTCGATCCCCCTGCCATTGGAGGTCCCCGCCGCCCCGGGCGGCCGGGAGGCCATCGCGGTCGGCGGCCAGGGGGTGGGGCTCGTCAAGGTCGTGATCAGCGGGCCGGGCATGATGGCCGCCTTCAGCGCCGACCTGGAGACCGTGACGACGTGGACGCGGGACATGTGCAGGGTCGGATCTGCCCCCAGCGGGGCCCCGATCGCCGCCAAGCTCGGCAAGGCCCGAGCGCTCCACGGCCCCGCCGGCCAGCTGGAGGTCTTCACGGACCTGTCGTTCTTCAAGGAAGAGGCCGCCGCAGCCCTCAAGGAGGCGGGCTCCGGAATGTCCATCGACCCCTCCCGGCTCATCAGCCTCGACGACGACGCCTACCTGTACGGCACGTTCGCCCTGCCGGCCGGGATGAACGTCGACATCCGCTTCCATCTCCACATCACGCCTGGGACCCTCCTCGCCCGGCTCGCAGACACCATGCGGCCACTGCCGTCCGACCTCCTGGGCAAGGTCCCCGCGGAGGTGACCGGGCTGCACTCCATGAACTGGGACTTCAACCGGTTCTACGAGCTGATCATGGAGGCCCTCCGGGAGGACGAGCAGGAACGCGGCGCCGACCAGATCGACCAGGTGGTCGCCGCTGGAAGCGCCCTCGCCGGGAGCGACCTCGAGGAGGACTTCTTCGGTCAGTTCCAGGGGGTGCTCGGGCTCTTCTTCATGCCGCCGAGCGAGGGGCTGAGCCTGGCGGACCTCCAGGACGACCTGCTCGGCGTCTTCCTGCACGTGGGCTTGTTCGCGAGGGTCGACGACACCGACGCCACGCTGGACGCCATGGAGGCCATGCTGGGCGCCGTCCGGACCGAACTCGCCACCCTCGACGACGAGCGCGGCTTCGACGTCATGCTCCTCGAGGAAGTGGCCCCCTATGACGGCGGGCTCGCCTTCGGAGCCGACCACTTCCTGCTCACGGTCACCCGTCGCGTCATGGAGGCATCCCTCACCACCTTCGGCGGAGACACCACCCGGTCCCTGCTCTCCGGGGGCAAGCTGCAGTCCATCTTCGACGGCGAGCAGGGTGCCGCCGCGGTCTCCGCGTTCCGCCTCGGAATGCTACGCGAGCTGATTCGCGAGTCCGAGCGGGGGGTGAAGCTGCCCGAGGGAATGGAGGGGTTGTACGAGACGTACATGGTCACGACGCTCCGCCGCGTCCGCGACGGCTTCGACCTGCGCGTCCAGCTCCAGTGACCCGGAAGGCTGGGGCGTGGCCTGCGCGGGCCTACTCGACCCAGCCCAGCACGTCCCGGATCACGCTCCAGCGCGGGGTGGCCGGAGTGGCCCCCTCCCCCAGGATCCAGTAACGGCGCAGCCGCTTGAGCGTGCCCGACGCGGTTCGGAGTTCGACCCAGTGGTTGAGGAACTGACGGAGCTCGGGGTCACGCCCAGGGATCGCGTAGACGAGGGGGACCTCCGAGCGCTCCTCGAGCGCCTGGACCACGGCGAACCTCGGATAGCGAAGGGTCCACGCCGACCCCACCTCCGCGCTCGTGACCAGCGCGTCGTAGGCGCCGTCGGACTCGAAGAAGTCCCCTAGCCGGTCGATCTCGACCATCTCGATCCCCTCGACGCCAACCAGACGCTGGGCGAGCCGCTCCGAGGCGTAGCTGCCCCTCCAGACGGCGACTCGGAGCCCCTCCGCGGCGGCGATCCGCTCCACGTTCGCGAATTCGGCGCGGCGATGATCCTCGACCACGAGGGCCGCGGTGACCGTCATGTAGGGCGCGGAGAGATCGACACGCTCGGACCGCCGCAGCGTGAGCTCGATCCCGGACATCGCCACATCGAAGGTGTCCGCCTCGGCCTGCTCCCTCAGCCGCTCGAGGTCCAGGGGTACGAACTCGAGTCCGATGCCCCCGGACCCGAACCGATCCATCCCGTCGTCACCGGCGGCGACCTCTCCCACGCTGAGGTCAAGGGCGAGGCGATGCGCCATGTCCACATCAAGCCCGACGAGCGTGCCGTCGCGGTTGAGGAACGAGAAGGGCAGGTGGTCCATCGCCACCCCCACGCGGACCGTGCCGCGACGGCGAATCCGATCGAGCCGAGACTCCCCGGGGGCCAGCGGATCGGGGTTAGGCGCAGCGGCGCTCAGTACGACGGCCATGCCAGCGGCGGGCTCCGCCGAGACCATCGTCGAAAGGATGTCCTCCTTGCCGTACTCCTCGACGAAGCCTCCCGAGAGGTGGGCGCGGGTCGCTCCAACGAGCAGGGCCCCGAGCACCATCAAGGCCGCGCCCCCGGGGAGGAGTCGGCGGGGGCGGAAGCTGAGCCCCCCACCCATCCAGACCGAGGCCAGCACCGAGAAGGTGAGGATCCCCATCGTCCCGAGCACGTCACAGGTCCGCGCGGCCACGACGCCGGAGAGCAAGAAGAGCTGGAAGACATCCGCGGGGACCTGCTGCTGCTCGAGGAGCATCGGGATCGTCACCACCAGGCTGCCGAAGGACCCGAGGAGCCCCGAGGCCATGAACGCGGGGTAGTCCCCGAGGCCCATGGGGCCGCCATAGAACCAGGCGGCGAAGGGCACGAAGAGCAGACTGAGGATCTTGCCGAGGTGCGGGAACGGGTAGGCGAGGGCGACGAGCGCCGAGGGCTCCACCTCGGCCTCCACCTCGCGCGCCCTGAGGAGCTTCTCCACGCCCTCGACGATCATGGGCAGGGTCACGAAGGTGCTCCCCGTCACGAAGGCCGTCAGCAGGGGCTCCTTCGACGCCCTCATCACGTCCCGGTAGCGAAGCGGCGTGAGCGACGACACGAGCAAGGGCAGCGCCCCGAAGGCCATGAGACCCACCCCGAGGACGATCGTCAGGAAGTAGCCCTGCAGCAGGGACAGCTCGCCGAGCGTCAGGGTGCCAGCGGCGTTGGCGGCGATGCCGAACACCCCCAGTGGCGTCAGCTGGATCACCCAGCGATTGACGCGGGTGAGGACCTCCGACACCAGATCCAGCAGCTCGATCAACCGCTCCTTGCCTGGCATGCTGATGCTCACGGCGCCGGCCAGGATGCAGAACAGGGCCACGGCGGGGATCAGGCCGCCTGCGAGCGCCGCGAAGGGGTTGCTCGGGATGTACAGCCGCTGGAAGTCCTGGGCGGGAGGGCTCTCCAGGGAGCTGGAGCTGAAGAAGGAGCCGACCTCCCATGCGGGGAACGCGAGGGCGAGAACCGGCAGCGCCAGCAGACCGGTGAGCCAGAGGAGACCCATGACCCCGCTGGCGCAGCGGATGAGCCTGCGGCCCCCCGCGCTCGAGAGCTTGGCGATGTTGGCGATCAGAGAGACCACGACGTACGGCAGCACCGTCATCTGGAGCAGGCCGACGTAGGCGTCCCCAAGCCACTTCCCGGGAGCAGCGAGGTCTCCGAGGAAGAGGCCCACCGACACCCCCAGCGATGCCCCCATCAGCACTCGCTGGGAGAAGCTCAAGCTCCGTCGCTCCGTGTCGTTCTTCACCGAGGAGAGCCTAGGGACGCGGGTCTCCTTGAAGAAGTCGGTCGAGCCAAACTGCGCCGTCCAGGTCGGACCCCGGAGCCGCCGCTAGCGGAGGAGCCGCGCCCGCAGCACGGCAGTCCGGAACCTCATGACCACCTCCGCCCCCTGGAGCCCACGGGGACCTCGACGGGAGACTCCAGGCCGTGCTGGCCGCAGGACCCTTCCGGATCCCATCCCGCGTGTCACATGAGGCACTCCCTCTTAACCCTGGCGGCCCCTTCAGCCCCCTGATCTTCACGGCTCCTTCACGCAGCTTTGGCCTTTCTTTGCAGAACGTTCAGCTAACTGCCCCCTCGAAGCTCCAGGCCAAGGTCCTTGCGGGCATCTCCCCCTCCGTTGGTCAAGGCTTCCTCAACCCCCATTTACGCATGCAACTCTGCACCGCCCCGCTCTTGTTCATCGCGGCCGCCGTGGCCCTGCTTCCCGAGGGGGCAAGCGCCCAGGACCAGGCTGCGGACGAGGCCGCCGCACCGCCCAGGGACACGGCCTCTAGCCTGGCCGACCTTCAGGCCCAGATCGATGCCCTCAGCGAGCAGCTGGAGGTCACTCCGACCCTTGGGAGCAGCCGCTCCAGCATGAAGCTGTTCGGGCGGATCCACCTCGACTTCTGGGACTTCGCCGACTCCGACGCGGCCATCAACGTCTTCGAGAGCGGCGACCCGAACGAGGACCCGCAGAACAACATCGAGTTCCGGCGTGCACGGATCGGCGTGTCGGGCGACGTGGACGAATCCATGCTCTACAAGATCGAGCTCGAATTCGGCCACCCCAACGCCTTCGCCTTCAAGGACCTCTATTTCGGGTTCAAGGACCTCCCCGCAGGCCAGCGAGTGCTGATCGGGAACCAGAAGCGCCCCTACGGTCTCGACCACCTCAACTCGAGTCGCTTCAACGTGTTCATCGAGCGCCCCTTCGTCATCGAGGCGGTCAACCAGGACGCCCGTCGCCTGGGCATCGCCGCCTACGGGTTGAGCGAGGAGAAGGCCTGGAACTGGCGCTATGGCGTCTACAACATGAAGGACTGGGCCAAGGACGGCGAGTACGTCGGCGACCGGATCCAGCCGGAGATCGCCGGCCGGATCGCCAACACCGCGATCTGGGAGGACGGCGGTCGCAAGTACGCCCACTGGGCGGTGAGCGGCACCCTCGCCTTCCCCGACGGTGATCCCGCCCTCGGCGGCGCCAGCAACGAAGCGCGCTTCCGCACCCGGCCCGAGGCCCGCTCCCAGTCGCGCTGGCTGGACACCGGTCGCATCGCCGGAGCGGAGGACTACCAGCTGGTGGGACTCGAGGGCGTCTGGAACGACGGCCCCACCCAGATCGTCGCCGAGTACATGAACACCTGGCTCTCGCGGGATTCCGCTGAGGACGTGCGGTTCCACGGGGGTTACATCCAGGCGGCGTACTTCCTGACCGGTGAGTACATGCCCTGGAGCCGTAAGTCCGGCACCCTCGCGCGCCAGAAGCCGGAGTCCAACTTCGCACCCGGCGCCGGCTGGGGTGCCTGGCAGGTCGCCCTGCGTTACTCCTACGCCGACTTCTCCGACAAGGACATCGCCGGCGGCCTCGGGGAGTCCGTCACCCTCGCCCTCAACTGGTACTGGAACGCCAACTCCAGCGTCCAGCTCAACTACATCCGCGGGGACATCTCCGAGCGCGATGAGGATGTGGGCGGAACCATCTATAGCGAAGGCGATTACGAAGTCGTGGGCATGAGGCTCCGGTTCGACTTCTGACCGAAACCTGGCCTGTCACAGGCCTCCATCTTCGCCCCCCCCGACGGGGGCACTGGCAGGGGGGTTGATGGGCTCTTCCGGCCCCCTTGATCAGATCTTCACAAACCAACGATGTCATTCATTCGCGAGGGTCTCCACTCGACCCCCCGGGCCGCTCAGGCGCCCTCGAGTCGGGCCGCCACGTCCCAAAGGCGGGAGCAACAAGTCCGCCGCACCTCGCCCTTCCGGGCACCCAACCAAGCCACTCACATGAAACGCGCAATCACCCTCACGGCTGTCCTCTCCCTCGCCACCCTCGGCCTTGGCTCCTGCGGAGGGACCGTCGACGGCGCCTCCCGGGCCTCGATCAAGAACAAGGGTTCCGACACGCTGGTCACCGTCGCGCAGGCCTGGGCTGAGGAATACAGCAAGGTCGCCGGCGGCACCGTGGTGACCGTCACCGGCGGCGGCTCCGGCACCGGCATCAACGCGATGATCAACGGCACCGTCGACATCGCCAACGCCAGCCGCAAGATGAAGGAGAGCGAGTTCCAGACCGCCCGCGCCGCGGGCATCGAGCCCGTGGAGCACATCGTCGGCTTCGACGCCCTCGCCGTCTACGTGCACAAGGACAACCCCATCGAGTCGATCACCATCGAGCAGCTCGCTGACATCTACGGCGAGAACGGCAAGGTGACCAAGTGGAGCGAACTTGGGGTCGACATGGGCGATAACGATGAGATCGTGCGCGTGAGCCGCCAGAACAACTCCGGCACCTACGTCTATTTCCGCAACACGGTGCTTGGCAAACAGGGCAGGTACAAGCTGGGGTCCCTCGACCTTCACGGCTCCAAGGATGTCGTCGAGCTGGTCGAGAAGACCGCAGGCGCCATCGGCTACTCCGGCCTCGCCTACGCCAATGAGCACGTGAAGCTGGTCCCGGTCTCCATGAACGGGAACGCGGCCGTGACTCCGTCGGTCGAGACCGCCGTGGACGGCACCTACCCCATCGCCCGACCGCTGATGATGTACACCAACGGCGAGCCCGCCGGCGCCATCAAGGAGTACATGGACTGGATCCTCTCCTCGACGGGTCAAGCCATCATCAAGAACAAGGGCTACGCGCCCGTCAGCATGGATTGAGCCCCTCCGGCCCGGTCCGCCCACCCGGCCCCTGATGGGCGCACGGGTAGGCGGGCCGGGCTTTTTTTGTCCCCCTTCCCACTTGGGGGGGACCGCGCGTAGACTCCGGCGCGCCACCGAGGAGAGCTCCGACGAGCCCGGCCGAGCCCGGGCCGCCCCAGGCGAACTCCTCGCCCCATCCCCCCCAACCGCACCCCAGGCCCCACCGCACCGGGCGCCAGGCATTTGCCATGGCAAGAGGACTCTACGAAGCGCGTCTCGAGAGGGATCTCGAGTCGGTTCGCAAGCGCATCCGCCGTATGGGTCGCGCGGTGGTCACCGCCCTGCGCAACGCCACGCGCTCGACGCTGCAGCACGACAACGAGCTGGCCACCGCCACGGTGCTGGGCGACATGCCGATCAACCGGCTGGACCGCGAGGTGGACCACCGCTGCCACCTCTTCATCGCCAAGCACCTCCCGACCGGTGGGCACCTGCGGTTCATCTCGTCTGCCATGCGGCTGAGCAAGACGCTGGAGCGGATCGGAGACTACGCAGAGACCATCGCGAGGGCGTCGCTCCACCTCTCCCAAGCGCCGCCCGCTGAGGTGGCCCGGGACATCCAGATGCTCGGTGAGCACGCCGCGGAGGTCCTCCAGCAATCCCTCGCCGCCTACGACCAGGCCAGCGTCGTCGACGCACGGGCCACCAAGAACCGGGTCGGACAGCTCGGGGACAGGTTCGATCAGGTGTACTCCCACCTCGTGGCCGCCGGAGAGTGCCAAGGGCACCCCATCGAGGACCTCTTCAGCCTCGAGGCCATCTGCAACCGTCTGGAGCGCGTCTTGCACCAGGCAAAGAACATCTGCGAGCAGACGATCTTCGCGGTCACCGGAGAGCGTAAGGAAGAGAAGACGTTCGACTTCCTCTTCGTGGACAGCCGCGGGGACGGGGCGAGCCTCCTGGCCGCCAACTACTGCCGCCGCGCGTACCCCGAGGCTGGCAAGTTCCGCTACGCGGGCTGGTCCTCGATCGGCGAGCCCGACCCGGCGTTCGTCAAGTATGCGGAGACCCTCGGGGTGGACCTCAGCATGGATGTCCCCGTGTCCTTCAGCGACGTCAAGGGTCACATCGCCGACTACGACATCGTGGTGGACCTCGGGGGCCGCCTCGGCAAGCACCTTCGAAAGATCCCCTTCCACACGACCGTCCTCAACTGGCCGATGGACGACCCGCAGAACCCAGAGGCGGTCTACCAGCAGCTGGTGCACAAGCTGGGCGACCTCATGGAGATCCTGCGGGGAGAGGACGACGAGTGAGCGCACCGCAGTCCGACAGGCTCGACGACAGGATCGACGCCGCGTGGATCTGGGACCGGATCGCACGCGCGGTGATCTTCATCGGCGGCATCTCCGCCATCGTCTTCGTGGTGGCGATCTTCGTCTTCGTCGCCAAGGAGGGCCTCGCGTTCATCTTCGAGAAACTCGACCTGGGCTTCTTCTTCACGTCGCCGGAGTGGCGCCCGGCCCAGGAGCCCAAACCCGAGTTCGGTGGCCTCGCGTTGATCGCGGGCACCGCCAGCGTCACCGGCCTCGCGATGCTCATCGCCGTCCCCTTCTCCCTGGGCGTCGCGATCTACATCGGCGAGTTCGCCACCGGGAAGGTGCGTGAGACGCTCAAGATCCTCGTGGAGCTGCTGGCCGCCATCCCCTCGGTGGTCTGGGGCTTCATCGGGCTCACCATCCTGAATCCCCTCATCATCGATGTCTTCGATGTGCCCGTGGGCCTCACGGTCCTGAACGCGGGGATCATCCTCGGCCTGATGGCGGCTCCCATCATGACCACGATCGCCGAGGACGCGCTCAAGGCGGTCCCCGACACCTACCGAGAGGCGGCCGAGGCCATGGGCGCCACCCGCTGGCAAGTGATCCGCCAGGTGGTGCTGCCCTCAGCCTCGAAGGGTCTCGTGGCCGCCATCCTTCTCGGCGTCGGCCGAGGCTTCGGTGAGACCATGGCCGTGCTCATGGCATCGGGGCACTCGATCAACATCCCTACCAGCCCCTTCGATTCCGCCCGCGCCCTGACGGCGACCATCGCGGCGGAGCTGGGTGACACGGCCAAGGGGTCCGATCATTACAAGGCGCTCTTCAGCCTGGGGATCCTCCTCTTCCTCGTGACCTTCGTGATCAACCTCCTCGCCGACGTCCTCGTCCGAAAGGGCGCGTCGGACCGCTCATGAAGAACCAGACGGTAGACCCGCGGCGCGCGGCGGCCGCGCCCCGGTCAGGGGGTGAAGGGGCGGCGGCCGGAGCCTCGAGCAACGAGGCGGCTCGATTCACCGCCACCAGCCTCGACCAGAGGAACGCGCGCACGGAGCGGGGCTTCCACACGCTGTTCCTGGCCATGTCGATCGTGCTGATCTTGCCGGTGCTCGCCATCCTGAGCCTGCTGATCACCAAGGGAGCACCGGCGTTCTCGTGGGAGTTCTTCACCGAGCCCCCGCGGGCCCAGTTCACGGAGGGTGGGATCTTCCCAGCGCTCGTCGGCACCCTCTGGCTCGTCATCGTCGCGCTGCTCGCCTCGGTACCCCTCGGCGTTGCCGCTGCGATCTACCTCAGCGAGTACGCCAAGGACAACGCGCTGACCCGGCTGATCAACCTGGCGATCATCAACCTCGCCGGGGTCCCGTCCATCGTCCACGCCCTCTTCGGGCTCGGAGCGTTCGTGCTCTTCTTCGACTTTGGCACGAGCATCCTGGCCGCGAGCCTGACCCTCGCCATCATGACGCTGCCGGTGGTCATCGTCTCGACGCGAGAGACGCTGCAGGCGGTGCCGCAGTCGTTCCGCATGGCCTGCTGGAGCCTCGGCGCCACGCGCTGGCAGACGATCCGCAAGGTGGTCCTGCCCAACTCGATCAGCGGCATCTTGACGGGTGTCATCCTCGAGGTGTCCCGGACCGTTGGCGAGACGGCACCGGTGATGTTCACGGGCGCCGTGCTGTTCACCCCATTCCTCCCCCAGGGGGTGCTGGATGAGACCATGGCCATGTCGCTCCACCTCTACATGATCGCGACGGTCATCCCGGACGTCCCCCCGGAGGTCCCCTACGGCGTGGCCCTGTCCCTCATCCTGATGGTCCTCATCCTGAACTCCGCGTCCATCGGCTTCCGGGTCTACCTGAGGGGGAAGAAGAAGTGGTGAGCACCGCCAGCCGCATCAAGCTCAGCGTCAAGGACCTGAGCATCCGCTACGGGTCGACGGTCGCGCTCGAGGGCGCCTCCTTCGACGTCCGGGACAACGAGATCTTCGGGATCATCGGCCCGGCCAATAGCGGGAAGACGTCGTTCATCCGCGCCATCAACCGCATGGACGAGATGACCCCGGGGATGGAGGTCCGCGGCGACATCGAGTTCAACGGGAAGAGCGTGACGGACTGGCGAAACCTCTACGCCCTCCGCAGCCGCATCGGCGTCGTCTTCCCGCTCCCGGTCGGCCTGCCCATGTCGATCTACGAGAACGTGGCCTTCGCGGCGAAGCTCCGGGGCGTGAAGGGGAAGGCGGACCTCGACGAGGTGGTCGAGCGGTGCCTGACCCGGGCGGCCCTCTGGGACGAGGTGAAGGACCGCCTGGACTCCCTGGGCAGCCTCCTCTCCGGGGGGCAGCAGCAGCGGCTCACCATCGCACGCGCCCTGTCGCAGGAGCCGGAGCTGCTCCTGCTCGACGAATTCTCCATCGCAGTGGACCCCGTGACCACCATGCGGATCGAGGAGGTCCTCAAGGAGCTCAAGCAGGAGATGACCATTGTGCTGGTGACCAACCTCACCCAGCAGGCCCAGCGCCTCGCGGACCGCACGGCGTTCTTCCTCGAGGGCAAGGTCGTCGAGGTGGGCGACACCCGCGCCCTGTTCAAGGGGCAGACCAAGGACCCCCGGACCACCCACTACATCGAGGGACGTTTTGGCTGAAGGCACACAACCTCTCCCGACCCCGGTCGCCTCCGGGTCACCAGCGGCTGCGGCCTCGCCGGCGACCGCGGCTATCCGTGTCCGCGACTTCAACCTCTGGTACGGGGACTTCCAGGCCCTGTTCAACGTCGGGATCGACGTGACCCAGGGCAAGGTCACCTCGCTGATCGGCCCCTCCGGCTGCGGAAAGTCGACCCTGCTGCGCTCGATCAATCGCATCAACGAGCGGCTTGGGTACGTACGGACCACCGGCAACATCGAGCTCCTGGGCCAGAACATCCTGGCGCCGGGCGTCGAGCTGACGCCGCTGCGCCGGGCGGTGGGCATGGTCTTCCAGCGACCCAACCCGCTCCCCCTGTCCATCCGCGACAACGTCCTCTTCGCGTACCGCCTCAGCAAGGGCGGGAAGACCGACCGCGCAGAGGAGGAGCAGGTCATCCAGCAGGCCCTCGAGGAGGTGCTCCTCTGGGACCAGGTCAAGGACCGCCTGAAGAGCTCCGCCACGGCGCTCTCCCTAGAGGAGCAGCAGAAGCTGTGCATTGCCCGGCTCCTGCCCATCAAGCCCAGCGTGCTCCTGATGGACGAGCCCTGCTCGGCCCTGGACCCGAAGGCCACCCGCGCCGTGGAGGAGCTCATCTGGAAGCTCCGTGGCGATTATTCGATCCTCATCGTCACCCACAACATGGCCCAGGCCCGCCGCGCGAGCGACGAGTGCATCTTCATGCTCATGGGCGAGGTCGTGGAGCACAACGCCACCGGCGAGATGTTCGTCACGCCCAAGCACCAGAAGACCGCCGACTACATCGAGGGCCGCTTCGGGTAGCGTCGCGCTCGTCGGAGCGCACTCGCGGACCAGCCCCGCATGGCTTTGGTCCGCGCGGTCAGCGCCCGGTCGCCGCCAGCTCTCGCTCGAGGTGCGCCCGCGCCTCGGCATGTCGGGTCTCCCCGGCAAGCAACATGGTGTAAAGGGTGCGGTACTTGGAGATGTTGCCCACGTACTGCACGGGCTGGAGCCCGACGTCCTCCAGCGCCAGTAGCTCGACGCTCCCGAACCACACGTCGGGGTCGAGCCCCCGCGCCACGGCGGCCTCGCGCCACCTCCTGACCCGCGAGGGCCCCGCGTTGTAGGCAGCGAGGCAGAAGTCCACCCGGACCTCCTCGTCCAGGTCCGGATCGTTCACGTGGTGCCTCCGAAGCCAGGCCATGTACCGGCACCCCGCCCGCAGGTTGTCCTCGGGGTCCAGGAGGTCCTTGGCTCCCATGTCCTGTCCCGTGGACGGCAGGAGCTGCATCAGCCCCAGCGCCCCGGAACGGCTCCGCGCCATCGGGTCCAGGCCGGACTCCTGGTAGGCCTGGGCCGCGATGAGCTCCCAGTCGAACCCGAACGCATCGGCGTGCTCCTTGAGGGGGCCCAGGATCGAGGTCAGCCGCTCCGTCTCCATGCGTCGCAGGGGGTTGGCGATCCAGCGCGTGGACTTGTAGTAGCGCTTGAAGAGCACGTTGCCGATCAAGGTGCCCCTCCTGTGACCCGCAATGAAGGCATCGAGGAGCGCCTTCAGCTCCGGAGCGTCGGGGCGCACCGCCCAGGCGATCCGAGCGTCCGTGTCCAGGTGCAGGTCTCGGTGCACCCGGAGACCATCGAGCAGCTCCGCCCAGTGCTCCACCAGGAAGTCGTCGCAGATCGTGTACCGGAGGGCTCCGGAGTGCACCAGCTCGAGCATGTCCTCCTGGTCGAGCTCCCGCCCCGTCTCGACGACCTCGATGGCCGACAGCCCCTCGGCCACCAGGGCCGCGCTCCGCGCCTGGAGGCCCGGGAGGTAGCTCGTCCCCGCGGCCACGTGCACCCGCGCCCCCGCAAGGTCCGCCCAGCTCGCCGGCCCCGGAGCCCCCGCGTAGGAGACGAGCACCTCGCGCACCCCGGACATGTAGGGGGAGGTGAAGGCGACCTGCTCGGCGCGGGCGTCCGTGACGGTCATGGACGAGGCGATGACATCCCCGTGACCGGCGAGCAGGGCGGGGATCAGGTCCGCCCCGCCCATGGGCACGAACGCCACCTGCATGGGCAGGCTCCCCGGTCGCCGGTTCCGCCCGAGCTCCTCCGCGAGCTCCCGGAAGAGCTCGTACTCGAAGCCCCGCAGCTTCCCCTCCGCCGCGAAGAAGTCCGACCGCCCGGGGGTCACCAGCACGCGCAGAAGTTCACGCTCCCGCATGGCGGGGAGGTCTCCCTTGAAGGGGCGGGTCTCCCGGGCATCGAGATCCACAAGGATCGGGGCGGCGGCTGCCGCGGCGCCGGACAGGGCTGGGACCGCGTCCGGCGGCGCGTCCGCCACCGCTGCCGGAGGCGACACGCCAGGTGCGGACACGACGGGCGGAAGGGGCAGCCCGAGGTCGGGCAGGCCCAGACGGGGGGCCACCTCACCGACCTCGGCGCGGGCAATCCCAGCCTCCACCTCGGCGTCACCACAGCCGACGGCGGTCACGGACAGGAAGGCAACGGCGATGGAGAAGCGACTCATCCGAGCCTTGTACAAAATCACCTGGGCGATCCGAAGGGTCAGGACGCCCTCGCCCTTCAGCGCACCCGGGTCCGCAGGGCGGGCCGCTCGGCGCTGCCGAGGGCGAAGCTGCGGCGGTGACGCGCCGCGAAGCGCGCGGCCTTCGCCTGGAGCACCTCTCCCCCGTAGGCCTCGAGATCACCGAAGCCAACCTCTTCGAGCCGGGCGGGCGCCCCACCCTGCGTCGAATTGGGGTCGGACTCATGGATTCCGTCCACGTCCTTGACCAGCAGACAGTCCCACGCATCCAGGTGGTGGGCGATGAACAGGGCGGTCAGGTCTGACCCGCCGCGGCCCAGAAGGCTCGGTCGCCCCTGGCGATCCCTCGCCACGAAACCGGGGGTGACCACCACCGCCGGGGGCGCGCCCGCGGGATAGAGCTCCGCCTCGAGGGAGGATGAGTTCAGTGACTCGGGCTCCCCGTCCAGGAGGCTCCCGCTGGTGACGAGGCCCAGGCACTCGGGTGAGCAGGCCTGCACCGGGGTCCCCAGGTCCTCAAGCGCCGCCACCATGCACCGCACTGCGTGCTCTTCCCCTGCCTGGACGTGGCCGGCCACGCCCGCCTCATCGTCTCCGAACCGCTCGAAGGCCTCCTCGAAGAGCCTGTCCGTGGTGGACCCGAGTGCCGAAACGACGACCACCAGCCCCGCCTCGGGTCGGGCCGCACGCTCGCGGGCCACGAAGGCAGCGGCCCGCTCGACGCCGCCCTCTCGACCAAGGACCGCGCCGCCGAACTTGAGCACCAGGGGCCGCTTGAGGCTCTTCGCGGTCGACATGGCGAGGAGTCTAGCGCCCCACACCAGCGGCGGCTGTGAATCGGTGCAACAGTCTCATCGTGTGCACAGGGAGCGCGGCACCTAGACTGGGTAAATGTCCATCCCCGTGACCATCCTCGGCGCCACAGGTCTCGTGGGGCAGGTGTTTTGCGAGCGCCTCGCCGCGCACCCGCTCTTCCGGATCGAGTCGCTGGTCGCCGGACCGGAGAGCGCCGGACTGACCTACGGCGAGGCGGTCCGCTGGAGACGGCCGGGTCAGGTCCCCGCGGGCCTGGCGAGCATGCCCCTGGCGAGCCCCCCCGAGCAGCTCGAGACGCCCGTGGCGTTCTCCAGCCTCAGCCCCGCCGCCGCCGCCCGCCTCGAGGGTCCCTACGCGGAAGCCGGGGCCTGGGTCTTCACCAACGCGGCCGCCCACCGCATGGACCCCGATGTCCCGCTGGTGGTCCCCGAGCTCAACGGCGACCACCTGCACCGCGCCCTGGACCAGGAGCGCGCGGGCGCCATCGTCGCCAACCCCAACTGCACCACCGTTGGCCTCGCCCTCGCCCTCGCCCCCCTGCGCTCCGGCCACGGGATCCGGGAGGCCCGGGTGGTGAGCCTGCAGGCCCTTTCGGGCGCAGGACTCCAGGGCGGCGAGTTACTGGAGCTCCCCGACGGGCTGGCCCCTGACATCCCGGGCGAGGCCGAGAAGCTCGCCCGGGAGCTCCCGAAGATCCTCGGGCGCTGGGACGGCAAGGGTCCCCTCGAGCCCGCCTCCCTCACGGTCCAGGCCACCTGTGTCCGTGTCCCGGTCGCCCACGGGCACACGCTCTCGGTGGACGTCACCCTCGACCGCCCGGCCGCAGCGGCCGATCTATGGCGCGCCTGGTCGGACTACAGCGGACTCCCCGGCGCCGCGGACCTCCCCTCCGCTCCGCGTCCCCTGATCCACGTGGACGAGGGGATGGACGCCCCACGACCCGGCCCCCACCGTGACCGGGGCGACGGGCTCGCCATCAGCGTCGGCGGCCTCAAGCCCCTGGACGCCAGCGGCCTCCGCTGGACCTTCATCACCCTCAGCCACAACCTCGTGCGGGGCGCGGCGGGCGGGGCCATCCTCACCGCCGAGGACGCCCACCGACGCGGGCTGCTGGGCCACTCAGCGAACCGCTGAGGACGGACGGGCGGGAGGGGGCGCCGCCATCTGCCCGACCGTGAAATCGGCTGCGACGCCCGCGCCGACCCGACCCGAAGGCGGCGGCGCGGGCGCCCGGTGCCGTCGATCAGTACTCCCGGTCCGTCTTGACCCCGGGCTCGGGGACGGCGTAGAGGCCGTCCTCCCCGGGCATCAGCGGCGACGCGGAGTCCATGGTGAGCTTGTCCACGCCCAGCCCGAACTCCTGCTCGCAGTTGAGGGCCTGCTCGTAGGTGATCTCGCGGCCCGTATGCGCCGCCATCCGGCCCATGTTGCAGAGCATGCTCGCCTCGATCCCGTACTCCACCTCGTGGTAGGGCGTGTCGTCCCTGATCGCAGCGATCAGGTCCTCCCACTCGTTCTGGTAGGGGTTCCGCTCACCCTCCGGCACGCGCGAGATCCAGGTGCGGCTCTTGCGGCTGAGGCTCTGGTCCGAGTGGATGCTCGACGGGAGGCCGCAGTCGCTCGTGGCGGACACCACCGCGGAGCCCTTCGTGCAGTGCATGTAGCTTGAGAAGCGCGTCTGGCAATTCACCATGTTCCGGCCCTCGAACATCATCTTGGTGCCGTCGTCGTAGGTGTACTCCACCGAGTAGCTGTCGAGGTTCTGGTCCACGAACCGCTCACCCGCGTCGCTGTAGCGGTAATGGCGACCACCCGAGGCCTGGGCCTTGATCGGACGCGACCCCTTCATCCATGCGAGCTGGTCGATGATGTGGATGAAGAAGTCGTTGTAGGCGCCGCCGCTGGCCCAGAGGAAGCTGTGGAAGCGTCGGATCTGGTACTGGAGGTCCGTGAGGTGGTCCGGCTTCGGCAGCGATCGGAAGAAGGCCACCGGCCCCTGCATGCGGTAGCCGCGCTGCGCGATGATCTCACCGAGCTCCCCGGCCCGGACGCGCTCGTGCAGCTCCTGCATCGCGCGGCTGTGCCTGGACATGAGGCCGACGCCGACCTTCATGCCGCGCTTCTTGGACTCCTCGCCCAGGGCGAGCATCCGACGGCTGCTCGGCCCGTCCACGGTCACCGGCTTCTCCATGAAGACGTGGAGGCCCTTCTGGATCGCGTAGGCAAAGTGGACCCAGCGGAACGCGGGGGGCGTGGCCAGGATGACGACGTCCCCCGGCCGCAGGCAATCCATGGCCTCCTTGTAGCCATCGAAGCCGAGGAAGCGCCGCTCCTCGGGCACGTCCACCTGATCCGGGAGTTCCCCGGAGAGCGCACCGTAGCTCGAGTTGATGCGGTCCTCGAAGACGTCCGCCATGGCCACGAGCTTCGTCGGGCCACGCTTCACCAGCAGCGCGTTCTTGGCGGCCCCGCTCCCCCGGCCCCCGCATCCCACCACCGCCACGTGGATCGTCTCCTGGCCCCCGACGGGAGGGATCACCACCGGGGCGCCGGCGAGGAGCGCGCTGGCCGTGAGGCAGCTGGAGTTCTTGAGGACTTCACGCCGCGTGGCGGTCTTCGGGAAGGCGGGATCAACCATGGGGTCTCGGCGTGGCGCCGGATACAGAGAAGAGGGGCGGATGGGCCTGGACGATAGCACGGCGACTCCGATGTCCCGCGGACCCAGGCCCGGCGAACAACACGTGAACAATCCATCGGCTGGGGATCACCCGAACGAACTCGCTAGTATCACGGGGTAGGTCGCGAATCGACCACGCTCCCTCCGCCGACCGGCCCACGCCCCCCCATGCACCACGTCGCCCCTCTCCTCCTCCTGACCCTGACCACGGTGGCCTTCGCGCCTGCGCAGGAGCAGGAGCCGGCGAGCAAGCCGCCCTCGGGTCGTGAAGAGCGGGCCCTCCTCACGGACCTCCTGGGGATGGACCCTGTCTCCGTGGAGGATCAGGCGAAGGTCCGCGCCCGCCTCTCGCCGTACGACAAGCTCCCCTCCCCGACCGGCACCAAGCGAAAGAAGCTACTCGCCGCCATCGAGAAGGCCTGGCGCTCGGGGGACAAGCTCCCCAAGAAGGCGGGCGAATACTGGTACTGGGACGAACCCCAGAAGGGGCGCTACTTCGTGGCCGGCAAGGTGAAGAAGCCCAAGGGCCTGTTCATCGGGCTCCACGGCGGCGGAGTGGGCTCGGCGGACGCCTCAAGCGCCCACGGCGCCTTCAAGAACGAGGCAGCCGAGCGGGACTGGGTCGCGCTCTTCCCCCAGGCCATCGAGGCCACCGAGCGTGGCTGGGTGGACTCGGGGACCGAGGAGTGGATCGTCCGCCTCATCGAGGAGGCCCGCAGGACCTACAACGTCCCGGCGGACAAGGTCTTCATCGGCGGCCACTCCATGGGGGGCTTCGGCGCCTGGACCCTGGGCGCCCACCACGCCGACCTGTTCGCCGCCGCGCTCCCCGCCGCCGGGGCCCCCTCCCCGATCTACAACCGTGACGGGAGCATCTACGGGATCGAGACTGGCATCATCCCCAACCTGCGCAACCTGCCCATGTGTGTCTTCCAGAGCACGGACGACCCGCGCGTCCCACCGGAGTCGAACCAGGCGGCGGTCCGCGACGTGGGGCGGGCCCGGACCCGATGGGACGGCTACGAGGACTTCGAATACTGGGAGGTGAGCGACCGGGGCCACGGCTTCCCCGAGGGCGGCGCCGACGCCCTCCTCGACCGGATCGACGGATACACCCGGGCGCCGTCTCCCGGGAAGGTCACCTGGCAGCCGACGCTCCCGTGGAAGTCCCGCTTCTACTGGCTCGACTGGCCCGAACCGCGGGTCGACGCCCTCGTGGTCGCCGAGATCGACCGGGAGGCCAACTCGATCGCCATCACCTCGGACGGCTTCGGGGTGGAGGGGCTCGCGGTGCTCCTCAACGATGCGCTGGTGGACATGGAGGCGGAGATCACCATCACCCTCGACGGTGAGGAGGTCTTCAAGGCGGTCCCCACCACATCCTGGGCGGTGTTCGTCGAGTCCGCCCTGCGCTGCGACCCCGGCCGTCGCTACGACGCGCGCATCGCCTTGCCCACTCGCTGAGCGGGGCGCGCCCAGCGCACGCCGCCCCCGAGGGCTCGCTTCCCGGCGCCCAAGCCCACGACCATCGCCAGGGACCCGGAGTACACCGCGAGGATCCGGAGGCCGTCCGGCGCCCCCTGCAGGAGGCTCACCCGATCCACGGCCTGGAGCACGAGGACGTGAACCACGTACACCCCCATGTTCCGCTCTGCCAGCCAGGTCAGGGGCCTGGAGCTCGGGGCGCGCCACTGGAACCCCACCAACGCCAGGGGGACCGCCACGGCGTACCGCGCCCAGAGCTGCGACCAGGGGAACCACGTGGCCCCCACGGCGACCGGAACCAAGGAGACGCCGGCGATCACCAGCAAGAGCACCCTCCGACGCCGAGGATCCGGCACCGCAAGGGCTCGGCCGATGGCCACGCCGAAGAAGACCGCGGGTAGCCCGTCCAGCCAGAGGTCGAGGGGCGGCCATGGGTCGATGACGACGCGCGAGGCGGAGCTCGCCAGCAGGGTGAGCCCGCCCAACAACGCCGCCAGGGCCGCGCCACCCGACGCCCGCGAGCCGCGCGTCAGGTGCAAGAGCCCGAAGGCTGCGGCGGAGGCCGCGAACCCATAGGGGAGGAACCACAGGTGGAAGGCGCCGCCCACCAGCCACATGGACGGGTCCAGCTGATCGTCCCACCCGTGGCCGTAGCGCACCGATTGAGCGACCTTGACCGCGAGGTAGACCAGGGACCAGATCAGCCAGGGTTTGAGGAGCCGGACCGCTCGCCGCTCCAGGAAGCGACCGGCGGAGACCTCCCGGGCGCCCCTCGCCACCAGCGCGCAGAGGATGACCTGCAGCGTGGTCAGGCCAAAGGAGATCCCGAGCAGCGGCTCGGTGACCTCGTTGGCCGTCCAGCGAACGTGGAACGCCACGATGCTGAGCATGCACAGCGTACGCACCGGACGGAGGCCGGTGTAGACGCCGCCCCCTCGAGGACCTCGCTCGCGGGCCTGAACTACAGGCGAGGACGGCACGCTGGTCACGGGGTCATACGACCGAGAACGCGGTGCGAGTCAATGACCCCACAGCCATGGCCGCGGCGTGGACTTCCATCGAGCCAGCCGGCGCGCCGAGCACCTGTCGCCCGGCCAACAGGGATCGTCTCGCGTCCCGCATGAGCTCGTCCATGAGGTCCGCGACGGTGGGCAATCCACGGACCAGGCCGACCGCAGAGCCGCTGGGCAGGATCCCTGCCTCGACCTCCCCCTCCACGCAGCCACGCCGGGCACGGTCGACCCCGCGCGCTTCGCTGATGGCCTCGTCGCTGGCACCAGCCGTCGACATCTCGACCATCTCAATCACCGGGGGCGTAAGGAGGCCTCGGCTCACACTGCCCCGTGGCCCATACAGCGCCGTCTCCTCCGCGCACGCGCGGATCACGCTGCCCTTGTACGCGGGGTGCGCGTTGCACTCCTTGGTGGCGACGAAGCGCGTCCCGAGCTGAACGGCGCTGGCTCCGAGCGAGAGCGTCGCCGCGATCCCGCGACCATCGGCGATGCCGCCTGCCGCGACCACGGGGATGGGAACCGCATCCACCACCTGGGGAACCAACGACATCGTCGCGAGGCCGCCCTCTCGCACGTGCCCTCCGGCCTCCACGCTCTCGGCGATCACGAAGTCGACACCAGCTCGGTACGCCTTCACCGCCAACTCTGGCGACGGAACGACGTGCCCCACCAGGCGACCTGCCCCCCGAAGCACCGGGGTCAGGCGAGCCGGTGACCCCGCGCCCGTGATGACCACCGGGACCCGCTCGGCGAGGATGACCTCCACCATCTCCTCGATCAGGTCCACGCCGTCCGGCCGCAGACGGATCAGCGGGAGGTTCACCGCGAAGGGGCGATCCGTTCGAGTCTGCACGGTTCGAACGGCAGCGCGGAGCTCCATCGCGTCCATGGTGGCGGCGCCGAGCACCCCGAGCCCCCCGGCATCGCTCACCGCGGCCGCAAGGTCGGGACCGCTCACCCAGGCCATGCCGCCCTGGATAATCGGCACGTCGATTCCTAGCTGCAGAGTCAGCTCGGTCGTCATCTGGAAATAGGCAGTAGGGGGAGCGGCTCGGTCGAGCCGCAGGTCACGTCGGGCTCCCCAGCGGGGGCTCGTTCGCAGGCAGGCAATGTGTCGAGATGATATCCACGGGCCTCCGCGGCGAACCTCTGCGGCCCAAAGTCCCAGCACTAGGCTTTCACCGAGGTGGGTCAGGGGATCTCTTTTCGGGGAAGGGCCTGCTCCGGTCGCGGACTCGGCCCCTGCGATCCAGCGATCCGCAGGCCGGACTGCTGGAACTCTCCCGCGGCCGCGCCAACTCGGGCCGCGTACCAGCGCTCGAATCGACCGGAGGGACGTAAGCTGGACGTATACCGACCTCGCAACACGGAGACCCCATCATGATCCGGACGCTCGCGCTCCTCGCCGCCCTGACGGCACCCTCCCTCGCACAGGACCTTGAATCAGCGACCGAGCGAGCCCTCGGGCTCGCCGACTGCTCCGTCCAGAAGCTCGACCCCACGGGGACGCCAGCCGCTGGCCTCGAAGCCCAGGTCTGGCTGGACGGGACTCCGACCATCCTCCACCTCACCGAGCACAGCGTCCGCGCCGCCGGATTCGAGCTGATCGAGCAGCACGCCGACGGCTCCCTGGTCTCGGTGGACCCCGGCCCGGTCGTCACTCTCCGCGGCGGCCTCGAGGGGACCCCCGACGCACGGGTCGCCGCAGGGCTCCTGACGGACGGCCTGCACGCCCGGGTGATGATGCCCGACGGCAGGGAGTTCTGGATCCAGCCCGTGCCCGCGACCCTCCCGGGCGCCGGCCCCCTCCACCACGTCATCTACGAGCGCAGCCAGATCCTCCGAACCAGCGAGCGGTGCGGCGCCGACCTCCTGGCGAACAACCACTCCGTGCCCACCCCTGAGCTGGCTCCCGGCTCAGGCGTCCCCCTGGGATCCACGCTCTACACCGCGGAGCTCGGATGCGACGCCGACTTCGAGTTCTATCAGGACTACGGCTCCTCGACGACCGCCGCCAGCAACCGGATCCAGACCATCATCAACACGATGAATCTGCAGTACGAGCCGGAGGTTGGGATCACGCACTCGATCACCACCACCCTCGTTCGTACGTCCTCCAACCAGCCCTACACCTCATCCGACGCTGGGACGCTGCTCAACCAGTTCCGGTCCGAGTGGAACAGCAACCAGAGCTCGATCCAGCGCGACGTGGCCCAGCTGTTCACGGGCAAGAGCATCATCGGCGGGACCATCGGTATCGCCTGGGTAGGCGCCGTGTGCACCAGCTTCGGCTACGGCATGGTGGAGTCGGACTTCAACGGCAACTTCGCCAGCGCCACGGACCTCTCGGCCCACGAGCTGGGGCACAACTGGAACGCCAGCCACTGCTCCTGCACGTCGTACACGATGAACCCGTTCATCACCTCGGCGAACACCTTCAACCCCCAGGGCACGCGGCCGACGATCACCTCCTTCCGCAACTCAAGGAGCTGCCTGAGCACCGGGGGCGGCGGGAACAACCCGCCGGGGAACGCGGGCAACCCTAGCCCGAGTAGCGGCGCCAGCAACGTCCCCGCGACGGCGGACCTCTCCTGGGGCTCCGCGAGCGGCGCCACCAGCTACGACGTCTACTTCGGGACCGACCCCACCCCCGACCCGGGCGAGTTCCTCGGGAACCAGTCCGGCACCTCCCGGGCCCTCGGCACCCTCTCGTACTCGACCACGTACTACTGGCGCATCGACTCCGTCAACTCCAACGGCACCACCACCGGCGCCGTCTGGAGCTTCACCACCGAGAACCAGCCCCCCGGCGGAGTCCCCAACGACAGCTGCAGCACCGCGTCGCCCATCGGCGTGGGATCGACGGGCTTCGATACGACCAACGCCACCCTCAGCCCCGAGGGGTGGAACTGTGCGAGCGGAGGGGGCCCCGACGTCTGGTACACGTACGTGGCCGGCAGCACGTCGGACCTGCGCATCGACACCTGTGGCTCCGGCTACGACACGGCGCTCGAGGTCTACCTCGGAAGCTGCTCCAACCTCTCCCTGCTCGCCTGCAACGACGACAACTGCGGGCTCCAGAGCCAGATCGACATCACAGGCATTCCCACGGGAACGCTCTTCATCATCCGCGTCGGCGGCTGGAACGGCGCCACCGGCGCGGGCTCCCTGACCCTCACCGAGACCTCCAGCCCGCCCCCGGGTGTGGTCGGCAACCCCACACCGACCGACGGCGCCAACGGGATCTCCGTGGACCAGGACCTCTCCTGGAGCGCCGGTAGCGGCGCCACGAGCTACGACGTCTACCTGGGCACCAACCCGGCCCTCGGCCTCTTCGCCGGCGACTTCCAGGGCAACCAGACCGGACTCAGCCGGGACGTCGGCACCCTCCAGTACGCGACGACCTACTACTGGCGCATCGACTCCATCAACGGCAACGGAACCACCACCGGGACCGTCTGGAGCTTCACCACCGAGGGCAACCCCGTCCCGAACGATGACTGCTCCAACGCGGACGTCATCGGGCTGGGCAGCTTCGGCTTCGACACCGTGGGGGCCACCAACGGCGGGCCCGGGTGGAACTGCGCCGGCGGCGGCGGCCCGGACGTGTGGTTTGCCTACACGGCGACGAGCGCGGCCAACCTGCGCTTCGACACCTGCGGCAGCGGTTATGACACCGCCCTTGAGGTCTTCGTGGGCACCTGCGCCAGCCCGACCCTCGTCGCCTGCAATGACGACGCCTGCGCCCTCCAGAGCCAGATCGACGTCACCGGCGCCGCCGCTGGCACGACCTTCCTCGTCCGGGTCGGTGGCTACAACGGGGCCACCGGCCAGGGGACCCTCACGGTCACCGAGACGTCGCCGCCGCCCCCGGGCGTGGCCACCAATCCGACGCCCGCGGACGGCGCCACCGGGGTCTCGGTGGACCAGAACCTCTCCTGGACCGCCGCCAGCGGCGCCGCGAGCTACGACGTGTACCTCGGCACGGACCCGGCCCTCGGCCTGTTCCTGGGGGACTTCCAGGGCAACCAGACCGGCACCACCCGTGACGTCGGGACCCTCGACTACTCCACCACGTATTACTGGCGCATCGACTCCCTCAACGGCGGTGGGATCACCATCGGCACCGTGTGGTCCTTCACCACGGAGGACCCGCCGCCCCCCACGGAGACCCTGCTCTTCCGCGACGGATTCAACCGCGGCAGCGTGGGCCCCGGATGGAGCTCCCCGGACCTCCGCAAGATCCGGATCCGCGGCGGCACCCCCATCGACGGGTTCTATGCCCGGATCCGCCGCGCTCAGTACATGGAGGTCACCGTGGACGCCTCCGCGTACACCGGTCTCCGGCTCGAGTCGGCCCGGCGCGCCCGTAACTACGACGCCGGGGAGTCGTTCCAGATCCTCGTCAACGGGGCCCCGGTGGAGACCCTCACGGGCAGCACCGGGTGGATCACGACAGACATCGACCTCGGGTCCTATGCGGGGCAGTCCTCCGTCACCATTCGGTTCAAGTCGAACGGCAACCAGCTGAGCGAGTCCGGTGACATCGACCAGATCCGGGTGATCGGTCTGAACTGAGCCCCGCCCAGCCCCGCGCTGGCGGGCCTTCCACAGGTGACCCTCCGCCGGTTGATCGCTGATCGGCCCGGGGGGTCATCTTCCGTTCCAGTCTCCGGCGCCCGTCCGGGCAGGCTTACACTCCTCTCCATGGATCCGATCACGCAGGTCGCCCTGGGGGCAGTGGCCGCGCAAGCCGTCGCGAAGCCGGGGACCCAGCGCCGCGCCGCGGTCGCGGGGGGCCTCGGCGGGCTCTTGCCCGACGCCGACGTGTTCATCCGGTCTGCCGCCGACCCCCTGCTCTTCCTGGAGTACCACCGCCACTTCACCCACGCCCTGGCGTTCATCCCTGTGGGTGGACTGCTGGCCGCCGCGGTCGCCTGGATCGTGGGGCGCGGGCGCTGGCCCCTCCCGTCCCTGATCCTGCCGGCCGCGGTGGGTTGGGCGACCCACGGCCCCCTGGACGCCTGCACCAGCTACGGCACCCACCTGGGGTGGCCCTTCACGGACGAGCGGGTGGCGTGGAACCTCATCTCCATCGTCGACCCCCTCTTCACGGGCCTCTTGCTCGTCGGCCTCTGGCGGGCCCTGCGGCGGAACCGCCCGACCCCCTCGCGCCGGTGGCTGCTGGCCGCCGCCCTCTACCTCGGCGTCTGCGGGCTCCAGGTGGACCGCGCCCGTGCGGCGTACGCCCTCACCATCGCCGAGCGCGGCCACTCACCCGCGGGCTTCGAGGTCCGGCCCTCCATCGGCAACAACATCCTCTACAGGGGCTTCTACGAGGTGGACGGCGAGTATCAGGTCGACGCCATCCGGGTCCCCTGGACGGGCCCGGCGGCGATCCTGGGAGGGCCCAGTCACCCCGCGCTCGACGCCGAGTCCTTCACCGCGCGCTACCGGCTGGACGCCCGCCAGCGCGCGGACCTGGAGCGCTTCCGCTTCTTCAGCGCGGGCTATCTGATCGAGGACCGCCGCTTCCCGGGGGTGGTCAGCGACTTCCGGTACGCGGCCGTCCCCGATTCGGTGTCACCCTTGTGGGGTATCGACTTCGAGGGCCTCCGCCCCGGAGAGCACGCGCGCTACCGCACCTTCAACCGAATCGACGGGCCCCAGCGGACTCGGTTCTTCAGGATGCTGCGCGGGGACCTGGATCCCGCGCCCGGGCCCTGAGCCCGCGCCCGCTGCCCTCCCGCAATCCACCCCGCCGCCGCCCACCGACCACCATGCCCCTGCTTCGAAGCGTCCTCACCATCTCCCTGGCCCTCGCCGCGGCGGCGAGCGCCCCCGCCCAGCGCCAGAAGCCGCCGGTGCCCGACCTGACGGCTGGTGGCGAGGCCGACGACAAGCACGACTGGAACCTCGGCCCCACCGGCGCCCGCGGGTGGATCTGGGGCTGGAAGCTCGAGACCACCGACGCGCGCCAGATCCTGATCACGGAGGTCGCCGAGGGCTCCCCTGCGGAGGGCAAGCTTGAGGTGGGCGACGTGGTGCTCGGGGTGGGCGATGAGCCCTTCGACGCCGACCCCCGGGTCCTCCTCGGCCTCGCCATCGGCGCAGCGGAGTCGAAGAAGGGCAAAGGCCGCCTGGACCTCCGCCGCTGGCGGAAGGGGAAGGTGAAGAGCGTCCGGCTGCAGCTGCCGGTCCTCGGCTCCTACGCCGACACGGCGCCCTTTGACTGCCCGAGGTCGAAGAAGGTGCTGGACGCCGCCTGCGACCACATGGCCGCCAACATGAAGGGCGGCATCGACGGAATGGTCAACGCCCTCGCCCTCCTCGCCAACGGGGATCGCCGCCACGCGAGCGCGGTGCGGGACCTGGCCCGGAAGGTCGGGCGACCGGACGTGCAGCTGTCCCTCGAGGGCCGCACCTCCGGCCTCATGGCCTGGGAATGGGGCTACCGCGCCCTGTTCCTCTGCGAGTACTACCTGGCCACCAAGGACCGTCAGGTCCTGCCAGCCATCGCCGAGTACGCAGGCACCATCGCCCGGGGTCAGAGCCGCGTGGGCACATGGGGGCACGGCATGGCCTGGCCCGACCTGAACAACGGTCAGCTCCACGGGTCCCTGGGGGGCTACGGCGCGGTCAACCAGTCCGGACTGGTCTGCCACCTCGCGCTCGTCCTCGCGGAGGAGTGCGGCGTCAAGGACCGCGAGATCACGGAGGCCATCGCGCGGGCCAATCGCTTCGCCGCCTTCTATACCGGCAAGGGCGCCATCCCCTACGGCGACCACCGGCCTGGGTGGGACAGCCACGACGACAACGGCAAGAACTCCCTGGCCGCCCTCATCTTCGACCTGCAGGGAATGCGGGAGGAGGCGTCTTTCTTCGGCCGTATGGCCACCGCGTCCTACGACGAGCGCGAACAGGGGCACACGGGGAACTACTTCAGCTACCTGTGGGGTCCGATCGGGGTGAATCGGCTCGGGGAGGAGGCCGTCAGCGCGTTCCTCCGCGAGCAGCGCTGGTACTACGACCTGGCCAGGGCCCACGACGGGAGCTTCCCCTACCAGGGCGGCGCCGGGATGTCCGGCGGTGAGCACAAGTACGGCAAGTGGGACTGCACAGGAGCCTTCGTCCTCGCCAACACCTTCCACCGCAAGACCCTCTTCATCACGGGGCGCGGGACCGACAAGCGCAATCGCCTGACGGGCGCCGACCTGGAGGCCACCATCGAAGCCGGCCGGGGATACGACTCCTGGTCCAAGGGGGCCGAGCACTACGGCGCCAGGCGTACGGCCGAGCTCATGCGCGACCTCAAGAGCTGGTCACCCGCCGTCCGGTCACGGGCAGCAGCAGCGCTCGCAGAAAGTGGTGACGTCCCCGTGCTCGACCTGCGCGGCATGCTCAAGGGCCGGAACCTCGACGCGCGCTACGGCGCCTGCCAGGCCATCGCGGAGCTCGGCGGGCGCGCCGCCGCCGCGCTCCCGGAGCTTCGCCGCTGCCTTCAGACCGATGACGTCTGGCTCCGGATCCAGGCGGCCTACGCCCTCTCGGCCATCGGGGACCGCGCCCGCAGCGCGGTCCCCGATCTCCTTGAGCTCGCGCTCCTCGAGGACGAGGAGGACCCCCGGGAGATCACCCAGCGCTACCTCGCCTTCTGCCTCTTCTATCCCGGCGGCGCCCTGAAGATGCGTGGCCTGCTCTCCCGGGACCTCGGTGACCTGGACCGTGAGGATCTGCTCCCTGTCGTCGAGCGCCTGCTCCTCAACGACGACGGACGCGCGCGGGGCGCGCTTGGGACCATCTTCAAGCTCCTGACCCTCGAGGAGCTGCGCCCCCTCCTCCCGCAGATCGTCGAGGCCGTGCGGACCCCCTCACCGAGCGGCGTCATGTTCTCCAACGGCATCCGCCTCGCCGGGCTCGACTTCCTCTCGGCCCACCGCATCGCCGAGGGCATGGAGCTGTGCATCCTGGTGACCGAGATCGACAAGTGGGGCAAGCAGGATCGCATCCTGCGCTGCATGAAGGCCCTCGAGCAGTACGGCGGCGCCGCGCGCCCGGTCCTGCCCCAGCTCCGCGACCTCGAAGAGCGCCTCCGGGCACACCGCGAGGCCAAGAACCTCGGCAAGCAGATCCAGGCCTGCGAGGACGCCATCGCGGCCATCGAGACGGCGGAGGACAGCCCTGAGGTGCGGACCGTGGCCGAGATCATGGGCTCTCGGCGGCGCCGCTGAGCGGATCTGGGACCGGCCCCCCCCCCCCCCTGGGGCCCCACCCAGCGCGGCCGAGGGAATCCTTCGCGGAATTCCGCTTGCCGTTCCTGCGGCGACGCTCTATTATCGCTCGCGATACGGGGCGCGATGCAGCCCATCGAGCACCACCATGCTGCAGAACCTCAGAGTCCTCCTCCTGCTGATCCTGGCGCTGCCGGGGCTGACCCTGGCGCCGAGTTCGGCGTTCGTGGTGTGCCTCTGCGACGGGGCCCCAGCGGAGCCTGTGACCACGGGGTGCTGCCAGGGAACCACGGCCACCCAAGCCGACGCGGACATGGGGTGCGGAGCCTGCGACGGCGCCGGGCTGGGCCTGGGCTGCTGCGGCAACCCCGAGGACTGCGACGGGTGCCTCGAGATCGAGCTCGACGATCTCCTCCTGGCCACGGTCGACGGGCCTGAGACGGTGATCCACCCGCCCATCCTGATCGGCCCCGCCATGGGGCAGGGCCGACCCGAGACGTGGGCGCTCCCTCAGGGCCATCACTTCCTCCGGCCCCCACCGCCGGATGAACTCCCAACCGCCGGGCTCCTGCCCGGCGACCTGCCGCTACGGATTTGAAGTCCGGGACCCGCGCGCGTCGCTCGACGCGCGTCACCGCCAAGGTGTCCCGATTCTTCAACCCGTAGCCCGATGACCCGACCGACCTCCGTCGGCCTCCTGGCAGCGCTCTGCGCGCTCGCCTGCGCCAACCCTGACCGCGTGCACCTCAGCGAGGTGAGCGCGCGCGCCGCGCTGGACTCACGCGCGGCCGCGCAACCGACCCTCGAGGACGTCCTCGCCGCGGACCTGCCGGAGAGTCGCCTCTCGAGCCCCGCGCCCGAGCAGTGCGCCCGCCCCGACCAGAACGGGTTCTGGTTCCTCCACGCCGCCGCCTGGGCCCCCGCCGTCCGGGCCGCCCGGCGCGATCTCGCCGCGGCCCGCGGCGACCGTGAGAGCGCCGGAGCGCCAGCCCCCGTGGCTCTCCAGGTCATCGACCAGGACTTCGACGGCGACTCCGATCTCGTCGACGCCCTGGCCGCCTTCGACCTCATCGGCCTCCTGGGCCTCGGGCCGTCGGGTGCCCAGAAGGGGGTGGCACAGGCCCGGGTCGAGCTGGCGCGGGCCGCCCTGGAGCAAGCCGCGTGGCGCTCCTGGTTGGAGGCAGAGCGCGCGCTCACCCAGTGGCGGGCCGCAGCCCTGCGGATGAATCGCCTGGCCGAGCTCAGCGATCGAGCCGTCCTCGACATGGGGCGCGTCCAGCTCCTCACCGACGAGGGCCGCCTTGGCAGGAGCAGCGGGGACGCCGCCGAGGGGGCGAGCGCCGAGCTGGTGCGCAGGCTCTCCCTCGCCACCGATCAGGTCTCCATGGCCCGCGCTCGCCTGGCGGCCGTGGCGGGCGTGGATCCCGACGCAGTACTGGGCGGCGCGGCGCCAGGCACCAGCGCTCCCGCGGCCATGGGCCCGGACCTCCCCGGACCCTGGTTCGACGGGACCGATCACCTCGAGAGCCACCCCGACCTCCGACGGGCGCGGCGCACCTTCGAGCTCCGGGAGAGCGAGGTCCGCGAGGCCGCCTCCAGGGCGTGGCCCGGGGTCTCCATCGGGCCCCGCTTGGGGTTCGTGGACCCGACCCAGGTGGGCGGCGTACTCCGGATCACCGTCCCCTTCCCCTCCAGCTGGGAGGGGCGCCTGATGGCGGCCATCGAGCGGCGCGACGCCGCCGTGGAGGCCTACGAGGATCAGCTGCACCTCCTGCTGACGGCGGAGGAGGACGCCCTGTCGAGGCTCGAGGCGGCCCGGCGGCGCGCCGACGGATCCTCCGGCGAGGTCGTGGAGTCCCTCATAGACGAATGGGAGGCTGCCCGGGTCGGATTCCGGGTCCAGCGCACCCCGATCGAGCGGTGGACGGGGGCCCTGAGGATGCTGACCATGCGCGCCACATGGGACATCGATGACGAGGAGCGCCAGGAGCTGGCCACCCTTGACCTCTTGGCCGCCCGCGGGCCCATGGCGGCCCCCCTGTTCATGGGAGGTCCCCGATGAGCGACGTCGATCGCAACGTGGACCTCGCCGGTCTCTCCCGCGCCCCCGCCAGCCTGGAGGCGCCGCGGCGGCACTGGCTCCGGACCGCGGTCCCCATCGCGCTCCTCGCGGCGTTCGCCTTCATCCTGCGCGACGCCATCGCCGAGCTCCTCACCGAGCGGGTCCCCGTCACCCTGACCCGCCCGACCCAGCTCGAGGAGCCCGGCCTGGAGACCGACGCTCCGCGGACCCTCCTGACCCAGGCCGCCGGCTGGGTGGAGCCCGACCCCTTCCCCGTGCACGCGCCGGCCCTCGCAGCGGGCGTGGTGCTCGAGGTGCTCGTGCAGGAGTCCGACGCCGTGACGGCGGGGCAACCCCTCGCGCGCCTCATCGACGACGACGCGCGGATCGCGAGGGACCAGGCCCGGGCCCAGGTCGCCGTCGCCCAGGCGGAGGTGGCCCTCGCGGCAGCCGATCAGCGGATCGCCGAGGAAAGCTACGAGGCGGCCATTGACGTGACCGCGGCCCGCGACGCTGCCAGAGCGCAGCACACCGGTCGCGTCGCGGCGGCGGCCCACGCGTCCGCCGCGGTCCGTGGCGGGCTCGCCGCCGTCTCGCTCGCCGAGAGCGAGCTCGTGGTCCAGAGGGCCCTCGAGGAGGCCGGCACGTCCGGCCCCCGACAGGTGGAGATCGCCGAGGCCGACCTCGAGGGGGCCGAGAGCCGCCTCGCCACGCTCCGCGCCGCCGAGGCGGTGGCCGCCGCTGCAGCGGGGGACGCCGCCGCGGAGCTCACGCGAGCGGAGCGGCACCTGGAGCTGCGCCTGGAGGAGCAGCGCACCGTGGAGACCAGCCTGGCGCGACTCGCCCGGGCCCAGGGGACGCTCGATCTTGCCAGGGCCACCCTGGAAGCGGCGGAGCTGGCCCTGTCCCGCACGGTGATCGTCGCCCCGCAGGACGGCGTGGTCCTGGAGCGCCTGGCCACTGCGGGCGATCCGCTGACCACCGGCGCCCCCGTGTGCTCCCTCTACGACCCCTCAGCGCTGCGGATCCGGGTCGACGTCCCCCAGGCAGAGGTGGGCACCCTGGGCATGGGACAGGAGGCCGAGATCCTGGCGGACTCCCGCCCGGGTGCAGCCTACGCGGGCGAGGTGCTCCGGGTCGTTCAGCTGGCAGACATCCAGAAGGTCACCCTCGAGGTGCAGGTTCGGGTCCTCGACCCGGACGGCCTGCTCAGACCCGACATGCTCGCGCAGGTCCGCTTCTTCTCACGGGCAAAGGAGTCCGCCTCCCCCGGAGCGGACCGGCGGCGGCGACGGCTCGCGATCCCAAGGGCGCTCGTGACCGATGGCCGGGTCTGGGTCCATGACCCCGATGGCGACCTGGCAGTGCGCCGCGCCGTCAAGACCGGAGTGGAGCGGCCGGGCCCCGACGGGACCCCGCTCGTCGAGGTACTGGAGGGGTTGGACTGGACCGTGGAGCTGATAGACATGGGGCGAGAGATGCTACCGACCGACGCGGCGCCGGAGGGCGTCCCCGTCGAGGTCAACGAGGGGTCCGCGGGCAACGCCCAGGAGGAGCGGCCGTGAGCTTCATCGAACTACGGGGCGTCACGCGCCGCTACATGAAGGGAGGCCACGCGGTCACACCGCTGGATGACGTGGACCTGGACGTCGCGCCCGGCGACTTCCTGGTGTTGCTCGGGCCCTCCGGGTCAGGCAAGACCACCCTCCTCAACCTCCTGGCCGGGATCGATCGGCCCGACGCGGGGAGCGTCCAGGTCGGGGGTCAAGACGTTGGGGGCGCGCGGGCGTCGAAGCTCGCCAGGTGGCGCGCGAGGACCGTCGGGTACATCTTCCAGCGCGCCCACCTCGTGCCGGTCCTCACCGCCTACGAGAACGTCGAGCTGCCCCTCTGGCTCCAGAAGCTCTCTCGATCCGAGCGGCATCGCCGGGTCGAGCTTGCCCTGGCCGCCGTAGGGCTCACCGATCGCGCGACCCACCTCCCCAAGCAGCTCTCCGGCGGGCAGGAGCAACGGGTCGCCATCGCCCGCGCCCTCGTGGCGGATCCGGAGTTGCTGGTGGCCGATGAGCCGACCGGGAGCCTGGACGCAGAGTCCGCCGAGGGCATCCTGCGTCTGCTCCAGCGCCTCAACCAGGAGCAGGGCAAGACGATCGTCATGGTCACCCATGACGAGCTCGCCGCCCGAGTGGGCACCCGCGTCTATCGACTGGACCGCGGGAAGCTGGTGCCCTCGAAGGTGGACCTGGAGGCGGCCCCTTGAAGCTGCTCCTCTTGATCCTCCGCAACATGCGGCGGCGGCCGGGGCGAACCACCCTCACCGTCTCGGGCGTGGCCAGCGCGCTCGCCCTCCTGGTCCTGGTGGAGAGCCTCGGGACCGGCCTCTCCAGGGCCATGGACGCCACGGACGCCGCCCGAACCCTCGTGGTCTTCAGGGAGAACCGGTACTGCCCCCAGACCTCCTTCCTCCCCGAGTCCTACACCCGGCGGATCGAGGCGGTGGAGGGCGTGGAGCGGGTCCTCCCCGTGAAGGTTTTCCTCAATAACTGCCGCGCGAGCCTCGACCTCGTCACCTTCCAGGGGGCGCCGGCCGCCGAGCTCCTCGCCCAGCGTGACCTCCAGACGATCGCAGGGGACCTGGGGACTTTCGAGCGGGAGAAGGACTCGGCCCTGGTGGGGCAGACCTTCGCCGCCCGGAAGGGGCTGGAGGTCGGAGACCGGTTCCGCTTCGGCGAGATCGACGTGAAGGTCGCGGCCATCGTGGCCTCCTCGGACTCGACCCAGGAGTCGCTGATCCTGACCCACCTGGAGTACCTCCAGCGAGCGGGGCCGGTGAACCGCCTCGGGACCGTCACCCAGTTCGAGGTCCTCGTGGATGGCGCCACCGAGCCCGCCGAGGTGGCGGCGGCGATCGACGAGGGGTTCGCCACCGCCGAGTCCCCCACCGCCACCCGCCCACGGATCGCCTACCTCGAGAGCGCGACCCGGGACCTGCGGGAGATCCTCCGGTTCGGCCGGCTCCTCGGGCTCGCCTGCATCATCGTGGTCCTCTCCCTCGTGGCGAACACGGTCATCATCGCGGCGCAGGAGCGCGTCCGAGAGACGGCGGTCCTGCGGGCCATCGGGTTCAGGGAGACCCACATCGCAGGCCTCGTCCTCGGTGAGGCCTTGATGATCTCCATGGCGGGGGCGGCCCTCGGGGTAGGAGGCGCCCTGCTCCTGCTCACCAACGCCCACCCCACCATCGGCAGCGAGGGCATCTCCGTCGAGTTCCTGGTGACGCCCGAGCTGATCATGAACGGCTTTCTCCTGGCCCTGGCCACGGGCGTCGCGGCGGGCACCCTCCCGGCGATCCGCAGCGCACGCGCCGGCATCGTGGACTCCCTGGTGAGCTGACATGGGCCTCCCCTTCGACCACTCCATCCGCAACCTCGGGCGGCGCCCGACGCGAACGCTGCTGGCGGGCGTCTCGAGCGCCATGGTGGCGGCGCTGCTGGTGGCGACGGTGGCGTTCGCCCGGGGGCTGGAGGGCACCTTTTCCGGCGCCGCTGATCCTCGGACGGCCCTCCTGCTCTCCTCCGTGTCGGACCGGGACGTCGTACGCTCCACCGCCCAGGCGGGGCTCGGCGCCCTCGTGCAGGCCAGCGTGCCCGGGATCCTCGCCGCCTCCGACGAGATCCACATGGGCACCTCCGTGCAGCTCCCCGGTCAGGACACCGCGTACTCGGGGTTCGTGCGCGGCGTCACCGACGCCGCGTACGAGGTCCACCGCGCCCTGACCCTGACCGCGGGTCACCTCCCCGGCCCCGGCGAGGTCATGGTCGGGCGCCTCGTCGCCGGGCAGTCCGGGATCGCCCCGGGGGCCCTCGCCATCGGACGCTCCCTCGTCATCGAGGGCGCGGCGCTCACCATCGTCGGCCACTTCTCGGCCCCCGGCACGACCCTGGAGGCCGAGATCTGGACGCCCCTGGAGCCCCTGCGAGGGCTCTCGCGGAGGGACGACTCCTCCTGCGTGTTCGTCCTCATGGAGGGGGAGCGCACGGCGAAGCTCCTCAAGCTCTTCTGTGACCGGCGCCTCGACCTCGAGCTGGAGATGGTCTCCAGTGAGCGCTACTACGCCGAGCTGGCGGACTACATGCGGCCCATCCGCTCCATGGCCTGGGCGCTCTCCCTCCTCATCGGCCTGGCCGCCCTCCTGGGGGGCGTCACCACCTCCATCGCCTCCGTCCAGGACCGCATCCGAGAGCTAGCGGCGCTCCGGGCCCTCGGGTTCAGCTCATGGTCCATCGCGCGCTCGCTCCTCGTGGAGGCCATCCTCATCGCCGCCGCAGGGGCCCTTGTCGGGCTCGCCCTCGGTCGCATCGTGCTCTCGGGCGCCTCGGTCAGCCTGGCCATGAGCGCGTTCGAGCTGCGGGCCGATGCCACCGCGGTGCTCACCGCCTTCGCGGCGGTCCTCCTCATCGCGCTCCTCGGAGTCCTCCCCGCGGCGCTCCGCGTCGTCCGCCTCCCGATTGCCACCGCGCTGGTGGAAGACTGAACAAGAGCACCCCTGAGGCCTCTCCCTCCCCGTTCACCCCCCCCCTCAAACCCTCTCCCCTGCTTGGCCCACCGCGGCCTCACCCGAAGACGCCATGAAACTCATCCAAGTCACCGCCGCCCTCGTCGTCCTTCTCGCCAGCGCCAGCTGTTCCAGCGAGACCGCCCCCGTGGACCTGGCGGCCCCCGCCATGCCCGACTCCTTCTGGGTCGAGGGCCCGATGGCGGACGCCGTGGGGGTGCTGTCGGCGAAGCAGAGCCCCAGCGGCAGCGTCGTCGTCGTGAAGGGCCAGGTCCAGGACTTCGGCGAGCTCGCCACCTTCCGCCTGGTGGACAGCTCCTTGCCCCCGTGCACGGATCAGTGCCCCACGCCCTGGGACTTCTGCTGCGAGGACCCCTCCGACGTCGCCGCCGCGACCATCAACGTGGAGTTCCTCGACGGCGACCTCCCCGCCGCCTGGGGCCTCAAGGGGGCCCGCGGGCTCGACCACCTCACCGCGGTCTGCGTGAAGGGGACGCTGCACATCGACGAGGCGGGCAACACCCGCCTCGCGGCCACCTCCATCGCCAAGCTCTGAGGCCGCGGGGCGCTCGGTCAGCGCTCGGACGGCGTCTTGAAGTCCGTCGAGGGCACGTGGGCCCCATCCATCAGCTGCATGGCGGCGGCGACCCGCTCGGCCTGGTCCGGGTTACGGGCGAGGTCCACGGCCTCGCCCGGGTCCGCGTCGAGGTCGTAGAGCTGGACGCCCCCCGTCTGCATCGGGGACCGGATCGCCTTCCAGCGGCCAAAGCGCACCGCCTCGGCGGACCCGCGCTCGTGAAACTCCCAGTAGAGGGGCGCCGCCGGGGGTGTGCCCGCCCCCTTCAGGGTGGGCAGCAGGTTGCGCGAGTCGAGCCCCGCAGGAACCTCGGCCCCCGCCAGGGCGCCGGCGGTGGCGAAGAGGTCCTGGAAGTGCACCGGCGCCTCCTCCACGGAGGCCGCCGGGACCACCCCCGGCCACCATGCGATGAAGGGCACCCGAAGCCCGCCCTCGGTGAGCGAGCGCTTGATCCCCCGGAAGGGCCCGTTGGAATCCGCGAAGTCCGGGTCGTTGCCCCCCTCACGGTGGGGACCGTTGTCCGAGAGGAAGAGGACCAGGGTGTCCTCCGCCCGCCCCATGGCCACGAGGGTGTCCAGCACCTCTCCGACCTGGCCGTCGAGGGCCGAGACCATGGCGGCGTGCTGGCGCTGACGCTCCGGCCAGGGGCGGTCCCCGTAGACGCCGACGTCCGGCACCTCCATGCCGTCGGAGCCGGCCTCGTTGTTGGCGTGGGGCACGGTGCTGGCGAGGTAGAGGAAGAAGGGCTCCTCCCTGGGCACTGCACGGAGCCAGCCCATGGCCTCCCGGTGGATCCGGCCCGGCGCCCAGTCGTGACGCTCGCTGGCCTTGCCCTGGCCCCACTTGCCCTCCCCCGGCACCACGTTGGAGAGCTCTACCCGCTCCTCCCCGTCCCAGAGGTGGGTGGGGTACGAGTTGTGGGCGTGCAGCTGGTCCGAGTAGCCGAAGAACCGCTCGAAGCCCTGGCGAACGGGATGCCCGCTGCTCCCCGCGTTGCCTAGCCCCCACTTCCCGAAGAGGGCGGTGCGATACCCCTCGGCGAGGAGCAGCTCCGCCACGGTCAGGTCCTCATCCCTCAGGGGGACCCGGCGATTGCCACGCACCCGGGTGTGCCCCGCGTGGAGCCCGGTCATGAGCACGGAGCGGCTCGGCGCGCAGACCGTCGAACCCGCGTAGCCCGCCGAGAAGCGCATGCCCTCCGCGGCCATGCGGTCGATTCGCGGGGTCAGGATCTTCTCCTGCCCCTGGCACCCGACATCCCCCCAGCCGAGGTCATCGGCGAGGATCACCACGAGGCTGGGCGGACGGTCACCTTCGACCGGCGTTCGCTCGCCCTCGAGGGGGGAGACCGTGGAGAAAGCGGCCGACGGTGGGCATGGCACCGCCGCGATGAAGGCCAGCAAGGTCACTTGGATCATTCCACCAGCCTAACCGCGGCGGTGAACCGGGCCCCTCGCCCTCGCCCAGCGCGGGCGAGGGGGAAGGACTCGACGCCCGTCGCCCATCAGCGCCTGAAAGAAACGGCGTAGGCCTCGAGCTCCGCTTCGATCGCCGCCACGTCCGGGGCCTCCAGCCGGATCGCGCTGCGCCGGATCATCTCCGTGAACCAGGCCACCTCCTCTGGCTGAACCGGGCAGCCGATGTTCCCCGTGGGCGCGTCGCTGCTCACGAGCTCCTTGCCCTCCGCGTCGAGGATGACCAACCAGGGGATCCCCCCGCGACGCTCACCCCGCAGGCGCTTGGCCACGGCCTCACCGTTGGCGTCGCGCTCCACGTCGATCTTGACCGTGACGTAGTCCCGATCCATGGGGCCCTTGACCCCCTTGCGCCCGAGGAACTCCTCGAGCTTGAAGCACCAGCTTCACCAGGGCGCGCCGAGGTGCACCAGGACCCGCTTCTTCTCCTTGGTCGCCTGGGCCAGCGCGCCTGCGAGGATGGTCTCCGCGTCCCCAGGGGCCACCTTGTGCTCCCGCGCGAACGCCCAGAGCCGCTCCCTGTCCAGCCCCCCCATGGCGATCGAGCCCAGGGGGGCGCCGCCGGCATCGAGGGCGATCGCGGTGGGCTCCGTGGCGGTCACGCCCAGGGCCACCGCGAGGGAGCCACCCAGGGGCGCGGGGACCGTCTCGTACTCATTGCTGAGCTCCCGGCGCAGGGCGCGGTCGAGGCGGGAGAGCTTGTTGAACGCCGCTCGGTCATCGTCGGTGCCGAGGAGCACGAGCAGCCGCTTGTCCTTGCGGGTGGCGCGCTCGGATGCCTCGGCCAGCTCCGCCGGGAGCGCGGCCGGCACAGGCTCAGCCAGGAGCGCCTGGACCGTCGCTTCGAGCGCCCTGTTCGGGAGGTCCGCCACCCGAACGTTCCCCGCCCGGTCCACGATGTAGTAGTCCGGGAAGGAGTCCACAGCGAACGCGCTCACCGTGGGCTTGCCCGCCCGATCAATGGCCACGGGGTAGTCGATGCCCTGCTCCTTGACGAAGCTGGCCATTTTCTCGCCACCGTTCGCCGAGTGCACACCGATGAGGACCAGACCCTGGTCCCCGTAGCGCGCTGCCAGGTCCTTGAGACCCGGCACCGCGCCACGACAGGGGCCTCACCAGGTACCCCAGAAGTCGAGCACCACCACCTTCCCCTTGAGGGAGGCCCAGTCCATGGGCGCACCGCCTGTGTTCATCCAGCCGTCGACCTGGAGTTCAGGCGGCGCCTTGCCCTCGAGGGCGGCCTTGGCGGGGTTCGGCTTCTCTCGGGGGAAGTCTCCGCTCGCGAGGAGCGAGGGCGCCGAGGCCAGCAAGAGCGCAGCGAGGAGCGTCGGTCGTTTCATGGGGAGGGGGTCGCAGCGCGACGGTCGCAGAACATGAAGAGGCTGTTCGAGCCTACTCGGACTCGGAGGACAGGCCCTAGGATTCGGCGCGAGTCCGCCCGGAGGCCAACGGGAGCCGACCCGAGGCCGTACCCGGGTTCACCCATTCCCCCAGGAAGCCGTGGCCGCGCTCGAAGCCACGGCGCCGCGCCTTACCATGGGCGCCGCCTCCCCCGCCCCGCATGCTCTCCCGACGCACCCTCCTTGCGCTCACGGCGCTCGCCGCACTCGGCGCCGCGGCATCCTGGCCCCACCGGCGAGAGGTCCTGGAGGCCCTGGCGCCGCCGGAGTCCGACTACGTTGAGGACCAGCGACTCGCCGATGGCTACGGCCGGGCCAGCGCGGACCTCTCTGCGGCCTGGAGCGTCCCCCTCGAGCCGGGCTACGGCGGCGCCGACGTCTTCGACCGCAAGGCCTTCGTCCTCGACCGGGAGATCGGGGTCGGGGACACACTGCGGGTGATCGACGTGCTCGACGGCACGGTCCTGTGGACCTTCAGCTACGCCGAGCCTGGCCGACTCCAATCCGCCGGCTCCCGGACGGCGCCCGCCGTGAACGAACGGTTCGCCTTCCTCTGCAGCGGGTTCGGCACGGTGCACTGCGTCGAGCGCGCGAGCCGCAGCGCGCGCTGGAAGCGCCACCTGGTGGACGACCTCGGCGGATCCATGCCCGACTTCGGCTACTCCGCAGACCCCCTCCTCCACGGCGGGCTCGTGATCCTGCCCGCGCTGGGCGAAGAGGTCGGACTGGTGGCCCTCGACCAGGTCACGGGCGACGTCCGCTGGAGGACCCCGGCCCTCGGCACCAGTCAGTCCCAGCCGGTCCTGATGCCGCTCCTCGGGGAGGAGCTGCTGCTCTTCCTCTCATGCGACGCCCAGGGCGCCGGCGAGAACAGCCCTGCGCCGGTGCTCGTCAGCGCCCTCGACCCCAGCACCGGTGAGCTCCGCTGGCAGCACGAGACGATGCTCACCAACGTGCCCGTCCCGCCTCCAGTGGCGGTGGACGGGAGCCGCTTCGTGATCACGGGGGGCTACGCGGGAGGCACCACCCTGCTGCGAGTCGCGCGTACCGGCGCCGACGCCTTCGGGATCACCGAGGAGTTCCACCTCGAGAAGGGCTCACAACTCCACCCGCCCGTGGTGGTCGGGGAGCACATCTACCTCCTCGCCAACGAGAACACGAACATCTCGCGCCTCCGTCGTGGCCAGGGGGGGCTGCGGTGCTTCAACCTCGAAGGCGAGGAACAGTGGTCCACAGGGCGTGATCCGTACTTCGCCCGCGGACACATGATCCAGGTGGGGCCGTACCTCCTGATCCAGGACGGGATGAGCGGCATCCTCAGGCTCTGCGTCGCCTCGCCCGAGAGCTACCAGCAGGTCGTCACGGCCAACGTGTTCAAGAGCCCCCCCAAGGAGCGCAAGCGCATGTGGGGGAAGATTGCGGGCTGGAACGGAACGCTCGTTCTGCGGGGCGACCGGGAGCTGGTCGGGGTGTTCCTCGGCGGGACGCCGCCCGGGGCGCGGCGGCCCACCCCGCCCCCCGGCGGCTCGCCTCCAGCGGGCCCGCGCTGAGGCTGCGACCAGCGGCTCGCCGTCACCGCAGCGCGGCCTTGGGCGTCCGGTCCTCGAAGAAGAGGCCCCAGTGCTTCTCCGCGCCGGCGGGGTTCCCCGGGTCTCCCTTCCACGGCTCATCGAAGGCCTCGAAGAAGAACACGGTCACCCCCGACGCCGCGGCCCACCGGCCCATCTCCTCGAAGTAACGCGCCTGCGCGTCCTCGCTGGCCCTCGAACCGAACTCGCTGGCGGTCGTCGCCCAGCCCGCCTCGAGGATGGCGATCCGAGCCCCCGGAAGCCCCCCCCTCACCGCGTCCACGTTGGCCTGCGTGTGCGCGAGCGCCTGCTCCACCTCTCGCCCCTCCCACAGGGCGTAGGAGTGCACCCCGACGAAGTCCAGCTCACGGGCGAGCACCGCGCCGTGCCTGGCCCACCAGTCGTAGTTCTCCGCGACCGTGAGCGCCTGGGGCACCGCCGCCCGCAGGCGACGGACGTATTCCAGGACGCGATCCACGGGGACGAGGTGATCCGTCCAGTCCACGAGCGCCTCGTTCCCCACATTGATCGCCACGACGATCCCTGGGTAAGCGGAGGCGAGCTCGATGGCTGCCGCCACCTCGAGCTCGTTCCGCCGCCGATTCTCGGCCAGGGTCGCCTCCGGAATGGGCGACGTGAGCCAGGGGCAGCGGTCGTGGTTGCTGAGCTCCGCGCTCAGCCAGACCCCGAGCATGACCTTGATCGGGAGCCCTCGGTCCCGGATCACCTGCAGCACCATGGCGGAGTTCTCCTGGCAGTCGTAGAGGCGGATCAGATCGAACCCCTCGCCCACCAGGATCTCGAGGTCCTCCTCGATCTCTCCCAGGCTGGGGAGGACCGCCCCCGCTCCGCGGTCAGGGTGCTGCCCCTCGCGGAACCCGGAGTAGGCCACAGCCATCACCCCGTCCTCGATGTCCACCGGGGTGGCCTCCTCCTTGGGACTCGCACACCCTCCCAGCAGTCCGAGCGTGAGGACCATCGGCGCCAGCCCGTGGAACGAGAGGCGTGTCGGAGGCGAGGGGGGTGCGTACATCGAGTCGTGCCTTGGGAGCCAGGGGAACGTGGACCGCACGCCCCGCCCGGGAGCGCGCCCGCAGAGGCTAGCAGAGCCCGTATCGGGGCGAACCGCGACAGGACCCCCCAGCCAGGTCGCACGCCCCTTGACACCCCGAGCGCCACCCGTGACCGTGGAGCCATGAGCGCCGGGTCCGGATTCGATGTGGAGGACGCCCTTCGGCGGGTCGCCGACATCCACGCCCAGGTCGCGCGGTCCTCGTTCTTCCGCGGGTACCGCGCGGAGATCGCCGTGGGCCAGGCCATCCTCGCCCTCGGTACAGCGACGGTGGAGTGGTTCTACTGGGCCGCGCTGGACGCCCAGGCCCACGCCACCATCTGGCTGGCCGTGGCCCTCGTCTGCGCCCTCGCTTCCCTGATTGACCTCGCGCTCCGACGCCGCTTCATCCCACGGCCGTCGGCCCGGCTGGCCGCCCTGCAGCTCTCGCCAGCCCTCGTGGTCGGGGTGGCGCTCGCCCCGCTGCTCTGGGATCAGGCCGAGCTCCTCCCGGGCATCTGGACCATGCTCTTCGGCGTCGGGCTGCTCTCCTCTGCCCCATACCTCCCCGGCCATATCCGGCTGCTGGGCCTCTTCTATCTGGCGGCGGGGGCGGTCATGGCCCATGCGGCGGGCATCGGCTTGAGCTCCCCGTGGCCCATGGGACTCACCTTCTGCGGCGGGCAACTGGTCGCCGCCGCGATCCTCCGAGAGATCCAGGCCTCCTCAGCGGCGACACCCCAGCAAACCCCGTCTCACCCGAACACCTCCGATGACTGACGGCGACTACAGCTACGAAGGCCTGGATCGGCTCCTGCACGAGAGGGCGCGGCTGTCGATCCTGACCGCGCTCTCCAGCGAAGCCGCCGGCCGCTCCTTCTCGGAGCTCCGCTCCCTGTGCGGGCTGACCGACGGGAACCTCAGCCGCCACCTCAAGGTCCTCGAGGAGGCCAAGCTCCTCAAGGCCAAGAGGACCGGGAGCGGTCGCGGCTCCAACACCCACCTCACCCTGTCCGCCCACGGTCGCCGCGCCTTCATGAGCTACCTGACCGAGCTGGAGCGCGTCCTCAGGGATGCCCGGGCGACCAGAGGTAACGTCGGGGAGTCGGACCTTCCCTCGACGGCCTGAGCGCGCCCGTGGGCCGCGCCGCGCGGACCTGGTCGACCATCCACCGGACGATCCCCCACCTGAGTCGTCGCGCCGCGGGCTCGAGGCCGGGCAGCAGGTCGCCGGTCACCAGCTCCACCCGCGCCTCCTCCAGGGCCGACTCGTAGATCGAGAACGGCCAGGGCAGCCCGAGGGGTGAACCGTAGAGGTGCGCCAGCTCGTGGGTGACGGCCCAGAGCATCTTGCTCCCGGGGCCCTCCTCGATCACGGGACCCAGCAGGATCCAGTTCGGGGGGAAGGACATCGCCAATCTGCCGGGCTGAGGCGCCATGGGCGCGATGTTGAACTCGGTCATGGGGTCTGAACCGTGCATCCAGGCCACCTGGGGATTCATGGCCTCGATCATGGGAACGGACGCGTCGAGCCAGTGCTCCTCGGACGCGCAGCCGGCGGCGAGGATCACGATCCCCGCCGCCAGCCTCTGAGTCACGCCGCTAGCCATCGCTCGGCTCGAAGCTCATCGCCAGGTTGGTGGTCGTCACCGGTTCCCCTGGGCGCTTGCAGCGAATGTCCATACGGTTGGCGAAAGTGCTCGAGAGCGTCGCGTCATGGTCCACCAGACCGTGCTCCACATGGAACCCAGCTGCGGGGAGCTCCCCCGGTGCGCCCGGGGCCTGGGAGGGGCCCGAGAAGACCCGCGACCCATTGACCGAGACGTTGGCCCCGAAGGCCGATCCGGTTCGAATGATCTCCCCGTGGAACCCGAGGGGAGCGAACTCCGGACCGTCCAGGTTCAGCCGCAGCGCCTCATGGATGGTGACACGCTGCTCCAGCGCCGCTCGCTGCTGGGCCGTGAGCTGGGCCGCAGGGCCCGCCTCCAGGCAAAGCTCGAGCATGGCCCATGCGAGCTCCCCGTCCGGGCCGACCACGGTGGCGCAAACGTCGAGGAACGAGGACCGCTCCCAGGAGCCCACGTCTGAATGCACCTGAAGGGCGCCGCCGTCCAGGAGTCGAGACCCGAGGAGCACGTAGGGGCGCTGCGGGTCGGTGGGCGCCGTGAGCCATGCGGCCGCGAGGCCGAGCGCCGCCCCCTCGGGACCGTCGGTGCCGAGGTCGCCATCGCAGTTGAGCTGGGCGCAGTCCTCGTCGGTGAGCACAGCGCGCCAACCGGTGGCGCCCTTGGGGATGGGCCCGCCACCCGAGCCATTGCGAATCTGGCCGGCAGCCGCACCCTCGATGGGGCGCCCATCGGGGCCGAGGAAGACAATGCAGCCGCACAGGCTCTCGTCCTCGGAGGTGAGCTTCCAGTCGACGTCGAATTCGATTCCCACAACTCCCACCACGGGGACGTCGCGCTTCACCGACATGCCGACCCTCCCCTCGCTCGTGGCGGTGCAGGCGGCCAGTGCCAGCAGCGCCACCGCCGAGGCCGAGGCCAGCCCGACCCCCGTTCCAATTCCCGTTCCAGTCATCATGTTGTTCTCCTCCGTGTCCATCGAGTGCAGTGGCGCCGCACATTCGGCGCTCCACCCCGTGGACGGACGGCGCGGCAGCCGGTGACACTTCGAGGGCCCGGGCCCTCCGTGGCGGCCATCCCAACCATCCCTCGAGCCGCGCCGCCCCCATCCCCCGGCGCGTGCTGATAGGCTCGGGCCATGGTGAATGACCCGGTGGCCTTCAAGGATGTGCAGCCCGCAGGGCTCTGGCTCAAGGCACTCTTCCTGGCCCTCGCCGTGGGCTGCTTCGCCCTCGTCGGCGTCGCCAATGGCGCCGCGGGCGGGATCGCCGTCGCCACCTTCCTCCTCGGGTTCCTGTTCCACGCCCTCCGGGTCGAGGTGCAGGCCGCCCAGATCACCGTGGCCTTCGGCCCGGGCTGGCCGCGGCGGACCATCCCGATCTCGCGCGTCGTCGGCGAGCGCGCCGTCCGCAATCGCTGGTGGTACGGATTCGGGATTCGATACACGCCCCATGGCTGGCTCTGGAACCTCGACGGGCTCGATGCCGTCGAGCTGGACCTCTCCAACGGCAGGCAATTCAGGATCGGCACGCGGGTGCCCCGGGACCTTTGCGAGGCCATCGCCGCTGCCCGGGCCGCAGGCGCAGCCCCTTCCAACGACGAGGGAACCACTTGAACCCCACCGACCAGCCCCAACCCAGGGCACCCCTCGCATGGGCGCTGCTCATCGGCGTCCTCGCCGCCTCTTGCGGAGCAACAGGGACCTCCCTCCCGGACCAGGAGCCGCCGCCGCTCAACGTCATCATCGTGATGACCGACGACCAGGGCTGGGGAGACCTCTCCCTCCATGGGAACCCGGTCCTCGAGACTCCGCACCTCGACCGCCTGGCACAGGAGAGCGTCCAGCTCAGGCAGTTCTACGTGCACCCGGTCTGCACGCCGACGCGCGCCGCACTGATGACGGGCCGCCACCCGCAGCGCACCGGCGCCATCGACACCTATCGCGGTCGGGCCATGATGCGGCCAGAGGAGGTCACCCTCGCCGAGACCCTGGGCGCCGCGGGCTGGTCCACGGGCATCTTCGGAAAGTGGCACCTCGGGGACACGCCGCCCATGAGGCCCATGGACCAGGGCTTCCAGCGCAGCCTCGTTCACCGGGGAGGCGGGATCGGCCAACCCTCCGACCCCCTGGGCGCGGAGGGGGATTACACGGACCCCGTCCTCATGGACGACGGCGCGCCCCGCCGCTTCGACGGCTACTGCACCGATGTGTACTTCGAGGAGGCCCAGCGATGGATGGCCGGCTGCAAGGAGCGCGGCGCGCCGTTCCTGTGCGTGATCACGCCCAACGCCCCGCACACGCCCCTCCACGACGTCCCCGAACCGCTGCGGCAGAAGTACGCCGCCATGGACCTTGGGCCGGAGGCCTTCGCCTCGGAGCCCGGACGCAAGGCGACCTTCAAGGACGAGGACAAGCTCGCCCGGCTCTACGCCATGGTCGAGAACATCGACGGCAACATGGGCGGGCTGGGTCGCTTCCTCGAGGAGGAGGGCCTGGCCTCCAACACCCTCCTGCTGTTCCTGTGCGACAACGGCCCCCAGGGGCGCCGGTACAACGTCGGGCTCCGCAGCGCCAAGGGCAGCGTCTACGAGGGTGGCGTCCGCAGCCCGCTCTTCGCGCGCTGGCCGGGCACCCTCGCGCCCGGGATCCGCGACGAGGGATACGCCGCCCACGTGGACCTCTTCCCGACGGTGCTCGAGGCATGCGGCGCCGAGGGCCACGCCCCCGAAGGCCTCGACGGGGCCTCCGCTCTGGCACTCCTCCGGGGGTCTCCGGGCGCGGCCGCCCGCTCCGCCCAGCGACCGCTGGTGATCCAGTGGCACCGTGGCGACGCGCCCCTTTATCGGCACCACGCCTTCGTCCGGCTCGGCGATCACAAGCTGGTGCAGCCGACCCGCCCCTGGGATGAGCTCGAGGCTCCGCCCGAGTGGGCGCCGGAGCTCTACGACCTCGCCACGGACCCCTACGAGCAGTTCGACCTCGCGGCGCAACGGCCGGAATTGGTGCGAGACCTCACGGCGCACTATGACCGCTGGTTCGACGACGCGGTGGGACCGGGCGCAGCCGCCGCGTCGCACGGGGACCGTGTGGAAAGCTACCTCCCGCCGCACATCTCCCTCGGCGCAGAGCCGGTGGTGCTCACCATCCAGGACTGGCGACCGGCAGGGACCTCGGACCGGGGCTGGGGCTGGGGCAAGAACGGTGGGTGGCGGGTGGAGCTGGAGCAGCCCACGGACCTCGAGGTCACCGTGACCGCCCCGCGGGGGAAGCGGATCCAGGAGGCGTCCCTCCGCTTCGAGTCGCCCGCCTCGTCGGAGTCGTGGGCCTCCGTATGGCGAGCAGACGACACGCCGCGGCGGGACCTCCAGGGCAGGATCTCGGGGCTCTCCGCAGGTGTGCCGTTCACGCTCTCCGTCACCCTCGAGCTGGAGAGTGGCGAGGTGCGTGGTCCGCACCAGGTGGAACTCCGCCCTGTGGCCGCGTCAGAGGGGCGCTGAGCGTCCGGGCGCTGTCCCGCGAACCTGAGCGTCCCCGACGAGCCTCATCGCCGTTCCGGTCGGGACCTCGGCCATGAGTTGCAACGGAGACCGCTCAACTCGACAATGCTCCTCCTTCACCACCCCGCGCCCGTCGACCTCAGCGAACCCAATGCACTCGTTCCGAATCGCCCCCGCTCTCCTCCCCCTGATGGCTCTGATGACCGCGTGCGGCGTCCGCACCAGCGACGATGGGGCAGGCGCCGGCTCTCCGCTCCCCATCGGAATGGCGGACGGCTTCAGCGCATCGTCGGTCCTCACGGGCCTGAACAACCCCTCAGGGATCAGCTTCTCGGCCAAGGGCGAGCTGACGGTCTGCGACAGCGGCAACGGTCAAGTGATCCTCTTCGTCGACGGCAAGCCCACCAACCACATCACGGGCTTCCCCACGGAGTACTGGAAGGTGAACGCCGAGGCGGGCACCAAGGCCTTTGGCCTGGGCCCGCTCTCCGCCGTCTGGCTGGGCGACACCCTCGCCGTGACCAACGCCGGCGCCAAGGACGGCGAGGAGACCGTGCAGTTCTACGGCGCCGCTGGCGCGGCGAGCGACGCCGACCAGACCAACGCCGTGGGGCCGACCACCGAGGAGGACGCGGACAAGGGCGAGGGCAACCTCACCGGCATGTGCGCCGCGGGCGACGACACCCTCTTCGTGTGCGGTCAGGGCTTCGACGGGAAGAGCTGGCTCCTGCGCGCCACCCGCTCCACCAAGGAGCTGGTCCCCTTCGCGTCGGCGGACGATGCGGGCGTCGCCGTCAACTCGCCCATGCAGTCCATGATGTGGGATGAGGACACGGTCCTCGTGCTCTACAGCGGCGCGGGCGGAAAGGAGGACGGCACCCTCGTGGCGTGGAACACGGAGAGCGGAGCCCTCGAGGCCAGCTACAGCCTCCCGGGGGTCAAGGATCCCATGGGCATGGACCGCATCCCCGGGACCGATGACCTCGCGGTGGTCGACAACAACTGGAGCCTCACCGAGGTGCTCCCCGGGTCCCTCCTGCGCGTGAGCCTCCCCGAGGGTGATTCCGACCAGTGCAAGGTCGAGTCCATCACGGACGAGCTCCGCGGGCCGGTCTCCTGCGCCTTCGGTCCGGATGGGCGCCTGTACATCGCCCAGCTGGGCGCCGAGTTCGACTCGGACCAGGGCCAGGTCCTCGCGGTCGCGGGCTTCTGACCCCATCGCCCCCCGAGGGCGGCGCCGCGCCTCCCCGGAACCGGGCAAGGCCGTGGGGCGAGCAGGGGCCAATCGGTACCATCCACGGCGGTTGCGGGGTCAGGCCTCCGCCGCGCCCCATGACCCGCCTCACCCTCCTTTCGATCATCCTCACCCTGTGCCTCGGGTGCGCCGGGGAGGAGGCGCCGGGGCCGCGCGCCCAGCCCCGGGGCCTCATGGACCGCCCCGTGGCCGGCATGGAGGTCCCCGGGTCCGACGACCCCGTCCTCTTGGCCCTCTCCTCCTCCGCGGAGGTCTGGTTCCTCGACCGACCGTTCCAGCCCTGGAATGTGTTCCCCGCCACTCCGCCGGGCGAGACCCCCCAGCGGTGGCGCGGTGTCCCCACGATGCCGGTGGCTGGCCCGGGGTACCTGGCCCCCACCCGCGCCCTCACCGGGCCCTCCGCACGCGAGGTGATCCGCGCCCTCGAAGCCCCCATGGACGCCGCGGACGTCTCCCCCGGGGAGGTGCTGGTGGACCCCACGGGCGTCCACCTCTCGACCCCCTCACGCCAGGCCAACCCCCCGGTCTTCCGACCCTGCTATCCCACCAGCACGGCGGCCCTGCGCGAGCGCCTCGGCGCCCAGGGCGCCCCTCCCGGAGAACGGCTGCCGACCCGCCACCAGACCTTCGATGGGGAGTCGCGCCGCGCCGTCCGCACCATGGCAGGGAGCGCCATCTCATGGGACCTGGCGCCCGCGGACGCCCGAAGGGCCCTGGAGTTCGGCTTCGCCCGGGACCTCTGGAGCCTGCGCTCCGTGGGCGATCAGGAGGGAGCTCCGATGCTCGAGGTGAACGACCAGGCGCGGGCGGCCCTGCACTTCGCGATCACCTGGGGGGCGCAGGGGCACCCGAGCCGCACCCTCTGGAGTGCGACCCTCACCTCCGAACAGGCGGACACCGTCCACGAGGCGCGCATCCCCATGCTCCCGGACCACGTCGAGGGCGCGAGGCTCACCTTCGAGGTCCGGGCCACCCAGACGCGGGGCTCCGAGGCCGGGAGGGCCTACTGGCTCGACCCCGCGCTGGCGGCGACGCCGACGGGCCAGGCGCGACCGAACGTGCTGCTCGTCGTCCTCGACACCCTCCGCGCCGACCGCCTGGGTTGCTACGGGTACGACCGCCCGACCTCCCCGCGGATCGACGCCCTCGCCCGTGAAGGTGTCCTCTACGAACGTGCCTGGAGCGCGGCGCCCTGGACGCTCCCCTCCCACGCCTCGCTCTTCTCCTCCCTCCACGCGATCGAGCACGGCGTCTTCGACGCCTCGGTCCGCCTGCCCGAGGAGGCGGAGACCATCGCCGAGGTCCTGTTCAACGCCGGCTACGACACCGCAGCCTTCACCGAGGCGGGCTACGTCCGCCCGGAGCTTGGCCTGGCCCAGGGCTTCGGTCGCTTCCGATGCGCCCTCGCGGAGGTGGACGAGACCCTCGACGGCGCCGCTGCCTGGATCGAGGCCCGCGAGCGTCCGTACTTCGCGTTCGTCCACACCTACAAGGTCCACACGCCCTATGACCCGGAGGGGGCTGCCCGCGAGCTCCTGGTCCGTCCCTACGACGGCCCGCTCCCCGTGAACGCCCGGGTGGACGACGTGCCCGCCGCCCACAAGGCCCACGACTACACCGCCGAGGACGCGCGCTACCTCAGCGACCTCTACGACGCCGAGATCCGCGAGCTCGACGTGGCCTTCGGCGCGTTCATGGACCGCCTCAAGGCCGCTGGCGCCCTGGACGACACCCTCGTGATCATCACCGCCGACCACGGAGAGGAGTTCGCCGAGCACGGCCAGTTCAACCACAGCAACAGCCTCTACGAGGAGCAGCTCCGGGTCCCCCTGATCCTCCTTCCGCCCCGCTCGATGTCCGAGCCAAGCACGGGCACACGGAGCCCGCGGGCCGCCATGAGCGTGGACGTCGCGCCGACGATCGCGCAGGTGGCGGACGCGCCGGTGCCGCGCGGCTGGTCGGGCCGGTCACTGCTCGAAGCGCCTGCCGCGGACACCGGGGCGCCGACCCGGTGGGTGCTCTACCGGCCCTCAGGATCGGAGGAGATGACGTACGCCCTCGAGCGCGACGGCATCAAGTTGATCTGGTACCCCGAGGATCTCCGGCCCGAGGACGCGCACCCGAGCACGACGATCTTCGCGCTCGACGCCGATCCTGGCGAAACCCAGGGCGCCTCCAGCCTCGAGTGGACCCTTGACGGAGCCGATGAGACCCTGGAAGCCCTGCGACAAGCTCACCCGCGCCGCTGGACCGGGAGCGGGGCGGCATCCAGCCCCGAGCTCCGGGCGCAGCTCGCCGAGCTCGGCTACGCCACGGGCGAGGACTGAGCCGCGCCACCGGGCGCGCGGGCACCCTCAGCCCTGATCGCGCTCGCCGCTCGGGTCAGGAAGAGCAGCTGGAGCCTCCTCTGGCTCCTGGAGCGAGCGCTTCGAGACGAGGCTGCCGGTCACGGCACTGTAGATGCGCTCCTCCCCCGGGCAATTCAGGGGCACCTCGACGAAGGAGCGCTCGCCGTCGTCGCCACGCAACTGGATCTTCAAGGCGACGCCTCGCGCGCGGTTGTTCCGCAGAACGATGCGCTCGGACTTGGTCCCGTTGAGGTCGCGACCGGAATTATCGCGGTCCACCAGCACGTAGGGGTGGGCGTGCTTGCGCCCGATGAAGGCGCAGTCCTCGATCAGGATCTCGGCGGTGGAGCGAATGTCCACGATCTCCCGGTCCCCCTCGGTGAAGTCAAAGAGGCAGTTACGCAGGGTCACGCTCTTCATCATGGGCCCGATCTTTGGATCCAATGGCCCGGCCCCCCGCATGTTCGTCACCACGATCGCTCCCGTCGAGCGGTGCCCGTCCGCGCGCGTCTCCGGCCAGCTGCAGACAAACGAGCAGTCCTCCACGAGAACCGTCCCCGGCATGGAGGACGTCCCCGGATCGAAGTACGTGAGGTTGAAGGAAGGACGCGCGCCCTTGAATCCACAGTCCACGAAGTGCGAGTTGCGCACCACGTGGACCGGCGGGCTCTGGTAAGGAAGGCAATCGGGGTCGTACTGCTGATAAGGCACGGAGCGATGGGCAAACTGGGCCCCCTGGCTCCCCGTCATCAGGAAGGTGCACCCGTCCACCGTCGTGTTCGCGTAGCTCGACACGTAGAGGCCATGCTCCTTCGGGATCCTCGTGAAGTCGCAGTTGCGGAAGATCCGCTCGGGGCAATTCAACTCGCGGGTGCCCCACTTCAGCTGGTGAGCGTCTGGCGCAGCCGTCACCCCGATGTTGTCCCAGGTGTAGGTCCCACCCCGCACCACCAGCTCCTTGCGGTGCAGGTTGCTGCTCCAGGTGGAGTACCCCTTGGGTACCACGGACTCCAGGTTGCGCTTCACCACGCTGGTACCGCGCTTCCACTCCTTGACGTCCCCGATGGTCCCAACGCGCTTACGCGGCGCCCGGCTTGCGCGGAGCAACGGCAGCGCCACCTTCTTGTTCTCGCCAGGGCTAGCCTCCACCTGGTCCAGCGCCACGAAGGTGCGCGACTCGAGCGGCCTCACCGCCGCCGGCGTCTTCTCCTGGGCACCGACCGCCGCCGGGGCCACCTGGGGAGCCAGGCCCAGGGCAGGGGCGCTGATCAGGAGCGTGAGGGCACCGGCCACGAGGCCGGATTTCGGCATCCGAGTTGAGGGCGTGTTCATGGGGCTAGCATAGGCCACCTCGGACCTCACTCCGCAGGCTGGCATGGGAGACTGGGCGGCAGGTCTCACCTCAGGAGCGGAGGCACTCCCCTGCGCCCTCACAGGGCTGCGAGACCGGGCGATGGTTCGGTAAGCTTTCCCCAGGATCGGTCCTCGCCCGCCATCACCGGTGGCGCTGCCTCCCCACCCCAACGTGACGCCGCACGCACCACCCCCCGCACCGTCCGACGGTGAGCCCGAGGGCTCGAGCGTCGAACGGCGAGGCCCTCACCACGCCGGGAAGGAAGGGACCTATCTCTTCACCATGCCCTGGGACATCGGCGCCATCGGGGGCGTGAGCCAGGTGGTCAAGGCGTTGATGGAGCAGCTCGTGGAGAGCGGGCCGCTCCGGCCGCTGCTCGCCGTGAATGAGTGGGCCGACACCCGCCCCCGCCACGTGCACGAAGATGGGCTCGAGCGGGTCTTTCTGCGGGTCCGCTCCCCCCGGACCTCCGGGGGCCTGACGGCCATCGGGGCCCTGCGGTACCTGCTGGCCCTCCCCATGCACCTGCGCGCCCTGCGCGCCTTCGCCCGCCGTGAAGAGGTGCAGGTGGTGAACGCCCACTTCCCCGGGCTCGACCTCCTGACCTGGTTCGCGGCTCGCTCGCTGGGCGGTCCTCGCTTCAGGATCGTGATCTCGCTGCATGGCCTGGAGATCCGCTCCACCTTCGGCGGCCGCGGCCTGGAGCGCCGCCTGTGGGACTGGATGCTCCGGCACGCGGACCACGTGGTCGCCTGCTCGGACGGCCTGAGGGACGAGGTGGTCGCCGAGTACGGCCTCCCCCGGGACGCGGTGACCACGATCCACAACGGGATCGAGCTCGACCATGTGGCGGCGGCCCGGGCCACCGCTGGCCCCTCCAGGGAGCGCACGCGGCCGTATCTCTGCAGCGTCGGGACCTACGAACCCAAGAAGGCCCACGACGTCCTCCTCCAGGCCTTCAGCCGGGTGGCGGCGGCGACCCCGGACCTCGACCTCGTCATGGTCGGACGCCGGGGCGAGACCTCCGACGCCACGGCGCGATGGATCGAGGAGCTTGGGCTCGGCGAGCGGGTCGAGATGATCGAGGACCTGCCCCACGGCCAGACCCTCGCCCTCATGGATGGCGCAGCCGCCTTCGTGCTGCCCTCCCGGGTCGAGTCCTTTGCCATCGTGCTCCTCGAGGCGGGCGCCCTTGGGACCCCGGTGATCGCCACGGATATCTGCGGGGTCGGGGAGCTGATCGAGGACGGGGTCCACGGCGCGCTGGTGCCCCCGGAGGACCCCGAGGCCCTGGCGGCGAGGATCCTCGACCTCCACCGAACGCCCGAACGCCTGCGCTCCCTGGGCGAAGGGCTCCGCGACCACGTGGGCCGTGACTTCCGCTGGGGCACCGCCGCACGTCGCTACGTCGAGCTGGCGGCCGCGCCCGTCCGCGGCTGACCCCCCCGGCCATCACTCCCTCCAGCGCGCTCCCCCGAAGGAGGCCGCGCGGCGCCCCATCCGCCCCTCCGATCCACCATGACCCGACACTTGCTCCTCGGGCTCGCCCTCGCCGGCGCGGCCTGCAGCTCCACCCCCGACCTCAACCAGTTCGGGTTCGACGCCCAGGTGATCGACTCGAACCGTCTGCCTGGCCGCATCGCCTTTGGCTCCTGCGCGGACCAGGAGCGGCCCCAGCCCATCCTGATGGAGGTCATCCAGCGGGACCCCGAGCTCTTCATCTACCTCGGAGACAACATCTACGGGGACACCGAGGACATGGGGCTGCTCGCCGGCAAGTACAGCACCCTGGCCGCCAGGCCGGAGTTCACCGCCCTGCGCCAGCACTGCCCGACCCTGGCCGTCTGGGACGATCACGACTACGGCGCCAACGACGCAGGCTCGGAGTACACCCAGCGCGAGAGGTCCCGGGAGGTCTTCCTGGACTTCTGGCGTGAGCCCCTCGACTCCCCGCGCCGCGCCCACGCCGGGATCTACCACGCCGAGCGCTTCGAGGAAGGCGGGCGCACCCTGCAGGTCATCCTCCTGGACACCCGCAGCTTCCGGGACCCGCTCCTGCCGAACGGCGAGACCCCGCCCTCCCCCTTCAAGAACCAGTACCGGCCCAACCCCGACCATGGCGCCGCGCTGCTCGGGGAGGCCCAGTGGGAGTGGCTCGACGCGCGCCTCCGGGAGCCGGCGGACCTGCGCATCATCGCCACCAGCATCCAGTTCGGGCACAGCTACAACGGCTGGGAGAGCTGGACCCTCATCCCCGCGGAGCGCCGACGCATGGTGCAGCTCATCCGCGACACCGCCGCCAACGGGGTGGTCTTCATCTCCGGGGACGTCCACTGGGGAGAGATCAACCGCCAGCGAGCCCCGGGCCTCTATCCCCTCCACGACGTCACCGCGAGCGGGATCAACCAGGACTGGGACATCATCGAGCCCAGCTCACGCCGCGTCGGCCCGGCCGTCGCGGAGCACAACGTGGGCTGGATCGAGGTCGACTGGGACGAGGCGGACCCGGCGGTCCGCCTCATGAGCATGGACCTGACGGGGGCCATCCGGAACCAGGTGGACCTGCGCCTCTCGGAGCTGGCCGTGCCTGGTTCCTGAAGCCGCCGACCTATTCGGGCAGCGGCCGGACCTCGATCGCCTTGTACCAGACCTCGGAGCCCGGGTCGTGGGCCTGGAGCGCGAAGGTGCCCCGGTCCACGAGCCGCCCGGCGAAGGACTCGGGTCGCTCCACGTCGTCCGGCTCGGTGTAGTCGATCACCTGGTTCCCGTTGACCATGATCTGGACGCGCTTGCCCACGACCTTGATGTGCATGGGGAACCACTCGTCGTCCTTGGCCGGCGGCTCCTTGAGATCGTCGATGCCATACAGGCCGCCCGTCCTGCGCCAGTCCCCCTGGGTGTTGTTGACCTGGACCTCGTAGCCCTTGGAAGGCCACCCGGCCTCCTGGAAGACCGTGTGGAAGTAGATCCCGCTGTTGGAGCCGGGCTTGGAGCGCACGAGCGCGCGGAGCTCGAAGTTCTTGAAGGAGTGGTGATAGACCGGGCCGTCGTAGAACACATGGGCGCGGTCACCGTTGACGATGAGCGCGCCGTTTTCGACGCGGACGCTCTCCGGACGCTCCGCGACCTTCCAGCCCTTGAGGTTGCGGCCATTGAACAGGGAGGCGAAGCCGCCTCCGTCCCCGAGCTCACGGAGCCGCAGATTCTTCCAGCCCACCCGCCACTTGGGGTCGCCGCCCACGGAGTGAACCTGGAGCCCGATGAACCCCGCAGGGGAGACGGCGTCGGTGACGTTGGCCACCGGGACGCCGTTCACCCAGGTTCGAATCGACTGGCCGAAGCAGATGACCTTGTAGCGGTTCCACTCCCCTGACTTGAACGCCGCCCGGCTCGCGGGCTGGTCCCGGTCCTTGCTCAGCCACCCGCGGCCGGCCTCGTCATAGATGAAGCCAGCGTGCCCGTTGGTGGCCACCTCCACCTGATATCCGTGCACGCGGCCTTCCTTGAACCCGGGGTTCGAGTGGCTCCGGATCTGCACGCCGCTGTTGAGCTGGTCGTCAAAGAGCTTGACGTCGAACTCGAGCTCGTAGTCGCCGTAGAAGCGATCGCTGCAGAGAAAGGAGTTCGGGCTCCCGGCGCTCGTGGTGCCGATGATGGCCCCGTCGACGACCTCGTAGGTCGCGGTGCCGTTGCGCTGGGTCCACCCGCTCAAGGTCGCACCGTCGAACAGCTCGACCCACTCGCCGGCGACGGGCATCGTCACCTCGGGGGCCGGGACGGAGGGCGAGGGCGCCGCCGCCAGGCCAATGCCGTGCAGCGCGAGGAGGAGAGGTTGGATCATGGTCGACATTCGAGCTTGAGGAGTGGAGCCGACGGTACGCGTCGGACTTGGGGGCGAGCCTAACAATCCCCCACGGCCTCGCCGACCTCGCGCCCATCGCGACCTCCCCACCCGCGCCTCCCTTCCGGAGCGCGGGCGCACTCAACCGCCGTCTCGAGCCGCGAAGGCCACGCCCCACCGGGGCCCCTGATCGCCCTGAATGCGGGGCGAAGGCAGACGCCGTGCAGGATTCTGGATCTCACCTATCGTGGAGGGAGCCCAGAGCCCTGTCTTCGGCCCACCTTTCCACCCTTCCCAACCCGATATGCAACGACGCCTTACAACCCTCTTCGTGGCCGCCGCGGTGCTGAGCGCCTCGGCGTCGGCCCAGAACGACGAGTGCGCGACCGCCAGCACCCTGTCCCTCGGCTCGATCTCCTACGACACCACCGCCGCCACCCAGAGCCCCGAGGTCTGGCCCTGCGCGGGCACCGGGGGCCCGGACCTGTGGTACGTCTTCACGGCCCCGAACGCCGCGAACTACACGTTCGACACCTGCGGCAGCAGCTATGACACCGCCATCGAGATGTTCGACGGCACCTGCGCGGCCCTCAACTCCGTGAGCTGTAACGATGACAGCTGCGGGCTCCAGAGCTCGGTCTCCACGGCGCTCAACGCCGGCGACAGCGTCTTCATCCGGGTGGGCGGCTGGAACGGCTCCACCGGGCTCGGGCTCCTGAACGCCACCGAGGTCGTCATCCCGCCGCCCTCGGGCTCGGTGAGCTCGTGGCTCTCCGCCGTCGGCGCCGGCACCCCCGCCGCCTACACCAACTCCAACCTGCAGGGCCCCATTGACGACGACATCGGAACCCCCTCCGGCGTCAACGGGATGACCTACGAGTTCGTGGTCTATGGCTCCAATGACGGGCCGAGCAACGCGCTCATGGGCGCGGTGAACACCCCCACGGGGGACAGCGCGGGTATCAAGTTCGAGCAGTTCGCCAACTCCGACCAGTACGGCCTGACCCAGTTCGGAGTGGTGGACCTGTACTACACGAACGGGCTCAACAGCCCCGGGACCGACGTGCACCTGGTCTTCGTGGCGGACACCGCCCTCGGTCAGACCGAGCTCTTCGTGGACGGCCTCAGCTTCGGCACCGTGCCCTACGCCCCGGTGCTCCAGGGCATGCAGGGCATCGGGCAGATCTACAACCCCGCCGGCGCCCCCTGGGACCCCATGGACCAGGGGCGTATCCATGGCGTCGCCGTGTATGACGCCAAGCTGACGCTGCCCGAGATCCTGGCCCACCGGGACGCGTACTTCTCGGGCTCGCTCGGGACGCGATACTGCACGCCGGGAGCGGTGAACTCGGCCGGCACCTCCGGGGCGATGTCCGCCTCCGGCAGCCTCCTGGCCTCGGCCAACGCCATGACCATCGCGGCGACGGATCTGCCCTCCAACTCCTTCGCGTTCTTCCTCGCGAGCCAGACCCAGGGCAACGTGGCCAATCCCGGCGGGAGCCAGGGCAACCTCTGCCTCGGCGGGGCCATCGGGCGCTACGTCGGGCCCGGGCAGATCGTCAACTCGGGGCCCGCGGGAGAGGTGTCCCTCGCCCTGGACCTGACCCAGACGCCGCAGCCCACGGGCTTCGTCTCGGTGCAGCCGGGGGACAGCTGGAACTTCCAGGCCTGGTACCGCGACGCCGTCGGTGGATCAGCCACCTCCAACTTCACCGACGGGCTCGAGGTTACGTTCCAGTGACCCCTGGGCGGGAGGCGCCCGGTGCCTCCTGACTCGCCTCAGGCCGCGCCCTCGATCCGAGGGCGCGGCCTGCGGCCATGGTGCCTACACTCTCGCCCATGATCTGGACCATCTACCTCTCGGGCGAAGTGCACACCCCATGGCGTGAGGAGCTCAAGGAGCAGGCGGCCGCGCGCGGGCTCCCGGTGCGCTTCACCTCCGCGGTGACCGACCACCCAGCGAGCGACGCGGCCGGGGATCACCTGCCGCCGGAGAGCGAGGGGTTCTGGCGCGATCAGAAGTCCGCGGGCGTCAACGCCATGCGCACCAGCACGCTGATCCGGCAGTGCGACGTGGCGGTGGTGCGCTTCGGGGACGAGTACAAGCAGTGGAACGCCGCCTACGACGCGGGGGCCCTCGCCGCCCTCGGCAAGCCCTACGTGACCCTCCACGGGCCCCACCACGTGCACGCGCTCAAGGAGGTGGACGCCGGGGCCATGGCCTGGGCCGAGACCGTGGAGCAGGTGATCGAGACCCTCGCCTACGTGACGGGCTGAGGGCCCTGGGGCCGATCGCGGGAGCAACCGTTACGGCCAGGGAACATGCCCGAGACCCTGGGCCGCCCCGCGGGGGCCGCGACAGGATGGCACGCCCCTTGCCCCTGGGGCGGCCATGCTCGACCTCCGCACGCTGCTCGTCGTCACCGGCTCGCTCCTCCTCGCGGGCCCTGCCCTCCCCTCGTCGACCCCGCTCCAGGGCTACGAGGGCACCGGCAGCACATTCGGCGGTCGCCCGCCCGGACGGGGAGACACCATCCCGCCGCTCATCGGCCCGGCCGACCAGGCGCCGCCCGAGGGCGCCCCCTCGAAGCCGCCACTGAAGTTCGGAACGCCGCCCGACGCCCGCCCGCGGCCCATGTCACCCACCGGCGGGCCAGGGGCGCCCCTCGGCCCCGGCGCCCCCTCCACGGAGGACATCGAGAGCTGGGTCCACTGGTGGCGCTTCAACGGGCCGAGCGTCCTCGCTGCCGCAGAGCCCCACGGGCCCGGCGTTCGGCACCGGGCAGGCGACGAGTTCTTCCTCGGCCGTGGACAGGGGCGGGTGACGCGGCAGGGGGCCAGGATCCCCACCAGCATCGTGCGCAGCGCGGTCGCGCCGGCGCTGCTGCGGGTGGTCCGCGGCGACTCGAGCACCGCGGAGATCTCCGCCAGCCTGGTCGCCCTCGCCAAGCTCGGAAGCGCTCGAGCCGGTGCGCCCCTGCTCCCCGAGCTCCAGAGCTTCCTCGCGCACCCCTCCCTCCCCGTGGCCGAGGCGGCCGCCCTCGGGGTCGGGATCCTCGGCGAGGACAGGGGCGCGGAGGCCCTCCTCGCCCTCGCGCTGGACGCCGCCCTCGGCCACGAGCTCTGCGGCCGCTCCACCGTCCCGGTCCGGCTGCGTTCCTTCGCCATCTACGGCCTGGGCCTGATCGGTGCGCGCACCATCAACCAGGATCTCCAGCTCCGCCTGGTGGACGGCCTCCTCGTGCTCGTCGACGCGGACGACGAGGCGCGGCCTGACGTCATGGCCGCTGCCATCACCAGCCTTGGCCTCACCAGACTCCCCTGGCAGGCCGCGCCGGGGCACCCTGGCCTGACCCGCCCCGAGCTCATCGGGAAGCTCCAGCAGCGCCTCCGGGGAAGCGGGCGCCGGGTGGGCCGGACCAGGCAAGCCCACGCGCGGGCGCAGATCCCGACCGCGCTGGCCCGCCTGCTCCAGGACACCGGGCCGCTCACCCAGGGGCAGATCGCCGACACCGGCACCCTCCTCCTCGACCTGCTGGAAGAGGGGTCGAGCGAGGAGTCCGCGCTCGTTCGCCAATCGATCCTCATCGCCCTGGGCCGCCTCGCCACCTCGGGAGGCAAGGGCTGCGCACTCGAGGCCCTCAACGCCCGAACCCATGAGACCCTCTCCCGCGCCTGCGAGAGCTCGCCCCACGAGCTGACCCGGCGGTTCGCCCTGATCGCGCTCGCGCGCCAGGCCAGCCGACCCGGCGACGGGCCCACCCCCTTCGCCCACCTGGAGCGCACCGAGCGCCTGCTCCTCGAGCGCCTCGATGGAGGCCCGCGGCGTGAGACCCACTGGGCGGCGCTGGCCCTCGGGGTGCTCGGTGACGGCGCGCGCCAGCACAACCATGGGGTCAGCCCGACGACGCGGCGGCGGCTCGAGCTCGCCCTGCGCAGGAGCAAGGGCCCCGACGAGGTTGGCGCCATCGCCCTCGCCCTCGGCATGATGCGCGCGGCGCCCGCGGGCCCCCTGCTCCTCACCAAGCTCCAGCGGACCTCCGAAGCGCGCGCGAAGGGACACATCGCCCTCGGCCTCGGGCTCATGGGCGCGGGCGGCGCCGTGGATCCACTCATGGCGGCGCTGGAGCAAGGCCACCGCGACGCTCGGCTCGCGGATCAGCTGGGCACGGCCCTCGGCCTCGTCGCCCCTCCGGCGAAGCTCATCCAGATGGCCAGCCACCTCGACGCGGCGGCCTCGACCTCGGATGGAGCGACCCTCGCCCTCGCCGTCGGTCGCGGTGGACACCGCTCGGGCGTCGCCAGCCTCCTCGCGCGGCTCGGATCCGGGCAGGCCCAGCCTGCAACGGCCCTGGGCGTGGCCTGCGACAAGGACGAGCTCCCCTGGAATGTCCGGCTGGGCCTGGACGTCAATTACGGGGTGGAGATCGAAACCCTCAGGAACTCGGAGCGTACGGGTATCCTCGACCTCCTGTAGGGCCGCTCAGGCTGCCCCCCCCAGCCCCAGCCCCCGATCCTGATGCACCGCTTCCGTCTAGCCGCCCTCGTACTCCCCGCGCTCGCGGTCGGCTGCCAGGCCGCCGATCCATCCATCGCCCCCCTCTCCGATCCCCGGACCTGGCCTGTGACCTACGAGGCCAATGCCTACTCGGGCATCTGGAATAACCTGGGCGACGTGGCGGATGAGATGGACGTCGTGGAGGCTGAGCCGGAGAAAGCGGACGAGCCGGCGGATCAAGGCATGGTCCTCCTCGAGTGCAAGATCCTCCAGTGTTCCCACGCGGAGCTGGCCCGGTGGACCGGCAGGAATGGACGGACCTTCGCCCTGGAGGTCCCAGCTGGTGAGGTCCCCGCCTTCCTCGCGCAGACCAAGGGGGATCTGGTGAGCGCCCCCAAGCTCCTGATCCGCCCCGGGACCAAGGGCTCCCTCATGGTCGCCGACCAGGTGGCCTTCATCGAGTCCTTCAAGGTGGTCGATTCGGGTGCGGCCCTCATCGCCGACCCGGTGGTCGGCGTCGCCACCGAGGGCTTCGAGGTGGAGCTGACGGCGACCCCCATGGAGCAGGCCGTGGGCGTCACGGTGCTGGCCAACTATGCCGACGCCCGGCTCGAGTCCTCCGAGCGCGCGGTGACCCTGCCGGGAAGCCAGACTCCTGTGACCCTCCAGCAGCCGGTGACCCTGCTCCAGCGGCTGACCACGGAGGGACTCCTGACGGAGGATCGCCAGCTCATGCTCGTCGCCCCCGCGAACGAGCCCGGGGACTCGCTGGCGCTCTTCGTCTCCGCCCAGCACGTGGACCAGGGAGGCAAGCTCAAGGCCCCGGACGAATCCGAGAGGCTCTGGCCGCGCACGACGCCGATGTTGCCTGCGCCGTCCGAGTAACCCCCGGCCCAGCCGGTCCCCACACTCCCACTTCCCAGGAATCATGACCATGCTCCGCACCTCCACCGCCGCGCTCCTCCTCCTGCTCCTCCCGGCCTGCGCCATCGGGAACCGGGCGGACATCACGATCAACCGCCACATCACCCTCGGCCAGGAGCTCATGGATCTCCAGGCGGCCCACGAGTCCGGCGCGCTGACCGATGAGGAGTACGCTGAGATCCGCTTGAAGCTCCATGACATGCTGGACCTCGAGTCCGACTTCGGCCTCTCCACGCTGAACGACCCGGAGGACTGAGCGGGCGGGCCACAGCGGCGGCGCCGCCGCCGCCGCCGTGGCGAGATCGCCGAACGCGGTTACCATCGGGCATGGCCTCGCCGCTGCTCCTCGCCCTTCTCTGCCTGGTCCCGCCGGCGGGCGGCTGGGAGGGCGCGCAGGAGGCGCCTGGGGCTCTGCTGGGCCCGCCCGGCGAGGCGCGGGAGCTCATCGAGCTCACCTGCCTCGAGTGCCACAGCGGCCCCCGGTCCGAAGGGGGCGTGGATCTCGGGGCTGCCCTGGAGGACCCCGGCCGAGCCGCCGAGGCCCTGACCCGGGCCGTGCGTCGGGTGGAGGCCGGAGAGATGCCGCCGGAGGCGCCGCTGGACCACGACGAGCAGAAGCTCCTGCGGTCAGGCGTCATGGCCTGGCTGGGGGTGGCCCCCGACGACCCGGGACGGCCGACCCTTCGCCGCCTCACGCGCTCGCAGCTGCGCGGCGTGCTCCGAGACCTCCTCGGCGTGGACGTGGAGGTGCACCGGTTCCTCCCCCGGGAGGCTCCCGCCTACGGCTTCGACACCACGGGCGACGCTCACTTCCTCGGCCCACTCGATCTGGAGCGCTGGATCGAACTCGTCGAGGCCATCCTCGACCAGCTCCGCGCCAGGAATCTGGACCCACACCGGGGCGCATCGCTCGCCACGCCGTCCGACCGCGCAGCGGCGATCCGCGCGCTGGCGGGGCGCGCCTTCCGCCGTCCCGTCACCGACGCCGAGGTGTCGTCGCGGCTGCACCTCGTCGAGAGGGCCCTGGTCCGGGGCGAGGACATGAACGCGGCCATGGAGGAGGCGCTGCGCTCGATCATGCTGGCTCCCGCCTTCGTCTATCGACTCGAAGCCGACCGACCCGAGAGGCTCGACCCATGGCCGCTGGATGGGCACGAGCTGGCGACTCGACTCTCCCTCTTCCTGTGGGGCACGCTCCCGGACGAGGCCCTGGCGGAGGAGGCCGCTGCAGGGCGACTGCTGGGGGAAGCCGCGGCCCAGACCGCGGCGGACCGGATGCTGAGGGACCCGCGCTCCCGCTGGCTGGCGGAGGACTTCGCCGCGCAGTGGCTCGGGTTCCGCGAGCTGGAGGATGTGACCCCCGACGTCCGCAGGTTCCGGGCCTTCAAGCCTGCCCTCCGCCGTGACCTGCGCCTCGAGGCTGAGGCCTTCTTCGCGGACCTCGTCGCCGAGGACCGCAGCGTGCTCGAGATCCTCGACTCGGACCACGCCTTCCTGAACGACCGCCTGGCGGCCCACTACGGGCTCCCCCCCGTGGGGCACGGCGACCTCCGCCGGACCCCCCTGACCGACCGCCGCCGCGGTGGCGTCCTCGGCATGGGCGCGATCCTCACGGTCACCTCGACGCCCCTGCGCACGAGCCCGGTCCAGAGGGGTCAGTGGGTCCTGGAGCGGCTCCTGGGGCGCACCGCGCCCCCACCTCCCCCGGACGCGGGGAGCCTCCCCGAGGACGACCGCCAGAAGGACGGGCTGGGCCTGCGGGAGCGCCTCGAGGCCCACCGGGCACAGCCCGCCTGTGCGGGCTGCCACGCCCTCTTCGATCCGTACGGGCTGGCCCTCGAGTCCTTCGACGGCATCGGCCGCTGGCGCGTCGGGCGCCCTGGCGAACCGCCCATTCGCACGGGGGTCACGCTCCCCTCTGGCGCCGAGGTGGACGGCCCGGTGGGCCTCAAGATCGCGCTTCGGCAGGACCCGCTCCCGTTCCTCGTCGCCCTCCAACGCGCCCTGTTCACCTACGCCATCGGGAGACCCCCCGGGCTCGCCGACGATGAACACCTGCGGGTGGCGCTCATCGAGGCAGCGGGCGACGATTATCGCTTCTCCGCCCTCATCCGCGGTATCGTCGGATCCCCGGCGTTCACCTCGCGCCGGAACCCATGAGGCCCCTCCGCACCCCGATCCACCGTCGCGCCCTCCTCCGGGGAACGGGCGCTGCGATCGCCCTGCCGCTGCTGGAGGCCATGGCCCCGCCGCTCGAGCCCGCGCCCCTGCGGTACGTCTGCCTCTTCGCTCCCAACGGGATGCTGCCCGCCGCCTGGCGCCCCGAAGGCACCGGCGCCGACTTCAAGTGGTCGCCAACCCTGGCGCCCTTCGCACCCCACCGCGACCGCGTGCTGGTGCTCGGCAACCTCCTCAACCGCGCGAGCCGGGCTGGTGAAGGGCACTACGTCAAGACCACAGCCTGGCTCTCGGGCGCCCCCGTGCACCGGACGGGCGGCCGGGACCTGAGGGTGGGCAAGTCCATCGACCAGGTCATCGCAGCTCACCACGCGGGCCAGACGCCGATCGAGTCCCTCGTGCTCGGCATCGAGCCCGTTCGTAACCGGGTCGACATGGGCTACAGCACCGTCTACGGCGCGAACATCTCGTGGCGGACACCGACCCAGCCTGCCCCGCGCGAGATCGACCCGCGACGCGCCTACGCGCGGCTCACCCGCTGGAACGGGGCCGTGTCCGCCTCGGCGGAGCCGGGAGCCCTTGACCTGGTGCTCGAGGAGGCCCGCAGCCTCAGTCGCCGTCTGGGCGGCGCGGACCGAGCGAAGCTCGAGGAGTACCTGGAGAGCGTCCGGGAGCTGGAGGTCCGCCTGGGGCGCCTCGCCGCCATGGAGACCGCGGCCCTGGAGCCCCCCCGGGGTCTCGAGGCCTCCCGGGAGAGCCTGCCTGGCTTCCAGGACCGGGTCCGGCTGATGCTGGACATCATCTTCGAGGCCCTGCGCACCGACAGCACCCGGGTCGCGACCCTGATGTTCGGGAACTCGGTCTCCGGCCAGAACTTTTCCTTCCTCGAGGGCGTCGAGGGCGGCCACCACTCGCTCTCCCATCACGAGCGCAAGCCAGAGCGCATGGCGCAGTACGCCCGGATCAACCGATGGCACGCCGAGCAAGCGGCCTATCTGGTCGGCCGCCTCGCGGGCCACTCCGATGGTGGCGGCTCGCTCCTGGACCGCACGGTGGTGCAGTTCGGCTCCGGGCTCGCGGACGGCAACCGCCATCAGCCGGACGACCTGCCTGTGCTCGTGGCGGGCGGTCCGTGGCGTGGGGGTCGTCACCTGCGACAGGCTCGCCCCACGCCGCTTTGCAACTTCTACGCGAGCCTGATCGGCGAAGTCAGCGGCGGGCCCACGACCTTCGGGGATAGCCATGGACCGCTCCAGGGACTCTGAGCGATCTCCGGCCGGGGCGCTGCCCGCCCCGCTGGCACCCTCGACGGGGGGCGTTCCGGGGGCCCTCGGGCTTTATCTCGGAATTGGTGTCACGCCTGGAGGCGCGCGAGTCTGTTCGGCCGGGGGAACGTCTTCCTGCCAAAAGGACGGATCTGTCAGCACTGTCTGCCTGCCCCCGCGCTCGCCCTCGGGAGCGGCGGCGTTCCGGGAAGATCCCCTGCCGAGCTCGGGGCGAGCACCTGCCCGCCGCCTCCTCGACGGTCCACTTTCCTCGATGACCCACCCCGATCAGCTCCGAGCGCTCGCCCTGAGGATGCTCGGACCGGAAAGCGCCGCCGCGGTCGCCGACTGGGAATATGCGTCCACCTTCGACGCGCTGAGGGCCGAGGGCGCCGACGAGGCGGACGCCTTGCTTCACATCGCCTTCGAGGTCTGCAAGCGAAACCGGGCGGTCCAGGGGGAGTTCCTCTCCTACTTCAGGGCGCTGCTCTTCGGGCTCGCCACCCCGACCGGAAGCCGAGTCGCCAAGGGCGGCAAGGATGGCGGAGAGACCGACCTCATGCAGTCGGTGGTGGGAGATCTCCTGCCGGGGTTCGAGTCCCTCTACTTCAACTCGCGGGCACAGTTCCTGTCCCTGCTCCATCAGCGCCTCCGCTGGAAGCGCCTTGACCGGCTGAAGAGCCTCGGGCCTGTCCCGCACTCGCTCTCTGGGGAGCTGGAGGAGCTCTCGCTGCACGCCGGGCCGAACAGCAGTTCCTGGACCCCATTGAACGAGCTCATCCAGACGGAATCCGAGGCCCACATCGCAAGAGCGATCGGGTCGCTCTCAGCCCCCGATCGGCGGCTGATCCGTGCCATGATCGACGGGGAGCCACGGGTCGCGCTCGCCGAGGAGCTGGGCATCACGCCGGAGGCCCTCCGGCAACGCCTCCGCCGCGCCCGCGTCGCATTCGAGAGCGCGCTGCAGCGGGGCCCCAAACCCGGGAACGGTGACACATGAGCGGCGAGGCCGACCTCCCCGTCGACGACAGCGCGGGTTCGAACGCAGGGGACCCAGGGCTCATCCAGCGCGCGTCCGAGGCCCTGGAGTCCATCCTCGACCTTGAGAAGGAGACCGGACGGCTGGAACCCGGCGAGGTGCTCCGCCGACTCGACCCTGCGACGCAGCGGGAGGTCGAGGGGATGCTCGAGGATATCCACCGCCTCCGGCGGCACCGCGGAGCGATCGGAACCCTGCCCGCGAAAGGAGATCTCCTGGGCCGTTACCGACTCCTGGAGCCGATCGGCCACGGGAGCACCAGCTCGGTCTGGCGAGCGCTCGACGAGTCCATCTAGCGTCACGTGGCCGTCAAGGTGCTCCTCCCCGAGCATGGGCTCTCGGAGACGCAGCTCACCCGCTTCAAGCGCGAGTCCACCATCGCCGGGAGCGTCTCCCACCCCGCCGTTCTGGCCGTTCACGACGTGGGTTTCCATCGCGGGGTGCACTTCATCGTGACCGAGTACGTGGAGGAGGGCCGCACCGTCACGGACCTCCTGGCGGATGAGCGCAAGGCCCTCCCCAATCTCACTCCCCGCTTCGCCGCGCGGTTCCTGGAAAGGATCGCCCGGGGACTGGGCGTCCTCCACGCCGCCGGCATCATCCATCGGGACCTCAAGCCAGCGAACATCCTGATACGTCCGTCCGGCGACCCTGTCATCGCAGACCTCGGGCTGGCCACGTTCCGCGTCCGGGACGCCCTGATCACCTCTCGGAGCGGGGCCGGAACCCCGTTCTACCGGTCCCCCGAGCAGGTCCGTGAATCGGGCTCCCTCGACGAGCGATCGGACATCTTCAGCCTCGGGGTCACCATCTACGAGCTCCTGGTGGGGCGCCGCCCCTTCGACGGAGGGTCTACCCGGCAATGAGCAGATTCTCCACGCCGATCCGCCCACTCCGCGGCAGGTGAGGCCAGAGATCCCGCGGGACCTCGAGACGATCTGCATGCACGCCCTCGAGAAGGACCCCGAGCTCCGCTACCCCAATGCGACGGCCCTGGCGGATGACCTCAACCGTTTCCTCAAGTACCAGCCCATCATGGCTCGCCCAGCCAGCGCGGTGAGAAAGCTGAGGAAGCTCGCTCGCAGGCGCCCCGTGGCAGCGACGGCGATCCTCTCCACGGCGGCCATCGTCTTGATCTCCACCTATTCCTGGTTCAACCTCGAGGCACAACGGAAGGAACTGAACCGGAACAACCGGGCCCTTGCCAGGTCCCAGGTCGCAGTGGATGCCACCCTCGCCACTGCCGAGAACCTCCTCTCGAGCCTCGCCCCAGGATCCGCCATTGACCGCTCCGAGACGCTGGCCCTGGTCGAGGCCATGGCTTCCTCTGCGAGAGACCAGGGGATCCTGAGGCCAATGGCCGCTGCCAGGCAGTCCCTTGCGGCGGGTAACTTTGGAATGCGCTTCGGCCACACGCACGCGGCCGTGGACATCTTCCTGCATAGCTGCAACCGCGCCAGCGCGGCCAGAGAGCTCGGCGTGGAGGGCGCCCAGGACCTGCTGCTAAGGGCCAGACTGCAGCACCTGCGGGCACTCCGGCTGAGCAGGTTTCGAGAAGAAGCCACTCGATTCGGCGACGCATACCTCGCCGAACTCGACGGCACCGAGCCGCTGTACCTGCGCTGCCGGTTCGTTCTCGAAGTCATCAACGCCCATAGCATTCTCCAGGAGACCTCGGACATTGAACGTATCGAGTCCAAACACGGCGATGTCGTCGCCATGGCCACGGGGCTCATCGCGGATCTTCGGGAAGAGGGGGGAGCGGCGGCGGCCCACGATCGCCTTGCCCTGAACCGGAGCCTCGGAAGCTACCTGCACCACCGTCACCGATACACGGAGGCCTTCGACGTCATCGAGGAGACCTTCGTGGAGCTCCGGGACCGACATGGCCTCTACGACTACCGGACCCTGGCCGCCGGCACGCAGCTCGCGAGAACCCTGAACTGGGGGCTCCTCTACGAGCTTCGTGAGACCGAATGGACCAGGCTAGAACTCGCTCAGCTGCTCCTTCCAGCCGCAGAAGAAGTCCTCGGTCCCGATTCGAGGACCACCCTCGTGACGCGGTGGAGCCTGGCGGAGTCGCTCTTGCACGATGGCCGCAGCGCCGAGGCGCTGATCCACTACCGCGCCGTCCAGGCCGCCTTCGCCAAATGGGAGCGGCCCGACAGCCCGACCATGCAGTCCCTCGAGACCGCCATTGCCGTGACCTTGAACTCCCTCGGTCACTGCGAGGAAGCCGAGGTGATCTACCGCAAGATGGCCGCGGCCTACGCGGAGGCTCTCGGCCCCGAACACCACGACGCCATCATCCCTCGCCGCGGCCTCGCCGAGGCCTTCAGGAACCAGGGCCGACTTGAGGAGGCCGACGAGGAGTTCAGGTGGCAGCTCGAGGCGCTCATGCGGCAGGAGGAATCGATCGGCCGGAGCCCCGCGGTGACGACCGCGCACTACCTCCTCTTACTCAGCATCTGTCGTGGAAGGGCGGATGAGGTCCGTGGATACATGGATCTGATCCGGGACCTGAGCGCCGGGCACGAGAGCCTTGAGACCAAGTGGAGCTTCGCCATGGACGAACGCCTGCCACTGACCGCGGAGATGATTCACCTGGCTCAGACCGTGGGCTTCGCCGAGGCCGCGCAGTACGGCGAGCAGATCCTCTCCACCCTCGATCCAGGCGATGTGGTCGACGAGGCCGACCACCACCCGCTCGAGATGACGCTCAGCGTGCGCTTGGCAGCAGGCCTCGACGTTCCCACCTACCGGTGGACGCAAACACCGCACAGCCTGATCTGGGTCTCGCTGCGCCAGGCGGGGGACCTTGAGGGCGCAGCGGAATACGCCGAGAACCACCGGGAGCGGATCTGGCAGTCCTTCCGGGCCCATCGACGGGCCAAGGGTAGTTCGATGTGGCTCTTGGCCGAGGCGCTGGCCCAGCTACAGTCGGGCGAAGAGCCCCCCCAGCTGTCCCCCACCGAGGAAGAACTGTTCAAGGTCGCCATGGGCACCGAGGGAGCAGCCGCCGGGCATTAGACTGGCGCTGAATCACTCTGACCCGCCATACACCCTCCCGCTCGCCTCTCGGACGAGGCCGTCGCGCCATGAAGCTCCTCTTGCCCCTCGCCGCCCTCCTCCTCGTCGCCTGCGCCGCCACGGGGGCGACCCCCACCGACCAGCGCGCCAACATCGACCAGCGGACCGAGGAGGTGCTCGAGCGCCTCTACGAGGAGTCCCCCGCCGCCGAGAAGCAGGTCTCCGAGAGCGCCGGGTACGCCGTCTTCAGCAACTTCGGCGTCGACCTCTTCCTCGTCGGCGGCGGCGGCGGCTACGGGGTCGCCGTGGACCGCTCCTCGGGGGAGCGCACGTACATGAAGGTGGGCGAGGCCGGCGTCGGGATCGGGTTCGGCGTGAAGGACTTCCGCGCCGTCTTCGTATTCGAGACTGAGGAGCGTTTCCGACGGTTCGTGGACAGTGGCTGGGACGCCAGCGTCGAGGCCGCGGCGAGCGCGGAGGTCGAGGGGAAGGGCGCCACCGCGTCGGGCTCCGCCAGCTTCACGGACGGTATGGCGATCTACCAGCTCACCGAGACCGGCCTCGCGCTCCGCGCCAACGTGCGGGGCACCAAGTACTGGAAGGACTCCTCGCTCAACTGAGGCGAGGCCCTCCACGGCCGGTCACCGAGCCCGCAGCGCCTCACACAGCGCGCGCTGCGCCTCGAGGACCCCATGGAACTCAGGCTCCCCTGCGAGGTTCACGAGCTCCGACGGGTCGCTCTGCAGGTCGAAGAGCTGCTCGTAAGGGGGGTCCTGCCCGTCGTAGACGGCGTAGACCCAGCGAGACCCGCGGACCCCGATGCTGGTGGGGATCTCCGCGTGTCGGAAGCGGTGCTCCACGAGGAAGGACCGCTCTTCGGCAGGCAATGACGCCTCGAGCAACGGCGCCAGGCTGCGGCCCTCATAGGCGGCGGGAGGCTCGACGCCGGCGAGGTCAAGGAGCGTCGGCGCGAGGTCGACGTTGAGCGCGGTCGCGGACTCGACCGCGCCACGCCGCGGCTGCGGCGCCCTCGGGTCCATCACGATCAGGGGCACCCGGATGGACTCCTCGTAGATGAGCCACTTGCCCGCCAGACCGCGCTCGCCGAGGAAGTACCCGTTGTCCCCCATCAGCAGGACCACGGTGTCCTCCGCCACGCCCGCCTCCTCGAGCGCCTCCAGGATGCCACCGAGGGCGCGGTCCACGCCGGAGATCAGCGACCAGTAGTCACGGGTCCGCTGGACCTGCTTCTGCCGCTCGTCGAAGCGCCAATGCCAGCGCTTGCGCCCGAGGGAGCGCTGCAGGAAGTCGGGGAGGGCGTCGAAGCCAGCGTCCTTCAGTGGCGGGAGATCGACGTCCACATGGTCATACATCCCGGCGAGATCCATGGGCGGCAGGTACTGGTCCGGGTGGCTGTCCTCGGCGTGGGGCGCCCAGAAGGACACCATCAGGCAGAAGGGCTCGTCGCCACCCTCCGCCACAAAGGACTCCGCCGCCTCGCCGATGCGGTCGGTCAGGTGAGCCTTGCCCTCCTTGCGGTAGGGCAGCCCCATGGGCCTGAAGAGGTCATAGGCGCCGTCCATGACCCCCTTCTCGAAGCGCACTCCCCACTTCCCCACGAAGCCCGTGCGGTAACCCGACTCGCGCAGCCGCATGGGGAACGAGCCCTCCGCCAGGGCGCTCCCCATGGGCGGCGTCCCGAAGGTGTAACCGTGCCTGCCCTCGCGCCGCCCGGTCAGGATGCTCGCGCGGCTCGCGGCGCAGATGGGCGTGGTGACGAAGGCGTTCTCGAAGCGTACGCCCCGCGCGGCGAGGCCGTCCATGACGGGGGTCTTCAGGTGCGGATGGCCCGCCGCGCCGAGCTGGTCAAAGCGCTGATCGTCCGTCACCACCACCAGGAAGTTCGGGCGCGCCGGCGTTGGGTCCCACCAGCCGTCCAGGGAGGCCCGCAGTCGCGCCTCTGACGGGGCGTCGACGATGGGCTCCTGCTCCCAGGGATCCGCGGCGAGGTCGAAGAGCTCCGCCTCGCCGGCGCCGTGGTCGATGAGCTTCCGGCCCCCGTCGATCACCCAGCGGGAGAGCACGCTCCGCTCCGGGGCCCCCACCTCGACCACGTCATGGGTGAACGCGGCGCCGAACACCGGACGCGGCGCCGGCCCGCCTTGCCCGAGCAGGTCCACCCCGGGGAGCGCGTCCGGCACCTCGGCGCCGCAGGCGCGGAGGATGGTCGGAGCGAGGTCCACGCTGCTCACCGCCACATCGAGGCGCTCCGGCTCGATGGCGCCCCTGTGACGCAGCACGATGGGCGTGCGGACGCCGCCCTCGTAGGAGGTGCGCTTGCTCCGCGCGGCGTAGCCCTGGGCGTCGGGACGCTGGATCCAGCCGTTGTCGGTGACCAGCACCACCAGCGTGTCCTCGCCTTCCCCGATCGCGTCCAGGTGGTCCAGGAGCTGGCCGCAGGTCTCGTCGAACCAGGTGCACATGGCGCGATACCTGGCGATGGGTTCGGGGACCCCCTCGGCGAGGTAGCGCTCCAGGAGCCTCGCCGGCGGGTTGTGCGGCCGATGCGGGAGGAAGGGCGCGTACCAGAGGAAGAAGGGCGTCTCGGAGTCCGCGCAGCCGCTCATGAAGTCGAGCGCCGGCGCGAGGGTCTTCCGTCCGATCTCCAGCCCCACGTCCCCGTGCCGACCGCCGCGCCTGGGGTCCCCGTGGGTCATGCCCTCGGTGAATCCGCCGCACTGGCAGTTCCCCTCCCACCACTTGCCGGTCTGGAGGCTCTCGTATCCGAGCTCCCCCAAGAGATCGGGGAGGGTCTGGGTGGCCGCGATCAGCCGCAACATCTCCTCGCGGGCGACGCCCTTCGGGGGGTCGTTGCCCGTGATCCCGTGCTGGTGTGGGTACAGGCCCGTGATGATCGTGGCGAGGCTCGGACGGCAGAGGGCCGTGGGGACGTAGCCCCTCGGAAACGTCCGGCCCTCTGCGGCCAGGGCGTCCAGGCGCGGGGTCTCGATGACCCCGTGCCCCATGAAGCCGAAGTCCGACCACGCCTGGTCATCGGAGATCAGCAGCAGCACGTTGGGCCGGGCCGGGGCGTCCGGAGCCCCCTCCGACCCGCCGCCGGACGCGAGCGACGGCCCCGCCCACCCAAGGACGGCCACCGCCCACGCGACCAGGGTGGACGTGGATCGGCGCGCACGGGACGCCCCATCGCTGAGCCGCCTCACTGCTTGAAGTACTTGGCCTTCTTGTTGCCGCCGGAGAGGAGCACCGCCACCAGGTCGCGCAGCTCGTCGACGTTCAGGCCGTCCACCAGCCCCTCGGGCATCTGGGAGACCTTCGACTCCTTGAGGACCTTGACCTCGTCACGGTGGAACACGAGGGCCTCCGCACCGAGGTCCCGGGGGTACACCACGTACTCGTCGCCCTCCTCGACCACGATGCCCTCGGCGATGTTCCCGTCATGGTCCATGAGGAGCTGGGATCCGTACTGGTCGGAGATCGCGAGGCTCGGCTCGATCACACACTCCAGCAGGTCCCTGAGCGCGAACTTGTTCCCGACGGTCGAGAGGTCAGGCCCTATCGCGCCGCCCTTCCCCGCGAACATGTGGCAAGAGCTGCACGAGGTCGCGTGGTAGAGGTTCACCCCGGCGGCGAAGTCCCTGTCCGTCAGGTGGCCCTCCACCGCGGCGACCGCCTCCTCCGTGGTCCACTTGCGCCCCGGTCCCTTGGGGGGCGTGACGCCCTCCGGGGGGCCCGCGACGAGGGAGAGCCCCAGCAGCTCCGCCAGCGACTGCCGCTCCTTGACGGTCAGCTTGTCCGCGGCGTCCGCGCGCATGTTCTGGAGGAAGCCGGGGTAGCTCGCCCCGCCCGAGTGGGCGGCGGCCTCGTTCAGGAACGCGAAGTACTCCCTTCGGAGCTCCGGGGTCCATCCCTCTTCGGCGTTCCTGAGGATGAAGGCCACCTCCATGCCGCGGATCGGGGGCCGGTCCGTGATCATCGCCTTGATGGGCGGGCCGTACCGGTCGTTGCGGTCCAGGAGCTCCGCCCAGAGGGGCAGCTCCTCGTCTCCCCGTGGGGCGCGGACCATCTCCATCCCGAAGGTCACCGCCCGCGGCTCCCCGAGGTAGGTCAGGAGCCTCGTCACCTCCACGTCCACGAGGGCCTGGCTGCCCCCCTTCGCCGGCCCCGACGCGGCGGCCGCCAACAGGCGCCGAGAGAGGTCGGCGCGGGTCCCGCGATCGGGGCTCCCGTGCCGCGCCATGGCCACGGCGAAGGCCCGCAGGAGGGTGAGCCGATCCGGGTCCTCCAGGCCCCCGTCCCAGAGCTCGAGGCCCCGCGCCACGAGGGGCCCGGTGTCCTGCTCCCGCCCCTGACGGGCGAGGGCGAGGAGGGCGGTGGACGCCGCCCGGGGGTCCTCCTCGGACAGGGCCGCGGCCGCCCACGTGGAGACCTCCTGGTTCTCCACGGCGATCCGTGCCGCGAAGCGGATGAAGCGGTCCTGGGCGCCGAGGTGGCCCCACGCGGCCTCGAGGGCGCCGGGGTTCGGCGCGCCGTGGAACGCCTCCAGAGAGCGCCGCAGGGCGCGAGCGTCAGCGCCCTCCGCGTCGGCGCCGCTGGCGGGCGCGGTGGACTCATCGCCGGTGTAGGTGATTCGGTACAGCGCCGACTGGGCGCCTCGGCCGCCGACGGTGAAGTACATGGCTCCGTCCGCGCCGATGGTGGCGTCCGTGACGCCCAGCGGCTTGGACCACGCAAACTCGCTCCGCACCGCGCGGTAGCTCGAACCCTCGGGGACGATCTCGAAGGCGTAGATCGTCCCGAAGGTCCAGTCGAGGGCGTAGAGCGCCCGCTGATAGCGGGCCGGGAACTTGGCGCCGGTGCCGAAGAGCAGGCCCGTGGGTGACCCGGGTCCGATGTTGTACGTCGGCGGCAGGGAGTCCTCGTAATGCTCGGGCCACTTGCCCGTGCCGCTGCGCCAGCCGAACTCGCTCCCGCTCGTGGCGTGGCAGATCCGGGTCGGCCGGTACCACGGCATCCCGATGTCCCACTCCATGTCCGCGTCGTAGGTGAACATCTCGCCGTCGTCGTTGATGGCGATGTCGTACTGGTTGCGGTAGCCGCTGCTGACAATCTCGATGTCCTCGCCGTCCGGACCGCAGCGGGCGATCCAGCCCCCCGGCGCGAGCCGGCCGCGGGCGTGGCCGCGGGCGTCCCATTGGCGCGGGAGCAGCAGGTCTTCGCCCCAGTTGGACGGCGCCCGCGAGCCGTCGATCTCCGGGAGCATGGTGTGGTTGCCCGCGATGAAGTAGATGCCCTCCCCATCCCTCGTGGGCAGCACCGCGTGGGGACCGTGCTCGCCCCCGTTGCCGAGCTTCACCAGATGCTTGGCGTCCTCGGGCTCCCCGTCCCCGTCGGTGTCCCGGATGCGCCACAGCCCCTGCCCGTTGACGTTGGCGTAGAGCGAGTCGAACGCCCACAGGAGACCCTGGGCCCCCGAGACGTCGGTCGGGAGCTTGACGGCGGTCGTCTCGCCGATCCCGTCGATGGGCGCGGGCGTGATCCGGTAGATCCCCTTCCCGCCCTGGTCGCTGGCGAAGAGGCCCCCGCGATCATCACGGGTCAGGCAGACCCAGGACCCCATCTCATCCCTGGGCACCGTGTAGAGCAGCTCCGCCTCGAAGCCCGCCGGGAGGTGGAGGTCCGTGGCCGGGACCGGCGCCTGGCCAGCCGGCTCGCCCTGCGCGGGGTCCTCCGGGCGGCCCTGCTCGGGCCCGGGGGCGGCTCCCGCCAGCAGGAGGAGGCCGAGGGAGGACGAGGCGAGGAGCGTGGGGTTGAGCATGGGGAGCAGGGCAGCTGGGGCGGGGACAAACCGGGGCACTTCGAGGGGTTGAGACTACCCGCTGGCCTGGATTCCGAACACGCACAAAGGGGCGGCCGCGACGGCCCGAACCGGCCCCCTCCGACCCTTTTGCCGCGCCGGGGCAGACCGCGTGCTAGGCTCCTCGGCCGACAGGCGATCCTGCTCTCCCGTGAAGATCCTCTACCACCACCGGACCCAGGCCGAGGATGGCCAGGCCGTTCACATTCGCTCGCTGATCGAGGCGTTCCAGAGCGAGGGTCACGAGGTCCGCGAGGTGGCCCTCGTGGAGCGCAGCGCCGAGGGCTCGGACAAGCCGACGCCGGAGCCCTCGACCCGGTCCCGGGGGTGGTCTCCTTGGGCCCTCTTCGGCCTCCTCCCTGGCTTCGTCAAGGAGCTCGCGGAGTACGCCTACAGCCTCCACGCCAGGCGCCGGCTGGAGCGGGCGGCGCGGGAGTTCCAACCGGACGTCATCTACGAGCGGTACGCCTTCGGGAACAGCGCGGGGGTCGCGACCTCCGAGGCCCTCGGAATCCCTCTCATCCTCGAGGTCAACTCTCCCCTCGTGCTGGAGCTCGGTCGCACCCGCGGCCTCGCCTTCCCCCGCCTCGCCCGCAGGGTGGAGAACCGCATCTTCCAGCGCGCGACGAGGGTCTGCGTGGTCACCGAGGTGCTCAAGGGCATGGTGGCCGAGCTCGGGGTGGAGCCCGGGCGGATCTTCGTCACACCGAACGGGGTGCACCCCGAGCTCTACCAGGACCTCGACCGCAGCGCGGCGAGGGAGGACCTCGGCATCCAGGCCACGAGCGGGATCGTGCTGGGCTTCGTGGGGTACTACCGCGACTGGCACCGCCTCGACCTCGTCCTGGACGGAATGGCGACCGAGGGCCTGGCCACCGCCCACCTGGTCCTCGTGGGCACAGGGCCCGCGGAAGACGGCCTGCGCGCCAGGGCCCGTGAGCTCGGGGTCGAGGACCGCCTTCACTTCGCCGGCACCAGGCCCCACGGGGTCATTCCGCGGATCCTGCCCGCCTTCGACGTGGGGCTGGTGCCCGCCATCAACCCGTATGCCTCTCCCCTGAAGCTGCACGAGTACATGGCGGCTGGCCTCCCGACGGTGGCGCCCGATCAACCGAACCTCCGCGAGGTGTTGACCGACGGGCATGACGCCCTCCTCGTTCCCCCTGGAGATGGCCCTGCGCTCATCTCCGCGCTCTCCAAGCTCGCGAAGGACGACTCCCTCCGCACCGCCATGGGGCGAGCCGCCATGGCCACGATCGAGGACCGCGACCTCACCTGGCGAGGGAACGCGCGCCGCGTCGCCGCAGAGGTGCGCGGCCTCTAGGCCAGCGCCCCCCGGTCGGCAGCCGAGCCCGATCAGTCTCCGCCGTACCCGAGGCCCGTCAGGTGGTCGGCGAGCCCGGCCCCGTCTCCGGCCCAGGCCTTCTCGCCGCCGTCCGCGCCCCAGCTCGAACGCAGGTCACCGAGCACCGCGCGGAGCTCATCCACCACCTCGGGGAAGAAGCTCGCCACGTCTTCCGACGCCGCGGGGTCCTCCTCCAGGTTGTAGAGCTCGACGGCCCCGTCGGCCGAGAAGCCATGGACGAGGAGCTTCCAATCTCCTCGATAGACCGCGTGCTGGGACTTCTCGGCCCCAAGGTGGTCGCGGTCCTCCACGAGGACGACCCGCTGAGCGGACGGCTGCTGGACGTTGAGGTCGAGCCCCGGCATCCAGCCGGGCCGCTCGATTCCGGCGAAGGAGAGGAGCGTCGGCGCGATGTCCACGCTGCTCACCTTGCCGCCTCGGCGGCCGCTCTCGGGCCCACCCGGGCCAGCGCCGGGAGCCTTCAGCAGGAACGGCACGCGCACCTGGACCTCCTGGACATCGCTATGCCCGAAGACCTCGTTCTCCCCGAAGGCCTCGCCGTGGTCCGCGGTGACGACCGCCCCCAGCCCGCGACCCGAGTTCCTCGTGGCAGCCTCCACGGACGCCCAGAACTGATCCACCTTGCCGTCCAGTTCGAAGATCTCCGCCTCGTAGAGATCCACGAGGTACTGCCGATCCTTCTCGTCCAGGGTCTCGCCGGGGTAGGCCTCGTTACGGCGGTAGGCGTTACTGCGGAAGAGGTACCCGTCCACCGTCCCTCCGTAGCCCTCCACCACGAACTGACTCGCCGCCGCCTGACCCGGGAGGTACGGCCAGTGGCCGTCGTACATGTTGATCATGCAGAACCAAGGCCTCGAGTCCCCGTTATCGATCCACGCCAGGGCCCGGGACAGCACGTCTTCCGCGGGTCGATCGAAGGTCTCGAACCAGTGGGGTCGACCGTTCCCCTGCAGCTGGGGCGACAGCTTCGCGAGGAAGGCCTGGATGTCGTGGACCATCCCCCAGATGCTGGACTTGCAGACGTCGGGGTCCACCCGATCATCGAAGACCTCGAACCCCTCGCCGACCCCGGTGTCCCCGTTCAGCACCGCCGTCCCGACGAAGGCGCCGGTTCGGTAGCCCGCGTCGCGCAGCAGCTCGGCGATCGAGGGCGTCTCCGCGGGGTTGTAGCTCTGCCTGGTCAGCCGGGCCCCGTGGTGGCTGGGGTAGGTCCCGGTCAACATCGAGATGTGGGAGGTGAGCGTGAAGATCGAGGTCGAGCGGGCCTCGTCATAGACCGCCATGCCCTCGCTCCGCCCCGCGAGCAGTGGAGCCGTGGCCCGGTCATTGCCATAGATCCCGAGGCTGGCAGCGCGGGTCGTGTCCCAGACCATCAGCAACAGGTTGGGGGCGTCGCCCGGGGCCTCCCTGGTGGAGCGGCCACCTTCCTCCGACGTCGAGAAGTCGAGCATTCCGAAGAGGAGCCCCGCCACGCCGAGGAGCCCGATGACTCGAAATCCCTTCAGGCGAGCGAGTTGGCCCAGGCCGACCGCCAGCCCGATGGAGACCAGGAGGCAGAGGAGCCCGCCGAGGAGCGGCATCGGTGAGAGCAGCGCGCCGGGACCTGCCCCCATGGGGAGGAACGCGTTGAGCCCCATGTGCGTGATCACCGGGGCCCCCATCAGCATGAAGCCGATGAACACCGCGTCGCGGCGCTCGCCCCGCTCGGAGCGCGGCCGGAGACGACCGATCACGACCCACGCCACGTAGGTGGGGATCAGCACGATCATCGCCAGCACCGACCACAGCATCCACGTGGCGATGAACAGCCACCCTGAGGCTTCCCGGTACCAAAAAGAGAAGCTGCTCGTCGCGCTGTCGATCCCCGCGAAGAACAGGGCGAGGCAGGCCAGAGTGATGGCGACCAGATACATGTCGGGGGAATGATAGCGCCGGAATGCGCCCCAGGCGTGGAGTTGGAGGCGCCTCGGCGCCGATGCTCTGAATGAGCCCGAGCGACGCCCGGAATTGTCCGGAGGTGCGACGGGAGCCACCTGGAGCAACGACCAAACGCCGCCGACCGACCCCTGGAACGGCGAACCTAGATCACGGACACTCCAGGAACGATGTTGCTGCCCCTGCTCCTCCCGCTGGCCCTCGTGGTCGTCCCCGCCTCGGACGGGGGCCCGGCGCCCCAGGAAGGGACCCGCCCCCTGGCGCCCGAGGGCCGGAGCCTGACCCCCCTGGCGGATCATGTGCTCCTGCTCGTGCTCGACGACATCGGCATGGACGCCGTCAGCTGCTACCCCGGCGCAGCACCGGACGCACGTACCCCGGTACTCGACGGGCTCGCCGAGCGCGGCGTTCGATTCGACCGGGTCTGGTCCAACCCGGCCTGCAGCCCGACCCGTGCCACCGTGCTCACGGGACGATTCGGCTTTCGTACCGGGGTCGGCAGCGTCAAGGCGCTCGGCTCGGAGGGCCTCCGCCCCGAGGAGGTCTCCATCGCTGAGTCCCTGCGCCGGGCGCGTCCCGGGGTCCGCACCGCCTTTCTCGGGAAGTGGCACCTGGGGCCGACCGAGGAGCAGGGCCCGATCGCCCAAGGATTCGAGCGATTCCGGGGCACCAGCGGCAACCTGCGCGTCAAGACGCGCCCTCGCCCGTACTTCGAATACGACGAGCGCTCCGGGCGCTCGACGGAGACCTCGACCCGCGAGCGCTACGCCACCAGCGCGGTCGTCGACGATGCCCTCGAGGCGATCCGGGACTTCGGTCCGGACCCCTGGCTGGTCATCGCCTCCTTCCACGCCGCCCACACGCCCTTCCACGCGCCCCCTGAGGCCCTTCATTCTCGCACTCTCGAGGGCACACCGAAGCTCCAAGCCCGAGCGCACTTCATGGCGATGGTGGACGCCCTCGACCATGAGATCGGTCGCCTGCTCGAGGGGATCGCCCCGGAGACCCTCGAGCGAACCCAGGTCATCGTCCTCTCGGATAACGGCACCGCCAGCAAGGCGCAATACAAGGAGCGCCCGCTCCGCCTCGGCAAGGGGTCGCTCTACGAGGACGGCATCCGCGTCCCCATGATCTCCGCCGGGCCTGCGGTCGTGGGCCCCTCGAGGGTCTCCAGCGCCCTGATCAACACCACCGACCTGTTCACCACGATTCACGAGCTCCTGGGCGCCAGCCCCGCCCCCGAGGCGCTGGACTCGGTCAGCTTCGTGGGCGAGCTCTCCGGTAGCGCCGCGGGGAGGCGAGCTTGGGCCTTCGCGGAGCGCTTCCAATCCGAGCCGCCCCCCAGTCGCTGGCCCGCGGTGGACCGCTACACGGTCACCGATGGCCGCTTCAAGCTCACGGTGGACCTCCTCGGGGACGCGGTGCGCCTCCATGACCTCTCGGCAGACCCGCAGGAGCACGTGAACCTCCTGAAGGGCGAGGAGCTCCCCGAGGAGGCCGCCGAGGCGAAGCGGGCCCTGGAGGAGGTCGTGGAGCGATCCTTGAAGCGCGCCGCGGTCATGGCCGCCCGGGCGGCGGCCGACGCGCCCGCCGACACCGGAGAGACCGCGGACGATCAGGCGCCGGAGGGGGACGACCGTTGAAGCCCACTTGCTACGACGACTACGCGAAAGTGTTCGACCTGTACTCCAACGTGCACCTGTTCCCCCAGAACCTCGACTTCATCGAGATCGCCGCGGGGCTCCTCGCCCCCGGTGACCGCGTCACGGACGTGGGCGGCGGGACCGGCATGTTCACCGCCGAGCTCCTCGAGCGCGTGCCCTGGGTGGAGCTGACCTTCGTGGAGCCCTCGCCGCCCATGATGGAGATCGCAGCGGCCCGGCTCCCCCTTGGCGCCAACCTGGTCCATGAGCCCCTGGATGGAGCGCTGATCGCAGGGCTCCCCGCGCAGAAGCTCTTCCTCTTCCAGCGCTCCCTCTACAGCCTGCACGGCGAGCTCGAACCCTACCGCGAGCTGGCGCGGCAGATTGCTGAGCGGACGTTGGCGGGCGGGCACGTCGCCATCTACGAGATGCCGGGCCCCTACGACATGGAGCTCGCCTGGGAGTACTACTCCGTGAACCGCGAGGTCCTGGGGATCAGCGAGGAGGTCCTCCTCGGCACCTGGCCGGTGATGGAGGCCGTCTTCCGGGAGTTCAACAGCGGCATCCGCGAGGGCCGGTACACCCTCTTCGACCGGGCGTCCCTGGACGACGTCTTCGGCGGCGCAGGCTTCGACTGCACGCACGAGCAGGGTACGACGTTCGTCTACACGAAGGCCTGAGCCCACGGCCGAGCCCCCGCGGGCCCGGCCGATGGCGATCAGGATCAGAGGCTGCCCAGGAAGGCCAGGACCGCGTTCTTCTCCGTCGCGGTGAGTCCCTCGTAGGCCTGCCGCGACGCGTCGCCCTCGCCCCCGTGCCACTGGATCGCCTCCTCCAGGCTGCGGGCGCGCCCGTCGTGGAGGTAGGCCTCACCGCCGCTCACGCCGGCCGTGAGGCCGATGTTCCAGAGCGGGGCCGTCCGCCACTCGGCGCCCTCGGCGTTGCCCTCGGGCAGGTTGGACGCCAACCCCGGACCCATGTCGTGGAGCAGGAGGTCGGTGTAGGCGTAGATCCGCTGGCTGCGCAGCTCGGACCGCGGGTGGAACCCCGAGGTCTCGAAGCTCGGCACGTGGCAGTCCGCACATCCGATGGAGCTGAAGAGCAGCTCACCCTGGAAGGTCGCCGGGTCATCGGTATCACGGCGGGCGCTCACGCCGAGGAGCGCGACGTAGTCCGTGAGCTTCCCGAGATGGTCCTCGGAGAGCTCGGCGCCGGAGGGGCCACACCCGCTCTGCTGCGGCCCGCAATCGGGGTCGGGGTAGACCGACGTCATGACGCCGAGGTCCGTGTTGAGCGCGGAGGCCACCTGGTGGCGCACGCTCGCCTGGGACCCCTTCCAGCCGAACCGGCCAAGCCTTGAGTCCCCGGTCTCGGGGTCGGTCACGATGCGCATCCGCCCGGAGATCCCGTCGCCGTTGGCGTCGTTCGGATCAGCGAGGGCCTCGACCTCGCCCTCGGGGATGCTCTCCAGCAGCCCCATCCCCACCAGCGGCGGCGCGATCCGCACGCTGTAGTGGGTCGGGGTCACGCCGAGGAACTGGTAGACGGGCTCCCGGAGCCCCCCCTGGACGTTGTTCCAGCCGCCGAGCACCGCGAGCGCCTCGGGCGCCCCGGCCGTGTTGCGGGACTGCAGCACGGAGCCCAGCTGGGCGTGCGGGTCCCCGTTGGCCTCGCCCACGTGGACGACGTAGCTGGAGAGCTCCTGGCCCACCGCGGGCGGCAGCGCTCGCCCGTTGCGGTCGTGGCACGCCACGCAGGAGCGGTTCACGTAGTGCCCGCCGAGCATGCCCGCCAGGGCCGTGAACGGCGGGTTCGCGGCCGTCTCGTCGTGGCTCCCGTCCCCGAAGTCCGTGTGGTGCACGCGGCGACCCTCGACGAAGCGCTGACCGTGCTGGGGCGCCAGGTTCGGCGCCATCTGCATGAAGTGGTTGTCCGGCTCGTCCGAGTACTGGTAAGGGAGGGTGACGTCGCCGCCGATACGCCCGGCGAGGGGCATCGGGTAGGAGTCCTCACGCTCGGTTGAAGGGTTACCGAAGACTCCCCGCGCCTCCCACGGGACGACGCCCTCCCCGACGATGTAGAGGATCGCGGTGCCGTAATAGTTGTTGCGGCCGGCGGGAACCCCGCTCAGGAACTGGCTCAGCTCGAACTCGAGCCGGTCGCCCACCTGGAGGGGCCCGCCCGTCTTCTGGTTGAAGTTGAGGCTCCGCGTGTAGTGGCGAACGTTAGACCCGGGCACGTTCTGGCTCGTGACCGGAGTCATCACACCGTTGTTGTGGTACTCCGCAACCGTCCCGATGCCACGGTAGAAGAAGCGCAGCTCCGCCTCGAGGGGGCTCAACTGCCACTGGGTGGCCACGTTGAAGGTGATCGTGTTCCCTCCCTTGCCGACGGTGTCCACGATCTCGATCGCGGCCGTGCGGTGCTCCCAGTAGTGGGACAGGTAGTGGTCGTACTGCTGGAACTGGTCCTCCCGGGCGTGCCGGTCGCGCGCCCGGTCCGCGAAGCGCGTGATGAGCGCGGTCGGGGTGTCCTCTTGCAGCGGCGGATCCAGCTGAGTCGAGGAGTCGTAGAGCGGCACCACGAGCTGGTTGTAGGGGACGAGCCACCACTGGTTGCCGATCCCCTGCCCGAGCGTGTCGCCCGGCGCCGCGTCCCCGGAGAAGAAGTAGAGCGGGCGGCCCTGATAGGTCACCTGGGAGGAGCCATCCGCGCGCACGATGCCGCCAAGACCCGACATGCCGGAAGGGACGCCATCGGTGAAGAGCAGCGGGGGCCACACGGAGGCGCAGCCACCGTTGCACGCGCTCCCGCCGGGCTGCGCCAGGTCCCCGTCGAACACGTAGAGCGTGTGCCCGGGGGCCGCCGAGTCCGGCCCACCCACCAGGAAGCCGCCCGCGTGGGCCACCTCCGTCTCAGGGATCACCACCTCGCAACCGGTCGAGTCCACGGTCACCCCCGGCGGAGTGCCAGGGCACTGATCGATGCTGTCGTCGACGCCGTCTCCGTCCAGGTCCATGGGGCGCACCCCGAAGACCTGCATCTCCCAGATGCTGTAGCCCCAGAAGTTCCCCGCGCTCCGCGTGAGACCGTTCATCCGGATGTAGCGATAGACCCCGGAGAGCGGGAAGCGGTCGAGCCGGTCCCCGAACACCCCGCCCGTCTGGGAGCTGATGGTCGTCCAGGTCGTCCCGTCCAGGGACCCATCCACGGTGTAGGTCGCGGCGTTGGCGGCCTCCCAGTGGATCTTGGTGCGAACGAGGGCGAAGGGCGCCCCGAGGTCCAGGATGAGCCAGCTGGGATCCACCCCGTGGGCCGACTCCCAGCGGGTGGAGAGGTCGCCGTCCACGGTGAGGGACGGCCCCCCGGCCGCGCCCTGGGAGCTCGCCGTTGCAGTGGCCGCGAGGAGCGCGGGGACCGCGCGCTGTCGCGCATTGCTCGCGCCCGGGAGCTGCTGGGCGCTGGCGACCGGACCGGCGAGGCCGGCCAAGAGGAGGGCTAGAAGAGCGGTGGAGGAGGGCAAGCGCATGGGCTCATCATGCCGGGCCCGCGGGGCCCCTCGGCGCGCGCCCCCCACAAAAATCAGTATGCACCTCGTCCTAGGTCATTTGAGGGATTCTCCCTAGCGACCCCACGGTCGGGGGCGGTTCCGAATTGTGACACGCCAAAGCAAGTCGGAGGACAGATTCGCGCGGAAGCAAAAAGCAGGACAGACTGTGAAGCTTGGAGGCGGACCTCTCCATCGCCTTCATCCTCAACCAATGGGCCCCGACCCGGGCCTCACCCCACCGGCTAACTCCAATGCGCATCCCCTCCCTACTCATCCCCGCACTCGCATTCGCATCGGCCGCCAATGCGCAGGTCTCCGACCTGACACCCCGCTCGCTCACCGCGCAGGGCAACAACCTCGTCTACATCAACGAGATCCGCATCGATCAACCCGGCGCCGACGACGATGAGTACGTCGAACTGCTCGGACTCGCTGGCGACGACCTGGACGGCCTGACGTACGTGGTCATCGGCGACGGCTCCGGCGGCTCCGGCGTCGTGGAAGCCGCCATCGATCTGGCCGGACAGACGATCCCGTCCGACTCGACGTTCCTGATGGCGGAGAGCACCTTCACGCTCGGCACGGCCGACTACACGACCACCCTGAACTTCGAGAACAGCGACAACGTCACGCACCTGATCGCCCTCCAGTTCACGGGCGCGGTCGGAGACGACCTCGATACCGATGACGACGGTGTGCTCGACGTCACGCCCTGGCTCGTGGTCCTCGACGCCATCTCCCTCGTGGAGTCCCCCGGCTCTGGCGACCAGTTCTACGCCTCCTCCCTCTTCACTCCGAATGGCAGCGCCGTCGACGTGGGCCCGGACGGCAACTTCGTCCCCGGTCACGTTTACCGGTGCAACAGCAGCTTCCAGGACGTCCGCATCGGGGCGTTCGGGCTCTCGCCGTTCTTTGACGACACGCCTGGCGAGCTGAACGCGACCTGCCTCTACAGCTCCACGGCCTTCTGCGACCCCGGCACCGCGAACTCCATCAGCACCAGCGGCGGCAAGATGGGCCTCGAGGGCTCTCCCTTCCTGTCGTCGAACGACGCCGTCCTGGTGGTCGAGGACATCCCGGACTTCTTCGGGGTCTTCGTCCAGGCCACCGGCGCTGGCGCGCCGGCTTCCTCGCCCCTCGGCGGGACCTTCTGCATCAACAGCGGCATCCAGCGACTCAGCGTCGTGGCCGCCTCGGCGAACCGTGCGACCTACAGCTGTGACTTCACGGACGCCGCCCGGCCCGAGAGCGCGGCCATCGCTGGAGGAACGCTGTACTACTCGTTCTTCCACCGCGACACGCCGGCCCCCGGCGGCAACTGGTCCAACGGCATCGCCATCACCTGGGCTCCCTGAGAAGGCGCCCGGGTCAGGTTCAAACCTTTGAGGGGGGGGCTGCGCTGCGCGCAGCCCCCCCCTCTTCCATGGGGGTTGCGCCCCCCGGCGGGGCCCCCTCAGTCGCCCTGCTCGATGGCGTCCCACCGGGCCAGGTGGTCGCCCCACGCCGCCGCGGCGCCCCCAAGCGAGTGAGCCATCAGCGGCAGAAAGACCCCCCTCGAGAGATCCTCCGGTCGCTGGAGCCACATGGCCCGCCACCCCAGGAGGCGGCCTGGCCGCGCCACCGTCTGCCCCTCCATGCTGGCCCCATCCTCGAGGAGGTCTCGCAAACGCCGCGCCTCGTGCAGCGCGGCCAACTTCAGCCCGAGCACCGTCAGCTCCAGCGTCTCCCCGCTGGCCTCCGCCGCCACCGCGGCCCTCAGCTCGGCGTGGACCTCCAGCTGCTCGCGGCAGAATGCCATGAACAGGCCCTCGGGGTCCGGCGGATCGATGCCGGCGACCGCCGCCGGCCCGCCCTCGCGCTCAAGGGCGACGTCGAGAACGCGCTCGCCGATGGCGACAGCCGCGAGGAGGGCCACCAGGTTCGGCGCCCCTCGCTCCCATCGACGGCTCAGGGTCAGCAGCCCGGCGAGCTCATCGAGGCTTCGCTCAGCCACTCGCTCGGGCGACAGAGCACCCACCATGCCCACCGCGCCGACCGAGTCATCCGGGAGCGGACAGGTCGCCCCGTCTCCGACGGCGAGGAGCAGTCCGTCCAGACCCTCGACCTCCGCCGCCTCCAAGGCGCGCTCGAGTGCCGACCCCTCCCAGGGTGGACCGGCGGCCGGTACCGCGACCGCTCCAGCCTCCACCAGCGAGCTCCAGTCGGCCTCGATACGCTGCCGCTCCTCCGTCGACGCGCCGCCGAGCCACCTCGGGGTCACGAGGTAGACCACCGCCAACACGAGGAGGCACGCGCCCGCGAGCACCGTGAAGCGGATGAGGCGGGGCGGGGACGCGGGGGCCGGGGCGGGTTCTGTATGCATGATGGGCGGGCTCTCCCCGGGGCCGGACCGCGCGACGGGGCCGCGACCTTGAATGCGAGGCGCTTCACCTTCCATGAAGGTGTCCTGAACGAATCTGCGAGCCGACCCTAGAATCGGGCCATGCACCTTTCCACCCACAACTGGATGCGCGCCGAACCCCTCGAGGTCACCCTCAAGCGGATCAAGCGCCTTGGCTTCGAGAGCATTGAGATCAGCGGCGAACCGGAGCAGTACCCGCCTGCCGAGTGCCTCCCGCTCCTCAAGCAGTATGGGATCCGCTGCTGGGGTGCCGTCACCCTGACGCTGGGAGACCGGAACCTGGCCGCGAAGGACCCCGCCCAGCGCGCGGCGACCGTGGACTACATGCGGTCCCTCGTGGAGATGGTCCACCAGCTGGAGGGCCACGAGCTGACCGTGGTCCCCGCGACGGTGGGCAAGGTCAACCCCGACGCCACCCCCGAGGAGGAGTGGGACTGGGTCGTGGCAGGCCTCAAGGAGGTCTACGCCCTCGCCGAGGACCGCGGGGTACGCCTCGCCCTGGAGCCCCTCAACCGCTTCGAGACCTACTTCCTCAACCGGGCCGACCAGGCCATGGCGCTGGCGGAGGCCGTGGGCCCGAACTGCGGCGTCTGCCTCGACGTGTTCCACATGAACATCGAGGAGAAGGACATGCTCGCCGCCATCCGCGCCTCGAGCTCGCGCCTCGTGGACGTCCACGTGGCGGAGAACAACCGCCTCGCCCCCGGCATGGGATCAGTGGATTGGGCGTCCTTCGTGAAGACCCTGGACGAGATCGGCTACGACGGCGCCCTCACCATGGAGGCCGTGGCCCCCATCGACCGGACCCCCGTCTCGCCCTGGACCAACCAGGTGGAGCAGAACCCGGTGGACATCTCCCCCGAGCAGCTGAAGTTCATCGAGGACCACGGCTCGAGCCTCCTGAGCGAGGAGTACTACACCATGCTCTACGAGCGCGCCTCCGAGACGCTCCTTCCGCTCATCAAGAAGTGACCCCACGGCCATGACCGACGGCGACGCGCACATTCACCACATCAACGTGAACGTGGATGACCTGGAGACCGCGATTCCCTTCTACCGCGACGTGCTCGGGCTCCCGCTCGACCCGACGCCGGACCAGGGGATGGCGTCGCAGTTCTTCCGCATCAACGACCGCCAGCAGATCCACATGAACGTGCTCGCGGACGCCCGCGCGTATCGGGGGCACTTCTGCCTGGAGGTGCCCGACTTCGAGGGGGTCTTCCAGCGCGCGAAGGCCGTGGGAGGGATCGACACCAAGCCCTGGGGTCGCGTGCGCGCGCTCCCGGGGGGCAAGATGCAGATGTTCGTCCGGGACCCCCACGGCAACCTGATCGAGATCGCAAGTCGCCCCGGAGTCGCCATCGACCCCGCCCTCTTCGACGACGAGCTCGTGGAGCCTCTCCAGGGCACCTACCGGTTGATGCCCGGCGAGGACGTCGGCGAGCATGTCCCGGTGGAGGGCCCAACCCCCTGAGGCTGGCCGCCGCGCCCCTCAGTCGCCGGGGAGCGGTCGAACCTCACCGCCCGACCTCATCAGGTCCTCGCGCCGCGCCTCATGGGCGCGGCGCGCGGCGTTCAGGGCCGCCCCATGGGCGGTGGCGTCTCGCTCCGCGGACTCGAGGGCCGCGCCGGCCGCCTCCAGGGCCGCCGCCGCGACCTGGGCATCGGCGGACGCCGCCGCGGCCCGCTCCGCCGCCGCCTGGGCCCCCTGCGCCTCCTCCTGGGAGCGCACCGAAGCCGCCTCACTGGCTGTCCGTGCGGCCTCGAGCGCGGCCACCCGGGGCTCCGCCCGCTCCCGCCATCGCACGAGCTGGGCCCGGCGCTGCTCCATGAGCACCGCGGCGCGGGCAGCCTCACCAGCTGCCAGTTGAAGGAGCGCTGTGGCGCCCTCCATCCGTTCGCGCGCGGCGCCGGCGGCGGCCTCTGCCTCGGCCACCGCTGGGCCCCGGGCTTCCGCCTGGCGAAGCAGCGCAAGGTCCAGTTCGGCGACACGCTCCGCCAGCACAAGCTCGTTGGCGATCTTCCTGGAGGTCGCCAACTCGGCGAACCCGTCAGCCTCGGTCAGGGCCCGGCTCAACTCCAGCAACACGGGCTCGAAGCCCGCCGCCTTGTCCTCGGCGGCGCGGAGCGCGGCGACGGCCTCCGCCTCGGCCTCCCTCGCCTCCGCAGCCCGAGCCGCAGCCCCCTCCGCCTCGCGCCGCGCGGCCCCCGCAGCCTCGGCCAGGCCAGCCTGCCCCGCCTCGGCCTCCGCGAGGCGCTCCCGCGCCGCCAGGAGAGCCGCCGCCCCCGCCGCCCCCGCCGCCTCCAGCGCCTCGGCGGCCTCGAGGGACCGAGCCTCGTCCGTTGCAGGGAAGGGCGAGAGGGTCGCGACCGTCTTCCTGGACTCCACCTCGATGAGGTGCACCTGGCCGGCGCTGTCCCCCCCGAGGATCCAGCGGCCATCGCCCGAGATCGCCGCGCTCACCCCGGGCGCAGGCGCGGGGCCCATCTTCGCCTGCTCCTTCCCGTTTCCGTCGTGCACCCTGAAGCGCCCGTCCCGTCCCGCAGACGCCAGCCCGCCGCTCCGCCCGTACTGAAGGTCGAGCACGCCTGAGCCCGCGTTGAAGTTCTTGATGCGCTTCCCGTTCTCCATCTCGAAGAGCGCGACCTTCCCGCCCTCCCCGGCCGCCGCCAGGACCATGGAGTCCGCGCGCCAGCTGAGGCTCGTGACCCCGCCGTCCACCGCGGGCAGCCGATGGAACTCTTCCCCCGTCATGGCCTCCCGGACGAAGAGCCCGCCCGCGCGATCGCCGGAGGCCACGAGGACCCCGTCCGGGCTGAAGGCCACCGCCGTGACCCAGTCCGTGTGGCCGCCGCCCTCGAAGGCGAGCTCGCCCGTGGCGGCGCCATAGACGCGCAGGGTCCGATCCGGGCCGCCGATCGCGATGCGCTGGAGGTCCACCGAGATGTCGGCGTCGAGGACCACGTCGGGCTCCTCTCCCACCGTCGCCCACGCGCGGCCCGTGGCCACCTCGAAGGCCACGGCCTTCCCCGAATCCGCCGACCGCCCCCCGCCAACGATGAGGGTCTCCCCCCCGGCGCTGAAGCGGAGGCTGTGCACCTGCCCGGCCTCGAACGGCAGCACGCCCAGAAGCTCTCCCCCGGGGAGCCCGTAGAGGCTCACCTGGCGGTACCCCGCGACCGCGGCCAGCGGAGCCCCCGGGCTTGCGGCCACCGCCATCACGGCGCCGCCACGGTCCGTCCACCACACGGGCTGGGTGGCGAGCCCCTCCGGCATGGGCGCCTTGCCCGAGGGCAGCGGCGGCGCCACGGGCCGCGCCGCTGCGGCCTCGGGGGCCGCCCCCTTGTCGTTCGCGTCCGCCCGCGCCCCTCCGTCGATCCAGGCCGCCACCAGCTGGGCCACCGCCGGATCCAGGGCGTCCTCATCGGGGGGCATGAAGGGCTCCGCCTCGTGGGCGATCACCTGGTACAGCAGGGACCCCGACGAGTCCCCTGGCACCACCGCAGGCCCGGCGCTCCCGCCCTTGAGGATCGACTTGACGCTGCGCAGGTCCAGGCCATTCCGCGCCCGGCTCCCACGGTGACAGGAGACGCAGTTCTCCCGCAGGACCGGCGAGACGTGATCCGCGAAGTTGGGCGGGGCGTCATCGGCCGCGGGGGCCGTCGCGCCGACGGCGAGCAGGAGGAGGGGCCACATGGTCAGTGCTGGAAGAGGAATTCGCGGGAGTTGAGCAAGGCCCAGAAGACGTCCTCGAGGGCGTCCTCGGCGGCGGGGGCGGCGGCCACCTTCGCCTGCAGGGACTCGAGCTCTGTCGACGAGGGGCTGCGGCCGAGGCAGCGCAGGTACAGCCTCGAGATGACGTCGTCCACGGAGGCTCCCTCGCCGAGCCATCGCCCCACCAGCCCCCCGCTATCGATCTGCCGCGAGACGGTGGACCCGTTGAGCAGGTGCAGGGCCTGGGAGAGCGAGGGCTCAAAGGACACCTCGCAGGCGCAGACCGACTCACGCGGCGCCCGGCCGAAGGTCTGCAGGAAGTAGTTGCTCGTGGCCCCGTCCGCGATCTCCACCGCGCGCGAGCCCAGGGGCAACCCGTTCAGCTTCACGGGCGCCTCGGTCACCTGGCACACCACGTCCAGCAGCGTCTCCGCTCGCAGGCGACGGACCTCCTGGCGGGTGAAGTTGCGCAGGTCCTGGGCATTGGACCCCGTGACCTCCGTCGTGCGCTGATAGGCGCGCGAGGACGTGATCTCCCGCACCAGCTGCTTCAGGTCGTAGCCCGTCTCCACGAGCCGCGCCGCCAGGCCGTCCAGCAGCGCCGCCTCACTCGGCGGGTTGCTCACCCGGAAGTCGTCCACAGGCTCCACGACCCCTCGCCCCATGAAGTGGGACCAGACCCGGTTCGCGAGGGATCGCGAGAACCAGGGGTTCTCCGGCGAGGTCAACCAATCCGCGAGCACCGCGCGCCGGTCCCGGCCCTCGAGGTCCGGGGCCTCCCCGCCCAGGAACCTGGGTCGCACCGTCTTGTTCGTGACGGGGTGCCGGACCTCGCCCCCGCGGCGGTCGTAGATGATGTACTCCCGGGGGTCCTCGGCGCGCTTGCGTCCCACCTGGGCGAAGAAGGCCGCGAAGCCGTAGTAGTCGTCCTGGGTCCAGCGATCGAAGGGGTGATTGTGACACTGCGCGCACTGCAGGCGGATCCCGAGGAAGGACTGCGCCACGTTCTCGGTCAGCACGAGGGTGTCCCGCTCCACCTGATAGAAGTTCGACTCGGGCGCGGCGAACGTCCCCCCGCTCGCGGTCAGGAGCTCCCGGACCATCTGATCCACCGGGACGTTCGCCGCGAGGCGGTCGCGGACCCACTCGAAGTAGAGGAGGGCTGACTTCTCGCTCACCCCCTGGTTGTCCGAGCGGATCCCCAGGAGCTCGGCCCACTTCATGACCCACAGGTCAGAAAACTCCCGGCGCCCCAGCAGGGACTCCACCAGCGCGGCGCGCCTGGCGGCCGAGGGCCGGGGGTCCCGGAGGAAGGCCTCTCGCTCGGCCACGGTGGGCAGCAGGCCGATGGTGTCCAGGGTCACCCGGCGGATGAACTCCTCGTCCGTGCAGGTCGGAGACGGGGAGACCCGCAGGCGCCGGTGCTTGACCTCCAACAGCCCATCGATCCAGTTCCCAGGCACCTCGGGGCCCGCCGGGTCCGCGTACTCGGCCGCGCCCTCGGCCGGCAGGACGATGATCGGGACGCCGACCGTGTGGGGCCCGAAGCTCGCGGTCACGAACGCCTCCCCGGGCTGCCCGCTCTCGATCCGCCCGCCGTCCAGCGGAGCCGCGGTCACCTCGTTGCTGGTCCGGAAGCGAGCCAGCGCAGTGACGTCCCGGTCCGTCCCGTCCGAGTAGCTGGCGCGCACCATCAAGCCGACGCGCTCCCCGGGCCCGCGCAACAGGACCTCCGGGGGGAAGAGCTCGATCGAGCGCAGGGCGGCGACGTCGGACTCGTCCGCCCGCGCGCCCTCCCGGATCCAGGCGATCAGGGTCCCATGATCTGCGTCGCTGGACGACATGAGGGCGCCGCCCGTATGGGGCACCGCGCCGGTGGCCTTCTCGAGCAGGAGGCTCCGCTCAGGCAGGGCCCGGTTGATCCGGCGACCGGGGAGTTCGTCCACCAGCCGACGCCGGTCCCCCGCGGGGTCGTAGCCAAAGAGGGACAGGTGGAAGCCGTCCTGGCCCCGGGCCGAGCCGTGGCACGCGCCGCTGTTGCAGCCGCGCGCGGTGAGGACCGGGACCACGTCCAGCTCGAAGCTGAGGGGCGGGCTCGTGCTGGGGTCGGACACCCGCACCGGGACCTCCCGCACCTGCCCGAGCGCGTAGACCCAGAGGCTCGTCTCCCCCGCCGAGACCGGGATCAACTCCCCGCCCTCGAGGCGGGCGATCGAGGGGTCCGCGACCTCATAGGCGGCCTCCTCCGTGCGGTCGTCGCAGAGGCCGCCGATGGCCTCGGTGACCACAAGGACCCCCTGCCAGTCTCGCCCCATGTCGAGGGCGATGCTCGGGGGGTAGACCCGGACCGCCGGAAGGGCCCCAGACGGGGTGGAGCGGTCCTCCGGAACCGGGTCCCCAGGGGCCCCCGCCGGGGAGGCGTCGGGGCCCATCAGCCGGTCGCCGCCGAGCCCTGCGAGGCCCGCGACCAGGAGGAGGGTGAGCTTCAAGGCCACTCCCCCTTCTCACCGAGCTTGCGGGCGTGGTCGGCCCGCAGCTTCTCCAGTCGGGTGGGCGGCCGGGCAGGCGCGGCGGCGGGGGACGCCGGGGCCGGCTTCGCGGCCACCTTGGGCGCCCGCTTGATGCGGAGCTCCGCGGCGGAGACCGACTGCACCACTCGGCCCTCCGGCAGGTTGAAGATCGCGTTGAGCACCAGCCCCGAGTGCTTCCCCGTCGGACTATCCTCCGCGACGCGGAGCGGCACGAGGACCTCGGCGGCCCCCACGGCCGCGTCGGCACCGAAGGCCACCGCCTCCGCGGAGACGCCGCGCGGGAGGCCGACCGCGCGCAGCTCTCCACCGGCAGGGCACCCCTCGTTGCGCTGGACCTTGACCAGCAGGGAACCGGACTCCGAGCGCTCCAGGGAGAGCGCCTGCGCCCTCCCCGTGAGGAACGGGGGCGTGACCTCGAGGGACGCCGGCGCGGAGGCGACCCGCACCCGGCTCGCCGGCCCGTCCATCTCGGCGGCGGCCACCAGCTGCCACGAGCCCAGTCGCGCGTCGGCCGCGGCGTTGAGGCTGATGACGCCCTCGTCCTTGTTCGCCGGGATCGTGATCTGCCCGGAAGCCGTGAGTCCGGGGGGCAGGAACGGGAGCGACGCGGTCACGGGCCCCTTGGCCCCCTCCGCGCGCTGGACCCGGACCCGGACATCGACGGCGCCCCTCCGGGGGAGCGGGACGGAGGGGACGTCGAGCGACAGGGCGATGGGCGCCTGGTCGGTCACCGCGAGGGACATGCCCCGCACGGTCTGCGCCCAGAACAGGGTCTGGTTGGCCCCCTCCACGAGCCGACGCTCGTCCAGGAAGCCCGCCGTGGCGCCGCCGGCCTCCGCGCGCACGTGGAGCTCGCCGTGGGCCAGCGGGGCGTCCGCTGCCGCTTCCAGGAGGATCGGCCAGAGGCCCATCCCCTCGGGGAGCTCGATCACCTCCGCGGCGACCCCCTCCGGGAGGCCCTCGATCACGCGCTCCAGGTCGCCTGGGGCGCCCTCGCGCTCCACCCGAACCATGGCGAGGGCCCGCCCGCCGCGCGGGACGGCGAGGGCCTTGATCAGCCGCGGCGTGCTGACCGCGATCGACGGCGCGCCGTTCGTCACCTCGATGCGGTAGGTGAACTCCGGCCCCCCGCGGCCAAGCTGGTCCGCGAGCTCGAGCTCCACCCGGCCCCCGCCCTTCGCGGTGAACCGCATGGCGCTGTCCGGGTGACCGTCCGAGTCGTCATTCTCCTTCACCGGCGCCTTGGTCGGGTCGCGCCGCAAGCGGAGCACGCTGTCCAGCGGCGACCGGAGCCGCCGGGCCCACACCTCGACCACGTAGCTCTGACCCTCCTTCACCTCGAAGGAGAAGCGGTCTGTGTCCCCCTCGGACTCCAGCCGCCCGTTCAGGGCCGCCGGAACGGCGAACGGAGTCACCGAGCCGTCGGTCGACTCCATCACGTTGGGGAGCGGCGAGGGCCGCAGCCAGCAGGGCGTGGGTGCCACCCGACCGCCCAGCTCGACCGGCACCCCCGCGGCCCCCGGCGGGACCCAGCCGCCGTGGGCTCCCCCGGCGGGCACCTGCACCGTGGCCGAGCCGAGGGCCCCCTCCTCGCCGAGGAGCTCCACCTCCAGGGGTTCCCCGGCCGGCCCGCCAAGGGGCAGGAGGGACAGCGGCCGCGGGAAGTCGCCCACATGCAGCAGGTAGTGCGAGTCCTTGTCGCCCCGGTACGCGGCCTGCCGCACCCGGATGAAGTAGGCGCCGTCCTCGGGGAGCACCACCGAGAACGCGGGGTCCTGGCGCGCGAAGGCGACGTCGTCGCAGGAGCGCAGGACAAAGCCCCTGGAATCCACCAGCGACACGGCCGCGTCGAGCCGGCTCCCGATGCGCATGGCCTCCACCTCCACCGAGAGACGCTCCCCGGCGTGCCCCTCCACGCGGTACACATCCATGTCCTCGAGCTCCACGACACCGCGCACCGTGACGGCGCCCCCATCCGCCCCGCCGATCGCCTGGGCCTGCGCCGGGCTGCCGTTGGGCTCCACCTCCGCGAGGTGCGGGAACGCGCCCACCGAGAAGTTCAGGAGGTTGGTGAGCCCGGAGGAGGTCCGCAGCCGGATCCACCGCGGCCCGGGGGGCGCCGACGCGCCGATCCGAATCCGCGCGGTCACCCGCCGAGCAGACTCCTGCTCCAGCTCGACCAGCTCGAGCGCGGGGTCGCTGAACATCAGGTCCAGCGCGCCCCCGAGCTTCTTACCCCGCAGCTCCACCGAGACCTCGGTCCCCCGCTGCCCGCCGCGTGGGAGCAGCGCGTCGAGGGTCGGCAGCTGCGCCGCCGCTGGACCGATGAGGAGCAGCGGGACGAGGAACCTGGCCCAGGCTCGGGCGCTCACGCGAGGACCTCGCGCATCACCCGGCCCCCTTTCACCAGCTGGAGCGGCCGATTCCCGCCCGCCAGCAGGGTCCGGTCAGGGTCCACCCCCATGAGCGTGTACACGGTCCTGGCCAGGTCCTCGGGACCGACGGCCTTTTCCTCCACCTCGGAGGCGGTGGCGTCGGAGCGACCGTGCACGTGGCCGCGCTTCACTCCGCCCCCTGCCATGACCACGGAGAAGACCCGGGGCCAGTGATCCCGGCCGCCGGTGGGATTGAGCCGCGGCGTCCGCCCGAACTCCGTCGTCAGGAGGACGAGGGTGGTGTCCAGGAGGCCGCGATCGTCGAGGTCCGCGATGAGCGTCGCGAAGGCCCGGTCCACCGCCGGGAACTGCTGGCTCATGCCGCGGGAGATCCTCTGGTGCATGTCCCACGACCCGAGGCTCACCGTCACATACCGCACCCCGTTCTCCACGAGGCGGCGGGCCATGAGCAGCCGCTGCCCCGCGCCCCCGCGGCCGTAGCGGTCGCGGAGCTTCTTCGGCTCCTCGTTCAGCCGGAAGGCGCTCTTGGCGGACTCCGACTCGAGCAGGGCGTAGGCCCGCTCATAGAAGTCCCCCATGGCGCCCACCTCGTCCGCGTCCACCGAGTCGAGGAAGGACCCGTTGACGTCCTCCAGCATCGCGCGACGGCGAGCGAAGCGATCGCCATCCACCCCGTCCGGGAGGTCGAGGTCCCGGACCTTGAAGGAGCGAGACGCGGGATCTCCGCCGAGCCCAAAGGGCGCGAAGGAGGACGAGAGGTAGCCCGGCCCCGCGTACACGCTCGGCGGCCGGGGGACGCACACGTAGGCGGGCAGGTCCCGCTGCCCGCCGAGCTCATGGGAGACCACGCTCCCCATGCTCGGGTAGACGACGGCGGGGCTCGGGCGGAACCCCGTCATCATGTTGTGCACGCCCCGCTCGTGGGCCGCCTCGCCGTGGGTGAAGGACCGCACCACGCACAGGCGGTCTGCGACCTTGGCGGTCTCCTTGCAGTAGCTGCCGAAGCGCACGCCATCGAGGGCCGTGGGGATGGCCTTGACGTCCCCGCGGTAGGCGAGCGGTGAGTAGGGCTTGGGGTCGAAGGTCTCCTGGTGGGCGAGGCCGCCCGGGAGGAAGATCTGAATGACCGCCTGCGTCCTGGCGGGGGCCGCGTCGTCCCACCGGGTGGCGGCCCTGGCGAGCTCTCCGAAGCCGAAGGTGGAGGCCACACCCGCACGGAGCAACCCGCGGCGGCTGGGGCGATGGAGGTTGCTGCTCATGGGTGACCTGGACGGGGTTCGACGCCGCCGGCCTCCAGCGCCGGGCGCGCCCCGTTGAGCATATACGCCCGCCTCGATATCGGGCGGCCATGGGCCCCCAGGGGCGCGAGAGAGTGATTGCATGGCCCCGTATGCCCTGCCAGCATCGGGTCGGCCGCTGCGCCGGCCCCGCCCCTTGAATCCCCCGCTCCCCGCCCCCCACCGACGCCGCGGAGCTGACGAGGCAGCGGGAGCCGAGCGCCCGGTGCGCCGCGCCACGCCGACCCCGGCGAACGCCCCACCCTCGGACCCACCCCGCACCCTCCGGCCCCTCGCTCGACGGGTCGCCGGGGCGCTCGTGTTGGTGAGCGCTTCGGGCATGTGCATCGCGCTCACCCTCCCGACCATCTGGTATCAGACCCTCGGGAGCCCGGAGGAGATCTACTCGATCCTCGGGGGCATCCGGGCCCTCTGGGAGGACGGCACGCCGCTGCTCGGCGCGGTGGTCTTCGCGTTCTCGCTGGTGCTCCCCACCTTCAAGCTCGGCGTGGCTGGCGTCATCGTCGCCCGCGGCGGCGCCACCCGCAGGTCCGCGGCGTTGCTGCGCGGCCTCCACGGCGCCGGCCGCTGGTCCACCCTGGACTTCTGGGTCGTCGGGCTCTTCGTGAGCGCCGTCCAGCTCGGCGTCACGCGCAGCGAGACGCGCCCTGGAATCCACCTCTTCATGCTCGCGATGGTCGCCGGCATCCTGGCCACCCGCGTGATCGACAGCGCCCTGGGACCAGCACCCTCCGCCCCTCGAACTCCCAGGCCCCTTCCACGCGCCTGGGCCGCCCCGGCCCTGGGCCGCGCCCTTCACCTCGCCGGCTCCCTGTGCCTCCTCGCGGCGCCGCTCCCCATGCTGCTCAGCATCAAGAAGGGCATCCTCAAGGAGCGCGCATTCTCCCTGCTGGAGGCGGTCCGCGAGCAGGCGGCGGGGGGCGAGCTCTGGCTCGCGTGCGGGCTCGCCGCCTTCATGGCCGTCGTCCCGGTGGCGAGGGCCGCGGTCGCCGGCATGGCGCACTGGTCCAGCGGTCGCCCAGCGCCCCGATGGGTCGTGCTCGAGCGCGAGCTTGGTCGATGGTGCATGCTCGACGTCCTCGCCCTCGCCCTGGTGATCGTCGTCGTCAAGCTGGACGACCTCGCCACGGTATCGATCGGTCCCGGGGCGGCCCTCGTGGTTGCCGCGGCCGCGCTCAAGGCCGCATATTCCGGCTTGCTACGCCTGCGCTCCAACGACGCAGGTCCGCCCGTGGACGTCCCCGGCTGAGACGGATCGAGAACGAGAGAGTCACCACGGACACGTCAAGGACGCATGGGGCCTGGATCCACGAAACCCTCGACGACGGCACCCAGCCCCTGAATCCAAGGGGAGATACCATTCGATGCATGCGCGCGGTCTGTATCAGTCTCTCCTTCCTCTGCCTGGCAGGGAACGCCGTAGCGTCCCCGCCGCCGAGCCTGCCGCCCTCGGAAGGGATGCAGCCGAACATCGTGATCCTCCTCGCCGATGACCTCGGCTACGGGGACCTGAGCTGCTACGGCGCTCCGCTGATCGCGACCCCGCGGCTGGACGCCATGGCGAACGAGGGCGTTCGGATGAACTCCTTCTACGTGCAGCCCAGGTGCTCACCCACGCGGGCCGCGCTCTTCACCGGATTCACGCCCCAGCGGCTCGGCATCTTCACCGCGCTCTCCCAGTGGAGCGAATACGGCATGAGCTCGAGCGAGACCACCCTCGCCGAGATCATGGCGAGCGCCGGTTACCGCACGGGCTACTTCGGCAAGTGGCACCTCGGTGACTCACCCTCGCAGCTCCCGGGCGGCCAGGGCTTCAGCCACTACCTCACCTCGCCGTGGGGCCACCTCGCGGAACCCAACGCGTATGTCGACTCCGAGACCTCCGAGTGGGAGTGGCAGCCGGACGCCCGGATGAGCACCGCGCGCTTCACCGCGCGGACCCTGGACTTCATCCGCGATGCGGACGAGACGGAGTCCCCGTTCCTCGCGGTCCTCGCCTACTCCACGCCCCATGTCCCGGCCATCGCCAGCCCCGCATTCGACGGGGTCAGCGCGGAGGGCCGCGAGTACGGAGACGCCGTGGAGGAGCTCGATCACAGCGCCGGCCAGGTCCTCGACCTGCTGGACGAGCTGGAGATCTCCGAGCAGACCCTCGTGATCTTCCTGTCGGACAACGGTCCGGCCGGCGCCGCCAACCCCTACCAGGCGGGCTCCACCGGTGGGCTGAGGGGCGCGAAGGGGAGCACGTTCGAGGGGGGCATCCGCGTGCCCTTCATCGCGAAGTGGCCCTCCCGGATCCCCCCCGGCCTCACGCTCAACGATGTGGGCGCCGACGTCGACCTGACACCCACCATCCTCGAGGCGGTGAACATCGCCGCCCCGCCCCAGCTGAACTTCGACGGCGTCAGCCTGCTCTCGACCATCACTGGGGGACCGCCAGCCCTGGCGCGTCCGCTCTTCCGAGGTGCCGGCAGCTCCATCGACGCGATCCGATACGGGCAGTGGAAGCTCAGGCAGGGGGAGCTCTACAACCTGCTGAACGACCCCACGGAGTCCACAGACGTCGCGGGGCAGCACGCGGGCATCGTGGCCCTGCTCCAGAGCGACCTCGACAACTTCCGCGCCAACGTCTCCACGAACGCGCGCTCGCCCGAGCCCCGCTCCACCTTCATCGCGACGTGGAGCCCCAACCTCGGCCTCCAGTCCCAGGGTCCCCTGGCCCTCGGTCAGCTCTGGAACTCGCCGCAGGAACCCTTCCCCACCTGGGAGGTCGTCGACCTCGACGCCAACGCAGACTTCGAGGTCGTGCCCCGCACGGGTGCCGGCCCGAGCGACCTCTCCCCCACGGTCATCCGCGCCGGGACCCCCAGCACCCAGCTGCGGCTGACCCGCCGCGGGCTCCCCATGGATGCCCGCCGCGCGTTCAGCGTGGGCCTCTGGACGCGGAGCATCGAAGCGCAGCCGCAGGAGGAGCTCGTGCTCCTCGACGTGGGTGACGCAAGCGAGGGTCTCTCCATCACCGTCGGCGATGGCGGGATCATCGGAGACGATGCTGGCGCCAACGTCGCCGACGACCTCCGGGTGCGCCTGCGCGGCGCCCAGAGCGGCCAGAGCACCACCGCCACGGTCGACCTGCCCGGCAGCTGGACCGACGAGATGGTGCACCTCATGGTCACCTACGACGCGGCGGGGGACCTCGTGGTCTACCTGCAGGGCTCCGAGACCGCACGGGTCCCCGCGCAGTCGGGGGACATCGGCAACCTCGACACCGAGACGTGGTCGCTCTTCGGCCGGGTGGGCGCCCTCGGCGGCGCCGGCGGTCAGGGCCCCAGCCCGTTCAACGCCCACCACTGCATCGCCGAACTCGGCGGCGTGACCATCCAGAGCCGCGCGATGTTCCGCCAGGAGGTGGAGCGCAACCTCTGTCGCCACGTGAAGTACTCCTACTGCAGCGCTCGCATGAACACCGTGGGCAGCTTCGCCGAGCTGGACCTCACGGGCCGCTTCTTCCTCGACGCGGAAGACCTGCGCATTCGCGTCCGCAACATCCCCGGCGGGACCTTCGGATTCCTGCTCGCTTCACGCGCCCAGCGACGGCTCCCGGTGGCCAGCGGCTACGTGTGCCTCGCCAGCCCGCTCTACCGGATCAGCAACCAGATCTCCCAGGCCGACGCAGCCGGAGCGGTGGACTACACCCTCGACCCGCAGCTCGTGCCCCCGGCGCTGGACCTTCAGAACGCCACGTTCATGAACTTCCAGTACTGGTATCGAGACGGCGGCGCGTCGAACTTCACCAACGCGGTGAACGTGATCTTCTGCCCCTGAGGGGCGGAAGGCTGGCTCGAAGGGAGACGGGCCCCGCGCGGACGCTCACCCACGGCACAAGTTGAGGCGCGGCCCCGGCCGATGGTTAAGGGTAACTACTACCCATCGCAGTAGATGCCCGAACTCTTTTCAGCCAAGACCGCCCCGATCGTCCGGGTCACCGCTGAAGCGGGCCCCGAGGTCCAGGGCTGCGTTGTGGACGCCTCCTTCGCCCGCGTGCACGTCAAGTTCGAGGGGCCCTCCCTCCCTTGCTACGCGATCACCGACGCCGTCTCCCTCCGGTTCTGCTCCAACGGTTCGATCGAAGGCGTCGAGGCCCCGGGGCGCATCATCGAGCGCCGAGAGCTCGACTGCTCGAGGGCGTACGTCATTCAGGTTCCCCCTGAGGTGGCGAGGAAGGTCCTGCAGGCCGAGGGCCTGCGGAATGACTATCACCTCGAGACAGCTCGCCACCCCCACGCCAGCGCCCGCCTCCGGGTTCGGGGCGGGGAGTGGATGGACGTGATCCTCAAGAACATCTCCATCTCTGGCGCCGCGGTCCTGCTCCCGCCCAGGGATGAGGCGAAGACCTCCGACTGCACGGAGGCCGAGCTGGAGCTGTGCCTCGGCGCCAACTGGACCCACGTGCTGCCCGCTCGGATCGTGCAGCGGCGCCTCGAGGGACCGCGCGCCAACTGCGGCATGGTCTTCGACTGGCCGGCCACCAGCGGCATCGCCGAGATCGAGCGCCAGCTGCGGTCCTGGATCCAGCACGAGCAGGTCCGCGCCCGGTCGGACCGCGCGCGGTCCGCCTGAGCACGCGCGTCCCGGAGCGACTCGACCGCTGGCAGGAGCGCTGAAGCGCCCTTGCCCTGGAGGACCGGGCTGTGGTGGACTGGCGGCCCCGACGGACGCTCCGGCGGGCCACGCCCACCGATGCCGCAGTCCACCCCGTTCCAGCCGCGCCTCAGCGGCCTCAACCAGACAGGGGTCTGGAAGCTGTGGGCCGGGTACACCGTCGCGCCGGCGTACCAGCACTCGATCTCCACCGAGTACTACGCCATCCGCAACTCGGCGGCGCTGCTGGACACCTCGCCGCTCTTCAAGCTGCGCTTCGCCGGCCCCAGCGCCGAGACCCTGCTTCGCCACGCCATGGTCCGCGACGTGGGCGCCATCGCGGACGGGCGAGCCCAGTACACCTGCTGGTGCGACCGGCGCGGATACGTCCTCCAGGATGGCGTCGTGCTACGCCTCTCCAGCGAGGACTTCCTGCTCACCGCCGCGGAGCCCACCCTCAAGTACTTCCGGGACCTCGCCAGCGACCTCGGGATCGCCCGGGAGACCGTCCAGGACGTCTCCCTCGACTACGGCATCCTGGCTCTCCAGGGGCCCCTCGCGCACCGGATCCTCGCGCGCCTGACCGACGCCGCCGACGGGCTGCGCTACTTCGGTGTCACCCGCTGCGCCATCGCCAGCCACGGGGTCATCCTGTCACGCACCGGCTACACCGGGGACCTGGGCTACGAGCTGTGGGTCCCGAGGGAGGGCGCCCTCCCCGTGCTGGACGCGCTGCTCGAGGCGGGTCGCGGCGACAACCTGACAATGATGGGGACCACCGCCCTGAAGATGGCGCGGGTCGAGGCGGGGCTGTTGCTGATGGACGTCGACTTCCGCTCCTCCCGCCACGCGTGGGTGGACGAGCAGCGGGAGACCCCCGCCGAGCTGGGCTGGGCCTGGATGCTGCGCGCCATGGAACGCAGCGACCGGGACTTCGTGGGTCGAGGGGCGATCGAGCAGGAGCTGGCCACTGGCTCCTCCCGCTGGACCACCACCGGGCTCGCGGTGGACGTGCACGACTACGAGCGCGTCCACGACGAGGCGGGGATCCTCGCCCCGCGCCACGAGGTCTACGAAGAGACCACCATGAGCGTCTACCGACGCAGCGAGACCCCCTGGGACTACGCCGGGTACGCCACCAGCTTCCACTACTCCTCGCTCCTGCGGCGACCGCTGGCCCTCGCCAAGATCCCCATGGACCTCGCCGTGGAGGGCACCGAGGTCGACCTCGAGCTGACGGTCATCCGCCGCCCGCAGAACGTGCTCGCGCGCGTGCACGGCGGGTCGTTCTTCAACCCCGAGCGCAAGATCGCGGTCGCGGAGGGGGTCCAGAACCCATGAGCACCGAACCCCAGAGCGCCTCGCTCCGGTACGACGCGGTCGTGATCGGCGCCGGCCACAACGGCCTGGTCCACGCGGGCTACCTCGCCCGCGCCGGCATGAGGACCCTCCTCCTGGAACAACGGCACCTGGTGGGCGGCGCGGCAATCACCGAGGAGCTCCTGCCAGGCTTCCGCTTCACCACCTTCTCCTACGCCATCAGCCTGCTGCGGCCTGAGATCGTGGACGACCTCGACCTCGTGGAGCACGGCCTGATGGTGCTCCCCCTTGCCAACACCTTCCAGCCCGGCCTGAACGGGGAGTACCTCGCCCTGGGCCCCGACGCGGACGCCAACTACCACGAGATCGCGCGCTTCTCGGCCGAGGACGCGGAGGCCGCGAGGGACCTGGACCACCTGATCGCGCGGCTCTGCGTGGCCCTGAAGCCGTGGATGGACCGGATCCCGCCCAACGTCCGCAGCAACGACCCCGCGGACCTGGAGGCCCTGGCCGAGCTCCGCGCGTTCATGGAGGGTCTCGACCCCGAGGTGCGGGCGCTCGGCGAGCGCTTCGCCTCCAGCAGCGCTGCGGAGATCCTGGACGAGACCTTCGAGCACGACCTGGTCAAGTCCCTCTACGCCTCCAGCGGCATCATCGGGAGCATGGTCAGTCCGCGGGACCGCGAGTCCGGGCTGGTCTGGCTCTTCCACAAGATGGGCGAGTACGACGGCTCCCCCGGGTCCTGGGGCTTCCACAAGGGGGGCAACGGCGGGTTCACCCAGGTCCTCGCCCGGGCGTGCGAGGCGTTCGGCGGCGAGATCCGGACGGAGGCGCGGGTCCGGCGCGTGCTCCATGAGGGAGGTACCGTGCGCGGCGTGGAGCTGGAGGACGGCCAGCGCATCGAGGCCCCCGTGGTCGTGAGCGCCCTCGACCCGCGCCAGACTTTCACCCGGCTGGTGGACCCCGCTGACATGCCCGCGGACCTGATCGAGCACCTCGAGGGCTACAAGTACCAGGGGAGCGCCTCGAAGGTGAACTTCGCCCTCTCCGACCTGCCGACCTTCCCGGGCCTCGAGGACAAGCCGGACCTCTTCCGCGGCTTCACCAACCTGGGTCCCTCCATCGACTACCTCCACCAGGCCTTCACCGAGGCCAAGGAGGGCCGCTTCAGTCGGCGGCCGTTCATCGACTGCTGCATCCAGTCCACCGTGGACCCCGGGATGTCCCCGCCGGGCAAGCACGTCATGTCGTGCTTCGTGATGTACACCCCCTACCAGCTGGCGGAGGGGACCTGGGATGACCAGCGCGACGCCCTCGGCGACACGGTCCAGGAGACCCTGGAGGAGTTCTTCCCGGGCTTCAGCGAGCTGGTGCTCCACCGCGAGGTGGTGACGCCCCTGGACATCGAGCGCGCCGTGGGCCTCTCGGAGGGGAACATCTTCGCCGGGGAGCTCTTCGACTCGCAGCTGTTCTTGAACCGCCCGGCCCCCGGCTGGAACCAGTACAGGACCCCGCTCAGCGGCTACTACCAGTGCGGCTCCGGCACCCACCCCGGCGGCTGCGTCTCCGGCGGCCCGGGCATGCTCGCGGCTCGCCAGGTCCTGAGGGACGCCCAGGCGGGCGCCTGAGGCCACCTGGGGAGCCCTGGCAATCGTCCCCCTGGCATTGGCCGCCCGGCGACCCGCAAGCTGGGCCCATGCCTGAAGTCACCATCACGGAGCTGTGGCTCCCGATCCTCCTGGCCGCCGCCGCCGTCTTCGTCGTCAGCTCGGTGATCCATGTGGCGTCGCCGCTCCACAAGGCCGACTACAAGCCCCTGCCCGACGAGGACCGGGTCCTCGAGGCCCTCCGCGGCGCTGGACTGGAGCGGGGCGGCTACGCCTTCCCCTACGCCAGCTCCATGAAGCAGATGGCCGAGGAGGGATTCATCGCCCGGCAGAACCTGGGCCCGGTGGGGTTCATGCAGGTGCTCCCCAAGGGGCCCATCAAGATGGGCGGCGCCCTCCTGATCTGGTTCCTCTACTCGGCGCTGCTCGCCACCTTCGCGGGCTACATCGGAACCCTGTGCCTGCCGCGCGGGGCGGATGACCACGAGGTCTTCCGGATCACCGGGACCGTGGCGCTGCTCGGCTTCGCCACGGCGCCCATCCAGGACTCCATCTGGCGCGGGGTCCAGTGGGCCGTGACCGCGCGCTTCGTCTTCGGCGGCATCCTGTACGGGCTGGTCACCGCCGGCGTCTTCGGGGCCATGTGGCCCGGCGTCTAGCCGACGCGCTCAGTCGTTGTTCTTCTTCACCGGCCGGAACGGGTGCACCCAGCCCGCGAACACCCTGGGGCTTCGCGACTGAACCCAGAGCCGGCCGCTCCCCGAGAAGCGCAGCAGGAGCTGATCGGAGAAGAGGAAGGAGCGCACCTTCTGGGACCGCGTGATCCGGTACTCCAGGGTGGAGTCCCAGGCCACGGCGTAGCCGTTGTCCACGAGGTACTCCTCGTCCTGCAGCTCCACGCACTGCATGGCGCCGTAGGAGTTGAAGAAGAGCTCGCCGTGCCCCGTGCAGCGGAGGACGAAGAACCCCTCGTTGAAGAAGCCCTTGAACCCGTTGAACGACGAGTCGACGTTGACCCCCTCCGTGGCGGCCAGGAAGGCGCTCTTCTCCAGCAGGATCTCACCGGCGACGGTCGCGTGCTGAATGTCACCGCAGGCGCCGGGCGCCAGGGTGATCGAGCCCGGAGCCCCCTCCGCGGTCCAGGTGTTCTGGAAGAAGCTCTCGCCGGCCAGGAGCTTGCGCTTGAGGCCCTGGAGCACGCCCCCGCGGCTGGCCGTCTCGGCCCGCACGTGCACGTCCTTCCAGGCCATGGCGCCAGCCTCGGAGATGATCGACTCCCCCGCAGGGAGCGAGACCTCGACGCAAGAGAAGCTGGGGTTGTTCGTGATCTGGTATTCCATCTTCAGCCCTGCCTGGGCGGCAAGAGCCGCCCGATCCGTCGCCCGAGACTCCCTGCGTCGTGCGACTGCACCAGCAGCCGCCCCTTGCCCGACACCCGCATCACGAGCCCCTCGCCCCCGAGCATGGACCGCAGCCACGAGCCGCCAGCCTTGGTGATCTCGTAGTCCAGGGTGTCCTCGAAGGCCACCAGGTGGCCCGTGTCGACGATCAGTTCGCCGTCGATCTCGGCCTCATGGATCGCGCCGTACGCGCTCACCAGGAGGGGCCCCTGGCCGCTGACGCTGATGGCGAAGAGGCTCTCGCCGGAGAAGAACCCCTTGAACCCCTGGCCCTGGGTGTCGAGGTCGAGGCTCGGGGCGGACCCGAGGTAGCTCCCCCCGAAGCACAGCCAGCGGCTCGACCCGTCGAGGTCGACGCGGCGCACGTCCCCGGGGAGCCCCGGCGCCAGGTGCACCGTCGAGGCCTGCCCGTCCGTCGCCTGGTAGGTCGAGAGGAAGAAGGACTCCCCCCCAAGCATCGACTTGATGCCGCCGAGCAAGCCGCCCTTGCCGCCCGACTTGCGCCGGGTGGTGACGTCGATCTCGACGTTGGGCGAGGAGTGGAAGAAGCAGCCCGACTCGGAGACGAAGCGCTCCCCCGGGGCCAGTGTGACGCTCGCGGACGCGAAGGCGCCCGTATCCTTGATCGAGATCTCCATCAGCCCATCAGGTAGGGGGTGATCCACCCGGCCGTCTCCTTGAGCGTCCGGGTCTGCAGCCAGACCTTCCCGCGCCCGCGGAGTTCCATCACCAGCCCCTCACCGCTGAAGAGCGTCTGCTTGAGCCCGCCGACGGACTTGATCTCGTAGTCCAGCGAGGGCTCCCAGGCCACCAGGTGCCCGCTGTCCACGGTCATGGAGCCGTCGAGCTCGCGCTCCACGATGCCGCCGAACGCGTTGAAGAGGAGGTCACCGTGCCCCTTGGCGAAGAGCAGGAACGCGCCCTCCCCGCCGAAGAACGACTTCAGCCCGCCGAACTTGGTCTTCAGGTCCACCGTCGCGCTCGACGCGAGGAAGGACCCCGCCGTGAGGATCAGCGTCTCCCCCTGCAGCTGCCGATGGATGACCGAGCCGGGGGTCCCCGGGACGACTGTGACGAACCCGCCGGAGTCGCTGGAGTACTCGGACATGAAGAAGGACTCGCGCCCCAAGGCAGAGCGCGCCGCCGAACGCAGCAGCCCGCCCTGGGTCTTCACGCGGAGCTCCATGTCGGCGCTCATGCGGCTCATGGCACGGCCCTCGCAGATCAGCTTCTCGCCAGGGTCGAGGACGCAGGTGGCCTCGCCAAAATCGGGGTTTCCTCGGACGCGGATCTTCATGGCCCGAGGGTACGGTGCCACGCGCTTCACTTGAAGGACTCCCCGGCAACCGCCGCCAGGGCCCCCATTCCTCCGCCCAGAACGCCCCATGCGCCCCCTCGCCGCCCTCACGCTGTCCCCGCTCCTCCTCGCCGCCTGCGGCCCGGCCACCCCGGACGAGGCTCCGCTCCGCTGGCTGAAGGGGAACACCCACACCCACACCCTCTGGAGTGACGGCGACGCGGCCCCCGAGCAGGTCGCCTCCTGGTACGCCGACAACGGCTACCAGTTCCTGGTGCTCTCCGACCACAACATCTACCAGGACCACGAGCGCTGGTTCCCGGTGGCGGAGGACGGGGTGGGGCGCCTCAAGCCCTCCGAGGTCGACGAGCTCATCACGCGCTTCGGGGCGGACAAGGTCGAGCTCCGGGGCGACGCCGGGAGCCGGGAGATGCGCCTCCGGACGCTGTCGGAGCTCAAGGCCCAGGTGGACCGGGCCCCCGAGGGCGACGAGGGCGGCTTCCTCCTCCTCCCGGGGGAGGAGGTCACCTCCAGCTTCGAGGGCCGGCCCGTGCACATCAACGCGGTCAACACCGACGGGGTCCTGCCCGCCCTCCAGCGGTCGTCGATCGTCGAGCTCATGTCCGACACCCTGCGCTCCATCGAGGAGGCAGGCGCGGCGGCGGGGCGGCCTGTGTTCGGGCACCTCAATCACCCCAACTTCGGCTGGGGGGTGACCTGGGAGGAGGTGGCCGCCGTCAAGGAGGACCGCTTCTTCGAGGTGTACAACGGGCACCGGTCCACCCGGAACCAGGGAGACTCCGAGCACCCGTCCATGGAGGCGCTCTGGGACAACGCCCTCGCCCGTCGCCTCACCGCCGACACGCCCTTCCCCTTGCTCTACGGGGTCGCCACCGACGACGCCCACCACTACTTCGGCAACCTCACCTCTCCCACGGGGCGTGGCTGGGTCATGGTCCGCGCGGAGGCCCTGGATCGAGACCTGGTCACGGCGGCCATGAACCGTGGAGACTTCTACGCCTCCAGCGGCGTCACCCTCGAGGACCTGGAGGTCACCGCCGACGGGTATCGGCTCCGCGTGAAGGAGGACGGGGACGCCAGCTTCAGGATCCGCTTCATCGGCACCCGCCAGGTGGACGGCGCCCTCGGGCCCATCGGCGAGGAGCTCATGGTCGTCGACGGGCCCGAGGCGGAGTACCGCTTCGGCGGTGACGAGCTCTACGTCCGCGCCCAGGTCACCTCCAGCCGGCTGCACCCCCAGCCCTACCTGAAGGGTGACCGCGAGATGGCCTGGACCCAGCCGGCGACGCCCGGCTCTCGATGAGCACCCCCTCACCCGCCGCGGGCCGCCCGGCCCCCATCGAGTGGCGCCCTCCCGCACACTGGCCGCGCTTCCGCGTCATCGACGCCCACACCGCGGGCGAGCCGCTCCGGGTCATCACGGGCGACTACCCCGAGCTTCGGGGGGAGACCCTTCTGGAGATGCGTCGGGACGCCCTGGAGCGACATGACGGGGTGCGCCGGGCCCTGATGCTCGAGCCCCGCGGGCATGCCGACATGTACGGCTGCGTCCTCACCCGGCCGGTCACCGAGGACGGGGACGTCGGGGTCCTCTTCCTCCACAACGAGGGGTACAGCACCATGTGCGGGCACGGGATCATCGGCCTCGTGAAGGTCGGGCTCGACTGCGGGCTCCTGAGCCTGCGCTCCGGTGAGGACGTGCTCCGCATCGACTCACCGGCCGGCCGCATCACCGCGCGCCCCACCTTGACCGCGGACGGCGTGGGCGAGGTCTCCTTCGAGAACGTCCCCTCCTTCCTGCTGGAGTCCGCCTGCACCGTCGACGTCGCGGGCCTGGGCGAGGTCACCTATGACCTGGCGTACGGTGGCGCCTTCTACGCCTACGTGGACGCAGGCTCCCTCGGCGTCGAGGTGGCGCCGTCCCAGGTGGACCGGCTCATCGCCGTGGGCATGGACATCAAGCGCGCCGTCATGGCGGCGCACCCCTTCGCCCACCCCGAGGGGGACGCCGACCTCAACTTCCTGTACGGCGTCATCTTCACCCAGCCCGCCTCCGACGGGGCCCACCTGCGCAACGTGTGCATCTTCGCGGACGGCGAGGTGGACCGCTCGCCCACGGGGACGGGCGTCAGCGGACGGGCCGCCATCGAGCACGCCTGCGGCCGTCTAGAAACCGGCGAGGAGCTCGTCATCGAAAGCGTGATCGGGACACGCTTCTCCGTCCGCGCGGCCCGCGAGACGCGCGCTGGAGGCCTCGCGGCCATCGTCCCCGAGGTCACCGGGAGGGCGTACATCACCGGCGTGAACGAGCTGCTCATCGACCCCGGCGATCCCCTCGCTGGCGGCGTGCTGCTACGGGGTGGTTGAGCCCCGACGCGGCCCCTGGGAGGTCCGCGGGCCGGATCAGCCGGCGCCGGAGGGCACGACCAGCGCCCCGGGAGCCTCGGCCCCGCAGCCCTCGCAAAAGGGGAGCAGCGAGTGCCGCGGACCCGAGCACTCGCCGCACGCCTCGAAGAGTCCCGTCCCGCAGCTCGGGCAGCTGAAGTCGACGCGCCCCTCCGGCGCCAGCGGTCCCACAGGCTCATGGGGAACGCGGCCCCGCCGCTTGGTGGAGGGCGCCGCCTGGATCGGCGTCCGGCTCAGCTTGAACGCACACACCGGGCAGACGCTCTCCATGTACGCGGCGCGGTTGCGCGCGAGCACGAGCGAGGGGCTCGGCGACGTCGCCTTCCGGATGATCCAGGAGAGGAACGCGAGGGTGATGGCGATCGCGGTGACGATGGCGATGTACTTGAAGTACTCCGCCGGGAACTGCTCGAACATCTCGTAGCCGAGGGTCCAGAACGTCGCCACGAGGAACGAGAGGTAGATGGGCCGCCACGGGTGCCGCCAGCGCTTGCGGACGGTCGCGGCGGCGACCAGGAAGAGCGGGATGAGGATCCCGAGCCGCACACAGGCCTCGATGAGGGCGCGGGTCCGGACCTTGGCCTGGAAGGCCTTCCGGATCGGAGCCTCGGCCGCCTGCCTCCTGGAGTCGAGCGCGGACCGACGCCCCTGGAGCGCGAACAGGGTCGCGTTCGCCGACTGGATCTCCACATTGGCCTCGCGGTACTGCCCCTGGGAGGTCAGGAAGGTCTCCTGCGCGGTCGCCAGCGCGTCTCGCTCCGCCTCGGACGGAGCGTTGCCCTTCTCGAGGGCGAGGCGCTGCAGGTCCATCATCTGACGCATGACCTCACCCGAGGTCTCCATGTCACGCTGGAGGTCGCGCTGAATCTGCTCCTGGCGATTGATCTTCCGCTCGAGCGTGCGCACCTCGAGGTCCGTCTCGGCGACTTCCTCAAGGAGCTCGGCGGGCATCCCCGCTTCGAGCAACTCCTGGTAGTTCACCGGCCTGACCCTCCCGACGTCGTCGAGCAGGAAGCCCAGCAGCCAGATCCAGAGGAACGTCAGGATGGTCGCCAGCGTGAAGGCGCCGAATCTCGAGCCACGGGTGGTGGGAGGCGCCGGCGGCGCAGCAGACGTGTCTTCCATGAACCCGAACGTAGTCACGGCGCTGTGGACAAGCACGCCCCTTCCCGCCATTGGCGCTCGCATCTGGCCCGGCGCAGGGGTTATCAACGGGTACCGGAGGCCTTCCGGAGAATTCCTTGGGGACCCTGCACTTCAGACCGTCGGAGCGTGCCGCGCGCCGCAGCGCCCTCATCTGGGGAATCCTCCTTTGGTACGGCTGCGCCCCGACCAGCCCGCCCGACCCCGCCCGCACCACCCCTGGCCCGGGCCCCTTGGGTGCAGAGGTCGCTCCGCCCCACGCCACCCCCACGTCGCCGCCGGTGCGCTGGACCACTGACGAGGGCCGACCCTCGGGCCCCGCATCGAGCGCCAAGGCCCCCACGACGCCGGTCCCGCACCCCGCGCCCGGCGCGCTGCCTGCCGTGAGCTTCGAGACGCCCGAGCCCGCGGGGGAGACAAGCCGCTGGCAGCCCAGCCCACAGCCCCCGGACAGGGCCGCCGGCGCGCTTCGCGCGGTGGTGGATGTGCGCGCCCAGACCCTTTCCGTCCTGAGGGGCCAGCGACTCGTGGCCCGCTACCCGATCTCCACCGCGGCGCGTGGGGTGGGCAACCGGGAGGCGAGCTTCCGGACGCCCCTCGGCCGGCACCGCGTCCACCAGAAGTTCGGGGCCGACGCGCCCCTCGGGACCGTCTTCCGCTCCCGCGTCAACACCCAAACCGTGGCCCCCATCCTGACGGAACCGGTGGACGTCGAGGAGGACCTGATCCTGTCGCGCATCCTGTGGCTCGACGGGCTGGAGCCCGGCCTCAACAAGGGCCCGGGCATCGACAGCCGCGAGCGCTTCATCTACATCCACGGCACCAACGAGGAGGGCCTCATCGGGACCCCGGCCTCTCACGGGTGCGTGCGCATGAGGAACCGCGACGTGATCGCGCTCTTCGACCTCCTGCCCATCGGCGCCGAGGTGGAGATCGTGCGCGGGGGCTAGGCCCACCGCCGGGGGACGGGCGAGGCGCCAGGGCGCCCGCCCGCCGCTCGGCTCACTGGAAGTCGACGGACACCGCGTTGGTGAAGTTCGAGGTCACCACCAGCTGGAAGTCCCGGTACCACGCCTGGAAGTTCCAGGTCTCACCGATCGCCACGGCCGAGAGCGGCGGCGGCATGTTCGAGAGGTCGAGGTTGAAGCTGAAGGTGCCCGAGGGGCCGGAGTTCTGGGCCTGGGCGATGAAGCGACCGATCGTCCCGAAGATGCAGAGGTTGCCCATGCTGCCGCCGGGGTTCGGGATGAACGACTGGGTCTGCGACGCGAGGAAGTAGCCCAGGGAGTTCTGGGGCAGCTGCTCCACGTCGAGGCGGACGTCGTTCTCCGACACCCGGTCGCTGCCGCGCATCTCGAGCACGGCCGGCAGGCCGGTGGAGTTCACGACCGCGGGGTCGCAGTAGCTGTCCCCGATGGTGCCGCAGGTCCCCAGCTGGGCACCCACCCAGCGCACGCGCAGGATGTTGGCCCCGCGCGCGGTCGGGTCGCTGCCGGCGTCCTTGTAGAGGTCGGCGAAGTAGAGCCCGTCGGGCCCGGCGGTCAGCGCCGACACCGTGGCCCGGCCCGTCCCCGCGTACTCCACGAGGTTGGTGGGCCCGGAGACCTTCTGGCCCGACGAGTCGATCTCGAACTCGGTGATGCGCTTGCCGAAGTTCTGCGGACCGGCCGCGTAGGTGGGGCCCGACTCCGTCACGAAGGCGTGGTCCCACTTGGCCTGGGGGAAGCCGCTCCCGCCGAAGGTCTCCTGCTCGATCCACGCCATGGCCACCGGCCCGGTGGCGGGCACCCAGTTATGGAGGGCGTAGTTGAACATGTTGCTGTCCGACCCTTCCCACAGGTAGTCACGCCCGGGAACGATCCGCGCGAAGCGGTCCACCGACGGGCCGTTCTCCACCATGTAGTGGAAGCCGTCCGACGCACGGTAGCTCCCGCCGAAGGGGTTTCGGACCCCGTAGGCGTAGACGTAGTCGCGGGCGTTGATCTGCCCGCCGTTGTAGAACGGGTTGCTCGTCACCGGGCTCCCGTCGAGGTTCATGCGCAGGATCTTGCCCCGATAGGACGAGAGGTCGCGACCGGTCGACGCGTTGAAGCCGTCCCCCATGTGCACGAGGAGCGTGCGGTCGGGGAGCATCTGGAACTGGGAGATGAAGTGCGACTGCCCCTGCGATTCGCCGGGCATGTTCAGGATCGTCGTCTGGGTCGCGGCGGTCAGCCCGCCGTCCAGGCTCGTGAAGCGCACCACCTTCGGGAAGTGCGGCCCGTTCGCGTCATAGAGCATCCCGGCGAACACGTCGCCGGTCACCGGGTCCACGGCGATGCCGGAGACCCCCTGCTCGCCCGAGCCCGGGAACGCCCCGGTCGGGTTGAAGTTGATCAGGTTGTCCGCATAGGTCCCCACCGTGCCGTCGTTGGTCACGACCTTGATCGCGCCGTACAGCTCGGTGACGTAGAGGAGAGGATCACCCGGCTCGGTCCCAGGGTCGGGCACGAACGCGATGTGGATCGGCAGCTCGAGGTCGGTGGCCACGACCTCGACCTGGTAGCCCGGCTGAGACGCCACCCAGGGCAGCGACAGCCCGCGGGCCTGGGTCGAGAAGTCCGGGGTGGTCTGGCCCGCCGTGGTCTCCCAGGTCGCCCCGTCGGAGGAGATCCAGTAGTAGGCCGACTGGTTCGGCGCGAGAGCCAGGGAGGGGATCAGGATGCGGGTGCGCTTGCACTCATCGTCCACCACCACGAGGTCCGTGTCCCCCAGGGTGAGGCCAGACGCGCCGCCGAAGATGCGGAGGCGCAGGTCCTCGTGCTCGGGGAGCGCGGCGAAGTTGGTCCAGGAGTTGGTGACCCCGTCGTTGGCCTCGATCAGCAGCAGCGACAGCCCGATGCCGGACTCGAGGGAGATCTCCGCGGGGTTGGCAGAGGCCGGGAGGATCGGCTCCACGCTGCCGACGGCGAAGGTCCACTCGGGGGCGGGGTCCTCGACGATGTCCTCGGTCTCGAAGGGATAGAAGGTGCTCGCGGCCCCGGTCTGGAAGGTCTTCTCGGACCAGGGACTGAAGTCGGTGACGCCGTCTCCGCTGTCGTCCCGGAAGCGCACCCGGAAGGTGAAGCTCTTCAGGGGATCGAGGGAGGTGGCGCCGGCGTGGGAGCCCATGAAGGTCCCGTCGCCGAGGTGCGAGTGGACCTTGGGCGGCCCGCCGATGCACGAGGTCCGCCACACCCGCTCCGGCGGCATGATGGTCCAGATCTCGTAGTCACTGCAGGCGTGCAGGTCGCCGTCCGGATCCGCGAAGGGGCCAGCCTCCATGTGCACGTCGTAGGGGTTGAGGGGCTGGTTCGAGGAGGCGGGCTCCGAGATGTCCGGTGCGAGCGGGGAGCGGTTGCCCGTCGCCACCCGCGATTGCTCCTCGAAGGTCCAGGAGATGAGGTCGGTGGACTGGGTGAGGCCGCTGGTGGCCGCGGTGAACCCGACCCAGGCCGTGCCGTCGGTGAGCGACAGGGCGCTCGCGATGTCGAGGTCGAGCTGGAGCGTGACCACCGCGTCGTCCACGTAGACCTGGAACGCGCCCGGCGTGTACTCCACGCGCACCGTGTGGGTGTCGTCGTCCGCCATGGTGGTGACCGCCGACGTGGCCCCCAAGGAGGCAGAGTGGCTCGACGCGTTGGACGCCGCGCCGTTCGTGTTGACCGACACGTGGTTGGCGGACGGGTCGAAGGTCAGCAGGTTGCCGAAGGTGTCAAACTCGATCGCGATCGAGTTCTGGATCTGGCTGTACCCCAGCCCGCCGCCGCCGGAGCCGATGGCGTCCACGGCGTCGCGCTGGATGACGAACGCGAAGCCCTCACCGCCGCCCGAGAGCCGGAAGGTGAACTCGCTGGTGAACGGAGAGGTGACGTCCTGGCGGGTGGTGGCCCAGACCGCGCCCACCTGGGAGGGTTGGTCGGGGGTGATGCGCAGGTCGTTCCCGGCCGTGGCCGCGGAGCCCACGAGGGTCAGTCCGGCGGTGGAAGAGAAGTCGACGTAGGTGACGTCGGCGTGGGCGAGCGAGCAGGTCAGGCCGCCGAGGGCGGCGAGGCGAAGTGCGAGCATGTCGGATCCAGAGGATTCGGGGTTGCGTGCGCCGCTCCCTGCGCGGCGCGCGCCCCTTGCGATGGGGCCCTGAAGAATACCACGCGTGCACCCTCTTCCCTGTCTCAAGGCCGGCCTTCGAGCCCACATCGAGCGCGTCATTCTGTCGCTTCTGGGGAGCCCCGAAACGGGACACGCCGCGCCTCTCGGCGGCGCCCGAAGGGAGCCCGGCGGGGCCAGGATCGCAGGCCGACTCGCGGCCGCGGCTCAGGGCGCGGTGACCGTCAGGGTCTGACCGACCGCCACATCCTCGAGGACCACGCTGCGACCATCCGGCCAGTCGATCCGCACGTCCACGGTGAGGGCGTCACCGACCCCGAAGTGGGCCTCGAAGGGCTCCTGCGATAGCACGCTCTGGCCGGCGAGGATCGGCCGCGAGGTCCGGAAGGTCCCGTCGGAGATCGTCACCAGCGCACCGACCGCGTAGCGGTTGCTCCCCGCCATCCGGGGACGGACCACGAGGTGGCGACGGAGGGACCCGCCGAGGTGGAGGTTCTCGTAGAGGCGCAGCCCATCCAGCCCGACCTGGGCCATGTCCCGGTCCCCGTCCCCGTCCATGTCAAAGGTGACCAGTCCCGTGCCGTCCCGGCCCGCGAAGCCCGCCCGGTCGGTGGCGTCGAGGTAGTTCCCCGTCACGCCGAGCCCGTTCCAGAACACCCGCGACTCGCGGCCCGGGCAGTCGTTGCTCGCGGGGAGGTCGAACCAGCCGTCCTGGTCCAGGTCGACCCAGCTCGTTCCCCAACCGCAGCCTGAATCCTGGACCCCCATCTGGGCCGAGATCTCCGTGAAGCGGAGCCCCCCCGCGTCACGCCGATAGAGCGTGTTGTAGCGCACGCCGGGCACGTAGATGTTGGTGACGTAGAGGTCGAGGTCCCCGTCGCGGTCGTGGTCCGCGAGGGCGACGCCCATCTCGTTGAAGGCGCTGGCCACCCCCGCCTGGGGCGCCTCGTCCACGAACGTCCCGCCCCCCTGGTTCACCCAGAGGTAGTTGGCGGTGAAGTCCACCGGCTGGAAGATGTCCAGGGCACCGTCGCCGGTCAGGTCGAAGAGCACCGGCTGCCAGTGATTCGCGAGGGTCTGGATCCCCCGGGCCGCGCCCTGCTCCTCGAAGCGTCCGATGCCATCGTTGATGAAGAGGTACGCGAGCCCCTCCCAGATGGTGACCAGCAGGTCGAGGTCCCCGTCCCCGTCCACGTCGCCCGCCGCGAGGCCGCCCACATGGGAGTCGGAGAAGGACGCCAGGTCTCGGTCGAAGCCGCAGCCCACGGTCACCTCGCGGAAGACGCCCGAGGCGAGCTGCTGGTGGAGGCGGACCGTCGGGGCCCCGGTGCACGGGACGGAGGTGAAGCAGTCGCCCACCGTGACCAGGTCCAGGTCCCTGTCGCCGTCGGCGTCGAACCAGAGGGCGCCCCGGTGGTTGCCGTCCACGTCGAGATTGAAGGCCGCCGCCTGCTCCGTGAAGTGACCCGATCCGTCGTTCACGTAGAGCTGGTCGGGGGCGCCCGGTCCGTTGGGCACGAACAGGTCCACGTCGCCATCCCGATCGAAGTCAGCGGCGGCGAGGCCAGCGGCGAGGCCAGGCGGCGACACGTAGGGGCCGATCCCGCGGGAGGCGCCCACCTCCACGAGGAAGGGCACTCCCTGGACGGGGGCAGCGGCCAGGGCAAGGGCGGTACAGAGCAGCGATGACATACCCCAAGGATGAGGGGCCAGGGGCCCATGGGGTGCGCCCAAGCCGGGGATTTCAACAGGTGGGACCGGTCCACCACTCCCGCCTTGAAGTGCGACGTCAAGCCGCGCTAGCGTGGGCGTCAGATGACGGCCCTGCTCTGTGTCCTGTCCCTGTCGGCTGCCCCTCTGGCGGCCCCGGCCGCGCCCCCCACGGACCTGCGCGTCGCCGCGCTGCGCCTGGTGGACGGGGCGGAGGTCCTCACCATCGCCTCCACCGGCGGCGAGGCCTCCGATGGGATCACCGTCGAGGTCGCAGCGCGGGCCCGCGAGGTCCAGGGGCTCCCCAACGGGAACCTGATCGTGCTCGAGCCCGGCGGGGCCCTCGCCGAACACCGGGGCGCCGATGGCCTCCGCGTATGGAGCCTCTCCGACGCCGCCGCGGAGTCGTTCACGCTCCTCCCGGACGGTCGACTCGCGGTGGTCTCCGCCGGCCGGCTTCAGCTCATCGACCGCCTCGGTCAGCGAACGACGGTGGAGGCGGCAGGCCCGCTGTGGGCGGGCTCTCGCCTGCTCGCCCCTCCGATGGACAGCGGGCTCGCCACCGACCAGCTCCAGGACCTCGGCCTCGACAACGGGGGCCCAACGGGGGAGCGACTCCTGGTGGACCGCGGCACAGGCGAGTTCGAGGTCGTGGACCATGAGACCCTCACGACCCGAGGCCGATCGCCCGCCGAGCCCCTGCGCCATGCCGTGGCCACGGGGGACGGCTGGGCCGGGATCCGCGCGGACGGCGCGCTGATGGCGGTGCACGCCTGGGGTCCAGACCGCGTGGCCGAGGAGACCGTCCTCGCCCCGGAGGCGATCCGCGCCCTGGGCCTCGGGGCCGTGCTCCACCTCCGGCCGATCCAGCAGAGCGGCCTCCCGGGCGTGGACGGCTGGGCCCTGACCGGAACACGACTCGACGGCGCCCCTGGCCTCCTGGCCGTGGAGCTCGGCGCGGACCTCGAGGAGCAGAGCCGCCTTGCGCTCCCGGACGCCCACGGCTGCTGGATCCTGGACGCCGGGCCGGACGCCGCCGTCCTCGCGCGGGCGCGCGCCATCCACTCGTCGGCGTTGACCCTGGACACCCACAAGGACATCTCCGCCTCCCTGGCCTCCACCGAGATCCCCGAGGACCCCGCCGCCCTGCGGCGCTTCCTCGTCCGCAACGACCCGCGGGTCTGGGGCCGCAACCAGGTGGACTTCCCGAAGATGCGCAGCGGCGGGCTCGATGTCGCCTTCTTCATCGTCTACGTCGGGCAGGGCGACCTCACCCCCGAGGCCTTCGCCCGGGCGCGGGCCGCCGCGGACGCCAAGTTCGACGCCATCGAGCGCATGGCGGAGCGGTTCCCCGAGCACATCGGCCTGGCGCGGAGCGCGGCCGACGTGGAGCGCTTCGCCGCCGAGGGCAAGCTCGTGGCCTGCATCGGCATCGAGAACGGCTACGCCATGGGAGAGGACCTCTCGGCCATCGAGACGTTCCACCGTCGAGGGGCTCGGTACATGAGCCTCACCCACAACAAGCACAGCCAGCTCGGCGACTCCAACACGCCGGCGGACGAGCCGCTGCACGGCGGGCTCTCGGACCTCGGGCGCCGCGCCATCGAGGAGATGAACCGCGTGGGGATCATGGTCGACATCTCCCACGCCTCCGAGAAGACCAGCCTCGAGGCCATCGCCCACTCGAAGGCCCCGGTGATCGCCTCCCACTCCGGCGTGGACGCCGTCCGGCTCCACGGGCGGAACCTGAGCGACGCGGAGCTCGACGCGCTCAAAGCCAACGGCGGCGTGGTCCAGTGCGTGGCATTCGCGAGCTACGTGAAGGACGACGGAGACCGCCGGGGCTTCATCCGTCGGACCCGGGAGGAGCTCGGGCTCCCGCCGCAGCAGGGCAGCCGCCCCGCGAGCTCCGACCCGGAGGTGCGCGCCCTGAACCGGGAGCTCCGCGACCGCGTCCGCGCCTTCGACGAGGCCCGCGAGCGGGCCAACGTCCGTGATTTCGTGGATCACATCGACCACGCCGTCCGTCGCATCGGTGTGGACCACGTGGCCATCAGCTCCGACTTCGACGGCGGCGGCGGCGTCGAGGGCTGGAGCGACGCCAGCCAGACCTTCAACGTCACGCTGGAGCTCGTACGCCGAGGCTACTCCGAGGATCAGATCCGCAAGATCTGGTCCGGGAACACCCTCCGCGTCTGGCGTGCCGTCGAGGAGGTCGCGAGCGCGACCTCCGAGCCCGAGAGCGATTGATCCCGCTCGAGCTTCCCTACCTGTGTCTTCCTATGCCCCCGCTCGCCCAAGCCCCTCTTGTTCTGGCCCCAGGCCATGTGATCCGCCTCACCCGAGCCTCCGTCGAGACCGCACCCAGGGAGGCCTGCGGGGTCCTGCTGGGTGAGGTGGTCCGCGGGGAGCGACAGGTGCGACGCCTCACCATCGCGAAGAACCTCGCCGAGGAGCCCGACCGCTTCTTCCTCGACCCCGTTCACCTGATGCGTCAGGCGCAGCACACGGGCGCGGACGGGCTCGAGATTCTCGGGGTCTGGCACAGCCACCCCCGGCAGCCGGCCAGCCCGAGCCGGCTCGACACCGAGGGGAGCCAGCCAGGCTGGACCCAGCTCATCGCCCGGGTCGACGACGGGGTCCTCACCGACCTCAAGGCCTGGGACACGGTGGACGGGGAGCTCGAGGAGTCGAAGGTCGTCATGGACCCGTTCCTGGAGGCCGCCAAGGATGCGCCGGCAAGCGCTCACGGTCACCGAGGCCCCGTGGCACGATGGGTCTCTTCCCAGGGCCTGCTCGAGGCCTAGGCCCCCGCGGACCCGCCGAACGAGACTCCACGCCCCATGCTCCACGAGACCGTCAGCGCCAAGGGTCACCTCATCGACACCCACGTCCTCGAGCGGATCTTCGACCAGATCCTCGAGCACGGCGCCTCCTACGAGATCCTGCGCTTCGAGGTGGGCACCACCCACGCGGACGAGTCGGAGATCGAGCTGAAGATCACGGCGGAGGACGAGGCGACCCTGCGGGAGACCATCGAGGCCACGCTCTCCTTCGGCTGCGCGGTGGCGTCGGCGCGGGACGCGCGGCTCGTGCCCATCGAGCGGGACATGTGCGTGCCCGAGGACTTCTACTCGACCACCAACCACCGGACCGAGGTGCGGCTGGACGGCGTGTGGCGCACGGTCGGCGCCCAGCGCATGGACGCCGTGATCGTCCTGGAGGACGGCGAGCCTTTGTGCCGCAAGCTCCGGGACGTGCGCGCGGGCGACCTGGTGGTGTGCGGCGTCTCCGGCGTCAGGGTCAACCTGGAGCAGACCGACGGCGAGCGGGCGACCTTCGCCTTCATGAGCAACGACATCAGCTCGGAGCGCAGCGTGGAGACGAGCGTCAAGCGTGTCGCCCGGCAGATGCGCCGCACGCGGGAGGAGGGCAAGCGGATCATCTTCGTCGCCGGCCCGGTCGTGATCCACACCGACGGCATCGACCCCTTCCGCAGCCTGATCGAGGGCGGCTGGGTGGACGCGATCCTCTCGGGCAACGCCCTCGCCGTCCACGACATCGAGAACAGCTTCTTCGGCACCTCCCTGGGCGTGAGCCTCGGCACGGGCAAGCCCGTGGAGGAGGGGCACAAGAACCATATGCGGGCCATCAACCGCATCAACCACGCGGGTTCGATCTCCGAGGCCGTGCGCACGGGCGTGCTCAAGAGCGGCATCATGCACGCCTGCGTGGAGCACGACGTGGACGTGGTGCTGGCCGGTTCGATCCGCGACGACGGCCCGCTCCCCGACACCCTCATGGACCTGATCGAGGCCCAGGAGGCCTACGCCCACCAGCTCAAGGACGCGGGCATGGTCCTGATGTTGAGCACCATGCTGCACTCCATCGGGGTCGGGAACATGCTGCCCTCCTGGGTGCGCGTCGTGTGCGTGGACATCAACCCGGCGGTGGTGACCAAGCTCAGCGACCGCGGCTCCTCCCAGACCGTCGGCGTCGTCACCGACGTGGGCCTCTTCCTCGGCCGCCTGGCCGAGGAGCTCCGCGCCGCGGGCGACTGAGCCGGCTCGTTCCGAAACCCGGCGGCCCCCCCGCGCCGCCGCCTCCGTTCCGCTGCGGCCCCGGGATCGCTAGGCTGAGGCGCCGCCGGCCCCTGCGATCCGGCGCCCTTCCCCCATGACCGCCGCCCCCCGCCAAGCCACCGACGAGGCCCGCCCCGAGGGTTCCACCGGCCCCTGGCTCGACGACGGGCCGACGCGCCGCTTCATGGCGGCCTGCTGGGCCTGGGGCCTCGTCTCCCTGGCGCTCGCCGCCCTCGCCGGCTGGAGCCTGCTGCACCCCGAATGGGCGGACGGCCGCCCCGCCCTCGGCTTCGGTCGCCTGCGGCCCCTGGCGGAGATGCTGGTCCTCCTCGGGTTCCTCGGGAACGGCTTCTTCGCCCTCGTGCACCACTCGACCCAGCGCCTGTGCTGCGCGCCCATGGCCATCCCTGCCCTGGGCACGCTCCACCTCTGGGGCTGGCAGCTCGCGCTGGGCTGGGCCGCGTGGACCGTCGCCGGCGGGGCCCTGGAGCCCCGGCTCCTCTCCCCGGCCGAGGCCCCGGTGGACCTCGCCCTGGCGGGCCTTTGGACCGTGTTCGGCGTGCAGCTCCTGGTGACGCTGACCCGACGGCGCCAGCGCTACATGTACGCGTCGCTCTGGTTCTACCTCGCGGCCACCCTCCTCTTCGGCGGCCTCCAGGTCGCGGCGGCCCTCGCGTCCTTCCCCGACCCGCTCCTGGGGAGCCCGCCCCTCGCCGGAGCCGCCGACGCCGCCCTGCAGTGGTGGTACGTGCGCAACGGCGCGGGCGCCCTCGTGGTCATCGGCCTCTTCGGGGTGGCCTACGACCTCGCGCCCCGCCTCGCCGCCGCGCCCCTGCACTCCTACCGCATGGCCATCGTGCACCTGTGGTCGCTGCTGCTGATCCAGCTCTGGGTCGCGCCGCGCCACCTGCACTTGACCCCCGCGCCCGGCTGGCTCTCCGCCCTCGCCCTCGCCTTCGCCTTCCTGGTCTGGCTGCCGTCCGCCAGCGGCGTGTTCAACCTCGCCGCCACCCTGCGCGACGGGCGCCCCGATGAGACCTCGAGCGAGCCGGCCCGGCCGTTCCTGGTGGCGGCCCTGCTCTTCTTCGCCGTCGCCGCCATCGAGGACCCCGTGCTCGCCCTGCGCCGGGTGAGCGCCGCGGTGGGCTCGACCGACTGGGTGGAGGGGCACCAGGAGCTGCTCCTGCTGGGCTGGGGCGCCTTCGTGGTGTTCGCCGGCTCCTACTGGCTCGCGCCGCGGATCCTCCACGCGCCGCTGCATTCCCCCGCCCTCGCCCGCGCCCACTTCTGGCTCGCCACCCTCGGCGTCCTCACCTCCGCCGCCGCCCTGCGCTTCAGCGGCGCCGCCCAGGCGGGGGTGCTCGGCGCGCTGTCGCCGGAGGGCCACCTCCTGCACCCCGAGTTCACCGACGCGGTGACGCGCGTCGAGGGACACCGCCTCCTGCACGTGGCGGGGCTCGGGCTGTTCCTCGCGGGGGCCCTGGTGGGCGCCTGGAACCTCCTCCGCACCTGGGCCGCGCGACCCTCGGCCTACCACGCCACCCCGGTGACCGAGCCGCCCCTCGAGCCCATGGCCGCCGCCGAGGCCGCCCCGGCGCCGCCGGCGGGTGCGGTGCTCGACTGGGGCCGGAGCCTCCAGGTCTTCTGCACCCTGTGGTGGCACCGACGCCTCGAGCGCCAGCCCGTCCGGCTCGCCGGGTGGATCGTCCTGGCGGCGGTCGCCGTGGCGGCCATCCAGCTCGGCCCCCTGCTGCGCGCGGAGCCCGGCCTCAGGGCCGCGCTCTCTCCCCTCGAGGCCTACGGTCGCTCGGTGTACGAGCGCGAGGGCTGCGCCACGTGCCACACCCAGGCCGTTCGTCCCCTGCTCGCGGACACCAAGCGCTACGGCGCCATCAGCGCGCCGGAGGAGCCCGTCGAGGGCGGGCCGGCCCTGTGGGGCGCCCGCCGGGTCGGCCCGGACCTCGCCCGCGAGGGCGGCCGCCGCTCCACCCGCTGGCAGGTCCTGCACCTCGACGACCCCCGCGCCGTCTCCCCCGGCTCGGCGATGCCCTCGTACCGGCACCTCCTCGAGCGACCCCGGGACCTCCCGCGCCTCGTCCACCGCTCCGGTCAACTGAAGCGTCCCGCCGTCGCCGCCGAGGACGCCGCGGCCCAGGCCGCCGCCCTCACCGCGGAGTTCGAGGCCCAGAACGGGGCCCCCCTCGTGCGCCCCGGCGCCGGCGCCCCCGTGGACCTCGAGGGCTCGGACGCCATCGCGCTGGTGGCCTACCTCCAGCAGCTCGGGCTCCCCCGGTCCGAGGCGCCCGCCGATCCTTCCGATCCCGCCGACCCCTCCTCTCCCGCCGATAACGAGCAGCCCTGACCCCGCGGCCATCCGCCCCGGTTGACCTCCGCGCCTCGCCGCCCAAGCTCTCAACATGCCCGACACCGACCCGCAGCCCAGCCACCGCCCCGCCGCCCACGGGATCGAGGAGGGGAACCACCCCCTCCCCGGTTGGTGGTCCGTGGCGGCGCTGATCTCCGCGGTGCTCGCCTTCGGGTCCCTCTTCCTGGCGGTGATCCGGCCCGACCTCACCGATCCTGCGGCGAGCTACGACCGCGCCGTCACCGCGGAGCTCCAGGCACAGTTCGCGGAGATCGGCAACCTCACCCCGACCGCCGGCACCCTGGGCGCGTTCATGACGGACCCGGAGAAGGCTCGCTGGCTGCGGGTGGGCCAGGCCATCTTCACCACCAACTGCGTGTCCTGCCACGGCAGCGAGGGCGCCGGCGTCTCGGGCCCGAACCTGACCGACGACCACTACATCCGGGTGCGCGAGCTCACCGACGTGGCGGACACGGTCATCGGCGGCTCCATCGCCGCGGGCATGCCCGCCTGGAAGGACCAGCTGAGCATGAACGAGATCGTGCTGGTATCCGCCTACGCCGCCTCCCTGCGCGGGGGCTTCGTGGAGGGCAAGGAGGCCGACGGGGAGGTCATCGCCCCCTGGTTCCCCGGCGGCGCGGACTGAGCCGCGCGGAGCGGGAACTCCGAGGGGGCCGCCCCGGGCTCGGCGCGTGCCCCCGGCCCCCATAAGCGGCGCCGATCCTGTTCGAGATCCGGGCCCGTCGTGCACACTCTCTGCATGACCGCGCCCTCCCTGATCCGACGTCGCCTCCTCGCCAGCACCGCCGTCCTCCTGCTCGCCGCCCCCCGCGTCGAGGCCGCCCAGGGCGGCGCCCTGGAGCACGAGACCCTCTGGCCGCCGACGCTCGAGACGTACCTGCCCACGGGCCAGGCCTACGACCCCGCGTTCCCGCGCCCCGAGTCGGTCCTCGGCTGGCCCGTGGGCACCTGGCACGTGCGCCACGACCAGCTCGTGCGCTGGTTCGAGGTGGTGGCGGAGAAGTCGCCCCGCGTGACCCTGGAGCAGACGGGGCAGACCCACGAGGCGCGGCCCACGCTGCTGGCCACCATCAGCTCGCCGGCGAACCTCGCGCGCATCGAGGAGATCCGCGCCGCCCACCGCTCGGCGGTCCTCACGGGCGCCGCGGACTACGACGGCCCCTCGGTGGTCTGGATGGGCTACGGCGTGCACGGCAACGAGTCGAGCGCGTCCAACGCGAGCCTCCTGCTCCTCTATCACCTGGCCGCCGCCAGCGGCGCGGAGTTCGACGCCTACCTCGAGCGCACGGTGGTGCTCGTGGACCCCTGCGTGAACCCCGACGGCGGCGCGCGCTTCGCCCACTGGGCGAACATGCACCGGGGCCGGCAGCTGGTGGGTGACCCTGCCTCCCGCGAGCACAACGAGGCCTGGCCGGGCGGGCGCACGAACCACTACTGGTTCGACCTGAACCGGGACTGGCTGCTGCTCACCCACCCCGAGTCCCGCGGGCGCGTGGCGGCCTTCCACCGCTGGATGCCCACGGTGCTCACCGACTACCACGAGATGGGGAGCGACTCGACCTACTTCTTCCAGCCGGGGATCCCCAGCCGCCGCAACCCCCTGACCCCCGAGCGCAACCAGCAGCTCACCGGCGAGATCGCGACGTTCCACGCCGCGGCCCTGGACGCCATGGGGAGCCTCTACTTCACCGAGGAGCGCTTCGACGACTTCTACTACGGCAAGGGCTCCACCTACCCCGACCTCCAGGGCGCCATCGGGATCCTGTTCGAGCAGGCGAGCTCCCGCGGGCACCTGATGAGCACCAAGCGCGGCGAGCTCACCTTCCCCTTCACGATCCGCAACCAGTTCACCACCTCGCTCACGACCCTCGAGGCCGCGGACCGCATGCGGATCAAGCTCGGCGCCTACCAGCGGGAGTTCTTCCGCGACGCCCGGACCGAGGCCCGGGAGGGCGACGTGGGCGGCTACGTGGTCACCGACCGTGACCGCTTCCGCCTGAACGAGATGGTGGACCGGCTCCAGCGCCACGGGATCGCGGTGCACGACCTGGCCGAGGACCTGGAGGGCTTCCCCGCGGGAGAGTCCTACGTGATCCCCTCGGACCAGCCCCAGGCGAAGCTCGTCCGGGCGCTGTTCGAGACCCGCACCTCCTGGGACGACAACACGTTCTACGACGTGTCCTCCTGGACCTTCCCCCTGAGCTTCGACGTGCGCCACGAGGCGGTGCCCATGGCGAAGTGGAGCGGCGACCTGGTGGGCGAGGTCGCTCAACCTATGCGAGACGGCCCCGACCGCGAGCTGTGGTCCGACGGGGAGGTCACCGCCTACGCCTTCCAGTGGCACGACTCCGGCGCCGCCGCGGGCCTCGCCCACCTGCAGTCCCTGGGGATCCGCACCAGCGTCCTCACGAAGGAGGTCACCATCGCCGGCCAGTCCGCTGGCCGCCGGGTCACCCTGGACCCCGGCGCCATCCTGGTGCCCATGGGTCCCCAGGAGCTCTCCACCGAGGTCATCACCGCCGCCCTCCTGGACGCCCGCGAGCACGGCCTCGAGCTGATCCCCATCGCCACCGGCCTGACCGACGTGGGGCCCGACCTCGGCAGCGGCTCCTTCAGCGTCCTGCGCGAGCCGAAGCCGCTCCTCCTCATCGGGTCGGGCGTGTCCGCCTACGAGGCGGGCGAGGTCTGGCACGACCTGGACACGCGGGTCGGCCTCACCGTCAGCACCGTGGACCGGGCGCGCCTCGGGCGCCTGGACCTCGCGGACTACACCCACGTCATCCTCGTCAACGGCGCCACGGGCGGCTGGGGCGAAGAGGAGGCGGACCAGCTGGGCGCCTGGGTCCGCGACGGCGGCCACGTGATCGCCACCAAGCGCTCCGCCGTCTGGGCCGCCGAGCGCCTCATGACCACAAAGGCGGACAGCCACGACCACGACGCCCACGATGAGGACGACGAGGCCGAGTCCGGCGACCTCCCCTACGGCGAGTACGAGGCCCGCCGCGCCGAGCAACGCATCGCCGGCACCATCTTCGAGGCGCGCATCGACCGCACCCACCCCCTGGGCTACGGCTTCGACCGGGACACCGTCCCCGTCTTCCGCAACTTCGAGGGCGTCCTGCCCGAGGGCCCTGACCCCTTCGCGACCCCCCTGCGCTACACCGAGAGCCCCCTGGTCTCCGGCTTCGCCAGCGGGCCGAACGTCGCCAAGATCGCCGGCACCCCCGCGGTCCGCGTGCGCCGCATGGGCGGCGGTACCGTCACCGCCATGATCGACAACCCCTGCTTCCGCGGCGTCTGGTACGGCACCCGCCGCCTCCTGCTCAACGCCCTCTTCTTCTCCGGCGCCGTCCAGTCCACCGGCCCCATCGACAAGCGCACCGAGGACGAGGCCATGGACTACGACCACGGCCACGCCCACGACCGCTGACCCCGCGCGGCGGCTGAGGCGTGGAGGGTCCGGGTGTACGCGGCCCCATCCGCGCGCCCTGGTGGCGCCACCTCCAACTGGAGTTCGGTCGGCAGAGGTGACGCCAAGCGCAGATCGAACCGTCCGGTGGCGTGAGACCGAGAGCGTCCTCTTCCGCCCGAGGCTCCCGGCCGAGGGCGTACGTGGGGGTCCAAAGAAAATGCTTGGCGCCGGGAACGTTCGCAAACCCGCCGGAGGGATCAGGGTAGGAGAGACGACCATGCATCAGCGAACCGCCAATGACCTTCACGAGGCCCTCATCCAGCAGCAGGACTTCGTCCGCCGGCTGGCCCTGCGATTGACCCGGCACCCCGCGGAGGCGGATGACGTGGCGCAGGACGTCTGGGTCCGCGCACTCGAGAGGGCCCCGTCCGGCGGGCCGCCCCCCTCTCGGGACCGTGAGGGGCGGGGCCTGCGTCCCTGGCTGCAGGCGGCGGTCCGGGGCGTGAGCCGGAACCGCGATCGGGCGGCCCGGCGCCGCCGATTCCACGAGCAGAGCGGGGCGAGGGACGAGTGCCAGCCCTCCAGCGACCTGGAGCTTCGCCACGAGGTGGTTCGGGCCGTGCTGGGCCTGAAGGAGCCCTATCGGAGCACGGTGGTGCGCCGCTACGACCAGGGGATGAGCGTCCCCGAGATCGCGCAGGTGGACGGGGTCGCCCCGGGCACCGTTCGAACGCGCCTCCATCGCGCCCACCAGGAGCTGCAGCGCCTGCTCTGCGCGGACGATGAGAGCCGCGGGCGGCTCTCCGCCCTGGCCACCGCCACCCCGGCGCTGCCCCTCGCTTCCGTCCAGGGGATCGGCGCGGCCCTCGCGGTCGCGGGCGCCCTGGCCGCTGGCCTCCTCCTCGGCTGGCTCCCCTCTCCATGGGCCGACCTGGGCCGTCCAGCGGATCGAGGCGCGCACGCGGCCGTGCCCTCGGGGCACGCCCGGCGGCCCGTGGCCCTCGCCGGCCTCGGACCCGTTGGGCCGCGCGGCCTCCTCGCGCCGGCGGCGCAGCCGGGGGAGCGCGTCGCCCTGCTCGCTGAGGAGCACCCGTACTGGACCGCCGTGCGGGAGGCGCGCGCGGGGATCCCCCGATACGTGATCGACGAGCCCGAAGCCGAGCGGGCTCTGCGGACGCGAGTCGAGTCGCTCGGGGTCGAACCGCCCACGTGGACCCCCGGGGAGCCCCTGGGCACGACGCTCACCCGCCTGTCCAGCGCCGCGGCGGTGCCGATCGTGGTCGCGAAAGGCGCCGCCCGCGCGACCACGCCGTCCGACCCACGGTGGCTGGTTCGACCGACCAAGGTCAGCTTCGCCCGGTGGCTCGCCCTGACCCTCGGCCTCGCCGAGGGCCGCCCCCGGTGGGAGGTGGCGGACGGCGCCGTCCAGGTGGCGGACCTCGGGGAGCTCATGGAGCACGCCGTGGACTTCGAGTACCGGCTCGAAGACCTCCGGCTGGATCCGGTCCCCTTCTTCGAGGATGGCGCCGTTCCCCCTCCGCTGTATCGCACGGCACGCAGCGGCACCGACGGGCTCGTCCACGAGCTTGGCGACGCCCTCGGGGACCTCCACCGCTGGGACCAGGGCGACCGGGTGACCGCGGAGCCGGACGCGCTGCTCGTCCGGCACCTGCCCCGCGCCCAAGTGCGGGCCCAGGCGTTCCTCGACCGGCTACGGGCCTTCCGCCTTCCGCTG
>JADHOC010000008.1 GCA_016779205.1 Planctomycetota bacterium | reverse complement strand
ACGATGCGCAGGGCGCAGGCGTTCTCGTAGGTGCGGGCGTCGCCCATGACGCCGACGCTCTTCACGGGGAGCAGGACGGCGAAGTACTGCCAGAGGGTCTCGTGGGCGCCGGCGGCCTGGATCTCGGCGGTGCAGATGTCGTCGGCCTCCTGCAGGAGGTTCAGGCGCTCGGCAGTGATATCGCCGGCGATGCGGACCGCGAGGCCGGGGCCGGGGAAGGGCTGGCGCATGAGGATGCGCTCGTCGAGGCCCAGGTGGCGGCCCACCTCGCGGACCTCGTCCTTGAAGAGCTCCCGCAGGGGCTCCACCAGGTCCAGCTCGAGGTCGTCGGGGAGGCCCCCCACGTTGTGGTGGCTCTTGATCACGGCGGTGTTGCCGCCGTGGGCCGCCACGGACTCGATGACGTCGGGGTAGAGGGTGCCCTGGCCCAGGAAGTTCGCGTTGGTGAAGCGCTTGGCCTCGTCCCGGAAGACCTCGATGAACTCGTGGCCGATGATCTTGCGCTTGCGCTCGGGGTCCGTGACGCCGGCGAGCTTGCTCACGAAGCGGTCCGCCGCGTCGACCGTGGTGAGGTCCAGGCCGATGTGGTCCCGGAAGGCCTCTTCCACCACCTGGCGCTCCCCTTTGCGGAGCAGGCCGTTGTCCACGAAGATGCAGTGCAGCCGGTCGCCGATGGCGCGGTGCACGAGCACGGCGGCGACCGCGCTGTCCACGCCGCCGGAGAGGCCGAGGATGACCTCGCCGTCCTCGCCCACCTGCTCCTTGATCTTGGCGATCTCGCGGTCGGCGATGTTCTCGGCCTTCCAGTCGCCCGGCTGGCCGCACACGTTCAGGACGAAGTTGGCGATGAGCTCCTTGCCCTGGGCCGAGTGGCTCACCTCCGGGTGGAACTGCACCCCGTAGAAGCGCCGCGCGTCGTCGCCGATGGCGGCGTGGGCGCAGGTCTCGCTGCTGGCGAGGGTGCGGAAGCCCTCGGGGAGCGCGGTGACCTTGTCCCCGTGGCTCATCCAAACGACGGTCTTCTCGTCCACGCCCTCGAAGAGCGCGGCGCCCGCGTCGTCCAGGTGCAGCTCGGTGTGGCCGAACTCGCGCTCGCCCGAGCCCTCCACGTTGCCGCCCAGGGTGCGGGTCATCCACTGCATGCCGTAGCAGATGCCGAGCACCGGGACGCCGAGCTCGAGGAGGCCCTCGGGGACCTCCGGCGCGCCCTCGGCGTAGACGCTGGCGGGGCCGCCCGACAGGACGATGCCCGCGAGCTCCATCTTCTTGGCGGCCTCCATGGCCTTGCCCGCGGGGTGGATCTCACACCAGGTCCCCGCCTCGCGCAGGCGGCGCGCGATGAGCTGGGCGTACTGGGTGCCGAGGTCGACGATGAGCAGGCCGCTGGGGCGCTCGGGGAGAACTTGACTCATCCGCGGTTGGCGTAGTTGCTGGATTCCTTGGTGATCGTGACGTCGTGCGGGTGGCTCTCACGCACCCCGGCCGCCGTGATGCGCACCCAGTTGGCGCGGTCCCACAGCTCCGGGATCGTGGCGGCCCCGCAGTAGCCCATGCCCGCGCGGCAACCGCCGGCGAGCTGATAGACGAACGGGCTCAACGAGCCCTTGTACGGCACGCGCCCCTCGATGCCCTCGGGCACGAGCTTCTGGGCGTCCGTGACGTCGCCCTGGCGGTAGCGCTCCTTGGAGCCCTTCTGCATGGCGCCGATGCTGCCCATGCCGCGCACGGCCTTGAACTGGCGGCCCTCGGCCACGAAGACCTCTCCCGGGCTCTCGTCGAGGCCGGCGAACAGGCTCCCGAGCATGACCGACGACGCGCCGGCGGCCAGCGCCTTCACGATGTCGCCCGAGTAGCGCAGGCCCCCGTCGGCGATGACCGGGACGCCGGTGCCCCGCAGCGCCGACGCCACCGACTGCACGGCGGTGAACTGGGGGACGCCGATGCCGGCGACCACCCGGGTGGTGCAGATGGAGCCGGGGCCGATGCCGACCTTGACGCCGTCCACCCCGGCCTCCACGAGCGCCTGGCCCGCGGCGGCGGTGGCCACGTTGCCCGCCACCACGTCCACGTCGAAGCGGCGCTTGAGCTCGGTCACCGACTTCATCACGTTGGACGTGTGCCCGTGGGCGGTGTCCACCACCACCACGTCGACGTCCACGTCCACCAGCTCGGCGGCGCGGTCGAAGTCGTTCACCCCGAGGGCGGCGCCCACCCGCAGGCGGCCCCGCTCGTCCGAGGCGGCGTTGGGGAAGGCGGCCAGCATCTCCACGTCCTTGCGGGTGATGAGGCCCGCCAGGTTGCCCGCGTCGTCGACGATGATGAGCTTCTCGACCTTGCAGAAGTGCATGCGCTCGCGGGCCTCCTCCAGAGAGGTGCCCGGGGGCGCGGTCACCAGGTCCTTGGAGGTCATGACCTCCTTGACCGGCGTCTCGTCGTTCTGGTGGAAGCTCGTGTCCCGCCGCGTGAGGATGCCCACCACCTTCTGGGTGCCCTGCTCCAGGATCGGCAGGCCGCTGATGTTCTGGGTGCCCATGATCCCGCGGGCCTCCCCCACCGTCGCCGTGGGCGTGAGGGTCACGGGGTCCTCGATGATCCCGTTGGCCGAGCGCTTGACCTTCTCGACCTCCTCGCGCTGCCGCTCGATGGAGAGGTTGCGGTGGATCACGCCGATGCCGCCCTCGCGGGCCAGCGCCACCGCCAGCCGCCACTCGGTGACCGTGTCCATGGCCGACGAGCTGATGGGCAGGTTGATCGGTACGTTGGCCGAGAAGCGCGACGCGAGGTTCGCGTCGGCCGGCATGATGTCGGAGTGGTTCGGGACGAGCAGGACGTCGTCGAACGTGAGGCCTTCCTGGAGTTCGGCCATGGGATGCGCGCGGGGCGGAGGGAGAGCGGAGGTAGGGCGGAGCGCGCAGCCCGGCGCCTGTCACGGGGAGCGTGAGCGACGCGGAGGGGGCCTGCCGGCGGCGTTGTCGCCGGTGGGAGACCCGGGGCGTCAGGGGGTGACGCCGGTGCCCTCGCTCTCCGGGCGGACGTGGGGTCGCGCGGAAGCGGTTTGGCGCCAGAGGTTATCCGCCCGCAGGGTGCCGATCCAGCGCGGGGGTCGATCCCCGTGGACCCCGGGGGGATCCGCCGGGGGCCGCGCCCGCCGGTGCGGCGCCCACGAAAACGGGGCCCGGGTCCGACGGGAATCGGACGGATCGGGCCCCTGAGGAGGAGTGCAAGGGAGATCGGCATCCGGGTGAGCCCCGGTGAAGCCCCTCGGGCGGATTTCGGGCTCCGCTCAGCGCGGGAGGCCTGGGAGGCCCCAGGAGCGCCCCTGAAGCCCCGGAGGGCCCTGGGGCGCCCCTGACGCGGGGGGAGGCCAGCGCCCCTGGGTGGCTCCCAGGTGGCTCCAAAGTGGCTCCTCTGGGGCCCACCCGGCTTCCCCCGCGGGGTAGAACCTCGGCCGCTCCCATGGGACGATGTCCCTGCGCCCCTCGCGGCGGCGCCCCCCACCCGAGCTCCCCCCGATCCGCGCGTGGCCGAACCCGCACACCTCCTGCACGTCTTCTCCACCTTCTGCCCTGCGGGGCAGCAGGTGCGGACGGTGCTGCTGATGGACGCCTTCGGCGACCGGTTCCGCCACACGGTGGTGGCCACGGATGGCAACACCGAGGCCATGGGGATCGTGCGCAGCGCCAACGTCAAGACGCTCCCGTGGGAGCCCCCCGAGGGCCCCATGGCCGGGGTCCGCTTCTGCCGCGACCTGCTCAAGCGCGTCGAACCGGACCTCCTGCTCACCTACAACTGGGGCTCCATGGACGCGGTGCTCGCCGCCCGCAGCGCCCGGCTCAACCGGCACGTCCACCACGAGGACGGGTTCAACGCGGACGAGGCCGACCGGCTCCATTCCCGCCGGAACTGGGCCCGCCGGGTGAGCCTGCGGTCCACGGACCTGGTGGTGCCCAGTGAGAACCTCCTGCGCATCGCGCGCAAGACCTGGCGGCTCTCGCGCTCGCACCTCATCCCCAACGGCATCGACGCGAACCGCTTCCGGCGGGACGCGGCGGCCGGCGCCGCCTTCCGAGAGGCCCACGGCATCCCCGCCGACGCCTTCGTGCTCGGCGCCGTGGGGCATCTGCGCCCGGTGAAGAACTTCCCCCGCCTGGTGCGGGCCGCGGCCGACGCACCCTTCCCCACCGACCGGCCCGGCGTGGTCTGCGTGGTGGGCGAGGGCCCGGAGCGCGGCGCCATCGAGGCGGCCGCCGCCGCCGAGGGCAACGTCCAGGTGGTCCTCACCGGACACCTCACCGAGCTCGCCGCCGCGTACTCCGCCTTCGACGCCATGGCGATCACCAGCGACTCGGAGCAGCAACCCGTGTCCCTGCTGGAGGCCATGGCCGCCGAGGTGCCCGTGGTGGCCACCGACGTGGGCGACGTGAGCCAGACCCTGCCCCCCGAGGCGCGGGTCTACGTGGTGCCCCTGGGCCCCCGGGTCGAGGCCGACCTCGCCGGCGCCATCGGACGCCTGGCGGGTGCGGCGGAACAGCGCGGCGAGCTCGCGAGGGTCGGCCTCGAGCGGGTGCGTGAGCGCTACTCCCTCGACGCCATGGTCGCCACCTACGGCGAGCTGTACGAAGGCGCCCTGCGGCGCTGAGCGGCGCCCACGGTCACAGGCGGCCCGTCCTGTCCGTGCCGGACGCCGCCCCGCGCGGCGCGCCCCGCAGGACACTGCGTGGGCTGAACTCCCTTCGCGCCCCCCACGCCGCCCCCCATGGGTCCTACAATGGTCCGCCGGAACGGCATCCGCGCGCCCGCCCATCACCCTCGAGATCGCACCTTGAGGGGGTCGCGGGCCCCGACCGCTCCTCCCCCAAGCGACCACCGACCGACCCTCGATGATCACCAAAGCGACTCCCAACGCCGCGACCGCCTCTGTCCAGGAGCGGATCACCCGACGCGCCTTCGCCCAGGCCATGGCCATGATTCACATGGCCAACAACCGCAAGAAGGACGTCGGCGACCCCAAGGTCGGCGGGCACCCCGCCTCCTGCGCGAGCGCCATGCACATCCTGTCGGCGCTGCACCTCGACGTGCGCGAGCCCCAGGACTTCGTGTGCTGCAAGCCCCACGCCTCCCCCGTGGACCACTCGCTGCACAACCTGATGGACCTGTTCCGTCACAACGAGCACGTGGACTGGTTCGAGCCGAACCCCGGCGCCCGCGGCGACGCGTGGTTCACCGAGGAGGAGGCCAAGAAGACCATGGCGGGCCTGCGGCGCTTCCCCACCGAGGACAGCCCCCACGTCTTCCAGAGCTACCACGCCCGGGCCGACGCCGACCACTTCCACTTCCTGCCCTCGGGCACCGTCGGCATCCCGCCGGTGGTCTCCGGCTACCTGGCGCTGGCCTACCGCTACGCCAAGGACCACGGCTGGGACGTGCCCGAGAACGCCCACTTCTGGTCGCTGATCGGCGACTCGGAGTTCCGCGAGGGCTCGCTGCTCGAGGCCATGCCGGACCTCGCCGAGCGCCTCCTGGGCAACGTCACCTGGATCATCGACTACAACCGCCAGAACCTCGACGGCACGCGCATCCCCAACGAGCGCGGCCTCGAGCAGACCGACGCGGAGCGCATCGAGCAGACCTCCCTCGCCAACGGCTGGCGCGTCATCCAGGTGCGCCACGGCAAGCTGCGCGAGGCGATCTTCAAGGGCGAGGGCGGCGACGCCATCCGCGAGGTGCTGGAGCGCGGGCTCACCGACTACGAGTTCCAGATGCTGGTGCTCAAGCGCGACGCCGAGGCGGCGCGCCGGGTCTTCGCCGAAAAACACGCGGGCACCAAGGCCGGCATGAAGGCGCTCTCCGACGAGGAGGTCATCTGCATGCTCCTCGACATGGGCGGCCACTGCTACGAGTCCATCCGCGAGGCGCTGGCGCGCTCCCGCGAGGAGTCGGACGAGCCGTACATGATCATCGCCCACACCCTCAAGGGCTGGGGGCTCGAGTGCCTCGCCGACCCCGCGAACCACTCCACGCTCCCCAAGGGCGGTGAGATCGAGGCGCTCCTGGAGGAGCACGGCCTCTCCCTGGACGACCCCTTCCAGCGCTTCGCCGAGGGCACCGAGGAGAGCGACTTCCTCATGGCCCGTCGGGACCAGTTCCGCGCCGGGATGGACGAGCACGAAGAGCTGCGCAAGCGCAACAAGGCCAAGGTCCAGGCGGACATCCAGGCCGCCGGGCCGATCCCTGAGTCCCTCGACATCGACCTGTCCCTGTTCCCCATCGCCCACACCCAGTGGATGTGGGGCCAGCTGGCCGCCAAGCTGGTGCGCATCGGCTCCGCCGTGACCGACGCCCGCCAGGGACGGCGGCGCAGCGACGTGCAGGGCGCCCAGGACCTCACGGAGCACGAGCGCCGCTGGGCGCCGGCCGCCGAGTACGTGATGACCATGTCCCCGGACGTGGGCACCTCGACCAACATCTCGTCGGTGCTCAACGAGCGCATCTACGGCCCCGACCGCGAGGACGGGACGATCGGCAAGGAGCTCGAGGTCAAGTACAAGCACCCCGAGCTGGTGGCGACCCAGGACGCCTGGACGCGCCACATCCGCTTCGAGATCGCCGAGGCGAACGCGATGACCGCGGTCGGCTCCTTCGGGAAGATGGCCCACTACGTCGGGATCCCGTTCTTCCCGATCATGACGGTCTATGACTTCTTCATCAAACGGGCCCTCGACCAGCTCTACTACAACCTCTACTGGGGCGCGGAGTTCGTGGTCATGGGGACGCCCTCGGGCGTGACGCTGTCGCCGGAGGGCGCGCAGCACTCCTGGAAGAGCGACATCCAGATCCCGAACCTGATCACCTGGGAGCCGCTCTTTGCGGTCGAGGTGGACTGGATCCTCTCCGACGCCATCCGGCGCCACATGGAGGACGACAACGACGGCCGCCGGGGCGTGCTGATCCGCGCCGTGACGCGGGCCGCCAAGCAGAAGGAGCTCGTGGAGCTCATGAAGACCCAGGCGCGCTACAAGGGCCACGACGCCGGCCCCCTCGCCCCCAAGGGCGCGAGCTGGGACGGCGCCACCGACGAGTCCACCGTCGCCACGGTGCCGGCCGACGAGATCCTCGCCGGCGTGCGCGCGGACGTCATGGAGGGCGGCTACTACCTCGTCGACTACCGCGGCTACGCGGGCTACGAGCCGGGCGACAACGTGGTCCACATCTTCGCCATGGGCTCCCTCGCCGACGGCGCGGTGGAGGCCTCCAAGGCCCTCCTGGAGCGCGGCATCTACGCCAACGTGATCCACGTCAGCTCCCCCGAGCTGCTCTTCGGCATCCTCGGCCACGAGTCGGACTACCGCCACCTCAAGGAGGGGCTCGGGATCGACGGCAACCTGCACCTCGTCCCCTCGGGCGAGACCGACGCCGCGGGCCTCGCCGGCCTCGCCGGCCGCCGGGTCCCCATCGTCGCCGTGTGCGACGGCGAGGCGGGCCTCCTGGACAACATCGGCTCCATCGTCGGCGTCCGTCAGGAGACCCTCGCGGTGCGCAAGTTCTCCAAGTGCGGCCGCCCGGCCGAGGTCTTCAAGTACCAGCACCTGGACGCGGACTCCATCGCGGAGGCCTGCGGCAAGGTCCTCTCGGAGACCGCCCTCGAGGACATCCGCGTCTCCTCCGCCACCCTCGACCGGGTCGCGGGCGCCCCGCGCCACGCCGGCATCGGCGACTGGCGCGAGCTGTGGCCCGCGCCCGTGAAGGACTGAGCCCCGCGAGGCCGGCACCTTGACCGACGACAGCGCCGCGGGCGGCCGCCCCCCGGAGGACCCCCAGGTCCCCGGGGCGCCGCCCCCCTTCGAGCCCTTCGAGCTCGACTCCACCGAGCGGATCTACGACAGCCCCTGGGTGGGGCTGCGGCGGGACATGCTGCGGCTGGGGAACGGGGAGCTCCAGGAGCACCACGTGGTCGAGGTCGGGGACGCGGTGAGCGTCGTGCCCATCCGCACCGACGGTCGCCTGGTCATGGTGGGCCAGCTGCGCCACACCCACGGCAACACCCACTGGGAGGTGCCGGCGGGCCGCATCGACGCGGGCGAGGCGCCCATCGAGTGCGCCGCCCGGGAGCTGCGCGAGGAGACCGGCTACGAGGCCGGACGCCTGGTCCCTCTGCCCGGGTACTACACCTGCAACGGGATCAGCAACCACTGGATCCACCCCTTCGCCGCCCTGGACTGTGAGCTGCGCCACGAGCAGCAGCTGGACCCCTCCGAGCGGATGATCGTGGAGACCTTCGCCCCCGACGAGGTCGAGGCCATGCTGCGCGCCGGCACCCTCCACGACGGCCTGAGCCTGATCGCGCTCTTCTACAGCCGCATGCTGCTGCCCTGAGCCCAGGGCGGACGTCAGCAGGCCCCTCCCGCCCTCGCCCCTTGCTGGAGGACCGAGCGCCGGCCCCTCGGCCTTGAGGGGTTCCTGAGGCGCTCTTCACCTTCGCTGAAGGGCCGCCGGATCTCCTGCGAGCATTTGCCCCGAGGCAGCGGACCCGGCGCCCCACAGGAGGGCGCCGGAGAGCCGGCTCAGCGGTCGAGGCTGGTGCGCGGCTGCTCGTCCCCGAAGGCCATCTTGATGAGGAAGGCCTGCTCCGCGCTGTGGCGGCTGTAGGAGCCGGTGGCGGGGCTGGAGGACTCGGCGCGGCCCGCGTACTTGAGGTCGGGGCGGCCGAGGTCGTGGAAGCGCTGGAGGATGAAGGACCAGGCGCCCATGTTGCGGGGCTCCTCCTGGGTCCAGATCACGTGCTCCAGGTTCGGGTAGCGGCCGATCTGGGCCAGGACCTGATCCTTGGGGAACGGGTAGAGCTGCTCGACCCGGCAGATGGCGACGTCGTCGCGCTCCGCCTCGGTGCGGGCGGTGGCGAGCTCGTGGCCGATCTTGCCCGAGCAGAGCACCAGGCGCTTCACCTTGGCGGGCTCCGCCGTGCGGTCGCCGATGACCTCCTGGAAGCCGCCCCTGGCGAGGTCTTCGACGGGGCTCGCCGCGCGCTTGTCGCGCAGGAAGCTCTTGGGGGTCATCACGATCAGCGGGCGCTTGGACTCCGCCTGGCCGTGCTTGCGCATGAGGTGGAAGATCTGCGCCGAGGTGGAGCAGTTCACCACCGAGATGTTCCCGCCGCTGCAGGCCTGCAGGAAGCGCTCGAGCCGGGCCGAGGAGTGCTCGGGGCCCTGGCCGTCGTAGCCGTGGGGCAGCAGCATCACGAGGCCCGACAGCTGGCGCCACTTGGCCTCGCCGGAGACCAGGAACTGGTCGATGGGGATCTGGGCCCCGTTGGCGAAGTCGCCGAACTGGGCCTCCCACAGCACCAGGGAGTCGGGGCGCGCCAGGCCGTAGCCGTACTCGAAGGCCAGGGCGGCCTCCTCGCTCAGCAGGGAGTCCCAGGCCTCGAAGTGGCCGGTGGCGCCGGAGAGGGCGCGCAGGGGCACGTGCTCCTCCTCGGTGGCCTGGTCGCGGATGACCGCGTGGCGGTGGCTGAAGGTGCCCCGGCCGGAGTCCTGACCCTCGAGGCGGATGGAGACCCCGCCGCGCAGCAGGGTGCCGAAGGCCAGCGCCTCGGCGCAGCCCCAGTCCACGTCGAGCTCACCGCGCACCATGCGCTCCCGGCGACGGAGCTGCCGCAGGAGGTTGGGGTGCACCACGAAGCCCTCGGGGATCATGTTCAGGTCGTCGATGAGCTGGACCAGCTCGTCGGTGGGCACCGCGGTCTCGGGGGACGGCGTCACCGCGTAGTCGCGCGGGTCGTCCAGCTCCACGTCCACGATCTCCTCGAAGGGGAGCTCCTCGGTGGCGCTGGCCTTGTGCTTGGCGAGGGCCGTACGCAGCTCGTCCTCGGCCTCGGCGCTGATGCGGTCGGCCTCCTCCCGGGTCAGGGCGCCGCGGCGCACCAGGAGGTCGCTGTAGATCTCGCACACGGTGGGGTGCGCGGCGATGCGGCTGTAGAGCGCCGGCTGGGTGTACGCGGGCTCGTCGCCCTCGTTGTGGCCCCAGCGGCGATAGCAGACCATGTCGATCACCGCGTCCGCGCCGAACTCCCGCTGGTAGTCCACCGCCAGGCGGCAGGCGCGCAGCACGGACTCGGGGAAGTCCCCGTTGGCGTGCATGATGGGCGCCTCGATGGCCTTGGCGGCGTCCGAGCAGTAGTGCGTCGAGCGCAGGTCCCGCGGGCCGGCGGTGAAGCCGATCTGGTTGTTGATGATCAGGTGGACCGTGCCGCCGTTGCTGAAGGCGCGCAGCTCGCTCATGTTGAGCGTCTCGGTCACCACGCCCTGGCCGGAGAAGGCCGCGTCGCCGTGGATCAGCACGGCCAGCACCTTGCGCCGGTCCTCGTCCCCCATGGCGTCCTGGTGCGCGCGGGTCATGCCGCACACCACCGGGTCCACCGCCTCGAGGTGGCTGGGGTTGGCGGACAGGGAGACCTCGACCTCCTTGCCTTCGCGGGTGCGGAAGATCCCCACCTGGCCCAGGTGGTACTTCACGTCGCCGGAGCCCTCGGTGGAAAGCGGCAGCAGCCCCCCCTCGAACTCGCGGAAGATCTGCTCGTGGGACTTGCCCATGAGGTTGGCGAGCACGTTCAGCCGGCCCCGGTGGGCCATGCCGATGACGACCTTCTCGACGCCCTTGAGCGCGGCGCGCTCGATGACCTCCGCCAGCGCCGGGATCATCGTGTCCCCGCCCTCGAGGGAGAAGCGCTTGTTGCCCACGTAGGTGTTCGCGAGGAAGCGCTCGAAGTTCTCCGCCCGGTTCAGGCGGCTCAGGATCCCGTTGCGCTCCTCGGTGTCGAACTCCACGAAGTGGTCGTCGTTCTCGACGCGCTCACGGAGCCAGAGCTTGCGCTCCCGGTCGGTGATGTGGCCGACCTCGCTCGTCCAGCGGCGGCAGTAGGCCCGGCGCAGGGTGCGCAGGATCTCGCGCAGGGTCATGGACGACTTGCCGTTCATCCCCCCGCACAGGAACGTGCGGTCCAGGTCCCAGAGCGACAGCCCGTAGGAGCCGGGGTCCAGGGACTCGAGCAGCTCGGGCCGGTAGCCCAGGGGGTCGAGGTCCGCGAGCTGGCCGCCCCGGGTGCGGTAGGCCTGGATCAGGGTCCAGACCTTGGTCTGCATCTCGGCGTGGTCCGCGCCGCCGGTGGGGCGCATGTCCTCGCCGGAGCGCGCCGGCTGCCACGGCACCCGCAGCGCCGTGAAGATGTCGTCGTAGAAGTCGTCCGCGCCGTGGAGCAGCTCGTCCACGCGCTTGAGCAGGAGCCCGGACTCGGCCCCCTGGATCACGCGGTGGTCGTAGGTGCTGGTCATGGTCATGACCGGGCCGATGGCGTTCTCCGCCAGGGCCGCCTTGGACATGCCCGCGAGCTCGGGCGGCACCCCGATGGAGCCGGTGGCGATGATCACGCCCTGGCCCGGCATCAGGCGCGGCACGCTCATGGCGGTGCCGAAGCCGCCGGGGTTGGTGAGCGTGCAGGTGGTGCCTGCGAAGTCAGCGCTGGTGAGCTTGCCCACCCGGCCGCGGTCCACGAGGTCCTGGAAGGCGCCGTAGAACTCGGCGAAGTCGAGGGTCTCGGCCTTCTTGATGCTGGGCACCACGAGCATGCGGCCCTTGGGGCCGGGCACGTCGATGGCGATGCCGAGGTTCACGTGCTCGGGCACGCGGCGGTAGCGCTTGCCGCCCGACTCCACGTAGGAGGCCTGCACCCGCGGCATCTCGCCCAGGGCGCGGGCGAGGGCGAAGGCGAAGAGGTGGGTGTACGACGACTTGCCGATCGCGCGCACCAGCATGTGCTCGTTGATGATCGAGCGGTTCTCCCCGAGCACCTTGGCGGGCATGTTCCGCACCGAGGTGGCCACGGGCAGGTCGAGGCTCGCCTCCATGTTGGTGGCGATCTTGCCGGCGACGCCGACGAGCAGTTCCATCTCGGGGTCGTCCGAGAGGTCGGGGCCGTCGGCGGCGGCCACCGCGGAGGAGACCCCCGAGGCCACGGAGCCCGCCGGGGCCGTCCCCGGGCCGCCCGCGGGCGCCTTGGCGCCCCCGATGCCCTCCGTGGAGAGGCGTTCGAAGATCTTGCGCCAGCTCTCCTCCACGCCAGCGGGATCGCTCCGCCAGCCTTCGAAGAGTTCCTGGACGTACCCGGCGTTGACGCCGTACTCCTGCTCGAAGTCGATGGCCATTTCGAACGAGAGGTTAACGCTCCCCGCCCCCCCGAACCATGCGGGGGGCCCAGATCCGGCGGACGGCTTCAACCCGAGGCGCGGGTCCCTGCGCCTCCGCGATCACCTGGGGGGCGTCGCAGGGCCGCAGCGGGTCACTCCGGCAGACCTCGGAGCGCCTCGACCAGGCCCCCGGTGACCGTGGGATCGCACTCGAGGATGAGGCGGTCGGTGGACCTGCGCGCGAGCCAGCGCGGGGCCTCCCCGCTGCGGTCCACGAAGAACTCCAGCTGCAGGTCGCCGCCGGTGACCCGCTCCACGGTGACCCGCAGGTCGGCGCCCTCGGCGGGGAAGTCGTCCGCCCCTCGCTCACCGTCCACCGACAGGGGGAACAGGGCCCGCAGGCGCTGGAGCGTGTCCCGGGCCCGTTCCCCGGGGACGTCCGCCCCGCTGCCGCTGCGGAAGCTCCCGAAGCGCTCCATGGTCTGGATGAGGACCCGCTCACCGCCGAGGGCCGGGCCGTCGGCCACCACTCGGCGCATCTGGACGTTCTCGTAGGGCACCAGGGCGCGGCGGCCGAACCAGGTGAAGGGCCGCGTCGGCGGCACCCGGAAGCTCGGGATCCGGAAGACCTGGGCCTCGCCCGCCCGGCGCACGAAGGCCGCCGAGGCCGAGGCCGTGGCCACGTAGAAGTCCACCATGGTGACCTCGGCGGGCGGGGGGCCCTCGAGCCCCTCCTCCGGCGCGGCCGCGGCGCCCCGGATCACGACCCGCGTCGCCACGTCCTCACCCAGCTCGTACTCATCGATACGCCCGGGGTCCTCGCTCACGAGGTCCAGGTTGGTCATGGCCCCCACCCTGGCCAGGAAGCCGTCGAGGATCACCGGCGACGCCGCCGCCCCGAAGAGCTGCTCGAGCGCCCACGGCTCCCCCGCCTCGGTCCGGCGCGCCGTCACCGCGGGGTGCACCTCGTCCACGGGGGAGGTGAGCTCCACGCTGACCGCGAGGGCGCCATCAAACGTGGGGAACAGGGGCTCGACCGGGCGAGCCTCGATCCCGCCGCCCTCGAGGGCGGCCAGGGCGGCCACGAGCGCCGCGGTGATCACGAGCAGCCAGCGGTTCAGCGGCAAGATGGAGGCCATCATCGCGCGTCCCCCCCCGGCTCCGCGCGGCGCCGCGCGAGGCCGTTCCAGAGGGCGCCGAACAGCGCGAGGACCAGGAGGGCCAAGGCCGCCGGCGCGAGCATGGTGAGCCACTGCTGCCGCCGCGCGCGCCGGCGCGCGAGGTCCCCCTTACGGCTGGCCTCGATACGCTCGGCTTCGGTCGGGAAGACGTCCTCCTCGAAGAGGCCCAGGGCCGCCTCCTGCTCGCCCACGAAGTCTCGCAGGGGGCGCAGGCGGGGGGCGCGAGAGCGCAGGCCGATGAGGTCCTCATCCAGGGTCAGCCAGTCCACGAGGTTGACGGCGAGCACGCCGCCGCCCGCCTGGACGAAGGTCCCCTCGGGGAGCGGGTCTCGGAGCCAGTCCGCGTCGCCGAACACCACCACCTGTGAGGGGGTCACGGCGGAGGTCGGCGCGGGCTCGTCGGCGGCGCGCCCGAGGCCGAGGGGGTCGAGGGGCGCGGGGGCCTCCTTCCCCGCCCAGGGCGAAGGGAACAGGCCGTTGAACACGGCCGCCAGGGTGTGGCGCCGCCCGGTCCCGTTGCGCAGGGCCGCGCGCAGGACGCGCAGCTCGCGGGGGTCCATGGTCAGCCGCGGCGACACGTCCGTGACGTAGGCGCTCTCCGAGGACCAGGCCAGGTCGGTCCGCGTGACGCCCGCGGGCGTGGGGGTGCTCTCTTCGGGGAAGAGCGGGTGGGCCCAGGAGAAGGCCACGCCCGGGAGGCCGCGGGTCGGCGGCAGCTCGTTGGCGAGGCCCTCGGGGGGCACGGTGATCACGAGCGGATCGCTCAGCACCCCCCGCCGCAGCTGACCGCCCACGGAGGTCAGGGTCACCCGATCCGTCCGCCAGGTGTCGTCCCACACGTGCTTCGCGGCGACGCGGATCCCCCACGAGCGGAGGAGGGCGGCCAGGGGCGACCCCTCGAACTCCTCGGGGGCCACGTCCGCCCGTGGGTAGGCCAGGTTGTAGTCCGGATCATCGAGGCAGACCACCAGGCGTCCGCCGCGCTGGACGAACTGATCGATGGCGTAGACCTCGCGCTCGTGCATGGGCCCGGGGCGGACCATGAAGATCACGTCCACGTCGTCCGGGACACTGTTCCCCGTGGCGAGCCCAGGGACCTGGGCCAGCCGGGCACGGCGGCTGAGGGCGTTCCGGATCACGCGGAAGGTCGACTCCCACCGCTCGAGGGCGGCGGTCTCCGAGTCAGGCGCCACCTCGAAGGGCTCGCCGATCCATCCGATGCCGATCTTCCGATCGCTGAGCAGCGCGTGCATGGCGCTCGCCACCTGCACCTCGAAGCGCCAGGGCTCCGGAGTCGAGATGACCTCGGTCCGGCCTCGGTACCCGAGCATGAGGCCGAGCCAGACCTCCTCCTCGCCGGTTTGGCCCAGCCCGCTCCGGCCGGCGCGGTCCGGTTGCAGCCGCGCCTCCCGTGCCTGACGCCGCGCCTCGGAGGAGCGCGACGGGTCGAGGGTCTGGAAGTCGAAGACCTCCGGCCGCAGGCGGAGGATCTCGTCGAGCTGCGCACGGACCCGCGCCGCGCGCAGGGCGAGGCGCCCGTCGGACACCGTCTGGTTCGCGAAGAGCCGGACCGTGAGGCGGTCCTCCACCCGGTCCACCACCCGCCGGGTCGCGTCCGAGATGGCGTTGAGTTGGTCGGCGCTCAGGTCCACGCGCTGCCCGAGGTGGCGCGCAGCCAGCACGTTCCCCAGCACCGCGATCAGCAGCAGCAACGCGAGGGTCAGCGCCGCGTTGAACCCCAGGACCCGCCGGCCCGCGTGGGCCGTGGGCGGGGCGGTCCCCCTTGTGGTTGAGCCGTTCATCTCCATCGACGCCGCTCCACGGCGAGGGTGTTGGCCACGAGCCCGAGGGCCGTGAGCAAGACGAAGTAGACGAGGTCCGAGAGGTCGAGGACCCCGCGCGCGGCGCTCCCGAGGAAGTGCGTCGTCGGGCTGGCCGCCTCGAGCGCGCCCGCCGCGCCACCCGGCAGCACGCGGACCAGGAGGGGGAGCGCCCACAGGAGCCCGAGGACCAACGCGCCCAGGAGGAAGGCCACCAGCTGCTCCGAGCTCACGGCCGAGAGGAACAGCGCGATCGAGGCGTACCCCGCGCACAGCCAGGCGGCGCCCACGAGGCCTGCGGACACCGTGTTCCAGTCGAGGTCACCCAGGAAGCCCACGGTGACCGCCGCGGAGAGGACCGCCAGGCCCACCATCAGCATGGTGAGGATCCAGGTCGCGAGGAACTTGCCCAGGACCACGGCTCCGGTCCGGACGGGGTAGGTGAGCAAGAGCTCCTCGGTCCCCGCCCGCCGCTCCTCCGCCCACGCGCCCATGCTGAGCGCCGGCACGACCAGGGCGAGGAGCAAGGGCAGCCAGTGAAAGAGCACGATCAGGCTCGCCTGGCCGCCCTCCCAGAGACCGGGGAGGGGCGTGCGCCCCACCGGGTAGCCCAGGAAGAAGAAGAGCGCGGGGAGCACCAGCACGAAGAGCCCGATGGCCACGTAAGCCACCGGTGATTCAAAGGCGCTCCGGAGCTCCCTGCGTGCGAAGGGGAGCACGCCCGCGAAGGGTCGAGGCTGGACGCTCATGACGCGTCGCGCTCCTCGGCCGCCGCCAGCTGGCGCGTCCGCTCGAGGAAGACGCGCTCCAGAGTCGGGACCTCATGGCGCAGCTCCTGCAGGGACCAGCCGGCCCCGTGGACCGCCCGGGCCAACCCTTCCGCGAGGGTGTATCGGTCCGCGCCGGGGGAAAGGGTCACGTGGACCCGCGCCCGTGCGCCGTCGAAGGTGCCGCGCGCCGCGGCCGCGCCATCGCAGGCCCCGAGGCTGCGGGCCACGTCCTCCGGCGGGGCACCGCCGCTGTCCACCACCACGACGATGGCGTCCGCCGCGTCGCCCGCGAGCTCGTGCAGGGGCCCGTCGGCCACCAGCTGGCCGCCGGCGATGATCAACACCCGCCGGCAGACCTCCTCGACCTCTGGCAGCACGTGGGTGGAGAGCAGGATGGTCTTCGAGCGCGCGAGCTCCACCACGAGGTCGCGGATGCGGACGATCTCCGCGGGGTCGAGGCCGCTGGTGGGCTCGTCGAGCACCAGGACGTCAGGATCCGTGAAGAGCGCCTGGGCGAGCCCCACCCGCTGGCGGTAGCCCTTGGAGAGGGTGTGGATCCGACGCCCGACGTAGCCGTCCAGGTCACAGGACGCGATGACCCGCTCGAGCGCCTCCCTGCGCGCGCGCCCCCCCATGCCGTGGACCTCGCCCACAAACTCGAGGTAAGGCCGCACCCGCATCTCCCGGTACAGGGGCGTGTGCTCCGGCAGGTAGCCCACGGCCGCGCGGGCCCCCAGCGAGCGGCCGTCGAGGGGAACGCCCGCGATGGACGCGCGCCCGCCGTCCGGCAACAGGGACCCGGTGAGCATCTTCATCGTCGTGGACTTCCCGGCGCCGTTCGGGCCCAGGAACCCCACGAGCTCGCCCCGCGCGACGGTGAACGACACGTCCCGCACCGCGTGGACCGGGCCGAAGGACTTGGAGAGCCCCTCCGCCACGATCATGGGCGGCTCCGATCCCGCGGCGTCAGCCGTGGCGCCCGCGCGTGGCTGCGCGGGCTCGGTGGAGGATTGATCTGTGGTCATGGTCGACGGGTTCGAGGGACCGCGCCCGGTCCATTCGCCGGGCGCACGTGGCGGCCCGGCTCCCTCCCTACGCACTACCGGCTCAAGCCTCGGGGTCGACGGAGAAACGGTCCAGGAAGTCGGTGGTCTTCTCGACGTCCATGAGCCGTGAGATGAGCAGCTCCGCCGCCTCGGCGAAGTGCATGCGGGCGATGACGCGCCGGAGGATGTGGATCTGCTTCAGGCGCTTCATGCCCACCAGCTTCTCCTCCTTGCGGGTGCCGGACTTCTCGATGTCGATGGCGGGGAAGATCCGGCGATCCGAGAGCTTGCGGTTGAGCACGAGCTCCATGTTGCCGGTGCCCTTGAACTCCTCGAACACCAGCTGGTCCAGACGGCTCCCCGTCTCCACCAGCGTGGTCCCGAGGATCGTGAGGCTGCCCGCCTCCACGGTGTTCCGCGCCGACCCGAAGATCTTCCGCGGCCGCTCCATGGCCCGGCTATCCAGGCCGCCTGACATGGTCTTCCCGGGGCCGGCGTTGTTGTTGTAAGCCCGGGCGAGGCGCGTGATCGAGTCCATCAGGAGGATCACGTCCTCCCCCATCTCCACCATGCGCATGGCGCGCTTCCAGACGATCTCCGCCACCTGGATGTGGTGCTTGCTCGTCTCGTCCGCCGTGGACACGAAGACCTCGCCGTGCTCGACGCTGCGGCGCCACTCCGTGGCCTCCTCGGGCCGCTCGTCGATGAGCAGCACCATGAGGTGCACGTCGGGGTAGCCCTTCTCGATGCCCGCCGCGAACTCCCGCATGATCGTGGTCTTGCCCGTGCGGGGCGGCGCCACCAGGAGGCCGCGCTGACCGCGCCCGATCGGGGAGATCAGATCGACCACCCGCATGGAGACGTTGTCGGTCACGTCCCCCACCGCGTAGTGGAAGTCGGGGTCCACGCTGGTGAGGTTCTGGAAGGTCGGCTTCTTCGCCCAGTGCTTGGGCGGGTGGCCGTCGACCTCCTCCACCGACTCCAGCTCGAGCTTGTGCTTGTAACCGCGCCGGACCGGCCCGGTGATCATCATCCCGTCCCGCAGCTTGTGCTTCTGGACGAGCTTCTTGGAGACGTAGATGTCCTTCTTGGACGACAGGTAGCCGGCCTCCGCCTGGCGGAGGACCGACACGTTGCCCTTGTCGAGGATGAACATCCCCGAGCCCGTGGTCGGCTGGGCGCTGCCCTCGCCGTCCCCTTCGGAGCGGCCCTCGCCGCCCTCCTCGCCGTCCCGCTGACGGCCCTTGTTCTTGTTCCGGTTCCGACGGCGGCGCCGCGAGCGGCCGCCCCCCTCTTCACCGTCCGCGGCCGGGGCCGACTCGGCGGCCTCGCCATCCTCGCGGGGGCGGCTCTCGCCCTCCCCATCGGAGTTCTTCTTGCCACGCCGACGGCGGCGCCGCCGCCGACCCGGCCGCTCGTCCTGGCCATCGCCGCGGTCCTCTCCCTCGCGGGGCTCCCCGCGCTCGCCGCCGGAGTCGCCCTCGCTCCGGGGATCGGAGCTGGAGTCCCCGCTTCCCTCGTCGTCCCCGCGGCGGCGGCGCCCCCGTCGGGTCCGGCGCTTGCGGCCCTCACCGTCCCCCGAGGCGGCCTCGGCGGAGCCCGCCGGGTCCCTCGCCGGCTCCACCTCGGGCGCGTCGGCCCCACGGGCCGGCGCCTTGCGGGACGCACGCTTCTTCTTCGCGGGCGCCGCGGCGTCGTCACCATCCGGAGCCTCGTCCGCCGGGGCGGTCTTCCGGACGGCCTTCTTCTTGCGCGTGACCTTCTTCTTGCGGGGCTTCTCTTCCCCGTCGGAGATGGCCCCGAAGGGGAGGGTCCCGTCGGCGCTGGTGGAGTCTTTCGATGTCACGTGAATGGGTCTCGGAGAGACGCGAGGCGAGCCGGAGGGCGTGGAGCCGTCCGGGGCCGGCGCAGCTGGGCCGCGCGCGGCGGAGGGTCAGCCAGCGAGAAGGCTGGCGCGGGTCGAGGCGGGGCCTCTGGGCGCGGGGTGCAGTCGAACGGGGGACGATCCACGTCTCGCTCGACAGGTCTCCCCGCGTGGGGGGCAGCGGTCCTCCTCAGGCGGGTCGGCGAGCGCCGGCCAGGCCGATCTGGGACCTCGGCGCTGACCCCTGGGGCCTCGCGCCACACCCAGAGTCTGGGTCCCCGCCCCAGGCAATGCAAGCCTCGGTCCCCCTCGACCGGGGGATCACTGCCCCGTAATGGCCAGAACAGCGGGTTCCGGCGGGGAGGACCATGCCCCCGGCGTCATGGAGGGGCTCCGCGCCCTGGCCCAGCGGGCCGGGTCGTCGCCCCCCATCGCCGCCCTCATCGCCACCAGGGGCCATTCCTGCGCCTTGGGCCTCGGATGGGGTCGGAAAGACCACCCGAAGAGGAAGGGTGGTCGGGGTGAGAGGATTCGAACCTCCGACCTCTGCGTCCCGAACGCAGCGCTCTACCAAGCTGAGCCACACCCCGACTGGGCGAGGAATGTAGGGACGGCGGGGCGGGAGGTCAACCTCCGGAAGCCCGCACGTCTCCCAGGGGGCGCAGGATGGCTCAGAACCCTACTTCCCGAGGTCCACGAAGACCCCACCGTTCTTCACGGCGAGGCTCCTCATGAAGCCCTTGTCGAAGTTCCCGATGGCGATCGTGTGGAGAACGACCTTGCGCAGGAGGTTGCCCTCGGTGATCCGGTCCAGGATCTCCCGGGTCTCGATGTACTTCCCGTAGGTGGGCCGGCCGTCGGACAGGAAGAACACGGTGTCCACCTCGACGGTGTACTTCTCCTTCGAGCCGGACTTGGGGGCCCGCGACTTCTCGTCCTCGATCCCGAGCGCCTGCGCCAGGGCGCCATAGGTGTTGGTCTTGCCCGCCGAGAGGTCCGGCCCCGCCCCGAGCCCGATGAGGGGCAGGTCGATCTTGCTGTTGCCGCCGAGGGGCTCGAGCTTCTTGACGAAGTCCAGGGCGCTGGACTTGTTGACCACGTTGGCGGGCACGAGCTTCTTCTTCCAGCGCTTGGTGTCGGTCGCGAAGCTGATGATCCCGAACTTCACGTAGGACTCCAGCCCCTCGATGGTCCGCGCCAGCTCGGTCTTCACGATGTCCATGCGCGCCCAGGACGGGTAGTCGCCGTCCTGGAACTGGTCGCGGTCCACGACCAGGTCCTCCATGGAGCCGGACACGTCGATCACGAAGAGGATCGAGCGGCTGGGGGTCTCCACGCCGACGAAGTTGGAGGCGTTCTTGATGCTGTACTTCTCGTTGGCCTTCGCCCGCGCCTCCGCCAGCTTCTTCATCTCCTCGTCGGTGGGGATCTCGTAGCGGTCGCCGTAGCTGTTCCAGAAGCGGTCCCACAGCTCGATGCGCATGCCGTAGGCCTTCCCCGTCAGCTTGGTCAGCGAGTCGACGGCGTCCACCTGCAGTCGCCCCTCCTCGACCTTGTAGCGCTCGATCAGGATCGGGATGGACGAGGTGCGGCGGACCTTGCCGAGCGCCGCGATGGCCGAGGCGCGTACCTGCCAGGTCTCGTCGGCGATCAGCGCCGCCCCGAGCACCGCGGCGCCGTCCGCCCCGAGCGCGGCGAGGGAGTCCAGCACCGCGCAGCGAACCGCCGGCTCCTCGTCGCCTCCCAGGGGCGCGATGACGGGGACCACGGCGGGGTCGCCGCCTGCCGCGAGGGCGAGCACCGCCATGCGCCGCACGGCCCACCCCTTGTCCTCCAGCGCCAGCACGACGGGCTCCCCGAGCGCCGTGTACTTGCCCGACCGCATGGCCTCCAGGAGCCCCAGGCGCACGGGCTCCTTTTTCTCCTTCTCCAGGCTGGCGATCAAGGCGTCCACCGGGGGCCGGGTCTCGAAGCTCGCCAGCACCCGCGCGGCCGCGCGTCCGACCTCGGGGTCCTTGTCCCCCAGCACAGGCAGGAGGGCGTCCACCACCCCGGCGGTCTCGGCGCCGAGGAGCGCGAGCACGGCCTCGATGCGGGCGTCGGGGTCCTTGTACTTGCGGAAGTACTTCTTGAACTCCTTGACGATCTCGTCGTCCTGGACGGCGAGGCCCGACGACGCCGGTCCGGGGTGCGCGAGGGTCCGGGGGGCGGCCAGGGCGGTCTGGCAGAGGCCCAGGATGGCGGCGAGGGCGAGGAGGGCGGGTCGGAGCATGATCGGGAGCGGCGCGGGGGAGAGGGCGCGGGGCCAGTGTAGAGCCTAGTCCCCCCGGCCCGCCTCGCTACACAGTCTCCACCGGCACCACCGGAGGGCCTCCTCCCGCCTCACCAAAGGACCCCTCCCCGGCGGCCCGGCGCTTCCCGCGAACGCAGGGAGGCCCCCGCGTCGTCGACGCAGGGGCCTCCTTGAGCTCGGTCGGCGACGTCGAGCGTCACCGCCGCTCCCCTGCCGGGGATCAGCGCTGGTCCACCCTCCGGAGGCGCCCGCCGCGGCGGTCGGCGGCCTCGGTGACGTCGTCACTCTCGAGGGTGATGCGGAAGCCCTCGTCCATCAGGAGCGTGACCCGCTTGCCCTCCCTGGACACGAGGTGACCGTAGAAGACGCCGCCGTCGGTGCGGACCTTGACGCGCTTCAGGCCGGACGTCGAGGCGGTCGTCGCGGGCCCGCGCAGCACGCTCCGGTCGTCGGTGATCCGGTCCACCCGGTCCGCCCGCCTGGCGTCCACGGCCATGCGGCCCATCTTCGTGTCGAGCATGATCTTGCCCTGCCCCACCGAGTGGAGCCGGCCGTCGAAGGCCTCGCCCCCCTTGAGCACGACGCGGACGTTGCCGACGTTCGGGGTGAAGACCATGTCGTCGTCGTTGAACTTGCGGCTGGGGACGCTCTTGAAGCGCCAGTAGCGCTCGTCCTCGATCCGCTCCAGAAGCTGCCGGCGACGGCGGGTGGGCGCCTCCTCCGCGAGGCTCCCGACCACCTCCACGGCGACCTCCTGCTGGGCGATGGTGCCGGCGCTCGAGACGCTCTCGAACTCGGCCTCCACCGCTCCCGCGGCGGCGGGAATCGAGGCGGCCACCTCGACGCCGGCGGGCGCGCCGCCCGGCCCGGCCGCGGGGTCGCCGCCAGCGGGGTCAGCGTTGAGATCGCTCACCAGGTCCGGTGACGGGGGCACGAGGACGGGGGCGAACTGCGGCAGGGCAGGCCCCACCATGGCGACCTCCGCCTGTTCGTCGGCCTCCTCCGGCTCCGCCGCCTGGGCGACCTCTCCGTCGAGCTCGTCCAGGGGCGCCGGGGCCTCTGCGGCAGCCAGCTCGGTGGTCGGCTCAGTGGCCGGCTCGGTGGCCGGGTCCACGGCCTCCGCGGCCACCTCCTCGGTGACCGGGGCGGGCTCCTCCGCCGCGGCCACGAGCTCGGTGACGGGCGCAGGGTCGGCGGGCTCCTCGGGAGCAGCGGTGGGCTCGGTGGCCTGCGGCTCGGCGTCGAGGGCCAGGGCCTCGGTCCCCTGCACCTCGGCCGGGACCGCCTCCGCCGCGGCAACGGCCTCCGGCTCCGCGACCTGAACGGGCTCGGCGTCCCAGGCCATGGGCCAGTCGGACGGCCAGCCGATGCCCGTGGGGGGCAGCGCCTCGAGCGAGGTCTCGCCCGGGTTCACCTGCGGGACAGGGGGAGGCTCAGCGGCAGCCACCTCGACCATCGGCTCCTGGGCCGCGGGCTCCGGGGAGGCGTCCTCCTCGGGCATGGGGCCTTCGGTGACCGGATCAGCGCTGGCGAGCTCCTCGAAGTGAATCTCCTCGAGCGCGGGCTCCTCGTTCACCGAGGTGGCCGCGGGCGCGTCGCCGACGGACGGCTGCTCGGAGATCGCCGCGACCTCGACGGCGGGCTCGGCCACGACCGCCGGAGCCGGCACCTCGGCCTGCTCCATCGGGGCCTCCTCGATGCCGGTGAATTCAGCCGCAGCGACCTCGTCGGCGACGATGGCCTCTTCGACGGGCTCGACCGCCTCGGCCACCTGGGTGGGCACGGGCTCCATGGCCGGCTCGGGCGTCCACGCCTGCGCGGGGGCCTCCGCTTCCCAGGGGCTGGGCCAGTCCGACGGCCACCCGAGGGCGGCGACGCCGGTCGCCTCGGCCGCGGGGGCTTCCGTGGCGGGGGCTTCCGTGGCGGGGGCTTCCGTGGCGGGCACCTCGGTGATGGGCCCTTCGGCCACGGGCGCCTCGGCGATGAGGATCTCCTCCGGGAGGGCGACCTGCTCGTTGGCGGGCTCCGCCAGCGTGGCGACCTCGTCCTCGACCGCGCCGGGGACCTCGATCTCCACCACCCGGGGCTCGTAGGGCTCCTCGACCTCAGGGAGCTCGACCGCGGACATGGTGACCTCCGGGCCCCAGGTCCGTTCGGTCCAGTCGAAGGGTTCCGGCGCGACCGCCGGCTCCTCCATGACGGTGTCCACCTCGGGCTCGGGGAGGCTCAGCTGAGCGACGGTCGGGGCGTCCTCGGTGGTCCCCTCCGCACCAGGTGCGGCAGGGGCGACGAGGGCCATGAGCCAGCCAGGCGTGAAGCTCCCCGGCTCGGTCTCGGGCTCGGTCTCAGCCTCCGGCCCGGGAGCGCTCTCTCCCTCGGCCTCCGGCGCGTCGGCGACCGCCACCTGTTCCAGGGGGCCGTCGCTCATCAACTCGAGGGGCGCGGGCACGCAGCCCGGTCCCTGGAAGGGGCGCGGGGCAAAGCTCTCGGGGAGCGACGCGACGTCGGCCTCGGACTCAGCCGCCAGCTCCGCCGCCACGGCACTCCAGCCGGCGACACCGAGGAGGAACTCCTGCAGGGCGCCGGGAGCGGGGGTCTCCTCCACGGCGACCTCGGTGGGCTGCTCGGTGGGCTCCTGAGCGGGCTGTTCGGCGGGCTCCACCATCGGCTCCAGCGTGGCAACGGCCTCGGGGTCGGCGGTGTCTGCCGCGGCGGACCCGGCATCGGGCGCCGGGCCCTCGTCCTCGACGGCGACCACGCTGACCGTCGCCTCGGGCGCGGCCGGCTCGGGGGAGGCGGGCTCGGCGGCGCCGAGGGCCTCGAGGACCGTCAGGGCCTCGGGGGCGGGCTCCGGGCTGGCCTCTTCCTCCTCGGGCGTCACGGGTTCCACGGTGGTCACCACGGCGCCCTCGGGGCCCGTGGGCACGGAGGCGTAGCTCGACCCGTCATCGGTGGCGCTGGAGGCGTACCCGAGCTCATCGGGCTCGCTCAGGTCACCCGCGGTCTGCCCGAGCTCCATCCAGCCCGCGACGCGGTCGTCGGCGGGGCCGGTCGTGGGGAGCTGCAGGGGCTTGGCGAGCTCCACCTCGTCGTCGGGCGTGAAGTGAATCTCGTGCTCGCTCCGCGCCAGCTCCACGTTCTCGTTGAAGGAGGCGGGGGTCCGCAGGAAGCTCCACACCGCGATGCCCGCGAAGGAGAGGAGCATGGCCAGGGTACCGGGGAGGATCGCCTCCACCATCGGACGGGAGCGAGGAGCGGGCTCGATGAAGGAGGTCTCACCGCCGTCCCCGAATTCCTCGTAGCCCTCGGGGAACTCGCCGTAGGCCTCGGATTCCTCGAACACCTCGAACCCCTCCGCGAAGGCGGGCGCAGCGGCGGGAGCCTCGGCCCCTTGCTCCCACTCGGGGCTCGGCGAGCCCTCATCCCACTCCATCGGCAAGGCCGGGACCGACTCGTGCTCCTCGTACTCGGTGCCGGGCTCAGGGCCGACGTCGAGCAGCCAGGAGTCCCCATCGAGGCCTCCATCGAAGCTCTCTGCCTCGGGCTGAACAGGGCGTTCTTCCGGAGAGGGCGGCGGCGTGGGCAGGTTCGAGTCTTCCGACATCACAGATACGAATGGCTTGCAAGCTGGGGAAAGATCGTCGCCCTCGGCCTGGTACCTGGCAGGGGCGCGAACAGTGGGCGTATCGACCCCTGCGGGGCGGACCCTTTGGATAACGGGGCGATTCGCAGGTCCCCGATGTCCCGGTCCGGGACGCACGTCGCGGATCCCTCGACGCCGCCGCCGGACCGCACCCCGAAAGATCTTCCACCTGGGCGCGCCTGCTCCCCCTCTGTGGCCCCCAGGACAGCGCGTGGCGCCCGCGGGCCTGGGCCGTCGCGTCCGAACACGGCACGCGCGGGCCGCCGCGCGACCACCGCGCGACCACCGCGGACGTCTCAGGCGCGGGGAGGGACCCCGCCCGAGGCTCAGCGGCGCTTCAGGACCCGACGCCCGGCCTGGCGGAGGGTCAGGCCCTCCGTGTCGAAGTGCTCGAGCAGAGGGATCAGGAACTTCCGCGTGGACTGGAGCGCGTCGCGGAGCTCGGGGATCTCGAGGTGACCGTTGCGCTCGCAGTTGGAGGTCACCGCCTCCCGCGCCTCGGCCATGATCTCGGCTGCCATGAAGAGCTCGCCCCCCACCCGCTCGATGGAGCCCTCGTCCACGCAGAGCTGCAGTACGGTGTCCACCTCACCACGCGGCGCACCGATCTGTTCGGCGAGCTCACCCGGCGACGGCGGCTGGAGCCGACCCGCCACCATGCGCCCGAGGATCTCCCCGCGCAGCTTGGCCTGGGCGGGATCGAGGGCGACCTCGCGGCCGGCGAGGGCGATCATCCCGCCCGCCTCCAGGACGACGCGGCCCTCGGCCTCCTCGCGCTGGAGGAGCTCGGACACGAGCCCCTTGTCCATGGAGAGCGCGCTCCGGAGGTCACGCACATCCATGCGCCCGCGCATGGGGTTCCGGTCGAACCAACCCGTGAGCTCATCCCGCAGGCTGGAGAGGCAGAGCTCGAGCGTGTCGGCGTGGATCCAGCGCTGCCCGGACGCCAGGGGGCTCGCCTTGCCCTCGGTCTCGAGCCCTCTCAGGAGCTCCTCCGTCTCGGCCCTCGATCGCTTGAGGGACTGGGACAGCTCCTCCACCGAGGCCCACCGCTCGGGAGCCCGCGCGAGGTGAGCCTCGAGCAGCGCCTCCGTGGAGCCGAGGCTCGCCGCCTGCCGCTCGAGCTCCTCGATCACGAAGTGCTTGAAGCGCTTCAGCCGGTAGCGGCTCTCCTCCAGGATCGCCCCGCCGCCCAGGGTGATCACCGGCGACGCGAGGCGCAGGACGAAGCGGTCCCCCGGCGCGCAGACCAGCGGGTGCTCCATGCGGAATTGCACGAGGCCGGTCTCGCCCGGCGCGATCTCATCGGCGTCCAGGAGCACGACCTCCCCCACGGCGTCGGCCGTGCCGGTGTGGACGCGCACCTGCATGCGGTTGGTGACGGCGAGGCCCGACGACTTGAGCGCCGTCAGGTTGGCGCCCACCATGGTCTGGGGCTTGAAGAAGCCGGGCGCCGCCACCACGTGCCCGCGTTCGATCTCGTGGTGGTCCACGTCCGCCACGTTGAGGGCCGTCGAGTGCCCCGCCCGGGCCACCTTCGCGCTCTCGTGGTACGCCTGGATCCCGCGCAGCTTGCCCTTCTGGCCGCCGGGCAGCACCTCGACCACGTCGCCCACTGCCACCGACCCCGACACCGGAATGCCCGTGAGGATCGTCCCGAAGCCGCGGGCCGTGAAGACGCGCTGGACCGGCATCCGGAACACGCCCTCGGAGGAGCGGGGCTCCGCGGACGAAGCAAGCTCCGCGACCATGGCCCGCAGCTCATCCATGCCCTCCCCGGTGATGGCGGAGACCCGCAGGATCGGAGCCGCCTCCAGGAAGGTCCCCTCGATCGCGTCCCGAACGTCCTCCTCGGCCAGCTCCACCATGTCCGGGTCGACCATGTCGACCTTGGTGAGCGCCACGAAGCCGCGCTCGACCCCGAGCAGCTGCATGATCGCGAGGTGCTCGCGGGTCTGGGGCATCACCCCGTCGTCCGAGGCGACGACGAGGATGACAAGGTCGATGCCCGTGGCGCCGGCGACCATGTTCCGGATGAAGCGCTCGTGGCCCGGGACGTCGACGATGCCCACCTTCCGGCCGTCAGGCAGCTCGAAGCGGGCAAAGCCCAGGTCGATGGTCATCCCCCGCTCCTTCTCCTCGGCCCAGCGGTCGGGATCGATCCCGGTGAGGGCGTTCACGAGGGTGGACTTGCCGTGGTCGATGTGACCGGCGGTTCCGACGACGATGGGCTGAATATCCAAGGCGAGCGCGAGGTTGCTGGGCCGGATGTTATCGCTCGGGGCGCCCCGGCGTAGCATCTGAGCGATGACCTCTCCCTCGATTCCCTTCCGCAGCTTCGCACCGTGGCTGAAGGAGCGCTACGGCCGCCCCGTGTACCGGGTGGCCCTGGACGCCGGGTCCACGTGCCCGAACCGCGACGGGACCAAGGGGTTCGGGGGCTGCACCTATTGCGACGTCGAGGGCTCGGGGACGGGCGCCCTCAAGGGGGGCGCCAGCCTCGCCGCCCAGCTGGAGGAGGGCCTGACGCGGATCGCGCGCCGCGGCGACGGGGTCGGCGCCATCGCCTACCTGCAGAGCTACTCGAATACCTACGTGGACGGCGCCCGCTTCGAGGAGGTCCTCGAGGCCCTGCGCCCCGCCGTGGAGGCGCCGGGGAGCCCGGTGGTCGGGGTCTCGGTGGCGACCCGCCCGGACTGCATTCCGGAGGACACCCTCGCGGCCCTCGCCCGCCTGCGCGAGGTCACCGACGTCTGGCTCGAGCTCGGCCTCGAGTCCGCCAACGATCAGGTGCTCCTCGACATCAACCGACTCCACACCCTGGAGGAGTTCCACGACGCCGCGGAGCGGGCCCACGGGGCGGACCTCCTGGTGGTGGGTCACGCCATCCTCGGCCTGCCCGGCGACGGGCGCGAGGGGGCGCGAGCCACGGCCGATGCCCTCGCGGCAGCCCGCGTGGCGGGCGTGAAGGTGCACAACCTCATGGTCCTCGAGAAGACCCAGATGGCGCACCAGTACCGCAAGGGTGAGCTCTCGGTCCTGGAGGCGGAGGAGTACGTCCAGTGGTTGACGGACTTCGTCGAGCGCCTCCACCCCGACCAGGTGCTGCACCGGGTCACCGGCGACGCTCCCCTCGAGAAGCGCATCGCGCCACGATGGAACGTCTACAAGAACGAGATCCGTGAGCGCCTCGCCGCCGAGCTCACCCGCCGCCTCGCGCGCCAGGGCTCGCGGTGCGCCACGGAGATCGGGCCGGCAGCCTCGCCGGTGTCCTGAGGATCCATGCCCCGACGGTCGACGTCGGGGTGACCGGGGACGAGGCCCCCGCGGTCGCTCAGTAGTTGTAGAGAATCCGGTCGCAGGAGGGGCACTGGACCAGCTCGGTCCCGCGCGCCAGCCGCACCACGATGTTCTTGGGCAGGTTGACGAAGCACCCCTCGCAGAGGCCGTCCCCCAATTCGGCGAGGGCCTCGCCGTCCCGGGTCTTCAGCAGGCCGCGGTAGATCTCGAGGCTCGCCGGCGGGATCCCCTCCGCGGAGCGAGTGCTGCGGTCCGCCTGGAGCTCGGCGAGCTTGGCCTGGGCCGTGACGGTCTCCGCCTCCACGTTCTTCTCGAACTCCTGGTGGGCCTCCTGCTCGTCCAGGAGCTGCTTCTCCATGGCGACGATCTCCTCCTCGATCTGGTCCGCCCGGGCGACCCGCTTCAGCCCGTCGTCCTCCGCCTGGCTCGTGTTGCGCTTGATGTTGCGCATCTCGTGCTGGTAGCTCGCGATGAGGGCCGCGTCGGCGGTGCCCGTGGAGGACTCGTGCTCGAGCTTCTTGAGGCGCTGGCGCATCCCCACCGTGGCGTGCTCGATCTCCTTGATGGCCGCGCGCAGCTCCATGACCTCGCCGCGCTTCTCGTCCAGCTGGGCCTTGCGGAGCTCGAGGGCCTCGACCCGCTGAGCCAGCTCCTTGGGGAGCCGCTCCAGCTCCGATTCCACCTTGAAGATGTCGCGGTCGACTTCCTGAAGATTGAGCAGCGAACGGAGGACGGGGTTCATCAGTACTTGGTGAGGGGGTCAGCGGGGGCCTGAGCCAAAGAGGATAGCGCCGCGACCTCCCCAGGGTGGGCCCGAAAGTCCCTCCGCGCCGGGGAACCGAGCCGAGCCCCTGGGCCCGCGCCCGTCGGGAGGGGCAGGCGCCCGACCACATGAGCGCGGCCCGCCACGCCCAGGGGGCGCGGCGGGCCGCTCTCAGGAGCCGGGGTCAGGGCCGCCGAAGCGCCCCCCCACGGTCACTCGGACTTGCCGCCGAGCTCGTACTCCGCGTCGTCCGGGATCTGGATGCCGTCCAGGAAGCTCGCCAGCTGGCGCGCCCGGACCGGGTGGCGCAGCTTGCGGACCGCCTTGGCCTCGATCTGCCGCACCCGCTCGCGGGTGACCCGGAAGATCCGGCCCACCTCCTCGAGGGTGTAGGTGTAGCCGTCGCCGATGCCGTAGCGGAGCTTGATGATCTCGCGCTCCCGGAAGGTGAGGGTCGAGAGCACGTCGTCGATCCGCTCCTTGAGCATCTCCTGGCCGGCGGCCTGGAGGGGGCTCTCGGCCGACTCGTCCTCGATGAAGTCACCGAAGTAGCTGTCGTCGGACTCACCGATGGGCCGGTCGAGGCTGATGGGGTGCTTGCTGATCTTCATCACCCGCTTCGCCTCGTCCACGGTGATCCCCGTGGCCTCGGCGACCTCCTCGACGCTCGGCTCCCGGCCCTTGGCCTGGACGAGCTTCTTGGTGACGTTCCGCAGCTTGCTCATGGTCTCGATCATGTGGACCGGGATGCGGATGGTCCGCGCCTGGTCGGCGATCGAGCGGGTGATGGCCTGACGGATCCACCAGGTGGCGTAGGTGGAGAACTTGTAGCCGCGGCGGTACTCGTACTTCTCGACGGCCTTCATCAGGCCGGTGTTGCCCTCCTGGATGAGGTCGAGGAAGGAGAGCCCGCGGTTGCGGTACTTCTTCGCGATGGAGACCACCAGGCGCAGGTTACCGCTGGAGAGCAGGCGCTTGGCCTCCTCGTACTCCGCGTAGTGGAAGCGGGCGAGGTGCGCGCGGCGCTTGAGGCCCGACATGGGCTCGAGCGCGGCGAGCTCGATGTCGTTCAGGCGCTCGCGGAGCTCGAGGGCGCCGTCCGCGTCCTCCTTCCCGGCCTTCTCGAACTGCTCGAGCTTGCGCTCGACGGAGCGCAGCTCGCGCTCGTGCTCCTCGAGGACCTCGATGTAGGGGCGGACCTTCTTGATCTGAAGGTGGCACTCCTCGATCAGGATGATGAGCTTGCGGCGGGTGCGCTGGAACTGCTTGAGCGCGGCCGAACGCTCCTCCTCGGAGAGCTTGCCGACCATGAGCACCTTGTACTCCTCGCGGCTCTGCACCATCAGGCGCTCGATCGTGGCCACGTTGAGCGGCAGGCGCTTGGCGAGGCGAGGCTTGCCCAGGGTCTCGACGATCTTGGGATCGTCGTCCGGCTTGGGGTTGGGGTTGACCTTGAGCGTCCGGTCGAACGCCAGGTTGCCCGCCTGAACCTCGTGCAGGGTGGCGAGGGACACGTCCATGCAGACGCCCGAGCCCATGCAGTACTTGCGGAACCGCTTGCGGGTCACCTCGATCCGCTTGGCGAGGCGGATCTCCTCCGGGCGCGTCAGCAGCGGGATCTCACCCATCTGCGTCAGGTACATGCGGACCGGGTCGTCGATCTTCTCGGCGACGCTGACCTTGCCGGCGTCCTGGAGCGCCTTGGCGGCGACCGCCGCAACCGACGCCTTGGCGTCCGTCGTCGTCTTCACGGTGACGTCGCTGCTGACCTCGGTGTCGTTGTCGTCGACCACGTCGACGCCGGCGTCCTCGAGGCCGATGAACACCTGGTCCATCTTGTCGGGGGGGAGGAACTGGTCCTCCATGAGCTTCGACATCTCCGCATAGGTGAGGAAGCCCTTCGGGCGGCCCTCATCGACAAGGAGCTTGATCGTCTGTTCGACGGTGTCTGTCATGATGCTTTGGTTGGGACGTCGCGCCGCTGGTGCTGCGGGAACGGGGCGACAGCCGAGTGGATTGGAACGACCAGCAGTCCGTGGGCGTCGGAGCAGGGCACCGGGCCTTTGGGTTGGGTCGCTGAGCTTGGAAGTACCACCCTGACTCACACGTGGACCGGCGCGCCCGTGGATGCGCAGCTCGGGTCGACGACGTGGATCGACGGATCAGGGAAGGTGAACCTGTGCTCTGGAACGAATGGGGCGAACGGGGAAGGGGCAGTGTTCAGGCCGGGGGGGGGTTCTGGCTCAGCTCCTGGAAGCGTCGTGACACCTGCTCGAGGTATCCCGCTGAAACGGGGTCAGCGGGGGCGAGCGAGTGAAGGGCGCGTCCCAGGGCTTGAAGGCGCAGCAGGTGGGCCTGGTGTTCCTTTGAGGAGTCTAAATGTACCTCGTTCTGGGCGACAAGCGCGGGAACGGGGTCATTCCGAGGGTCTGAGCCCCCTTTTCGGAGCTCGAGGAGGCGGGCAAAGAGGGTGTCCAGGTAGGCCTTCGCAATCTCGTCCTGCTCGGCGAGGGGCTCCAGGGCCTGTAGGAGGGCATTCAGGCGGGCATCCTCGACCTTGCGCTGGTGTTGATCCAGGAAGGCGACGGCGCGCTCGAAGAGGTTCTGGGCGGAGTCGGCCTTGCGGGCTTCCTCCCGGATCGGGAGGACCCGGTCGCGGGCCGCGGGGTCTTGAACGGAGTTGAGGAAGAGGGTGACCGTGATATCCGCGTCCTCGTTGTCCCACAGGTCCACGAGGACCTGAAAAAGTGACGCAAGGTCCGGGTCCGGGCACCCCTGGATGTGGGGCCGGAGCCGTGGGACGAGGCCAGCATCCGCCAGCGCCGCCCCCAGCAGTGCCTCATAGGCCCGGACGACCCGGAGGTCGAGCGGCTGAGTTCGGGGTTTTTGCGACCCTTCGCCGCGCCCCGGGGCCAGCCCGTCCGCCGCCCCGGTCCCGCCGCCCCCGGCCCCGGCCCCAGGGGCGCCCCCGGGGCGGTCCCCTTGGCCGCCGGCGGCCGGACGGCCGCGCCCCCTGCGGCGGTCCTTGATGAGCGAGAGCTGCTCCCGGAGGGTGTCCAGGGGGAGGTTCAGGTGGCCAGCCATTTCATCGGCGGCCGCGTCGATCTCCACCGGGCTCGGCAGCCGGAGCATCAGCTCCAGGGCCCGGTCCACCTCCTGGGAGAAGGCGCGCGGCCCCTCGGGTCGACGCGCCTCCACGCACTCCACCACGAAGTCCAGCCAGGAGAGCCCGGTCTCGAGCCGCGCGGTGAAGGCCGCCACGCCGCCGTCCCCCATGAGCACATCGGCGGGGTCCACCCCCTCCGGCATGGGCACCACCTCGAGCTTCACCTGCAGCGGGAGCAGGCCCTCCAACCCACGCCACGCCGCGCGCCGGCCGGCCTCGTCCCCATCGAACACCAGGCTGACCCGGCGGGTCCCCGCGCGACGCACCAGGGCCGCGTGCATCTCGGTCGTGGCCGTCCCCAGGACGGCGCCGACGTTGGGGAGGCCCGCGGCGTGGGCGGCGATCACGTCGGTGTACCCCTCCACCAGCACCAGGTGGCCCCGCGCCCGGACGTGCTCGAGGGCGCGGTCGAGAGCGTAGATCACCTGGCCCTTGTGGAAGTAGCGGGTCTCGCTGGTGTTGACGTACTTCGGGCCGTCGTCGTCCCCAACGACCCGACCGCCGAAGCCGATGGTCACGCCGCGTTGGTCGCGGATGGGGATCATCAGTCGGCCGCGGAAGAACGCGTACAGCTCGCCGCTTCCGTCCCGCCTGCGGGCGAGGCCGACGTCCACCAGGGCGTCCGCCGGGATCTTCTCGGCCTCCGCCGCCTTGAGGAAGCGCCGGCCGTTCCGCGGGGACCACCCCAGCCCGAAGGCCTCGATGGCGTTCTCCTCGAACCGGCGGCTGGCCAGGTAGCGGCGCGCCTCGCGCCCCTCCTCCCGGCGGAGCTCCGCCTGGAAGTAGGCCGCCGCGAAGCTGAGCGCGGCCAGCCCCGGGTCATTCTCCTTGGTCCGTCGCGCCTTGCGACGGGGGAGCTCCACCCCCGTCTGCGCGGCCAGGAGCTCCATGGCGTCCATGAACGTCATGTTGCCCCGCTCCTGGACGAACTTGATCACGTCCCCGCCCTTGCGGCAGGCCCCGAAGCAGTACCAGGTCCCCTCGCGGACATCGACCTTGAAGGACGGGGTGCGCTCCTCGTGGAAGGGGCAGCAGGCCCAGTGATCACGGCCCTTCTGCTTCAGCTCGACCGTCTCCCCCACGATCGCCTCGATCGGCGCGCGGAGCTTGATCTCTTCGATCGCGCGGCGGAAGTCAGGGTCGAAGCTCAAGGGAGGAGCCCGCGCAGCGGCGGGACCGGGCAACTATACGTCCACCCGCACTTCCCGCTCCAGCGCCCGTAGCTCAGGAAGCGTGAGCGTCTCGGCGCGGCGCAGGGGATCGAGGTCCAGGGCCTCCAGGCTCCGGGTCGCCCGGGGCCCACCGATCAGGTCGGAGAGCACCCGGCGCAGGCTCTTGCGGCGCCGCTGCATCAGATCACGGTAGAACTGCATGCGCCGGGCCCGCTCCTCCGGCGGGGCGAGGTCGTCCCGCAGCTCCGCGATGAACACCGCGCTGTCCACCTTGGGTCGAGGCCAGAACAGCTGCGGCGGCACGAGGCGACCGAGGGAGACCCCGTAGGTCTCCTGGAACGCCGCCGAGAGCGGGCCCCAGGTGGAGTCCCCCGGGGTGCTCGCCAGTCGCTCCGCGACCTCCTTCTGCACGAGACAGGCCACCCGGGACGGGGGATTGGGGAGCTGGGCGACCGTGGCCAGGAACGGGCCAGAGATGGAATAGGGGAGGTTGGCGCAGAGGGTCCACTCCCCCACCTCCGGCAGGCGCTCGAGCACCGCCGGGGCCAGGGTCGACTTGGTCGCGAGCACGTCCGCCTCGATGACCTCGGCCCCGGGATAGGGGCCCAGGAAGTCCCGCGCGATGGGCGCCAGGCGAGGGTCGATCTCCACGCACAGCAGCCGGGCTCCCGCGTGGGCGAGGTGAACCGAGAGGAAGCCGCAGCCAGGCCCGACCTCCAGGGTGAAGCGGCCGGGGGTGACCCCGGCGTCGGAGGCGATGGCCCGGGCCATGTTGTCGTCGAGCAGGAAGTTCTGCCCGAGGCGCCGGGACGGATGGAAGCCCGCCCGCTCGAGGGCCTCCTTGAACGCCTGCCAGGGCGGTCGGTCGGGTCGATCCTGGGCGCTCAACGTGGGAGCCTCCGACCGCCAGCGGGAGCGGCGGCCCCGCCGCCCCCCATGGCGTCGCGCCCGCGCCTCGCGCCCTCGAGCAGGGCCTCGATCCAGGGGCTCTCGGGCACGTTGCGCCGCGCACCCTCGAGGGCCTCGTCGGCACGGCCTCCCCATCGGGCGCCCACGGCCACGACCCGCGGCCGGGCCGCCACCGGGAGGGGCGTCTCCTCCGCGGCGAGGTCCCCGAGGAACCGGGTCGCGTCAGCGACGCATCGCAGCCCCACGTCGGACGCCCTGTGCCCCGTGGTCGTCCCCATGGCGAGGGCGACGCCGTCCCGGGTGAAGAGCACCTGCTCCGGGGTGGAGAAGCTCCCGCCGAGCAGCCAGGCGGGCGCTCCGGCGCCCCCGTCGGCGGGCCATGCGTCCGCGTCGATGGTCGTCCAGCCCCTGGGAGGGGGGGGCGGTTCGGTCCACTCCCACACGTTGCCGAGCAGGTCGAAGATCCCCGTGTCCGGGGTCTGGCCGCTCTCGAACGCGCCCACGGGCGTGGCCCGCACCAGGCCCAGCTCGAGGGTGTTGGCGAGCCCGCGCTGCTGGCGTCCGGCCGGGAAGCGGCGCGAGCGGGGTCCGGCCGCGCACCACAGCCACTCCTCGAACGTGGGGAGTCGCATGCCCCGGCGGCGGGCGGTCTCCCGGGCCTCGTCGAGGGTCATGCCCACCGCCGGCGCCTGGGTCACCCAGCGCTCCGGCGACCCGGCACCGATGCGCCGGGCCGCGAAGGTCGTGAAGGCCTCGGGGCGCGGGTCCTCGTCACCGTACATCTCACTCCAGAGCGCCTCGGTGAACTCGAAGCGATCGACCAGCAGGTCCACCTCGACCTCGATCTCGATGTCCAGCACCGTCCGTCCCCTTGGGACGAAGGCCAGGTTCTCGAGGAGGACGATGGACCGCTCCGTCTCGGCGTCGAGCACGGCCTCGGCGCCGCTGCCCGTGCAGCCCAGCGCGACCAGGAGACCAGGTAGCCAGAACCGAACGACGCCCCGCGGCGCCATGCGCGCGGGGCGTCGTCCTTGGGTCACGGTGAGGTCAGCCACGGCGGCAGTCCATCCGGAGGTTGGGCGGCACGGCCGTGCCGCCACCCCTCAGTCGACCGGGTCCGAGACGAAGATCTCGACGCGCCGGTTCATGCGCTTGGACTCCGCGGAGTCGTTCGGCCGCACCGGCTTGTGGGGGCCGAAGCCCATGACCACGACCTCGCCCCCGCGGATGCGGGAGTTGTTGATCAGGTAGGCGGCCACGGAGACGGCGCGCTCGGCGGAGAGCTGCAGGTTGCCGTTCGGGAAGGCCTTCAGGGTCGCCGGCTTCTTGACCGGGTCGGAGTCGGTGTGACCCCGGACGAAGATGTCCCCGTGGGGCGTGGCGGCGATCTCACCGGCGATGCCCGCGAGGGCGTCGATTCCCTCGTTGCCGAGGGTCGCGGACCCCGAGTCGAAGAGGATGCGGTCCTGAATCATCAGGAGGTAACCGCCGTCGAGCTCGAAGCGCTCGATGTCCCCCATCGGCCCCTCCATCTCGTCGATCATCCGACCGAGGTCGTCGATGCGCTTGGTCAGCGAGGTGTCGGCGCTGGCGTTGATCAGGCTCGCCTTGCGCTCCTTGGCGAGGCGATCGGTCAGGCGGGCGTTGTCCGACTGGAGCTCAGCGAGCGTGCGTTGCAGGTCGTAGACCTGGTTCTCGTACTCCTTGGCGAGCTGCCGGGTCTGCTGGACCTCCTGGGGCGAGGCGCAGGAGGTCACGGCGACAGCCGCGAGCAGGGCGCCGGCGGCCATGGCCGCGCGGCTGGAGACGGAACGGGCCTGTAGGTTGGCGCCTTGGCGCCGGGTCTTGATGGCGTGGAACATGTGTGCGTGATCTGACTGTTCAGCGGAGGCCGCGCCGCGCTGGCGAATTGCGACCAGGCTGGACGCCCGAAGCCAGGCTCGCCGGGCCCCTCGGGCCTGGAACGAGCGGCGTCGGACGACCCCCTCACCGATGAACGTAGCGATCGGGGAGGGCGGATCGAAGCGCGGCCCGGCGGTTCTTGGCCGGGATCCGGGCTCCCCGGAGGTGATTCTGGCGGCCGGGAGCCCCCGGGGACGGCGGCGCCGCCCGATCTGCCCTCCAGGGGCGTCTCCGGCGGGGGGTGGCTCCCTGGCGCCGCGCCAGGACCGAGGGGAGGGCTCAGGCGCCCGGCTCCGCCGGGTCGGGGTCCACGTGGCTGTCCTCCTCGGCGAACTCCTCCAGGGCGGGCATCACGAACTCCCGGAAGAGGATGATCAGGGTCGCCGCCAGGGGGACCGCGATCAGGAAGCCGAAGAGCCCCAGGGCCGAACCGCCGACGAAGACCGCCAGCAGGATCACCACCGGGTGCAGGCCCAGGCTGTCCCCGAGGATCTTCGGGATCAGCACGTAGCCCTCGATGGCCTCGGCGACCACGTAGACCGGGGCGATCCAGATCGCCGCCTCCAGGGGCTCCATGCGCTGCAGACCCACGAAGTAGGCCAGCAGGAAGCTGAGGAACGGGCCCGCGAAGGGGATCAGCGCCATGAAGCCGCTCAGCATCCCCAGCAGGAACGGGTGCGGGACGCCGGCGACCATGAGGCCGGCCGTGATGACCGCGCCCTTGAGGAAGCAGATCAGCAACCGGCCGCGGAAGAAGTTCGCCAGCACCGAGCCGATCTCCGTCGCGACCCGCGAGATCCGCTCGCGCTCCCGCTTGGGGAGGTGGTCGTGCACGAAGCCGTGGATGCGCTCCAGCTCGAAGAGCAGGAAGTAGGTGTAGACCGGCAGCAGGGTCAGGAAGGCGAAGATGCTCAGGGCACCGCCGAAGAGGTTGCTCAGCACCGCCAGCAGCCAGACGACCAGCGCGCTGGACCCCCCGTCCCCGACCTTGGCTGTGAACTCCGCGGACCACGACCGGAGCAGCTTGCGGAGGGTGGGCCCGTCCGCTTCGGGCTCCGTTCCACTGGGATCCCGGGCGGGGGCGTCCTCCACCGCGAGGGGCGCAAGTCCCCCCGGGAGGTCGGTGAACGACCTCCCGGGTGTACCGGAGCCCTGGGGCGAGGACCCGTCGTGCCCGGGCTCGTCCTCCCCGAACATGTCGTGTAACCAGTCGGAGGCGCCCTCGAGCACCTCGTCGATGCGGGCCTCCGCGACGGCGAAGGGGTCGTGCCCGGACCTCGAGGCCGCCATCAGCCGCTCGGTGGCCTGCTGGGCCTGGAACGCCACGCCGAGCACGGTGACCGTCATCACCACGGCGAACGCCGAGAAGATCACGTTGACGGCCTCCCGTCGACGGAGGCCGCGGTTCTCGAGGCCCTTGACGCTCGGCCGCAGGATGTAGGCGAAGAGGTACCCCAGGATCAGCGGGTTCAGGACGCTGCGCACGGTCCAGCCGCCCCAGAGGAGCAGCGCCGCCACGGCGGCGAGGCCGATGTTCCGCTTGGTCTTGTCCAGGCGCTCGAGCATCAGCAGGCCCCCGGGTCGTCAAGCGGGCCACGCGGCTGCGCGCCGAGCTCGACCGGCAGCACCGGGCGGTAGGCCTGAACGAAGACCTCCTCGAAGTCGTACCCGTCCCTGAAGTCGTCGATGGAGTCCGACTCCTGGCGGCGCAGCAGCTCGCTGTCCACGAGGTTGAACACGATGCGCCCCCAGTCCGTGGTGCTGTGCACGCCCCAGGTGCGCCAGACCTGGGCGGCGAGCGGGCCAAAGAGGCGGGACGCGTGCACGCGCATCCCGTCCAGGAGCTGCTGGCCCGACACGTGCTTGTCCTGGTCCGACGCCTGGTCCTTCCCCGTCAGCCGGACGGTCTTGTCGAGGGCGTCGAAGAGGAACTTGTAGGCCTCGAGTCGGTATCGAGGGTCTTTCTTCCAGCACTCGCGTAGGGGATCCATGACGTGTTCAGCGCGACAGTGAGGCGAGGGCTCGGTCCACGAGCCCCTCCGGTGAGAGGTTCAGGCGCAGGTCCTCGCGTGCCTCGAGCCAGGCGCGCCCCATTCTGCGCCGCGCCGGCGTGGAAGCAAAGGCGCCGCTCTTCGCGAGCGACGCCGCGAGCTGGCCGTGCCGGAGCGGGACGGGGTCCCCGCCCGCGAGGCACCGCTCGGCGTCGGCGAGGATGCCGAGCCCGAGGTCGAGGATCGTCTCCGCCCGCACCCGGCGGCGGACGAAGGCCGTCTTCCCCTCGAAGTCACCGTCCACCTCCCAGAGCTCGGCGGCGACCTCGTGGGCCGCCCTCGTGCCGGTCAGGGCCTCCCCCACGAGCTGGGCGAGCTCGGGGGCGCGCCGGGAGCTGAGCTCCATGGCGACCCCCGGGGCCCCGCCGGAGAGCCGGACCAGCTCGGCCATCTCCTCCACCTGGGCCGCGTCGGTCCGGTCGAAGCCGCCCGCGTCGAAGAGCACCGCCTCGCAGGTCTCGCGGTCCAGCCCGTCGAGGCGCACCTCCACGACCCGGCTCCGCACGGTCTCGAGCAGCGCGTCCGGCGTGGCGGTCTCGAGCAGGAAGTGCACGCCATCCCGCGGCTCCTCGAGCATCTTCAGCAGCGCGTTCTGCGCCACCTCGTTGAGGCGGTGGGCCTCGCGGAGGATCACGAACTTGCCCCGGCCCTCGGCCGCGCGCAGCCCGAGGAAGTCCTCGATGCTCGTCCCCTGGTACGCCGTCGAGGGACGATCCTCCCGGTGGGCCACGAAGAAGATCGTCAGCTCGTCCTGATCGTGGGCGCGCGCGTCCACGGTAAAGAGGTCCGCGTGGGAGGCCGCCCTCGCCCGCTTGCAGGACCCGCAGGCGCCGCAGGGCGCCTCGCCAGCCTCCTCGCAGAGCAGCGTCGTGGCCAGCCAGAGCGCGGCGCGGAACTTGCCCACGCCGTCGGGGCCGGTGAGCAGGAGCGCGTGGGGCAGGCGGCCCTCGCGCGCGCTGCGCACGAGCCCGGCCACCGCGTCCTGGTGCCCTCGGGGCCTGACCAGGTCAGTCATCGGAGCGCCCCTCCACGTGACGCATCACCGCGTCCAGCACCCGCGCCGCCACCTCGTCCTCGTCGCCTGCGCCGTCCACGACCACGGCGCTGGGGACGCGGCTGGCGTAGTCCCGCATGGCCGCGGCCACGCCCTCCTGGAAGCTAACCCCCCGGGCCTCGAAGCGGTCACGGGGGCCGCCGTCCCGGGCCGAGGCCCGCTCGAACGCCACGGCGGGCGGGAGGTCGAGGATGATCTCCACGTCGGGGATCGGCGCCCCGGACCAGGTGCGCAGGAGCGCGAGCAGGTCGTCGTCACTGAAGGGCGACGCCGCCTCGCCCCCCTCGAGCTGTGAGCTGCCCTGGTAGGCGTAGGTGGAGGCGTGGAAGCGCTCGATGACCACGTCGCGGCCCGCCGCCATGGCCGGACCGACCAGCTGCTCCAGGGTCTCCCGCCGGGCGGCGGCGAAGAGCATGGCCAGGGTCCCGCGGCCGAGCTCCAGGTCCGGCTCCAGCACCAGTTCGCGGATCCGCTCCCCGGCCGAGGTGCTCCCCGGCTCCCTGAGATGGAGGGATCCCTCCCCGCCAGGGGAGCGCGCCGCCAGCGACGCCGCGAGCCGCGCGGCCTGGGTGGTCTTGCCGCAGCCGTCGACCCCGTCCAGCACCACGAACAGCGGGCGGACGGCGACGTCGGAGGGGGTGCTCGGGTCGGGGACGGCGGCGGCCATGGGGAGATCCTAGCCCCTGGGGCTCGCAGGGTCCCGCAAGAGGCGACTTCAGCCGTCGGAGCGCAGCTCGTCGGCTCTGGCACGGGCCTCCGCCGCCCGCTCGTCGTCCCCCGCCGCAGCCGCGCAGCGCGCCACCGCGTCGAGGAGCTCCAGCTGCTCCTCCTCGGTGAGGTGCGCCGGCTCGAGCAGCTCCTCAGGAATCCGCCCGACGACCTCGGCCGGGAGGTTCGCGGGGTCCACGCCCGGCGGGAGGTCGCCCGGCGGGCCCACGTAGGTCAGGTGATCGGGGTCGAAGGCCGCGGGCACCGCGAGGGTCACGCCGTATTCGCGGGCCGCCTCGTCCATGCGCCCGAGCCTCTCCAGCGCCTCGGCCCAGGCGAGGTGGAGGTCCCGGCGGAACATGTCCACCTCGTTGGCCTCCTCGAAGAGCCGCACCGCCGCCTCGTCCCGGTCATTCTCGAGATGCCAAGCCGCGACGTCCATGCGCACGTCGTAGTCCCCCGCGTTCCACCGCGCCCACTCCTCCATGAGCTCCATGGCGCCGTCCAGGTCGCCGTTCACCCGCAGCAGCTCCGACAACATCTTCTCCGCCGAGCCCGCCCCCTCGCCGAAGCCCGGGAAGGCCTCGATGGCGAGGCGCAGGCAGGTCTCCGCAGCGTCCGCGTCCCGCGCGCCCGCCACGCCACCCAGCTGCAGCTGGGAGAGCGCGAGGAGCGACCGGTACTCGCGCCCCCCCGCCTTCACGGCGCGCTCCCAGGTCCGACGCGCGAGCGCCATGCTGCCCTCCGTCGCGGCCATTTGGCCGCGGAGGAACAGGACCCGCGGGGTGTCCACGCCGGCGGCCTCCAGCACCTCGAGCGCACGCTCGGCATCGATGGAGCGTCCCTGCTGGAACGAGCCCCACGCGACCGTCGACCAATCCTCGGCCCAGCCGGCACGGGCGGCCTCATCGGCGGGCGGATCCGTGGAGAGGCGCAGCTGGAGTCGCCGCAGGGTCCGGTCTGCCCAGCGCGGCTCGATCTGAAGGCCCGCGAGCTTGCCGTCCACGAACTCCTGGAAGGCCGCGTCGACCTCCTCCGGCGTGACGTCGAAGACGGAGCGGAAGGCCTGGTCCAGGTCCGCGCCGAGGTCGAAGGCCCGCAGGAGCGCCACCATGGGCGGGAAGCCGTGCTCGTCGATGAGCATCTCGCACAGGAGCCCCCCCTGGTAGTAGCCGAAGAGGATCCGGGGCCCACGGAAGGCGCGGTTCAGCTCCCGCAGGGGGATCAGGTCGCCGTTGGCCTTCGCGTCGAGCAGGTCCCGCCGCATGTTGCGCGTCCACGTCGGGTTCTTCTCGATCTCCTCCCAGGTGGCGAGGCCCTCCGTGATCCAGCGCGGGCAGCGGTTGTTCGAGAGGCCGAGGTGCACCACGTGGCTGAACTCGTGGAACCCGGTGCGCGCCCACGAGAAGCTCCCGCGCAGCCGCGAGAGCGGCGAGACCGCCGTGACCACCGGTCCGAAGCAGACCCCGAGCGCGGGGAACCCCTCGAAGCCGACCGAGCGCACGGAAAAGTCCTTGTGTCGCCGGAAGACCGAGATGGTGGTGGCGCCCGGCGTGAAGCCGTAGCGCTGGCTCAGCTCCTCGCGCGCCTTCTGGTAGTAGGGCACGAGGTACGTGCGCAGCACCTCCGCCGCGTCCGGGCGCCAGGCGAAGCTCAGGGACCCGTAGGACTCGGTGACGTAGGCGCGCTCCATCCGCTCCAGGACGAGCGTCAGGTTGCGTCGATACGCGTCGCGGCGGCCGCGCGCGGCCTCGTTGGCCTGGGTGAGCGCCTCCAGCCCTCCCTTCTCGTCGCCCGAGTTGGCGAGGCATTCGCCGAGGAGCGTCCACGCCTCGTAGTCCCCGGGGTCTCGCTCCACGGCGGCCCGCAGGAAGTCCACCGCCTCGGCGAAGCGGTACAGCTCGCTCAGGTGCCCGCCAATCTCGCGCTCGGGGCGCCCGTCGAGGGGGGCGTCGCGCAGCAGCTCCTCGAGGATCTCGGCGGTTCGTTCGCGGTCATGCTCCACCCACGCGAGGGCCGCGTGCAGGGTGCGCACGTCCCGTCGCCCAGGGGCCAGCTCGTCGAGCCGCGCGAGGGTCGCGCGGACCTCCACGAGCTTGCCATCCTCGAGGTCCGACGCGGCGCGGGCCACGAGCCCCTCGACGGAGTTCGGCACCGCCTTCAAGAGCTCGCCGAGGATCGCCTCGGGCGACTTGCTCATGCGTCGACGGTTGAAGCGGTGCAGGGTGAACTGCCCGAGCAGCGCCGCCTCGTGGGTCGGGTGGATCTCGAGGGCGTCCCGGTACAGCCGGCCCGCGGACCGCTTGCCGGGCGCCTCGACCTCGCGCTCGCTCTCGAAGTAGAGGTCGGCGAGCTCGACCAGCACGTCGGGCTCCTCCCCCGGGCCGGCGCGCGAGGCCCGGTCGGCCGCCACCAGGGTCCGGGAGGCCGCCTCCAGCATCCCGATCCGCCGCTGGCACTTCGCCCGGGCCAGCAGCCCCGGCCAGTCGGAGGCGTCGGGGTCCGTGGCGGCGCCGCTGCGGGCCATGCGCTCGGCCCCCGCGCGGTCTCCCACAGCGTCGCGGACGGAGGCCAGGAGCCAGGCGTCCTCGGGGCGTTCGCCAGGGACCAGGAACGGCTCACCGCCGGCGAGCTCCTCAAGGACCGAGAGCACCTCCGAGGCTCGACCGGTGCGGAGGAGCACCTCGGCCAGGAGGTGCCCCGCCGCGCGGCGCTCCTCGTCCGTCTCGGCCAGCTCCATGGCCTCGGTGGCGGTTCGCTCCGCGCGCCCGAGCTCGCCGCGGTCGAGCCGAACCCGCCCGCGGACCGCCAGGGTCAGCGGATCCTCGTCGTCCTCATCGAGCAGGTCGTCCGTGATCTCGAGGGCGTCCGCGAGCCGGCCGCGGCGGCGGAGCAGGTCGGCCTCGGCTCGCTCGGCCGCGACCAGCGCCGCGAGGTCCTCGTCCTGGAACACCGGCGACGCGGCGGTGGCGGGCAACGCGGCGGAGACCGCGGGGGCCGTCGAGAGCGCCCCGAGGAGCGCCGTGAGGCCCAGCCGCAGGCTCAACGATCGAGGACATCGGATCATGTGAGAGAGGATCGCATGCTCTCCCGCAGCGTCCAACCCAGGGACCGCCGGATCCGCCCGGACTGCCAAACGTCTTTCAATTGTCCGCGAGGTTCGGCCCCCCCGCCGTTGAATTCGGCCCCCGCACTCCGCTATCCCAAGGGGCATGGTGGGATCAATGCGCGGAATCGTCACAGGGGAGGAGGCCGCCCGGGCCGTCCCCAGGGACCTCGAGGGGCGGGGAATCCGTTCCCGGATGGGCGTCCTCGCGGCCGCGCTCCTCGTGCTCGCGAGCTGCGGCGGGCCCACCCGTCGGGCCACGCCCGTGAGGGACCCCGGCGTCAGCGCGAGGAACGATGCGATCCCCGCCTCGGCGGGCCCGCCCCCCACCTGGTCCATGCTCCCCACCTCGTGGAGCAAGCTCACCGAGATCGAGCGCTGGATGGCCGACAGGCCCAACCGGCGCGGGTACTGGACCGTGGAGGCGGAGCTGCAGCTCGCCGAGGGCCGTCTGGCCTTCGCCAGCGAGCTCCGGGACCCCAACACCCCGGCGTCCTACATCACCCTGCGCCGCCGGGAGGCCCTGGCTGGCTTCGAGCGCATCCTCAGCGAGCCCTCCGCCACGGCCGACCAGCGCGCCCGCGCCCGCAGCGGCGCACAGCGGGCTGGCACCGAGCCCACCGGGGCCAACCCCGTATCCGTGGCCCAGGTGGGCGGGCTCATCCGGCGTGCCTCCTGGCGTGCTCGCCGCCCCAACCGGGCCGAGCTGAGTCGCGCCAGCTCCCCCTGGCGCTGGATCACCGTGCACCACTCGGTGGTTCGAACCGAGGACACCTCCGCCGCCGAGACCTTCGACACGGTCCGGGGGATCCAGCGGGATCACATGGACAGCAAGGGCTGGGGTGACATCGGCTACCACTTCCTCATCGACCCCGCAGGCCGCGTGATCGAGGGGCGCGAGCTCGTCTGGCAGGGCGCCCACGCAGGCGGGCAGAACAACATCGGGAACGTCGGGATCTGCCTGCTCGGCAACTTCGACGAGGACCAACCGACCCGGGCCGCCATCGGGAGCCTGGACCGACTGGTCCTCGAGCTTCAGCAGAAGCTCGGGATCCCGCGCTTCAACGTCCGGCCCCACCGGGCCTGGAAGGAGACCGCCTGCCCCGGCCGGCACCTGATGCCATGGTTCACCCGAGGCTGATGGGTCCCCGCGGAGCGGCGCCCCCCTGGCTCGCCCTCGCGCTCCTCTTCACGGGCGGGCTCAGCGGCTGCTTCGGCAGCTCCGTCGAGGAGGGCTCGACCCGGCCCCTGCGCCAGTTCGGCCGCAACAACATCCTGACCGCGGAGGGAGAGGAGCGCTTCGAGGACGGGGAGTGGCGCAAGCACGGAGAGTTCATCTTCCGCGACGAACGGGGCGAGGAGATCTCCCGGGGGAGCTACGCCGCCGGTCTCGAGACCGGGCCCTGGACCCAGACCTACGGGGACGGCTCCCGCGGCGAGGGAGCGTTCCTCGAGGGCCGCCGCACCGGCGAGTGGCGGACCTTCTTCCCGGGCGGCGCCGCCCAGGACTCGGGGCGCTACCTGGAGGGTCGGCGGACGGGCGAGTGGGAGTCCCGGCGACGGGACGGCACGCTGCTCCGGCGGGCGATGTACGTGGACGGGGTCGAGAACGGACCCGTCACCTACTTCCTGGAGGATGGCCGGACGGTCGACCGGCGCCGGACGGGGATCTACCGCGACGGCGAGCTTCAGCCCAGCGCGAGCCGATAGGCCGCGAGGGTCCGCTCGGCGGTTCGCGCCCAGGTGAACTGCGCCGCGTGAGCGGCCGCCGCCCGCCCGCCGCCGCGGGGCCCCATGGCCTGACCGATGGCCGCGGCGAGGGCCGCTGGGTCCCCGGGGTCCACGAGCTCGGCGCCGCCTCCGCACACCTCCCGGACCACCGGCACGTCGCTCGAGATGGCGGGGCACCCCACGGCCATGGCCTCCAGGGGCGCGAGCCCGAAGCCCTCGTCGTGGGGCACGAGCACGAACGCCAGGCAGGCGTCAAGGTGGGCCCGCAGCGCCCCCTCCGGGAGGTGTCCCAGCCGCTCGACCCGCTCCGACGCCGCTGACCCGGCGACGCGGGCCTCGAAGGCCTCGACGCCCTCACCCGGGATCCCGGCGATCTTCCACCGTGGCGCGTCCGCCCCGAGGCGCTCGAGCGCCTCCAGGATGACCCCGAGGTTCTTGCGGGTCTCGAGCCGCGCGGCCGTGAAGATGAAGGGCCCGTCGCGCTCGACCTCCGCCGCGAGAGCGCGGGCCACCCCGGGGTCGGGGGCCGTCCGCGCGGTGTGGTCCACCCCCAGGGGCGTCGCCACCACGCGCTCCCGCGCCACCCCCAGCCGCGCGGCCACCTCGTCGGCCACGGCGTCCGAGGGCGTGAGCAACACGGCGCAGCACCGCGCCGCGTCGCGCACGAACGCGCTCATCCGGCGCGAGACCCGCGGGCTCACGAAGCGGTCCGAGTCCAGGAACACGAGGTCGTGGATCATCGCCACCTCGGGCCGCCGGGTGGGGAGCCGACGGTACTGGGTGTGGTGGACGACGTCGGCGCCCCCCATCACCCGCTCCACCCCGAGCCCGGTGGCGCCCAGGAAGGTGGTCAGTGGCTTCGAGGGGAGGCGCGGCGCGAAGAGGCGCGCGCCGCCGGGGGCGCGGCGGCGGGCGCCCTGGCGCGTGGGTGCGAAGAGCCGCGGCGAGACGCCGTCCAGCGCCGCGAGCGCCCCGGCCAGCTCGCGCACGTAGCGCCCCACCCCCTGACCGCCCACCAGCGCAGGCCGGTAGTCGAGCAGCGGGGCGAGCGGGTTCCCCGGCCGGACGTCCATGGCGGGCCGGGGGCTCACGACACGCCGGCGGTCAGCTGACCGCGCCGTCCCTCACCAGCTGGGCCCAGCGCCCCAGGAGGTCCGAAGAGGACCACTCCTTGTCGACGCCGCAGCCCGTGACGATCTTGCAGCCGATCTCCTGGCACTGGCCCCACTCGGCAATGTTGTCCGCGCCGGTGCGGTCGCCGCCCTTGGTGAAGAAGTGCGGGCGGATGCCTGCGAGGGCACCCTCCACCGACATCTCCTTGTCGGTTTCGTAGGTCACCACCACGTCGACCTCCCGCAGGCAGGCCACGACCCGCGCCCGGGTGGAGAGGTCCTGGAACTCGGCCCCCTTCTTCTTCCGGAGGAACCCGTCCCCGTTCACGATCACCACGAGCAGGTCGGGCCGCTCGCCGGTCTCGGACTCCACGTGGGACTTGGAGGCGAGCAGGACGCTCGCGTGGCCGGGGTGGATCGGGTCGAAGCCGCCGGAGGTGGCGACGATCTTGCCCTCGAGTCCGGGGCGGATCGCCGCGAACTCCTCGACAGTCATGATGGGCGCCTCGCCGAAGCGGCCGCTGGCAGGGATCTGGCTCATGTCTAGCAGTCTGCGCCGGGGCTCCGAGGAGTCAACGGCCCTCGCCCTCGCCGTCCTTCGATTCCCGATCTTTGCCCGCCTCAGGGGCCGATTCCACGAGCCAAGGCGTCGGGGGGTGGAGGACGTGCTCGGGGTGGGCTCGCTGCCACGCCGTCACCGCCGCCAGCAGCGCCTCGTCCTGGTCGGGGTGTCCGGTGAAGCAGACCGTCCGGGGGGCCCCGTCGCGCCGTGGGCCCGCGGCGGGAACGAAGGGCGCGGAGACGGTCGGATGCCCGGTGAGGTTGGTGATGGTCAGGACGCCGCTGGCGTAGGGCGCGTGAACCAGCAGGTCGACGCCCTCCATGGCCGCCGCCATGTCCGCCATCAGGAGAGACCGCAGCCGCTGGGCCTGGACGTAGGCCACCGCCGGGATCATCTGCGCCGCGCGGAAGGAGTTCGGCCAGGCCGAGGCTCCCTGCCTGCGCAGGAGGTCGTCGCGCCCGCTCCGCGTGAGCTCGTCGAAGGCCGCCGCCGACTCCGCATGGAGGATCACGAGCATGGCGCGGACCGGGTAGTCGGGGAGCGCCACGGGGACGAGCTCGTGGCCCGCGGCCTCGAGCTCCTTCAGGACCTCCTCCACGCCCGCCGCGCGGTCGAAGGCCCCCTCGGGCACGCCGATCCGCAGCGGCCGCTCCGGCATCTGTCGCACCGGCACGCGCCCGTCTCGGGAGTAGGGGTCGGCGGAATCCCGGCCCTGGATCGCGCGGAAGACGAGGTCCGCGTCCTGCACGGTGCGGGTGATCGGCCCGACCTTGTCCATGGTCCACGAGAGCGCCATGGCCCCGGTGCGCGGCACGCGCCCGACCGTCGGGCGCAGGCTGCTCGTGGCGCAGGCCACCGACGGCGAGACGATGGACCCCAGGGTCTCGGTGCCGATCGAGAACGCGACGCCTCCGGCCGCGGTGGCGGACGCGGACCCCGCAGAGGAGCCGCTCGAGCCGCGCTCGAGGTTCCACGGGCTCCGGGTCCGCTCCCCGTACCAGACGTCCCCCATGGCGAGGGCCCCGAGGGTGAGCTTGGCGATGAGCACGGCGCCGGCCTCGTCCAGCCGGCGGACGACGGTCCCGGTCTCCTCGAGGACCTGATCCTTGTACGGCTCGGCCCCCCACGTGGTGCGGGTCCCCTCCACCGCCATGAGGTCCTTCACGCCCCAGGGCAGCCCGTGGAGGAGACCACGGTCGATGCCCTCCGCGAGCTCCGCGTCCCGCGCGGCGGCCTGGGCCAGCGCTCGCTCGGGCAGCAGCGAGATCACACAGTGCAGGTGCTCGTCCAGCCGGCGCAGGCGATCCAGGTACATGGTCGTGAGCTCCACCGAGGAGACGTCGCCCTGCCGCAGCAGCGCGGCGAGGTCCGGGAGGGTCCAGAAGCAGACCTCCTCCAGGTTGTCCGGCCGGGTCACCGCGCGCAGGGCCACCGGCGCCCCCCCGCCCTGGACCTCGGCGGGCTCCACCCCCGGAACGAAGGGCGTCCCCATGGGCGCGGGGAACACGCGGTTAGGCAGGGAGCGGCCGCGGAGCCGCTCGTACTCCCCGAGCCGCTCGCGGATCGTGCCGACCATCAGCTCCACCTCGTCCTCGGTCCACTCCAGCCCGATCAGCGAGCCGGCCGCAGAGACCGCCGGGGCGTCGACCTCGGCGGCCTCCTCCTGAAACACGGCGCCCCGGGCCACGGGTGTGAGGGACAGGAGGAGCGCTGCGGCGAGCGCGGGGAGCAGGTCGAGGAACGTGGGCTGGCGCATGGGGCCAGCCTACCCCCTCACCGGGCGAGGATCAGCGCGGCGGTCCCGAGGAGGGCGCAGTAGCCCGCGAAGTACGGGAACGAGCCCTTGCGGAGCACGAGGAGCAGCGTCCGAAGGGCGCTCCACCCCACCAGCCCCGCGAGGATCGTCGCCCCGAACACCACGACGCCGTTGAGGTTGCCGAAGCCCTCCTCGAGGGCGCCGGGCAGCTCCACGATGGCCGCCCCCGAGATGGCCGGGATGCTCATGAGGAACGAGAGCCGCGCGGCGTCCTCCGCCGAGAGGCCGCGCACCAGGCCCGCCGAGATGGTGGACCCCGACCGTGAGACGCCCGGCCAGATGGCGGCGGCCTGGGCGAAGCCCATCACCACGGCGTCTCCCATGCGGAAGACCGGTGGCCCGTCCGGGGGCGAGGCCGGCGCGTTGAAGCGCCGCCGGTTGAACTCCCCCACCAGGAGCGCTGCGGAGGTGACGAGCAGCCCGCAGCCCGCCGCGACGGCCGTCCCGGCGGCGGCCGTGATGGAGTCCTTGAAGACGATCCCGATGACGGCCACGGGGAGCGTGGCCACCACGAGCCAGACCCAGCTCAGGTAGCGGCCCTCGAAGGGGTCCCTCAAGAGGGCGAAGACGTCCTTGCGGAAGGCCCACACGATGGCCCCGAGGGTCCCCACATGCAGGGCCACGTCGAGCGCCATGCCGCCGGCCTCGAGCCCCATGACCGACTTGCCGAGGGCGAGGTGGCCCGAGCTGCTCACCGGCAGGAACTCCGTGAGCCCCTGGATGATGGCGAGGAAGAAGACGTTCCAGACGTCCCCCTCGGCCAGCCCGGAGGCCTCCTGGGTCACCTGCCCGGCCTTCTGGCCGGCGGCCACGGCCCCGGCCAGGGCCCCGGCCAGGGCCGCGTCGAACGAGGGGAGCACGGCGTGGACCTGGTCAGATCGCGCCGGCGGCGACGGTCGGGGACACGAACTCCATGCCGAAGGCCTGGGCCACGGGCTCGCAGGTCAGCTTCCCTCCGACGGCGTTGGCCGCCGTGGCCAGGCCCGGGTCGTCGAGGATGGCCTGCTTGGGGCCGAGGCGCGCCAGGCGCCGCGCCCAGGCCAGGGTGGAATTGGTCAGGGCGAAGGTGCTGGTGCGGGGGACCGCGCCGGGCATGTTGGCCACGCAGTAGTGCACCACCCCGTCCACCACGAAGGTCGGCTCCTCGTGGGTGGTCGGCCGGGTCGTCTCGCAGCACCCGCCCTGATCCACGGCGACGTCCGCGATGACGCTGCCCTCCTTCATGAACGCGAGGTGCTCGCGCTTGATCAGCTTCGGCGCCGCGGCGCCGGGGACGAGCACGGCCCCCACCACGAGGTCGGCCGCCTCGAGCTTCTCGCGGACGCTCATGGGGTTGGAGAAGAGGGTGGTGCAGTTGGCCGGGAGGATCTCATCCAGGTAGCGCATGCGCTCGTGGTTGACGTCCAGCACGGTCACGTTGGCCCCGAGGCCTGCGGCCATGCGCGCGGCGTTGGTGCCCACGACGCCGCCGCCGATGACGACGACCTCCGCGGGCGCCACGCCGGGGACACCCCCGAGGAGCTGGCCCACACCACCGGCAGGCTTCTCCAGGTACTTGGCGCCGGCCTGGATCGAGAGCCGGCCGGCGACCTCGCTCATGGGCTCCAGGAGGGGCAGCTTGCCGCCGACCTCCAGGGTCTCGTAGGCGAAGCAGTGGGCGCCTGTGGCGAGCACCCCCTCGGTGAGCTCCCGGTCCGCCGCCAGGTGGAAGTAGGTGAAGACCGTCTGCCCGGGGCGCATGTGGGGCCACTCCGAGGAGAGGGGCTCCTTCACCTTCATGATCATGTCGCAGCTGGCCCAGACGTCGGCCGCCGAGGCGCCGATGGTGCACCCCACCGACTGGTAGCTGTCGTCGTCCAGGCTCGTGCCCTTGCCTGCGCCGGTCTCCACCATGACCTCGTGGCCGTCGGCGATGAGCTGCTCGGCCCCCGAGGGACGCAGGGCCACCCGGTACTCGTGATTCTTGATCTCCTTGACGACGCCAATCTTCACGGGTGCACTCGACTGTTCAGGGGGGGGCTGCGCTGCGGGCCGAGGCGGCCCAGGCGCGGGGATGGGGTTGCGCTCCACGGGGCCGTGGAGGGCTGGAAGGTGGGACGGTCCGGCGGCCAGCGCCGGGTCCGGGCGAAGAGTCTAGGTCCGCGCCGGGTCGGCGGGAACCACCGGGGAACCCTCCGGGGACGGATACCCGGGGAAAAACCGTTGAGGCCCCAGCCCTTCGCGGATAGATTCTCGCGCCGTCGAGGACCTATAGCTCAGCTGGTTAGAGCGCTACGTTGACATCGTAGAGGTCAGTGGTTCGAATCCACTTAGGTCCACCACCCAAGCCCTCGCCGGCGGCCCAGCGCCCTGCGAGGGCTTTTTTTGTCCCCTGCCTCGCCCCCGGCTGCAGCAGAACGGTGGGGCTCCAGCGGACAGGTGGGGTCCCAGCGGCGGGGAGGGATCCCCGTCGGGGACGGGGATGGCGGACGGGGGCCTGGACGCCCTTTCCGCTCACGAAAGGGAGCCCCTTGCCGTACTCCCCCTCGACCCCGCAGGCTCACGACCCGTTCCTGAGCTCGGACCCCGCGGCGCCACGGCCCCTTCAACAGCCATGATCCACCTCGACCGCTCGCCCCTCGGCCTGCTCCTCATCGCCATCTCCACCGCCAGCGCCAGCATGGGGCCGGCCCAGGCCCAGCTTGGGTCCAGCCAGGAGCTGGGCGGCGACGAGCAGGCGCGGCTCGAGCTCTACGAGTCCCTGCGGTCCATCGAGCGTGAGACGCCGGAGGCCCGTGTGGCCCAGGCCGTGAAGCCGTCCGTGGTCTACGTGGAGACCGAGATGGTCCAGAACGTCCGGACCATCTTCGGCTTCCAGCGCCAGGTGATGTCCGGCTCCGGCTCCGGGGTCGTGATCCACCCATCCGGGTTCATCGTCACCAACTTCCACGTGGTCGAAGGCGCCCAGCAGATCACGGTCTCCTTCGACGGAGACCCTAATGAGTACCCCGCGAGGATGATGTCGGCCGTCCGGGAGGAGGACCTCGCTCTCCTCAAGATCGAGCCCGTCGGCCCGGGCTCCGCGGGCTCCGCCACCGAGCTCCCCGACTGGGACGGCGACGGGGTGGCCGACCTCCGCCCCGCGGGCGAGCGCTCGTTCCCGACCGTCCGCATGGGCACGAGCTCGGACCTGATGCCAGGCGAGCGCGTCGTGGCCATCGGCAACCCCCACGGCCAGACCTACACCGTCTCCACCGGGATCATCTCTGGCCTCTATCGGGAGGTGCCCGTCCCCGGGCGCCAGCTGCACTTCCGCGGCCTCATCCAGACCGACGCGTCCATCAACCGGGGCAACTCCGGCGGCCCCCTCCTCAACATCCACGGCGAGCTGATCGGCATCAACACGGTCATGAACACCGACGCCGAGAACATCGGCTTCGCGATCCCCGTGGACCGGGTGCGCCAGGTCCTCACCGACAGCCTCTTCCCCGACGCGCGGCGTGCGTGGCTCGGCTTCGATGTCGAGGAGCAGGCCGGCGAGCTGGTCGTCACCCGGGTCTGGGACCAGGGGCCTGCGGCCGCCGCCGGCATCTGCCAGGCCGACCGGGTGCTCTCCTTGAACGGGGTCCCCGTCCAGGACGCCGAGGACTACCTCCTCCAGTCCCTCCAGATCGACTCGGGGGCGGAGTTCACGGTGGGGATCGCCCGCCCGGACTCGGGAGCGCCCGACTCGGTGACGCTCCAGTCCTGGGACGACATGAACGGGCGCTTCTTCTCCGAGATCGGGGTGACCGTCGCGGAGCGCAAGCTCGGCCGCAGCCGCTTCCTCATGGTGCAGAGGGTGCGGGACGGCAGCTCGGCCGCCGAGCTGGGCCTCATGCCCGGGGACGTCATCCCGGCCGTGCGCGCCCGGACGCAGCCACGCTCCGGGGCCATCCGGCTCAGCGACAAGGCGACGCTCCAGCTCGTGCTCGACCGGCTCGAGCCCGGGACCGAGATCGAGGTGGACGCCTACCGCGACCTGAATGGAGACTCCACGTACCAGCGCGATGAGCTCCTGAAGGGCGTTCTCGTCCGATAATTCCGGGCTTGGGAACAGCTGCGTGGATAAGCTGCGTCGATATAGGGGGAGCGGGACGGGCGCGCTCGTGAGCGCCGCATCCGCTTCATCTCCCCCCTGACCCCCAGGCACGACCCGCCCCCCAGACCGCGGCCCATGCAAGCCCTCGCCCAGTTCACGGAACGCTTCGGCAGCATGCTCTCGAGGGTGCTGCTGACGGTCCTCTACTTCGGCGTGCTCGGCCCCTTCGCCCTGGTGTACCAGCGCGTGTGTGACCCGCTCCACCTCAAGCGCCGCCGCGCGGGGAACTGGACGCGGTGGGAGAGCACCAACGAGGACGTCGCCGCCGCGCGGCGACAGGACTGAACGCCGAACGGCGACCGCCACCCATGAACGTCCTCGGCCTCTCCTTCTACTACCACGACTCGGCGGCCGCCCTCGTGAAGAACGGCGTGCTCGTCGCCGCGTCGGCCGAGGAGCGCTTCAGCCGCAAGAAGCACGACTCCGGCTTCCCGGAGCTCGCCATCGAGTTCTGCCTGGAGCGCGGCGGCATCAGCATCCACGACGTGGACTACGTGGTCTTCTACGAGAAGCCCTTCGTGAAGTTCGAGCGCATGCTGCTCACCGCCATGGCGACCTTCCCGAGGAGCGCCGCGGTCTTCCGGGAGTCCATGCAGCGGTGGATCTCGGACAAGCTCTGGATCAAGTCCATGATGAGCAAGCGCCTCTCGGTGCCCCGCTCCAAGTTCCTGTTCGCCGACCACCACGTCTCCCACGCGGCGTCGAGCTTCTACACCTCCCCCTTCGAGGAGGCCGCGATCCTGACCGTCGACGGCGCCGGGGAGTGGACGACCTCCACCATGGCCGTCGGCCGTGGCAACAAGATCGAGGTCATCAAGGAGATGCGGTTCCCCCACTCGCTGGGGCTCCTGTACTCGGCCTTCACCGCCTACTGCGGCTTCGAGATCAACGAGGGCGAGTACAAGCTCATGGGGATGCACCCCTACGGCGAGCCGAGGTACTGCGACGAGATCTACAAGCTGCTCGACGTCGCCGAGGACGGGTCCCTCTGGCACGACATGCGGTACTTCAAGTACCACCACTCGACCAACGACACCCTGAGCCCGCTCTTCGAGGAGCACTTCGGTCGACCGCGGCGCGACCCGAAGCACCAGGACACCTCGCTCGACCCGTACTACTGCGACATGGCGGCGAGCATCCAGCGGGTCACCGAGGAGATCCTGCTGAAGATGATCACCCACCTGCACGAGATCACGGGGCTCAAGAAGCTCTGCCTCGCGGGGGGCGTGGCCCTGAACTCGGTGGCCAACTACAAGCTCATGCGCCAGGGTCCCTTCGAGGACGTCTACATCCACCCCGCCCCCGGCGACGACGGGTGCTCCGCCGGCGCGGCGTACTGGGCCTACAACCACCTCCTGGACCAGCCGCGCGGGCCGGCCCTGGAGCACGCCTACCTGGGCAGCGAGCACGGGGACGAGTCCATCCAGACCTTCCTCGAGGCCAACGACATCCCCTACCGCAAGATCGCGGACGACGAGGAGTTCTTCGACTTCGTCGCGCGCACCCTCGAGGCCGGCCACGTGTGCGGCTGGATGCGGGGCCGCTGTGAGTGGGGCCCGCGGGCGCTCGGGAGCCGCTCGATCATCGCCGACCCCCGGCGCATGGAGATGAAGGAGAAGCTCAACTCCAAGATCAAGTTCCGCGAGGCCTTCCGCCCCTTCGCGCCGTCGGTGATCGAGGAGCGCGCGGACGAGTTCTTCGAGATCCCCGAGCCCGAGCGGCACTGGCCCGCGCGCTTCATGCTCTACGTGGCGCCCGTGCGCGAGGAGAAGCGCGAGGTCCTCCCCGCCATCACCCACGAGGACGGGTCCGGCCGGCTCCAGACGGTCTACCGCCAGACCAACCCGGCCTACCACCGGATCATCGAGCGATTCGGCGAGCTGACCGACGTGCCCGTGATCATGAACACCTCGTTCAACCTCAAGGGAGAGCCGATCGTCGAGTCGCCCGCCCACGCCTTCAACACGTTCTCCCTCTCGGGCATGGACTACCTGTTCATGAACAACTTCATCGTCGAGGCCAGCGCCAAGAAGAAGATCGCGGAGACGGTCTTCCACCTGCGCCACGACGGGGACTCCGTGACCCAGATGGTGTCCTGAACCTCCGGACATGAAGGCCCTCAACGTCCTCCTCGCGCTCCTCGTCAGCGCCGCCATCGGCCTCGGCGTCGTCGAGGTGGGGCTGCGCGCCCTCGGCTTCACGCCGACGGAGGTCAACACGGAGTTCGACCCTGACCTGGGCTGGCGCAAGACCCCGGGCAAGACCATCGAGCGTTCGACGGGCGAGTACGACGTCACGCTCACAACGGACGCCGCGGGCCTGCGGGACGACTACGACGCCGCGACCCTGGCGCCCGCCGGGGACGACACGTTCCGCGCCGTCTTCCTCGGGGACTCCTTCGTGGTCGGCTACACCGTCGACCGCGAGGACCTGTTCGTGGACCAGCTCGAGCGCGCCTGGAGCGCCGAGGGCCGCGGGGTGGAGGTCATGAACGCCGGCACCCAGGGCTACTCCAGCGATCAGTCCCTGCGCTGGCTGGAGCTCAACGGCGCGGCCGCCGCGCCGGACCTCGTGGTCTACTTCGCCTACGAGAACGACATCTGGTGGAACGGCAGCCCCGAGTACCTCGGGCAGGACAAGCCCCTCTACGACGACCGTGGCGCGCTGGTGGAGCGCCCCCTCGCCGAGCCCGCCCCGCGCTCCTGGTTCCGCTCCTTCGCCATGGGCGAGGCGTGGTATCGCCTGGTCAGCGCGCCTCGGATCCCCACCGTGACGTCGGGCGACATCACCCTCCCCGTGGAGATGTCCTCCCGCCTCGTCGCCCCCCCTGCGGCCACCCTCCATGCGGAGCAGACCACGCGGGCCCTGATCGGTCGCATGGCCGCCGAGTGCGAGCGACTCGGGTCCCGCTTCGCCGTCTGCCCGATCCCGTCCAAGGCCCAGGTCGCCTCGACCTCGGCCACCACCGAGGCCGGCGCCCGGATCGACCCGTCCCGACCCCAGCGGATCTTCATCGAGGCGGCCGGCGAGGCCGGCGCCATGGTGATCGACCCGACCGTGTCGATCCGCTCCTTCGCCGCCGAGGCGGAGCCCTACTACCGGCGGGACTTCCACCTCAACCCGAGCGGCAACGTCGCCCTGGCGACGGCCCTGTACGGCGCCCTCGGCGGAGCGGACGCGATCCCTCCGGTGGCCGCCGACGCGACCCCCGCGCTGCCCGTTGGACGCGAGGCGTCGGGGGGCGCCGTGCCGCGGTGGCTCCTCTGGTACCTCGGGCTGACCACGGCCCTGGGGCTCCTCTACACGAGGACGTACCCGCAGGAGAGCGCCCTCACCGGCTTCGGGAGCGTGGCGGCCCTGCTGGCGGTGGTCTTCGGCACGGCCCTCGGTGTGACCTCACTCGTGGCCGCCCTGCCGCCCCAGGCCTCCCAGCTGACCGTGCTCGGCCTCCTGCTCACCATCCTGACCTTCGTGCTCTACAAGCTCGGGGACCGGGTCGGCACCATCGCCGAGCTGCTGCGCTCGTTCACCCTGCGCGGCCACTGGTACCTGATGCCGCTCCTGAGCGTCCTGCTCAGCGTGGGGAGCCTCCTGGTGGTGGCCGCCTCCTCGCCCCTGGTGGCTCCGTTCATCTACACGCTCTTCTGATCCGAAGGCCCCCTCGATCGTCCGACCGGCGCCGACCCCACCGATGACCGCCAGTTCAGAGGACGACGGAGAGCAGGGGCCCCTGTGGCGCGCGCTGATTCCGTCGCTGCTGGTGGCCGCCGCGGTCCGGGCCGCCGTGGCCCTGGCCTTCGCCGGCACCGAGCCCGTCGGTGACGAGCGTGCCTACCTCCTCCTCGGCGAGCGCCTGCGCCTCGAGGGCAGCTACGACGGCATCTGGGCTCCCGGGTACCCCGCCCTGATCGCCGCCCTCGGCGCCATCTTCGGCGAGGCCACCAGCGCGGCGCTCCGCGGGCTCCAGGTGCTCCTGGGGACCTGGACCGTGGGCTGGGTGGGCGTCGTGGGCGCCACCGTCGGCGGACGCGCGAACGGCGTCCTCGCCGCCTGGATCGCGGCCCTCTACCTGCCCCTCGCGGGCTACAGCGGGCTCCTCTTCTCCGAGCCGGTCCACCTCGCGCTCTTCACCCCGGCCCTCGCGCTCCTCGCCCGGTGGGCTGAGTCGCAGGGAGCGTGGGCCGAGCCGCAGGAGGCGACCGGACCCCGGCGCCTCGTCGCGGCCGGCGTGCTGCTCGGGCTCTCGACCCTCGTGCGGGAGAGCACGCTCCTCTTCCTCCCCTTCCTCGCCCTCTGGGCCCTGCGACCCGGCGCCCCCGGCCTCCACCTGCAAGTCCGGCCCGCGCTGACCCTGGTGGCGTGCACCCTCGCGACGATCCTGCCTTGGACCCTACGTAACGCCTCCGTCCACGGAGCGCTGGTGCCGGTCGCGATCTCCACCGGCGGGAGCGCCCACGTCGGACTGAACGCCCACGACGTCAACTACGACCTCGCCGGACTGGGCGACGACCCCGCCCGCGCCCCCGGCGCCCTGCGCGCTGCGATCCGCGGCCCGGCGCCGGAGCCCTGGGCGCCCGCTGCCGAGGGGCCCCCCGCCGCCCGGGCGCGCGCCAACGTCGCCTCCGGGCTGGGCTTCGCCGCCCGACACCCGCTGTACTTCCTCCGGAGCCGCGCCGTCGAGCTCGTGGACCTGCTCTCCCCACTCTCCTTCCCGGTGAGGAGCCTGCGCCTCGCGGACCCCGGCGCGCCCCTGGCCAGCGGGTGGTCGCGGTGGCTGTTCGCCGCGCTGGCCGTGCTCATGGTCCCCCTGCTGCTCCTGGCCGCCCTGCGCGGCGCCACCGCCATGGTGGCCAGCGACGCCCACCGCGGCCTCCTCCTCTCGGTCTGCGCCGGCGTCCTCGCGTCCGCGCTGGTGAACGGCCTGACCCGCTACCGACTGCCGGCGCTCCCACTGCTCATCGCCTTCGCCGCCCTCGCCATCGCGGGCACGCGCGAAGGGGACCGGCGTCCCGGCGCCAGGCTCGCCGCGCTCGCGGGTGCGGGCCTGATCCTCCTCTGGATTCCCTCCCTCGAGCCCGTTCAACGGACGCTCTCTGCGCTGCGCTGAGCGCGGCTTCGTGTAGGTTGCCCCGAACGATGAGGCCCCGACCCACCATCGAACACGCCGCCGGCCCGCCCGTCCTCGGCCGCTGGCTCCCCACCGGGTGGCTCGCCCCGCTCCTGTGCGCGGCGCTGCTCCGGGGGCTCTGGCTCATGTCCGCCGTGGGCGGCGCCTTCCGGGGGGACGAGCCGGCCTACGTGGGCCTCGGCCGCGCCTGGTCGGAGCTGGGCGCCTACACCGGGCAGTGGCCGCCCCTGCACCCGGCCCTGATCGCCGGCTGCGTGACCCTCTTCGGGGACGCGGGAGAGACCGCCGCGCGGGTGGTGTTGACGGTCCTGTCGGTGTGGTCCTGCGCGTGGCTCATGGCCCTCGCCACCCGTGCTCACTCCGAGCGCGCGGGGCGCCGCGCCGGCTGGATCGCCGCGCTCTACCTCCCCCTCGTCCCCTTCGCCCACGTGCTCCTCAGCGAGGGGCTCGCCATCGCCCTCTTGCTCCCGGCCTGCACCCTGCTCCTGGCGGTGGCCATCGGTGAGCTCCGCGGGCGCCGCGCCACGGCCGCCCTCGTGGCCGCGGGGTTCGCCGTCGGCCTCGCGTGCCTGACGAAGGAGGCGTGCCTCTTCTGGCTCGGGACCCTCTCGCTCTGGGGCGTCGTCGCCCTCGGCCGCCCCGGAGCCTCTGGCGGCGCCGCGCGCTGGTCGGCGGGGCTCCGCCGGACGGCCCTCTTCGCCTGCGCTGCGGCCATGACCATCGCCCCCTGGTCCGCCCGGGCCAGCGCGGACCAGGGGTCCTTCCAGCTCCTCGGGCGCACGGCGGGCCTGAACGCCTACATGGGGTGGAACCGCGACTACATCAACTTCGACCACGTGGGACTCGAGGTCCCTGAGGCCGGCGTCCCCGGCGCGGCGCTCCGCGCGGGCCTCCTCACGCCTCCTCCGGGCGTGGAGCAGTGGCCCTTCCAGTTCCTCCCGGACGTGGCCGAGCGGAACCGGGTCGCGGTCGCCACCGGGCGCGCCTTCATCGCGGCGCACCCCGGGTTCTTCCTGCGCACGCGGGCCGTCAAGGTCGCGGACCTGCTCACGCCGCTCTCCTACATGACACGCTACCTGCGCATGCCGCCCCCTGACCCCGCGGCGTCGGGGATCAAGGCCACGGGCGGCTACTGCAGCGTCCTCACCTCGCGGCCCTTCAGCATCCCGCTGACCCTGATCTCCATCGCCATGGTCGTGGCGCTGGCCCTGCTCGCCGCCTACGGCGCGATCCTTGTGCCGCTCTACCCGGGCGCGGCAGGGCTCCTGTGCGCGGCCTGCGCCGCCACGGCGCCCCTGGCCCTGGTGGTCGCCATGTCGCGCTTCCGCGCGCCCGGCGAGGCGCTCCTGATCGTCCCCGCCGCCGCGGCCCTCGCCAGCCTGCGGCGTCCGCCGCTCCGGGGGCTCCTCCGTCGCGCCCTGTTCGTGGCGGTGATCGGGCTGCTCCTGTGGAGCTGGACCCTCGCCATCGGCCCGACCCTCGCCTCCCTGGAGAAGCTCTGATGGCCGCCCCCGAACACGTCCCCCCTCCGGCCAGCCCGGAGGCCCCGCCCGGCGAGGGCGCCGCGCAGTGGCTCCTCGCAGGCGCCCTCGGCCTGGCGGCCGCCGCGACCGTGGGCCTCGGGCTCCGGGGTGCCCCCACCACCGACGAGCTCCTGGAGCGGGCCCGGACCGCGGAGGCCCCCCGAGCCCAGGTCCGCGCCATGCACGCGCTGATCCTGCGCGGCTACTGGGAGTCGCGGCCCCTGGAGGAGCTCACCGCGCACCTGGACGCCGGCTCGGACGAGGCGCGTGAGTTCGTCACGCGCATGCACGGCTCGCTCCTGCGGCCGCGCTGACGGTCAGTCGAGCAGGCCGCCCGCCACGAGCGCCTCGAGCACGGCCCACGCGGCGATGCCGTACCCGTGCACGCTGGGGTGGCTCTGGTCCACCTCACCGTAGGGCCTGACGTCGCTGTCCATGAAGGGCACGAGGAGGTCCACGACGGCGACCCCCTTGGGCCCCGCGAACTCGGTCAGGTCGCGCTGGATGCGAGCGATGATGGCGAGGTCCGCCTCGTACTCCGCGGCGGGCTTGTCCGCCCGCGCCGCCTTCAGGGCGTCGACCTGGCCCACCGACGGGAAGATGGTCAGGACGGGCGTCACCCCGTCTGCCTTGATGTCGTCGAGCAGCGCGCCGAGGTCCGCGAGGTTGCGCTCCACGTAGGGGCGCGCCTCGGGGTGCCCGCTGTTGTGCTCCACCAGCGGCCGGTTCTGGTCGTAGTAGGGCTTGATCTCCTGGGCGGCCGCCTGGTCGAAGCCCTCGAACTCGAACCTGGGGTACTTCTTGCGCAGCTTCCGAACCCAGTAGTCCAGCAGCGCCGTGCCCGCCAGCGGGTGGTCAAGGGGCGCCAGGGTGCCGGTCACCCCGTAGCTCAGCGGGTCGAGGTCGTTCAGGTACCAGCCGAGGACGACCACATCCGGAGCCATCGGTCGAACGAGCTTCTCGTAGAGCCGATGCTCCTGCCAGGTGTTATAGCCGGGCAGCCCGACGTTCAGCACCTCCGCGCCGACGGGGCTCCGCCGCGGCCCGGAGTGCGCCGTATCACCGGCCACGCGGGCCGCCAGGACCTCCTCGAGGGCAGCCTCAAGCTGAACGGGGTAGGTGTCTGCGTCCTCGACGCCCCAGCCAAAGGTGAACGAGTCGCCCAGGCAGACCACGCGCAGGCCGCCGTCGCCATCGAGCTCGGGGTCCGGCAGTTGGCCGCGGAAGCCGAGGTCGTTGATCTCGGCCGAATGCATGAAGACGCCGCCTGCGGCGAGGATCTGGCGGGTCTGGCCGGGGTGGAAGCGCGTGCCGACCTCCGGGTCGAACCACACGGAGGGGATGGCCCCATAGCCCTGGGCGCGCAGCACCACTTCCGTTCCACCGAGCAGGGCGAGAAAGACCCCCGCGGAGAGGGCAAGTCGAGACAGGATCCGCTTCATCTGCCAGGAGTGTATCCCCACCAGGCGCCCGAGCCGGGGATACTGTGGTGGCTCTCACCGAGACCCCCTCACCATGCGCTTCCTTCGCGAGAACTGGATCTGGATCGCCGTCCCCGTGGCCATCTTCGTCGCCGTGGCCGTCTACCTCTACACCTCGGGCGGCGGGGCCTACTCCGGCCCCACCGGGTACGAGACCCACTGAGGGGCGCCGCGGGGCCCCACTCCGCGGTATCTAACCCCACGGGGCCTCACTCCACGAGGTCGATCCCCAGGCGGCGGAGGAGCTCGAAGCCGCCGGAGGCCTCGGTGCCCACCTCGTGCAGGCGGGTCCCGTCGTGGATCGGCCAGCGCTTCAGCCGGTAGGGGTCGGTCGTGGCGTGGTTGACGCCGGCGTGCGTCGTCACGGCGCAGGCGTAACCCGCAGCACGCACCGCCGAGGGGCTCCGGTCGTCGAAGTCCCAGCGCCGACCGTAGGGGTAGGCGAAGACGTGGCCCGAGGACCCCAGGGGCGCCGCCCCCGCGGCGGGCGTCTCCTCCCCGAAGAGGTCCCGGAGGAGCGCCGCGCCGCCCGCGATCTCCTCCTCCTGACCCGCCGCGTCCAGCCGCGAGAGCACGGGGTGATGGGCCGTGTGACCGCCGACCTCCACGGGACCGGCCGCGGCGAGGGCGCGAGCCTCCTCGTGGGAGAGGTACAGGGCGTCCACGATCTCCGCGGGGTCGCCGCCCTCCTCCTGCACGAGCGCCGCGAGGGCGGCGTCCCTGGGCCCGGGGTCCGCCTCGTACTTGAGCCTGCGCTTGAGGGCGCCAGCTTCGGTGACCCCCGCGGGCGACCCCGGGGCGTCGCCGAGCCGGGAGGCGACCCGGGTCGCGGCCTCCTCCGCCCCGACGCGGCCGACCAGCCAGCCCAGGGCGTGGAGCCAGGGGAGCTCGCGCGCAGCGACGGCGCCGCCCTCCAGGAAGACCGTGGCCCGCCCCCCGGTCCGCTCCAGGAGCGGGACGAGGTCGTGGAGGTTGTCGCGGTAGCCGTCGTCCATGGTCAGCGCGACCATGGAGCGCCGGGCGTCGCCGGAACGGAGCCGCTGGAGGCCTTCGCCGAGGGTCACGAGGTCGTGGCTGCGCCCGAGCGCGCCGAGGATCTCCCCCAGCCGCCCGCCGCTGATCTTCATGTCGGCGTCGAGGGACCCGTTGGTGGCCGGCTGGTCGACGCAATGACCGTAGAGCACGAGCAGCCGCGGCCGGGAGAGCCGGTCCACGAGCCGATGCAGCCCCGAGCCCCAGAGGGCGCGGGCGTACAGGCCCCGCAGGCCCGACTTGATGCGGTGCTTGAGCCCCACGGCGCCGGCCTCAGCCGATCAGCTCCGCGTCACGGTCGGCGTCGGTCCAGAACCACCTGGCGGGCTGCCGCGCCACCGGGGTGATCGGGTGGGCGTCGTCGAGGACGTGGAGGATGATGGGGCGCACGTCCTCGGCCTTGGAGGGACGGAAGCCCGAGGCCTTGAGCTCGCGCTCCCAGCCCGACCCCACCACCGCGTGGGCCCGCGCCACCGAGGCGCCCGCCTTGCGCAGGTGCCCGAGGCCCGCCTCCAGGGCGGCCGCGAAGGCGACGTCATCCACCGCCACGAGGTCCACCACATAGCCGGCGGTCTCGCCGCGCTCGGGGAGCTGCACCACGCACCAGCCGCACATGGAGCCGTCGGGCTGATAGACCCCGTGGCACCGGAAGCGGCCGGAGGGCGCGTCGACGAAGCGCCAGTTCATGTACTCGTGGTCCCGCCGGATGAACCAGGGGTGGCGCGCGGCCACGGTGTCCGCCACGGCGTCTGCCTCGGGCTTGAAGCGCGCGATGGGCACGACGTTGCACTTCGCGAAGAAGCGCTTGCGCAGCCGGCCCCGGGCCATGGTGCCGCGCCACGCCGTCCAGGGCACCGTCGCGGCGGCGAGGCGGCTGACCTTCATGCGCTCGGCGCGGGCCCCCGCGTCGCTCACCAGCACGAACGTCCACGGCCGCAGCTGGCCCACCTCCTCCCAGCCGAGGTCCCGGACGAAGATGTGCGCCGAGGCCCGGTTCGGGAGCCCGAAGACCACGGGCCAGCCGGCCTCTCGCGCGGACGCCATGGTCGCCCGGTCGAGGCCGGAGAAGAGGCCGCCGCCGCGGGCCTCGGGGGCCGTCATGACGTCGCCGGTCTCGCCCACGAGCACCTCGGCGTCCCCCGCGAGCCGCCGGGGTCCGCAGGCGTAGCTCGCCACGAGCCCCCCCTCGCCCTCGACCACGGTCGTGAGAGCCGCCCCGTGGGGCCCCTGGTCGTAGCGCCAGGGGAGCACCGCTCCCCCGTCCTGCCGGTCGAAGCAGCGGTCGAAGAGGGCGGCCTGGGCGTCCCGGTCCGCCGGGGTGGCGGCGCGGGGCGAGGCGGGTGAATCAGGCTGGGTCATGGGTCGTCAGGTGTTGCCGTGCCGAGATGGTAGCGGTCCGGGACTCGGTTCGACCGCACCTACCCGCGAGACGCGCCGGGATCGGTCTGATAGAACGGTCCGCCCAGCCCGCTCCCGTGGGCCGCCCCCGACGCCGAGCACCCTCCTCGGCTCTCTACCCGGCACCCTCCACCGCGCCCCTCCGGCGCCCCATCACCCCATATGGCCAAGCTCATCGAATGCGTCCCGAATTTCTCGGAGGGTCGTGACCCCGCGGTCCTCGAGGCCATCTCGAGCGCCGTGCGCGCCGTGGACGGCGTGACCCTCCTGGACGTGGACCCGGGCAAGGCCACGAACCGCACGGTGTTCACCTTCGTGGGCGAGCCCGAGCCGGTGATCGAGGCGGCGGTCCAGGCCGCGCGCGTCGGCGCGGAGCTCATCGACATGTCGACCCACAGCGGGGAGCACCCGCGCTTCGGCGGCATGGACGTGTGCCCCCTCGTGCCCGTGTCGGGCATCACCATGGAGGAGACGGTCGAGCACGCGCGGACCCTTGCCCGGCGCCTGGGCGAGGAGGTCGGCCTGACGATCTACTGCTACGAGAACGCGGCCTTCTGTGACGAGCGCCGCAACCTCGCGGTGGTCCGCGCCGGTGAGTACGAGGGCCTCGCCGCCCGCGTCGGCACCGACGAGTGGAAGCCTGACTTCGGCCCCGCCGAGTTCCAGCCGCGCACCGGGGCCACCGCCGTCAGCGCCCGCGACTTCCTCGTGGCCTACAACGTCAACCTGAACACCACCTCATCCCGGCGCGCCAATGCCATCGCCTTCGACGTCCGCGAGAAGGGCCGCATCCTGCGCGAGCCGGACCCCCTCACCGGCGAGGTCGTCCGGGACGCCAACGGCGACCCGGTCTGGAAGCCCGGCCTGCTCAAGGCCTGCAAGGGCATCGGGTGGTTCATCGAGGAGTACGGGGTCGCGCAGATCTCCATGAACCTCACCGACCTCTCCGTCACGCCGGTCCACGCCGCCTTCGACGCCTGCGAGACGCGCGCCGCCGCCCGCGGCATCCGGGTCACGGGTTCGGAGATCGTCGGGCTCGTGCCCCTCGCCGTCCTGCTCGACGCGGGCCGCCACTACCTCGCCAAGCAGGGCCGCTCCCTGGGCGTGAGCGACGCGGAGCTCATCAAGATCGCGGTGCGCACCATGGGGCTCGACGAGCTGAGCCCCTTCGACCCCCAGAAGCGCGTCATCGAGTACGCCATCCGCGACGGCGCCAGCAAGCGCCTGGTGGACATGACCGTGGAGGAGATCGTGCACGAGACCGCGTCGGAGTCCCCCGCCCCCGGCGGCGGCTCCGTGGCCGCGGCGGTCGGGGCCCTGGGCGCGGCCCTCGGCACCATGGTCGCCAACCTCTCCAGCCACAAGCGCGGGTGGGACGACCGGTGGGAGGAGTTCTCCGATGTCGCCGTCGCCGGCAAGCGCTGCCACGACACCCTGCTGGACATGGTCGACGAGGACACCGAGGCCTTCAACCGGATCATGGCGGCCTGGAAGGCCGACGAGGCCCACCGCGCCGCGGCGATCCAGGACGCCACCCGCTACGCCATCGAGGTTCCCCTGCGCGTGATGCGCACCTCCCTCGAGGCCATGGGCATCTGCGAGGCCATGGCAGAGAAGGGCATGGACGCCTCCCTCTCGGACGCCGCCGTGGGGGCGCTCTGCATCCGCACGGCCGTGCTCGGCGCCGGGCTGAACGTGCGCATCAACGCCCAGGACCTCGAGGACGAGGCCGCCAAGGCGGCGTTCCTCGCCGAGGCCACCTCCCTCGAGGAGGAGGCCCGGAGCCGGGAAGAGGCCCTGATCGAGGCCGTCGGCAAGCGCCTCGGCTGAGCCCCGAACCCGGGCCATCCGCGCGGGGTCCCCACCCAACCGAAGCCCCATCCAATCAGGAGCCCCAACCAAGCAGACGCCCCACCCAAACAGGGGCCCTCACGAGACGGGCGGCCCCGCAGTGTCCTGCGGGGCCGCCCGTTCGTTTCACCCTCGGGCCGCGCGCGGCCCGCCGGCCAGCCTAGTGGTGGCTGGTCACGACGTGACGCTGGGGCGCCGGCACGAGGCCGACGGCGCGACCGATGCGCTTGCGCCCGTGCTGGGGGTTCTCGATGTAGTAGAGCGCGCGCTCGTAGACCCGACGCAGGCGCTGGGGCATGGAGTAGTACCACTGCTCGTAGGACCGGACCATGCGCTTGCGCAGCTCCTCCAGCTCGATCTGGCTGAAGTGCTCGTGCTTGTAGCCGGAGCGGTTGGACGAGACGTAGTTCTCCGAGAGGTCGGAGATGTCGATGGACGCCTGGTAGTTGTCCCAGGACTCCGTACCGATGAGCGGGTTGAAGACCGAGATCCGGATCAGGTCGGGGCCCGCGAGGCGCAGGACCTTCTCGGTCTCCGCCACGTCCTGGGGCGTCTCGCCGGGCGAGCCGACGATCAGGTAGACCTTGGCCCAGATGCCCGCGCGGCGGGTCATCTTGGCGGCGTTGACGATCACCTCGGGGGTGAGGTCCTTCTTGAGCACGTCCAGCATCCGCTGGGAGCCGGACTCCCAGCCGTAGTAGATCCGGCGGCAGCCCGCGCGGTGCATGTGCTTGAGCAGCGGGTAGTCCACGCAGTCGGCCCGGGTGTTGGCCACCCACTCGAACTTCAGCCCGCGGCGGATGATCTCGTCGCACATCTCGTGGATGCGCTTCTTCCTGAGCGTGAGGATCTCATCGACGAAGAGGATCACGCCCGGGTCGTAGGTCTTGATGATGTGCTCGAGCTCGTCGACGATCGCCTCGGTCGAGCGCACGCGGAAGCCGCGGCCCGTGAGCTCCTTCTGGCAGAAGATGCACTTGAAGGGGCATCCACGCGTGGTGAAGATGTAGCAGAGGTGCTCGGGGTTGTTCTTGAAGTACGACTCCATCGGCAGGAGGTGCCGGGCCGGAATCGGGAGCTCGTCGAGCTTCTTGATCAGCGGCGGCGCGGGGTTGTCCACCCACAACTCGCCCTCGCGCATGGAGGCCAGGCCCGCCACGTCCTGGAGCGCCTTGTCGTCGTTGCCCTCGATGCCGCGGATCAGCTGCGGCAGCGTGTGCTCCGCCTCGCCCTTGAGGACGTAGTCGAAGTGGCCGCTGTCGAGGAACACGCCCTGGTCCACCGAGGCGTGCGGGCCACCCATGATGGTGGTCTTGCCCTGCTCCTTCGCGTACTTCGCCCAGGCGATGGCGCGCCGGATGTTCGGGGTCAGCGCGCTGAAGCCGATGATGTCGTTGGCGTCGATCGCCGCCTTCATCTCCTGGTCGGTCCCGATGCGCTCGTCGTGGAGCGCGATCGGCAGCCCCTCGCGCTCCATCTGGGCGCCGAGATAGCCGATGCCGAGGATCATCGAGAGCGGATCCTCTTGGACGTGCGGCTTGACGTAGGTGAGAAGTGTCTTCTGCATCGTGGGCGACCCCTGCGGGGTGGCGCGGGCGATAAGGAATATCCTGGAGGCCGGGAGAGCCTCAACTCCAACCGGGAAGCTGGGGCTGAAGTCTACGACGCTCGGAGATGAGCCGTCGACCGTACGGACTCGTATGAAGTATCGGCTTATTCGCGGCCCAGGAGCGATGAGTTCCCAGGTTGATGCACGCAGGGCCTACCCTGCGACGGCCTGACGCGTCACCGGGGCGCCGGGCCTGCCGCGTACTCCCCCAGGAAGTCGTCAGCGAGCCGGCCCATGGAGAAGCGCTCCACGAGCGCCGCCCGCCCGGCCTCCCCCATGCGAGCCCGGAGGCCCTCGTCCCGGAGGAGGGTCGCGATGCGCTCGGCGTAGGCCCCCACATCAAATGGGTTTTCGATGAACCCCGAGACCCCGTCCTCCACGACCTCCATGGAGCCCCCGAAGCGGGTGGCGACCACCGGGCGGCGCTGCTCCATGGCCTCGAGGTTCACGATCCCGAAGGTGTCGAAGCAGAGGGAGGGCGTGACGAAGACGTCCGCCGCGGCGTAGGCCAGCGGCAGCTCATCGGGGCCGAGCCAGCCGGTGGGCACCACCAGGTCCTCCACGCCCAGGCGCGCCGCCTGGGGACGGAACTCGCCATCGTAGGTCTCCCGGCGGCCCATCACGATGAGCCGCACCCCGGGGAACTCCGGGCGCAGGAGCGCCAGCATCTCCAGCAGCTTGCCGACGCCCTTCTGCTCGTGGAGCCGCCCGCCGATGGCCAGCACCTGGCACCCGGCGAGCCCGTGACGGTCACGGAACGCCTCCACCGCCGCAGCCTCCGGGGTCTCGCTGAGCTCCAGCGCGTTGTGCACGGTCCGGTGGACGGGGAGCCCGTTGGCCCGCATCACGCGCCCCAGCTCATCGGACACCACCGTCACCCGGTCCACGTCCCGCTCCAGCACCTCCTTGATGCGCCGGTTGCGGCCTGGACGAAAACGAAAGCGCTGACAAGGGATGCACTTGCTCGCCCGGGCCACGACGTCGTCCAGCTCTCCGCCGTGCGCCTCGCCGCCGTGGAAGCAGGTGAGCTTCTGATAGCAGAACGTCATGGCGTCGTGGGAGGTGAAGATCACCCGGGCCCCCGCCTGCTTCGCCATGGTCAACGAGTGGTATCCCAGGTGGGTGTGCACCAGGTGGGCGTGCACGACGTCGGGACGAAACTCCCCCAGCACGGCGGCCAGGGGCCGCTCGATGGCGCGGTTGCGCAGGGACATCCAGCCCCTCCAGCGCAGGGGGTAGTCGGAGTGCAGCCGGAAGACGGTCGTGCCCTCGATCACCGTCGGCGTGGCGTCCGCGGCCTCACGGACCGTGGCGACCACCGCCGTCTTGTGCCCCCGCGCCCGGAGCTCCCGGGCGAGGCCGTACATCTGCCGGACGCTGGAGCCCACGCCGGGGTCCGCGATCTCGCAGAAGAAGAGGACGTTCAACGCTCTCCCCCGCGCCCGACGGCGTCGTAGATCTCGAGGACGCGCCGGGCGTTCTCGTCCCAGGAGGAGGCCGCCGCGTGGGCGCGCGCCCCCTCGGTGAGCCGCGAACGCAGCTCCCCATCCGAGAGGATCTCACGCAGGGCGGACTCCACGGCGTCCGCGTCCTGGGCCACGAGGCGCCCCGACTCCCCGTCCACGATGGCGTCCTCCGCCCCCGAGTCCAGGGTCCCGATGGCCACCGTCCCGGCCGCCGCCGCCTCCAGGTAGACGATCCCGAAGCCCTCGAAGCCCCCGTCCGCGGCGGTGACCGGCGTGTGCAGGAAGACCTCCGCGCGCTGCAGGAGGTCGATCTTCTCGTCCTCGCTGACGTTGCCCACCAGGTGGACCCGGTCCCCGAGCCCCGCGTCCCGCGCCATGGCGAGCAGCTGCTCCTCGTACGGGTCGCCGGCGCGGTTGCCGACGATGAAGTGGTGCAGGTCCTCCTGCTCACGGGCCACGCGGATCCAGGCCTCCAGCGCCAGGTGGTGCCCCTTGCGCTCCTTGAGCTCTCCGATCCCCAGCGTGAAGCGGCGGCCATGCCACGGCGGCTCCCCGACCTCCCGTGGCCCGACGAAGCTCTCGGCGTCCACGGCGTTGGGGATCACGTGCACGCGGTCCGGCGAGAGGACCTCAGCGGGCACGATCCCGAGGAGCCGCTCGCGCGTGTAGCGCGACACCGAGATCAGCGCCGCGAACCGGCGGTACGCGGAGAGGGCGCGGGCGCGGTGCCGGTCATCGAGGACCGGCTGGATGGTGTAGGTCCCGTGCCCCGTGGCGACGCAGGGCTTGCCGGCGAGCCGCGCGGCGTCCACCGCAAGGAGGCTGTGGGGGAAGTCCTTGATCGCGTGCACGAGGTCAGCCTGCCGCGCCGCGCGGAAGGTCCGCCACGTGGAGAGCAGCCGCGAGACCACGAAGCGCGCCGGAGACATGTAGAAGAAGTAGTCCGGCGGCAGGGCCACGTCGACCTGCCAGTGGCCAGGGACCTCCGGCGAGGTCGGGCGGTGCTTGCGCGCGAGGAGCACACGTACCTCGAGCCCGGGGCGCTGGCGCTCCAGGGCCTCGATGAGGCGGACCGAGTATCGGCCCACGCCATCGAGCTCGGAGAGGGAGTCCGTGAGGAAGAGGACCTTCACGCGTGCTGCTCCATGAAGGTGAGGATCCGCCGCGCCCGGGCGCCCCAGGTGTTCGCCTGCACGGACTCCCGGGCCCGCGCCGCCATGGCCCGGCGGTGGTCCGCGTCCGCGAGGAGCCCCGCGATCCCGCGCCCGAGCGCCTCGGGCGACTCGGGCTCCACGAACACCGCCTCGTCCGGGCGGAGCACGTCCCGGAGGCTCGGCAGGTCGCTCACCACCAGGGGGAGCCCCGCGGCCATGGCCTCGAAGACCTTGAGGGGTGAGGTGTGGTGGGAGCTGATCCTGGGCTTCCGTCGGTTGGGGACCACGCCGACGTCCGCGGCGGCCAGGAAGAGCGGGATCTCATGGGCCGCGCGGTGCCCGAGGACCCGGACGTTCCCGAGCCCGGAGGCGCGCTGGCGGAGCGCCGTGACGTCGGCGTCCATCCCCCCCACGATCAGCACGGTGGCCTGGCCGAGCAGGTCCCCCCGGGCGGCGTCTACCAGGACGTCGACGCCCTTCCAACGCAGGAGCCCGCCCGCATAGAGGACCACCCCGGCGTCCGGGTCGAGGCCGAGGGCCTCGCGGGCGGCCGCTCGCTCCGGGAGCGCGTCCACCAGCGCGGGGTCATGGGCGTCGTGCTCCACCGTGATCCGGTCGGCCGGGACTCCGAGCGCCTCGAGGTCATCGCGGACGCCGCCGCTGATGGCCACCACGGGCATGCCCGCGCCGACGCAGCGGCGCAGCCACCGTCGACGGGTGCGGCCGCCCGGGACACGGTGGAGCTCCAGCGCCACGCCGGGACGACCCCGGAGGTGCACGGCGATCTCGAGGTCACGGGCGAGCACCCGTGCCCCCGGGAACCTCGACTGGATGATCCGCGCCGCCGAGCGGCCGAAGCTCCACTCCTGGAGGCGCGCGGGGAGGAACTGGAGGGGCCTGGGCACCAGGTCGATCCAGTCCACGCAGCCCGCTGCCATCAGCCCCGGCCACCCCCGTCGCGGCGGGATCGCGGCCCCCTCCGAGGTCGAGGCGGTGGGCAGGGTGGTCAGCTGCGCCCAGACGTTCTCCGGCCGCGACCGTGGCGTGTCCCGCCTCGCGGCGTGGAGCACCACGGTGTCCGCGCCAGCCCCTTGAAAGGCCTGGGCCGCCCGGCACAGCTGTACGGACTGCGCCCGGGCTGACGGCATGCGGGCGTTCGCCGCGAGGATCAGGGGCGGCTCCGAGGAGGCGAGCTCAGTCATCGTCGCTCCCCTCGCCGTCGGCGCCCACACCGCCGCCGTAGCCGAGGCTCCTGAAGAGCCCCTCGGCGCGCAGGTCTCGCTTGCCTCGAACCACCTGGCTCTCCCGGATGGGGAGGCGCGCGCTGTGTTCGCGGAGGGCCTCGAAGAGCCTCCTGGCCGCTGCCATGGCCTCTGGATCCTGAGCGTCGAAGCGCCCCTGGAGTTCGAGGGGGTCGCCCTCCAGGTCGAAGAGCCTCGGCCGCTCCGCCTCGCCCAGGAGATCCTCGAAGCGGGGTTCTCCCACCAGCTCCCGCCGGACGATCAGCTTCCAGCGTTCATCCTGGGCCGACATGAAGCGCCCGTTCTCTGCGAAGGCCGCCGATCGGGGCGGGCCCGCCTCGCCACGGGCCAGCCCGACCAGCGAGCGACCGTCGATGGCGTCCCAGAGGCGTCGGCTCCGGAGGATGGCCTCCCTGTCGACCGCCCCGTCGTCGTCGGGCGCCTGGGCGTCGGGGGGGGCCGAGGAGCGGTCGAGACCCAGCGCCAACTCCGCGTCCTCAGCGTGCTCCGGCGCCTCGAGCCCCGCGAGGTCGAAGACCGTGGGCAGGAGGTCGATGGTGTCCACGAGCCCCTCGACCCGGACGCCCCGCGGCAGTCCGGCGGGATAGCGGATGAGGAGCGGCACGCGCAGGTTGTCCTCGTACATCCAGTTGTGCTCCCAGAGCCCGTGCTCGCCCAGGGACTCCCCGTGGTCCGAGGTCACGATCACCACGGTGTTGTCCAGGGTGCCCGTCGCCTCCAGCGTCTCCAGGAGGCGCCCGATCATCCGGTCGGCCTGCTCGACGCCCGCGAGGTACAGGCGGCGAATGCGGAGCTCGTCCGCCTCGGTCAACGTGTACTTCCCCTCCTCGATCGCCTCGCGCTGGGCCGCGTAGAAGGCGGAGATGGGGCCGTCGTAGGCCGGGTCCAGGTGCCGCTCCCGGAACTCGGGCGCCGGGTCGTACGGCGTGTGCGTCGAGTAGAGGTGCACCATCGCCATGAAGCGCCGGTCCGCGTGCTCCCGCAGCCAGCTCTCCGCCGTGGACGTCACCAGGTGCCGGTCCGCCTTCTGGCTCAGCTTGTTGAAGACCAGCCAGGGAAGGAGCCCCGAGCGGAACTCGCTCCAGTCGTCATGCACGTCCACCAGGTCGTGCCCCACCAACGCCTCCAGGTAGGCGTCGAAGCCCCCGAGCAATCCAGATCCGTGGGAGAGGGTGCCGGTCATGAACGCGCCGGCGATCCAGTCCTCTTCCTCCAGCTGCTCACCGTCCGAGGTGACCGCATCCTTCAGCAGGATCGGCAGGGTCGCGTTCACGGGCATCCTCAGCCCCGGCTCCATGCGAATCAGCCCGTGGCGGCGCGGCACCTTGCCCGTGAGGAAGGAGCCGAAGCTCGGCCAGGTGAAGGGCGCCTGGGTGCGCGCGTCCATGAACGTCACGCCCTCCGCCGCGAGTCGGTCGAAGCTCGGGGTGTGCACCTCGCCGTCGCCGTAGGGCCCCAGCGTGTCCTGGCGCAGGGCGTCCACCACCACGAGCAGCACGTTGGGCACCCCCTCGTTGGCCCCCTGGATCCGGCCGCGGTCCTCGGCACGGCCCCAGTGGATGGCGCCCCATCCGGCGCCCACCGCCGCCATCAGGGCCAGCAGCAGCCGCATCCGGCGCAGGCGGGCCACCGGGGTGAAGCGCACGAGTGCAGCGCCGAGCACAAGGCCGAGCGCGAGGATCAGCCCGGCGGCGCCGAGCCGCCGGGGGTCGGTCGCGGGGAGCCCCGAGTAGACGACCGACCGCGTCCACCAGTACAGCGCGACCGCGAGCCAGCCGCCGAGCACCAGCGAGACGTTGCGCCGCGTGACCGCGGCGCCGTCCGCCGGAGAAGTCACGAGGAGCGGCCGGAGGCCCGCGGTCCACCCGCCGACGAGGAGCCCCACCAGGACGCCGGCCACCCCGTAGTGGAAGACGGCCTGGCAGAGGGACAGGAGGCGGAGGGGCACCTCGCCCCACGCGGGGGCCCCCATGCCCAGCGCCTCCATGAAGCCGAAGTGCTGGACCTGGAGCAGGAACAGACCCGGGTCCACCCCGAGCACCCGGACCGCCCCGTCCACGAGGCCGACGAGCGCGAAGGCCACGACGACGGGCACCACCCTCTCTCGGAGGAGTTCACGCGCCGAGGGAGGCGCCAGCTCGAGTTGGGGTTGGTCGCTCACGGGATCAGGTTCATCCAGCGTCCCGGAGCGGGACGCCCAGCGGCGGACTGAACACTACACGGTCCCCTCGTCTGAGCCGCGCCCGAACCTGTAGCGGATGTGCTCGGGTTCATCGACCAGCACCGTGGCCCCGAGGGGGGGCCTGAACCAGAGGCCCCGGGCGCGCCCGGGATCCCCCATCCGCTCCTCCACCTCCAGCGCCTCGCCCACCTGCCGGAACCGGCGCTCGAAGCGGCCGCCGGCGGCAGAGCCGTCCCGGAATGCGAGACCGCAGTCGAGGCCGACCTCCCCGCGACTCGGCCCCTGGAGGCGGGCGTCGCGCACGAAGGCCGTGCCCACCGCCGAGGAGGCGAAGGAGGCCACGGAGCGGCGCAGGGCCTGGACGGGCGCAGCGAGGGCCGCCGCTCCCTCGCCGGCCCGCACCCGGGTCCGGGCGATCCATGCGGAGAAGCGCAGGTCGGGGGCGCCCGAGCGCCAGCCGCGGGCGAGGTTGAAGCCACCCGCGCTCCCGCTCCAGCTGGCCGGGGCCCGGCGCTCGAAGTACGGCGCCTGATAGAGGTCCCCACCGGTCGCGTGGCTGTACACGCGGAGCAGACCGCCAGCGGGGCTCCCGTGGCTACGGTTCCCCGGTGGGCGCGCGCCCCGGACCCAGGCCACCACGTCCTCCGTGTCCAGCCGCGCGAGGTCCACGTCGCCGAAGATCCGCCAGCCCCGGGTGGGCGCGGGGTCGCGCACCTCGCTCGCGAGGGCCTCGGTGAGTTCGGGGATCGAGCGCGCGATCCAGCAGGCGTGGGCGGCCCAGAAGAACGGGCACTGATAGCTCTTCGTTCGGGGCCGCTCTCCGTGCATGCCCGGGAGGTGGGACTGTGGTTCACCGCTCGCCTTCAGATGGGAGAGCCACGACCGCCACGAAGCGCGCATGGCCTCGGCCGCGCGGGGCGCGCGGGTCCGGCGCCACTCCACGGCGAAGGCCGCGATGTCGAAGGGGTGCGAGGCCACCTCGTACTCCGCGCCCCAGTACCACGGCTTGGCCTCCACGGAGCCGACCTTGATCCCGTCCGGCCCCACGAGCCCGTGCAGGAAGTCGAGGGCGGCGGCGGCGCTGGTGTCGGCAGCCGCGCCCGCCTCGGCGCCCATGGCGGACTCCAGGGCGAAGGACATGAAGGCCGTGACCCGCGACTGGTAGTAGGCGCTGGCGTCCCCGGCGCCGGGGTGGCCCGCGCCCCAGTCCAGCGGGTGATAGGGGAAGCTGCCGTCCCCGCGCTGGCGGGCGGCGATGCGCTCCTCGCCCACCTCGCAGGCGAAGCGCAGCACCTCGTGCCCCGAGAGCCGAAAGGCCTGGGCCGCGCCGGTCATGGCCCAGGCGCACTGGGCGGGGACCCCCTTGTCCACGATGGCGTAGCGCAGGTAGGTCTGGGCGTGCAGCACGCTGGCGTGGACGTAGCGCTCCCGCTCCTCGGCGGGCAACCGGTCCCCGAAGGCGAGCACGAAGGTGGCGAGGGCGTCGCTGCAGGCGCCGCCGTCGATCACGCTGTTCGAGCAGTTGTAGGGGTCGTGGCGGCCGGGACGGAAGGTGAAGCAGGTGCTGTCTCCCTCCCGCTCGAGGCGACCGGCGATGCGCGCGCACTGCGCCCGCGCCGCCTCGAAGAGGCGGTCCCGGTCTGCGCCGGCCGAGTGGCGCGCGAGCTCCGTGGCGAGCACCACGGCCCCGGCGCTCTTGCCCGTGTGCTCCACGCCGTGCTCCCGGCAGATCAGCGCCCCGGTGCTGGGGTCGGCGTGGCCGAGCAACCACTCGAGGACGCGCTGTAGCGGCTCCACGATGGCCGCGCGCGCCGCCTCCAGGTCCGCCGTGCCGGGGGCGATCGGGGGCTCCTCAGCCACGGGTCCCTCCCGAGGACATGGTCTTGACGAGCCGGCCCATGAGACGATCCACGTCGTGGTCCCGCTGCACGTGGGCGCGGAGCGCCTCGGTCCGCTGAACACGCTCGGCGGCGTCAAGGTCCAGCCAGCCCGCGACCCTGAGGGCGAGCGCCGCGCCATCCCCCTCGGGAAAGGAGCAGGCCTGGGCCCAGGGCGCGAGGTCGCCGTCCGCCTCGAGCAGCGGCGCCAGGGAGTCGTTGCAACTCACCAGCGGGCGGCGGGCGGCCATGGCCTCCAGCAGCACCTTGTCCACGCTCCCGGTCCGGCTCGCCGAGACGAAGAGGTCGGACGCCCCGTAGAGGTCCGGGATCCGGGTGTAGGGCACCGCGCCCTCGAAGCGCACCGCGCCCGCGAGCCCGAGGGACTCCACCAGGGCGCGCACGCGCAGGGCGTAGGCGTCGTCCCCCGCAGCGAGGCCGCCACCGGCCCAGGTGAGCTCCACGTCCCGGCCCTCCGCGCGGAGGCGTGCCACCGCGTCGAGCACGCACTCGGGATCCTTGGCCGGCGTGAGGCGCCCCACCGAGAGCAGCCGGCCTCCGCCGCTGCTCCCGGGGCCATCCGAGAACGCACGCCGCCCCACGTCGAAGTGCTCGGCGTCGATCCCGTGGCCGGTGACGATGCGCTTGGGCGTGTCCACCCGCAGGGACTCCTCCGAGGCGGTGAAGACGCCGTCCACCCGTTCGATGGCTCGAAGCAGCCGGCCGTCGACGCCCTTGTGCGTGTACCAGAGGTAGTGCGGCGCGCCAGCCGCGCGCGCCCAGCCGGCGGCGAGGGTCGAGTAGCGCGGCACCATGTGCGTCAGCAGCCCGTCGAACCCCTCCGCGAAGGACCGGCGCACAGCGCCGCGATAGCGCAGGTAGCGGCCCACCGCGCCGTGGCGGCCCAGCTCGACCCAGTCCACGTTGTCGGGCAGGTCCGCCGTCTCCCCCACCTCGAGCGCGAGCACTCGCACGCGCGCCGCGGCCCCGGCCAGCCCGCGCACCCAGCGCGACACGAAGCCGAGGACCGCGTCCTCTCGGTCGAGGACCTGGGTGACAAAGATGAGCTTCAACCGCCAGCCTCCGGGGCCCCGGCGAGTGCGATGAGCCCGCGGGCATACCCCTCGAGGGCCGCGTGGTACTCGAAGATCTGAACTCGCCGCGCGGCCTCGAGGCCCCGCTCCGCCCGGCGCGTCTCATCGCTGAGCACTTCGGTGAGCGCGTCCGCGAGGCTCCCCACGTCGAACCCCGCCAGCCTCCCTGCCTCACCGTCGGCGAGCAGGTCCGTCATGACCCCCACCGGCGTCGAGACCACCGGCACGCCGGAGGCCATGGCCTCCACCGTGAAGCGCGGCCCGCCCTCGCAGGTGGACGCGCACACGCACACCCGGCTCGTGCGGTAGATCTCCGCCAGCTCCGAGGGCTCGGCGATCCACTCGATCCACTCCGTGGACTCCGCGAGCCCCAGGCGGGCGGCCCGCGCGATCCAGCGCTCTCGCTCGGGTCCCTTGCCGACGAAGGTCGCCCGGTAAGACTGCCCCCTCGAGGCACACCGTGCCAGGGCGTCGAGGATGCGGTCCACGCCCTTGTTGGCCGCCATGCGGCCCACGAAGACCACGTCCCGCTCGGGCTCCTGCTCCTCCGTCGGCGGGTGAAAGACCTCGAAGTCCAGGTACTGGCTCGGCAGCACCACGATCCGATCCTCGGGGACGCCCCAGCTCCGGAGCAGGGCCGGCATCTCGGTCTCGTTGACCACGCGGAAGGCCCGCACGTGGCGCCGCGCCCACCCCACGTAGAGCCGGGCCATCAGCTTCTCCAGGCGCTCGGTCACCCCGCTGGCCACCGGGTGCCCGGGGATGTGGTGGAGCTCCGAGACCAGCGGCAGGCCCGCGGCCCGTGCGAGGCGAGCCCCGCCCCGGCCGTTGTAGAAGGTCCCGTAGTCGTGGGTCACGACCAGCCCGTGCCCGTGCTCCTTCACCAGCTCGGCGCCCCGGGAGGCGATCCAGCCGGGGAGGGCCCCGCGCCCCTCGGGGCCCACGTGGAAGTGAACGTTGTCGTGGATCGTCCGGGTCACCACCTCAGCCCCGGGCCCGGGCACGAGCACGTCCACCCGGTCGAAGAAGGTCGAGAAGTGACGCTGCATGGACCAGAAGGGCCCGCGCTCGCCGATGACGACCTGCCGGTCGCCGCTCACCATGAGGAGGTTCACTCGCCGGAACCTAACATCCGCGCATAGATGTCTTCGAGCCGATCCGCGAGTGCGTGGGCAGAGTGTCGGGACCCCACCCGCTCACGCGCGGCCCGCCCCATCTCCACCCGCCGGTCGGCGTCCCCTACGAGGCTCGCCAGCGCCGCCGCCAGGCCCGCGCGGTCCACGCCGAACAGGCCCGTGATCCCGCTCCGCACCACCTCGGGGACCCCGCCCACCGCCGTGGACACCACCGGCCGGGCCGCCGCCGCCGCCTCGATCATGGCCACGGGCATCCCCTCGGCGAAGGAGGTGGAGAGGAGCACGTCGAGGGCCTCATGGACAGGACCGACATCCTGTACCGCCCCCAGGAGGTGAACGCGCCCCCGGACCTCCTCGGGGAGCCGATCCCGACGGGCCTCCACCCGGGAGCGCTCTCCGCCGTCACCGGCCACGACCAGGTGCGCCGCCGGGAACTCCAGCGCCACGTCCTCGAACACGTCCAGGGCCAGCACCGTCCGCTTGACCGGCGCCAGGCGCCCGATGACCCCGATGGCGACGTCGTCGGGGTGGAGGCTGAGCTGGTCACGCAGGCGGCCCCCACGCCGCTCGGGCAGCTCCAGGAGCCCCTCGAGGCGGACCCCCGGCGGCACCACCTCGACCTCCCCCTGCCCCACGACGCCCAGCCGCACCAGGTCCGCGCCCGTGGCCTCGGAGACCGCGAGGATCCGGTGGGTCTCGCGGGCCAGCCGGGCCTCGACCCCCTGGAGCAGCCGGGAGAGGGGGGCGGGGAAGTACCCCTCCAGGACGTGCCCATGGAACGTGTGCAACCGCCGCGCCCCGGGGACCGCCCGGCGCGCGGCGCGCCGGCCCAAGGCGCCGGCCTTGGCGGCGTGGGTATGGACGATGTCGGGCTGGAAGGCGGTGAGCTCCCGGCGGAGGCGAGCCCCGGCCCGGAGATCCCCGCCCGTCACCAGCGCGGAGAGCCCGCGCCTCAGGCCCGGGATCTCCACCACCTCGACGCCTAACCCCTCGAGCTCTCGCTGGAGGCTGCCCTCGCCTGGCCCGGGCGAGCCCGCGAAGACCCGAACCCGGTGGCCACGCTCCACCAGGAGCGGATCCGAGGCCATCACCTGGCGGGCGGGCCCGCCGAGGTTCAGCCGCGTCAGGACGCGGGCGATGCGCAAAGCGGCGCGAGCGCCTCGGCGGCCCTCGGCGTGGCGTGCCGCGCGAAGGTGTCCTCCACGATGTCCGCCAGGGACCACGGGGCGAGGCCAAGGCCCAGGCTTCGCAAGCGGGAGAGGTCGGGCACGCGGTGGAGGACCTCGTCGAAGCGCGGCGAGACGGTGAGCCGCGGATCCACGTGGACGAGGGGGCTCGGCGCGAGCCCGCGACGGGCCGCGGCTCGGGTGACCTCATGGGCCAGCTGGAGCACCGTCGAGCGCGCCGTCCCGCCGAGGTTCAGGGGGCCCTGGAAGTCCGCGAGCCTGGCCGCCTGCGCGGGCGCCGAGGAGAGGCCGGGGAGCGCCAGCGCCACGATGTCCTCGGCGACCGCGTCCACGTGGGCGAAGGTCCGCACCGAGGACCCGCGCCCGTGGATCGTGAGCGGCGCGCCGGATCGGGCAGCCTCGATGAACCGCGGGAGCACCATCCCGCTGGCGCCGTCCTGTCCCGGTCCCACGACGTTGAAGAAGCGCAGGTGCACGGGGCGCGGGCCCGCCGGGCCCAGGACCCGGTCGAGGGCCTCCTCGCAGGCGAGCTTCGAGGCCGCGTAGCGCCAGCGCCCGCTGGCCGCCAGGCCGCGCAGGTCACTGGCCTCCGACAGGGGCGCTGCGGACTCGGCGTAGACCTCCGAGGTGGATGCCGACAGCACGCGGGGGCGGACCCCGCGCGGCCAGCGGAGGGCGATGGCGCCCGCGACCGCCTCGCCCAGCTCGATGTTCTCACGCTCGCAGAGCTCGGGATCGGAGAGCACGGTCCGGACCCCCACCCGGCCCGCGAGGTGGATCACCACCTCGGGTTCCGCGTCGAGGAGCCCGGCGAGCAGCGCCCGGTCCGAGGCGTCCCCCTCGACGATCTCCAAGAGCTCGCCCCTGGCGCTCTCCAGGCGCGCGAGGTCCCCCGCGGAGAGGTCGTCCAGCGCGAGGACCCGGACGCCCGCGGCGATGAGCCGCCGGGTCACGGCGGCGCCGACGAAGCCGGCGGCGCCGGTGACGAGTGCGGTCTGGGGCCCTTGCATTGGAGTTGGGACGCACGGGCGAGCCGCGTCTTCCCCACTTCCGGGAGTCTAGCCCTTTGCCGCCCCCCCCTCACAGGTCGCCGGGGGTAGATCCGAGGTGAGATCCCCGATGACTTCCCGACGGACGACCCTCGGCCCCTGTCCCCGGAGGGCAGTAGCCTTGGGGCCATGGCTGCCTCGACATCAGCGTCCCTCCTCCCCGGCACGCTCGCGCTGCTCCTCACCCTCGGCTGCACCCCCGGCTGCTCCGGCGGCGCGGAGGAGGTCGCACCCGCGGGTGCTCCGATCCCGGCGCTCATGTTCACCGCGATCCCGGGCGGGGTGGTGGAGCCTGCGGCGGGCCCGCGGTCGGAGGAAGAGCTCCCCGAGGGGCTGGCCGCCGCCTTGGCCCTCCCCGCACCGCCCGACGCCCCGGCCCCCTACACCCTCTCCCTCGACAGCGGCCGCGACCGTCGTCCAGCGATTCAGCTCCCCCGCGCGAGCCGGGCCGGCCTCGCGACCATCACGGGCGAGCCCATCGACGGTGGCGCCTGCTGGGTGGCCTTCGATGCATGCCTCGTGAGCGACCAGGCGGGGGCCACCGAGGAGCTCATGGTCGGCGGCGTGGGCCATCAGGTGAACGGCCGCTGGCGGACGATCCTCCAGCAGGCCCCCGACGGGCCCGGCGCCCTGGAGCTCGAGCGGGGCACCGCCGGGACGGCGCGTTCGGCCCTGCTGCTCTCCTCCCCCCGGATCGTGGAGCCGGACGCGGCGCAGCCCACCGTCATCCTCATCACCTCCGACACGCACCGGGCCGACCACGTGTCGACGATCAACCCAGGCTCCCCGGTCTCGACGCCGCACATCGACCGGCTGGGCAGCGAGGGCGCGGTCTTCACCAACTGCTTCTCGTCGATCAACAACACCAACCCCTCCCACGTGACGCTGCTCACCGGCGTGCACCCGAGGGACACGAAGATCATCAACAACCACACCCGCCTGCACGTCTCGGCCGAGACCCTCGCGGAGCGGTTCCGCGAGGCGGGCTATCGGACCTACGCGACCCTGAGCGCCTTCCACCTCTTCGACGACGTCTCGGGCCTCGGCCAGGGCTTCGATCGCATGAGCGCCCCGCTGCGCGGCGCGGTGGACGGGCGGGGCACCCTCGCCCGCGCGGGCGAGTGGATCAACGACGCGTCGGGCTCGCCGCTCTTCCTGTGGGTCCACCTCTTCGACGCCCACACGCCCTACGAGCTGCCGGACGAGCAGATGCAGGAGCTCATGGACGGCCGGCCGGACCCCTACCGAGACGACGTCGACCTCGGGCTCGCGCCGCGGCCGCTCCCCAGCTGGTTGGAGAAGTCGGAGCTCCGGGACCCGGAGTTCGTGACCGCGCTCTACGCCGGGGAGGTCCGCTACCTCGACGGCCTCCTCGGGGACTTCCTCGCGCGGCCGCGGGTCGCGTCGGCCTCCATCGCCTTCACCGCCGACCACGGCGAGGCCCTCGGCGAGCGCGACATCTGGTGGGACCACTTCGGGCTCGTGGACCCCACCATCCACGTGCCCCTCGTGCTCCGGGGCCCGGGCGTCGAGCCTGGCTCACGGAGCGCGGCTCCGGTCCGCCAGATGGACGTGGGGCGCACGCTCCTGGGCATGGCCGGCCTCGACGGGGCGCCCTTCCCCGGCCGGGACGTGCGAGCCGCGCTGGACGCAGAGCCCGCCCCCGAGCCGCGCTTCGCCCTCTCCGCCCAGGGCATCTCCGCGAGCGTCGAGCTGGAGGGCTGGCTCCTCGAGCTCTACCTGCGGGATGTGACCGGGAGCGACTCGTCCCCGGACCGCAAGCTCGGCGAGGTGACGCTCTTCGACCTCGCCAGTGACCCCCGCTGCGCGAACGACCGGCTGCTCGACGAGTTTTCTCGGGCCCAGCGCATGCGGGCCGCCCTCATCCAGTGGCTGGACGCCGCGCGCTCCACGGGGATGACCTACGAGAACCAGGAGGTCAACCCGGCCGTGCAGGCGAAGCTGGCGGAGCTCGGCTACACCGGCGGCCTCGAGTCCATCTACCGCTGGTGGACCCCGGAGCGCCGGGACAAGGGCTGGCTCGAGAACCCCTGGCACCTGGCCTTCGAGGGCACGGGCGCGCCCGCGCTGCTCCGGTAGGAGATCATAAGAGGGTCAGGTGGTAGATGACCAGCGCCGTGTAGGCGATGGTCGAGACCCACAGGCCAATCCGCGCGAGGCTGAAGTTCTTGTGGACGGTCAGCACCAGCAGCGCCCCGCTGATGACCGCGGCCTTCAGGAAGACGAACCCGAAGCGCCCGGTCTTGAGCATCGCGGCCGCCACGGGGTTCACCTCCACTCCGCCGGCCTGGAGGTGCACGATCGTGAAGAAGCTGTCCCCCACGTTCATGGCCGCGACCCAGAGGATCCACAGGAAGATCCAGGCCGAGTACGTGTCCACGAACGACCCCTCCCGCTCCCCCGCGCGCTGCGCGCCGCGCCGGCGCCCGCCGGACAGCGAATGGACGGAGAGGCGCGGCGTGGGCTCGGTCCGGCGATCCGTCCGCGCCTCCACGAAGGCCCGGTCCGCGGAGGGCGGATTGAACGGGTTCGAGTGCGTCGCTGAGGAGTGGGGGCCCATCGGGAGGTTGATCGGCGCGAGCCAGGCCTCGAGCTCAACGGGTCCCCGCGGGTTCCAGCCAACTACCCCGGATCGAGACACGCCGCGCGGAGGTGGTCCAGGACCACGGTCGCATAGGCCCCCGGGGGGAGCCCGAAGGTGACCCGGACCGCCCCCTGGTCCGGCTCCCCTGCCCAGGTCTCGAGGGCCGCCTCCGTGACCGCGACCCGCAGGTCCCGCCGGCTCCCTCGCGGGGAGAGGCCGCCCGGCTGGTCGGGGTGGCCATCCCCGAGCCCCTGCTCCGCCAGGACCGCCCGTTCGATGTCCCCCGGCGTCCCCTCCGCGAGGCGCAGGGCCGGGGCCCAGATGGGCCCCGTGGGGACGGCCCCCGGGGGCGCCGGTCGCTCCTCCGAGGCGTGCCCGTGCCGCCCGTCCTCCCGCAGCACGAGGTCCCCCGTGAGGACCCGGCCCGAGCTCCCCTCCTCCACCCTGCGGTCCAGGACCCGGTTGAAGACCCAGGCCTGGAGGATGGCGAGGTGGAACACGCGGGAGCTGCGGGGGACAGCAGCGACGAGGTCCGCCACCACCTCCGTCCGGCGGCGCGCGAGCTGCTTGGCCACGGGCACGAGGTCCAGCGGGAGCTCCGGGCAGAGCTCGTCGGCCCGGCGACGCTCGCCGCTCGTGCCCGACACCGCCCTTCGGATCAGCTCCAGGGACGCCTCCAGCTGCTCCGGCCGCCCGGCGCGCGCGAGCGCCTCGAGGTAGGCCTCGGGCGGCCCGAACACGAGGCTCCGGGCGATGTCGAGCCCCTCCCCGTCGGGACCGAAGCGCTGCTCGCCGTAGCGGTTGGGGACGCCCTCGCTTCGGATTCCATCAAGGCCGGCCTCCAATCGCGGGACATCGCCGGGGGCCACCCGGCGCAGCACCAGCTCGAACCGGTTCCCGAGCAGCTCCCCGGGCCGAAGCTTGCGGCGGTGCCGGCGGGGCTCGCTCACCCGCACACCATCGAGCTCGAGGCCGAGGAGCCGGTCAACGTCCACGTGCTCCACGGACATCCGCTGGCGGGTGATGGCGACGGCGTCCTTGCGCCCCGCGAAGCTGACCTCTCCCCCTCGCCGCCCCAGCGCCTTCGCGATCCGGCGCGCCGCCGCGGGCGTGGACACGTCCCGCTTCTCCACCGTGAACCACAGGTGCGTTCCATCCGCCGCCTCGGCCTCGGGCTCCGCCACGAGCTCCTCGACGATGAAGTCCTCGGGGCGCTCGCGATAGCTGAACGGTGCGCCCTCCTGGCTGGGCGTGGCGGTCAGGCCAGCACCCCGCGCGCCACCCTCGGCCCGTCGGCGGGGCCGATCAGGCGCTGGTCCAGCCCCTGGAAGGGGAAGCGCATGCGCTCCGCGTCGAAGCCGAGCAGGTGCAACACGGTGGCCTGCAGGTCCCGCACGGAGACCCCGTCCTCGTGGACCGCGGCGCCGAGGTCATCGGTGGAGCCGTGGACGTGCCCCGCCTTCACGCCGCCGCCGGCCATCCAGATGCTGAAGGCGTCCGGCTGGTGGTCACGGCCCAGGAACTTCGAGCCACCGCGGGCCTCGAGCATCGGCGTGCGGCCGAACTCACCGCCCCACACCACGAGCGTGTCCTCGAGCAACCCGGTGCGCTTGAGGTCCGCCATGAGCGCCGCGATGGGCTGATCCACGTCCCGGCACTTGGCAGGGAACTGGGTGACCAGGTCGTCGCCCGACCCGGTCCCGTGGATGTCCCAGCCCCAGTCAAAGAGCTGGACGAAGCGGACCCCGGCGGTCAGCAGATTGCGCGCCAGGAGGCAGTTGCTGGCGAAGGACCCGTCGCCTGGCTTCGCCCCGTACCGCGTGAGGGTGGCCTCACTCTCCCGCGAGAGGTCGGTCACCTCGGGCACCTCCATCTGCATGCGGTACGCAAGCTCGTACTGGGCCACGCGCGCGAGGGTCTCGTCGTCCCCGTGGCGGCCATGGTCGAGCTCGTTCAGCCGGCGCAGCGCGTCCAGCATTCGACGGCGCGAGGAGCGGGCGAGGCCCTTGGGGTCGCTCACGTAGAGCACGGGGTCCCCCTTCGAGCGCAGCCGCACCCCCTGGTACTCCGAGGGCAGAAATCCGCTGGACCAGAGGGCCTTGCCGCCGGTGGGATCGCTCCCGCCGGAGCCCAGGACCACGAAGCCCGGGAGGTTCTGGTTGATCGAGCCGAGGCCCCAGGTGACCCACGCCCCCATGGAGGGCTTCCCGTTGACCGCGTTCCCCGTGTACATGAGGAGGTCCGCCGGCGCGTGGTTGAACTGGTCGGTGTGCATGGACCGCACCACGCACACGTCCGCCGCGTACTCACGGAACCCCGGCAGGAGGGTCGACACCTCGATGCCGAGGGGATCGACGGTGGTCGTGGGGTGCGGCGAGGCCAGCAGCTTGGGGTGCCCCTTGATGAAGGCCAGGCGCTTGCCCTCGAAGAGCGCCTCCGGGCACGGGGTCCCGTCGAGCTCCTGCAGCTTGGGCTTGAAGTCGAAGGTGTCGTGCTGCGGCGGGGCCCCCGCCATGGAGAGGTACAACACCCGCTTGGCCCGCGCGGGCAAGGGCGGCGCCTTGGGCGCGAGCGGCGAGGGCCGCTGTCCGTCCTGACCGAGGGCGGCCGCCCCTTCCATGGCGCCGAGGGCGATCGCGCCGAGGCCCACGCCCCGCTGGAGGAACGTGCGGCGCGTGCTGGTGAGGGCGTCTTCCTGGGTGGGGTCCATCGCTCACTCCTTGGTCAGGAAGCTGTCCATGTTGAGCACCGTGCTCGCGGCCACGGTCCACGCCGCGACGTCCACGGGGTCCACCGCGGTGAGCGCCTCGGCCTCCTCGGGGTCGAGCCCGGTTGACCAGGCCCCCGCCGCTCCGGCGAACTCACCGGCAGCCTCGGGGTCCGCGGCAAAGGCCGCGCGGGCGTCGCCCAGGAGCGCCTGCAACACGTCGAGCTGCTCCGAACCGGCGGGGCGCTGGAGCGCGTGGGAGAGCAGCTCCTCGAGGAGCGCCCGCGAGAGCCCTTCGGGCCCCTCCCCGACCACACGGTCCGGCTCCAGGCTCCACCTCGCCCCGGTGGTGGCCCGATGGGCGTAGCGGGCGCCGAGCACGCGGGCGGGCTCCAGGAACGCGGGGTCGTTGAGGGTGACGAACGCCTGCAGCGGCGTGTTCGTGGGCGTCCGGCACACGGTGCAGGCCTCGCGGCTCGGCGCGTCGAAGGTCGCGAGCATCGGGTACGGGATCGTCCTCCGCATGAAGACATAGACCCCGCGGCGATACCGATCCTCCCCCATGCTCTCACGCCAGTTCCGCTGCCCGTTGAAGGCCGCCTGCCAGAGGCCCTCGGGCTGCGGCGGGTACACGGATGGGCCGAAGCGCTTGTGGGAGAGCAGCCCCGCCGCCTGCAGGGTCACGTCCCGGACCATCTCTGCCTCGAGCCGCTGGCGCGGGTAGCGGGAGAGCCAGACCCCGTCGGGGTCGGCCTCCAGGGTCTCGGGCCGGACCGCGGACGCCTGCCGGTAGGCCCGGCTGGTGACGATCGTCTTCAACAGGGCCTTCTGGTCCCAGCCGCCCTCGCGGAACTCCACCGCCAGCCAATCGAGCAGCTCGGGGTGGGTGGGCGTCGCGCCCTGGGAGCCGAAGTCCCCCTCCGTGGCCACCAGGCCACGACCAAACAGTCGCGCCCAGAGGCGGTTCACGGTCACCCGGGCGGTGAGCGGGTTGTCGTCGCTCACCAACCAGCGCGCGAAGGCCAGCCGGTCCACCGGCGCATCGGGGTCCAGGGCGCCGAAGGCCGCGGGGATCGCGGCGTGCACCTGCTCGCCGCGCTGCAGGAAGTTGCCGCGGACCATCACATGGGTCTCCCGTCGGCGGTCCGCGGGGAGCTCCTCCATCACCGGCGTGGTCACCACGTCGAGGTCGGAGAGCTGCTTGGCCAGCTGGGCGCGACGCTGGTGGACCTCGCCAAGGAGCGGATCACGCTCCCGGAGGAACGACACCAGCTTCGCCTCGTCGCCGGGCTCCGCCGCCCCGGGCTCCCCGCTCGCGACCCTGGCGCGGCGGGCCAGGGGGCCGCGGACGTCGGCGGGAATCGCAAGCGGTACGCGGGCGCCGCGGCCCACCCCGAGGCGCAGGTCCCGGATCGTGTGGTTCGAGCCCCACTCCTGGGCGACGGTCACCCGCAGCCGCAGGCCGCCATCCGGGTCCGACTGCTGGGCGGGGAGCTGGAAGATGGCCGCGTGATCCACGCCCTGCCGAGGCCCGATGGCCCAGCCGGTCTTGGGGTCAAGGTCCAGCGCCGCCGCGACCCCGAAGTTCGCCTGCTCGAAGCTCGCGGAGCCGGGGCGGACGAGGAGCGGGATGGCCCCTCCCTCGCCGAAGCGCGCCTCGGCCACGGGGTTCGGCACGGGCCACGGCGCGGTGCGCAGGAGGGGCTCGCCCGTCCCGTCGAGGAGCACCACCACGAAGCCCTCGAGCCGGAGCTCCAGGTCCCCGTCGGTGCGGCTCCAGACCCGGAGGCCGTGGATCGGCGCCGGCGCGGCCAGCGTCACCTCCCACCAGGGGTCGCGCTCGGTGGCCGTGTGGGTCACCGAACCGTCCTCGTAGACGCCGCTGTTGTTGCCGTCCACCGCGAGCTGGGGCGGACCGTTGAAGCCGGTGGAGGACTGGGTCGCGCGCCCGCCGAGGGCGAGGTTGGTCCCGCCGGCGTCGAGCACCTCCACCTCCGCCAGGGAGAGGATGCGGCCCGGACCGGAGAGCTCGATGCGGACCGCCGAGGCCACGGGCGCGGGCCCGGCCGTCTCGCGGGCGACGCGCAGGTCCGTCACCACGAAGTTTCCGTTGCCGGGGCTCTCCCCGGGCCCGCCGCCCGGCAGCGACGGCGAGGCCAGCGCCGTGAGGCGCAGGCCCACCGGACCGTCACCGGCGGGCGGGGTCGCGTCGACCTCGAGGACGTCCACCCGGGTGCCCTCCCCGGCCTCCTCCCGGATCGACCGCCGGGCGATTCGCTGCTCGACCGCTCCCCAGAAGCGCTCGGCCTCCAGCATGCGGCCGACGCCCGCATCCACGTCCACCTCCGCCGTGGCGAGCTCGCGGTCGAGGCGCGCGAGCTCGGCGTCGAGGCGCGCCTTCTCGCCCGCCTGCTCGGGGGTCGGCGTCGCGAGGCGCGGCCGATCGTCGCCGCGGTCCGTGTCCGCGGTCTGGTTGAAGATGTCGAAGAGCTCGTAGTACTCCTCGTGGCTGACGGGGTCGTACTTGTGGCTGTGGCACTCGGCGCAGCCTGCCGTGACGCCCATCCAGACCTCCATGGTCGTGTTGACCCGGTCCTTCACGGCCAGCACGCGGAACTCCTCGTCGTCGGTCCCGCCCTCCGTGTTGGTCATCGTGTTCCGGTGGAACGCCGTGGCCAGCCGGGTGTCCATGTTCGCATCCGGCAGGAGGTCGCCCGCCAGCTGCTGCACCGTGAACTGGTCGAAGGGGAGGTTCCGGTCGTAGGCGTCGATGACCCAGTCGCGGTAGCGCCAGATGGTGCGCAGGGGGTCGGAGCCGTGGCCCGTGCTGTCGGCGTAGCGCGCGAGGTCCAGCCAAACGGCGGCCCAGCGCTCGGCGTAGGCGGGCGAGTCGAGGAGCGCGTCCACAGCGCGCTCGAGCTTCCCCGGATCCGCCGAGGCCGCGAACTCGTCGGCGAACTGCGGCGTGGGCGCGAGGCCCGTGAGGTCGAGGCTCAGCCGGCGAATCAGCTGCCGATCGTCCGCGGGCGGGGAGAGCTCGAGGCCATGGGCCTCGAGGGCTTCGCGGACGAAGGCGTCCACGGGGTGCTCCCCTGCGTGCGGATCGCCGGGGATCGCTGGCCGGACCGGCGGGGCGAAGCTCCAGTGCGGGGTGTACCCACCCCCACCCTCGATCCAGCGACGCAGGAGCTCGCGCTCCTCCTCGTCAAGGGGGGCGCCGGCGTCCTCAGGCGGCATCGGATCCAGGTCGTCGTTCACCCGCGCCCAGAGCTCGGAGGCCTCCAGGTCTCCGGGGACCACCGCCGCGAAGCCGTCCCGGTCCCGGTGCGCCTCCTCCTCGCGGTCCAGGCGCAGCCCGGCCTCACGGGTCTCCTCGTCGTTGCCGTGGCAAGGGAAGCAGCGCCTGGCCAGGAGGGGGCGGACATCCCGCGCGAAGTCCAGGTCGCCTCGACCCGGTTCGGGCGAGGCGCCCGCGGCGGCGAGGGAGGCGACTAGGGGGAGCAGCAGCACCCCCTGAAACTACCGCCTGGAGCGGGAGATGACCTCCCCGTAGATCGCGATGGTCTCGTCGACCATGCGATCGAGACCGAATCGCTCCAGCACCCGCGCGTGCCCCGCGGCTCCGAGCCGGGACCGGAGCGCGTCGTCGCAGGCCAGCTCCAGCATCCCCGCGGCGAGGGCCTCCGGGTCATCGGGGGGCACGAGCCGCCCGGTCTCACCGTCCACCACGACCTCGGGGATCGCGGAGACCTGGGTCGAGAGCACGGGCCGCGAGGCCGCCATGGCCTCGAGGAAGACGAGGCCGAGCCCCTCCCACCTGGACGCCATACAGAAGACATCGCTGGCCGCCATGAGCGCCGGCACGTCACGCCGGATCCCCGTGAAGATGGCGGCGCCCCGCCCGTCCTCGCCGCAGAGCCCCAGGCGCCGGGCCTCGCCCTCCGCCCGCTGGCGGCCGTCACCGAACGGGTCGTCGCCCACGAGCAGCAGCCGCAGGCGAGGGTCCCTTCGCCGTGCGATGGCGAGCGCCTGCAGGAGGATCTCGTGGGCCTTCTGGGGCGCGAAGCGCGCCACGCAGAGGAAGACGACGTCCCCGGCGTCGATTCCCAGCTCCGCGCGCAGGGCCCCCACCTCCGTCTCCGAGACCGCGCGCTCGAAGGGCTCCGGGTCGAGGCCGTAGTACACGCGCGATTGCGCCGCCCGAGGCACGCGGCCGTGCTCCTCGATGAAGCGGCCGACGTGATCCGAGAGCACGATGGTGCGCGCCGGCGTGCGCCCGAGCCAACCGTGAACCCGGCTCACGAGCGGGCGCCGGAGCACCTGCTCGTCGTTGTGCTTCCCGCTGATGAGCTTGCGGCGCGCGCCGAGCAGGCGGGCCGCGACGGCCATCATGGCGTCGGCCTTGAGGAGGTGGGAGTGCGCCACGTCGCACCACCCCAGGTCCGCGCGCACGCGCCACGGGAACAGCGGGCCCGCGGCGGCCGCCTCCACGCGCTCGGCGCCCGCGTCGAGAAAGTCTCCGCGCAGCGTCCCCTCGCCCTTCAGGTACCTCACCCGCACGTCGTGCCCGCGGGCGACCTGGCCGCGCACCTGCTTGAGCACGTGCATCTCGGCCCCGCCGACGTCGAGGGTGGTGAGGACGTGCAGGATCCTCACGGCTTGCCCGACGCCCCCAGCGCTTCGCGGTACACGGCGTCGAGCCGCTCGGCCATCGTGCTCACATCGTGGGCCCCGTCCAGGCGCGCCCGCCCGGCCGCGCCGAGCCGCTCTCGGCGTCCGCTGCCGGCGAGGACCGCCCGTCGCATGGCCGCGGCCAGGGCGGCGCCGGAGACGCCGGAGGCGAGGAAGCCGGTGACGTCGTCTTCCACGAGGTCGCGGGCGCCGTCCACGGGCGTCGAGACCACCGCACGCGAGGCAGCCATGGCCTCGAGCACCACGTACGGCATGCCCTCCCAGCGGGAGGGCAGCACGAGGAAGTCCGAGGCGGCGAGGATCGACGGCACGTCGTCCCGCGGCCCGGTGAACGCGACCCGCCGCTCGACGCCCAGGCGCGCCGCCAGCTCCAGCAACGGCCCCTGATCGCCCGGACCGACGAAGAGCAGCTGCAGCCCCTCCAGCCCCTCCTCGGCGAGGGCCTCCAGGGCGAGGTCCTGGCCCTTGGCGGAGTAGAGCAGGCCGACCACGGCCGCGACCGGTCGCGCCGCGTCGAGACCGAAGTCCGCGAGGTTCGCGGGCTCGGCGCCTTCGACCCGCGCCGGGTCGATGCCGTTCGGCACGGTGCACAGCCGGCCGGGGTCCACGACGCCCGAGGCGGCGATCGTCGCCGCCTCGCTCTCCGAGACGGCCACCAGCCGGTGGGTGGACGAGGCGAGGGAGCGCTCGATGGAGCGGAAGACCGCCCGCTTGGCCCGGCCGAACATGGCGCCGAAGAGGAACGCGAAGGTGTGCGGCGTATGAACCCGCGCGCCGATCCCCGTGGAGAGGGAGGCCCGGCGGCCCAGGACGCCGGCCTTGGAGCTGTGGGTGTGCACCACGTCGGGCCGGAGCTCCCGCAGGGCCGCCTTGATCCGGCGCAGGTGGACGAGGTCGCGGGCGGGGCGGATCGCGCGGACCATCGGGATTCGCCGGACCGTGGCGCCTGCGGCCTCGAGGGCGACGAGGTCCGCGGCGAAGCCGGGGTCCCGCAGGGTCGACACGAGCAGGGAGACCGTGTCTCCGCGCAGGAGCTGCGCGTGGGCGACGTCGACCAGGTGGCGCCGGGTGCCGCCGATCGTCGCCTCCATCACATGGGCAATGTGCACCGGCCGACTCCGATCAGAAGGCGCCCGTCCCTCTCGCGACGGCGAAGCCTGTGAGCGCCACGATGACGAGGTCCAGGAGCAGCGACCGGTTCTCGATGTAGTAGAGGTCGTAGTCCAGGTTGGAGTGGATCGCGTCCTGGCGGGCGTAGGAGATCTGCCAGAGCCCGGTCACGCCGGGCTTGGCGCGCAGCCGCTCCCGGTCCAGGGCGCCGTAGGTATCCACGATGAAGGGCATCTCGGGCCTGGGGCCCACGACGCTCATCTCCCCGCGCAGCACGTTGAGGAAGTTGGGGAGCTCATCCAGGGAGTAGCGGCGCAGCCAGCGGCCGAAGCGCGTCACCCGGGGGTCGTTCTCGTTCTTCGGGGCCACCGCGTCGCCGCACTCGTCGACGTGCATCGTGCGGAACTTGATCATCTCGAAGGACCGTCCCCCGAGGCCGATCCGCCGCTGCCGGAAGAACACGGGGCCCGAGGACTCACGCTTGATGAGCACCGCGAACAGGAGGAACGCGGGCAGCGCGAGCGACAGCACCAGCCCCGAGACAAGGATGTCGAAGGAGCGCTTGATCCCCAGGGAGAGCAGGGACTCGCTGCGCACGCGGCGCGTGATGAGCGGGATCGAGTCGAGGTTCTCGATCCGCACGTTGTAGGACATGAGGTGATAGAAGCGCGGCACGACGTAGTAGGGCGTCCCGACGCGGTCGAGGTCCGCGCAGATCTCCAGGATCTTCGACTCCTTGGTCTCCGGCATGGAGATGAAGACCTCACCCACCTTCCGCTCTCCCACCACCCGGTGGAGGTCGTCGAGGGTCCCGAGCACCTGTCCGCGGCCGATCCAGCTCCCGACCAGGCTCTCGTCGTCGTCCACGAACCCGATGAAGTTCAGCCCGAGGGTCGGGACGTGCAGGAACTTCTCCTGGAGCTTGCGGCCCGTCCAGCCAGCCCCGATGACCAGGACGTTCCGGTTCCCGATCCCGCGCTCGTGGAGCCGCTGGATGACACGGAACGAGCAGAAGCGGCTCACGATCGTCATCATCATGATGAGGACGAACGAGAGCAGCAGCGTCACCCGCGACAGGTCGTCGGGGTTCACCTTGAGTTCGAACTCCTTGTGCAGCCACAGGAACGGCGCGTAGAAGCCCCCCTCCCCGCCCGCGTTGGTCTCGCGCAGGAAGAAGAGCAGGACGAGCACGACGAAGAAGGACACCACGCTCGACTTCGCGACGGCCTTGTACTCCTCGACGTTGAGCAGGCTCTTGCTCGCGCTGTAGAGGCCGAAGGTGTGGAAGCTCACCAGGCACACCGCGCCTGTGATCGCGAAGACCTCACGGTAGAGCTCGAGCGGGGTGCTGTTGCCCGAGCCGATCACGCCGCCGCCCGCGAAGGCGTTCTCTCGTATCCACCACGCGAGGACGCACGACGCCGCCACGACCGCGAGGTCCACGAGGACCTGGATCGAGAGGACGAGCGGCTCGAAGTTCCGCCGGACAAAGGTGCCTGCGGCGGTCAACTCGGGCTCTGCGCGGGTTGGAGGATGGGTAGCATGGTGCGTCCCAGGCCCTTCTGGGACGCCTGGGTCGGTGTGCGGTCGCCCCGTCGGGGGTCGGGACGGCGACAGGGAATCCTAGTATCGGCAGCCGTGGCGCGGGATTCTGAGCCGGGTTGCCCACTAAGGTCCGGGCGCGGAAGGGTCCGGCTCCCGACTCAGGGGTGATCCCTGCGCGCCAGCGCCTCGCAGAGGCTCCCCACCGACGCGGCAGGCGTCGCTCCGTGGGCGGCCAGCGCCTCCTCGAATCCCGCGAGGCCCGATCGCGCCCCTCCCAGCGCCCCCAGCCATCCAGGCCGCTGGTCCGAGACCACCTTCAAAGCCGCCCACGGGATCCCAGCCTGGGACGCCACGGCGGCCACGGCGGCCGTCTCCATGTCCGCGGCGAGGGGCCCGGGATAGGCCCTGCTCGCTGCGCGAGCCACCCGCAGCCGGTCCAGGAACCGGAGGACCGGCCGATCGGCGGTCAGGATGCAGCCCTGCGTCCCGCCCGCGACGGCGTGCCAGGCCCCCAGCAGGTCCGGGTCTGCGGCCATCTCCCGCCCCCTTCGAACGGCGAGGTCCCACTGGACCGCTCGACCGGCGTGGATGAGGTCGCCCACCCGCTCCTCGCCCCGCAGCCCGCCGCAGGTCCCCACCACCAGGAGTCGTGTGGCCCCCTCTGCGATCAGCGCCGCCGCCGCCGCGGCCGCCGCGACCTTCCCCACCCCCGAGATCGCCGCGACGATCCGTCCACCTCGCCCGAGCTGGGTCTCAAAAATGGGCGTTCCAAGCGGCGTCCGCGCCAGCGGGAGGCCATCCGCGAGGGGTCCCAGCTCCGCCGGCAAGGCGGCGACGACCCCGGTCACGGGGTCCCCACCGTCTCGCTCCACGGCGACGTCGCCTCTGCTGGATCCGACCATGTCTCCATCCTGACCGGCTGAACCACGCGAGGGAGGGGTCAGCGCGGTAGTCTTTTGCGCGCGCCCCCCGCGATCGAACCGCAACATGCTCATCGCCGTCACAGGATCGACCGGATTCATCGGTCAATATGTCGTCCGACGCCTGCTCAAGGACGGACACCACGTCCGCGCCTTCGTGCGCCCCGGACGCTCCTCGGTCCTCAGCGAGCAGTCGCTGGAGAATCAGGACCACCTCGAGTTCCACGAGGGTGACCTCACGGACCCCGGATCGGTGGACGGCTTCCTGAAGGAGGCCGACTTCCTCATCCACCTCGCCAGCGCCCACGACCACCTGTCGGACGACGTCCTGCAGACCGTCAACGTGGCGGGGACCGAGGCGCTCGTGGCGGAGGCGGAACGGAACGCCTCCGAGCGCTTCCAGTTCATCAACGTGGCCTCCGCGGTCATCGGCGTCCCGGTCTACAGCTACTACCGGGACTCCAAGCGGGTCCAGGAGAAGATCGTCCGCGGCTCCAACGTGCGCTGGACCTCCTTCCGCCCCACCCTCGTCTACGGGCGCGGGGACTTCCGGCACACCGCCCCGCTGCTGCGCAAGTGTGGCGCCCAGAAGGGCTCGTACTGGGTCTACCACGAGGGTCTCTCCATGCTGAACCCCGTGCACGTGGAGGACCTCGTGGAGGCCATCGTGCGCGTGTTCGACTACGAGCGCGGGAAGGAGGACTTCCGCGTCTTCGAGATCGCCGGGCCCGCCGGGGTCTCGTTCAACGACTTCCTGGACCTCACGATCGCCGCCACCGGCGGGAACGTGAGGCGCCGGAACATCCCGCGCCGCTGGGTCGAGCGAGCCATCCTGCTGAAGGGCCTCTTCAAGGACGTCACCAAGGAGCGGCGCGGCGCTGGCTACTTCTCTCTCCACCACGACCACGACATCACCGCCGCCCGGGAGGAGCTGGGCTGGGAGCCCCGGCCATACCGGGAGGGCGTCCTCGAGATCACGTCGACGGACTGGTGGAAGGACGAGAGCGCAGGGCGCGGAGAGACCGAGAATCTCGGGATCTGACGTCAGGGCCGGAATTTTTTTCCGACTGCTCGCCCATCGAACGGCGAACCGAGGGAAATCGCGCTCTCACTCCAGACCCGGGGATACCCGCGACGAAAGCTGGGGAGACCCGGGAACGCTAGCCGGGTAAGCCATGACCGGCCTGGATGTCACCACGTTGAACGAGCTTCGATCCCTCGCGGACGAACTCACCGAGAAGCTGCATGGCCTCGGTGAGGCGACGGCGCCGTCGATCGAGCACGGCAGCCTGGAGCGAGCCCGGCGGTACGCGCTCCTCGCCCTCGAAGACCTCGGGGCGCCGCGCCCCCTCGTGCCAGGCGCGCCCTCTCCCGTGGTCGCCGAGGCCTACCGCACGCGGACCCTCTCGGGCTACGACCCCGAGCTGGCGGATGGGCTCCAGCGGCTCTTCAACGCGAGCCACGGCCTCGTCTTCGACGAGCGCGGCGCGCTCGCGGTGCGCCCCGCCGACGACGCAGCGCCGGCCGCCCCCCTCTCCACTGCTGCCGGAGCGATGCAGGTCGCCGTGTCCCTCGACGCCAGCACCGCCTTCGACGAGGCCCCCGAGCCCCAAGCCGGCCCCGCGGACTTCAGCGGTCACACCGACGCCGTCTCCGTGCCTGAGCTCATCGGCTTCTTCCAGCTCCAGGCCAAGTCCGGTGTCCTCCGGATCGAGGCCTCACACGAGGCCTTCTCGCTGACCTACATCGCCGGGGACCTGTGCCGCGTCACCAGCTCCAACTCGCCGGTCGGCGAGCGCCTGGGTGAGCTCCTGGTGCAGCTCGGACACCTGACCGACGAGCGCCTCCAGGAGCTGATGGCCGCCGATGAGCCCGGGATGAAGATCGGTGAGCTGCTCCGGCGCGATGGCGGGCTCCCCGCCGAGGCGATCAGCGCGGCCCTCGAACTCCAGATCCAGGGGATCTTCGCCCGACTCTGCGACGTGAGCGGCGCCCGGTTCACGTTCCACGCCGGCGCAGGCAGCGACACCGCCACCAAGCGCCGCTACAACGTCACCCACCTGCTCCTGGAGACGGCCCGCCGCAAGGACGAGGACCTCCACGAGCAGCGCAAGGGGCTGGACCTCCTCGACGGCTGACGCCGCCCCGCGGGTCAGCGCATCCTGACCAGCGTGTAGTACCCCTTGGGGTGAAGCAGGTCGAGCGACCCGTCGGCGGACCTCACCCCCGAGGCGTCCAGCTCGTGAACGAAACCCTCGCGGAGGCCGTCGAAGACGAGGTCGACGCCCAGCCCGTCGTCATGGGGCACCGCCTCGCGCAGCGTGGGGTTCTCGCGGGAGAGCTCGGCGCTGCCATAGCGCTGGGTCGATTGGTAGGTGTAGCTCTCCATCGTGTAGCTGGAGAGCTCCGCCATGGACTCCGCGCTGGCCGGCGCCGTGAAGCGCAGGCGGAAGCCCGGCCGGTCCTCGAGCAGCCGCATGGTGTGGATCTCGAAGGGCATGACGCCCGTCCAATCGAGGCGCTGCAAGCCCTCGGTGAGGGAGCCACGCGAGCCCCACCCGCGGTCGGTCTCGCCGAGGAGGAGCGCCCCTTCCTCGGTGAACCGCACGCGAATCACTCCGCACGCCAGCCCCTCGCGGAAGCGGAAGCAGGCGCCCTGCCACTGGGACCCGACGCGCTCCAGGTCGACCCTGAAGACCGCCGCGTCGTACTGGTCCGCCACGAAGATCTGGCCCTCGAAGGGTCCGAACTTGCCGCCGCTCTCGTCCCACACGAACCCGGCGGGGCTGCGCCCCATCTCGCCGTGGGGGAACCAGACGCTCGGCATCTGGAAGGCCGGGAAGTCCCCGGACGCGGCGATGTCCGAGAACAGTTGTCCCTCGGGCAGGGCCGCCGGACGCGGCCACGGCCACTCGGGGAGGTCCGTGCTGCCGATCCCGTGCGGGTGCCCGTGATAGCTCCCGGGCCGCAGGAGGCTCAGCTTGCTGGCGCCGCACCACTCGCCCTGGTTGTCGGTGTAGAAGACCTCGCCCGTGGGAGAGGTGTTGACCCCCGCCGGGGAACGGAGCCCCGCGCACATGGGCGTCACCTCGCCGTCGGGTGTGATCCGGAGCGCGTAACCGCGCCACGTCACCCGCCCGAACGGCTGCGCGCCGAAGGGCTTGTTGGTGGTGATCCAGTAGCTCCCGTCGATCCCCGGCGCCGGGCCGAAGTTGTACTCGTGGTAGTTGCCGCTGATCCGCCACCAGTCCGTGACCGAGTCATGGGTCTCGTACACGTGGTCGCCGTCCGTGTCCTGGAGGCGCACCAGCTTGCCGCGGCATGCGACGAGCAGGGCGTCCCCATCCCGGAGGAGGCCGAGGGGCTCGTGGAGCCCGTCCGCCACGCGGACGAATGTGGGCTCCTCGGAGACGTCCCCCCCGGCGAAGCCGTCCACGCCCCACATCTCGCCGCGCCGGGTCACCGCGAGCACCCGCGGACCCGCCGGGCCGGGGACGACCTCGAGGCCCCCGATCTCGAGCGAGACGCCCTCGGGGAGGGGACATGACGTCACGCGATAGGCGCGGGCCTCACGCTCGGCGTGGCTGGGCGGCTCCTGGAAGGAGGGCCCGGGAGGCGCCAGGGAGGGTGCAGGGCTGAAGCCCGTGAGAGTGGTCAGGAGCAGGGAATGGATCACCACGCATACCTCCAAGAGAACGTACCGACGAGGGTCTGGCTGCCGGGTTCTTCCGGGAGCATGTGAATGGGAATGCGGACCTCGGCCGTGGAGGACTGTCCCTCCGCCGACGCCTCGACGACTCGTGCCAGGCGAGCGCTCTGCTCGTCGAGCTCGAACACCGGCCAGGGGCCGCCGTCGATGCTCCAACGCCCTGCGCCGAGGCTCTCGAAGCGGCGGGCCGCCAGGGGGCGGGCCATGACCGCCGTGCCGACCGGTGCGCGGACGGTGAAGGTCCGCTCCACGCCGAGGCGCGCTCCAGGAGCCGTCCCGGCCCCCTCCTCGACGATCACCTCGACGGGCTGGACCAGCTCCTCGACGCGCAGCTCCCCCACCGCGTAGCGGAAGGTCATCGAGCCGTCCGGGTGGGCCGTCCGTCCCAGGATCCGCGCGCCGGCCTCCGCGCCCACCGCCGCCGGCCACGGCTCGTTCATCGAACTGAACGGCACGACCGGGAGGCCTGGGCTGAAGTCGATCGTGTCCGCCGACGGGGGCGTCTCGAGGCCGCCGGCTCGCCCCTTCCAGGTCCTCTCGGCGTTGAGGAAGCGACCGCGCCAGGCCTTCACCAGGCGGGCGTTCTGCTCGTCAAAGGCGAAGTGCAGCCCCGTCGGGGAGCCCACGCAGAGGACGCGGGGCGACACGCCCTCCATGAAGACCGCCACGGTCCGGGGCTCCTCCGTCGCGTCGACCTCGAAGGCCCAGGGGCCGGTCTCGAGGCCGGGGGGCGGCGCCATGTTCTCCTCCCCACCGAGCCAGCACCAGATCGACTCGATCTGGGTCTCGATGTCACCGCCGGCGATGCCCTGGACCGGGCTCTCGCCCTCCACCCAGAGGTTGGCCATCCGGGCGTCGAGGTCGACGTTGGCCGGGTTCATGAGGAGGTCGTGGAACCACTCGTACCGAAGCCGACGGTGCATCTGCCCCATGTCGATGGCCTGAACGCCGAGGCTCTCGGTCCCGAGGAAGCGGTGGCACTGGACGCAGCCCAGGCCCCTGGTCCCCGCGAGGCGCCGGCCGTCCGCGGTCAGCTCCATGTCACAGGAGGGCGCCGCAGCCACCTCGTCGGGTGCCTTGGCGTCCGCCGACTCGAGCATCTCCGCGAGGCCGTCCACCCCGCGCGCGCCCATGCGCGGCATGCGGGTCGACAGGTAAGGCCGCACCCGCTCCTCACCCCGGAGGGCCGCCCGGAGCACGTCCGGACGGAACTTCCGGCCCACCGCGGACAGGGTCGGGGGGAAGCGGCCCTGGTCGCCCAGCTCGGCCTCCTCATCGCCCACGTAGAACACCTGGAGCTCGGGGTGCACGCCACCGATGTCGTCCCGCCGGTGGCAGGAGTAGCAGCGGCGACCTGCGAGCCGGCGCTGGAGGGCGGCGTCCTTGGACTGCCCGCCCGCGGCGATCCCCGCCGGACGCACGAAGGCCGCGACCAGCTGGCCTGCGACGTCGGGCTCGAACCCGTACCGCCCATTGGACCGCAGGCAGAGGAGCTGCCCCGGGCGCGCCCCGTCGAGGTCGTCCAGGGACGGGGGCTTGCGGACCACCTCGGGGGCGGGCCCAGGCAGCACGCCGGCGTGACACGCCGCGCAGCCCAGCCGCGCGAAGGCCTTGCGTCCGCGCTCCACCAGCTGCGGCTGCGGCGGGGCCGCGCCCTCGTCCTCGAGGGGCTTCCCGTCCGCTCCGAGCACCCTGTAGATCAGGGGCCAGTGCGAGAGTCGCTCGGGGGGCAGCGGGCCACGGTCGACCCCAGGCCCCTCCCACTCCAGCGAGAGCGCCTCGCCGCCCTGGGCCTCGAAGAAGGTCACCTCGATGGAGACCGAGCCGGCAGGGAGATCGACGCTCCCCGAGATGACCTTGGTGCCGTGGATGCCGCCGTTGTCCACGACCACATCCCCGGCGACGCGCAACCGCGAGCCGTCGTCCGACCCGAGGTGGAAGCGATAGGTCCCCTCGGAAGGAACCTCGAGGAACCCGGTGAACCGCAGCCCGAACTGATCATTGCGGGTGCGCGGTTCGATGTTGATCGCCTGCACGACCTCCGTCGCCACGGGCTTCAGCTCGTCCAGGCGCGCGAGCCCCCCCTGCTGGAGGTTCGACCCCTCGTACACGTTGACCACCAGCCCCGGTCGGCGCTCCTGGCTCCCGTCACGGCGCTGGGACTGGGCGCGCAGCAGGTAAGCGGACATGGCCTGCGCCTCGTCCGCCTCGAGGCCCATGGAGGGGCAGTGCCCCGACGGGCGCACCGAGACCGGATCCTTCAGGAATGCGGCCAGCGTGCTGATCCGATACTTGCGCGCGAGGTCCGTGGGGAGCGGGTGAGGGTCCGGCTCGAGGGTTCCCGGCCGGACCAGGAGGGGCTCCTCGTCGTCCTCTTCCCCCTCGTCCTCGAAGGCCTCACCCGCCTCCTCCGCGGCGAGCAGCTCGGCCTCGAGCTCCACGAGGGTGATCTCGAGGTCGCAGGCGTCCTCCAGCGGACCGTGGCACGCGACGCAGCCGACGGTGTGGAAGAGCTGGCGGCCCCGCTCCACCGTTCCGAAGTCGCTGGTCTCCTCGACCGGCTCTCCGACCTGACTCCGCGTGGCGCCGTTCGCCTCGAGGAACGCCGCGAGGCCCTCGGCGGCCTGCTGGCGCCCCTTGGCCTCGAGCCCGGCGAGCTGGTGTGGGTGACCCGTCCCGGGCCGGGTCTCCCTCGGGTTCGCCAGGAATTCCACGAGCCAACGCCGGTCGACCCGCCCGGTGACTCCAGCCAGGTCCGGCGCCAGGATCGGGTCGAGGCGCTCCCGGGCGTTGGACTCGGGGTCGTGGCACGCGAGGCAGTCGTGGCTCGCGATGATCTGGTCGACCTCGGGGAGGATGTCCGAGCGCTTCGTGGGCAGGTCCCCCTGCGCCAGCCCCGGGGGAGCGAGGAGGAGCGCGAGGGTGGCGAGGATGGGTCGGCTCATGCTTTCACTCCGGATCGAAGCTCGTCGAGGATCGAAGGGTCCTCGAGCGTGGTGGTGTCCTGGCGAATCTCGTCGCCTGCGGCGATGGCTCGGAGGAGCCGTCGCATGATCTTGCCGCTGCGGGTCTTGGGGAGCCGCGGGGTGACGCGGATCTCTGCAGGCCGCGCGAGCTTGCCGATCTCGTCCGCGACGTGCGCCTTCAGCTGGGCCCCGAGCGCGAGCCCGCCATCGGCGGCGACCTCGCCCGAGGGGATGACGAAGGCCACGATGGCCTCGCCCGTCAGGTCGTCGGGCCGCGCCACGACGGCCGCCTCGACGACGCCCTCGTGGCTCACGAGCGCGCTCTCCACCTCCATGGTGGAGAGCCGGTGCCCGGAGACGTTGAGCACGTCGTCCACGCGCCCCATGATCCAGAAGTCGCCGTCGGCATCGCGGCGGGCGCCGTCCCCCGCCATGTAGTAGCGGCCGTCCCAGCGGGACCAGTAGGTCTCCCGGTAGCGCTCCTCGTCGCCCCAGATCCCGCGCAGCATGCTGGGCCAGGGTCGGCGGATCGCGAGGAGCCCGCCCTCGCCGTGGGGGACCTCGTTGCCCTCCTCGTCCAGGATGGCCGCGTCCACGCCGAAGAAGGGCGTCATCGCGGACCCGGGCTTGGTGGCGCTCATCCCCGGGAGGGGGGTGAGCATGATCGAGCCGGTCTCCGTCTGCCACCAGGTGTCCACGATCGGGCAGCGGCCGCCGCCCACCTTCTCGCGATACCAGATCCACGCCGCCGGGTTGATGGGCTCCCCCACGGTTCCGAGGAGCCGCAGGCTGGAGAGGTCGTACTTCTCCACGTGCGCGTCGCCCCACTTCATGAACGCGCGGATCGCCGTCGGGGCCGTGTAGAAGATGCTGACCTTGTGCTTCTCGCACAGCTCCCAGAAGCGGCCCTCATGCGGGGCGTTCGGCGCGCCCTCGTACATGACCATGCGCGCGCCGTTGGCGAGTGGGCCGTAGACGATGTAGCTGTGCCCCGTGATCCAGCCGACGTCGGCGGTGCACCAGTAGGTATCCCCGGGCCGCAGGTCGAAGACGTAGCGGGTCGAGAGGTACGCCCCCACGATATACCCGCCGGTGGTGTGGACGATCCCCTTGGGCTTGCCGGTGGAGCCCGAGGTGTAGAGGAGGAAGAGCACATCCTCGGAGTCCATGGGCTCGGGATCGCAGGCGTCCCCCACCCCCTCGAGGGCCTCGTGGAGCCAGACGTCCCGCTCGCCGTCCCACTGCACGGCCTGCTCGGTCCGGCGAACGCAGAGGACCGTGTGCACCTGGTCCTGGCCCTTCACCGCCTCATCCACCGCGTCCTTGAGCGCCAGGATGGAGCCGCGCCGCCATCCCCCGTCGGCGGTGATCACGGCCGTGCAGCCGCCGTCCTCGATCCGGTCGGTGAGCGACTGGGCGCTGAAGCCGCCGAAGACCACCGAGTGGATGGCGCCGATCCGGGCGCAGGCCAGCATGGCCATGGCCGCCTCGGGCACCATGGGCATGTAGATCGCCACGCGGTCCCCCTTGCCCACCCCCCGGGCCTTGAGGACGTTGGCGAAGCGGCAGACCTCCGTCAGGAGCTCCGCATAGGTGAACGTCCGCTCGTCCCCCGGCTCCCCCTCCCAGACGAGGGCGACCTCTCCCCCGCGGCCCGCCTCCACATGCTGGTCCAGGCAGACGTGAGAGACGTTGAGCTTCCCGCCCTCGAACCAGCGAGCCACCGGGGCGCCGGACCAATCCAGGACAGATGTGAACGGCTCCAGCCAGGGCAGCTCCCGGGCGACCTCCCCGAAGAATCCGTCGGGGTCCTCGATGGACCTCCGCCACATCTGCTCGTAGGTCGACCGGTCGGCGAGGCGAGCCGCCCCTCGAAACTCTTCGGACGGGGGGAAGCTGCGATCCTCCGTGAGGACCGTCTCGATCGACTGGGACATGGGCGCGGTGATGGGGCTACTTGGAGGAGCTGTAAGTCTATGGAGAAGAGGGCTCGACACGAAGCGTGCCGGCGGACCTCCACTATCCTTGGGGTGGCTTGCGATTATTCGCTGGCCGCTCGAATCCTGCTTGCTCCAATGCCCGCGCTCGTCTCGATCACGCGCCAGGCTTCCCGAACTGCGCGTCACCTTCGTCCGTCGCACGCGGTCATCCGGCCACCGATCATGAAGCTCACCGCTCGAACGCCCCTCCGCCTCCACCTCACCGCCGCGCTCGCCGCCCTCGCCACCGCCACGGTTGGGCTGGGGCTCTTCCCCTCCACCTCGGACGACGACCTCGAGGAGGCCGAGCGCGCGCTTCAGTCGGCCCCGGACGATCCCAAGCTGCTGATGGCGGCAGCGGAGGCGGCCTTCAGCGGGGACGACGACGACGCGGCGCTCTGGTACGCGGAGCTCGCGAAGCTCATGGCCGGGGACGGCCGCGAGGCCAAGGCCGTGGACAAGCGCCTGAAGGTGCTGCGGGACGAGATCGGGGTCGATCTGCCGTCCCTGGGAACGGCCACGGGGGCATACGCGAAGAGCATCATGCAGCTGGCGAAGATCTGTCAGAGCGGGAAGCTGTACGCCAACTCCGCGGACATGCTCGGGGGCCTGGACGGCACCCCGTACGGCGACGCCGCCGCCTCCAAGCTCGAGAAGCTCTTCATGAACAAGAAGGCCGTCCAGGCGATGCTGGAGTCGGGGGTCCCGGTCAAGGTCAAGAACCGCCAGCGGCGCAGCGCCCGCGAGATCGCCCGCATCGACGCCAAGCACGTGGAGTGGGAGGACGCCTTCGAGCTCAAGGGCAAGAACTACACCATCAAGACCAACATGGGCGTGGAGATGGCCGAGGCCATCCTCAGCGCCATGGAGCAGATGAACCAGTTCTACCGGAAGATCTTCGACTACAAGAAGGGCGGCGGGAGCATGCGGCGCTGCGAGGTCCGGGTCTGGAAGACGAGGGGCGAATTCGACACGTACAACCCGGGCACGGGTGACACCGTCGCCGGGTTCTACAGCCCCTCCGAGAACAGCGTGAGCACCTATGACCCCCGCACCGCCGAGGGGTTCATGAAGCAGTCCATCGAGGAACTCTGGACGACGCTCTACCACGAGGCCTCCCACCAGTTCACGCGCATGGTCTGGAAGGCGCTCATTCCGACCTGGCTCAACGAGGGGACGGCCAGCTACTTCGAGGGCGCGGCGATCCTCCCGGGCGGCTTCGTCGAGACCAACCGCATCCCCGAATCGCGCCTGCGCAGCGTCGTCATTCAGATCGGCGGCAGGAACCCCAGCGACCCGGTCAGCGTGGACAAGCTCGACCCCAACCCCGACGCGGTGGACCTGTGGGACGTGGTGACCTACTTCGCGCCGGGGTCGTACCCGGGGTCCCACTACTCGTTCGGGTGGGCGATGGTGTACTTCTGCATGAACTACGAGAACGACTCGTGCGAGCGTGTGTACGAGCCGATCTACAAGGACTTCATGCTCTCCTACACCGACTCCGGTGAGGAGAAGAACGTCGGCAAGCGCTTCAAGAAGTACTTCGTGGAGGAGGCGGAGCTCCCCGGGGTGGAGAGCTACGAGGACCTCGAGCGGTGCTGGCAGGAGTGGATCCTCAACCTCTCCCGCATCGAGTTCGGTGGCCCCGAGCAGGCCGACGTCCTGATCGCGCGCGCCAAGAAGCAGCTCGAGTTCGAGAAGCTCGAGTACGCGGTGGACTCCCTCCGCTGGGCGCTCCGCAAGCGCCCCGACGACCCCCTGGCGCTGCGCTTGCTCGGCGAGACCCTCACCCAGCTCAAGAGCCAGGACGCGGCCCTCTTCGCCTTCCGCCGGCTGGTCTCCGTGGGACGCGCCCAGGCGGACCGCGACGCCGCCCTCGCCCACTACGACGGCACGGGGGCCGAGGCGGTCGCCGCCGGGCTCGCCGGCATCAAGGAGGTCAACCGATCCCTGGGCGAGCTCATCGAGGACAGCTACGCCTCCTTCGTGGAGGCCGCCACCGCCGAGGCCGACGGCTGGATGGAGGCGGGATACCCCAGGGTCGCCCTGCAGACCCTCAAGCTCGCCAGCGAAGTGGTGGGCGGCGAGGGGGTCCTGCTCGCACGCGCCAACGAGATCATGGAGACGTCAGGGGTCGACGTCCGCCGGGTGCGCCGGCTCCCCATCCCCTCCGACCTCGAGGGCTGGGAGGTCTCGGGCAACTGGGACGCCTTCGCCGAGGAGGACGGCACCACGGGGCTCCGCTGCGGCGGCGGCTACGCGACCGCCTCCTTCATCCAGGAGCCGCCCAGGACGTTCTTCTTCGAGGTGGACGTGATCGTGGAGGACACCGGGGACTTCCCGCTGCTGGGGCTCACCTACGCGGGGAGCCTCTCGGGCGAGAAGAGCTACGTGCGCCTCGGGAAGAGCGGCCGGGCCGGGATCCTCGACTTCGACGAGCAGACCCGCCAGCCCAAGTTCGATCCGCAGTTCAAGGCCAAGTCACGCCTCAAGGCCGGCGAGAGGTTCACCATGGGGATCGACGTGGGCCTCCAGGCCACCCGATTCCTCATCGACGGAGAGGTCATCGGGAAGATCGAGGGCCCCCCCTCGATCTCCGAGGGCCGGATCGGGGTCACCACGAGCGACACCCCCGTTCGATTCCTCAATCCGCGACTGACGCGCTGACGGCCCAGGGGGGACCGCCGCACTTTTTTTCAGCAAAGGGGGCCAGCGGCGCCGCCGGCTGACGAAGACATGTGTGCCCTCATGGTTCATGTGCGAACCTGGCTCCTCCCGGAACCCCTCCCGGGAGGAGCCTCCTTTTTGCCCCTCCACGATGACGATCTCCGAGCCCCCCGCCGAGGCGCCTGAGTCCGAGGCTCGACGGGTCCAGATCGTCGCGCGCTGGAACTCCTGGGTGCAGGTCCTCGACCCCTCGGACGGGACCCTCACCTGGGTCAACCTCGCCGAGACCAGCTACGCGCCCGCCTGACGCGGCGCGGCAGGTCGCCAGACGTCTCCGGCGGCCCTCGGGCCCGGGAAGAGCGGGCCCCCCTCGCAGGCTGGCGGGCTCCTACCCGCCGCGGGCGTTGCGCCCAGGGGGAAGGGGTCCCCGGGAATGGGGCCCACGGCAGTGTGGTCCCCGGCAGCGTGCCGCCGGTCGGTGCGGAGAGTTTTCGAGAGAAACGTGCCCCGCGCCGGCGGGGCCTCCGGATGTAGGGCTGGATCGCGCGGAGCAGGGACCGCGCGTGCTCTATACCAGCTTGACTCCAGCGCCAGCGCGGTCGCCCGGCCCCGTCCTCATGGATGGTCCGGGACCCCCCCGGCGGAGGACCGCACCCGGCCGGGTGAAGGAGACCTCTGGTCTCCGACGAGCAGGACATCTGGCCAGCGGACACCGAGAGGTGGCCCGCACCGGTGCGCCGCCGCCTCGCGAAGGTCTGGAGTCGGAGGCAGGTCCGAGAAGCGGAGGGCCCCGGCGAGCATCGCTCGCCGGGGCCCTCTCTCGTCCTCACACTGCGGCGCGGCGGCGGAAGAGCGTCATGTAGCGGGCCAGTCGGCCCGCGAGCCGCCGGGGGTCCCGAAGCTCCCGGAACACTCGCTTCGGGCGGCGGTAGAAGCGTCGATAGCCCTCGCGGATCTTGGCCTCGATCTCCGCGGCCGTCATGTGCTCGTTGCCCTCGAGGGCCTGGAAGCCCGTCATGGACGCGTAGTCGAACTCCCGGGTGCCCCGCAACATCTCGTGCAGCGGCGTGCCGGGGTACGCGGTGACCGCGCAGAACTGGACCTGATCGGGGTCCAGGGAGTCCACCAGCGCCAGGGTCTCGTCCGCCATGGCGGGCGTCTCCTCGGGGAAGCCGATCATGCAGAAGGCCCGGGTCTCGATCCCCACATCCCGGCAGGCCCGGAATACCTCGTGGGCCTTGTCCAGGTCGCTGAGCTTGTTGCCGCAGTGCTTCTTCTGGATCTCGTCGTTGCCCGACTCGACCCCGAGGGAGATGTGCTTGCAGCCCGCGAGGGCCATCTTCTCGAGGAGCTCGCGGTCGAGCGTCTTCACCGCCGTCTCGCACTGCCACTCGAGCTCGGTCATTCCGGCCGCGACGATGCCGTCACAGATCTCGGCGACGCGATCCTTGCGGGTGGTGAAGATCGGGTCGCGGAAGACCACGTGGCGGATGCCGTGGGTGAAGTAGAGGTCCTCCAGCTCGCGCAGCACGTGGGCCGGGCTCCGGAACCGGAAGCGGAGGCCCTGGGCCAGGGTGTAGCCGCAGAACGAACAGTTCAGCGGGCAGCCCCGTGAGGACTTGACCGTGGTGATGGCGCCGTCGACGCCGGGGAACCGGTAGGCGCTGTTGTTCAGGAGCTGCCGCGCGGGGAGCGGGAGCGAGTCCAGGTCGGCGATCTTCTCCCGCTCGGCCTCGTGGACCACCTCACCGCCCTCGGCCCTGCGGGTGATCCCCGGGGTCCCCGCGAGCGCCTCGCCGCGCGACGCCCGTGCCGCGACCTCCTGGACCGTATGCTCGGGCTCTCCCCGGACCACGAAGTCGATACGACCGCCCGCGAAGATCTCATCGGGCGTGAAGGTCACCTGGCTGCCGAGCATCCCCGTGAGGGCGCCGGTCGCCTCGCGGACCCGCCCCGCGAGCTCCAGGTCCTGGTCCAGGGACGTGCTCGACGAATCCAGCACGACGAGCTCGGGGCCCTCGGCCGCCACCTTTGCCAGGGCGCCGTCCAGCCCCACGCCGAGGGCGTCGCCGTCCACGATGGCCACCTCGTGCCCGTCCTCCAGCAGCGCCCCCGCCACGTGAGCCAGCTCGATGGGCGGGTAGAGCAGCTCGGGGTTCACCGCCATGCCGAAGCCCCCCATGAGCCCGCGGCTGACGCGGAACTCGGGCGGGCTGGGCGGGTTGACGAGGACGACCTTCAAGGCATCGGAAGTGTAGCCCACCACCACCGCCGGGCCGCGCTCCGAACCACGGGCGGCTCAGGTGTCATCCACTGAGACTTCAGGACCCTCAGGTCGCCGAGGAGGCCCCATTTCGCTGCAGCCGCCAGATCCCGATCAGAGAGAGGAGGGCCACCGCCCCCGAGAGGGCGGCCTTGAGGTCCTCCCCGTACAGCGCGAAACCGGTCCCAAAGAGCGCGGCGTAGACCATGGCGCACCCCAGTGACGTCGCCAGGAGCCCGCGAGTGAACAGACCCGGCGGGACCGCGTCCACCGGCTCCCCGGCCGCGGCAGCGCGGGCGATGAAGCCCCCCCACAGCGACCCGGACGGCCGGACCCGCTCGTAGAAGCCCCGTAGGGTCGCCATCTCCGTGGGAGCGGTGCACAGGGTGGCGACGACCCACGCCGCCGTGGTGACCGCCACGCCCACGGAGAACTTCACCCAGGGCTCCAGCGGCCCGAAGAGCCCCTCGTGCACGAACTCGAGGTAGAGCGCCATCAGGAAGGACACCGCCATACCGACGATCTCCGTCCAGGCGTTGACGCGCCACCAGAGCCAACGGAGCAGGTAGATGGCACCGGTCCCGGCGCCAACCTGCAGCAGGATGTTGAAGCCGTTGAGGGCGTCACCGAGCGCCAGCGCGAAGAGGCTCGAGAGGACCAGCAGCGTGACCGTGACGATGCGGCCGTAGCGCACGAGCGTGGCCTCGTCGGCCTCGGGGCGGACGAACCGCTGGTAGTAGTCGAACACCACGTAGGACGCCCCGAGGTTGAGGAGCGTCGACATGGTCGAGATGTACGCCGCCACGAGGGAGGTCAGCACGAGCCCCAGCAGGCCGGCGGGCAGCCGGGTCAACATCGCCGGGTAGCCGAGGTCCTCCCCAGGCTCCGCCGAGGGGAACGCGGCCTCGATCGACGCGAGGTCGGGGAACACCACGAGCGAAGTGAGCCCGACGATGATCCAGGGCCAGGGGCGGAGGGCGTAGTGCGCGACGTTGAAGAAGAGCGTGGCCCCCACCGCATGGCCCTCGCTGCGGGCGGCGAGCATGCGCTGGGCGATGTAGCCCCCGCCGCCCGGCTCCGCGCCCGGATACCAGCTGCTCCACCACTGGATCGCCAGCGGGATGAAGAAGAGCGGCACCCAGACGTTGGGGTCGGTGAAGTCGGGGAGGAAGTCGAGCTTTCCCTCCACGTTGGGGTGGGCGAGGAGCCCCGAGAGGCCGCCCACCTCGGGCAGGTCCAGGCACACCACGGCCGCGGCGATCGCGCCCCCAAGGGCGAGGAAGAACTGGAATAGGTCCGTGATCAGGACGCCGCGGAGCCCGCCGAGGGACGCAATCACCATGGTCACGGCCCCCGCCACGAGCACCGTCTGCCACGGCGGGATGCCGAACATCACCGAGCAGATCTTGGTCAGCGCCAGGGTCACGATCCCCATCCCGATGGAGTTGAAGATCACCCCGAGGTAGATGGAGCGGAAGCCGCGCAGGAACGCCGCGGGGCGGCCGGAGTAGCGGAGCTCGTAGAACTCCACGTCCGTCCTCACCCCCGCCCGCACCCAGAGGCGCGCGTAGATGAAGACCGTGACCATCCCCGAGATCAGGAACGCCCACCACACCCAGTTCCCCGAGACGCCGCCCTCGCGCACGATCTGCGTCACCAGCAGCGGCGTGTCGGCGGCGAAGGTCGTGGCGACCATGGAGATCCCCAGGAGCCACCACGGCATGGAGCGGCCCGACAGGAAGAACTCCGAGGAGCTGGAGCCCGCGCGGCGGGCGACCAGGAGGCCGACGCCGACGGACAGGACGAGGAACGTGGCGAGGATCGCCCAGTCGATGGGGTGCAGCATGGGAAGGGAGCGCGGCGCGCTCGCGACACCGTAGCGCACCGGGGCGCCCGGGACCTCAGCTCTCCGCGTCGACGGAGACCGGCTGCCCCTCGCCGTCCACCTCGACCACCAGCACGACCTCGGTCACGTCCGCGCCGAACCCCAGGTCCACGGCCAGCTGTCGCCCGCCGTCAAGGGCCAGAGCGAAGTGGGCCGCGATGGGCTGCAGGGCCGCCCGCAGGCCCTCCACGCCCGCCGGGGCCCCCTCACCCGCGATGGCCGCGAGCTCGTCGGGCGCAAACTCCGAGAGGTGGTGGTCCAGGAAGAGGTCCACGGTCTCGTGGCCGGGCGCGACGGCCCACTGGAGAACCCTCCCGAGCAAGTCCGCGGGGTCCTCTCCGAACAGGTCCGAGGGCCCAGAAGCGCCGGGGGCGCGCTCCACCGTGACCCGGAGCGCCCAGGGCCCGACGGGCACGCACGCCTCGCCGTACCCGTCGGGGCCGAGGGGGATCTCCCCGAGCCGAGCGTCCGCGAGCGCCGCCACCCCTAGCGCCTGAGGGCGGCGCCCTGCTGCTCGAGGGAGCGCTCGAGGCGGCCGAGGAACTTCTGGGCGTCCTTGTCCGTGAGCGTCTTGGTGTCCGACTGCAGGACCACGTGGTAGGCGAGGGACTTCTTGCCCTCGCCGAGGGCCTCGCCGCGGAAGACGTCGAACAGCTGGAGGTCACGCACCGCGCCCTTGCCGGCCTTCTCGATCATGCCGCCGAGCTCCGCCGCGGGCATCTCCGACGGCGCCACGCAGGCCACATCGACCTTGACCATGGGGAACTTCGGCAGCGGCCGGTAGGTCGGCGGCGAGGGCGGCGCGGCGAGCAGCGCGTCCATGTCGAGCACGGCCACCGCCACGTCGCTCGCGAGCTCGCCCTCGAGCCCGAGGGCCCGTGCGACGCCCGGCTCCAGGGAGGCTACGAAGCCGCACCCATCGAGCTCCTCGGACCACGCACCGGCGACCTGCTTGACAGGGTGCGCGGCTGGGTGGGCCGTGTCGGCGGAGGACCAGCACGGGGCGGTCACCCCGGCGGCGGAGATCACGTCATCCACGGCGGCGCGAAGCTGGAAGAAGGCGCCCGCGTCGAACGGGGCGTCAGCGGCCGTCGTCGGGAGCGCGAGCACCATGGCGAGCTGGTGCACCTCGCGGGGCATCCCATCCTCGCCCGCCTCCTCCGGGCGGTAGCCCTTCCCGAGCTCGAAGAGGCGCACCACGTCGCGCTCACGACGGGCGCTCTCCACGAGGCCCAGCAGCGAGGGCAGGACCTCACGACGGACGCGCGCCATGTCCGGCGCGACCGGGTTCTTCGCCCGCACGAAGTCTCCGGCGGCGCAGCCGGTGCGCTCGAGCAGATCGTCGGGGGTGAAGGAGTAGGAGAGCACCTGGTGGAAGCGCGCGGCCCCCGCGAGGCGGTCCTCCACGGCCCGCACCATCTGGCGGCGCCGGTCGAAGGGCGGCGGCTCGATGGCCCCCACCAGCGGCGCCTCGGGGACGCTGCCGTAGCGGTGGATCCGCCCGACCTCCTCCACGAGGTCACGCTCCATGGTGAGGTCCTTGAGCGCCCGCGCCGACGGGATGGCCACGTCGAAACCACCGCCAGCCGCCGTGGGCGTGAGTCCAAGCCGGGAGAGGATCGACGCGATGGCGTCGTCGTGCAGCGCCACGCCGAGGTCACGGCGGACCACGTCCCCGCGCAGGTGGATGGACCGCGCGGGGTCCGACCACTCGCCCGCGTCCGCCAGGGCACAGGGGAAGCTGACGCCCGGCTGAAGCCCCCGGAGGAGGTTCGCGAAGTGCGCCGCGGCGGCCTCGGGGAGCGTGGGGTCCAGGGTCTTCTCGAAGCGCGCGGACGAGTCGGTCCGGTGCGCCAGCCGCGCCGAGGTGCGGCGCACGGTGGTCGCGTCGAAGGTCGCGCACTCGAGCAGCAGCCGACCCGTGTCGTCCCCGACCTTCGAGCCCTCGCCGCCCATGACGCCGGCCAGCGCCACCGGGTCGCCGCCGGAGGTGATCAGCAGGTCACTCTCCACCAGCTCGCGCTCCTCTCCGTCGAGGGTGGTCATGCGCTCGCCCGCCCGCGCCTTGCGCACGACGATGCCGTCCACCGCGAGCTGATCGCGGTCGAAGGCGTGGTTCGGCTGCCCGAGGTCGAGCATGACGAAGTTCGAGAGGTCCACCAGCAGGTCGATGGGGCGCTGCCCCACGGCCAGCAGCAGCTCGCGCAGCCAGTCCGGGGACACGCCGTTCACGGCGCCGTCGATGGCGAGGCCGAGGTAGCGCGAGCACGCGGGATCCTCGACGCGTACCGACACGGGCGCGCCGCCGCCCAGCGCGGGCATCTCGAGGTCGATGGGCTTCAGCTCGCGCTCATAGATGGCGGCTAGCTCGCGGGCGATCCCCCGGTGCCCCCAGAGGTCCGGGCGGTGCGTGAGGGACTTGTTGTCCACCTCGATCACCCAGTCCTCCATGCCGAGCGCCGCGGCGACTGGCTGCCCCACCGCGAGGGGCGTCTCACCGACCTCGGGAAGGACCCAGATGCCGTCGTGCTCATCGCCAAGATCGAGCTCTCGAACGGAGCAGATCATCCCGCGGGACTCCACGCCGCGGATCTTGCTCTTCTTGATCTTGAAGTCGCCCGGCAGGACCGTGCCGATGGTCGCCACGGCGACCCGCTGGCCCGGCGCGAGGTTCGGCGCACCGCAGACGATCTGCAGCGGCTCATCGCCGCCCACGTCGACCCGAGCCACCCCCAGCTTGTCCGCGTCGGGGTGCGGCTCGCGCTCCAGGACGTGGCCGACGACCACGTCGGACATGTGCGGGGCGAAGCGTTCGATCCCCTCGACCTCACAGGTGGAGAGGGTGAGGTCGTCGGCGAGCTGCTCCGGCGTGATGCCCGTCAGGTCCACGTGACGGGCGAGCCACTTCATCGAGATGAACATCGGTGAGGTCTCCTATGCGGGGCCGGATCAGAACTGGTCGAGGAAGCGGAGGTCGCCGCCGAGCAGGTGGCGGACGTCATCGATGCCGTAGCGCAGCATCACGAGGCGTGAGAGGCCGAGGCCGAAGGCGAAGCCGCCCCACTCCTCGGGGTCGAGGCCGCCGGCCTTGAGGACGTTGGGGTGCACGAGGCCGCAGGGGAGCAGCTCGATCCACGTGGTGCGCTTGCAGACGCTGCAGCCGTCCGTACAGAAGGGGCAGCGCGCGTCCAGCTCGAAGCCGGGCTCGACGAAGGGGAAGTAGCCAGGGCGCAGGCGCACCTCGATCTCCTTCTTGAAGATCCCCCGCAGGAGCGTCTTCATGGCGCCGATCAGGTGACCGACAGAGACGTTGCGGTCAATGACCAGGCCCTCCATCTGATGGAAGGTGTGCTCGTGGCTCGCGTCCGTGGTCTCCTGCCGGAACACCTTGCCGGGGACGATGGCGCGGAAGGGCGGCTCGAGCCGCTCCATGGCGCGGACCTGAACCGGGCTCGTGTGGGTCCGCAGCAAGAGGCTCGCGCTCGAGCCCGGGCTGGAGCAGTAGAAGGTGTCCTGGGTGTCCCGCGCGGGGTGGTCCGCGGGGATGTTGAGCTTCTCGAAGTTGTAGTCGTCCAGCTCCACCTCGGGCCCGTCCAGGACCATGTACCCCATGGAGGTGAACAGGTCCTCGAGCTCCCGCGTGACCTGGGTCACGGGATGCAGGGTGCCCCGCTCGACCCGCGGGGGCGGCAGGGTCCCGTCGAAGCCGTCCGCCCGCCGCTCGGCCTCGAGCGCGGCGCTCCCGAGGCTCGCCTCGCGCTCCTCGATGGCGGCGAGGACCGCCTGCTTGAGCTCGTTGGCGCTCTGACCGGCGCCCTTGCGCTCCTCGGCCGGGAGACCGGGGATCGACTTGAGCAGCGACGCCACGACGCCGTCCTTGCCGACGACCTCCCGCTCGATGGCCCGCAGGGCCTCCACGTCGGGAGCGTCGGCGATGCGCGCTCGGGTTTCGGCGAGGATGGTGGTGGTGTCAGTCACGGCGATCCCACCGGGTCATGGGCGGGAGAGGGCGGGGCAAGGGGAGATGGAGATTAGACAGCGGGCCGCCACCGACGAAGAACGTCGGAGGCGGCCCGGTGCGTTCAGCGCAGCAAGGTCGTCACGAGCGGACGGCCTTGGCCTCCTCGACCAGCGCGTCGAACGCCGCCGGATCGTGGATGGCGAGCTCGGAGAGCTGCTTGCGGTTGAGGTCGATGCCTGCGCCCTTCATGCCAGCGATGAACTGGCTGTAGGTCATTCCGCGCATGCGGGTCGCCGCGTTGATTCGGACGATCCAGAGGCGGCGGAACTGGCGCTTCTTCTGGCGACGGTCGCGGTAGCTGTAGGCCCAGGCGCGGACGACCGACTCACGGACGGTGCGCCAGAGCTTGGAGCGGCCGCCACGGTAGCCCTTGGCCTGCTTGAACCAGCGGACCTTCTTCTGATGGCGCGGGGCGCCGTAGGTGACACGTACCATGGATCAGCCCCCTCCCATCATGCGCTTGAGGAGGTACGCCCAGGTTCCGCTGACCACGATGGCCTTGCGCTTGTTGCGCTTGGTCTTCGCGTCCTTGGGGGCGTGCTGGTGACCACGCTTGGGCTTGCTGCACTTGAGCTTGCCCGACTTGGTCGTGCGGAACCGCTTCTTGACGGCTCCCTTTGATTTCATCTTCGGCACGATACTTGTCCTCGGTCGGGGCCCCTCCGGGGAGGGGCCGGCCTGGAAACCCCGGTCGTAGGCGGTGCCACGCCACTCGCGGGGGCCGGGCCGACGGACGGCCCGAACTTCTGAGGCGGAGAGGATAGCGGGGCGCCCGCGCCGGGGCCACCCCGAATCCCCGCTCGCGCCGCGGGGTCCTGGCCCCCCCACGAGAGCGCCCTGCGGGCCCTGGACAGGGCACCGCAGGGCGCTCGAGGGCTCGGAGGAGCCCTGTGGACGGGGCGGCCGGGTGGCAGCCCCCAAGAGGATCAGCGGTCGGCGTCCGTCTTGGCCGCCTTCTTGGCCTTCGCCGCGCCATCGGGATCGACATCCGAGGAGGTCTTGGCCCAGGCGGCGTCGACGACGGCGACGTACTTGGCGGGGTCCGCCATCACCTTCTTGGCGCAGCCGCCGCAGCAGGTCTGGACGAGGCGCCCGCCGATCACCATCCGCTTCGGCGAGTCGCCGAGGGCGTTGGAGCTCGCCACCACGCAGGTCTTGAGGGGATAGGCCTTGCCCTGGGCCTCCGTGGCCATCCCGTCGAGCTTCGCCGCGTACTTGGCGGGGTCCGCCTTCACCTTGCGGGCGCACATCTTGCAGCACACGCGGAAGAGGCGGTTGTTGATGACCATCGAGACGCCCGTGTCCTTCCCGTCCTCCATCAGCGGCTCGCCGCTCACGATGCAGGTGGTGGTCGGGTAGATGGCCAGCTGGCGGGCGGTGATGGCCTTGTCGACCTTCGGGAGCCACTTGGCCGGGTCCTTCGCGACGGCGGCGGCACAGCCACCGCAGCAGAACTTCAGCTCACGGCCGTCGATGATCTTCGTGGTGGGCGTGCCCTTCACGTCGATGGGACGGCCCGAGGCGGCGCACGTGTTGAGGAGGTACGGCTCGGTCCACACCTTCGCGTCCGAGGCCGCGCCAGCCGCCTTCTTCGCGTCGTCGTCCGACGTCGAGGCCGTCGCGTTGGCCACGAACTTGGCCTTCTTGGCGTCGTCCCAGGCCGCGACCTTCTTCTGGCAGCTACCACAGCAGACACCGATGTCGCCGGCGTCGGTGGAGACCACCACGCCCTCCTTGACCGGCATGTCGCTGATGGGGCACTTCTTGTTGACCGTGTCGACGGAAACCGATGCCGCGAAGGCGGCGGAGATCGCGAGGGCGGCGATCAGCGCAGTGAAGAGAGCTCGCATGGGGTTGGGTAGAAAGGGGTCTGGGCGACCGGGCTGGCGTCCGAGCCAGGGGCGGCACGGACGCGGATTCACAGTGAAAGGGGCCCCGGCGCAGTCCGCAAGGGGCCAGGGGGCGGCGACGTGACCGACGGAGCCTCGGCGAGCCTTCGCCGAGGGCCCCGAACGACCGCCGGAACCGTCCCCAGGCACCAGGAGCGACTCCCGTGCCTGTCCGAATGTTCGCTGGCGGCCCGGGTAAGGATGCCGTCAGTCCACGACCGGCCGATCCGCTGGGAAAAAGGCCGGTCGGTCGACTCCCTCAGTCCTCGGGGACGTCCTCGCCGCGCTCGCGGGCGATCTCCGCGTCACGCTTCTTCTGCTCACGCTCCTTCGCCGCCGCGCGGCGCTGGGTCAGCGGGAGCGGGCTGAGGAGCATCGTCATCCGTCGCCCCATCATCTTGGCGGGCATCTCGACCTTCGAGATGTCCGCGAGGTCGGCGGCGACCTGACGCATCACGTCGTAGCCATGCTCGGGGTGCGCCATCTGGCGCCCCTTGAAGATGCAGACGCAGAGCACCTTGTGCCCCTCGTCGAGGAACTTGCGTCCGTCGGTCAGGCGGTAGGAGAGGTCGTGCTCGGAGATCGCCGGGCGGACCCGGAGCTCCTTCAGCCCCGACTTGCCCTTCGAGCTTCCCTTGTCGCGCTTGTTCTTCTTGGACTGTTCGTAGTTGAACTTGCCCCAGTCGAGGATCTTGCACACCGGGGGACGGGCCGTCGGCGCGACCTCTACGAGGTCAAGCCCCGCCTCCTGGGCGCGCTGCAGCGCGTCCTTCGTGGATACGACGCCAGCCTGGTCACCGTTCTCATCGATCAAGCGGACCTCGGGAACGCGGATACGGCGGTTGCGTCGAAAGCTCTGGACGGCCAAGTAGTTTCCTCTTCGGGTTGCGTGGGGTCCGGCGGCTCACCATGAGCGGCCGCGACCAGGAAGGTTCAAAGACGATAGACCGGATGCTGCCATCCGGCCATAGACGAGTCCCGTGAAGACCCGCAAGGATTGGGAGCTGCGGAGAAAAGCGGCCGGACCACGGCAGAGCCAGCGCCCCGCCCAGCCTGGGCCGGCGCGCTCTCGATGCCGCCGAGAACGATCGCGACCGCTTGCCCGAGGGCGCGGCTCAAGACTCGGATCCGCCGGCCGAGGGAAGGCCGTCGTGGCGAATGTAGAGGTCCCCCATCTGATAGGGCTCGACGCCGCTGGGGGCCTCGCACATCAGATCGGTGGCCGACGCGGTCTTCGGGAAGGCGACCACGTCTCGGATGGACTCCATGCCCAGCGTGAGGGCCACGATCCGGTCGAGGCCCACGGCGAAGCCCCCGTGGGGCGGCGGACCGTAGGCGAGGGCATCCAGGAGGAACCCGAACTTCGCCTGTTGCTCGTCCTGGCCCAGCCCGAGCAGGTCGAAGACCTTCTCCTGGGTCTCCTGACGGTGGATCCGGATCGACCCCGAGCCGAGCTCCCAGCCGTTCAGGACCAGGTCGTACGCACGGCTCTCCATGGAGCCGGGGTCCCCGGGCATGTCCCAGTCGGACGGCGCCGTGAACGGGTGGTGCAGTGACACCCAGCGGGGCGGCCCACCATCGGCGGGCTCCTCGTCGCGCTCGAACATGGGGAAGTGCGTGACCCAGAGGAAGTTCCAGGGCCCGGTGGATCCATCGTCCGCGCCGTCGACGTCGGGGATCATCCCCAGCTCGCGAGCCACGTGCAGGCGCAGGGCGCCCAGGGCCCGCCAGGTGGTGGGCTCGTCATCCCCGACCAGCAGGACCAGATCGCCTTCGCCTGCCCCGGTGACCTCGCAGAGCTTGGCCCCGGAGTCTCCCTGGCAGAACTTCACGATGGAGCCGCCGGCCCCGCCCTCGACGCCGGGCTTCCACCAGGCGAGGCCCTTGGCGCCGTAGGTCCTGGCGACCTCCTCGAGCTTCTTCATGTTGCCGCGGGAGACGGCCTCGCCGCCACCGGGCACCGAGATGGCCATGACGCGCTTGCCGTCGGCGATCATCTTCTCGAAGACCCCGAAGCCGCTGACGTTCACCCAGTCGGCCACGTCGACGAGCTCCATGGCGAAGCGGGTATCCGGCTTGTCCGAGCCGAAGCGCTCCATGGCCTCGCGCCATGTGACCCTCGGGAACGGCGTCGGCAGGTCGACGCCCATGGAGCCCTTGAAGGTGTCCGAGAGGACGCCCTCCCATGCGGCGAAGACGTCCTCCTCCTCGACGAAGGACATCTCCATGTCGAGCTGGGTGAACTCGGGCTGCCGGTCGGCCCGCAGGTCCTCGTCGCGGAAGCAGCGCGCCACCTGAAAGTAGCGGTCCATCCCCGACACCATCAGGATCTGCTTGAAGATCTGAGGGCTCTGGGGCAGCGCGTAGAAGCTGCCGGGGTGCACCCGGCTGGGCACCAGGTAGTCCCGGGCGCCCTCGGGGGTCGCCTTGGTGAGGATCGGCGTCTCCACCTCGGCGAACTCGCGGGCGAGGAACGCCGCGCGCATGGCGCCGATGAAGCGGCTGCGGTGCATCAGCGCCCGCTGCATGTCCGGGCGCCGCAGGTCGAGGTAGCGGTGCTTGAGACGCAGCTCCACCGACGTGTCGAGGTTCTCCTCGATCTCGAACGGTGGCGTCTTGGACGAGGAGAGCTTCTCGACGGACGCGGCGCGAAGCTCGACCATCCCGGTGGGCATCCGGTCGTTCGGAGCCTCACGCAGGGTGACCTCACCGGTCACGCTGATGCAGTCCTCACGGGCCAGCTTGGCCGACGCGTCGAGGTCCTCGGGGAGGACAACCTGGGTGACGCCGTAGCGGTCCCGCAGGTCGATGAAGTAGATCCCGCCGAGGTTACGTCGGCTCGCGACCCACCCGTTCAGGACCGCCTTCGAGCCGGCGTGCTCCTCCCGGAGCGCGCCGCAGGTGTGGGTCCGCTGCCAGCCGGCCCGCTCGTTGGCGCCCGACATCAGCGGCGGTACTTCGACGCGATCTGCTGCCGCATGATCGCCCGGGCCAGCGACGCGCGGGCGCGCAGCACGTCAAGGTGCTCGCCCTCGGCGGACTCGTTGGTCTCCAGGCGGGCGCGGGCCCGCTCGGCGGCCTTGGAGGCGCGCTCCACGTCGATCTCGGTCGGCGGCTCGGAGACGTCGGTGACCACGCGGACCACGTTGTCCCGGACCTCTGCGAAGCCGCCGGCGATGAACATCGCGCTGTCCCCCGCGTCGCCGCGGAGCTGGAGCTCCCCGACGCCGAGGGCAGCCACCATCGGGGCGTGGCCCTTCAGCACCCCCACCGACCCATCGGTCGTGGGGAAGCTGATGGACGAGCACGTCGTATCGAGGGTGACGGCTTCGGGCGTGATGACGCGGAGTGAGATGGGGCCTGCCATGCTTCTTCGGGGCGAGGTGGTTGGGAACGGTGCGAGCGGCTCAGCCCTAGCTGCCGATCTCCTTCGCCTTGGTGGTGGCCGCGTCGATGCCGGCGACCATGTAGAAGGCGTCCTCGGGCATGTCGTCGTGCTTGCCGTCGAGGATCTCGCGGAACGAGCGCACGGTGTCCTCCCGGGGTACGAACACGCCGGGCATCCCGGTGAACTGCTCCGCCACGAAGAAGGGCTGGGAGAGGAACTTCTGGATCCGGCGGGCGCGGCTCACGACCTGCTTGTCCTCGTCGGACAGCTCCTCGATGCCGAGGATCGCGATGATGTCGCGGAGGTCGGAGTAGCGCTGGAGGGTCTGCTGGACCTGACGCGCCGTGTTGTAGTGCTCCTCACCGACGACCTGCGGGTCGAGCATCCGCGAGGTGGACTTGAGGGGGTCCACCGCCGGGTAGATGCCGAGCTCGGAGATGGCGCGGTCCAGGATGATGGTCGAGTCCAGGTGGGCGAAGGTCGCCACCGGCGCGGGGTCCGTGATGTCGTCGGCGGGGACGTACACGGCCTGCATCGAGGTCACCGAGCCGTCCTTGGTCGTGGTGATCCGCTCCTGCAGGGCGCCCATCTCGGACGCCATGGTCGGCTGATAGCCCACCGCGGAGGGCATGCGCCCCAGGAGCGCCGAGACCTCGGAGCCCGCCTGGACGAAGCGGAAGATGTTGTCCACGAAGAGGAGCACGTCCTGGCCCTTCTCCTCACGGAAGTACTCCGCCATGGTCAGACCGGTCAGGGCGACCCGCAGGCGGGCGCCCGGCGGCTCGTTCATCTGGCCGAACACGAGCACGGCGTTGTCGATCACCGAGGCCTCGCCGCCGTCGGGCAGCTTGTACTTGGCCTCGCTCATCTCGAGCCAGAGGTCGTTGCCCTCGCGGGTCCGCTCACCGACCCCGGCGAAGACGCTGAAGCCGCCCTTCTCGACCGCGGTGATCCGGATGAGCTCCTGGATCAGCACGGTCTTGCCGACGCCGGCGCCGCCGAACAGGCCGATCTTGCCGCCCTTGGCGAACGGGCAGAGGAGGTCGACGACCTTGATCCCGGTCTCGAAGAGCTCGGAGACGGCCTCCTGCTCGTCGAAGCGAGGCGCGGGACGGTGGATCGGCCACTCGGTGCCGCCGTCCATGTCGCCGCGCGCGACGGTGTCGAGCGGGGTGCCGAGGAGGTTGAAGATCCGGCCCTTGGTGCGCTCACCCACCGGCACCGAGATCGGCGCGCCGGTGTCGATGGCTTCCATGCCGCGGCTGCAGCCGTCGGTCGAGGCCATGGCGATGCAGCGGGCGACGTCGTTGCCGAGGTGCTGGGCAACCTCGAGGACGATGTTGATGCCTGCGGACTCGCTGGTGATCTCGACGGCGTTGTAGATCTCGGGGAGTTGACCCGCGGGGAAGCGGACGTCGACAACGGGGCCGAAGATCTGAGCGACCGTGCCCTTGGTCTGGGTAGCAGTCATGGGAGGTGAGTGGCGTGGGGTGTTTCGGGGCCTTGGATGTGATCGTGAGTGCGTGTCAGTGAACGGGGAGGGCCCCGATCACTTCACGGCTTCGGTGCCGCCGACGATGTCGAGCAGCTCCTTGGTGATGCCTTCCTGACGCTTGCGGTTGTAGACCCCCTTGAGGGCCTTCTGCATGTCGTCAGCGGCGTCGGTTGCGTTCTTCATGGCGAAACGCCGGCTGGCGTACTCGCTGGTGAGGGACTCGAGCAGCGAGTTGTAGATTCGCGTCTCCAGGTAGCGCGGAACCAGCGACTCGAAGATGGACTTCGCGTCGGGCTCCATGATCGCCTCCGACTGAGCCTCACCCGCGCCGCCGAGGGCGTCGGGGGTCAGCGGGAGGAAGGGCGTGATCTGCGGGGTGTACTTCACCATCGACTCGAAGGCGGAGTAGCCGATGAACACGTCCTTGTAGGCGCCACCAGCGAACTCGCTGGTGAGCATCCGACCGGTGAGCGCGGCGTTGTGGTAGTCGATCTCCTCCATGGGCGGGTCCGTGATGAAGCGGGTCACGTTGCGACCGCGCGACGTCAGGTACTGGGCGCCCTTGCGTCCGTAGACGAAGAAGTCGTGCTTGGACACGTCCCGCCCCGCGAGCCAGCGCTCCAGCTCACGGAAGAGGTTGGTGTTGAAGGCGCCGCAGAGGCCGCGGTCCGAGGTGATCAGCAGCACCAGGGTCCGGTCACCGGCCCCGGGGGAGAACAGCGGCTGATCCTCCATGTCGTCCCCCAGCATCGAGGAGAGGCGCGACACCAGGCCGGCGATCTCCTCGCTGTAGGGACGCGAGGCCACCGCGCGATCCTGGAAGCGGCGGAGCTTGGTCGAGGCGACCATCTCCATCGCTCGCGTGATCTGCTTGATGCTGCCTACGGACTTGATCCGGAGGCGGAGTTCCTTGATGCCGGCCATGCGCTATCTCGAAGTGGTTTCGGAGGAGCTGCGGAGTGGAGCGATCAGGCGATCTGCGCGGCGACCGTCTTGGCCGCCTCGTCGAGGATCGTCTTGACCTCAGCCGGAATATCCTTCTTCGCGTCCCGGATCTGCTGCGCGACCTCGGGGTGCGTGTCGTTCACGTAGTCGAGGAACTGCTGCTCGAACTCGCCGACCTTGCTGGCCGGGATCCCGTCGAGGGCGCCGGAGGTTCCCGCGTAGATGATCATGACCTGGTTGGCCACCTCGACCGGGCGGTACTGGCCCTGCTTCAGGATCTCCACCAGGCGCTCACCGCGGGTGAGCTTGGCCTGGGTGGCCTTGTCCAGGTCGGAGCCGAACTGGGCGAAGGCCTGCAGCTCACGGAACTGGGCGAGGTCCAGGCGGAGGGAGCCCGCCGTCTTCTTCATGGGCGGGATCTGGGCGGCGCCGCCGACTCGCGACACCGAGATGCCAGCGTTCACCGCCGGGCGGATACCGGCGTTGAACAGGTTGCCCTCGAGGAAGATCTGGCCGTCGGTGATCGAGATCACGTTGGTCGGGATGTAGGCCGAGACGTCGCCTTCCTGGGTCTCCACGACGGGCAGCGCGGTCAGCGTGCCGCCGCCGGCGGAGAAGCGCGGGTTGATCTCGGGGGCGTTGTCCGCGAGCTTGGCCGCGCGCTCGAGGAGGCGGCTGTGGAGGTTGAACACGTCGCCGGGGAACGCCTCGCGGCCCGGCGGGCGGCGGAGCAGCAGCATCACCTGGCGATAGGCCAGCGCCTGCTTGTAGAGGTCATCGTAGAAGATGACGACGTGGCGACCCTCGTCGCGGAACCGCTCCCCCATGGCGCAGCCGGCGTAGCACGCCAGGTACTGCATGGAGGCCTCGTCGATGGCCGAGGCGCTGACGACGATGGTGTACTTCATGGCGTCCTCGGACTCGAGGCGGCGCACGATGTCGACGACCGTGGACTGCTTCTGACCGACGGCCACGTAGATGCAGATGACCTGCTCGGGGTTGGTGGGGTCACCGCCACCCGTGGTGCGCTGCGAGAGGATCGTGTCCACCAGGAGCGCGGTCTTGCCGGTCTGGCGGTCACCGATGATGAGCTCCCGCTGGCCGCGGCCGATCGGGATCATGGCGTCGATGGCCTTGATGCCGGTCTGCAGGGGCTGGTCCACCGGCTGGCGCTCCACCACGGAGGGGGCGTCCTCCTCGATGGGGCGAAGGTCGGCGTCGGTGGTGCCCAGGGGGCCCTTGCCGTCGACCGGGTCACCGAGGGCGTTCACCACGCGGCCGAGGAGCTTCTCGCCCGTCGGCACGGAGATGATCCGCCCGGTGCCCTTCACCTGCTGGCCTTCCTTGACCTCGGTGGCGGAGCCCAGGAGCACGCAGCCAACGTTGTCCTCCTCGAGGTTGAGCGCGACGCCTCGGACGCCGCCCTCGAACTCGAGGAGCTCGTTCATGACGCAGTCGTCGAGGCCGTACACGCGGGCGACGCCGTCACCAACGCTGAGCACGGTGCCAACGCTTTGCATGCCACTGTCCTGGCTGAACTCCTCGATTTCCTTCTCGAGGATCGAGGTCACTTCGGCGGGTCGGAGATCCATGGTTCGTTTGCCCTGGCCGTTCGCGAGGGCGGGTGTCGTGGTGGACGTCTTGGTGTGTTCGTGGGGTGCCGCCGGGAGGCGGCCGTGGGCTCAGCCGGGGAGGGCGGCTGACATCAGGCGCTCGCGCATCGACTCGAGACGGCCCTTGACCGTCGCGTCGAAGAGGCGAGCGCCCACGATGACGCGCACGCCGCCGATCAGGTCGGCGGAGTGACGCTGGGTGAGGACCACCGTCTTGCCGATGCGGGCACCGACGGCGGACTCGAGCTTGGAGATGTCTTCTGCAGAGAGATCGCGGGCCGACTCGACGACGCCTTCGACGCGGCCGGTCTCGTCGTAGACCTTCCGCTTGAAGGCCTCGCCGATGCCCTGGAGCACCTCTTGGCGTCGCCGCTCGAACAGCAGCTGCACGAAGCTCTGGGTCTTCGGGTGCATCTGCTCGAGCAACGGCTGGACTCGCTTGACGCGCTCCTCCTGCGGGACGCTGCTCCCGTAGAGGAAGGCAGCGACCTTGGGCGAGGAGACCTCCGCAGAGAGCCGGGCCGTGTCGGCCTGAATGGCCTCCAGGGCGTCGGCCTTGCGGGCGACCTCGAAGAGGGCGTCGGCCCAGCGGTTGGTGACGGGATCCAGGATCACGATCAGTTCCCCGACGCGCTGACGATTTCCTCGGCCAGACGGCGGTCGTCGTCGGCGCTGACGGCGCGTCCGAGGACCTCGGTGGCGGCCTTCATGGAGAGGTCGACGACCTCGGAGCGGATCTGAGCGATCGCCTTCTCGCGCTCACCGTCGATGTCCGCCTTGGCCTTGGCGATCATCGCTTCGGCCTCCTTCTTGGCGTTGTCGACGATGTCACGCTCCCGGGCCTCGGCCCTGGAGGTGGCGCTCGCGATGATCTTCTTCGCCTCGGCGTTGGCGTTCCCCAGGGCGACCTCGACCTCGGCGCGGCTGCGCTCGGCGGCCTCGCTGGCCGCTTCCGCGGCGTGGATCGCCTCGGAGGCCTTGGCGTCCCGCTCGATCAGGGCGCTCACGATGGGTCCGAAGACCATCTTCCACATGAGCGGAAACGCGAGCGCGAAGATGAGCAGCGTCCAGAGGAAGTTGCCGGCGCCGTTCGGATCGAAGACGTCGAAGCCTCCCCCCTCGGCGACGAGGAGCGGAAGACTCTGGATGTTCGTGAAAAGCGGCATTGGGACCTGAATGGAAGGGGTCCGGCGTGGAGTCGCAGACGGGGCACCGCGCGGGGGCGGCGTCGAGAAGTTGGGGTCGAGGGAGCGCCCCGCAGGGCGGCGGCTCCCCTAGCGGTCCCGCCGGGCCGTCCGCGGGCGCGCTCAGCGCGCCCGGCGGATCGGCCGGGGACCGCCGCAGCTCACTGGTTGGCGATGAGCAGCGTCAGCACGACGGCGAAGAGGGCAACACCCTCGACGAACGCCGCGAGGATGATCGCGATGCCGCGGATCTTGGCGTCGGCCTCGGGCTGACGGGCGATGCCCTCAGCAGCGCTGGCGCCAATCTTGCCGATGCCGAGACCAGCGCCGATGGCGGCGAGTCCGGCGCCGATGCCGGCTCCGGCCTTGGCGATGTCGAGGGCGGCCTGCGGTTCTTGAACGGGGTTGAACATGGCTTTCGTAGTCGAGTGGTAGTGGTCGCGGAGGACCTGCTAGTCGGAAAGTTGCTCGGGTCGGCGGTGGCCTTCGCGAGCCGGATTCAGAGGGTCGGAGGTGGCCAGACGGTGCTGGCCTTACACGGGCTAGCTCGGCGCGCCAGGGAGGCGCCCGAGCCATGGCTCCCGCCGATCAGTGCTCGGGGTGAATCGAGGCGCTGATGAACAGCGAGGAGAGGAGGGTGAAGATGTACGCCTGAACGAGGGCCACGAAGGCCTCGATGATCATGACGAAGACGCTGAAGCCGACCCACGCCGGGCTGATGGCCACGGCCTTCGCCATGGAGTTCCCGGCGAAGGGGCCGAACAGGAAGATCAGCGCCAGGAAGGACAGGACCACGAGGTGGCCGCCGGTCATCGTGGCGAAGAGCCGGATCATGAGCGCGGCGGGCTTCAGGAAGAGCCCCGTCAGCTCGATCACGAACATGAGCGGCCAGAGGATCAGCGGCACGTGGGGCACGAGGTTCTTGAAGAACGCCACGGGGCCCTGGGCGATCATGCCGCCGATGATCATCGTCGAGAACGTGATGAAGGCGAGGGCGCCCGTCACGAAGATGCTCGCCGTGGGCGTCACCGACGCCGGCGTCAGCCCCATCACGTTCATGAACATGATGAAGAAGAAGATGAACATCATGAACGGCAGGAAGCGGTTGCTGAGCTCCTTGCCCATCGCCGGCTCCACGAGGTCGTCCCGGACCCAGAGGCAGAAGCCCGCCATGAGCTTCGAGGTCGTGTCCCCCTGCCCCGTCCGGAGGTAGGTCGGGACGCCGCTGAAGCCGATGAGGATCATCAGCAGGGCCGCGAACTGGAAGATCTGGAGGTTGTAGACCACCAGCTGGTGCCCCTCCTTGCCCGGGTGGCCGTCGAAGCCCCCCAGGAAGGCCGGGAGGCCGATGTGCAGGGCGGGCTCCGCGTGGTGGTGGTCGTCCCCGTGGTCCCCAGCGTGGTCCCCAGCGTGGTCCCCAGCGTGCTCCGCCGCGTCCGCTTCGGAGTGGTCGATCTCCCCGTGGGTCCCGTGCGCCTCGTCCCCGTGGGCGCCGACGACCGGCGCGGGGATGACGTGCATGAACATCGTCGAGAACAGCGATTCCTCAGACGCCGTGTGATGCGGCGTATGACGATGGGTCAGAAAACAGGCGCCGACCAGGACGGCCAGCATTGCCAGCGGGCGGAGGATGCTCACGACGCGCTCTCCAGCGGAGTGCTGGAGCCAGTGGAGACCGGATGGGTGAGACCGCCGTCCATCTCGGCGCGCGCCCGCTGATGCGAGACGACGGCCGCGAGGCGGAGGTGATCGAAGACACCGGCGCCCAGCACGAGCAGGGCGGCGGAGATGTAACCGAGGACGTAGGCGGCGGCATCGGCGATGCCGGCCGCGGGTGCCCAGAAGGAGAGCACCGCCCAGGGGGCGATGGCTCCGAAGGCCTTGATCCCGAACCCGGCGAGGACGAACTGGAGGGCCTTCTCCGAGCGCAGCTGCATGGCCGCGCCCACCAGAGAGTGCGACAGCAGGGCCGCGGCTGCGCCGAGGCAGACGCCACCGAGCGCGCCGACCGACACCAGATCCAGCCCTTCCCCGCGGAGGAGGACGAAACCGGCCCCCATGGCGATGGCGGTCAGGGCGGAGAGGGTGGCGCGCTGCACGGTGCTGGTTCCTTGGAGCTGTCGGGGGCCCCCTGTCGCCAGGGGATGAGAGTGGGGATCGGGTCGGGGCCGACCGCTGGGCGGTCAGGTGTACTTCTTGATGAGCGAGACGGTCCCACCGAAGAACGCGAGCAGCACGCCCGAGACCAGGAGCCAGGGGTCCGTGCCGAAGCGCCCGTCCAGCCAGAGGCCCGCGACCGCGAAGACGCAGATGGTGAGCCCGAACTGGAGACCTGCGCCCGCCGCCTTGCCGACTTCGCGCTGCTCTCCGACCCACTCCGCGCCGGGGACGTTGGGGATCGGGTTCCCGGACGAGGGTCGATCGCCGGCGGGATCCGGCCCGGAGGGACCTGAGGGATCGTTGCTGGTCGGCATGTCGAACTCGTTGGATGGGGACCCGCGAGCGCCAGCCCGGGGTGCGGGGCGGCGCCCCAGAGCGCCTGGGGAGGCTTGGGAGCGAGGCTGAACGATGGGGATCGTCCGTTTCCGTTTTGAAAGTCCGGGGAGCCCCCTTCCGAGAGCCCGCTGATCCGGAAATGTGCGAGCGAGGATAGAGAGGCCGGTCCCGAGGTCAACCAGACGAAAGCCCGAATCCTCGGCCCCAGGAAGAAAAAACGGCCCCACCCCACTCGGGGCCCCGCCCGGGGCACCAGGGTCGCTATCCTCTCGCGCCCGATCGCCATCTCGCGCCCCAGCCGCGGGAGTCGGGAAGACCCATCCGAGACCCTGATACCTCCGGAGATCCGTCGTGGAGCGCACGCTCGTCCTTCTCAAGCCCGATGCCGTCCAGCGCGGCCTCGTGGGCTCGATCCTCTCTCGTTTCGAGGCCAAGGGCCTCAGCATCGTCGGCCTGAAGATGCGGACCTTCGACCGGTCCGTGCTCGAGCAGCACTACGAGGTCCACAAGGAGCGCCCCTTCTACCCGAACCTCGTGGACTTCATGTCCTCCGGCCCCGTGGTCGCCATCGCCCTCGAGGGCAAGGACGCCATCACGGTGGTCCGCACCCTCGTCGGCAAGACGAACGCGCGCGAGGCCGCCCCGGGCACGATCCGCGGCGACTTCGGCATGAGCTTCTCCAACAACCTCGTGCACGCCTCGGACGGTGAGGACACCGCCAAGTTCGAGCTCGGGCTCTGGTTCGCCGACTCGGCCGAGCTCTCCGACTGGACCCCGTCGGACCTCGAGTGGCGCTACTCCGTCAAGGAGGAGCTCGCCTGAGCGAGCCGAGCCCCAAGGCCGTGAGCCTCACGGCTCACCACGTCGCCCAGCTGTGCGACGAGCTCCAGCCGCTCCTCGCGGGCTGGAAGGTCAAGGACGTCCAGGGGTTCCCTCCCCGGGACGTCCTGCTCATTCTCGAGCCACAGGCGGGCGCTGGCGACGAGGACGGCCCCGCCGTGCTCCGGCTTCGGCTCGCCGCAGACCCCAGCGCACCGCGCCTCCACCTCCAGCAGGGCCGGCTCCAGCGACACGACGGCCCCGTCGGCCCGTTCTTCCAGAAGCTCACCGCCGATCTCGTCGGCGCCACCCTGCGCTCCATCGCCCCCGTGCGCGGCGACCGCATGGTTCTCCTGGAGCTGCGAGGAGACGAGGGCCGGCGCGCGCTGGTGGTGGAGCTCTTCGGTCGGCGGGCCAACCTGGTCCTCCTCGGCGCAGGGGACAAGGTCCTCGCCATGGCGGCGGAGCCCCCCACCAAGGGGGGGAAGGAACCGCGGCTCGCCGTGGGCAGCCCCTGGACCGCACCCGGCGCGGGGAAGCCGCCGCCCCCCTCCTCCGTGGGGATCCTCGAGTCCTTCGGGACGCCCGAGGAGCTGCCCCCCGGCAAGGTCAAGGACCGCGCTCCCCTCTCGTGGACGGTGGAGTGCAACCTCGGCTCGGCGGCCGCCGAGGCCCATGACGCGGACGCCCGGCGCACCCTGCGTCAGCGGGTGAAGCGCAGGCTCGCCAGGACCCGGGCGCTCCTCGGCGGGCTCGAGGCCAAGGCGGACGCCGCGGACGGGGCCGAGCGGATCCGCATGGACGGCGACCTCCTGAAGTCTGCCCTGGGCACCTTCAAGCGAGGCGACCGCGAGGTGCGAGTGCAGGACTGGTTCGCCGAGGGGACTCCCGAGCGAACCATCGAGCTGGACCCCAAGCTCGCGCCCACGGAGAACGTCCAGAAGCTCTTCGACCGCTTCCACAAGCTCGAGCGAGCCCGCGCCACCGTGGGCGAGGAGCTGGACCGAGCCCGCGCCCGCATGGGCGCCCTCGAGGCCCTGGCCGAGCGGGCCGAGGACCGCGCGGTCGACGCCGCGAAGCTCGACGCGGAGGCCGTCGAGGCCGGGCTTCTCGACCCGCGGCAAGTGGCCGACGTTCGCAAGCGCAAGGCGCCCGCGCCCCGCAAGCCCTACCGCTCCTTCGTCGGCACCCACGGGTCCGAGATCCGCGTGGGGCGCACGTCGAAGGACAACGACACCCTGACGATCCGCCTGGCCCGTGGGTCGGACTACTGGCTCCACACCGCGGACTGCCCCGGCAGCCACGTGGTGCTGTGCACCCCCAAGGGAAAGGAGCCGGATCACGAGGAGGTGCTGGACGCGGCGCACCTCGCGATCCACTTCTCCCCCATCCGCGGGACCGACCGCGCCCCCGTCCACGTCGCCCAGCGCAAGCACATCCACAAGCCCAAGGGGGCGAAGCCGGGACTGGTGGCGCTCTCGGGCGGACGGATCCTGGAGGTTCGTATGCAACAGGAGCGACTCGATGCACTATTGCGCGGAGCCCACGAGCCCCCGACCCCGTCCTGACCCCTGATGTTCCAAAGCCCCCACCGTCCCCTCCAGCGACTCACCGCCGGCCTCGCCCTCGCCCTGGGCGCCAGCCTGGGCGGAACCCTCGTGTCCTGCAGCTCGACGCCGGATACCGAGGACGGGCGTCCCAAGCTGACCGATGAGGAGAAGCTCGGGATGTTCTTCGAGAACGCGCTCCGGTACATCGAGCTCGGGGAGATCGCCCGCGCGGAGGACCAGGCCCGCCGCGCCCTCGAAATCGACCCGAAGAACTCGCGCTTCTTGCTCATCTACGGGCAGTGCAAGCTGCTTCAGGGGAACTCCGCGGACATCCAGGCGGCGATCCAGATCTTCGAGTCGATCCCCGAGAAGGACGACTACCGGGTCCAGATGTTCTGGGGCGCGGCGGTCGAGCGGGCGGGCGTGCTCTACGACGAGGCCGCTTCGGGCGTCCGGGACGGCAGCCGCCCGACGGAATCCCCCGACCGGATGGAGCGGGCCGCGGAGCTCGAGCGCGAGGCGCGGCGCCTCTGGGCCGAGGCCAAGGACCACTTCCTCCGCTCCAGGGAGATCTGGTCCGGCGAGCCCCAGTCGCTGGGCGGCCTCGTCCGCACCACGGCACTCCTCGGCGAGATGGAGGAGAGCATCGCCTACGGGCGCGAGCTGATCGACTCCATCCGCAGCTCGCAGCGCCTCGTGATGATCCAGCTGGAGGACGAGGGCCTGAGCGCCGAGGACGAGACCCGGCTCTTCGAGAATCAGCGCTCGAACCGCGAGTTCGAGGTGAAGACCCGACTCCACATCGCGTTCCTCCTCGAGGAGCTCGGCCGGTTCAACGAGGCGGTCAGCGAATTCGACGAGATCCTCATCCTGCAGCCGGACCTCCCCGAGGCCCATAGCCTCAAGGCCCAGCTGCTCTTCGACCTCGGCGAGTTCGTCAAGGCGCGGACGTCCATCGAGCGCTTCATCGAGCTCCGGGCCCGCACCGCGAGCTTCGAGGACCCGGACATCCGCAAGGCCTACGACTTCATCGAGCGCTGCGACCGGGCGATCGCCACCTCGAACCAGGGCTGATCCGCTCGGCGCTCAGCGCCGAGCCAGCTGGTCACCGGCGGTCGCTCGCGAGCTGAGGGCTCGAGGGCCCTCCGGCGGGGCGTCCCACCGGAAGCACCTGCCACAGGGGCACGAGCGGCGCCTCGTCGATCAGGTGCTCCTCGCCGGGCCCGGACCGCCGCAGCGGTGCTCCCTGACGGCGACTGCCCACCAGTTCGACATCGGCCTCGGCCCCATAGCCCCCCCCCGCGAGGGGCTCCAGCCCGGCAGGCGCCACAGCGGGCTCGCCGCCGGGGCCAGGGCCGCTCATCATGAAGCCGATCCCTGTGGCCACGGCGAGGGCGGCGGCCGCCGCGAAGCCTCGGCTCCAGCTGAGCACCGACGAGCCATGACGCTGGGCCGGTTGGGCAGAGAGGACCCCGACCTCGCCGAGGGTGCGGCGCACCCCCGGCCAGAGGTCAGGGACCTCCGCCGCGCGAACCCGCTGGCCGTGCTCCTTCAACACGTCCCGGGCTCGCTCGGCAGCGTCCAACAATCCCTGGTCCTCGGGGTGCTGCACAAGCCACCCCTCGACCGCTCGCTCATCCGCAGGGTCGAGATCACCGCCGACGAAGAGCGGGAGGGACGACTCGAACTCCTCACGGGTCCGAAAGGCCTGGCCTTCGCCAGTCCGTCCATCGTTTCCATCGCTGCCTTGTCTCATGATCGCGTGCCCTTGTCGCGGCTTCTCGCACCATCACTACGGTGCTCGTGGTCTGGCGTTGGTGCGGGGACCTCGGTTCCTTCGGCCGCCCCGCTCTGAATGAGATTCGCTGCGCCCCGCTGACGCATCCTGGCCCGCCGCTCCCACTCTTCCTGGAAGAGCTTGCGGCCGCGGTGCAGCCGCCAACGCACGGTCACGTGGGTGGCCCCCACGATCTCGGCGATCTCGGGACAGCCCAGTCCCTCGATCTCCCGGAGCGTCAGGACGCTCTGGAAATGGGGCGCGAGGGAGGCGAGGACCTCGTGCACCTCGGAGGCCGTCTCGGCCGCCTCCGCGTACTCCCACGGGGCCGGCTCACTCTGGTCCTCCAGGTCGAGGGCCGACTCCTCGCCGTCGTCGCCCTCCTTCCCCCTTGAGACCGAGACCGCCACCCGCCGCTTGCGCAGGAAGTCGATGCAGAGGTTGGTCACGATGCGGTACAGCCACGTCGTGAACTCGTGATCGAAGTTGAAGCGCTCGAGGTTCCGGAAGACCCGCAGGAAGGCCTCCTGGGCGATGTCCTGGGCGTCCTCATCGGAGGGGACGAGGTTCCGTGCCACCCGATAAGCCCGCCCCTGGTGGCGGCGCACGAGCTCGGCGAACGCCTCCTCGTCGGCCCCCTGAGCCCGACGCACCAGGGCATGATCGAGCCTGGCGGCCTCCCGCCGGGCCTCCTCCGCTCCCTCGCTCGCCCCTTCGCCTCCCTTCATCTGGCCCTCCTCCGCTCGCGCTCCCGGTTCATCCACCCGGGAACGAGGATCGGTGAGGTCGTGGCCGCGCCGCGGCTGTCGGAGGGAGGAGGCTCGCACGCGCGGAGGTACGGCCCGCCACCGGAGACGTTGGCGCCCGACCTCGGAAGGCCCAGTCCCGCTTTGATCCACCCGGCGATCATCGGAGACGCGCTTCGCAGGGGAGGCCGGCCCTCAGACCAGGGACGGGAAGCGCCCGTCGATCGAGCCGATGTGCCGGAACTTCTCCCGGCGGCCAGCCACCAGGGCCTCCCCGCCGATCCCGTCCAGGGCCTCCAGCTGCTCCACGATGGAGTCTCGCATGGAGCGAATCATCACGTCGGAGTCCCGCTGGGCGCCGCCCAGGGGCTCCTCGACCACGCCGTCGATGATCCCGAGGTCCTCGAGGATGGTCGCGGTCAGACCGAGGGCCTCCGCGGCCTCGGGCGAGCGCGCCCCGTCCTTCCAGAGGATCGCAGCGCAGCCCTCCGGGGAGATGACCGAGTAGTAGGCGTACTGGAGCATCAGCACGCGGTCGGCGATCCCGATGCCGAGGGCGCCGCCGGAGCCCCCCTCGCCGATGACGTAGGAGACCACGGGGACCTTGAGCTCGAACATCTTGAGGATGTTCTCGGCGATGGCCGCGGCCTGACCGCGCTCCTCGGCCCCGATGCCGGGGTAGGCCCCAGGCGTGTTGATCATGGTGACGATCGGGAGCCCCATGCGCTCAGCCAACTGCATCTTGCGCAGGGCCTTGCGGTAGCCCTCGGGGTGCGCACAGCCGAAGTTGCAGCGGAGCCGCTCCTTGGTGGTGCGGCCCTTGCGGTGGCCGACGAGCATGAAGCGGCGGTCGCCGATTCGCGCCAGGCCCGTGATGATGGCCGGATCGTCCCCGAACTGCTTGTCCCCGTGGAGCTCGATGAACTCGTCGAAGGCCCCGGCCACGTAATCGCCTGTCACGGGCCGATCCGGGTGCCTGGCCACGGTGACCTGGTCCCAGGCGGACAGGCCCGCGTAGGTCTCCACCAGCTTCTCCTTGAGCTTGGAGCGGAGCGCCCGGACCTCGTCCGTGATGTCGAGGTCCTCGCCGGCCTGCTCCTCGAGCTCCACCAGCTTGCGCTCCATCTCCTGGATGTCTCGCTCGAAGGGGAGCCCTGCCGGTTCTCTGGTCTTCTCTTCCGTCGACATGGCTGATCTGGCCGCAGGGGCGGCTCGGGGACATATCCTCCCCACCTGATCCCCCGCGGGCAAGCAAGAGGCTCGTTCCTTCTGGCGGTCTCCAGCACTACCATCGGGCCCCGGCGAGCGGCTGGCCCATCCATTCGGGCCGTCGGAGCCCCGCCGAGCCCCCCATGACTTCCACCGAAATGGCCTCTCCTGGGTCCGGCGCCGCCGGTTCCGTCAGCAGCTCGCCCCTCCCCGACGCCTGGCGCATCGAGGTCTTTCGTCGCGACGGCGTGGATGACCCCGAGGGCGTCCACGCGCAGGCCGCCCTCACGGAGCTCGGCCTCGATGGGGTCCGAGAGGTCCGACTGGGAAGGGGCTACCTGCTGCCGCCCGGCCTCGACGACGCCGCCCGCGAGCGGGCCATGAAGGAGTTCCTCGTGGACCCCGTGGTCGACGACGCGCGGGTCACGGCGCCAAAGTCAGCGCCCGCGGCGACCCCCGGCAGCCACCGCGTCCTCGTGGCCCGCAAGCCTGGAGTGATGGACCCTGTCGCCCAGACCCTCGAGGACGCCCTCCGGGACGACGGGATGCTGGCCCCCGAGAGCCGGGGCGTCGTCAGCACGTTCCGGGCGTGGGAGATCACCCTCGAGGAGGGCGCCGACGCGGGGCGCCTGGACGAGGCCGCCCGGGCCGCGCTCGCCAACGAGGTCATCGAGGCCATCTCCATCGGCTCCGAGTCGCTCCCCTACGGCGCCCCCGATCCGCGGCCGCGCCATGGACGAGTCGAGGTCCCCATCGGCGACCTTGATGACGACGGCCTCGTCCGCCTCTCGACCGAAGGTGCCCTCTCCCTCAACCTCACCGAGATGAAGGAGGTGCAGGCGCACTACGCCGCGGAGGGACGCGAGCCGAGCCTCTGCGAGCTGGAGACCATCGCGCAGACCTGGAGCGAGCACTGCCAGCACAAGACCTTCCGCGGCGTGATCGAGATGGACGGTGAGGTGATCGACAACCTCCTGAAGTCCACCATCGCAAAGGCCACGTTCGACCTCGACAAGGACTGGTGCGTCAGCGTCTTCCACGACAACGCCGGCATCGTCGAGTTCGAACCGGATGTGGACCCCGAGCGCGGCGGCTGGTGCCTCGCGGTGAAGGTCGAGACCCACAACCACCCCAGCGCCATCGACCCCTATGGCGGCGCGGGTACCGGCATCGGGGGGGTCATCCGCGACATCCTCGGGGTCGGCCTCGGGGCGAAGCCCATCGCCAACACCGACGCGTTCTTCGTGGGCCCCACCGACCTCCCCGATGAGGACGTACCCAAGGGCTCCATGCACCCCCGCCGCATCCTGCGCGGCGTGGTGGACGGCGTCAGGGACTACGGCAACCGAATGGGCATCCCCACGGTCTCTGGCGGGGTGTGGTTCCATGAGGGCTACGTCGGCAACCCGCTGGTCTACGCGGGGACCGTGGGCCTCATCCCGCGGGACTGCGCGACCAAGGAGGTCCACGCGGGGGACATCGTGGTCTCCGTCGGCGGTCGCACCGGCCGCGACGGAATCCACGGCGCGACCTTCTCCTCCATCGAGCTCTCCGAGGAGAGCGAGATGGTCTCCGCCGCCGCGGTTCAGATCGGGGACCCGATCATGGAGAAGCGCGTCCTCGACGGGCTGCTTCGCGCACGCGACCTCAAGCTCTACCGCGCCGTCACCGACTGCGGCGCGGGCGGCCTCTCCTCCGCCGTGGGCGAGATGGGCGCCGAGTGCGGCGCCGAGGTGGACCTCGAGAAGGTCCCCCTCAAGTACCCCGGCCTGACCCCCGAGGAGATCTGGATCAGCGAGGCCCAGGAGCGGATGGTCTTCGCGGTTCCGGCGGAGAACCTCGACGAGTTCATCGCCGTCTTCGAGTCCGAGGAGGTCGAGGCCTCGGCCATCGGGACCTACACCGACACCGGGCGCCTCGTGCTCCGATACGAGGGGGAGGTCGTGGGTGACATGTCCATGCACTTCCTCCACGAGGGCACCCCCCGTCCGACCCGGCGCGCCGAGTGGACCGCGCCCGACCACGCGGACCCCGGCTGCCCGGGCCCCGGCGACACCGGGACCTTCGAGGGGGCGGAGGAGCCCTGGAACGCCGCGCTCCTCGCGCTGCTCGCGCGACCCAACATCGCCAGCAAGGAGTGGATCATCCGCCAGTACGACCACGAGGTGCAGGGCATGAGCGTCATCAAGCCGCTCAGCGGCGAGCGCGCCGACGCCCCCTCCGACGGCATCGTCCTGCGCCCGCTCCCCGACTCGCGCAAGGGCGTCGCCCTGGGCTGCGGGGCCAACCCCAGGTACGGCGTCCTCGACCCCGAGGCCATGGCAGAGGCGGTCATCGACGAGGCCATGCGCAACGTCGTCGCCTGCGGCGGAGACCCCGACCACACGGCCATCCTCGACAACTTCTCCTGGGGCAACTGCGACAAGCCCGATCGCCTCGGCGCGCTGGTGCACGCGAGCCGCGGGTGCTACTCGGCGGCGATGGCCTACGGGACCCCCTTCGTCTCCGGCAAGGACTCGCTCAACAACGAGTACCGCGTGGGCGAAGAGACCCTGTCCATCCCCCCGACCCTGTACGTGACCGCCATGAGCCGGGTCCCGAGCGTGGCCAACGCCGTGACCATGGACGCCAAGCAGCCCGGCAACCTGCTGCTCCTGGTGGGCGTCACGAACGCCGAACTCGGCGGCTCCGAGTGGCTGGACCTGCTCGGCCTGGACGGCGGCAGGGTGCCTCGCCCGGATCTCGAGCGCGCGCCCACCTGCCTGCGCAAGCTCCACGGGGCCACCAAGCTCCGCCAGATCCGCGCCTGCCACGACCTCTCCGAGGGAGGGCTCGCCGTCGCGGCGGCGGAGATGTGCATGGCCGGAGGCCACGGGGCCGACATTGACCTCGCGGTCATCGACCGCGAGGAGTTCGGCGAGGGCTACGACCCCGACGCGACGCTGCTCTTCTCCGAGTCCTGCACGCGCTTCCTGGTCGAGGTGGAGCCGGGCAAGAAGTTCAACTTCCAGACGAAGATGATGGGCATCGCCACCACCCCCATCGGGCGGGTCTCCAAGAAGGACCGGCTCGTCATCAAGGGCGTCTCCGGCAAGCCCCTCATCGACCTCGGCGTCGAGGACCTCCGCGGCGCCTTCCAGTCCGGCTTCCAGGGCTGAGGGCCCCACCTCGAGGGCGTCTCGCCTCCCGCCCCGACGACCTCAGGGGAGGTAGCGGGACGCCCTGCCCGAGAGCCGGGTGGCCAGCCCCGCGGGGAGGCTGCGCCAGGTGCGCTGGAGGATGAGCGTCTTGGGGTTGGACGGGTTGAGGCTCGGAAGCGCCTGGTCCCGGACACGCCGGATCTGGTAGTAGAGCTCGGCAGGCTCGAACCCCTGGCGGGCCTTGAAGGCGAAGGCTCCGGACTCCTTGCGGCTTCGTCCGAAGTCGAACACCCGGTAGCCCGCCGCGACGGACCACTCCTGGAGCGCCATGTAGGTGAAGGCGCTCGCCTTGCAGCGGCGGTCCGCGTGGGCCGCTGACCCGGAGTAGTACGCGAGGACCTGGTCACGGAAGAGGAACGACATCACCGCCATCACCGGCTCGTCACCGAGCTTGGTGAGGTGGATGGTCGCCCGCTCGGGGAAGATCGCGAGCAGCCGCGCGAAGAACGTGGCCGGCAAGGCGGGTGAGCCCAGGGTCTGCTTGTTCTCGTGGAAGAGCCTGACGAGGTCGCCCACGTACCAGCGGCCCTCGCGGAGGGTCAGCCCATGCTGCTGTCGTGCCTTGCGGGCGTCCGCACGCGCCTTCTTCGGCATGCGCTTGAGCACCTCATCGGGACTGCCGGGAAGCTCTCGGATGAAGGTCGCGTGGAGATCCAGGCGCTCGAAGCCCACGTCGATGTCGCGCTGGCACCTCAGCTCCAGGCGGCCGACCTGCTCCGACACCGCCAGCTCCTCCGCGGCGCGCACGAGCGCCAGCTCGACCTCCCGGTCCACCGCAGCGGGTCCGCCGTAGACCGCATAGGCGTTGGAGATCAACGCGCGTCCCCCCAGGAGCCCGGCGCACTCCGTCAGCGGCAGGACGCCGACGACGTCGTCTCCGCGCAGGGCCACGAGGGAGCGGTCACGGTGACCGAACTCCTCCACCACGGCGCGGGTCCAACCCGTCAGGTGAAAGAACGTCCCGTGCTCGGCGGAGAGGACGAAGGCGTCCACGGCCCCCGCGTCCTCCGGCAGAGCCGCGCGCACGACGAGCGCACCGGGGCTCCCCCCATCGACCGTGGCGTCGCTGGATGTATCGCTCTTGGGCCCCATCACTCGTAGATCCGCTCGATCCGATACTCCCGGACGTTACGAGCCTGGGTGAACACGATGATCTCACCCACGAGGCCGAAGCCGACAATCTGGGCCCCCAGGACCCCCATGAGGACTCCCACGAGGAAGAACGGGGTCTTGTACAGGGAGAAGTCGCCGCTCCGGAGCGCCCACTCCAAGAGCGCGACGCTGGCCAGGAGACCGCCGGCGAACATCAAGGTCCCCCCGAGGGAGCCGAAGAAGCGCAGCGGCTTGTGGGTGAAGCGCGCGAGGAACATCAGCCCGAGGACGTCGAGCGCCCGGCGCAGGTAGATCCCCGGTCCGAAGACGCTGTTGTCACCCCACTCCGTGAGGTGACGGACGTCCACCTCGTCCACCCGGAAGCCCTGTCGGTACGCGACCGCCGGCAGGTAGCGGTACATGTTCCCGTAGATCGTCATCTGATCGAGGACCTCGCGGCGCATCACCCGCAGCGTGCTGTTGAGGTCGTGGAAGCTCGCACCCACCACCTTCCGGACGATCCAGTTGAAGGCGAAGGACTGCAGCTGATTGAGCTTCGAGTCGATCCGCGGCGTCCGGCGCGTGGTGACGAAGTCCGCGCCGTCGTCGATGCTCTCGAAGATCGCCTGCAGCCCGTCAGGGTCCGACTGGACGTAGGGAGGCGTGGTCAGGATCAACCCGCCTCGGGCGTGGTCAAAGGCGCTCGAGAGGCAGACCGACTCACCGAAGGCCTTGTGCAAGGCGATCGTGCGGACCTGATCACGGGTCTTCTCCTGGAGCGCGGTCGCGTGCTCCCAGAGGGCCCCCTTGATCCCGTCGAAGACCAGGATGCACTCCCACGTGTAACCCAGGCGCTCGAGGGTGGAGCCGAGCGCGCCGAGGACGCTGTCGATCTCCGCCTTCTGCGTCTGCACGGGGAAGACGATGGTCACGTCCGGCGCCGCGTTGGAGACGAGGACGGAGGCCTCGGCCTGCACGGGTTGGATCACCTCGGTCATGCCACGCCCCCGGTCCTGACCATCACGGGCCCGCCGTCGGCGGTGCTGAGCGGACGGTCACTCCTGCGGAAGAGCTTGACCACGAGCTCCGCGAGCAGGCCCAGCAGCACGAAGTACACCCCCGCGGAGGCCATGAGGCCGAGGGTGAAGAGCGCCGCCTGCCCCCAGCCGCTATCGAAGGTGGGCGCGTCGGAGGTCATCAGGGCCGCCATGAAGTAGAGGGGAGGCGTGACCACGAAGGGGATCGAGAGGAGCGTGAAGTACGGCAGCGGGCTCTTCGCGAAGGAGCTGAGCATCTTCATCGTCAGCAGGTCGAGCGCCACGCGCACGGCCCGCCCGATCCCGTACTTGCTGACCCCGTGGATGCGGGGTCGGTGGTGCACGACGATCTCCGAGATCCGGGCGCCGCTCGCGAGCGCCAGCACCGGCAGGAAGCGATGCTGCTCGGCGTAGATGGGGAGGTTCTCCACCAGCTCACGCCGGAAGGCCTTCAGGGTGCAGCCGGTGTCGTGGACCGTGGCCCCGGTGAGCCGCGCGATCAACCGGTTCGCGATGCGCGAGGGCACCTTCCGGAGCACGAGCCCGTCCTGCCGGTTCTTCCGCCACCCCACCACGATGTCGTAGCCCTCGTCGAGCTTGGCCACCAGCGCGGGGATGTCCGCGGGGTCGTTCTGCAGGTCCGCGTCGAGGGTGACCACCACGGCGCCGCGGCTGTGCTCGAAGCCCGCGCTCATGGCGGGGGTCTGCCCGAAGTTCCGCCTGAAGCGGACGACGCGGACGTGGGGGTCGGAGGCCCGGAGCTCCATGAGGACATCGAAAGAGCGATCCTCGCTCCGGTCATCCACGTAGACCACCTCCCAGGTGATCCCCATGCCCCCCACGTGGCGCACGATCTCCGCGTGGAGCTTGGGCAGGTTCTCCTCCTCGTCGAACACCGGGACCACCAGGGAGAGATCCACGAGGGCGCCGTTGCGGTCGGCGCGCGCGTCCATGCTCTCTAGGGTGTCTTCGGGGGCCATCTGACTGCTTTCGTACCGGTGATTCCGCGCTCTGGGGCCCCTCAAGGGGGGTCTTCGGCGCCAGGGGTGCCGCGACTATAGGGAGCCCGCGCCCCGGAGGGTCAGAGCAGCCCCCCCACTCTTCCCGTGCACCGGATTGGGGCGATCCCCAGGGCAGGTCGCCCGCAGTCCTGCGATCCAGCGTGGGGATCGGGCCTCGCCATCCGTAAGCTGTGCCCATGGCCCGCGCCCGGATCATCGTCCTCTCCTCGCCCCGCCTCGTCCGGCTGGATGGCCTCCTGGTGGCCTCAGGGGCAACTCCAGGCCGGGTCGAACGGGTGGACGACGCCATGGAGCTGTTCGAGATCGACGCGGCGGCGGGGGCCCTGCTGGTCGCCGACCTGAAGGACGTCCCTTTCGCTGACGCCGGGCTCCTGCGACGCTGGCAGGAGGGCACTCCAGGAAGCCGCATCCTGTGGGTCGGGGGTGAAGCGGGCAGCGAGGCCCCGTTCGACGACGCGGGCGTCCGCGGGGCGAGGCTCCCCTGGCCCATCGACGTGGAGACCCTCGAGGAGCTCGCGGCGGGAGCGACCCCACGGGCTGCCAGGCCGGATGCGGAGCGATCCCCGGCGCCCGCTGCCGCCGCCGCGATGCCGGGACCACCGGAGAGCAAGCGTCGCGATGCGCCCCGCTCCGATGGAGACGCTCCACCGCAAGACCACGACGACCCGGACCCCGACGACCGGCGCGATGTGGAGCTGAGTGAGATCGAGTCCATCCTCGGCCACGGCCAGGCCACCGAGGTGGCTGGAGCTGCTGCTGCCGCCGATTGGACCCGTGGCACGACCGAGCCGTTGGCCGTCGAGGACGGCGTCGCCGCCGAGGTGATGTCAGGTGAGGGGGGGCCGTACGGGCACGCCCCAGCCGAGCGCCCGCGCTCCGCCTTCCTGCGTGCCCCCACCTCCCAGGTGGAGCGCCCGATCCCCGTCCCGGAGTCCACGCTCCGCGGCCCCGCCCCCGCCCTGCAGCCGCAAGGCCACGCCGGGACTGCGCCGGAGGAGAGCGCGGCCCCCATCGAGCCCGCCGACGCCGATGCCCACTCCCTGGACGGTCCGCTGCTCACCAACGAGGAGATCGAGGCCTTCTTTGGAGAGAGCGATGACTTCGTGATCCCCGCCATGGAGCCGGCGGGTCGCGAGGCTCCGGTCGAAGATCCCGCCGCGCCGCCACAGGAAGAGCCCCATCAGGAGGCTCCGCTGGAGAACGAGGCCGCGCAGGGCACCGTGGAGGAGGGGACGGACACCGCGCCGGCGCCCGCCGCCCCCTCGGCCCATGGCGTCCCGGAGGCCGACGCTGCGGCGACGGACTCCCGGCGCCCCGCCTGGCTGAAGGACCAGATCGCTGACCTCGCGGACATCGTCCAGGCCCTGGACCTGACCGCGCGCTCCACCCACGCTCACCTCGGCCTCGAGCGCGAGCTGGGCCAGCTCCGGCAGTTCACGAGGACCATCGGCTACGTCGCCGCCCCGCCGCCCCGCGGCGAGCAGGCCTTCGACCTCGGCGTCCTCCTCGAGGAGCAGCTCGGGGCGCTCGCCGGTCAAGCCCCCGACGCCCCCCGGATCCTCTTCCGCTCCCGGGTGGACGGGGCCCCGATCGAGGCGGACAAGCTGCTGGTCACCATGGCCCTGGAGGCGCTGCTGCTCACCGCGATCGGGTGCGCCGGTCCGGGGGACGTCATCCGCGTGTCCATCGACGCAGGAGACGACGGCGCCCCCTGCGTCCACATCCGCTTCCCGGCGGGCCCCATGGCCAACCTCTCCCCGGCCGAGGCGATCCAGCCCTACGCCCTAAAGGCGCGGCTCCCCGACATCGGCGCCAACGCCCTGGCCGCCGCCGGCGCCATCGCCGTCGGCCAGGGGGGCGACCTCGTCCTGCGGGACGAGGAGGGCGGCCACCGGGTGTTTGATGTCTCATTCTCGGGCGCGCCGCGCGCCTGAACCCAGGGGCGAGGGGGGCGAGGCCTCGGGACACTCGCCCGGCGACGTCCCTGTTCAGACAACGGGACACGGATGTCGAAAGAGATCGACATGGAAGGTCATGTCGAAGGCGCTCAACACCGCCCCCCCCACTCCAGCATCGGGCCCGACCTGAGCTTCGCGCCCCGCCCTTACCCGCGGCGGGCCCCCGGGGAGTCCATCCTGCGCGGCCGCCGGGTCCTCGTCATCGACGGTGACGTCCAGCGCGGGCGCCGCACCTGCGCCATGCTCGCTGAGCGGTCGGCCGCAGGTCGCCACCACGCCGGAGATGAGACCCTGGGCGCCCTGCTCGCAGGTCCGGACCGCCACGAGGCGATTCTCGTCCGGGCCGAGGACGCGGACGACGAGGATGTGCTGGCCCTCGCCAACGTGGACGGTCGGCCCGCCGTGGTCCTCATCGGCGACACCGCCCGCGCCGAGGCCCTTGGCGTCACCGCGACCACCGCGGCCCCGTCCGACGCGGACCTCGTGGTCGCCACTGCCCGGGCTCTGGAACGGCACTCCCTCGCCCGCGAGAACGAATCCCTCCGTGAACAGCTGGACGAGCGGTACTCCTTCGGGAGCATCAAGACGCGTGACACCAAGCTGAAGCAGGCCCTGCGCATCCTCGAGTCAGTGGCCGACACCCGGGCCACGGTCCTCCTGCTGGGAGAGACCGGCACGGGCAAGTCGCTCATGGCGAGGACCCTGCACCAGACCTCGAGCCGCCGCGCGGGGCCCTTCGTCGAGGTCAACTGCGGCGCGCTGCCCGCGGGCCTGCTCGAGTCCGAGCTCTTCGGTCACGCCAAGGGCGCCTTCACCGGCGCGGCCCAGGATCGCGCGGGGCGCTTCGAGGCCGCCGACGGCGGCACGATCTTCCTGGACGAGGTCGACTCCGCGCCCCTCGAGCTGCAGGTCAAGCTCCTGCGGGCCGTACAGGACCGCGCCTTCGAGCGCGTGGGTGAATCCAAGACCCGCACCTCGGACGTCCGCATCGTCGCCGCGACCAACGCGGACCTCGAGGCGAAGGTCGAGGCCGGAGAGTTCAGGGAGGACCTCCTCTGGCGACTGAGGGTGGTCGAGGTCGCCCTGCCACCCCTCCGGGAGCGCCCGGGGGACCTGGCCGCCCTCGCCAGCGGGTTCGTCGATCGCTTCGCCGCCGAGTACCAAAAGCCCATCCGCGGAATCTCCCCCGCCGCCCTCCGGATCCTCGCGTCGGCGCGCTTCCCGGGCAACGTCCGCCAGCTCGAGCATTCCCTCGAGCGCGCAGTGATCCTCTCAGGAGGCGGCGAGTCGGGGGGCCCCAGGGGCCTCCTCGATGTCTCTGATCTGGGACAGGACCTCCTCGAAGAGGCCGCGTCCGGCGCCTCGATCGCACCGGCAGGCTCCATCCCGGCGGGCCTCGAGTGGCTCTCGGACCTGACCCGAGCGATCCCGCTCCGGGTTGCCCTCGAGGGCCCGGAGAAGCTCCTCATCGAGCGCTCACTGGCTCGAAATGAGGGCCGCCGTGATCGCGCCGCCGCGGAGCTTGGGATCAACCGCTCGACACTCTTCAACAAGATGCGCAAGTACCACCTCCTCGACGTCAACTTCAGCTCGCAGCGCGCGTAATCTCTCGGAGCATTGCTATGAAGTGGACCAGCGCAACGGCCCTGATCGCCGCCCTCTCCGCTGCCGCAGCGGGGACCACCTACGTCCTCACCCGGCGCCCAGTCGGCCCCGCCGAGATCGTCCGAGGGATCCGGGGAGAGATGGATTCCCTGACCTTCCAGCAGCGAGCGGCCCTCCTGCAACTGGGTGAGGCCCTGGCCGTCGCTGAGGACCGCCGTGACGATGACCTGACCGTCGAGGTCCTCACCACGAGGGCGGACGTTCACCTGCAGCTCGAGGACCTCGAGCGGGTCCTGGACGACCTCTCGAGGGTCGAGTCCATTCGCCCCGGCGACTTCGCGCTGCAACTGCGCATCGCCGGCCTGATGGCGTCCATGGGCAACGGGGCCGGAGCGATCGAGAAGACCACGGCCATCATCGCCAAGCGCCCGCGAGACGCCGCTGCCTGGGCTTTCCTGGGCGAGCTGGAGTCGAAGGCCGCACGATCCGAGCTCCAACCCAGGCTGGACGAGATTGAAGAGACGATGGCCCGGAAGGACGCCGAGCTCGTCAGTGAACTCTTGATGAACATGGCCTGCCGGGAACCCAACGATCCGGAGCTGCCGAAGGTCGAATTCGAGCTCGGCGCGGCGATCCCCGTGACGTCGGGCGGGGAATTTGTATACGTCGCGAAGGAGGACGCGGCGAGGGCGCGGGACCGGTATCTGAATGCGCGGGCGGCCTTCGCGAGGTCGGTCCAACTCGACCCGACGGCGGACCGAGTGCTCGCCTTGGGCGAGAGCCTCATCGCCGCAGGACAGGAGCCGCTGGCCACGAGCCTGCTCACCGCAGCCCTGGCCGTCCCCTCACTCTCCGGGTCCGGCCCCATCCGATTCAAGCTGCTCCGACTCCTGAGAGACGCCAACCGGATCGACGAGGCGCTCGCACTGAACCGGCAGACCTATTGGCCCGAGGTCAACGACCTGCAGCACGTGGCCCTCGCGGCGCAGCTCCAGTACGAGGCCGAGGACTTCGCGCTCATCGGGCCCCTGGCCACGCGGCTCAGACAACTCGATGATCGAACGGGCCAGCACTGGTTTCTCTTCTACCAGAGCGCGAACGGAGTGAGGCAGGCGCTCAGCAGAAACGGGCAGATCGCAGACGCGCAGGGAACGAACCTCCGCAAGAACCTGAGGGAGTTCATCACTAACCCGAACGGCTTCCTGGAGCCCTTCCCCGGCGCAACGGCAGAGGCCGGCTATTGGTTCGCCGACCTCGCCTCGATCCGGGGCGATACCGAGGATGAGATCTTCGGCCTGAAGGTCGGATTCGGCGAACCAGGCAGCGCCACCGCAGCTGGGAAGGCGCAGATGGCCCGCGCCCTTCAGAAGAGATCCTCCATTCCCTGGCTCCAGGTCGAACTGGCCCTGAGTGACGCCATCGACCTCGAACCCGCGCGGAGCGCCGAGCTCCTCGAGGAGTGGCGCGAGGCGGGGCTCAGGAACATCAAGAGCAAGGGGATGACGATCAACAACCTCATCTCCGACGCCAAGAACCTCAACAGCGCCGTGCCCAACGTCCGGGGCCTCGGACCGGCGGTCTATACCATCCTGGCCGAGAAGCACCTGGAGGAGGGCCGAAACTTCTCGGCCCTCCAGGCCGCGAACGAGGCCTTGAAGGAGCACCCCAGGCTGATCCCCGCCCTCGACGTGGCCATCTCGGCGAAGGTCGCCACGCCCAACCGGTACAACGTCGAGCGCGACATCGTCCGCCGCATCGAGCTCGCCGGCATCGACGATGGCGTCGAAGAGAGCCTTGGTCGGCTCCCCAAGAATCGCCTCGCCGGGGATGCGCTGATCGCGGCGATCAAGGTGGCGCCCCAGCGCTTTGGAAAGGCCGCTGTTGCCAGCTGGTTCCTGGAGAACGGCGACTCCAAGCGCGCCAAGGCCGCGCTCGGCGCGGTCGACTCCATGAGCGCCCCCTATTCGATGCGCCTCCTGCGAGCTCAGACGCTCTTCGAGGAGCAGAGCTTCGCGAAGGGGCTGGACGTCATCACCGGGATGGAATCCAGCCGGCCGCTCGACGAGGACGCGGCCATTCTGAAGGCCCGCCTGCTCCTCGAGTTGGGCCGAGCCGCCTCGATCCCGCAGGTCGTACGGCAACTGGACGCGATCGAGGCCTCCCCCTCCACCTACCTGCAGCTGGCGGACCTGCTCATGGGCAAGGGCCAGGCAGACCTCGCCCTCGTGATCATCGACCGCCTCGATCGGGACCCGAAGATCCGCACTCCCCAGTTCTATCGGCGTCGGATCCTCGTGGACATCTTGACCGCGAAGGAGCGCGGCGTGGAGTTCGCGAGGGAGTCCATCGAGCGCTCCGAGGCTTACCTCCAGGATGGCACCCCGGAGATCGCCTCGATCCTCCTGGCCGTCAGCAGGCGGAGATGGACCGGCCTCCCCGCGCAGATCGAGCGCCTGCGCCGCTCGTCCTTCGAGATCACGCCCCAGAAGGAGGTGGCGCTCGTGCTGCTGGCCGAGCGCCTCGAGGCCGGTCGACGCGCCGCCCAGCAGAACCTCGAGGACGCTCCCCGGAGCCCCATGTGGGCGCTCATCGCCGCCGCTGGCGACGCCATGGTCAAGGACCCGATCTCGCTCCCCGCCTGGTTCGGCCAGAGCGCCATCTCCGACGTCCGACGGCTCTTGCTCGGATCCGTCGGCCGGAGCTCCAGGGACCCGCGCGAGACCCTCGCCATGACCCTCATCGCGGACCTCCCGGAGTGGTCCGCGTGGCTCCTCCCGATCATCGACAAGGTGGGCAAGGACAGTGGGTCCGGAATCTGGTCCAACTACATCAGGGCGGTGGCCCTGGAGGCAAGCGGTGACGTCCCGCGACTGACTGCGACGATCGACCGGCTGGTGACCCAGCACAACCGATTCGGCCCGGGCCACGACTGGGCGGTGGAGCTCGCAAAGGCGAAGTACCCCGATGAGCCCCTGCGGCCCGAGGTGGTCAAGGCGCGCCGCATCCGCCTCACGAGCCTGGGCGAGGACCTCATCGGCGATCCCGTGGAGACCGCCCTCGCCGAGGCCGGGAGGCTGGCCAACCTGAGGAAGGACAATGTCGCAGCCGCGCGGGTGCTCGTCGAGGTGGTCGGTGACGCGGGGGAGGCCGAGGTCGAGGCGCAGCTGATCCTGGGCATCTTGAAGGCCCGACAGAACCAGTTCGCCGCCGCGGCGGAGTATCTCTTCCAGGCGGCCAACGGCGACCCGGGGGTCTTCCAGGAAGTTGTGCTGAACAGTCTCCTCGCCTGCCTGGGACGGGCTGGTGAGGCCGAGGCCCCGGGAGCGGGCGGGGGCGGCTTGGTTCAGCCGGAGCGAGCCCGTGAGATGCTCGACGAGCTGATCGAGAGCTACCCGCTTGACCCCATGGTCAAGCTCGTGGACCTCAAGCTCTCTGGCATCCCCAGGGAGGGCTGGGGCGAGATCGCCGAGGGCGCGCTCAAGAGCCTCTACAAGGAATCGGGCCGTCAACCGCTCGAGGCGCTCCGCAGGGGCAGCACGCGGCCGTGGGTGGAGCTGCTCATCGAGGTTCGACTCGAGCTCGCCTGGGAGATCATCAATCGAGACCTGGCCCACGAGCCGGGGAACCTGGAACTCTGGAATCTGCGGGCCCGGGTCGCGAGGGAGCTGGACGACGACGACGCCGCCGCGGAGATCTACCGGGCGCTCATGGGGACCAGCCCCAGCTCAGGGGTGGGCTACTCGCTCGCCGAGATCATGGTCTCGCGGGGAGAACCCGTGAACGACGTCAAGCGCGTCCTCAGAGCTGCGGACTTCGCCGGTGGTGGCGGAGGCATTCGCTCGACCTTCCTGCAGAGCCTCACCAGCTTCCGGCACCTGGCCCTGCCACCGGCCACCCCCCGCGAGCCTCAACTGGAGGACCCGAATTTCAGCAGGCAGATCAAGTCCTTCAAGGCAGCGACTGAAAGGCGAGGGACGGACTTGGAAGACGTCATCACGGCGACTCAGAACCTCTGGGAACAGAGGGATCTCAAGACCTCCGGGATCGACGCGACGGACCTTGATGAGCGCTATCTCGACATGCTCCTGCAGCGCAACGTGGACCTGCTCACTCCCGAGGTGGTGGCCATGAAGGAGCGAGCTCCGCGCAAACTCGGCAACGAGGCTCGGAAGGCGCTCCTGGACCCCGTGACCCAGACGGTCCTCGAGGAAATCTCCAAGGATGCGGATGACCGCCCCTATCGCCCTGCGACGACGACGGCGCTCATCGGGCTCAACCGGAAGGCCATCGAGGAAGCGGGCGGGCTCTGATCGCTTGGCTCGGGAGCCTACCGCCAGCGGAGACTCTCGCCCAGGATGCGATCAGTGACGGAGGGCGCCTGCCCCTTCCAGCACCTCCCGCATCGTCCCGAAGTCCCAGGTCTCGAGCAGCCGGTCCAGCCGGTCCAGGCTCCGGCTGAGGCCGACGTAGTGCCGAAACTTCTTGAGCGGCGGCGCCGGGATGCGGGGCTGCTCGGGGTCGAACTCCCACGGGTGGAGATAGATCGCCACAGGGCGGCCCATGCGGGTCACCCTGGAGAGCGCGGCCCGGTGGATCGCGCCCGGCAGCAGGCGGAAGTAGCCGCCACCTCCAATCGGAAGGTTCTTGCCCGCGAAGGGGAAGGTGGTGACAGGGAACTCAACGATCGAACCGTGCTCGGTGGTCACCGTCGACACCCCGGGGTCGAAGTCGGGCACGCCGTAGGTGGGGTGCCGGACGGGGTGCACGCTGGAATCGTACAGGTAGCCGCGCTCCGCGAGCACGTCGAAGGCCCACCAGGTCTTCCGGGTCAGCGTGAACGTCGACGCGCGGAACCCCACGGGCCGGGGGACCCCCGCCGCCTCGATGGCCTCCTCCGTCCGGCGCAGGTGCTCGCGGAACCCCTCCTTTCCCTCGAGGTCCCAGAGGAACTCGTGCTCCCAGCCGTGGCTAGCGATCTCGTGCCCGGCCTCGTGGCAGCGACGCACAAGGTCGGGCCGGCGCACGGCCACCCACCCCAGGAAGAACATCGTGGCCCGCGCACCGCGGCGCTCGAGGAGCTCGAGCAGCCGATCCATGGCGAGGTCGATGCGAGAGGGGACCGAGTCCCAGTCCTCCTTCGGGAAGGCCTCCTTCAGGTTCGCGACCTGAAAGAACTCCTCCACATCGAAGGAGAGGGCATGTCTGGGCGCGCCGGTCATGGTTGGATCATCGGATCATCCGCCGGGAGGGCAAGCCCCATCGGCGAGTCCTCCTGCCGATGGGGCTTGCCCTCAAGGGCCAGCGGCGTCTCCCAGGACGCCCTCCAGGGCATCGAGGCTCGCGTCCCACGTGAGGTGGCGGACGGATTGCCGCAGCTCCTCGACCCCGGGAGGACTCGCGAGGAGGGCGGCCAGCATGCCACCCAGGACCTCCGGGGTCCTCTCCTCGGACAGCATCCGGGGGTCGCTCACCAGCTCCCCCGTCCCGCCCGCGCGGGTGGCCAGGACCGGGCAGCCGGCGCTCAAGGCCTCGAGCACGACGTTCGGCCTGCCCTCCCGGTGGCTGGTGAGGAGCAGCGTGCTGGCGGCCCGATACCAGTCCACCAGCTCCTCGGGCGGGCGCTCGCCCAGGAGGCTCACCCGCTCCCCCACCCCGAGCTCGCGAGCGGCCCCCCCCACGGCCTCCGCCAGCGGGCCGCGCCCCACGAAGACGAGCCGCGCCGTCTCGGGAGCCCCGGCGGCGAAGGCGCGCAGCGCGAGCAGCGGGTCCTTGCGCTCGATCAGGTGCCCCACGCAGAGCACCAGGGAGCCCTGGCCCTCCTGCTGGAGACGCTCCCTCGCGGCGGCCCTCGACCCAGGGGAGAAGTGAGCCGCATCCACCCCGTTCGGGGTGAGGGCCTGAATGGACTTGGGCCCGCCCAGCTCGACCATGGCGTCGAGGAGGTCCTGGCTCACGGCCGTGTATCCGTTCGCCTCGGCCAGCCCTGCGGCGAGCGCCCCTGCTAGCCCAGGTACATCTCGCACCTGGAGCACGTCGCTCCCCCGACCGTTGACCAGGACGGGAATCCCCGCGCGCCGGAACGCGCCCACCGCCGCCGCCGCGGGCCAGGCATAGTCGCAGACCACCACGTCCGGCGCATCAGCCCCCGCCCCCATCAGGGCTCGGGCCCCCGTGGCCGCGAAGCGCGCCGCGTTCCCCGCCGCGCGCCCCGGGAGATGGACAAAGCGGGGCCGGCGTACCTCGATGCCCCCCCGGTCCTCGGTCCTTGGGATCCGCGCCAGGTAGGCGCGCCCATCCCCGAGCAGCGGAGCCAGCCAGCGCGGCCCCCAGGGCACCGGGTGCGCGAGCGTCACCTGGTGGCCCCTGGCCCGCAGCCCGCGCCACTTCCGCTCGGCGAAGATCCCCTCGAAGGGCCGCTCCGGGCACGGGTACAGGCTGGTCAGGACGCCGATCCTCATGGGCTCACGCTCCGATTCGCGCGACCCCGTGACGACGCCTCCAGGCGTCGAGCACCAGCAGACTCCACAGCAACCGGTCGTGGTTCACTCCGCCGGACATGTGGGCGTCGAGCGTCGCGCGCAGGCGGCCGCGGTCGAACCAGTCCTCGGGGAGGCCCTCGACGGCGTCACGGGTGGCCTCCGCCAGGGGGCCGCGGATCCAGCCAGCGAGCGGCGTGTCAAAGCCCCGCTTCGCGCCGTCGAGGACCTCTCCAGCCACCGTGCCACGGAGGGACTCCCTGAGGACGTGCTTGCCCCGCCCCGCGCGCACCTTCGAGGACGCGGGCGAGTGGGCGAAGCGCTCGACGAAACGGTGATCGAGGAGCGGGACACGCACCTCCAGGGAGACGGCCATGGAGGCGCGGTCCACCTTCGCGAGGATGCGGTCCGGCAGCCAGGTATGGAAGTCCGCGTACTGGGCTCGGTAGAGGGGGCAGTCAATGTCGGGCCGCGCGTAGTGGGCCTCGAACGCGTCGAACGGATCGTGGTCGCCGAGCGCCTCCCGCAGGTCCGGCGCCAGGAGCGCCGCGGCGGCGTCGCGCTCCATGTGGGAGACGCTGCGCCAGTAAGCGCGGGCTGGATCGTCGGCGGTGTTCGTGAGGAAGGTCTTCGCGCGGAACACCCGGGGCGCCCAGTCGAGCTTCGGGTAGACCCGCCCGAGAGCTCCCATGGCGCTCCGCCCGGCCCCGCCGATCGCCCTCCGGATGCGGTTCTCCGCCACGTCATGCACGTAGCGCCGATAGCCCCCAAATATCTCGTCGCCGCCGTCGCCCGAGAGGGCGACGGTGACATGGCGGCGGGCCACCTTCGAGACGAGCCAGGTGGGCACGGTCGAGGGGTCGGCGAGGGGCTCGTCGTAGAACCACGGCAGCTCGTCGATCGCCGCGCGGGGATCGGGCTCGAGGATCTCCGTGTGATGAACCGCCCCGAGCGCCGCGGCAGTCTCCTTGGCAAGGCCGAGCTCGTCGTGGGACTTCTCCTGGAAGCCCACGGTGCAGAGCACCGGCGCCTCCCCCGTGGCGTCCCGCATGGCGTGGGCGACCGCGTTGGAGTCGATCCCGCCGGAGAGGAAGGCGCCGAGCGGCACCTCCGCGACCAGGCGGTCCTCGACCACGCGCCCGAGCCACTCCCGGACCTCCCCCTCGGCGGGCGCCTCGCGCAGCTCCTCCTTGGGGAGGTCCCAGTAGCGCTGGATACGTACACCATCGCGAGGATTCCAGGACAGCACGCTCCCCGCAGGCAGGCGCTGGATTCCGACCCAGGCGCTGTTCTGTCCGCCGACGTACCCCTGAACGAGGTAGTCGAGGAGCGCCTCACGCCGCATCTCACGGTCCGTCACCCCCGCGGCGAGGATCGACTTCACCTCGCTCCCGAAGAAGAGGCCCTCGGAGGTCTCACACCAGTAGAGGGGCTTGATCCCGAGCCGGTCCCTGCCCAGCAGGATCCGCGGGCAATCCGGGTCGCGCCAATCCGCGACCGCGAAGGCGAACATCCCCACCAGGGCCCTGGGGATCCCCAGGAGGTCGCCGGGCTCGCCCCCACCCGGCGGTACGCGCTCGCGATAGAGGTGAAGGATGGTCTCGATGTCTGATCCCGACTGGAAGTCCGCTCCCCGCCCCTTCAGCTCCTCCCGGAGGGATTGGAAGTTGTAGACCTCCCCGTTCCCCACGACCGCGAGGTCGCCCCTGGGCGCCTCGATGGGCTGGTGGCCCCCGGCCACGTCGATGATCGAGAGCCGCCGGAAGCCGAGCCCGAAGGGCGCCCTCAGGCAGTAGCCCTCGTCGTCCGGACCGCGGTGGACGAGGGTCCCGTTCATCCGCTCGAGCATGGCCCTTTGCTCGACCTCGAACCGCTCGGCACCGGTCTGGGGCAGGAGCCCGAAGCCTGTGAATCCGCACATACGATCCAGCGCCCCTAGAGGGAGCCCTCCCTTGAGGCGAATCCAGCCCCGCCGCCAATCTGCCGCGGGGCGTTGCCTGCGGCGCGGAACCCGCGCCTGGCACCGGGCTGCCGCCCGAAGCCGAACTGCTCCTCGCGGACGAACGCCTGCCCCTTGGAGGCCCCCTCGCTGGCGGCCACGCGGGGAGACTCGAGCTCCGCCATGGCGATGCTCTCGAAGGCGATGACGATGGCGAAGTAGTGGTAGATCAGGTCGAACTGGGCCCGGTTCAGGAAGGTACTCCCGAAGATGAAGGTCACCAGGGCCCCCTCAATGGCCGTGCAGTAGGAGAGGATCCAGCTGCGCTCGTAGACCTTGGCCGCTCTTCGCCGGAGCCGTTGCACGGCCAGGACGGAGAGGATGAGCAGTGTGATGTAGCTGAGGAAGACCGGGGTCCCCGCCTCCGACCAGATCTGAAGGTAGGCGTTGTGAACGACGCGCGTGCCGCTCTGCGTCCCCGCCCGCGTGCCGTAGTCCAGGTAGTTGGCCTGGAATTGGTCGAAGCCCACGCCGAAGACCGGGTGGTCCTGGATCATTTCCCCCGCGATCTTCCAGGCCTTGAGCCGCCCCTGCGCGGACCCATCAGCCTCCACGTTCTGGAGGGTCCCGAGCCGCTCGAACATGCTCGACGGAAGCGCGAACAGCCCGATGAAGGCGAAGGCCCCCATGATCGCGAACCCCGCGAAGCGGTTCTTCGAACGCCAGACCAGGACGAGGGTCGCCAGCACACTCGAGAGGAAGCCCCCCCGTGAGCGCGTGGCGAAGATGGAGATGTAGGTGAAGGGGAGGAACAGCTTGAGCCAGCGACGGTAGTAGTTGTTCACCTCCGACGACGCGAGCCCGACGATGATCGGGATCCCCATGGCGAGGGCCAGGGCGAAGTCGTTGTTGTCCAGGAGCATCCCTCCGGGGCCTCGGATGATCGGAGCGCCGCCGCTCAAGATCGCGCCCACGCCGTTCTTCATGCCGAAGAACGCAAAGGAGATCCCGATGACCCACATCAGCGCCCGAAGGTGCTCGCGCCGCTGCACCACCATGGTCGTGAAGATCGCGACGAAGATGATCTTCACGAACTCGATGAAGCGCGGGTACAGGAACGCGTCCGCTCCGACGGCGGCGAAGAGCCCGATGAAGGTCCAGATGGGCATGAACACCATCAGCCCGGTCCGGAGGTTCCAGATCGGCTTCGTCCGGTCCCGCTGGAAGAACCACCCGCTGACCATGGCCACCGCCAGGAACAGGGACCAGCGCTGCCCCTTCGCGAACCCCCAGGCCAGGTCCTGAACCCGCATGTAGGCGAACAGAGAGAAGGCCAGCATGCCCGCCATGGGCCGCTTGAACGCCACCGGGATCGCTCCCAGGGCGAAGAGTGCGACGATGAGATCCCGCATGGCCCCCTAGACCGACCCCCTCGCCCAGAAACGGCCCGCTGCCCGCATCACATCAGCAGCTCGCGGAACTTGTCGATGGCATTGACGACCTCATTGTTGAGGCTCTGCGGATCGTTAGCCCAGGCCCAGGTGACGAAGGTCACCCCCACCACGAAGCCAATGGAGCCTCCGCCCAATGCCACCCTGGAAACGAACGCCCGGGCGCGCTCGCGACGGGTCCTGATCGCGTTGATCGTGCCAAGCACCGGGTGGGGCATGACTCGCGACAGCTCCCGAGGCGACCGGAAGCAGTTCTTGCTGTACTCCAGCAAGATCGCGAGCCCGAATCCCAGGCCGAGGCCGAAGACGATCGCGCCGAAGCTGATGGCCCAGGGGTTCGGAGAGGTCGGCCGGGTCGGCTGGCTCGGCGGCTTGGAGACCTCGAAGGGATCTCCTTGACCACTGTTCAGGGTCCTCACCTCGAGCCTGAGCCCTTCCACCTTACTGGTGAGTTCCAGCTTGCTCGCCTCCAGGACCGCCTTGGTCGTCATCAGCGTATCCAGCTGTCGGAACGCCTGGGTCAAGGACTCGGTCTGTTGCTTCAGCTCCCCGAGCCGGGCATCGAGCTCATCCCTCCGCCGCGTCTTGATCCCGATCTGTGCCTCGAGGGTTCGAAGCTCCTCGGACAGCAAGACGCGCCGTGAATTCGGACGAACGATCTGCCGCGTGGACAGCTGGTCGTCACGCTCCGTACGAACGCGGTCGCGCTTCACCTTGAGCTTCTGGATCAGCCGCTCAGCCTTCCGTCGCTCACTATGCCCGGGCGCCCAGCCCTTCGACTCGATGTCGAGCTCCGCCCGGTTGATCTGCTCGTCCAGGGCGTTGAGCTCGAGCGAGAGCGGGTCGTCCTCCGCGAACTCGACGGCGTCCTCAGGCGGCAGGCTATCCCGCTCCGCGGTCTTGAGCCGGAATGCATCCTCTCCCTCGCGTATCTCCTCTTCGAGCTCCCGCAGGCGGACCTTGGCCTTGTCGCGCTCCGAGAACGCCGCGGGCTGACTGGTGACGAGTCCCTGGGGCGTCATGATCGCGGGCGGGAGTTGATTATCTTGGCGGATCGTGGCGATGGTCTCTCCGTTCTCGTCCAGCTTGGCGTTCAGCGACAGGAGCATGTCCTCAGCTTCGTCGAGGGTGGCCTCCTTCTGTTTCCTCTCTCGACCCAGAACCTCTCCGGTCCATTCATCCTTCAGAGCAATCAGGAAAGCCGGCGCCTTTTCCTGGTCCGTGTGGGCAAAGGAGATGGTGACGGTTCGGCGCGCTGAGTTCCGACCACTGCTCGCCACGCTGACCTGGAGGGACGGGAGGATCTTGTCCTTGATGAATTCCTCCTTGTCCGTCCCATTGAGCCCCTGAAACTCCCCCCACTTGAGGCCGTCGAGGACCGTCGCGATTCGAGTCTCCGAGGTCAGCTCCTCCTTGGCGACCTGCCCCTCGGTCTCCGCCGTGTTCCGACCAAATTCACCGGCGTCATCCCCGAGGTTCCGAATGATAACCTTGCACTCCGAGACGTACTTCTTCGGCACGATCACCGCATAGAACGTCCCCAGCGAACCGATGACGCACAGGGGCACGACGATCCACCAGATCCGGCGCTTGAGGACCCGGATGAACTCGTCAACCTGCCCCGCCGCTTCGACTTCAATCGCCATGACTCAGAAGGCTCCGAATCCCCATGAGTTGAAGATGTCGCCGCCCAGGTCGTTCCTGCCCGCGCCGCCGCCGCCGTTCCGGCGCGCGCCGAAGAAGGCCGAGCTGATGGCCTGGACCACCGTCGTGAACGGATAGAGCAGCTGCCGGATGAAGTAGCCGAGCTCTGCGAGGACCGTCGGCGGCACCCAGATGATGTCGTTCTCCTCGAGCGTGTAGTTGGTCGTCGAGTCCCCGCGGGTGATGTCCCAGTAGTTCACGGGGAGCCGCAGCGGGTCCTGCGGGTCGGCGCGGATCAGCATGATCCGCCCCAGGTTCGCCGAATCACGGTTCGGCTGGGCGTCGACGACGGCGTCGATGACGGTCTCGTTTCCCAGGAACTCGAACTCGCCCCCGTTCCTCACCTCGCCCAGGACCCAGAACACCTTGCTGGAGGTGGTGATGTCCACCACGATCTCGGTGGGCGTCTCGTAGTACGGCGAATAGCGTTCGGCGAGGACCGCCTCCAGGTCGGAGCGTGTGTAGCCGGCGACGTGGATCCGCCCCACCTCGGGGAGCAGGATCGTCCCGTCGATGTCCACCGTGGTGCTGAGGCTGAGCTCGGGGTGCGCGATGTCGGCGATCTGCACCTGGTCCCCGATGGTGAGGTAGTTCTCCTCGAGCGCGTTTCCGCTGTAGCGACGCCCGAAGCCCTCCTGGTTCATGTACTGGAGGGTCCGCTTGCTGGGCGCCGAGTGGCACGCCGCGAGTCCACACGCCAGGAGCGCGATCAGGAGCAACAGCGGCGAGGCCGCGTGTCGGGAGCTTGGGGTCAGAAATCGCATCTGTCAGCCAGGTCCGAGAGGTTGGCCTGGGATCGGGAGGGCCGGGGTTCTTTTTGTTCCATCGACCGGCGAGGGGGGGCGGGTTGATCCGAATCGGGACCGGGCCGCCCCCTCCCTGGGGGCCTCGCCCCCGAGTCTATCCGCAGGGGCCGGTGACCCATTGTGATAGTCGAGGAAGCGAGCGGGCCGGGGCCCCTGGGGCCGCTGGTCAGGAGCCGTACTGCGCGGCGTAGTAGTCGCGGTAGCTCCCCGAACGGACGTTCTGGAGCCAGGCATCGTTGTCCATGTACCACTGCAGGGTCATGGGCAGCGCCTCTTCGAAGGTGTATCGGGGCTTCCAGCCCAGGGTCTCGTCGATCTTGCGGGCGTCGATGGCGTACCGCCGGTCGTGGCCCAGACGGTCGGTGACGTACTCGATCAAGGACTCGGGCTTGCCGAGGTGCCCGAGGATGGCCCGGACGATCTCGATGTTGGGGTACTCGTTGTGTCCGCCGATGTTGTAGACGTCCCCCACCTGGCCGCGCTCCTGGACCGCGAGGATGGCCTCGCAGTGATCGCGGACGTAGAGCCAGTCCCGGATCTGCATGCCGTCGCCGTAGACCGGGAGCGCCTTGTCCTCGCGCGCGTTCGCGATCATCAGCGGGATGAGCTTCTCGGGGAACTGGTACGGCCCGTAGTTGTTCGAGCAGCGCGTGATGAGGGCGGGGAAGCCGTGGGTCTCGTGCGCCGCGCGCACGAGCATGTCGCTGCCCGCCTTGCTCGCGGAGTAGGGCGAGTTGGGCGAGAGCGGGGTCTCCTCGGTGAAGAAGCCCGTCTTCCCGAGGGTCCCGTACACCTCGTCCGTCGAGACGTGGACGAAGCGCTCCACGCCCCGCTCTCGCGCGGCGTCCAGCAGGATCTGGGTCCCGATGACGTTGGACTTGACGAAGGGGAGGCCGCTCGCGATGGAGCGGTCCACGTGGCTCTCGGCGGCGAAGTGCACGACGTCGCTCACGCCGCTGTCGCCCCCGGCCGCGAAGGCCCTGGCCACGTCGTCCGCGCTGGTGATGTCTCCGTGGACGAAGGTGTACTCCGCGTCGTCCTCCACACCCGTGAGGTTCTCGAGGTTGCCGGCGTACGTGAGGGCGTCCAGGTTGATGACCCGCCAGTCCGGCCGGTCCTCCCTGAGCATCTGGACGAAGTTGCTGCCGATGAACCCGGCTCCGCCGGTGACAAGAACGGTGCGTGTCATGAGGATTCGGTTCCCAGATAAGTGAGGAGGGCGTCCTTCCAGGCCGCCATGGGCTTGCCCCGCAGGTGCTCCAGCTTGGAGCAGTCAAGGACGCTGTAGGCGGGTCGGGTCGCGGGACGCGGGAACTCGTCGGTGGTGCAGGGCTCGACCTCCACCCCCTCGATCTCGCTGGCGTCGATGGTCGCCACCGCGAGGTCGTACCAGGAGCACGCCCCGTCGCAGGCGGCGTGCCACACCCCCGGCTCGCCCGAGATCAACACGTCCCAGAGGGCCGGCGCCAGCTCCAGGGTCGAGGTGGGCGAACCCACCTGATCGCTGACCACCTTGAGGCGGTCCCGTTCCTTGGCGAGCCGCTGCATCGTGTGAGGGAAGTGGCTCCCTCGCGGCCCGTAGAGCCACTGGGTCCGAACCACCTTCGCCCCCTCGGGGTGGGCCGCGAGGGCCTGGGCCTCTCCGTCCAGCTTGGTCGCCCCGTACACCGACTGCGGGCTCGTGGCCGCGTCCTCGGTGTACGGCGTGGAGGCGTCGCCGTCGAAGACGAAGTCGGTGCTGACCAGCACCATGGGGATCCCGGCCGCCGCTGCGGCGCGAGCGAGGACGCCGCACGCGTCCCCGTTGATGGCGGCCGCGAGCTCGGGCTCCTCCTCGGCGCGGTCCACTGCGGTGTAGGCCGCCGTGTGGATGACACCGTCGATGGGAGCCAGCTGGGCGAAGAGGGCGTCCACCTGCTCGGCGTCCGTGAGGTCGACCCCGGGGACGTCCACCCCGGGCGCCTCGCGCATGTCGGTCCCGAGCGCCTCGATGTCGTCGGGGACCGCGAGGAGCACCTGGCTCCCGAGCATGCCTGCGCCCCCGGTCACGAGGACCCGTTTGGGTCGCGCGCTCGTCTCAGGCGCCGCTGCGCTGGTGTTGACGTTGTCTGCCATGGATCAGGTGTTCCATCCGGCCCCGTGGGCCGAGGGGAGGGCCTCAGCCCATCTAGGTGGCGCCGCGGAGCCCGCGGGTCATCGGCCGGTCATCGACCGACATCAGATGCTGGTGGAGGGTCATGGGCCACGGGGAGAACCGCGGTCCAGGGCCGCCTGCGAGGGGGACGCCTTTCACGGGTGGGACAGAGGGGATCGCGCTGGATCGGTGAAGTCGAGATCGCCAGGCGGAGAGCGGGAGAATGTGGTCCGGGTCGGGCCGGCGCGGGTCATGGAGGGGAGGTCGTCAACAGGCCGACCGGCGCTGGAACGATACCGTCCTGAGTCCCCCGGGTGGCCAACTTGGTGAGCCTCAGATCGAGGCGCTCGACCCGCCCGGAGGCATGGCGTTTTCCCTGTACCAGGCCACGAAGCGCTTGAGCCCCTCGGCGACCTTGGTGCTCGGCGCATATCCGAGTTCCTTTCGAGCCTTGGACGTATCGGCGTAGGTGATCAGCACATCACCGGGCTGCATGGGGCGGCGGTCCAGGACGGGCTCCACGCCGCAGGCCTCCCCGATCATCGCCACGAGCTCGGAGAGGGAGGTCGTCTCGGACTCGCCGAGGTTGTAGATCTCGTAGCCCTCGCAGCGGTCGATGGACCGCACCACGCCGTCCACGATGTCGTCCACGTAGGTGTAGTCCCGTCGCGTGCTCCCATCCCCGAAGAAGGGGAGCGGCTCGCCCTCCAGGGTCATGCGCACGAACTTGTGGATCGCCATCTCGGGGCGCTGGCGGGGCCCGAAGACCGTGAAGAAGCGCAGGCAGGTGGTCGGGATCCCGTACAGGTGGTGGTGCGTGTAGCAGAGCAACTCGCCCGATCGCTTGGTCGCCGCGTAGGGAGAGACCGGCCGGGGCACGTCGGCGGATTCCTTGAAGGGGACGTCCGTGTTGCCGCCGTAGACGGACGACGAGGAGGCGAACACGAAGCGGGTCTGGGGACGCTTGCGGAGCTCCTCGAGGAGCACCATGGTGCCCCGGAGGTTGACATCCTGATAGTGAAGCGGATCCTCGAGGGAGGGGCGCACCCCCGCCATGGCCGCGAGGTGCACCACGGCGTCGAAGTCACGCTCGAAGAGCCGGCCCACCAGCGCCTCGTCACGGATGTCCCCCTCGACGAATTCCACGGGGCCCTCCCCCATGGCCGCCCCTGCGGTGCGCTCGATGCTCGAGAGGTTGCCCCGCTTGATGGCGGGGTCGTAGAAGTCGTTGAGGGAGTCGAGGATCACGACCTCATCCCCGCGCTTCACGAGCGCTTCCACGAGGTGGGAGCCGATGAAGCCGGCGCCGCCGGTGACGAGGATCTTCATGGGGAGGATGTAGGGGCGATGGCAGCCGACTCGGGGCCGGCGCGCGGGTCACTCGACGGTCACGCTCTTGGCGAGGTTGCGCGGCTTGTCGATGTCACAGCCATGGATCTCGGCGATGTGATACGAGATGAGCTGCAGGGGGATGGTGTTCAGGATGGGCGAGAGCCACTCGGAGGAGCGCGGCACCGGCACGTAGGAGTCGGCGATCGCGTGGCTCGCCCCATCGGAGCCGACGCTGACGGTGACGCCCCCCCGCGCCTTGACCTGCTCGATGTTCGAGCGGGTCTTCTCCGCCACCTGGCCCTCTGCGTTGATCACGAGGACGGCCATGCCGGGATCGATCAGGGCGATGGGCCCGTGCTTCATCTCCCCCGCCGCATAGCCCTCGGCGTGGACGTAGGCGATCTCCTTGAGCTTGAGCGCCCCCTCGAGGGCCACCGGGAAGTTCACGCCGCGGCCGAGGAACAAGAACCCCCGGGCGCCAGCGTGGGTCCTGGCCGCGTCGCGGGTCCGCGCGACGGACTCGGCCGTGAGCAGGGACTCGACCTTCGGGCGGAGCTCCGAGAGCTCGGTGAGTAGCGCGCGGCCCTCGTCGGCGGACATGGTCCCGCGGCTGCGGGCGATCCGCACGGCGAGGAGCACGGCCGCGGTGAGCTGCGCCGTGAAGGCCTTGGTGCTGGCGACCCCGATCTCGGGGCCCGCGTGGGTGAGGATCGTCGCCTCGGACTCCCGGACCTGGGAGGACCCCGCCACATTGCAGATGGAGGCCACCCGGGCCCCCAGGTCCCTCGCGAGCCGGGTGGCCCCCAGGGTGTCGGCGGTCTCGCCCGACTGGGTGATGGCCAGGGCCACGGTCCCGGGAGCGACCCGGGGCGAGCGATAGCGGAACTCGGAGGCGAAGTCGAACTCCACCGGGAGCCCGGCGAGCCCCTCGATCAGGTAGCGGGCGATCTGGCCGGCGTGGAGAGCCGTCCCGCAGCCCAGGATCTGGATGCGCTCGATGGAGCTGCAGAAGGCGTCGTCGAAGGCGCCGCCCTCGAAGCGCACGTCGCCCGCCGCGAGGTCGATGCGGTCCATGCAGGTGCGCTCGATCACCTCGGGCTGCTCGTGGATCTCCTTCAGCATGAAGTGGGGGTACCCCCCCTTCCCTGAATCGGAGGGGTCCCACTCCACCTCCCGCACGGGCCGCTCCACCGCGTCGCCGGCGGCGTCGGTGACCGTGAGGCGACCCGGCTCGAGCTGCGCGAGGTCCCCATCCTCGAGGTAGACGACCTCGCGGGTGTGCGGGATCAGCCCGAGCACGTCGGAGGAGAGGAAGCCCCCCTCCTCGGTGGTCCCCACCACCAGGGGGGGGCCCTGGCGCATGGCGAGGAGGCAGGTCCCGTCGTCCGTGCTCGCCAGCACGGCGATGGCGTAGTAGCCGGAGACCTTACCCAGGGCTCGACGCATGGCCCGCATGAGCGCGGCCCGATCCGTGCCCTCCTCGGCCCAGGTCTGGTCGATGAGGCGCGCGAGCACCTCGGTGTCGGTCTCCGAGAGGAAGGACTCCCCGCGCTCGAGGAGCTCCCGCTTCAGCAGCGCGTAGTTCTCGATGATCCCGTTGTGCACCACCGCCACCCGGCCCGAGGCGCCCGTGTGCGGGTGGGAGTTCACGTCGCTGGGCACCCCGTGGGTGGCCCAGCGGGTGTGCCCGATCCCGGCGACCCCGCCGTCCAGGGCCCCGTCGTCCAGGGCCTCCTCCAGGTTGGAGAGTCGGCCGCGGCGCTTGCGAACCCGGAGCTCCCCGTCCACCACCGCGGCGATCCCGGCGCTGTCATAGCCCCGGTACTCCAGCACCGAGAGCCCCTTCACGAGGCCCGGCACCACATCCCCGCTCGCGACGCAGGCTCCAACAATTCCACACATGGCAGGGCCTTGGTCTCAGCTCCCGGGCGTCGGGGCAGGCGCCTCGACCTTGGTTCGGAAGTACTCGAGGGTGCGGCGGAGTCCGGTGTCGAGGTCGACGGTCGGCTCCCAACCCAGGATGGTCCGGGCCTTGGTGATGTCCGGCTGCCGCACCTTGGGGTCGTCCTCGGGCAGGTCGCGGAAGGAGATCTCGGAGGCGGAGCCGGTGAGCTCCACCACCTTGCGGGCGAACTCGAGGATCGTCATCTCGGCGGGGTTGCCGATGTTGGTGGGTTCAGGCTCGTCCGAGTTCAGGAGGCGCCAGATCCCCTCCACCAGGTCGTCCACGTAGCAGAAGGAGCGGGTCTGGGAACCGTCGCCGAAGACCGTGATCGGCCGGCCCTCCAGGGCCTGGGACATGAACGCCGGGAGCGCGCGGCCGTCGTTGAGGCGCATGCGCGGGCCGTAGGTGTTGAAGATGCGAATGATGCGCGTCTCGACCCCGTGGTAGCGGTGGTAGGCCATGGTCATGGCCTCGGCGAAGCGCTTGGCCTCGTCGTAGACCCCCCTGGGCCCCACCGGGTTCACGTTGCCCCAGTAGGACTCCTTCTGGGGGTGCTCCTCCGGGTCGCCGTAGCACTCCGAGGTGGACGCGAGCAGGAAGCGCGCGCCCTTCTCCCGGGCCAGGCCCAGGGCCTTGTGGGTCCCCAGTGAGCCAACCTTGAGGGTCTGGATCGGCAGCTCGAGGTAGTCGATGGGGCTCGCCGGGGAGGCGAAGTGCAGGACCGCGTCGAGGCGGCCGGGGACGTGGATGAACTCCGTCACGTCCTGGTGCATAAACAGGAACTCGTCCCGGCCGAACAGGTGCTCGATGTTGTCGAGGGACCCGGTGACCAGGTTGTCCATGCAGATGACCGCGTAGCCCTCCGCGAGGAAGCGCTCGCAGAGGTGACTGCCGAGGAACCCGGCGCCGCCGGTGATGAGGACTCGTTTCATGTGTTCGGAGAGGGCAGTGTGCCGCCGGATCGGCGACGTCTCCCGCGCTGGCGTTGGCCGCGGGTGGGGCAGGATTTCCATGTTCTCGTTCAGAGGTCGCCGTCCGCGGCGCCGAGCGACTCGAGGCGGACCTCGTCGCCGGGGCGGAGCTGCAGGCGCAGGCCCAGGCCCTCGACCTCGCTGGTCCCCGTGGCGCGCAGCACGGTGCCGGCGCCCGAGGAGAGCACCTCCACCTCGCCGCGCAGGGCGATCCGGCCAGCGGAGGACTCCACGGCCCGGGTGGAGGGGTCCACCTCGAAGGGCGTCGAGAAGTCGCTGAGAAGGGCGAGCTCCACGGTCTCGCTGGGCTCGAGGCGGATCACCTCGTCGCGGTAATTCACGCGGCCCACCTGGTTGGAGCGGTTCCGGACGCGGATGAGCCGATCGTGGATGGTCTCCACCGAGAACGGCCCCGAGGACGCCTCGAGGATGGCCCCGCCAGGGAGCTCCACCTGACCGGTCTCGCCGAAGCTCACCGACGCCGCCGTCACGTCCAGCAGGGTGAACACAGGCTCGCGGCGGCTCTCGGAGCCCACCACGCCGGTGCCCCGACCGTGCAGCGCCACCTGGGTGTCGCCGGGCAGCAGCACCTCCGCGTAGCCCTCGGGTCCGGCGAAGACCCACGAGCCGGCGGGGATCAGGGTCCGCTTCTCGTAGAAGGAGAGGTCGTAGACCGAGTTCGTCTCCGCGATCCGCACGCGGACGGGATCGGAGTGGCGGATGACGAAGGCCTCCTCCGCCCCGCGCCCGAAGGCCGACTTCGCCCCGTCCGGGAGCGGGTTGCTCTGGGGGGTGAGCATCCCCGGGAACTTCTGGGTGTCGAGGAAGCACCCGCTCAGGCCCGTCGCGAGGACCACGACGGAGACGGGGAGTCGAAGCGGGGATGAGATCATGGCTGGAGGAGGGACTCGGTCCCCCGGGCTCAGGCCCGGGACTCGGCGACCCCGGCGGACGGGCCAGAGGCCCGCGGCGCCGCGGCGCTGAGGAAGCGCTCCAGGAACTTCGTGTCGTGCTCGGCCTTCTGGAACTCCCCCTGCTCCAGCACCTCGCGCTGGAGCGGGATCGTCGTCTTCGGGCCTTCGATCACGAATTCGTCGAGCGCGCGCATCATGGTACGGATCGCTTCCTCCCGCGTGGGGCGGTGGACGAGGAGCTTCCCGATCATGGAATCGTAGTTCGGCGGAATCCGGTAGCCGCTGTAGCAATGACTGTCGATCCTCACCGCAGGCCCACCGGGAGGCACGAAACTGGTGATCAGCCCCGGCTGGGGCTGGAAGTCCATGGCGGGGTCCTCGGCGTTGATGCGGCACTCGATCGCGTGCCCGCGGACCTGGATGTCCTTCTGGCGGAACCGGAGCGTCTCACCCGAGGCCACCCGCAGTTGTTCCTGAATGAGATCGACACCCGTCACCAGCTCGGTGACCGTGTGCTCGACCTGGATCCGTGCGTTGACCTCGATGAAGTAGAAGTGCCCATCGCCGTCGACGAGGAACTCCACCGTCCCGGCGTTGTGGTAGCCCGACGACTTGGCGAGGCGCACCGCCGCGGCGCACATCTCCTTACGCTGCTTCGGGGAGAGGATCGGCGAGGGAGACTCCTCGATCAGCTTCTGGTGGCGCCGCTGCACGGAGCAGTCCCGCTCTCCCAGGTGGATGACGTTCCCGTGGCGGTCCCCGAGGATCTGGATCTCCACGTGGCGCCCCTTCTCCACGAACTTCTCGAGGTAGACGGTGTCATCCCCGAAGGCCGCCTTGGCCTCGGCCTGGGCGGCGCGCATCCCATGGAGGAGGCTCGGCTCGTTGCTCGCGACCCGCATCCCGCGGCCGCCGCCGCCGGCCGAGGCCTTGATCATCACGGGGTAGCCGATCTCCTGGGCGACCTTCGCCGCCGTGGCCTCGTCGCGCACGGGACCGTCCGAGCCCGGGACCACGGGGACCTTGGCCGCGATGGCCATCTCCCTCGCCCGGGCCTTGTTGCCGAGGTCCTCGATGGTCTTCGAGTCCGGCCCGATGAACTCGATCTTGCACGAGCGGCAGACCTCCGCGAAGTGCGAGTTCTCCGCGAGGAAGCCGTAGCCCGGGTGGATCGCCTCCACGTCCGCGATCTCCGCCGCGGAGATGATCGAGGGGATGTCCAGGTAGCTCGCACCGCTGGCGGCGGGCCCGATGCAGATCGTCTCGTCCGCCATCCGCAGATGGAGAGAGTCCGCGTCCGCCTGGCTGTAGACCGCGACCGTCTCGATGTTGAGTTCGCGGCACGCACGGATGATGCGCTGCGCGATCTCCCCGCGGTTCGCGACGAGGATTCTCCGGAACATCAGCGCGTCTTGACGAGGAAGAGGGGCTGGCCGTATTCCACAGGCTCACCGTTCTCGACGAGGATCTCGACGATCTCACCCGAGCACTCGGCCTTGATCTCGTTCATGACCTTCATCGCCTCGATGATGCAGACGACGCTCTCGTCCCCCACCCGGTCACCGACCGCCGTGAAGGGATCGGCGTCGGGCGACGGCGAGGCGTAGAAGGTCCCGATCATGGGCGAGGTGATCTCCTCGACCCCGGCCGCGCGCGCGGGCGCCTCCGTGGAGGTCCCGTCCCCGCCGCCCACGGGCCCGGGGGCTCCGCCGCTCGGCGCCGGGCCGGGCGCCGAGGCACCCGGCATCATCATGACGGAGGGCTGGGCGTAGCTGCCGGACGGGCCGCGCCGCAGGTGCACCCTGAGGCCGGCCTTGTCGTCCTCGATCTCGAGTTCGTCGACCTCGCCTCGCTCCATGATCCGGACGAGGTTGCGGATGAGTTTCAGATCCATGTGGTCTCGGGGGCCGCTGGGCGGGCCCTCGGGTTGTTGACTGGCGGCTGGGAAGTGCTCGCAGAGCGGGGCGACTGGCGTCGCCCGCAGTGGCCGCCGTTTACCCCACCACCATAGCGCCCGCTGCAGCCCGGATCTGCCCCCTGACCGCTCGCAATCGGGGGCCAGGGCGGCCTGGGGGCCTTGAGGACGGCCCTGGGAGGGCCCAGGCGGCTCCCCTCAGCCCTCGCCCCGTCGCCAGTGGCCGCTCTTCCCACCCGATTTCTCGAGCAGCTCCACCGCCCCGAGGGAGATCGCCTTGGAGGCTCCCTTGGTCATGTCATAGACGGTCAGGGCCGCCATGGAGGCCCCCACCATGGCCTCCATCTCCACCCCGGTCGGGCCGGTGCAGCAGGCCTCACAGGTCACCTCCAGGGTGTCCGAACCCGCGGACTCGAAGCGGATGTCGACGACGTCGAGGCCCAGGGGGTGGCACATGGGGATCAGCTCCCCGGTGCGCTTGGCCGCGAGCACCCCCGCCACCCGGGCCACCTCCTCGATGGGGCCCTTGGGCCCGCCGCCGGCCATCACGACCTGGAGCAGGCCGGGGGGAAACTCAACCCTGGCTCGGGCCACGGCGCGGCGATGGGTCGCAGCCTTGCCGGACACGTCCACCATCCGGGACCTCGCGCCCCCGGATCCGGACTCGATATGCGACAGGCTACCGACCGGGCCCTGCCCTTTGCCGCCCCTCGTCCCGTCCTTCTGCTCGTCCATGGCCTGTCCGTCGGCGGTTTGATTTACGTCTCGGTGGACCCCCGCCGCCAATCGCGGGCCCAAGGGATCGTACAGTCGTCCGAGCACGGCCGCCTATGGCTCGCGCTGGCACTCCCCGAAGGACGATACTGCACCGTGCGCCCTCCCTGGCCGACCGCTTCTCGGCGCGGGGCCCCTCTTCTCCCTCCATCACCGCATGTTCTCAAGCGCCCTCCTCTGCCTCCCCGCCCTGCTGGGACCCGCCCCCCAGCCCGCGCTGGCCCCCGTGCCCGTCGCGCGCCCGGCCGCCCCACAGGACGAGGTCGACGCGATCCTGGATGACCGGCTCGAGGCCATCCGGGCCATGGACGCCGGGGGCATCTGGCGCGAGGCCGCCCGGGTCGGGGGGCTCCTGGACGAGGAGCTCGGCGCCGCCATGGACGCCACCGTGGACGCGCGCCTGCGAGCCGGAGAGAAGGACCCCCGGCGCCTGCTCTTCCTGGTGAGCCTGCGCCTCGACGGGGACGATGTGGACCACGGCCTCGTGGCCACGGCGGCCACCGGGGCGCTCGACGCCGAGGACCCGGACCTCGCCCGCGCGGCGGCGGACCTCCTCGGGGCCATCGCCCCGGAGATCTCGGACCGTGACGCCAAGGGAGAGGCGGCCGACAAGCTCCTCCAGCGGGCGGGCGGCAAGGGAGACATCGAACTCCGCGTGGCCTGCGCCATCGCCGCCACCCGGCTCGGACGCGGCTCACAGATCGCGTCGGCCCGCCGGGTGCTGGCGTCCTTCCTCGAGAGCTCCGACCCGAACCTCCGCGCCGCCGGCGCCCTGGGCTTCGCGGAGATCGGCGCCGTCGAGGAGGTGGATGGTGTCGAGGACGAGCTCTCACGGCTCTCGCAGCTCCCCGGCGAGTCCGGACGGCTGGCGCGCGCCTACCTCGAGCAGCTGCGGCAGGACCGCTTCTACGAGTCCCGGCTTCGCCGCATGCGCCGGGAGGAGGGCAACCGACGACTCGGCGGTGAGATGCCCAACGACCTCGCGCGGATCGAGCGCCTCATCGCCCTGATCCAGGAGCTTCACCTAGAGGGCGACACCGTGGACCGCGAGGCACTCCTCGAGGCGGCCATGCAGGGCATGCTCAAGCGCCTCGACCGCCACTCGTCCTACTTCTCCTCCGAGTCCTACGAGAAGTTCGAGCAGGACCTCGAGGCGGAGTACGGGGGCATCGGCGCCTATGTGCAGAACGACCCCGACGACGGACTCTTCACCATCACCCGCCCGATCTACTCGGGTCCGGCCTATCGCGCGGGGCTGGGCACGGACGACAAGATCGTCCGTATCGGGGACTGGCCCACCGTGGGCGAGCCCACCGACGAGGTCATCAAGCGCCTCAAGGGGAAGCCGGGGACCGACGTGGACCTCTACATCTGGCGCCGCGGCATGGACGCGGGGCTCATCGACCGGCCGACCGACCTCATGAAGGTGTCCGTGGAGCGCGCCCAGATCAGCATCCCGTCGGTGCACAGCCAGCTCCTCCCCGGCGACATCGGGCTGGTGGAGCTGCAGACCTTCAGCAGGAACGCCGCCCAGGACGTCAACGAGGCGATCCGAAAGCTCACCCTCGAGTCGGGCAAGGACAAGCTGAACGGCGTCATCCTCGACCTGCGCAACAACACCGGCGGCCTGCTGACCCAGGCCCGTGAGGTGGCCGACCTCTTCCTCCCGGAGAAGCAGACGGTCGTGAAGACGGAGAGCCGCTTCCGGGACGCCAAGGTCTTCAAGACGCGCATGCCCGCCATCGTGTCCGAGGACATCCCCGTGGCCGTCCTCATCAACCGCTTCTCGGCGTCGGCCTCGGAGATCGTCTCCGGCGCCCTGCAGGACCTCGGCCGGGCCACGCTCGTGGGCCAGCGGTCCTTCGGCAAGGGCTCGGTGCAGTCCCTCATCCCCCTCGCCCCTGAGCGGGACGACGAGTACGGGGACGAGAACCGCAACGGGCGACGCGACAACTGGGAGCCGATCACCCGCGACTACGACGGGGACGGCGAGTTCGACTACGCCCCGCGCATCAAGCTCACCATCGAACGCTACCTGCTCCCCCTCGGCCGCTCGATCCACCGCGAGCTCGACGAGGACGGCAACATCCTGAGCGCGGGCGGCGTCTCCCCGGACATCGAGGTGGAGCCGCTCCGCCGCGAGTCATGGCGCCTCCTCGAGATGCGACGGATTCAGGACACCCGCGCCCTGCGCGAGTGGGCCCTGGAGCGCTTCGACGAGGATCCGGAGACCATGGGCAGGCTCGCCTATTGCGACTTCGACGACCCCGAGCTCTATCCGGGCTTCGACGACCTCTACGCCTCGCTGGACACGTCCCTCTCGGAGGAGGACATCCGGTTCCTGCTGCGCATCGACGTCCGTCGCCGCTTCCAGGACCTTCGGGGCAGCGCCCTGCCCATGGGCGACTTCGCCGAGGACCTGCAGCTCCAGGCAGCCATCGAGGAGGTGCTGGCGAAGCGAGACCAGAGCCCCGACGGGATCGCGGAGTACAAGACCACCTTCGTGGACCGCGAGGCCGAGGGCGACCGGGTCGCCAGCGCTCCCTCCCGCGTCCGCTCGCCAGAGCTGGCGCGTGCGCGCGAGCTGATGGCCCCCACCGAGGGTGGCGGGACCCTGAGCCCCGAATCCATGGCCGAACTCAGGGAGATCCTTGAGGGCCTGGATGGCGGCGGACGCTGACGCCCTGCGGGGTGGAGGGCCGCCCGCTTCCCCCCCTGGCTCCATCGAGACGCCGCCCTGGGCCTGTGCCAGCTTTCCGCTCCTGGGGCCTCCGCTGGGGCGCGGATGGGAATAATCTTCCCGCCCACACGGAACTCCCGTCCACACGGAGCGCCCCTTCCCCTCATCGAACGCGACCAGCGGGGCCGATGAACAGGAGGGGTGAGCCCCCCTCCCATGCTGCGCGTCCTACAGCACTACTTCCCCGTTCGCACCTTCCTCCTGGTCTCGGTGGAGGCGCTGCTGCTGTACGCCGTCATCACGGCGGGGATGACCCACCACCTGTGGGACCTCCTGGCGGACCCTGCGAGCAGCGAGCCGGAAAACCGTGAGGTCATGAGGGCGCTGGGCGGTGAGAGCATGCTCCCCCGTGACGCCGCCTTCCACGACGCGTTCTCGGCGGGCCTGGTGACGCTGACCCTTCTGCTCTCCATCGGGCTGAACCGCCTCTACGAGTTCCAGATCACCGCCTCCCGCTACGAGCGGGCCTCCCGCTTCGTGGAGTCCGCGGGGATCGGGATCGCGCTCTCGGTCGCCTTCGTGATCGTCAGCCACCTCCTGGGCGCCGACCTCGTCTACGCGTTCCCCGGCCTCTCGCTCTCCCGGAAGATCCAGATCCTCATCGGGACGGCCTCCACCGCGTTCGGCCTCCTGTACCTCGGGCGCTTCGCGTACCACGCCCTTATTCGCCGCGCCGACCTGGACGTGCGCGTGCTGATCCTCGGATCCCGCGGCCCGGCCCATGCGCTGGCGAACCAGATCATCGCCCACCCCGAGGCTGGCTTTCGCGTGGTGGGGCTCGTCCCCGAGCCGACGTCCACCATCGACCGGCGCCGCTCGGACAAGATCGAGTCCCCCATCACCGCGTCCGAGGACGCCGCCTCCGACGCCACCCGGGCCCTCATCCTCGAGGGGGTCGACCTGCTCGGGCGCGAGCCAGGGAACTTCGACTCGTCCTCGGGGAACCTCGCCCAGCGAGCCCCCGGGGAGGAAGGGCTCCCCGAGCTCCTCCAGAAGCTCAGGGTCGAGATGATCGTGGTGGCCCTCGAGGACCGACGCCTCACCCTCCCGATCGAGGACCTCCTCCGGGCCCGGCTCGCGGGCGTCGAGGTCCGAGAGCGCGAGGAGGTCTACGAGCAGGTCACGGGCAGGATCGCGGTCGCCGCCATGCGCCCCTCCTACCTCATCTTCAACGAGGGCTTCCGGCGCCACCCCTTCGCCGCTCTCCTGAAGCGCATCAACGACGTCGTGGTGGCGCTCATCATGCTCGTGCTCCTCTGGTGGGTGATGGCCATCGTGGCGGTCGTGGTGCGGCTGACCTCCCCCGGGCCGATCCTGTTCACCCAGGAGCGTGTCGGCCAGGACGGCCGCCCCTTCGTGCTGATGAAGTTCCGCTCCATGCGCGCCGATGCCGAGAAGCTGAGCGGCCCGGTGTGGGCGTCCGAGGACGACCCGCGGATCACACGCTTCGGGAAGTTCATGCGGAAGACGCGCCTGGACGAGCTGCCCCAGCTCTTCAACGTGCTCTCCGGCTCGATGTCCCTGGTCGGCCCCAGGCCCGAGCGGCAGCACTTCGTGGACCAGCTGGCCGCCCGCATCCCCTACTTCCGCCTGCGTCACATCGTGAAGCCCGGCGTCACCGGGTGGGCGCAGACGAACTACCCGTACGGAAACACGGAAGAAGACGCGCTTCACAAGCTCCAATACGATCTGTTCTACATCAAGAACTACAGCGTCCTGTTCGACCTCTCGATCCTGATCTCCACGGTCAAGACGGTCGTCCTCCGCCGCGGCACCTGAACCCTTCATGCTCCAGGCACTCGCCATCTTCGCCGTCGGGCTCGCGGGCGGTCTCGCCCCGCTCTTCCTCAAGTGGAAGGACAGGGGCCACCACGCTGCCCTCGCGTTCTCCACCGGCATCTTCCTCGGCGCGGTCTTCCTGCACCTCCTCCCCGTCATCGGTCAGGAGGCGAGCGCTGGACATGACCACGCGCAGGAGCAGGTCATCGACCTCACCCACGACCACGACGGGGACGGGATCCCGGACCACGGGCCGGGCTCACCGGGCTACGAGGCCGGGGAGGAGGACGGCCACGATCACGATCACGATCATGATCACGGAGCCCACGCGGGCCACGTCCATGGGCCGGTCGGGCCCTGGCTGTGGGTCCTCGTCGGCGTCCTCGGCGTCTTCCTCGTCGAGGCTCTCATGATCCCTGGCACCACACATGGGCACGGCCACGGCCCCAACGACACCCAGCGGCACGCGGCGGTGGGCTGGGCCGCCCTCGTCGGGTTGAGCGTTCACTCCCTGACCGCGGGCGTCGCCCTGGCGGCGGTCCAGGGCGAGGCCCAACTCGCCGGCGTGATGCTGCTCGCGATCCTGGCCCACAAGGGCTTCGAGTCCTTCTCACTGGCCTCGGTCTTCTCCATGACCGACATCGGGCGCGGCCGCCTCATCACCCTGCTGGTGGCCTTCTCGCTCATCACCCCCCTCGGCCTGCTCATGGGCGGCGCCCTGACGGGGGTCCTCGGCGGAGGGATCTCGATCCTCACCGCCCTCGCGGCGGGCACCTTCCTGTACGTTTGCCTCTGCGAGCTCCTCCCCGAAGTCTTCCACCACCGGAAGGACGGCGCCCTCAAGCTGGGCCTGCTCTCCGCCGGCGTGGCGTTGATGTGGGCGGTACACGCTCACGCGGGGATCTGACGGACGTACCGCGGTGCACCCATGACGGAGATGCTCACAGAGTGGTTCGAGGCGATCTGGATGGTCCTGGCGGAGTCCGGGCCCTACCTCCTCGTGGGCTTCTCCATCGCGGGCTTCCTCGCCGTGTTCGTGCCCACCCGATGGGTCGCGCGCCGGCTCGGCGGTGACGACACGCGGTCCGTGGCCACGGCGGCCCTCATCGGCGTCCCGGTCCCGCTCTGCTCGTGCTCGGTAATCCCTACGGCGACCCAGCTGCGCCGCTCGGGAGCGAGCCGCGGTGCCACGACGTCCTTCCTGATCTCGACGCCCGAGACCGGCGTGGACTCCATTGGCGCGACCTGGGCCCTGATGGACCCGCTGATGACGGTCATCCGTCCGCTGGCGGCGTTCATCACCGCCTTCGCTTCGGGGGTGACCGTCAACCTCTTCGGCGGCGACGGGCCGGGCACCGAGGAGCCAGGTGTCGCCCCCCCCGAGTCCGGCGGCGGGTCCTGCTGTAGCCACGCCGACGACGCCGCCCCCGCGCACGAGGGGCGCGAGGGGCTCGATCACGACCACGATCATGATCACGACGCGCCGGACGGGAGCTCGGTCGTCAGCCGCGCCATGCGGTACGCCTTCGGCACGCTGCTCGACGACCTCACCCCCTGGTTCATCCTCGGGTTCGCGATCTCCGCCACCATCGTCGTGGCGGTCCCCGACGGCTTTTTCGAGGGCACCCTCTTCACCGGCTGGACGGCCATGCTCGCGATGCTCGTCGCCGGCGTCCCGCTCTACGTGTGCGCGACCGCGTCGACCCCCATCGCGGCCGCCATGATGGCCAAGGGGCTCGAGCCGGGCGCGGCGCTCGTCTTCCTCCTCGCCGGACCAGCCACCAACGTCGCCACGATCCTCGTGGTCCGCGACCTGCTCGGCCTGCGCGCGCTCGCGTCCTACCTCGGAAGCATCGCCGTGATCTCGCTGCTGCTGGGCACCGCCGTCAACGCGTTGTACCCCGCCCTGGGCTTCGATCCGCGAGACATGGACGTCGCACCGGGCGCCATGGAGCACGGGATCATCTCCGTCGTGTCGGGGGTGGTCCTCGCCGCGCTCCTGCTGCGCTCCGCCATCAAGACCCGCGTGCCGGCGAGGTTCGGGGACTGGATCCAGCGGGCGGGCCGGCCCCTCGGGCTCGACCTCACCTCGACCCCGGCGCGCATCGTCATGGGCACCGCGGCGGCGGCGCTCTACCTCTCTTCCTCGCTCACCTCGGTCGGGCCCGGCGAGACGGTCTTCGTCGAGCGGTTCGGGCGAGTGGCACAGGAGCACTCCGAGCCCGGGCTCATCATCCACGCCCCGTGGCCCATCGACTCAACGGCCCGGGTGTCCACCTCCCTCATCCGGAGCGTGGAGTTCGGGATCGACCGGGCCCCCATGGACGACAGCACGGTGGACGCCCTCGCCCTGATGGCCGAGCGACGGCGGATCGCCGCCCTGGAGGCCGAGTCGGAGACCCTGACCAGCGACGGCCTGCTCCTGAGCGTCCGCTTCGGGGCCCAGTACCGCGTGAAGGACGCGCGCCGCTGGCGCTACGGCCAGAGCGCGCCCGAGGACGCGGTCGCTCGCCTGGCCCAGGACGCGCTACGCCGGGCCGTCGCCATCCGGACCGCCGAGGAGGTGCTGGTGGGCGCCAGCGGCCCCTTCATCGAGGACGTCGAGCGTCGCCTGAGCGCCGACCTGGAGCGCAACCAGCTGGGCGCGAGCCTCGTCCGGGTCTTCCTGCACGACGTGCACGCTCCCCCCGCCGTCCATGACGCCTACCGTGCGGTGGCGAGCGCCATGGAGGACGCCATCACGGCCGAGAAGAAGGCCCAGGTGAACCGCGTGGAGCGCCTCAGCCAGGCCCGCGCCGAGGCCCTCCGCGTCCGGTCCGACGCGCTCGCCGACCGCCTCGGCGAGGAGGCCTCCGCCGCCGGCGTGGCGGCGGCCTTCAAGGCCCTCGTGGAGGTCCACGGCGAGCACCCCTCCATCACGGAGCAGAGCATGCTGACCGACTCCTTCGAGCGCGCCATGCGCCCCGCGGACGACGGGGAGCGCCGCGTCGTCCTGCCCCTCAGCGAGAACATCGAGATCATCCCCATCGTGGGGTCGGACGGGCCGCCGCCCCCCGCCGTCCTCGACGAGTCCTTCAACCCCAGGCGTTGATCATGAACCGACCGACCACAGACGGCTCGACCGCGCGCATCGGCGCCGCCCGCTCCACGCTCCTCTGGCTGGGCGCGGCCGCGCTGGGGCTCGCAGGCTGGGCGTGCACCTTCACGGTCCCCGAGGGGACCGTGGCGGTCGTCGCGCGCTTCGGCGACCCCGAGCGGCTCGTCGAGGAGCCCGGCCTCCACTTCAAGTGGCCGGCGCCCGCGGACGTCGTCTACCCCATCGACATCCGGACCCACCTGCTCGACCCCCCGGTGGCCGAGTTCCTCACCCTCGACCAGAAGAACGTCGAGCTGGACGCCTTCGTGGCCTGGCGCGTGGACGACCCGCGGACCTTCCTGACGAGCCTGCGCACCCGGCAGGGCGCGGACGACCGGATCGGCGACCTGCTGCAGTCCGCGCTGATCGAGGTGCTCAAGCGCGGTCCCTTCTCGGACCTCGTGGGCGAGCCGGGCCGGGAACGCAACCTGGACGTGATCCGCAGGATGGCCACCGAGGAGGTTGCCCGGCGCTGCCAGGAGAACAGCTACGGCGTCGCGATCGAGTTCGTCGGCCTCGAGCGCATCACCTTCCCCGAGGACAACAAGGCCTCCGTCGAGCGGAGCATGCGAGCGGCGCGCGAGGGCTTCGCGGCCCAGTACCGCTCCGAGGGCAATGAGCGCGCCTCCAAGATCCAGACCGAGGCCAAGCTCGAGGAGTCGCGCATCCTCGCCGAGGCCCGCCAGGAGTCCCTGAGGATCCGTGGCGAGGGCGCGGCCGAGGCCAAGCGCATCGAGAACGAGTCCATCCAGCTCAACCCCGAGCTGTACTGGCGGCTGCGGTCCGCGGAGATCGCCGAGAGCGCGCTCCGCGGCGCGCTCATCGTGCTCCCCGCCGATCACCCCCTGGGGCAGATCTTCCAGCTCGTGGGTCCGGCCATGGAGGCCGCGTCCCCCACCCGGACGGAGGGCGGAGAGTGATCCGGGACCGCCGCATCGGCCTGGGCGCCGCCCTGGCGGTCGCCGCGCTCCTGGGGTGGCTGTGCACGGCGACCGTGGAGAACGGCTCGCGCGGCGTGGTGGAGCGGTTCGGCGCGGCCTCCCGTGAGCTCGCCCCGGGGATCCACCTGCGACTGCCGTGGCCCATCGAGGTCGTGCGCAAGGCCGAGGTGGACCGATCCCTGCAGATGCCCATCGGGTTCCGCCTCGTCGATGAGCTCATGTCCATCGACCCGACCCCGCGGGAGAAGCAGTGGCTCACCGCGGACACGAACATCGTCGAGCTGAAGGCGACGGTGCTCTTTCGAGTGTTCGACGTGCGCGCGTGGCTCTACGGCGTCTCGGGGGTCAGCGCCACCGGGACCGGCGAGCGCGAGAGCGCGCGCTTCGCGCTCCGCCGCCTGGGCGAGGCGGCGCTGACCGACATCGTCGCTGAGCTGACCATCGACCAGGTGCTGACCGCTGGGCTCGCGGTGGTCCCGAGCGAGGCGCGTGAGCGGATCCAGCGGGACGCGGACCGCCTCGGGCTGGGCGTCGTCATCGACGAGGTGCAGCTCCTCGAGAGCAAGGCGCCCGTGGGTGTGCGCCGCGCGTTCACCGACGTGCAGGACGCCCTCGCCGATCGAGAGCGCGCCATCACCCAGGCCCAGTTCGCGGCCAATCGCCTGGAGGTCGCGACCCGCACCCGGGTCAGCCAGATGCTCCAGGAGGCGCGCTCAAGCGCCGAGGGGTCCGTCGCCGAGGCCCGGGGCCGCGCCAGCGCCTTCAAGGACCTCGCGGCGGCGGTGGGCGACGCCGACTCGGACGCGGCACGGAAGCTCTACATGGACGCCATCCAGCGCATCCTGGACGGGGCCGAGCTGCGCACGGTGGACGGTTCCGTGGAGGAGCCGGCCCGGGTCTTCCTGGACGACTGAGCGCCCGTGGCTCCGGGCGCGGCGCGGGTGCACGCGCGCTCGCGGGCGAGTCCCTTGCTGACGGGCGGCCAGCCCCGTTAGCCTCGGGTCATGAGCGACCAAAGCCTGACCCGGTTCTCCCTGGGGCACCTCCCCCTCGCCTCCCTCCTGTTGTGCGCGGCCTGCACCTCGACGCCGGTGGGCAGCGCCGGCGGTGACATGGAGGTCGTCCCCGATGTGGTGCTCGCCATCCACGGGGGTGCGGGGACGATCCTCCGCGAGAACATGACTCCCGAGATGGACCAGCGCTATCGGCAGGCGCTCACCCAGGCCCTGGAGGCGGGCTACGCGGCCCTCGAGGCCGGCGGGGATGCCCTCGACGCGGTGGAGGCTGCGATCCGCCCGATGGAGGACTCGCCGCTGTTCAACTCGGGGCGCGGGGCCGTTCTGAACGACGAGGGCGAGGTCGAGCTGGACGCGTCGATCATGGACGGCGCCGAGGGCCTGGCCGGGGCCGTCGCGGGCGCGCGGACGCCCAGGCACCCGATCACGCTCGCGCGCCGGGTCATGAACGAGAGCCCCCACGTCCTCTTCGCCGCGGAGGGAGCCGACCGCTTCGCCGAGGCCCAGGGGATCGAGACCATGGAGGCCGCCTGGTTCGTCACCCCGAGGCGCGCGGACCAGCTGAAGCGAATGCAGGCCAGGGACGCGAGCTCCACGGCCGACCTCGCCCGCCGCCCCGTGGACGAGAAGTTCGGCACCGTGGGCTGCGTCGCCCTCGACGGCGATGGGCACCTCGCCGCGGGCACCTCCACGGGCGGCATGGCCCGCAAGGCCTTCGGCCGGGTCGGCGACTCCCCCATCATCGGTGCCGGCACCTGGGCCGCGGACGCCACCTGCGCCGTGTCCTGCACCGGGCACGGCGAGTTCTTCATCAGGCTGGCCATCGCCCACCAACTCCACGCCCGCATGCTGTTCGGGGATCAAGGTCTCCCCCAGGCCGCCAGGGAGGCGGTCCTGGAGGAGCTCCCGGCCCTCGGGGGCTCCGGTGGGTGCGTCGCCCTCGGCGCAGATGGGACCCTGGTGGCGCCCTTCACCACCGCGGGGATGTACCGGGGCTGGGTGACCCGTAACGGGGTGGTCACGGTCCGGATCCACGGGGACGAGCGCCGCTGACCGGGCCCCGGGGGCGCCTGAGGGCTCGATCCGGGGGCAGGAGCCGTACACCGGCGACGGAGGGCGGGGATTTTTTGGCCCTCGGGGGGGGTACCGATCACCCAGATCGCTAACTTGTTGGGCCGCGAGTCAGCCCCACGGTCGGCTCGCGCCTCCCACAACGCGCCCCTGAGACCGTCGAGGAGACGGGCCGGGACGCCTCCAGCACCCCAGAGGGCCGCCCAGCGGCCCCCACTGACCCCCTTCATCACAGAGGTCCATCATGTCCCGGACTTGCCAGATCACCGGCAGCGGAACCAAGGTCGGCGGCAACATTGCCCGCCGCGGCCTCCCCAAGTCCCAGGGCGGCGTCGGCCTTCGTACGACCGGCCACACCAAGCGGAAGTACAAGGTCAACGTCCAGAAGAAGCGCATCTGGGTCCCCGAGATGGGTGAGTACGTCACCGTCCGACTGTCGACCCGCGCCATGCGGACCATCGACAAGAACGGCGCGTACCCCACGCTCCTCAAGGCGGGCCTCATCAAGCCGATCAAGGCCGGCCAGAAGAAGAAGGCCTGAGCCCAACCGCTCCAACGAGAAGACCCCGCGGCGCCCCGAGGCGACGCGGGGTCTCCTCGTTGGTGGGCAGTTCCCGCGAGCCCCATCGCCCACAGGGTGCCGTGGGCCCTGCGGCCGGGGCCCGGCGGCCGGGGCCCGGCGGCCGGGGCCCGGGGTGCCAGCCTCCCCCTCGGCTTCTTACCCTGGCGTCATGCTGCTCTCGATCCTCGCGCTCGGCGCGCTCCAGATCCCGCCCGGCCTCGACCTCTGGTCCGAGGGAGACGTGGAGGCGCGTCTCGAACGGGACCGCGCGATCTGCCAGTCCGTGACCCCCGACCACCTGCGCGAGTGGCACGACCTCATCGCGTCTCGCCCCCACGCCGCGGGGAGTGAAGGGGACGCGCAGGTGATCGCAGCGATCGCAGGCGCCTTCGACACCATGGGGCTCGATGTGGAGGTCCATCGGTTCACCGCCTACCTCTCGCGTCCGGTCAGCGCCTCCCTGCGGCTCATGGCCCCATCGGAGGTGGAGCTGCCCCTCACCGAGGTGGCCCTGCCCGGCTCGACCTACTCCGAGCTCGAAGAAGACCTCCTGCGCCTGGGCTGGAACGCCTACTCCGGCAGCGGGGCCGCCGAGGGCGAGGTGGTGTACGCCAACCACGGCCGCAAGGAGGACTTCGAGAAGCTCGCGGAGCTCGGGGTCGACTGCGAGAGCAAGATCGTCCTCGCCAGGTACGGCGGGAACTTCCGGGGCTACAAGGCCAAGTTCGCGGAGGAGGCAGGCGCCGCAGGCCTGATCATCTTCACGGACCCCAAGGACTCCGGATACGGGCGCGGTCTCGAGACCCCCGAGGGGGGCTGGGCCAACTGCGACCAGATCCAGCGCGGCTCGCTGAAGACGCTCCCCTGGAGCGGGGACCCGCTCACGCCCGGTATCGAGGCCACCGAGGACGCCGCCCGCCTCGACCCGGAGGACGTCGCCCTCCCCCGCATCCCGGTTCAGCCCGTTGGCTGGCAGGCGGCCGCTCAGATCATGGCCCCCATGGAGGGCGCCAGCGTGCCCAAGGACTGGCAGGGCGGGATGCCGTTCCGCTACCGCCTGGAGGGCGGGGCCGGCGTCCGCGTGCGGCTGGAGGTACAGCAGGAGCGCGCCCTCGTGGAGACCGCCAACGTCCTGGGGACCTTGCGGGGGACGCTCTCCTCCGAGACGGCCCCTGGGATCATCGTCGGAGCGCACCACGACGCCTGGGTCTACGGGGCGGACGACCCGACCTCTGGCACCATCGCGATGCTGGAGACGGCCCGCGCGATCACCGCGCAGGTCGCGGCCTCAGGGCGCCCGCCGCGGCGCACGGTCACCTTCGCCGCGTGGGGCGCAGAGGAGCACGGGATCATCGGCTCCTGCGAGTGGGTGGAGGGCAACCGCCAGGCGCTCATCGAGGGGGCCGACCTCTACGTCAACCTGGACGCCGCCGCCTCCGGACTACGCCTCGGCGTCAGCGCGTCGCCGAGCCTCACTTCCCTGATCCACGGCGCCGCGGCCGCAGTCCCTCAGCCTGGGACCGCGCCGGTGATCTCGGCGCTGGACGCATGGCGCGGCGAGGCCGCCGACCTGCCGGAGCCAGGCTTCCTGGGCGGCGGGTCCGACCACGTCTCCTTCCTCGCCCTGTGCTCGATCCCCGCCGCCTCGATCAGCGCCCGTGGCGCACCGGGCACCGCCTACCACAGCCTCTACGACGACCTCACCTGGTACCGCCGGGTCGTGGGTGAGGATTACGAGTCGGCTCGACTGATCGCCCGGATCACCGCGGTCGCCGTGGACCGTGCCTCGACCGCGCCGATCCTCCCCATCGACCTCGGCAAGCCAGCGCGCGCGCTGTCCCGCGCCGCGCGCGAGTTGCTCGAGGCGGAGCCCGAGCTGTTCGGACCTGCGGGCCTCGAGGGGGTGATCGGTCGCGCCGAGGGACAAGCCGTGGCGGCCGAAGAGCTGACCGGCCGCCTGCGCGCGGCAGCTCGAAGTGGCGTCCTCGACGACGCCCGCTGTCGGCTCGCGGATGAGCTGCTCCGCGGACTGGAGCGCGCCTGGCTCATCGAGTCCGGTCTCCCTGGCCGCCCCTGGTATCGCAACCTCTACACGGCCCCCGACGAGTCTTCGGGTTACGCAGCGTGGCCGCTCCCTGGGCTCCAGAAGGCCGCAGTGGATGGGGACAAACGCGTCGCGAGGGAACAGGTCGAGCACCTCGGGGCGGTCCTCCAGCGCCGCTCCGGATGCCTCGGCGCCCTGCGGGTCCTCATCGAGACCAGCACCGAGAGGTGAGGCGGGCACGAATCTCACCTGATCCGTACTCGCACCAACTACGGCGGAGCCTCACACTTAGGTTCCAGGTGCCGTCACCGCCACCGCGCCCCTCGCCCCCACGCCATGCGCCACTCGATCAAGCTCAGCCTCCTCGCCGCCCTCGCGATCACCTCAGCCTGCGGCTGCGGTTCACCCGAGAAGGTGGAGGGTGGCACCAAGGTCTACGTGCTCGATGATGCGGGGCAGGACGAGATTCGCGGACGGTCCTTCCTCGACCCGACGGAGGAGGGCGTCTGGACATCGACACCTTCCACTGCCGAGGTGATCGAGGGGACGCTCTCCGCCGCCAACGCCGACCCCGCTGGCAGCATGGAGGTCGGCGCGATCAACCCCAACCTCGCCAAGGAGCTCCTCGCCGATCCGGGCCAGGCGGCAGCTGGAGCCATCGACGGGCTGGTGACCTTCGGTGACCTGTCCCTGGTGAGCGTCGACCTGGACGCCCTGCTGGACTACCTCTACAAGCCCGAGACCGAGCTCGCGCGGGCGTTCAAGTTCCCGGGCCCCGTGCAGGCCAAAGCCGGGGATGAGAAGGCGATGGTCGGGTACATGATCCCGCTCGAGTACAAGCCCAAGAGTGACGACATCGTCATCTTCATGCTGGTGCGGGACCTGATGTCGTGCTGCTTCGGAGGTATGCCGCGCCCGGACGAGTGGGTCTACGTCGAGATGCGGGGCGATGCGGTCGCGCGCCTGTTCCCCTACGTTCCGGTCGTGGTCCGCGGGGAGCTGATCGTCGGCAGGCTTGAGGACGATTTTGGCTTCGCCACCGGCGTCTACACGATGAAGGCGGACTCGGTGGAGGCCTTCGAGGCCCCGGCGAAGCCCACAGCCATGACGGAGCGCGACGGGTAGCCGCGCTCCAGGGAGCGCCGAACGCTCCTGGAGAGCCCCCCATCCCCGCAGCGAGTAGACCGAACCTGATCAGTCCACTCCCCCCCCCCCGGATCCCGCCAGGTCCCAGGATCGAACTCCGAATGCTCGAATCGGGACCGTGGGTCGCCGGCGGCATGGCGCCCGGCTTGACGCGGGGGTGGGCGCCCGCGCGCGACCCGGACGAAGTGCGCTGCCCGCCCTGATGTCGCTCGGAGACCCAGGTCGCCAGCGGCCTTCTTCAAAGGAGCCGCTCGAAACCGTGGGCGTACTGGTAACCTGTTTTGAGCACTCCTACTTCCGCAGCTGAGGCAATTCGCCACGGGCCACTGCCTGCTGCTCCCCGATTCACTCTCCTTTCCCTCGCTATGAAACTCCTTTCAATTGCGCTCTCCTTCGGTCTCGCTGCGACGGCATCCGCTGCCTCCAACGGTATCGGCGGAGACACCTGCGCTGACCCGATCGCGGTCAGTGTCGGCGTCGCGCCCTTCGACACCACCGGCTATATCAACTCGGGCTTCCACGACGGGACCTGCGTCGGCCGAGACGGTTTCGAGGACATCTGGTTCGTCTACACGGCGCCGGCCTCCGGCGTCGCGACCATCGGCACCTGCGGCTCGACCTTCGATACGGTCCTCCGGGTCCTTGAGGGCCCCGACTGCGCCTCCCTCACCTG
>JADHOC010000007.1 GCA_016779205.1 Planctomycetota bacterium | reverse complement strand
CCTTGGCGCCCTGGCAGCACTCGCTCTTCGCCGGCTTCGCGGCGACCGTCGCGGCCTTCTTGTCAGCAGAGCAGCACTCGCTCTTGGCCGGCTTCGCAGCGACCACGGCGGCGCGGGACGTCGCCGCGCAGCATGTGCCTTCCTTCGTGGAGGCCTGAGCGGCCTTGGCGGCGGCCGCAGGGCACTCCTGTGCCTGGGCAGGGGCGAAGCTGAAAGCGACCAGCAGCGCGAGCGCAGAGAGGCTGTTGATGAGGAACTTCATGGGGATTCGATGGTTCATCGATGAGACTTCCGGGCGAGACGTGCCGCGGACTGAGGTCTATCGAAGTGGTTGAGGGGCTGACTGTTGGGGAAGGGAGCGGACCGGGGCACCGGTCTACAGCCGGAGCACTTCCCCGATCGGGACGGTGCACCTGGCTGATCGGGAACACCCTTGGCCGTACGGACGAGCCGCCGGTTGTTGGCGTACGTTGAGAGTAAGCTATTCGCGCCAGGAATGCAGCGCCGCATCCAATAGCCTCGGCCACGCTATAAGGGGTACGTAAGGCCGACCTGGCCGCGGACCAGCCCTGCGCCGCCCCGAGACCCCATGACCAATACCCTCCGGCGTCCCAACCTAGGCTCCCTCGGCCTCGCATCGGCCGCGGCTGGCCTGCTGGCAGCGTCGTTCGGGCTGGGTCAGCGGTACGCGCCCACCCAGCTGGACCCCCGCAAGGCGGCCGCCCAGGTGTCCGAGGCGCTTCAGACGGCGAGCGCAGACGCCGCCCGCTCCGTGGTCCAGGTGGAGGCATTCCGCAGGAGCCGCGGACGGCTGAGGAAGATTCTCGACGGATCAGGCGTGGTCATCGACGAATCGGGGCTGGTGGTGACCAACCACCACGTGATCGCGGGTGCCACGGCCTTCCGGGTGGTGTTCACCAGCGGGGAACGCTGTGACGCCGAGCTCCTCGGCTCCGACGAGTCCACCGACCTCGCCCTCCTGCGCGTCACCGCTGACCGGGAATTTGAGCCCATGGCCCTGCGCACCGAACTCCCGCCGGTGGGAGAGCTCGTCCTTGCGGTCGGGAATCCGCTCAGCCTCGGGCACACCGTCACCCTGGGGGTCGTGAACGGCCACGGCCGAAACAACCTCGACATCGCGGAGTACGAGAATTACATCCAGACCGACGCAGCCATCAACCCCGGCAATAGCGGCGGTCCCCTCGTGGACGTGGAGGGCCGGGCGGTGGGGATCACCGTCGCCGTCGGCCTCGCGTCCAACGGCGACGAGGGCCTCGCCTTCGCGATCCCTGCGTCCATGGTCCGCAAGGTCGCCGATGAGATCGAGGCCCACGGCCGGGTGCGGCGTGCCTACCTTGGAGTCGGGACGTTCTCGCGGTGGGAGGTGTCGCGGTCCCTTCGAGCCGACCGCGAGGCCGGATACACCGGCGAGAGCAACGTGAAGGTCCGGTCCGTGTACCCGGACACTCCGGCAGCCACGGCCAAGCTCCGCGAAGGCGACATCCTGCTTAGCATCGGATCGAGGAGACTGACCAACTCCCAGAGCTTCACCAACGCCCTCATCGAGGCGACACCGGGCGAGGAGACGACCATTCGAATCTGGCGCTCCGGGCGCGTCATGAATGTGTCCGCGGTGCTGATCGAGCGCTGACGCCCCGGGGCTCCAGGGTGCAGCAGGAGCTCGCCTCCCCGCGCTGCCGCTCCGCCTCGCCCCATCGGCGCCCGCAAGATCGGTCCAAGGCCCAGCCCAGATGAGTCCCTCCTCGATGATCCTCCCGGCGGCCCATGGCGAGCAGGACTCACCGCGGTCCTCGAGGATCGGGTCCTTCGACGTGGCGTGGATCTGTGCCCCCTCCCCTGCCCGGAGGGGCGGCGAGGACGCGGCCTTCGTGGCGGCTCCCTCAGACCAGAGCCTGGTCGGCTTCGCCATCGACGGGATGGGCGGAATGGCGCGGGGCGAGGAAGCTGCCCGCCGTGCCGCGAGGGCCCTCTCCCACGCCCTCGCAGGCCCCCCGGGGGGCGGCCCTCCCCATGCCGGGACGCTCACGGGTCGGGCCGTCCGCGCCATCAGGCAGGCCCACGCCGAGGTCCTCGAGCACTGCCCCGGCGGCGGCGCCACCATCGCCGGTGCCGTCCTCGAAGACGGCCGACTCCGGACGCTCCACGCGGGGGACGCCGAGGTGGTGGTCCTCTCCAAGGACGGGACCTGCAAGCACCGAACCCCGGCGCACTCCCCGGTCGGCCGTGCCATCCAACGGGGTTCCCTGAGCGAGGATCAGGCGCTGATCCACCCGGAGCGGCACCTCGTCTCGAACGGGCTCGGAGTCGCCTCCATGTCGGTGCACCTGGGACCCCGACTCAAGGTGGACGATGAGGACACCGTCGTGATCGCGACGGACGGCCTGACAGACAACGCGCGGGAGGACGAGATCATCGAGTGCCTTCGGATGGGCCCCCTGCTGCGGGGAACATCGCACCTCGTGGACCTGTGCCAGGAGCGAATGCAGCGCTCCCTGGTCTCCCGTTCTCGCTCCCCCAGGCTGGGCAAGGCGGACGACCTGACCCTCCTCGTCGTCCGGCGCGCCGAAAGCTGACCGAGCTGGCGGCCGACCCCCACGCGCCTCAGGGCAGGACGAAGACCCCGACCCGCCCGGGGCGACAGGACGCGTCCGGCGAGATGCACCCGTCGTGGCTCCCCGGCTCCCCCACGGCGAGTCGCAGCACACCGTCCGCGCCCCTGAGGGCAGCGGTCGAGGCGCCGAATTCCCCGCCAATCGTCGGCGCAGGCGCCCCGAGCGTCTCCACCGCACGTCTGCCCTGACCGACGACGAATCGATGCACCGCCCCGGCGAGGGGAACGCCGCGATACCCGGCGAAGGGAGCCCCGACGAGCAGATGCCTCCCGGCCGCGGCCAGCGCCAGGCCGAAGCCCGCCCCGGGACGTCCAAGAAGGTCGGCGACCCCATGGGGCGCACCGGCGACGAGGTCATAGACATGCACGACCCCGCGCCCGGGAGCGCCGATCGCGAGCCCCGGCTCCCCTGCGCTCCAGGCCACGGCCAGCGGGCAGAGCGTGGTGCCAAACCGGGCCCCGGGCTCGCCAGATCGCAACGACCACCGGAGCTCCCCCCCTCGCGACACTCCATGCACGCACCCAGCGCCTGGCGCGAGGCTGCTGTCCCCCGGGGCACCGATGGCCAGCTCACCGGCCACCCATGCGAGGGAGGCACCGAAGGACATCCCGACCCGAGGCGAGGGAGGGTGCACCGTCCGGACATGCCTCCAGCTGGACCAGGCGGTCCCTCCCGCCAGGGGCTCGGGTTCGAACAGGTGCACCGCGCCGACCATCGGGAGCCCGGAGGAGAGGTCGTCAGCGAAGGGCGAGCCCACGGCGAGGGCCCGCGTGACGCCGCCCTCGACGAGGAAGGCGAGGGCGGAGCCGAAGCCGCCGGCCACCTCACCCGACGGCGGATGGAGCCATTGGGCGAGTCGTCCCGGGCCTCCTCCGGTGCCGAGGTGGAGGACCGTCACGGCCCCGACCTGCCGCGGTGGCGATGCGGCTCCAGCGAGGACCACTGCCGACGATGCGGATGGTGCACCAAGGGCTGCCCAGGCCGGAGCGGCGGCGATGGCACGTCCGTGTTGGTCATCGGATGCCATCGGAACCGGAGCGCCGGGTGTTCCCTGGAGGCTGGAAGGCCCGCTCCACCAGGACCCCGCGCCGCCGGTCACCCAGGAAGCGGGCCTCCCGGTGCGCGCGGCACCGAGTACCAGGCCTCCGGTGCCGACCGAGAGCCCCGCTGGAGCCCCTGCGAGGAGCCCTACCCGGCCCCCCCTGCCAGGGAGCAGGGAGACGGCCGCCCCGAAGCCAGGGGGACGCCCACCCATCGCCGACCTCACGAGCTCCCCTGGCGCCTGAACCCAGCCCTCCAGGATGGAGATCGACCCCGAACCGCCGACCTCGCCGGAGGCGGTCGAGCCCGGCCGCGGGCCAGAGGCCTCCGCCGGGGTCTCCGCCGGGGTCTCCGCCAGAGTCTCCGTCGCAGCCGCAGGGACCGCTCCGAGGACCGCGAGGGCGGCGAGTCGCCCGAGCGCTCGGCGCAAGGCCCGCGGGTTGCCGCCCCGCCCCCGACCGCGACGGTCCGCGAGGGGTGGGGATTCGGTGCGACGGGCCCTCAGGCCGGAGGTCGATTCGTTCATGTGGTCTGGTGTCCAGGAGCAGTCGTCCCGGCAGCGGCAGCGGCCCGCCGCCGCGGGTTCGTGAGCAGGACGCGCGAATCTGCGCCCCGTTGCGACCTTCCGGGGGAATCGAGGCACGCCTCGACCGATAGACTCCTGCAGCCATGTCAGCCACACCGACCAATGCGCTCCGCGTGGGAGCCGTGCCCTACCTGGTCGGGCGCCCCCTGGACCACGGCCTCGGGGACGAGCCTGGGATCCAGCTCCACCATGCGGTCCCCGCCCGGCTCATCGAGCAGCTGCGGGCCGGCGAGATCGACGTCGCCATGGTCTCGTCCATCGAGCTCTTCCGGACCCCCGGCTACCGCTACATCGACGGCATCGCCGTGGCGGGAGAGAGCTACGTCGGGAGCGTGCAGGTGTTCCTCCGGAGGCCGATCCAGGAGGTGCGTTCCATCGCCATGGACCCCTCCAGTCGCGCGGCTGCTGCCCTGACCAGGACGCTCCTCCACGACCGCAAGGGGGGCCCACCGCGGTACGAGGAGGTCCCCCTCGGCGAGGACCCGCGGGAGCGGACCGACACCGACGCGTGGCTCCGCATCGGTGACCCCGCCCTGCGCGAGACGCTGACCATCGACGCTCCGGCCTGGAACCCCAGCGAGGAGTGGCGCAGGCGGACGGGCCTGCCCTTCATCTTCGCGGCGTGGATCGTCCGCGGTGACGCCGACATCGAGCCCCACCTGGGCGCCTTCGCCCGCGCCCGCGAGGCCGGCCGCGCCTCCATCAAGGAGCTCGCCGCACGGGCTGCGGAGGAGTGGCAGCTCCCCGAGGGTAAGTGCTTCGAGTACCTGTCCGAGGAGTGCAGCTACGACCCTGGCGCAGCCATGGCGCCCAGCCTCGCCGAATTCCAGCGGCGTGCCGCCCTGGCAGGCGTGTGCCCCGCCAACATCCTCCCTGACCCGATCCACCTCGACGGCGACGATCACTAACCTCGACCCATGCCCCGCCTCCTCGACGCCAGGGAGTGCCCCCACTGCGGGGAGCAGCTCCCTCAACCTCCGCCCCGGGTCTGCCCGAAGTGCGCGGGGTCGCTCCAGCAGCGCCACCTCAAGGCGGGCTGCATCTCGACGGGGCCCGCGATCTTCCTGCTGGGGTGGCTCCTCCTGAGGGTGCTCGGTGCGTGATGTCCGGCGGACGTGAAATCGAGTCCGGGGCCTCCCCAAGAAGGAGCCCCATGGTCTCCCTACGCATCTACCGTGACGAAGCCCAGGCCCAGGGCCTCCAGAACGAGGACATCGTCCGCATCCAGCACCCCAGCCCCGCCGGCCGCGGCTCCACGGGCAATATCCTGGCCGCCCTCGCGTCCTTCTTCGTTCCAGGGCTGGGCCAGCTCGTCCAGGGACGACTCTTTTCGGCCGCCTTCCTCTTCCTCGGGGTCTCGGTCGGCTACTTCCTCTGGTTCCTGATCCTCCCCGGTATCGTCGGCTTCTTGCTGCACGCGGCGTCGGTGATCGACGCCGCTCTCTGGAAGGAAGCGTAGGGCGAGACCGCCGCGGGCTTGTACGGCCCTCCCCGCGCCCCTATCGTGCTCGGGATCCCCAGTGTGAGCCGCCCCGGGCGCGCGCGGGAGAGCATCGAGGACCCTCCAGTGGCGCGCACCAAGACGTCGAAGTCGACGAAGAAGACCAGCTCGAGCAAGCGTTCGAAGAAGAAGGCGGCCCCCGGCCTCTTCGAGGACGCGGACGGTCCCGGTGACGGGACGGGCTCCGGCGGAGCCTCCGGCGATGGCGAGGAGGCGGTCGCCCTCCATGAGGCCGCCCAGGCGCGCTACCTCAACTACTCGCTGTCCGTCATCACCAGCCGAGCGCTCCCCGACGTGCGCGACGGGCTCAAGCCGGTCCAGCGGCGGATCCTCTACACCATGCTCAGAGAGCGCATGCTCCCGGACGCCAAGCCGCGCAAGTGCGCGGGCGTCGTGGGATCGGCGCTGAAGGACTTCCACCCCCACGGGGACACCGCCCTCTACGACGCCCTGGTCCGCATGGCCCAGCCGTGGCAGATGCGGCACAACCTCGTGGACGGCCACGGGAACTTCGGCTCCATCGACGGCGACTCCGCCGCCGCCTACCGATACACCGAGTGCCGCCTCGCGCCGCCCGCGCTCCCGCTGCTGGATGACATCCGCAACGGCACGGTCCCCTTCCGGCCGAACTACGACGGCACGAACGAGGAGCCGGTGGTGCTCCCCGCCCGCTACCCGAACCTGCTGGTCAACGGCGGCGCCGGCATCGCGGTCGGGATGGCCACCAACATCCCGCCGCACAACATGGCGGAGACGATCTCCGCGTGCCTCAAGCTGCTGGCGGATCCTGAGGTCAAGGACTACCAGCTGGTCGCCAACGACGCGGTGCAGGGGCCGGACTTCCCGACCGGAGGGCATGTGATCGCGTCGCGCGAGCAGCTCCGCGAGATCTACAAGACGGGCTCGGGGTCGATCAAGATCCGGGGCACCTGCGCGATCGACCGCAAGCTCAAGACGCGCAGCACCAAGACGATGGTGATCTCGAGCGTCCCCTACGGCGTGAACAAGGCGAACCTCGTGGAGCAGATCGGGCAGATCGTCGTGCAGCGCAAGATGGCGCTCATCGTCGACGTCCGTGACCTCTCCGCGGAGGACATCCGGGTCGAGCTGGATCTCAAGAAGGACGCGGACGAGCAGAAGGTGCTGGCGTACCTGTACCGGCACACCAACCTGCAGGTGAACTACAGCTACAACCTCACCTGCCTGGTCCCAACCGAGAACCCGGAGGTCGGGGCGCCCTCGCGGCTGGGCCTCAAGGAGGTGCTCTGGCACTTCCTCCACTTCCGCCTCGATGTGGTGACGCGGAGGCTCCGGAACGAGCTCCAGGGCCTCGAGAAGCGAATTCACATCCTCGAGGGGTTCGCCCTCGTCTTCGACGCCCTCGACGACATCATCCGGATCATCCGGGCGTCGAGCGGGAAGGCCGATGCGGCCAAGAAGATCCTCAAGAAGTACAAGCAGCTCGACGAGGAGCAGACCGACGCGATCCTCGAGCTGAAGCTCTATCGCCTCGCCAAGCTGGAGATCAACCTCGTGCTCGACGAGCTCGAGGCCAAGCGCACCCGGGCCGGCGAGATCCGCGAGCTCCTCGGTGAAGACGACAGCGACCCCGCCGCCTCTGGCCGCTGGGGCATCGTGCGCGACGAGCTGAAGGACGTCCTCAAGGAGCTGGGCAAGTCCAAGGAGGCCAAGCGTCGCACGGTCGTGGAGGCCCCCGCCGAGGAGGTCGAATACTCGGAGGAGGACTTCATCGTCGCCGAGGACACCCACCTCCTCGTCACCCGGGACGGCTGGGTCAAGCGGCAGAAGGAGATCAAGGAGCCGTCGAAGTCACGGATCCGCGACGGCGACAGCGTCCTCGCCTGCGTGGCGGGCTCGACCCGGGCGACCGTGGGCTTCTTCTCGTCGGCTGGGACCTGCTACACGGCCCGCTTCGCCGATCTCCCGTCGTCGACAGGCTTCGGCGAGCCGATCCAGAAGCTCTTCAAGCTGAAGGACGGGGAGCGCATCGTCGCCGTCATCTCCTTCGACCCCCGGACCCTCGGTGGCAGCATCGCCGAGGACCCCGAGAAGCCCGACACCTGCCCCATGGTCCACGGCTTCGCGGCGACCAGCGACGGATACGCGCTCCGGTTCGGCCTCGACAAGTTCCAGGAGCCCTCCACGCGCTCGGGTCGCCGCTTCGGCCGGCCGAGCGCGGGGAAGTCGGTGATCGGCGTCCTCAAGGTCCACGGCAGCGAGACGATCCTCGCGGTCACCCAGCGCTGCCGAGCCATCGTCTGCCCCGCGGAGGAGGTCAACTACCTCGGCGGCCCGGGCAAGGGCGTTCGTCTCATCAAGGTCGCCAAGGAGGACGCCCTGCTCGGCTTCAAGGCAAGCCGTGGAGACCGGGACCTGCTCACCGTGGAGACCAACCGAGGCGCCCAGAAGAACATCTCGACGGTCAAGTACCGCACGACCGCCCGCGGCGGGGTCGGGACGGAGATCCAGAAGAACGGTCGCATCAAGCAGATCGTCCACGACCCCGTGAACGCGCCGACCCTCTAGCACGATGGCCAAGGCTTACACAGCAGACCAGCTGACCGTCCTCCAAGGGCTCGAGGCCGTACGCAAGCGCCCCGGCATGTACATCGGCGGGGTGAACAGCGCGGGTCTCCACCACCTCGTGTGGGAGGTGCTGGACAACTCCGTGGACGAGGCCATGAACGGCCACGCGAGCGAGATCACGCTGACGCTCCACAAGTCGGGCGACACCGTGACCGTCGCCGACAACGGGCGCGGCATCCCGGTCGATCGCAACAAGAAGACCGGCAAGTCGGGCCTGGAGCTCGTCCTCACCGAGCTCCACGCCGGCGGCAAGTTCCAGAACGACGGCGATGGCAACTACAAGACCTCCGGCGGCCTCCACGGCGTCGGCGCGTCGGTGGTCAACGCCCTGTCCAAGAAGCTCACGGCCGTCGTCCGGCGGGACGGGGGCCAGTACAAGATGGACTTCGCCCGCGGCGTCGCAGCGACCAAGCTCCTGAAGGCCAAGGGCAAGGAGGTCCGCGGCTCGGGGACGACGATCACGTTCACGCCTGACCCGAAGATCTTCCCGAAGACGACCTTCAACCCCGAGACCCTCCAGCAGCGGCTCGAGACGGCCGCGTTCCTTCACTCCAACGTGAAGATGGTCTTCGTGGACGAGGTCGCCGGGAAGCGAACGGTCTTCCGCCACGAGAACGGGATCCGCGACTACCTCGAGGATGTCGGCAAGTCCCGCTCTGCCTCCCCCATCCACGAGGAGCCGTTCTTCCTGGCCAAGGAGACCCCGGACGCCCGCGTCGAGATGGTGTTCCAGTGGACGGACTCCACGGACGAGCATGTCCGCAGCTACGTCAACGGCATCACGACCGGCGCTGGCGGGAGCCACGAGAACGGCTTCCGCGCGGGGCTCAACAAGGCGGTCCGGAACTACATCGAGACCCACAAGCTCACCCCGCGCGGGGTGAAGATCACCCACGAGGACATCCGGGAGGGGATCCTGGGCATCCTCTCGGTCTTCATCGCGGACCCCCAGTTCCAGGGGCAGACCAAGGACCGGCTGAACAACCCGGAGGTCCAGGCCCTCGTCGACGGGGCCCTGCGACCCGCGCTCGAGAAGTGGCTGAACTCGAACAGCTCCACCGCCGAGCAGATCATCACGCGTGTGATCGCCGCCAGTCGAGCCCGGGCCGCGAGCCGCGCGGCCTCGGCCTCCGTCTCGCGCAAGTCAGCCACGAGCCGCCTCACGCTCCCCGGCAAGCTCTCGGACTGTTCCACCAAGAATCGCGACGACTCCGAGCTTTTCATCGTCGAGGGTGACTCGGCCGGCGGATCGGCCAAGCAGGGTCGCAATCGGACCCTCCAGGCCATCCTGCCCCTGCGCGGCAAGGTCCTGAACACCGAGGACGCCGGGCTCAAGAAGGTCCTCGACAACAAGGAGCTGGCCGACCTGGTGACCGCCCTGGGTTGCGGGATCGGGCCGAACTTCGATCTCTCCAAGCTCCGCTACCAGAGGGTGATCCTCCTGGCGGACGCTGACTCGGACGGCCATCACATCACGACGCTCCTGCTGACGTTCTTCTACCGCCACCTGCCCGGGCTCATCTCGGCGGGGCGCCTGTTCATCGCGGTCCCCCCGCTCTACCGCGTGGACATCGCGAAGGAGACCTGGTGGGCCGCTGACGAGGCGGACCGCGACCGGATCATCGCCGAGCACGGCGGCGGCCGCTCCGCCCCATCCATCACCCGCTTCAAGGGGCTGGGTGAGATGATGCCGCGCACGCTCTGGGAGACGACGCTCGACCCCAAGCAGCGCCGCCTCCTGCGCGTCGAGATCGCGGACGGCCTCGAGACCGACCGGGTCATGAGCGACCTGATGGGCAAGGACCCCTCTGCCCGCTTCCGCTTCATCATGGAGCGTGCCGAGGAGGCCACCGAGGTCGACCTCTGAGGCGGACCGGACCGCGGACCGACTCCGCGCAGCCCGGCCAATCTCTCCGCCGCCTGCATATGGACGGAATCGCGGTTCCGAGGTCTGATGTAGGCCCCCGTCCCGCCTCTCCCTTACCCAACGCCCCATGTACGGACTCGTCAATCGCGCCGTTGAAGGCCTCGTGCGCAGCCGCTTTGGAGACGACGCCTGGCTCACCATCTGTAAACGGGCAAAGGTCGACCCGGGGGGCTTCGTGGCGATGGACCTGTATGACGACGCCATCACCTACCAGCTCGTCGGCGCCGCGTCCGAGACCCTCGAGCTCCCCGCGGAGACGGTCCTCGAGGCCTTCGGCGAGTACTGGACGATCTACACCATCGAGGAGGGCTACGGTGACCTCGTCGCGATGATGGGCGGCTCCCTGAACGAGTTCCTCGACAACCTCGACGCGATGCATGACCGCATCGGACACGCCATGCCAGGGCTGGTGCCGCCGAGTTTCAAGCGCGACTCACTGGAAGACGGCTCCAGCGTGCTCCACTACTACTCCGAGCGAGAGGGCCTCGCGCCCATGGTCATCGGACTGGTCAAGGGCCTCGCCAAGCGCTTCGAAACCTCGATTGAGATCGAGCTGCTCGACGCCAGCGTCCCCGGCCACTGCCAGTTCATGATCCGAGAGAGCGCCTGAGAGCCATGGGTGACTCGTCGGTCTCGCTCTCCAGCGAGAGGTTCGCAACCTCGTTCCCCTTCGGCCTGGTCCTCGATCGCGAGCTGCGGATCGTCCAGGTCGGCGAGGTCCTGCGCCGCCGGAAGGCGGTCGGGGTGGGCGAGCAGGCCGACGCGACCTTCGAGGTGCTTCGCCCCCGCGGAGCCCAGAGCCTCGCCGAGATCGACCCCACCCCCAGCGTCGCCGTGGTTCTGCGACATCGCGCGACCAGCCTCGAACTCAAGGGCAGCCTCGTCCCCCTGGAGGAGCCCGGCCACCTGGCCTTCTTCGGGTCGCCGGTCCTCCATAGTGTGAGCGAGGTGGCCGCCCAGAAGCTGACCCTCGGGGACTTCCCGCCGAGCGACGCCACGCCCGACCTCTTGCTGGCCATGCAAGCGAGCATGACCGCCCTCAAGGACGCCCGAGAGCTGGGCAAGGAGCTCAGCGCTGCCCTGAACGACGCGCACGCCGCGGTCCGGGCCAAGGAGCGCTTCCTCGCGGTGATGAGCCACGAGATCCGAACGCCCCTGAACGGGTTCGGGGCGATGATCGACCTGCTGCGGACGACCGAGCTCACGGACGAGCAGCAGGAGCAGATCGTGACCATGGACTCCTGCGGCCAGGCGCTCCTCGCCCTTGTGAACGACATCCTCGACCTGTCGAAGATGGAGGCGAGCGGCGCGGAGCTCAAGCTGAGCCCGATGTCATTGCCCGAGACCGTCCACCGCGTCGCCGATCAGTTCCGCGCCAAGGCGTTCGCGAAGGGCCTGCGTTTCGACGTCGACTGCGGTGACGCGTTCGAGGCCCCGCGGTCAGGTGACGAGCGCAGGATCGGACAGGTCATCGCGAACCTCCTCGGGAACGCGGTGAAGTTCACGGCCGAGGGAGGCATCCGGCTCTCCCTCGAACCCCTGGGAGAGGACGGAGCGCGGATCTCGATCTCCGACACGGGCATCGGGATCGCGGAGGCTGCCCAGCCCTCGCTGTTCGACCCGTTCACCCAGGCCGACGACTCCGTGACCCGTGAGTTCGGCGGTACGGGCCTCGGCCTCGCCATCTCCGGCGAGCTCGCGCGCGCCATGGGGGGCTCGCTGGAGCTGGTCAGCAGCGGCCCAGAAGGCAGCACCTTCGCCTTCTCATTCGAAATGAAGCCCGTGGAGGGAGGCGCCCTCCCTGCCCCCGTCGAGGAGGCGCCGTCGATTCCAGCCGCCGATCCCGGGAGGTTCCAGGGCTCCCGCATCCTCATCGTCGAGGACAACCAGATCAACCAGGTGATCGCGCGGCGGCTCGTGGAGAAGCTGGGCGCCGAGGCCAGGGTAGTCGCCGACGGCCAGGCTGCGGTGGAGGCCGTGGCGAGGTCGTCCTACGACCTCGTCCTGATGGACCTCATGATGCCCATCATGGCCGGCACGGAGGCGACCCGGAGGATCCGCCAGCTCGACGTGGCATGGCGCGACCTCCCCATCGTCGCCTTCACCGCCGGGGCCTTCGAGCACGACCGCGCGGACGCGATCGACTCGGGCATGAACGGCTTCCTGGAGAAGCCCGTCCGCCTCCCGCTCCTGCAGGAGGTCATGCTGAAGCACCTCGCGCCCCCGAGCTGAGGGAGCGCGGGCGCTCAGCCCTTCGTCGCGTCCGTCATGGACACCGAGGCGCGCGAGGCGTCGTTGCCGCTCGTCCCGGTCTTGTGACCCGGGTCGACCCAGCTACGCACCGTATCGACGCCGCCGAAGAGGCGACGGGACAGCTTGCTGTACGCGCCGAAGGCCTTCGCCTCCAGCCTGGCGTTGGCGTAGCTCCCATCCTCGAGGCGGCGCTGGGCACGGCGCTCCCACCAGCCGACCTTGCCGCGGGCGAGGCCGTAGCTGAGGGTCGCGTGGTGCTGGTACATCATCCTCGCCTTGGCGACCCGGGGCGGGATGTTGCCCGGCCAGGTCTCCTCGAGGTGATACTCGCCGATCGACCCCCACTCGGGGATGGTGGTCGGGCCCTTGTAACCGAGCGCCACGGCCTCGTCCCACATGACGGTGCCGGGGATCGGGCGGTAGGGCCACACGTTCGGGCGAGCGAGGGGCGCGGCGTTATGCAGCCTGCGGCACTGATCGATGGTCGCCATCATCGACTCCTCGCTCTCACCGGGGTAGCCGATGATGTAGGTGATCGATCCCTGCACGCCTCGGCGGTCCATCTCGACCGCGGCCGCGATGTTGTCGTCGCCTTTGATGGGCTTACCGATGCGCTGCATCATCTCGTCCAGCCCCGCCTCGGCGCCGATCTCCGCCACGTACATGCCGGACTCGGCCATCATGTCGAGGGTGTCCGGCTTGTAGTTGAGGATGGAGTGCGTCTCGATGAACGAGTTCCAGCCGATCCGCAGGTCTCGGTTCAAGAGGCCCTCGGCGAAGGCGCGGGTGCGCTTCTGCATGACCCCGAAGTTGGCGTCGTGGAAGCGGATCGAGTCGAAGCCCCAGCGATCGTGCAGCTCCTCGATGTCGTCGAGCATCCGATCCGCGGGCATGCACTTCCAGCGGCGCATGCTGATCTCGGGGCTGCAGCAGAAGCCGCAGGGCTCGGGGCAGCCGAAGCTCGAGAAGTAGGTGATTCCGAAGTAGGGCTTGCCGGCTCCGATCCAGGGAGGGGTCGGGAGCCGGAGCACGTCGCGTGCGGACTGGGCACGCATCTGGTGCTCTCGGTACGGCTCCGGGTCGATCAGGTGCCAGGGGACGTTCGGGACCTGGTCCCACCCGGCGACGGAGCGGCGCGGCGTCCGGACGACCTCGCCGTCCTTCATGAAGGCGATGCCCTCGATGGACTCGAGCGATTCGCCGCTGGCGATGGCGTTGACCACGTCGCGGAAGATGAGCTCGCCCTGGCCGATCACGACGCACTCGTAGAGTCCGGTCTCGAGCATCAGGTCGGGCTTGACGCTGGCGAACCAGCCCCCGATCACCGCGGGCACATCGGGGAGGCGCTGCTTCAGCGCCTTCATCGCGAGCCACCCATCGGTGACCATGTATCCCAGGATCGCCGTGGTCCCCACCAGCAGCGCACCCTCGGCCTCCTGGATGAAGCGCTCGTGCCCCTCGGTCCCGCCATAGAGGCTGCCGTCCACGATCTTGACCTCGAAGCCGTCCTGTAGCGGGAAGGCCGCGATCGTCATCAACTCGAGCGGCAGCATGTCCTTGCTCGACTCGACTCCGAGGCTGTCGTCCACCTGCTTGGGCTGGTAGAGAACGATCTTCTTCTTCTGGCGCTGAATCATGATTCCGGGGAGGGGCGGCCGGGCACGCAACGGCGAGCGGAGCCGTTGATAGTCTACTCGGCTATTCGGCGGGTGATCCTCGACGCCACACGGAGAGCTTCCGTGAGATTCCCCGGGTCTGCGACAGGTTGCCCGTCAGGGCGCCTCTTGCCGACGATATCGAACGCCGTCCCGTGCATCGGACTGAAACGCCGGTAGGGCAGTCCCGGAATGAACGTCACACCGGAATCGGCCCCGGCAAGCTTCAGGGGGATGAAGGCCTGATCGTGATAGAGGGCCAGCACGGCGCCAAACTCCCCCCGGAGCCCCCGGACAAAGACCGAGTCCGGGGCGACCGGGCCCTCCACCCTCATCCCGGCGGCCCGGGCCTGCTCGATCGCGGGCTTGAGGACCTCGATCTCCTCTCGCCCGAACAGCCCACCTTCCCCCGCGTGGGGGTTCAGGCCCGCCACGGCGACGAGCGGGTCCACCAGCCCGATGGAGCGGAGCGCCGAACCCAGGAACAGGAGGCGGTCCAGGACGTGCTCGGTGGTGAGCCGATCCAGCGCCGCGCGGAGGGAGACGTGTCGGGTCGCCAGCATGACCCGGAGGCGCCCGGCGAAGCCCATCATCTCGTAGCGCTCCGCACCGGACCAGCGGCTGAGCAGCTCTGTCTGGCCCTCGACCTCCTCGCCCGCGGCGTGCATGGCGGCCTTGTTCACGGGCCCCGTGACGAGGGCGTCGACCTCCCCAGCCAGGGCGAGCTCGTGGCCGCGGCGGAGGGCGCTCAGCGCGGCCGCGCCGCAGCTCGCCTGCACCTCCCCCAGCTCCCATTCCGCGGGGCCACCGGTGTCGATCCACCCGACCCCTTCCGGCCCGAGCGAGGCGGTGTCCTCCACCTCGGGGATCCAGTACGGCCGCACAGCCCCGTGCCCGACCACGACCACGCGCGCTTCATCGCGCACGGCGGCGACCGCGAGGGGGGCGATCTCCGGACCGATGCCAGAGGGGTCGCCGACGGAGAGGGCGAGGAGGGGCTTCACGGGGAGGATCTTAGGGCCCGGCCAGCCCAGGGGGAGCGACGAGCGCCCGTACGTCTTACCCGCGGCTCCCTGGCTCGCCCCGATGGTCGCCAGATCCGCCTGCGGTCCGCTCCTCGTTGATCTCCCAAAGGAAGGTGATGAGCTGGGCGACCGCGCCGAAGACCTCCACGGGGATCTCCTCTCCGAGCTCGACCAGGGACAGCAGCTCCAGGAGGTCCTTGTCCTCGCGGACGGGAACGCCGGCCTCGATGGCCGTCTCCAGGATCCGATCCGCGATCTCGCCCCGGCCGCGGGCGACGACCGAGGGCGCTCGCTGGTCATCCGCGCGGTCGTATCGCAGCGCCACGACCTCCGGGAGCTCCTTGCGCGGGTCCTTCATCCCTCGAGATCCATGACGTGGTCCTCGGGCTTCAGCCCCACCTGGCGCGCGTCGACCCGCGCCTCCGCCTCGGTGCCATCGGCGATCGCGAGCAGGACGCGACGCCCCTCGAGGGCGAGGGCCGACTCGAGCTCCTTGGCCCGGAAGCGGATCTCCTGGGCCACGTCCGGGCGGGCCACCACCAACCGCAGCGCGACCTGGTCGCCTCGGACAGCGAGGTCCGCCCGGACCGGCCCGAGCCCGCTGAACTCCACGCCCACGGTCACGTGGCAGGACTCTGGCTTGCGCTCTCCGCCGCCGCGCCCCCCCTGCTCATCACCGACGACCTGCACGGTCGCGAACCCATCGGGCCCCTCCGGCACCGCGAAGCCGAAGGCCGGCGGATCGCCGAACTCCCGGCGCGCCACGTTCCAGGCGTGCTCGAATTCGCGGGCGGCGAGGTGCCGCCCGATGACATCCCTGAGCGCGTTGTCCGCGGTTCCGGACTCTGCGATCAGGGCAGCAGCCACCTCCTGCGGTGACCGGAGCGCGCCGTTGAGCAGCGAGTCGAGGTAGGCCGTCGCCTGACGCGATCCCCCGGACCACGAGACCTGCTGGTGAAGCAGGACCCGGGCCAGGGCGCCGTCGATGGCGCTCCGGCTGGCGCGACCGGAGAGCGCGGCCTCCAGGCCTGCAGCGGCTCCGCCCTCCCTGGCCGACTCCAGTCGGCCGACGAGCCGCTCGAGCAGGCGTACGCTGGCCTCCCTCAGGACATCCGCCGCGTCATGGGCCCTGAGTTCGATCCCCGCGGAACGGCCGACGACCTCGGCGAGGAGCCCATCGAGTGCCCCGGAGACCGCGCGGCCTCCGGAGCCCCCCGGGCTGACGCCGGCGGCGGCGAGGAGCGCATCGAGCAGCGCCTGCTTGGCCGCCTCCACGGAGTCGACCCCTGCGATCGTCGCGCTGGCGAGCAGCGCGAGCTGCCTTGCCACGTGGGACATCCGGTTGAGGGCTGCGAGCTCGGAGCCCCCGTCGCGGCCGGGCTGGAACGCCATGGCATCGAGGCGCGAGAGGAGCCGCTTGGCCCGGGGATCGCCGTCGGCGGCCCCCCGGGCCAGGGCATCGCGGAGCTCCTGCAGGCGGGTCCCGACCTCACCGTCGGCGTCCGGATCAAGGGCGCTGAGCGCGCGCGAGGCCCGCTCCAGCGCAGCGTCGGCCCGCGAATCACCGTTCCGTCCCCCCTCGGGTTGCCCGGCGACGCCCTGCTTGGAGGCCTCGCCAGGCCGCGGCTCGGGGGCTCCCGGGCGACGGTCCATGGGGCGGGTGGCCGGCACATCGGCCGCCCTTCTGATCTCGGGGACTCGGTCCACACCCGGTTCTCGGACGAACCACGCGCCGCTGGAGCCGAATCGTCTCGTATCTGGAATCCAGGCCTGGGGCCCCGATGGGCGGCACCGCAGGCATCAGGGGCGGCTCAGGACCCGCCCCACAGCGGCCCTCCAGGCGCCTCGATCCTCCTCCCAACGCTCCGGAGAGAGGCCCGGCTGGAAGGAAGCGTGACCGCGGGAGAGAGCGGCGCAGCGAGCAGGGTCCTCCAGCCATCCGGCGCCGATCCCGGCGATCGCGGCGGCCCCCCGGGCGGTGGTCTGGAGCTCATCGGAGCGCTCGACGGCGGCCCTGGCCAGGTCCGCCTGCCGCTGCATCAGGTAGTCATTCGCAGCCGCCCCGCCATCGGCGAGGATCCTATCCACCGGCAGGTCCGCGTCCGCGCGGAGCGCCTCGACCAGATCGGCGCACTGGAAGGCGATGGCGTCGAGCCCGGCCCGGACGATGTGGGCGCGCGTGGTCCCGCGTGTCATGCCGAGGATCGCGGCCCTTGCGTCCGGGTCCCAGTGGGGCGCCCCCAGTCCGGCGAAGGCGGGGACGAGCACGACGCCGCCGGTGTCCTCCACCGACCGCGCCAGATCGCAGGACTCGGCCGCCTCCTCCAGGACGCCGAGTCCGTCCCGCAGCCATTGCACGACGGACCCGCCGGCGAACGCGCTCCCCTCCAGGGCGAAGCAGGGCGCTCCGGTCTCGTCCGCCGCGAGGGTGGTCAGCAGCCCAGCCGCCGAGCGGGCGCGACGCTGGCCGGTGTTGAGGAGCAAGAAGCAGCCCGTGCCGTAGGTGATCTTGGAGGAGCCTGCCCCCCAGCACCCTTGACCGAAGAGCGCCGCCTGCTGATCTCCGAGGACGCCACGGATGGGGATCTTGACCCCATCCACCTGCGCGTCCCCGAAGTCACCGGCACTGCTCACCACCTCTGCGAGCATGGATCGGTCGAGGCCGAACAGGTCGAGCATCTCGTCGCAGTAGTCCCGACGCTCGATGTCGAAGAGCATGGTCCTCGAGGCATTGGTCGGGTCGGTCGCCGTGCGCTCCCCCCCGGTCAGGTGCGAGATGATGAGCGCGTCCACGGTGACGAAGCGCAGGGTGCCTCGCTCTGCCGCGGCCTTCACAGGCGCCTGCTCCCGCAGCATCCACTCCATCTTGGACGCAGAGAAGTACGGGTCCAGCACCAGTCCTGTGCGCTCACGAACGAGGTCCCCGTGGCCAGCCGCTCGCAGCTCCTTGCATCGATCCGCGGTCCGGCGGTCCTGCCAGACGATCCCCCGCGAGAGCGCCTCCCCGCTCGCTGCGTCGATGGCGAAGATCGTCTCCCGTTGATTGGTGATCCCGATGGCCGCCGGCGCCCCGACCTTCGAGACCACCTCGCCCACCACGCGGTCGACCCCGGCGAGAATCTCGCGAGCGTCATGCTCCACGCCACCAGGAAACGGGAAGTGCTGGGGAAACTCCTCGTAGGCCGTGGCCACCGGGTGCAGGTCGCGGTCGAACGCGAGGGCGTGGATGCCGGTCGTGCCCGCATCGATGGCGAGGATGGTCGGGGTGCTTGCCGTCATGGGGACAACCTACCGCGCGGGCACATGCGAAAGAAGCGGAGCCGCCAGGTGAGGCGGCTCCGCTTCGAGAGGGCGCGCGCGGGGCGCGACCCGGTGAGGGATCGGGGACCTCAGAGCTTCTGGCGCACCTCGAGGGCCCGGCCGGTCGCGTCAAGCTGGAATTCCGTCGAGGTCCGACGTCCGCTGCGATGGAAGGCGTGAATCGAGAGCCGGTCATCGATGAGCCCCTCGCTGAGAAGGCGGTCCACCTCGACGTCCAGGCTGTACCCGCACTCCAGGCCAAACGGTGACCCCATGCCGCCGGCGGTCTCGATGGCGAAGGCGGCACCACCGCCCTCGAACCCACCGAAGATCCCCACCTGAAGCTCGGAGAGGGCTGCCACGTCGAGTCGCAGGGCGACATCACCGTAGAAGCGCACCCAGGAGTCGCCCGAGCCAAGGTCGATGACCTCGACGCCCCCTTCACCCTCAGCCGCGAGGATGGCTGCGCGGATGGCCTCGGTGGCGCCGCGTAGGGTCACCGTCTGATCCAGGTCGACGCCTTCGCCACCGGTCATCGGCAGCGTCCCGACCGTGGGATCTCCCCCCGCGGAGTCGCCCCCGACGCCGCCTTCGGCGCCAACAGTGGCGACCGTCGCAGCGACCAGGGCGCCAAGCAAGAAGACGGGCAACCTGAGACTCGGGCGGTGAGCCTTGGCTTGAGTTGTCGTGTAAGACGTCATGGTTCTCGGTGTGACACGCCGGCTTCCGCCGGGACCTATCACTGGGTATCAGTGAACAGTGGACGGGTTAGGGGAATCTCCAGTTCCCGGTCCCGGTTCGAATAGTTCGGGCAGGCTCTCCATGAGCCGAACCGTCAGCCCCGCTCGGGACTCGATCAGCGTCCTGAAGTCGTCGTTCTCGAGGAAGAGGCTCGCGACGTCGGCGGCGACCCCACCACCGGCGAGGTGCTCATCCAGCAAGCGCCTGAAGGCGGCGAGCGCAGCGTCTTCGCGTCCACGCGCGACCTCTGCACAGCCGAGGTTGAAGAGGGCCGGGCCGAAGCGCGAGTCGCTGCGGGTCAGCCCAGCGATGGAGAGCCAACGGAAGAAGACGGCCGCGGTGCGATAGTCCTCCTCGCCGTAATACAGGCGCCCGAGCTGGATCGCCGCATGACCGCGGCTGACCTCCGAGATGGCGGTGTCGAACACCTCACGGAACAGGTTCGCCGCGCGGAGCGTGTGCCCCTCCCGACCGTAGACGTAGGCGAGGTAGATCCGCGCTTCCTCGTGACTCGGGTCGATCTCGATCGCCTGGCTCAGGAGACGACGCCCCTTCTCAGCCGGATCAGCGATCCGCTCGAGCCGGCCGTTGAGCATGTGTCGCGCGTGCTGCCAGTCGATCCCACGGCCGGCGGTCTCCGCCCCATCAGCCTCAGCCCCATCAGCCACAGTCCCATCAGCCACACTCCCACGCCCTGACGAGACGACGCCGTCCACGAATCCACGGCCTCGGTTGCGAGTCTCCTCCACCGGCACGGTGGCCTCGAAGACTCGCTCGCGGAACCGGTCCGGCTCGAAGGCCGCCAGTGAGTAGGCCTTGCCCAGCTGGTAGAAGATCGTGGCCAGCCGATGGGCCAGGTCGATGTCCTCGGCGGCGCGGGCCATCTCCACCGCACCGAGCATGGCCACCCGCGCCTCGAGCCGCTCGGGGTCAGAGAGGTCCCGATGGAAGCGGGCGAACTTGCGCACGTCCTCGAAGAAGGACTGGGCCTCCCTCGACTCCTCGAGCAGCATCATCGCGTGCGCCGCGGAGGCCTCGTCCAGCTCCCCGTCCACCAAGCACGACAGGTCCTGCTGAAGCGCAGCCTGGTGCTCGCTCAGTCCCTCGCTCCACCCCTTGCCCTGGAACCACGCCGATGCGTCGTCAGAGCTCCAGGAGGAGGAGGCCCCTTGCGGGCCTTGGTCAGGTTGGTCGTGGAAGTTCATGGTCGGTCTGCCGTCGGGGCTAGCTCGTAAACGAGCACCGGCTACAGGGTTTGGGAGGAGGTCGTGATCTGGTCGGGACCGGGGAGCGGGCGAGGCCGCCCCAGCCCCCTGTCGGCCATCAGGTTGCGTCAGGTTGGTCCGGAATGTCGCAGGTTGAGGATCTGGGCTCGGATGCCGCGGACCTGGTGCGCCCAACGCGCGCAGGTCGGCAGTCGGGGGTGAGGCCCTCAAAGACCCGGCGCATGGCCTTATGGATCTTCCGGCGGGCCCTGAAGATCACCATCTTCAGGTTCTCCAGCTTGATCCCGAGGTCCTCGGCAGCTTCCCGGTAGCTCACGCCGTCCACCTCGACGAGGTGAAGGGCCCGGCGCTCGCGCTCCGAGAGCATCGAATAGAACTGCATGTAGAGCTGCAGGTAGACGATGAAGGCACGCGAACACTCCTCCGAGGCCTCCGTGTCGAGCACGCCCGAGAGGGGCGTGTGAGCGCCGTCCACGGGCTGCTGGGTGAGGTCCTCGAGGGCGATCTCCATGCGGCCGCCCCCGGTGCTGCGGGAGCGCATGTGCTTGAGGACCGTGTTGCGGACGATCATCGCGGTCCACACCCGGAACGCGTCAGCCCTCGACGCATCGAAGCGGTGCGGGTAGCGGAAGACGTTGAAGAAGACCTCCTGGAGGACGTCTCCCGGATCGGCCTTGCTCCCATACCGGCGAAGGCGCCCCGCAACCTGGACGATCAGGTGCCCCGCGTTCAGCTCGTAGAGCAGACCAAAGACGGCCCTCCCGCTGGACTTGCGGAAGCCGTCCATGAGCGCCGTACTCAGATGGTCCCGGAGCTCCTCGTCGGCGAGCGCGGCGTCCTGGAAGATCTCCTGGAGGCGGGCCTGGTCCTCGGCATCCAGCTCTCCCCGTCCAAGCTCCACGATCCGCGCTCGCAGCCGATCCTTGCCGTTCGCGTCGGCAAGGGGACTCGCGTGGAGGACGTGCTGGGGCTGCATCTGGTTGGGGGGCTCGACGGGTCGTGAATCCAGAGTGCGCGCGAAGCGCACAGCGGTGACCCGGGGAAGATCGAGGCTAGCGTGGGTTTTGAAACTTGAGGGACGGAACGCCCGGATCCAGCGGGCTTCTCAAAACACCCCTCGGCTGGGTGGCCGAGTGGTCAGAAGCGGGGCGGACAGGCGTGCCATCCCCGGGAGTCACGCGCCGTAAGGAGGACGCGACCCAAGGGAGGAGGCGGGGACGTGAGGACTATGGGGCGAGGAGTGCGCGGTTTCGCTGGGCGGGGAGGCCCAATGCGCATTTCCGCACACCTGGAGGCTGAACCAAGGGACAAGCAAGGGCCGTGTAAGGGTTTACGCAGCCATGGGCAGTCCCGCTCCAGGCAGGTTTTTGAGCGCATCCGGCGCCGCATCCGAACTCCGATTCGCTCCAATCGACCCCGGTCGGCCGCGCGCGGGCCCCTCAGATGGCCCCAGCCCCTCCCCAGAGTTCGCCCGAGAGTCGAAGGGAGCTCGTCCTCGAGCAGGCCCGTGAGGTGGGCTTCGACCTGGTAGGGATCGCCCCCTTCGGCCCCCCCCCCGACGCCCGAAGGTTTGCCGAGTGGATCGATGAGAAGCGCCACGGGTCCATGGGGTATCTGGAGCGAGGACGCGCGGCCACGCTGGACCCTCGCTCGCAATGGCCCGAGGGCAAGTCCCTGCTCGTCGTCGGGCTCGGTCACTCCAGGCCGGCCCTCCACCTGCCGGGCGGCGGCCGGATCGCCCGGTACGCCGCTGGCCGGGACTACCACAACGTCATCTCCAAGATGCTCGGCCGACTGCGGCGCGCCCTCCTGCGGGAGGGGCTCGCGTCCCCGGGTTCGGGGTTCGTGGACGCCACGCCACTCCTGGAGCGGAGCCACGCCGCGGAGGGAGGCCTCGGCGCGCCCTCGAAGGCCGCCAATCTGCTCGACGTTCGGCTCGGCCCCTGGTTCTTCCTCGGCGAGCTCATCCTCGACCTCGACCTCAGCCCCACGCCGGCTCCCTCGAGGCTCCCCTCGTGCGGGACCTGCACCGCCTGCATCGACGCCTGCCCCACCGGCGCGATCCTGGAGCCCGGCAAGGTCGACGCGACCAGGTGCATCAGCTACCACACCATCGAGCACCGCGGCCTCGTCTCCCACGACCTTCGCAGCCAGGCCGGCGAGTGGGCCTTTGGCTGTGACATCTGCTCCGAGGTCTGCCCCTGGGGCTCCAAGGCGCCCGACCTGTCGGGCCGCTTCGGCACCCACCCTTCGTTCGAGGAGGGCGCGAGTCCAGAGGGAACCCTGGTCGACCTGCTCGTCACCGGTGCGGAGGAGTCCGATGACACGGGACACCGAGAGCGATGGCGAGGCTCTCCCCTTCGGAGGCCCGGACGGGAGGGGCTGGCTCGGAACGCGGCCATCGTCCTCGGGAATCGACCCACCGGGGCGGGCCTTGACGCCCTCGTCACCTCCCTCGAGAGGGACCCGTCGCCCACGGTGCGTGCGGCCGCTGCCTGGGCGCTCACGGCCGCCCACCTCGAAGACGCGGGGGTGAGGGCGTCCCTGGACCGCGCCCTGGGTCGCGAGCCCATCCCCGAGGCCGCCCGAGACATGCGCGCCTCGCTCGACCAGAACAGCTGATCCCCGTCGCGTTCCCTCGACACGGCCGCGCCGCGTCCAGAAATGTGGACGCGGCGCGCCCTGGCGCCCGGAGGGGCCGACCGGGGGACGGGGAGTGCCCCGGCAAGGGACACCCCCCGAACGCGGCCCGGCCCCACGCCGCCGAGGCGCGTCGATTTCGATGGACGTCAGCCCGCGGGCGCCGAGAGCGACGGTCCGAACACAAGGCGCTTGCGGCGAGCAGCTTGCGTCCAAATCGAGTCCCGCCGGACCACGTGGCACGGTGCGTGCTCTTTGTCCGGTGCGATGGACTTCCTCTCAGACTTTCAGAACGACCGCAAGTGGTGCCCGGCCTGCGACGGGTACGTGTCCTACCTCATGAGCATCGACAAGTCGTTCTGCGTGCAGTGCGGCGGCGAGGTGCGGCTCTTCAGTGAGGAGGATTGGATCGCCTTCTCCGAGAAGATGGACGCGCGCAAGCCGCGCCAGCGCCGGAAGAAGCCCGAGGCGGGCAAGGGCCGTCGCGATTCAGCCTGACCCAGGCTGCCAAGAGAAAGCTCCCTCGCGGAGCGACCAGGACCCCCCATGTGGCCCGCGAGTTCTCCCGCTCGCGGGCCACTCCTTTGTCGGATCCCGCCGGCCGGTCACGGACCTGGAGGATCGGCCTGCAACCGAGGCGCGGCAGGGGTTACAAAGCGGGCAGTATGAGTCAAAGCAGCAGCCTCCCCACCCCGGTCCGGCAGCCGGAATCCACCCTCGAGACGGTCCAGGCGCGCTACGCGGAGGGCGCCCAACAGCAGGTCCCCGAGCTCTGCTGCCCCGTGGACTACGACGCGTCGCTCCTCTCGGTCCTGCCCGAGGAGATCATCGAGCGCGACTACGGCTGTGGCGACCCTAGCCGCTTCGTCCGCGAGGGCGACGTGGTCGTCGACCTCGGCTCGGGCGCGGGGAAGATCTGCTACATGGCCAGCCAAATCGTCGGGCCCAAGGGGCGGGTGATCGGCGTCGACACGACCGACGAGATGCTCGCGCTCGCGAGGGACCACCAGCAGTCGGTGGGCGACCGCATCGGCTGGCACAACGTGGAGTTCCGCCGCGGGCACATCCAGGACCTGAGGCTCGACCACGACGCCCTTGAGGCCTGGATCTCCGATCACCCGATCCAGGACGTCCAGGGCCTCACCGCCCTCGACCGCCACCGCGAGGCCCTGCGCGAGTCCGCGCCCATGATCGCAGACGAGTCCGCGGATGTGGTGCTCTCCAACTGCGTGCTCAACCTCGTGGACCCCCAGGACAAGCCACGGATGTTCGCCGAGATCTTCCGTGTTCTGAAGCGCGGAGGACGCGCGGCGATCAGCGACATCGTCTCGGACGAGGACGTCCCCGAGGAGATGCAGCGTGACCCGGAGCTCTGGTCGGGCTGCATCTCGGGCGCCATGCGCGAGGATCGATTCCTGCAGGCCTTCGCCGATGCCGGCCTCTACGGGGTGGAGATCGCGAGCTATCAATCTGAGCCCTGGGCGGTCGTGAACGGCATCGAGTTTCGCTCCATGACCGTGCTGGCTTACAAGGGCAAGGAGGGGCCGTGTGACGATTACCGCGAGGCGGTCGTCTACAAGGGCCCCTGGAAGAAGGTGATCGACGACGACGGGCAAACGCTGACCCGCGGCGTTCGGAGCGCCGTGTGTCGCAAGACGTTCGAGATCTACACGCGTGAGCCCTACGCCGAGCAGTTCATCCCCGTCCCCCCCCTCCTCCCGGTCGAGGCTGCGGACGCAGCCCCCTTTGACTGCCGGACCAACACTCCGCGCAGCGCGGCGGAGACCAAGCAGGGGGTCACCCAGGCAGAAGTCGCGCCGGGGACGAGCGCGTGCTGTGAGCCCTCCCCCGACGGTGGCGCGCCGTGCTGCTGAGTCGTGGGGAGCGGCGCGCCCGGCTCCAGGACGCGCGGCTCCTGCTCATCTTCACCCCCGAGCTCGCGGGGGATGGCGCGCTGGGTGCGCTCGAGCGAGCGCTCCCGTTCGTCGACGTGGTGCAGGTCCGCCCCAAGGTCCTTGGCGACCGGGCGCCGGGGGCGGCTCCGGGGGCCAGCATCACCCGGGCGGGAGACGCCGTCCGCTGGTGCCGTGAGGTCCTGGCGCTGCGATCGGAGAGCGCCCTCGAGCGCCCTCCCCTCGTGGTGGTGAATGACCGGGTCGATGTCGCCGCGGCCCTCGCGGCCGAGGGGCTCGACGGCGTCCATGTGGGCGCTGACGACACGCCGCCGTCCGTCGCGCGGCAGGTCCTCGGACCGGACCAGGTGATCGGGCTCTCGACCCACAGCCCCGCTCACCTCGCCGCCGCCCTGGACGAGCCGGTGGACATGCTCGGCTTCGGCCCCGTGTTCCCCACCCCCACCAAGGGCTACGTGGAGGCGTCAGGCCCAGCGTCCCAGCCCGCCATCGTGGGGCCCGAGCGCGCGTGGCTCGCCGCCGCCTCCGCCGAGGTCCCGCTCTTCCCCATCGGAGGCATCGACCTCTCCAACGCGGACCAGCTCGACCGCGTGGGCCGCGCGGCGGTGGGGTCCGCCATCCTCGGGGCCGATGACCCGGGCCTGGCGGCGCGGGGCCTGCGGTCCCTGCTCGAGGGCGGGGACGAGTGAGGGCGGCCTAGCGCAGCACGAGCGTCGCGTCGCCGTAGCTGTAGAAGCGGTACTCCGCCTCGATCGCCGCCCGGTACATGGCGAGCGTCTCCTCCGTCCCGATGAACGATGCTACGAGCATCACCAGCGTGCTCTTCGGGAGATGGAAGTTGGTGAAGAGCCCGTCGCACACCGCCGGCCCGTGGCCCGGGTGAAGGAAGATGCGAGTGTCCCCGCGCCCCGCGCGGACCTCGGCCGCTCCGCTCCCCCCGCCCGCGCGGCACGACTCGAGCACCCGCGCGCTGGTGGTGCCGACGGCAATGACCCGACCCCCGACCTCGCGAGCCCGCCGGACCGCGCGCTCGCACTCCTCGGAGAGCTCGTACCGCTCGGAGTGCATGTCGTGGTCCTCGAGACGCTCGGCAGTGACGGGGAGGAAGGTGCCCGCCCCCACGTGGAGGGTGACGCGCGCGACCTCGACCCCCCGCTCCTGCAGCCGCGCGAGCAACGCCTCGGTGAAGTGCAGCCCCGCGGTTGGGGCGGCGACGGCCCCTGGCTCGGCGGCGTAGACCGTCTGGTACCGCTCGGCGTCCTCCGCGCGCGCGGCGCGCTGGATGTACGGCGGGAGCGGCATGACCCCGCAGCGCGCGAGCCACTCCTCCACCGGGCGCACCTCGCCGTCCGCGCCCTCGAGGGCCACGGCCCAGGTCCCGTCCTCGGAGGAACGCTCGAGCATGCGCGCCACCACCCCGGCGCTGCACTCCAACCGCTCCCCCGGCTTCAGCTTCTTCGCCGGCCGGGCCATGGCCCGCCACCCGCGCTCCTGCTCGAAGGCCGCGTCGGGCTGGAGGAAGAGGAGCTCCACCTGCCCGCCCGTCGAGCGCCGCCCGAGCACACGGGCCGGCAGGACCCGCGTGTCGTTGACCACCAGCAGATCGCCCGGGCGGAGGAAGTCGGGCAGGTCACTCACCTGCCCGTGCCGAAGCTGGCCCCCATCGACCGCGTCACGGACCAGCAGCCTCGCGGCGTCGCGGGGCTCCACGGGCTCCTGGGCGATCCGCTCCTCCGGGAGGTCGAAGTCGAAGTCGGTGGTACGCAACGTGGGGCGCGTCCGCGCTCGGCGCCGGACCCGGCCCGAGATCCTATCGAGCCCCCGGCAGGGTGGGCTCCGATCAGGCGGACGAATCGTCGAGCAGCCGCTCGACGTCCTCCATCTCGGCGACCTGAACGTCGCGGAGGCGAGCCGCGAGCGTGTTCGGGTCCCAGCCGCAGAAGGCCGCCGCACGGGTCTTGTTCATCCGCCCCTTGACGGTCCGCGTCGCCCAGAGCGCGGAGGCGATGTCCCGGACGTCCGGGTCCCTGGAGGGCAGGCGCGAGACCAGCTCCAGGCCCACATCGTCGAAGGCCATCGTCAGGTGCCGGTGGGTCACCTCTCTCCCGGCGGCGCGCAGGAGCGCCTGGCGCAGGACCGCCTCCAACTCCACGGCGTTCCCCTCCCACGGCTGCCGCCACAGGGTCGCCTCGATCTCGTCCGCTTCCTTGGACCAGAGCAGCGGCTCCCCCGGACGGGCGCTCCGCTCCCAGCGCTGGGCCAGGGACCGGGCGAGCAGGGGGATCCGGTGACGGACCGACCTCAGGGCAGGCACCCAGACCTCGACACGCTCGAGGTTCCGGAACAGGTCCGGGTGTCGCCCCTCGGCCAGCGACAGATCGCGGGAGGCCTCCGAGGTGACCTCGGCCCCCGTGGCGATCACCCTCGGGCGGTCATGGATCCCGCCTTCGAGGATCCTGGTGAGGGCGACCTGACTTCCGACGTCGAGGCGCTCGATGTCCGTCAGCACCACGGTCTCGACGTCAGCGGCAGAGAAGGCCCCCTCAAGCTCGCTGACCTCCAGCCCGAAGCTGGACAGCTGGACGAGCCGGGTACGGGAGCTCCGGACATGCCGGGCGTGGTGAATCGCCCGCGCCATCGTCCGGCGCCCGCTCGCCGCCTCACCTCGGATGATGAGGTCCGACCGGTTACTGGCCAGCACCTGGACGCGAGCAAGCCTCGCTCGCTCGTCCGGCGCGAGGGCGTCGAGCACCAGGCCACCGGCGTGGTCCACCCGGTCCTTGAAGTCGAGGGCGGCGCATTGGAGGACCACGGCATGGTGCTCGAGGACCTCGCTCCAGCGGACCGCGTCCCGCTCGCGGCTGTCCCCACGACGGACGGACTCGATGATGAGGACCGCCTCGGCGCCGGAGAACCCGGGGACCGCGATGGCCACACCCGCGGCCGCACCGGGGTGCAACATCGAGGAGGAGGGATCGCTCGGGTCACCCTCGTAGCGGACGAAGCCGCCCGCGCCGAGCGCCCGCCGGATGGCCCACAGCCCACCGCTGCTCGGGTCACCGAGGCGCTGTCCTCCGGCCCCGCCGCTCGCGACGGGGAGGATGTCCCCGGCGGCGCCGATCCGCTGGAAGGCGACCCACCGCCGCTCGGCGGTCTTGAGCGCCAGGCCCTCGACGAGTTTTCCCCAGAGCCGCTTGAGGTCCTCTCGCACCGTCTGCTCCCCCGCGGAGACGGGACCGTCTGCGGATGAGAGATGCACGGACGCCCCCACCCGGTGGCGGAGTATGGGGTGGCCGACGGCCCGCTCGGCGAGGGAGCGCAGGGCGACCTTCCCAGGGAGCCGGCGATGCGCGAACTCCATCCAGAGGAGGCCGACGACCTCGTCGCCCTGCTCGATCGGGAGGGCGATGGCGCCGAGCGGGCAGCCCCGCTCCACGTCGACGCAGGAGCGCGCCAGGCGCTCGTCCGCCGCCGGGTGGGGAAGCCCGGCCATCACGATGACCGGCAGGGCGCCTCGCAGCGCCTCCTGCTGCATCGAGCCGTACTCGCCGTCCGGGCGTCGCCATCGACGGATCCAGTCGTCCACCGAGTGATCGAGCGCAGGGGCGACGTCCACCGCCCCTCGCCGCAGCCGCCCCTCGTCATCGAGGACGAGGAAGATGACAGCCTGCGCGCCCAGCTCGGAGCGAGTCGGGAGCGAGAGACGGCGCTTCTCGCCCTCGGCCCCGTCCACACGCAACGGGACCCGGTGGGCAGCCCCCTCCTGCGGCTCCGCTCGCTGGATTATCTCCCACCAACCGGCCGGGACATCGAATCCTCCGCGGAGGAACGCCTCCTCGAGCGCAGGGAACTGGTCCCCACCCTCGAGCCAGCCGAGCGCCAGCGCCAGGGCGTCCAGGTTGCCGCGGACATCCACGGGGAGCTTCGGGGAGGGGCCGCCGCGCGCCACGGCTCGCCGAGCTTCCACGAGTTCCCCCGCGTCGATGTGGATCGAGACCAGCTCGGCGAGGACCTCCGCTCTCAGCGCGCGAGTGAGGCGGTCGTTCGCCCCGGCGTGGGCCTTGAGGATCTCGTCGAGGAGCGCACACGCGTCGGCGCTCGCGCCGCCATAGCGCAGGTACCGAGCCTCCCAGAGCCTCGCGATGTCCGCCTGTGCCCTGCGCACCTCCGGGTGCTGCACCCATGCCTTGACGACCGCGAGGAGTTCCTTCAGCGCTGCGCGCGGCGGCGTCTCGGGCGCAGGCAGGCGGAACTGAAGGTCGGATGTCCGCCGGCCGAGGAGCTTGAGCAGGGAGCGCAACGACTCGGTGTAGGACGCCCTGGGGCGCGGGAGGACCGCGAAGGAGGACTCGAGCCGGCAGGGCGCGGCGTGGTGGACCAGCAGGTCCTCGAGCGCGAGCATCGCCTCCTGCAGGTCGTGTTCACGCAGCGCGGCCAGTGCCAAACCCGGCTCGACCCCCGTCGAGGGGGAGCGGACGTCGGCGGTCTCCAGGGCCGCCAGCCGGAACGCGGTGGCGAGCCGGCGCGCCACCTCCACCTCCTCGGCGTCGGCTCCCGACATCATCAGGTCGACGGGATCCTCTGGCCTCAGGGCTTCACCTCCACCCGTCATGCGGCACCACTCTCACCTGCGGCCCTCATGATCGCAGTCAGGACCCTCCGAGATCTTCGCGCGAACTCGGTGGGACTGGTCTCGTATCGCCGCGCCGCCTCGTCCAGGGGCTCGGCGGCCAACATCAGGGACCAGAAGGCCACGCGCTCCTCCTGGCTCCGTCGGTTGAAGGCCACGCAGGAGCGGATCAATGCCTCCCGTCCGATCCCCGCGCCGGGGGCAAGCGCCCGGAGGAAGGGCCCCGCGGACCCGGGGTCCACGATCCCAGCGTCCACGGTGTCTTCGATGGCGAGCTCCATCTCCTCGATGAGCCAGGCCTCCGAGGCCGGAGGGCCGTGCAGCGCCGCCCCGTGGGAGATCCGGGCCATGGCTCGGACGACCACCCGATCCACGTCGACGAGGCGCGCCGCGGCCGTGATGCGGTCCGCCGCGAGGAGCCTGAGCCGCAGGGGGTCCCCGGGCAGGATCTGGCGCAGCACCTCCTCCGCCTGGCCAGCCCGGAGATAGCGCCTCCAGGCGGGGACGGGGGCCCACCGGCTGCGCATGGGCCAACGGGGATGATGGGTCGAGGGGCGATCGGACATGGCAGGCGGGGGAGGGGCGCAAAGCGCGCCCCACACCGGTGTTGCACGCTACGGCAATTGGGAGCATTCCGCAGTCCAGATCAAGCGGACCTCCTGGGAAGCCCCCATGGGGCGAGGTGTCGCGGCAAATTCCCCGGATCGACCGACGGCCCCGCGGGCGGCCCCCCGGCGGGTGTGGAAAACAGCTTCCAGCCCGGGGAGGCGCCCACCGCGGAGGTCGAACCACTATCCTCCCCGCTCGCACCCGCAAGGCAGGCTCCCGGGAGTGGAGCCCTCACCCCCGCCCACCCCACCCAACCGGCATGTCCGAACCCGCACCCTCCGTCCCGAGGATCCTCGAAGGCAAGACCGGCGTCATCCTTGGCGTCGCCAACAAGCGCTCCCTCGCCTGGGGCTGCGCCCGGTCCCTCGCGGACGCTGGCATGAAGCTGGCCTTCACCTACGCCAACGAGCGCCTCAAGGGGGCGGTGGACAAGCTCGCCGAGGAGTGTCCCGGATCGATCACGCTCCCCTGCGACGTGACCCAACCGGAGGAGGTGACGGCGGCGTTCGAGACCATCGGCAACGAGTTCGGCGGCCTGGACGCCATGGTCCACGCCATCGCCTTCGCTCGACGTGAGGAGCTGCAGGGCAGCTTCTTCGATACCTCCAAGGAGGGCTACATGCTCGCCCACGAGGTGTCGGCTTACTCGCTGACCGCGGTCACCCGCGCGGCCCTGCCGCTGATGGAGGGCCGCGAAGGCTCCATCGTGACCCTCAGCTACCTGGGCGCCGACCGGGTGGTCCCCAACTACAACGTCATGGGGATCGCGAAGGCCGCGCTCGAGGCGTCGGTCCGTTACCTCGCGGCCGACGTGGGCCCCCGAGGCATCCGCGTCAACGCGGTCAGCGCTGGCCCCATCCGCACCCTGTCCGCCTCCGGGGTGAAGGACTTCGGGACGATGCTCGACCGGATCGCCGAGAAGGCGCCGCTGCGCCGCAACGTGACCTCCGAGGAGGTCGGTGACACCTGCCTCTTCCTCGTCGGCCCCCACTCAAGGGGCATCACGGGGACCACCATCTTCGTGGATGCGGGCTACCACGTCATGGGTCTGTGAAATAGACGCCTCCCGCCCCCCCCTACAACCCGTCCAGATACCAACCCGGCCCCATGGGCCCCACGCACCTCCAGGCACCGAAGATGCTGATCCTCGCCACCCACCTCCTCGCCGCGAACCTCATGCTCGCGGCAACGCCCGCGCCCGTCGCCCCCGCCGCCGCCCAGGAGACGGGCCAGAAGGGTGACCCCCCGATCCCCGACTGCGGTGAGATGCAGATGCTCCCCTCGGGGCTCCGCTACTGCGTCATGAAGGAGGGGGACGGCACCGCCAGCCCTGCCATGGGCGACCTCGTCCGCGTGGACTACACGGGCTGGAACCTCGACGGCTCGGTCTTCGATAGCTCGCGCACCCCCCGCCGGCCGGGGCTGGACCCGCAGCCGGCCGAGTTCCCTGTCGGAGGCCTCATCGAGGGCTGGAACGAGGCCCTGCAGCTCATGAGCCCGGGGGCCCAGTGGAAGCTCTACGTGCCCTCGGCGCTCGGCTACGGTGAGCGCGGCTCACCCCCGAAGATCGCGGCCAACGCCGACCTGATCTTCGAGGTCGAGCTCCTCTCGGTCATCGACCGCGCGCTGCCCTACGTCGAGATCGACACGGAAGCTGAGGCCACCATCACGAAGCCCTCGGGCGCCAAGCTCCAGGTCATCCGCGCCGGTGAGGGCGCCAGCATCGCCGACGCCGACCTCGGCTCCGTGAAGTTCTCGTGCTTCACCCCCAAGGGTGAGTTCGTGGTCGGGCACACCGGCCAGGGTGGCCCGCTGACCCTGTCAAAGAAGACGGTCCCGCTGGCCTTCATGAACGATGCGCTCGAGTACCTCAAGCCCGGCGCCTGGGTGGTGATGAGAGTCCCGGCGAAGATCGGGGTCGGGCAGAGGAGCGGTAACCCCGTGCTCCAGCCGGGCTCGGATGAGATCTGGGTCCTGGACTGCACCGGGACCATGAGCTTCACCAAGCCGGAGTTCCAGATGCCCGACGAGTCGGAGCTGACGACCACCGCCTCGGGGCTGAAGTACAAGACGATCCGGGAAGGAACCGGGAAGTCCCCGAAGGTCAGCAACCGGGTCCTGGCCCACTACGCCGGCTGGCTCACGGATGGCAAGGGCTTCGATAACTCCTACGACCGCGGCGCTCCGAGCGAGTTCCCCCTGGGCAACGTGATCCCCGGCTGGACCGAGGGCCTGCAGCTCATGAAGGAAGGCGGCGCGACCCTGTTCGTGATCCCGCCCGAGATCGGCTACGGCGCCCGCGGCGCCGGCGGCGCGATCCCCCCCAACGCGACCCTCGTGTTCTACGTCGAGCTCGTCACCGTCAAGTGACCGGGCCCGCCGATCGCCAGGAGCGCTTCAACCCGGGGCGCTTTCCGATCGATGACCAGCGCGTCTACGACGCGTACATCGCCGGCCGCAAGAGCGCGGCGATCGCCGCCGCCGTGCGAGCGGGTCTCTTCGACCTGCTCGCGGGCGGCGCGCTCCCCTTCGACCGGATCCAGTCCGAGATGGGCTGGAGCCGCCGCGGGACGCGCTCGATGCTCGACGCCCTGACCGCCATGGGCTTCGTGGTGATCGCGGCCGACGGCTTCTCGGCGTCAGCGGACGCCGTCGCGTACCTGACCCGCGGAGCGGAGGGCTCCCTCTGGGGCCTGGTGGACATGGAGGTCGACAGCTTCCTCTCCCCCGCTGCCCTGCTCGAAGCCCTCGCCAAGGACAAGGCCACCGTCTACGGCGGGGAGGACCCCTGGAAAGCCCACGGGGCGGACCCCGAGAAGGCGCGCGCCTTCACCGCCGCCATGCACAGCGTCAGCGAGCGTCCGGCCGCCGGCGTCGCCGAGCGCCTGGACCTCTCCGCGTCCCGGCGCCTCCTTGACGTGGGTGGCGGGAGCGGCGCGCTCTCCATCGCCCTTGCCAGGGCCAATCCAGAGCTGGAGTGCGTCATCTGGGACATCCCGGCCGTCTGCCCGATCGCGGACGAGTACGTGCGAGCCGCGGGCTGTGAGGGCCGCGTGAGGAGCGAGGCGGGCGACATGTTCGCGGAGGACTATCCCGCGGGATTCGACACGGTCCTGCTCTCGCAGATCCTCCATGACTGGAGCTTCGAGACCGGCGCCGAGCTCGTGGCCAAGGCCTTCGCCGCGCTCCCCCCCGGCGGCCGCATCGTGATCCACGAGAAGCTCGTGGAGGACGGCGACAGCGGGCCCCTGGCCAACCAGCTCGTGCACCTCGACATGCTCGTCTGGACCGAGGGTCAGCAGTACCGGGTCAACGAGCTCACGGAGCTGCTCGAGCGCAGCGGCTTCGCCGGCGTGGAGCGGCTGCGGACCGCGGGCTACTGGAGCGTGGTCCACGGCGCGAAGCCCTGAGCTGACGAGGTCACGAGGTCCAGCGGGACCCCCGGAGCCGGAAGCGCAGGGGCAGCTCTGCGCTCTTGGTGATCCCGACCCTGGGCCCCACCTCGAGCTCCGGGGCGCCCCACCCCACCGGCCTCTCGAGCAGGCGCAGCGGGCCCCCGTCCAGGAGCGGCTTCCGATCGTCCTCCCTCGTGATCCCCATGGCCCGGGTCAACCGCCCGGGCCCTCGCGCCAGGTCCCGATCGGACACCTCGCCTCCGCGGCGCGCCCGCATATCTTCCACGCCGGCCAGGGGTTCGAGTGCGCGGATCAACACGGCTTCGCCCTCCCCGGCGGCGCCGGTGACCACGTTGAAGCAGAGGTGCAGGCCGTAGATCAGGTACACGTAGCTCCGCCCGCTCTCCATGAACATCGCCCCGTTACGGGCGGTCTCGCCCCTGGCGGAATGGGAGGCCCCGTCCCCCGCGGGGAGGTAGGCCTCGGTCTCGACGATCCGTCCGCGGGTGAGCGTGCCCCCCGCCCGCGACTCGAGCACCGCACCGATCAGCCGGGGCGCCGCGACCTCGGCGCCGGCCGAGAGCACGTCGAGGGGGAAGGTCACCCCCGCTCCTTCTTGAAGATCATCAGGTGCTGGAAGCCGCGCAGGAAGAAGTTGCCGTCGGCGGCGGCGCGGTGGAACGCCGGCTTCTCCAGCTTTCGATTGCCCCGCACCACGGAGACGTGGTCGATGGGCCTGAAGCGGACGCTGAGGAGCCCGGAGAGCCGGGCGCCGATCGGCACGAAGCCCTTCTTCTTCTCGAAGGAGTCGCTCACGTAGCAGGCGAGGTAGCGCCGGTCGCGGAGTACCCGGTCTGCCTCGGCGAAGGCCCCGTCCATGGCCTCGAAGTACGCCTCATCGAAGGCGCTCAGCTTGCCGATGCAGTTCGGGTCATCGGAGTAGTCGAGGTGCGTTCCGTAGGGCGGGTCCATGAAGACGAAGTCCGCCTTGCCGTCCTCGAGGGGGAGCTTCCTCGCGTCCGCGCGGAAGATGTCCTCGCGCACCGGCCGCAGGTCATAGCCCAGCGCCTTGCGCCCCATATCCCGCGCCACATCCAGGGTCGTCCCCCCGCCGCAGAAGGGGTCCACCACGAGGTCATCCTCGCGGGTGTAGCGCTCGAGGAGGTTCCAGATCACCCAGGCCGGCGTCCGCCCCTCGTACCCCGGCACCCCCATGGGCGTGTCCGAGTACTGCTGGCTCGGGTAGTACCACAGCGTCGTCGTCTGCTGCCGGAGGGTCGGGCGCTGCGGTCGCCCGCCGCCGTGGCCGCGGTGGCCCCGCGTCCCGTCGCTCCCGTCCCGGTCGCCCTTGGCCGCTCCCCGCCCCCTGGGCCCCCGTTGATCTTCGCCGCGTCGTGACATGGCCCAGGAGACTAGTCGGGATCAACGCCCAGCGCACCGCTCGATCCCGTGCGCCACCGACTCAGGCCCCCGTGGCCAGCGCGGCGAGGTCGAGGACGGAGGGCACGCAGCGGTCCACGAGGCGCTCTCCTTGCTCGAGGGAGGTCTGCTCCACGGCCCAGCGGGCGGAGCCAGGGCTCTGCCGAAGAACCAGCTGGGTCGAGGCGCCGAGCGTGCCCTCGATCCGCATGGCCGCCGGCATCGCGAGGTCCAGTGAGGCGACGTCCCCGATGACCAGGTCCGGCTGTTCGCGCGTGAGGATCTCCCGGTAGTACGGGCGGTCGAGGTGAACCCGGCGCCCCGCGTACTCGGAGCGAGGCTCCTCGTTCTCGACCCACCACTTCCGTGCGTCCCCGACGAACCGCAGCCCGTCTCCTTCCTCGACCCCAGCTTCCGCGAAGAGCTTCTGGAGCTTCGTGGTCGGTGAATTGGAGACGATCACCAGCTCGACGCCCGCCAGCCGCAGGGTCTCGCACAGCTCCCGCGACCCGTCCACGAGCCGGTGGCCGTGGTCCTGGAGGTAGGTGCGCATGGCGGGGCCGAACTTCTCCGAGCCGTAGTCGTGGGCCGAGGGGTGCCCTGCCTCGCGGATGCCCTCCCTCCAACGCGCCGCTCCCGGAGCGTCGCCCCCATCGTCGAGGTAACGGCAGACCGCCCCGGTGGCCAGGAGCTCATCTTCATCCACGAAGGCGGTCAGGAATCCCCGCGGCCACCAGCCGTGCTGGTCCGGCGCCTCGTGGGCCGCACGCAGGAAGCCCTCGAACTCAGCCCGGGCGACCGCCTCGGGGAGGTCGAGGTCCCTGGAGACCTCCTGGACGAAGCTCTCGTTGATGAACCGTGCCTCGCCCGCCTGGTCCGTCCACACACCGTCAAAGTCGGAGAGGATCTTCATCGAGCCAGAATTCGCATGCGGTGGGCGGGTGGAGGCGGTCGGGGGCTGGACGGGGCGTTGGATCAGGGTCCGAGTTGGATAGGATCGACCCATGGGATCGGAGGTTAAGCCTGGGGTCATGATGCCCCACGACCCGCAGCGCGGCGCCCTTCAGACGGCAGCCGTGCTGCTCACCGTCGCCTTGGGAGGCTGGCTCATCGTGGTTGGGAAGGCCTTCCTCGTCCCGCTGGTCCTGGCGGTCTTCGCCTTCATCCTCGTCCAGGCCCTCGACCGTCTCTGGGGCAGGGTCACCGTCGGCGGTCACCGGCTACCGCCGATCATGACGACGTTCCTCTCCGCCACGTTCCTCACCTTGGTGGGCGCGAGCATCATCAACCTCGTGGCGGCGAACGCGGGGGGCGTCGCGGCGGCGGCCCCTGGCTATCAGGCGCGGCTCACCGACCTCGTCAATCAGTTCGAGAGCAACGTGCTGGGCCTCGAGGTCGATCCGGGCACGACGGACCTCTCGGACCGCTTCCTCAAGCACCTCAACGTGGCAGGCCTCGCGACGCAGCTGGCGTCCGGGGTCGCCAGCGCCGTCGGCAACCTCTCCCTGGTCCTTGTCTACCTCTTCTTCCTCCTCCTCGAGCGGCCGTTCTTCGAGCGCAAGATGGCGCGAATCTTCAAGGACACCGGCAGACGTGCGGATGCCCTCGGCATCCTCCGTCGGATCGACCACGACGTGAGCGTCTACCTCGGGCTGAAGTCCCTGGTCAGCGTGCTCACGGCGCTCCCCGCGTACGGGATCATGCTCTCGGTCGGCCTCGACTTCGCGGAGTTCTGGGCCCTGCTGATCTTCGGGCTGAACTTCATCCCCAACGTCGGCTCCCTGATCGCCACCCTGCTCCCCTCGAGCATCGCGCTGGTCCAGTTCGACACGCTCCGCCCCTTCGCCCTCGTCGCCCTCGGGATCACCAGCGTCCAGCTCGTTGTGGCGAACCTCGTGGAGCCGAACCTGCTGGGTCGGCGTCTGAACATGAGCCCGTTGCTCGTGATCACGGGCCTCGTGGGATGGAGCATGCTCTGGGGCGTGCCCGGCGCCTTCCTGTGCGTCCCGATGACGAACATCGCCCTCCTGATCCTCGCCAATGTCCCGTCGACCAGGTGGATCGCCGTCCTGCTGTCCCGCGACGGCGACCTCGTTGAGGAGGCCGCCCCGTGACCCGGGAGGACCTGATGCTCACGGTCCCCCACCAGGGGGTGCGCCAGGTGTCGGCGTCCTGGGACCTGCCCGAGGGCACGCCGAGGGCGGCCTTCGTCATGGCCCATGGTTCAGGCGCCCCCATGACCTCGGCGTTCATGGAGGAGGTCGCGGCTCGGATCGCGGAGACCGCGAGGTTCGCCGTGCTCCGCTTCAACTACGCGTACGCCGAGATCATGTCCCGCACGGGGGGAAGACGCCCCCCCGAACGCCGCCCGGCGCTCGAGGCGGTTCACAAGGCCGCACTCGGAGCCGCCCGTGAGCGCTACCCGGACCTGCCCCTCATCGGCGGCGGGAAGTCCCTCGGCGGCAGGATCTCGACGCTGCTCGCGGCGGACGGTGCCGAGCTCGACGGCCTCGTCCTGCTGGGCTACCCGCTCCATCCACCTGGGAAGCCCGAGCGCCAGCGCGTGGAGCACTTCCCTGACGTCACCGTGCCAACCCTGTTCCTGCAGGGCACACGGGATGCGCTCGCCGACCTCGACCTGCTCAGGCCAGCGCTCGAGCGCTTCGCCGGGGCCCAAACCCTCCACGTCGTCGAGGCTGGCGACCACTCGTTCTCTGTGTTGAAGCGCAGTGGCCGTACCCCTGAGGATGTCCTCGTGGAGATCGCAGGCGCCGTCTCCGGGTGGGCCGACTCTGCCCTGTGAGGCGTGAGCCGAGCTCTCTCCTCCAGGGGCGGCGGACGAAGCGTCCCCCGGGTGCAGCGCCCGCGAGACCGTCTCGCCGGGCCGGCTAAGGGGGGCCTGCTACGGGGGACCGGGGCTCAGCCGCGGGTGCCCGGAACCCTGAGCCCAGGGGCCTGCACGCGCCGGAGCCCGAGGCCGCCAGTTGCGGCCCGCCCGGAGGGCTGGGGGGCGCCGGTGCTGGATCCACCCCACAGGGAGGAGGTGGTGCGATAGAGCTCCAGGTCCGGGATGTACTTGGGCGCGGGCTGTTCGACCGACGTCGGGCCCGCCGCCTCGACCACAGAGCCGCTCTCCAGGAAGGCCTTCACCGTCAGCACGGTTCCCAGCAGCACGAGTCCCACCACGGCGAGCAGCCGAGTGCCGCTGTCGCGTGTCTCGACGGTCGCCGACGAGGGGAAGGTGCTGGGGGTGGGGAGACTCATGCCGGTGGTGTTCGACGGAGGTATGCGTCTGGAGACGCTCAGGTGCCTCATTTTCTTGCGAGCCCTGTGGCAAAGCTCCTCCGCGGCAGCCCCCATTGCGACACAAAGCCACACTCAGCCGCAACTTAGGGCCGATCCCAGTACCGAGAGTCGGGACGAGAACTTGGCCCGGCTGGGCTGGGCGCCGGGGGGAGGCTCAGGCCTGAAGCCAGGATTCCCAGGCGTCGAAGGAGGTCTCGCGGCCCAGGAAGGCCGCCGCCATCACCCCTGCGTCGTCCGAGCCGCCCTGGCCCAGCACGGTCTCCCGGTACCTCTGGGCCTTCTCGGCGCTCATCAGGTCGTCGCCGAAGACGCTGGCGAAGTCCTTGGAGATCACCAGCGACCACATGTACGTGTAGTAGTTCGAGGAGTACCCGTGCAGGTGCCCGAAGGCGCACTGCATGGCCGTCCCAGGGACCTTCTCGAAGAACGTCAGCTCCTTCTGCAGGTCTCCGAGGAGCTCCCCGGGGTCCACGCCTGCCGGGTCACGGTCGTAGAGGGTCAGGGCGAACAGGGCGTAGAGCATCTGCCCCATGACGTTCATGCCCTTGCCGTACTCCTCCGCGGCGCGAAGCCTCGCGACCAGCTCCACGGGGATCGGCTCCCCGGTCTCATGGTGCGTCGCGAACTTCTGGAGCACGCCGGCGCTCCAGGCCCACTCCTCGTAGAGCTGGGAGGGCACCTCGACGAAGTCCCACTCGCAGGCGATCCCCGCGAAGCCGTGGAAGCGGTGGATCGAGAACAGGTGGTGGAGAAGGTGCCCGACCTCGTGGAAGAACGTCGTCACCTGATCGTGCAGCAGGAGCGCGGGATCGCTCTCCGTGGGACCGGGGAAGTTGCACACCAGCGCGGCCTCGGGGATCGCTCCCCCGCTCACACCGCTGCGCATCTGGAACATCGCGGCGTGCTTGAACTTCCCCTCGCGCGGGAACATGTCCAGGTAGAAGCGCGAGACAACACGGTCGCCCTCGAACACATCGAAGCACTCCACGGCCTCGTGCCAGGGCGAGCCCGACTCGGACCGCTCGATGCGTACACCGAAGAGCGTCTCGGTGGTGGCCAGGATCCCATCTCGCACCTTGGCGTAGGCGAAGTAGGGTCGGACGGACTGGGAGTCGAAGCTGTGCTTGCGACGCTTGACCCGCTCGGCGAGGTACCTCGACTGCCACGCCTCCACCCGCTCCGCCGCCGGGTCGATGGTCCGCAGCTCAGCCAGGAGGTCACCGAATTCGGACTCCCCCACCGGCCGGGCGCGGTCGGAGACGCGCTGGGCGAACTCCCGAGCAGCCTCGGCCGTACCGACCATCTTGTCCTCGCACGCCCAGTGCGCCCAGTGGTCGTACCCCAGCGTGTTGGCCAGCTCGTGGCGCTTCGCCAGGAGCCGGTTCAGCACGTCGACGTTCTCAGGGAACGCCCGCAGGTTGAACTCCCGGTGCAGGTCGCGGCGGACATCGTCGCGCTCCGCGTAGAGCATGACCGGGAGGAAATCGGTCGGGTCGGTGGTCAGGGTGACCGAACCATCAGCGTCCTCGGGGTGAGCAGCGAGGAAGTCCGCGGGCAGCCCCGCGAGGGCGCCATGCCCCTCGTCGAGGCGCAGCGACCGCCCACCGGTCATGATGTTCCGGTCGAACTCCTGCCCGATGTGGATCAACTCCTCCTGGAGGAGGCGAACCCGCTCGCGGGTCGCGTCATCCTTGTCCACGCCGCTCCTCCGGTAGTCCCGCAGGGCGTGCTCCACGTAACGGCGCACGTCGGCGGAGAGCTCACCCTCGAGGTCGAGGTTGGCGAAGCGCTCGTAGGCGCCGCGGTGGAGGTTGAGCTCGGTCACGAAGGCCGAGACTCGCTGGCTCGCGACCTCCGCAGCCTCGCGGACCGCCTCATCGGGGTGCACGGCGGAGAACAGCTCCGAGAGCCCGGAGACCTCACCGATCTCCTTCCCGATCCCGTCGAAGGTCGACGAGACCTCCTCGGCGGTGGCACCCGAGGGCAGCTCAAGCAGCGCGTCCAGCCCTCGCTGGGCGGCATCAAGTTGCTGATCGACGAGGGCAGAGAAGGAGGCGGCGTCGTGCAGGGTCATCGTTGTTCGATGTCGTTGGCGTAACGATGGAGGAGCTCCATCTGGCGGTGGAAGTCGTGGTCCACGTCATCCCCGAGCGGGGCCTTGAAGTAGCCCGCGAGGTGTTCGAGGGCGCCGGACTCGCCCCGGCGGTTCGCGAGCTCGGCGAGGCGCGCGAGGTCGATGATGAGGGGCGCCGCGAGCGCGGAGTCGCACCCTGACCAGGTGAACTGGAGCGACATCTTCGCCCCGAGGAAGCCCTCGAAGTGGACGAAGTCCATCGCGGTCTTCCAGTCCCCCAGGGACGGCACGTAGTCGATGCCCACCTGGGTCGAGAGCTCAGGCGAGCTGCCCTCCAGGATCGAGCGGAGCGCCTCGTCCTTGGTCTTCAGCTTCTTCGCCTTGTGGGCCGGCTCCTTGAGGACCTCACCGTCTCGGTTGCCGAGCATGTTGTAGCCCTGCCACGCGAGCACGTTGAGGGCCCGCGCCTTGAACATGGGCGCGAGCGCCGTCTTCAGGAGCGTCTCGCCGGTCTTCCCGTCGTTCCCCGCCACGGGCACTCCCTCCTTCTCCGCCAGCTCCAGCAGCGCGGGGATCCCCGCGCCGATGCTCGGCGTGAAGTTGACGAAGGGCCGGCCCGAGGAGATCGCAGCGTAGGCGTAGATGACCGACGCTGGCTGGGCGACTCCCGCGTCGAGGGCCGCCTCCAGGGCCTCGAGAGAGTCCCAGGCCGCCTGGGAAGCGAACTCTGCCTCCGTGCTCGCCACGTGGACGACCACCGTTCGCGCCAGGTCGTGATCCCCGGAGAACTCCTCGAGGTCTCCGACGAGCCGGGCGATCTGGTCCCGGGGCGGCAGGCTCCCGAGGTCCGCGGCGCGGGAGTCGAGGTCTGCGAAGCCCGTGTCCGCGGCGTCGAGGACCCCCGGCCGGATGGCGGCCTCGAAGGCGGCGGCCTCGGCGCTCGCGGCGGTCACTAGCTCCGGGGAGAGGATCCCGGCCCGTACCAGCTCTCCGGCGGACGAGGAGAGGTCGCGGAGGCAGACGTCGTGCCCGCCGAGGACAAGGTCCTCGAAGCCCACGAGCGGCAGCCCGTCGAGCGGCGGCAGCTCGGTCGGCAACCCGACCGTGGACACGAGCCCGTGCCGCAGCCCCGCGACCCCGTAGGCCACACAGGTGGAGATCGCTCCGCGCGCGCCGACGAGCCATAGGCCTGTACGTCCAGGGGCAGCAGTCGAGTCGGTCACGTCGGTGTCAGCGAGGGGTCCAAGCGATAGGGAGGCGCAGGCGGCCCGGCGAGCTCCGGACCAGGGTCCGAGCGATCGGGCGGAAGATTGTGGACGAAGTGCAGCCCGGCGTCCCCTCCTGGACGCGCATTTGCAGGATCATTGCCCGCCCTGGCCCTGCGTGCTGGCGGCGCGCTGAAGTGCGACCCACCGCGAGACGAGCCCATCGTCCCTGGGTTCCCACCAGTTCAGCTCGAGGACGGTCCGGGTGGCCGACTCCACGGCCGGGCCCCCAGACGGCGCCTCGCCCGCCAGGGACTCCGTCTGGGCGACGGGCTCGGAGTCCGTCGGATCCAGAGGCCCGGAGCCGTCGGCACCCGCGGCGCCCGGCTCCTCGGAGCGCCTGGCGGGCCCCCCGTCTCCGGCTCCCTCCGCCCCGCGCCCTCTCTCGTTGGATGCCCCCTGCCCCGTCGAGTCGGCTCGCTCGGCCCCTTGCCTCTCCGGGTCGAGGCCCCGCGCCTCCTCCTCGGCATCGAGGGACATGGACTCCGCGGTCGCCGCCGCGCGAGAGAGAGCCTCGGCCAACTCGGAGCCCGGCGGCGCCTCGAGCGCCAGCGCCTCCAGCTCCTCGGCCACCTCACGCATCTCCTCTCGTCCCCTCCCGGCGGCGGCGCCGGCGGCAGCGGCCGCGGCGCGCTCCAGGCCCTCGCGTGCCGCGTCATCCATCCTCTCGGCCCCGTCCCTCGCCAGGGCGGTGAGGTCCGTCGAGAGCGCGAACGAGCGGGCCCGCTCGCCCTGGCCCGACCGACTGGACGACTCCCCGACGCCGACGCATACCACGAGCAACGCCACCGCTCCGAAGGGAAGCGCCGCGAAGCCCACGGTGTGGGGCGTCGCGGCCTCCATCACGTCCCTGCGGCGGACCTTGCCGAGCACCCGCTCCGCCCCCAGCTCCGACATCACGGAGGGCGCGTCAGCACGGCCGGCCTCGAAGGCCGCGAGGTAGGCGCCGCGCAGCCCGAGCTCGTCGTCCACGCGGCGCGCCACCACCTCGTCCGATCGCAGGTTGGCGCGTCGCCACATGAGGAGGGTCAGCACCCCGACGAACGCCGCCAGCCCGAGGAGGTCCACACGCCCGACCTCCTCGCCCCCCAGCGCCGCGAGCGAGATCGCCAGCGCAGCCGCGGCGATGGCCGCGCAGAGCCCCTGGGCCGTGTACCCCTGCCGCGCCCGGGAGGCCACGGTCCGATTCAACTGAGCCACCGCGTCCAGGGCGGGGGCGTCGCTCACCGGGAGCCGGGCCGCTCGCGAGGCCGCCATCAGCGGGGAGCCGGCTCCCCCACGGGCTCCGGGACGAAGGGGACCGAGGGGAGCAGGTCCGACGGCAGCCCGTCCAGCTCGGCCGTGGACATGATGAAGAGGACCTCCGAGCCGCGGTCCGGGAGGAGCCACACGTTGGGGCGCCAGCCCGTCTGCACGACGCACTCGGGGAGCGCCGCGGTGATGAGGGTGTCCCCCTGGGAGAAGAAGGCCACGTTGATGAGGTTGCCCATCGACGTCGCCGCGAGCACCTCTCCGCCGCCGTTGCTGGGGTCCTGGATCATCCGAGAGCCGATCCAGGTCCACGGGTGCCTCCGCATGGAGCGCCCTCGCACCAGGTCGAGGAGCAGGTCCTCCATGCGATGAAAGTGGAGCGTCTCCGACGGGAACTCACCCGTCCTGGGATCCCTGGCTCCGGCGGCCTCACGCCAGGCCGCGTAGAGGTAGGTCTCACCGCCGGTGGGCGCGACGACGTCGTGGGTACGCACACCGCTGCGCACCTCCTCCCGGGTCGGCGGCGGGTCCTTGGCCACGTACTTCACGTTGCTGCCCTGGCTCACCCCGAGGGCCAGCATCGCGGCGGTGAGGCCGTCGGGGCTCACGTCGGTCATGAACAGCGTCTCGTGCGACGCCCCCTGGGTCGTCGTGAGCAGGTACTCGAGCAACTCGTTCAGGATCTCCACCCGCGCGCTGAAGCCGAGGGCCTTGGCCTCCGTGGAGAACTGGATCCCCATCTCCCGGAATGCGCTGGCCAGCTGAGCCTGGGCCTCCGCTCCGTCCTGGGTCCCCGCCGGCTCCTGCGGCGGCAGCGGCGGGCCGGCGTCACCTGCGCCCGTCTCCTGGGACGGCGCCTCGGGGGCGAGGGCGACCGCCTCGCCCGAGGACGGCCCGTGCAAGGACACGAACCCAGCGGTGAGCAACGAGAGCGCGAGGGCGGGGGACTTGATGGCTTGGATCATGGAGAACGGGACCGGCGCGGCTGCGGTCGGGGGCGGCTGCGGCCCGAGGCCCCAGGAACGTAGTCCATTCGGGCTGGTTCAGCGAATCCTCTGGGTCGAGGGCGCGCCGAGGGTACCCTCGGCCAGGGGGCAGTCCCCTGGATCATGTTCGACTGGACACTCGCTGGCCTGCTCTACCTGCTCGTGGAGCTGATCGGGATCGCCTCCGCGGTCCACGTCCTGCTGCAGGGTCGCACGCCCCAGGGCGCCGTGGCCTGGCTCTTCTTCCTGGTGTCGGTCCCGCCCCTCGCGGTCCCCCTGTACTGGATCTTCGGGCCCCGCCGCTACGAGGGCTACCGTGGCGCCCGCCTTGAAGGCAACGCCGTGTTCGATCCCGTGGTGGAAGCCCTCCGTGAGTCCGGAGAGCGCTACTTCGTCGACGCCCCCGAACGACCGGCGCTGCTCGTCGCCCTGGAGCGGCTCGTCCGCCTCCCGTTCCTGAGCCACAACCGGGTCGAGCTCCTGGTGGACGGGGACCGGACGTTCGAGGCCATCCTCGAGGAGATTGACGCGGCCGCTCAGTACGTCCTCGTCCAGTTCTACATCGTCCGCGATGACCAGATCGGTCGGCGCCTCGAGGCCTCGCTGACCGCCGCACTCCAGCGGGGCGTGAGGGTCTACTTCCTCTACGACGGGATCGGCTCCGCGACCCTGAGCTCCGCGTACCTCATGCGCCTCCGGCGGGCGGGCGCCGAGATGAACGCGTTCGCGACCGCGAGCCGCAGCCACCGCCTCCAGCTCAACTTCAGGAACCACCGCAAGGCCGTCGTCGTCGACGGGAAGGTGGCCTTCACCGGGGGACTCAACGTCGGGGACGAGTATCTCGGGGCCGACCCCAAGCTCTCCCCCTGGCGGGACACCTTCATTCGAATCTCCGGGCCCGCCGCGCTCGGCGTCCAGCTGTCGTTCCTCGAGGACTGGCATTGGGCCACCGCAGAGCTGCCGGACTGGTCCTGGGATCCAATGGCGGATGGTGAAGGCGGCGACCAGTCCGTGCTCATCGTCCCCACCGGGCCAGCGGACCCGATGGAGTCCTGCAGCCTGCTCTTCGTCGGCCTGATCCACCGGGCCCAGGACCGCCTCTGGATCGCGACGCCCTACTTCGTCTTCGACCAGCAGGTCACCTCGGCCCTCCAGCTCGCGGCGCTCCGCGGGGTGGACGTCCGCATCCTCGTCCCCGAGGTCGGCGACCACGCCGCAACGTACTTCGCCGGGTGGAGCTACTTCGACGAGGTCCTCGAGAGCGGGTGCCGGCTCTTCCAGTACACCGCTGGCTTCTGCCATCAGAAGGTGCTGCTGGTGGACTCCGACCTCTCCCTCGTGGGGAGCGCCAACCTGGACAATCGTTCCATGCGGCTCAACTTCGAGCTGGGAGCGCTGGTGGAGGGCGCTGCCTTCGCCGCGGACGTCCAGGCCATGCTCGCCGCCGACTTCTCCGGCGCGAAGGAGGTGCAGCTCGGCGACTTCGGGCGCCAGCCCTTCCACTTCCGGCTCCTGGCCCGGTTCGCGCGGCTGTTCGCCCCGATCCTCTGACGCCCGGCCGCTCGCCGCGGCGTATGCTCGGTGCGTCCCCCGCTCTGGCCCCCACTCCCCCATGGAAAGACCCCTCCTGCACCTCCTCCCCGTCGCCCTCTTCACCATCGCGGCCCCCATCGCCGCGGGCCAGGACAGCGCCCAGCCGCGCTTCGAGAATGGCGAGGCCCAGGTCGTCGAGGCCTTCAAGGACCGCAAGGGCTGGGAGCAGATGCACCTCTGGGTCGAGACCGAGTTCGACTCCGACGGCGACGGCATGAAGGACCGGATGCACGTGGACGTCACCCTGCCGGGCCAGTGCATGTCCGAGGGCCTCAAGGTCCCGGTCATCTACAACACGAGCCCCTACTTCTGGGGCACGAGCGGCACCAGCGAGGAGTTCTTCTGGAACCCCGACCACGAGCTGAACGCCACGCCCCCCGAGCGGCCCCACCCGCCGGAGATCGAGCGCAAGGGCTTCCGCCCGCTCAACTCCAGCCGCTATATCCGACAGTTCGTCCCGCGCGGCTTCGCGGTGGTCCACTCCGCCTCTCCGGGCACCGGCTACAGCCAGGGCTGTCCGACCATCGGCGCGGACAACGAGTCTCTCGCGCCCAAGGCGGTCATCGACTGGCTGAACGGTCGCGCCCGCGGCTTCACCGCCGCCACCGGCGGCGACCCGGTCGAGGCGACCTGGTCCACGGGTAAGGTCGGGATGATCGGCACGTCCTTCAACGGCACGCTCCCCCTCGCCGCCGCCACCACGGGCGTGGAGGGCCTCGAGGCGATCATCCCCGTCGCGCCGAACACCTCCTACTACCACTACTACCGCTCGAACGGCCTCGTCCGTCACCCTGGCGGCTACATGGGCGAGGACATCGACGTCCTCTACGACTTCGTCCACAGCGGGGACCCCACTCGACGCGACTGGTGCAACGAGAATATCCGCGAGGCGGAGCTCGAGAAGTACCTCGACCGGGTCACCGGGGACTACAACGACTTCTGGGCCGGGAGGGACTACCTCAACGACCTCGATGGCGTCCGGGCCGCGGTGCTGATGGCGCACGCGTTCAACGACTGGAACGTGATGCCCGAGCACAGCGTCCGGATCTACGAGGCCCTCAAGGAGAAGGGCGTCCCGGCCATGTGCTACTTCCACCAGGGGGGCCACGGCGGCGACCCGCCCTTCTGGCTCGTCAACCAGTGGTTCACGCGCTACCTCTACGACATCGACAACGAGATCGAGGCGCAGCCGCGCGCGTGGATCGTGCGTGAGTCCGACAAGCGGAGCGAGCCCACCCCCTACGCGGACTACCCCAACCCTGAGGCATCGCTGGTGGAGCTCTTCCCCGCCGGGGACGGCGCCAAGGTCGGCCGCCTTGCCGGCTCGGCATCCAAGGGGGAGCAGACCCTCACCGATGCGCCGAAGACCTCAGGCGCCACGCACGCCGAGGCCGGCTCCTCCGACTCCCGGCTGCTCTTCGCGTCCCCCGAGCTGGTCGCCCCGCTCCACCTCTCAGGCCACTACGAGATGAAGATCCGGGTGGCCTCTGACAAGCCGGCCGTGAACCTCTCGGTCTGGCTCGTCTCTCTCCCCTTCGAGGAGGGCGCCTCCATCAACGACAACATCATCTCCCGGGGCTGGGCCGACCCCCAGAACCGGAACTCGATGACCGAGAGCGCCCCGCTCGTCCCCGGTGAGTTCGTGGACCTCGCCTTCCGACTGATGCCCGACGATCAGATCGTGCCCGCGGGGGAGAAGCTCGGGCTGATGATCTTCGCCAGCGACCCGGAGTTCACGCTCCAGCCCAAGCCTGGCACCAAGCTCACGGTGGACCTCGGCGGGACCAGCATCGGGCTACCCGTGGTCGGCGGACAGGCCGCCCTCCGGAAGGCCCTCGGGAAGAACTAGTCGGCCCTGGCGGACCGCCACATGTGGACCTCGTCCACCTGGCGGCCGTCGACCATCACCGCGCGGGGCTCCCGGCCCCACGCGGTGAAGCCCAGGGATTCGTAGAGGGCCTGGGCCCCAGGCGCCTCCACCGAGACGGAGAGCTGGAGCACTTCGAGCCCGTCCACCTCGCTCGCGTGGTGGAGGGCGGCCTCGATGACCCTTCGCGAGAGCCCGAGGCGGCGGCTCTCGGGACGCGTGTACACGCCCCAGACCGTGCCCCGGTGACGCATCTTCGCGCGACGGTCCCGGTAGAACCCGGCCACCGAGCAGAACTCGCCGTCCTCGTTCTCCGCGCAGAAGATCGGGCTCTCCTCCGAGGCGAGGCGCGCCTCCATGACCTCAAGGTCGAGACACTCGTCGTCGTCGAGGTCTCCCAGGAACGCCACGGGTGTATTCGCCAGCATCTCGCGGCGAAGCGACACGTACTCGGCGGCATCCGCAGGCACCAGCCGGCGGATCCGGAAGTCGCCGATCAAGCGTCCTCGAAGGTCACGCCGACCCGAGCGAGGTCGTCCTTCACCAGATCACGCACGGCCTCCGCGAAGACACGGATCTCGTACTGGGCGTCCGGCTTGAGGCGCTGCTGCAGGAAGTGCAGGACGCCCTGGAGCGACACGGTCCAGTAGGCCTGGGTGTAGAGGCTCTGGGGCAGGATCATGCGCGCGATCTCCTTCGCCACGCCGCGCTCGATGCGAGCCTCGTAGCGCTTGAAGGCGTCCTCGCACTCAGCGAGCATCTGCGCACGCTCGCCCGCGTGGTCGAAGTCCTCGGGCAGGTCGAAGGACGCCTGCTTGTTGCCGTGGGGCGGGTTCGCCCGCATCACGGTGGGCACGTAGAACTCGGGGGTCCAGCGCACGTAGCGGCCGGACACCTCGTTCCAGGAGCAGCCCTTGTCGGTGTCGAACATCACGTCGAACACCTCCAGGGAGACCTCGGTGCCGTCCACCTCGTAGGTGCGCCAGCCGCTGCCGACCTGGTACTTGAAGGCCTGCCGGAAGACGAACAGGGGCGCCTTCCAGTGGAAGGTGAAGAAGGAGTGCCGGAACGGCGAGGTGTGGCCGTGCTCCCAGAGGAACGAGCACAGCTTGCGGTCCTTCTCCTCGAACCCTTCCTTCTGCTTGTCGTACGAGATTCGCGCGCTGTTGACGACCTTGAGAGCAGGGTCCTGCTCCATCCGGTCCACCAGTGCGACGAAGCCGATCCCGTCCCCGAGCGCATCGATCGCGCCTTCAGGACGGTCGAGTGCGGTGATGGCCATGCCCCCATACTAGGGCTTGAGCGCCGAGGCTCCTCGGGGAACTGGTCGGAAGCGACCGGCCCCTGCGTTGCATCCCCCGGGCCGCGAGCTAGAGTCCGCTCCATGTCCACTCAGCCCCCTCGCCCCGGCCGCTTCCTCGCCCTCGTCACCCTCCTGGCCGCGGCTCTCGGGCCAGGGTGCGTCACCATGGACAAGGAGCCGACGATCGCTCCGGACGCCCCCGTGGAGTTCCACCACGGGGCCCGCAAGCTCCGCGGAGCGTCCATGGACACCATCGCCACCGAGGCCGCCAGGACCCGAGCGAGCGGGAGAATGGACGTCCGCGCGGTGGAGAGGGTCGCGGCGCAGGCCCGCCCCGCCGTGCTGAGCATCTACTTCAAGACCAAGCAGGCGGCCCGCGTCCGCCTGCTCCCGTTCAACATTCCCGGCCTCGGGATCCCCGTCTCGCTGCCCGGCGCGGGCCTCGGCTCAGGATTCATCATCCACGAGGACGGCTACGTCCTCACCAACGCCCACGTGATCCGAGGTGCCAGCGACCACTGGGCCCTCAGCTCCACCGGGCAGGAGCTGGACCTCGAGGTCCTCGCCGTCGACCCGGTCTTCGACCTCGCGCTCCTGAAGATCATCGGCGCCAAGGGGCCCTTCCCCGTGATCCCCCTGGGCGACTCGGACAAGGCTCCCGTGGGCAGCTGGGCCGTGGCGGTCGGTAATCCGCTGGGGCTCGGCCACACGGTCACCCTGGGGATCATCAGCCAGACCGGCAGGTACCTCTCCGGCGTGGACCCCGAGGAGGGCCGCGAGATCGCGTTCATCCAGATGGACACGGCCATCAACCCGGGCTCCTCCGGGGGTCCGCTCATCAGCCTGACGGGCGCGTGCGTCGGCGTGAACACCGCGGGCTACATCGAGGCCAACGGCATCAGCTTCGCCGTGCCCACGGCCCAGGTGAAGGAGTTCCTCGGCGAGGTCCTGCAGGGCCAGCCGAAGGCCCCAGATTCTGGCCGCCCCTAGCGGGCCGAGGCGACCACCAGGATCTCTCCCTCGGCGTCGACGAGGCTGAGCTGGTCGTCGCTGACCTGGACGGCCCGCGCCTGCCGGAGGGCCGCCAGGAGACGGGACTCCTGCTCCATGACCTCCGGGGGCCCCGCCATGCGCGTGGCCATGATCTCGGACAGTTCGAGCCGTCCACCCTCGAGTCCATAGCTGGCGCGCAGCCGATTGACGCCCGAGTCACCGGAGAACGCCCCATCCGGACCGAAGGCCAGGACCACCTCCGTGGCCGCGACCATCCTCTTCCCGCCGACTTCTTCCACGAGCCACTCCCCCTCGATCGAGAGGGCTGCCGCCTCGGCGCCCGAGCCGCCACCTGCCGAGGTGGCGCATCCGGGGAAGAGACCCGTGGAGAGGGCGAGAACCAGGAGCAAGAGGGTGGTTCGGATCACGTGGGTGCTGGCCGATCGGCCGAGGGCTGGGGAAGGGGTGCGGTTCGCCGCTAACGCTGCCTCAGCCGCGTGGCTTCGTCCAGTGCTGCAAGCGCATCCGTGGCGAGGCGATCCAGGGCAGCCCAGTCCCTCGCCCGGGCCGCCCAGCCGCGGGCGACCTCGACGGCCTCCCCGCGGGCCAGGGCCGCCCGTCCGCGAAACACGAGGTTGAGCGCCGCCAGCCGCGCCTCGGGGTCACATCCCAGGCCTGCGTCCGCCACGCCGAACTCGGCCTCGAGGACAGCTCGCCCGATTCGGCCCCGGCGCCAATCCACCAGCAGCAGCGCCGCCTGGAGCGCCGCACGCTCCCAGCGGAGGGCGTCCACCTGGTCCCCCGCTCCCGGACCCGGGCCCGACCCGAAGCCATCGAGGATCGTCCTGCCCAGCGCCGCGCGTCCGAAGGTCAGGTCCCTGGAGGCCGACCGCGTCCGGGGCTCCCCGGCCATGGCGAAGAGCCCGTGCTCGAGGAGGCGCTGCGCCTCGACGCCTCCCCGCCCCATTCGCCGCGAGAGCTCGCCCAGCATGACGAGCAAGCGGCCGTCCACGCCGTCCTCCGCCGACGCCCCGACGCCCTCGGGGAGGAATTCTCGAGTGAGGGCCGGGAGCGCCTCGACGGCCCCCACCTCTGCGCTCCACCTGAACCGCACGGCGCCCAGCTCCTCCCCCCTGAATCGACGGGCGATGTCCGACGGTCCCTCTTCCATGGGGCGTCGCGTGACCGCCGCCGCGAGCCGCAGCCAGAGGGGGACGGGGCGGCCCGACGCGAGGGCTCGATCACGCGCCGCCACCGTGGCGGCGCCGATCAAGGCCACCCCCCGCAGCTGTCGGAGGGCCTCGCCCTCGAGCTCGGGAATCCCGGGCGCAGACAGGCGAGCGTCGGTCGCCTCCACGAGCTCGAGGAGCTCACCGAGGGCCGGCCGGGGCTCCATGGCGGGGTCGGCGAGAGCCCGCGCAGCGGCGACGGCGGCCTCCACGTCCATGAGGTCCGGCGCGCCGCCCTCCAGTGGCCGCCTCGACAGCTCCACGAGGGTGGCCACCATGGTCCAGCTCCCCATGACGGCGATCGCCATCTCACGCTCGGCGGCGTCCCCACCCGGGGCCGAGAGGCGACGAAGGAAGCGCTCCACGTCCGGGTGTTGCGGGCCCGGCAAGCGGCCAAGCGCCTGGAGCCCCCTGGCCCTCAGCGTGCCGTCCACTCGCTCGAAGTCCGCCGTGACCCTCCGCGCGACCTCGCCGGCAACCTCTGGCTGAAGGTCCGGGGCCTTCGCGAGCTGAAGCGCCGCCTCGTAGCGCACGCGGACCGGGACTCGGTCCCCGAGGAACTCCACCAGCGCGGCGCGGCCGGCGGCGCTCCGTTGCAGCAACCCGCAGGTCACCTTGGGGAGCTGGGGGCGCGCATCCTCCCGGGCATCCGGGCCGTGCATGAGCATCATGGATCGACGCAGCCCATCCACGAGCACCTCGGTCGCGGCTGCACCCTCCACCGCGGCGAGCGACGACGCGATGGCCGCGGCCCTCCCGTCGGGCATGAGTCGCGCCGGGTAGACCGGCGCTTCCTCCACCGCTCGGAGCTCCTCTTCCAGCGCACGGCGAAGCAATGCGGCCACGTCGCGGTCGCCGAGGAAGGGCCCGAGCAGCTCGACGATCGCGGGGCTCCGCTCTTTCGCGCGGCCCACAAGCTCCATCAAGAGGTCCTTGAACGCCGGGATCCGCACGCCCCGCGGCAGCTGGGCGAGCCACCGCATCTGGCGAGCGGTGAGGCGCCAGTTCGACGCTGCGAGGACCCCCTCCCGATCAAAGGCCGCGCGCAGGGCTCCCCAGACCTCAGGGGACCTCGCGGACTCACAGAGCCACGAGAAGGCGAGGCCGCGCACCTCGGGCCGAACATCGTCGAGCAGCTCCACCGCGACCGGCAGGAGCTCGAGCTCACCGCCGAGGGTCAGCCGGCGCCCCACCTCACGCGCTGCCGCGTCGCGGATGCCCTCACGTGGGTCCGCGAGCCATGGACCGAGCTCCTCCGGCGGCAGGGGCTCCAGCCGATCCGAGAGGATCCGCCAAACCTCCTCGGCCTCGGCCTCCCCGAGCGCGCGGGCCCCCGGCAGGAGCTCAGCCATTGGCAGCGTCCAAGCGGCCGCCTGGACGCAGCGCTGCCGACTCCGAGACGAGAGGCCGCCGTCGGTCGTGCGGCCGAGCATGGCCCGACCGAAGACCGCTGAGCGGGAGCGCCGGGCCACGCGCTCGGAGCGCTCGTCCAGGTCCCACTCGTCGAGGTCCAGCCCGTCGCGGAATCGCTCCAGCTCGCCCCCCAGCTCGGTGAGATCGGCGAGCGGGACGTCCAGCGCCATCATCACCGCGTCGAGATCGACCGGTCGCAAGGGCAGGTTCGGATCGAGCTCCGCCACCATCGCCAGCGCCTCCACGAGTCCGCCCCCGATGCCACGGGCAGGGAAGCGTTGACGCAGGAAGCGGACGGCCTCGGCGCTGACCGGCCGGTCCAACCAGAGATCGAAGAGCTCCGCCAGCGCCCGCGACGCGTCGCCCTCAAGCGCCCGAGTCCTGGCGAGGAGCGCGCTCTCCGCGAGCGCCTCCGAGCGCGCCCCAGCCCGCGCGAGCGCCGCGCCGAGCTCGCCGCAGGTCTCCTTCGTGAGACCCGGGGTCGCGGCGACCATCGGGAGGAGCGGCGCCAGCTCGGGGTTGGAGATCAGCCCGCGGGCGAGGCGGTCCATGGCGGCGAGCCGGACCACGTGGAAGGGCGCGGCAAGGCCCGCGGAGATGGCTGCTGCGAGGGCGGGCCCATCCCCCCGGGTGTCGAGGACCCGCAGCGCTGCGGCCCAGAGCTCGGGGCGACGCTCCGGCAGAAGGTCCGGCTGGTCGTCGACCAGCAGGAGACCCGCCCGAGCCGCCGCGTCGAGCGCGCTGACCTCGCCCACCCAGGGCGGGGCCGCTGGGTCCACCGTCCCCTCGAGGAGGTCCCGCAGCTGAGCCCGGGTCACGGAGGCGCCCGTCCCCAGCGAGGTCACCGCCAGCCGGCCCAGCTCCTGGGCCGCCGAGCGCATGGCGATCTCGCGTCCGACCGCCGCGGCCCCATCCCCCTCCTGGGGGGCAGGCATCACCGGGGGGAGCGCCCCCATGGCCACCGAGACAAGCGCGAAGGGAGCGAGCATCGACCCGGTGTTCAGTGCACCTCGAGGCGGCCGATCTCCACGCCGTCCCAGTTGCGCAGGGTGTGCTGACGGTACGCCTCCAGGGCGCGAGCCTCGGCGCCGCCCAGGAATCCAAAGCGGTGCAGGAGCTCCACCACGACCGCGTGCAGCCCCCGCAGTCCACCATCGTCCACCTTGACCGCAAGGGCGCGGTCCTTGCCATGGACTCCGACCACATAGACCGCTTCTGCCCCGATCTTCGGAAAGAGCCGCCCGCCTGAGACCTCCACCAGGGCCGTGTCGAGCCGACGTGAGCGGCCCGCGAGCAGGACGGGGTAGCGATGGACCGAGTTCATGATGCGCTGGCAGGCGCGGCGGCGCTCGGTCGAGAGCCCCTCGGGGCTCGTGAAGCGAGCGAAGGCCGTGCCGAGCGCGGAGAGCGGCATGCGGAACGTCGGCGCGCTGCAGCCATCGATGGCCCGCCCGAGCTCCTCTGGCGCGAGGCCCGTGAAGTCAGAGACGGCCTCGCGAATCATGGACTGGGAAGCGGACTCGAAGTCGAGGTAGGAGGCGACCTCTGCATCCAGGTGTCGGGTCAAGGCGAGGAAGCCCGCGTGCTTGCCAGAGCAGTTGTTGTGGATGCGCCCGGGCGCCACGTTGTTTGAGATGAGCACCGCCCGCGCCTCGGGGTCGCCTGGCGGCTGGGGGCCGCAGCCCAGGCGGTCTTCCCCCACGCCGATTCGATGCAGGAGTCCGCGCGCCGTCGTGACGTGACAGGGCTCGGCGTTGTGGGACGAGACCGCGAGGGCGATCTCCATGTCCGTCAGCTTGAAGCGGCTCGCGGCGCCGGTCTCGAACATGGGGATGGCCTGCAGGGCCTTGGTCGAGCTCCGCGCGAAGAACGGCTGGTCCCAGGCTCCCACCCCATCGAGCACGCGGCCCGACCCGTCCACCAGACACCAGCTGCCACGATGAACCGACTCCACGGCTCCCCCCCGCCAGACGCTCGCGAGAACGGGGGCGTCCGGATATCCAGGCACGGAGCGGAGATCAACGTTTGGGCTCGTCATGACCGACAACTATCTTAGGGGAGCGGGGGCAGCTCGTCGCAGCCCCGGTCCAGCGACACTGGCCCGGATCTCTCCGCTGCCTCCCTGCAGGGCACCTCCCATGTCATCCTCCGAGACACACCCCCTGATCCCGCTCAGGCTCGTGCGCGTGGTCGTGCGCGAGACCTCCAGCCAGCAATGGATCTTCCTGGAGGAGGACAACGGGGCCGAGGAGCCCCGGGGCTTCCCCATCGTCATCGGGAGCAGCGAGGCCACGGAGATCCACCGCGTGGTCAACGACGCCCCGTCCGAGCGGCCCATGACCCACCAGCTGACACTGAGTGCCATTCACTCGCTGGGCAGCCGCCTGCTCGGGGTCGACATCGTCGACCTGCGGGCCAACACGTTCTACGCCCAGCTGCGCCTCACGCCCGTCGGAAGCGCCGGGCCCGGCGGCCCGACCCAAGGCGACACCGACGAGATCCTCGTGGACGCGAGGCCGAGCGACGCCCTCGCCCTGGCGCTGCGCGCGGGAGCCCGCATCCGCATCGCGGAGTCGGTCATGGAGCAGGTCCGCACGGACAAGTCCCAGGACCTCCTCCCGGACGACGACACGCTCGAGGTCGACCTCGACCTCCCCGAGGACGAGCCGGACGAGCTGTGAGCGACTCCCCCGAAGGCCACGGGGGGCGCTCGTCGAGGCGGCTGCTGCTGGGCGTCCTCCTCATCGGCGCCCTGTCCTGCGCCCTGCGCCTCTGGCCCATCGGGCACGGCGCGCCCACGCCCGAGTTCGTGCCCGACACCCACGTGGTGCGCAACGCGCTGCACATGCTCGGCGACAAGGACCTGGTCCCGCCGGCCAACGCGTACTCGTCCTACCCCTATCTGCTCCCCTATCTCCTGCTGCCGGTCTACGCAGCCGACTTCCTCTGGGGGTCCCTCCAGGGGCAGTGGAGCGGCGGCGATGAATACGGCCGCTTCCTGAAGGAGTTCCCCTGGCACGCGCACCTGCTCGCCCGGGTCCTGCTGGCCCTCATCGCGGCCAGCGCGCCCCTCTTCATCCTGATGGCGGCGCGGGCAGCGGGCATGCGAGCCGGCGCGTGGATCGCTGCGGCGCTCTGCGCCACCTCCCTGCTCCACCTGCAGCTCTCCGTGCAGGAGCGCCCCTGGGCTCCCATGGCAGCCGCCATCGCGGCGACGGCCTGGGGCGCCGCCGCCCACGTCGGCTCAGGCTCGAGGCGCTCGCTCCTGTGGACCTCGGTGGCCGCGGCCGCGGCGTTCTCCATGCACCAGGCCGGCGGCCTCGCCCTGGGGATCGTCGGCCTCGCCTGGCTGCTCGCCCCGGACCCCGAGGGCATCGCGGAGGCCGAGCGAGGAGACCGGATCAAGCGCAAGCTGATCCGCGGAGTCGTCGCGGTGGCGCTCTTCTGGGGCGTCGCCCTCGTGATCGGGCACCCCTACCTCCTGCGCTATGGCCTCGAGGCTGACGTGGCGGCCCAGGACCTCGTCCGGGACGACCAGACCCAGATCACCTTCGGGGCGCAGCAGGTGGTCCTCGGGCTCCGCGGCGCCACCTTCGTGGGGCTGGTCCGCTCCTTCCTCGGCTACGACCCGGTGCTCCTCGTCGCCGGCCTCGGCGGCATGCTCCTCGCCCTGCGACGCCGCCCCCTCGTCCCCGCCATGGTCTTCGTGCTCGGCTGGGGTGCGTTCTTCATGACCAACCAGAACGAGCACATCCGCTACCTGCTCCCCATGGCGGTCCTGATGTCGCTCCCAGCGGGGCTCCTCCTCGAACCCCTCGTGCGCCGGCCCGTGGGCGCGGTCGCGACGGGGCTCCTGCTCCTCTTGCCCCTGGTGCAGGCCGCCCGCTTCGACTGGCTCCTCCGCCAGGACGACACACGCATCCTCGCCGCCGCGCAGCTGGCCGACCTGCCGGCGGAGAGCCGCGTCGCGATCGACGTCTACGGCCCGGTGGTCCCCCAGACCCTCCCCGCCCTCGAGCTGACCGCATCGCTCCGCGCGGCCACCGGGAGCGCACTGTATGGCCGTGAGGAACACCGCCGGATGATGCTCGAGGCCGGGCTCCCCCAGGCTCCGGGCGTCGACGCGGTCCGCCTCGAGGACGTCTTCGAGTACGACCTGCGCCACGGGGGCACGTGGATCCGCGAGGGGCTCGCCGCCGAGCACGGCGCCACGACCCAGGACGTCCTGGCGAGCCTCGGCGTCACCCACCTCCTGCTGGTGGACCGGACCCCGGGCGACGGCACCCCTCCGCCCCTGGTGGACCCCGCGCCCTCCCGCCCGCTCGAGGGCTCCCCGCCCGGGAGCCCGGCGGTCCCCAAGCTCGCGCCGCTCGAGCTCCCCAGCGACGTGGTATGGCAGGTTCACCCCTCGTGGATCCGGCCCACGGACTCGGTGGACGGCGAGGCCGTCGACGCGCACCTGCCGACGGCCATGCCCTTCCCCCTGCGCGACCTTTGGACCGTGCGCCGTCCTGGCCCGAAGCTCCAGCTCTTCGCCCTCCCGCGCCCCTGACCTCGCTACACTGCGCCCGCGGCACCCGCCGTGCGGAGGCGTGGCAGAGCCTGGCTGAATGCACCGGTTTTGAAAACCGACGTGGGGCAACCCACCGGGGGTTCGAATCCCTCCGCCTCCGCCATTCGAGCTCACCTGCGGCCATGATACGCCGCCAGGCGTCCGGGAGCCCGCCCCACCGCAGCTGCAATGGGCGCCGTTGACCCGCCGGAGGTCGGCTTGCGGCGCCCGGCGTCGGGGGGGGGCGGCTAGAGGAAGCGGATAGCGATCGCTTCGGAGAAGTTGCTCGCTCCGAGTCCCATGGCCTGGTCGCGGTACCAGCACTGCCAGTACCAGGTCTCGCCGGCCAGGATGGCCGTCGAGTAGTGACCCGGAGCGGGAGAGCTGATCCCATCGCGGGGACTGGGTACAGCGGTCAGGTCCACGGAGATCGTGAACGTCCCTTCCGTGCCGACGAAGACATCACCCCCGAACACGTGACGCCCGAACGTGCCGCCCGCGATACAGACGTCCCCGCCCGCGGCGGGCCCGCCCCCAGGTGCTGGGTTCGGCACCGTGAAGAGCGACTGCCCAGGGCCGAGGAAGGCGTTGAAGAGATAAGCCGTGGTCCCGGAGGGGGGGAGATCGGACACCGTCAGAGAGAGGTCATTGTCAGACACCGCCCGGCTGCCGGCGGCCGACAGCTTCGCGGTCCGGCCCCCCGAGTTGCTGGTCACGTCGCAGTCCACCAGCATGAACTTCATGTCACAAGGGTCGTTCACCGGACCGTCCGGCATCCACTCAGGGGGCTGCGCTGTGACCCCGATGGTCAGCGCGCCTGCGTCGTTGTCGTGAAACTTGAGGGCGGCACGGCTCGACACCCCGGTGAAGACCGCGCGTCCGCACCCGTTCGCCTCCACCCGTGGGTTTTGATCCCCCTTGAAGTAGCACCCCTCGATGATGGTCGTCCCATCGTTCGCGTGGCAGTACCCATCGATGAGATCGTCGTCGCGGTAGTCCTGCTGGAGGATCAAGAGTCCACCTCCGTTCATGTGCCGCACGCTGTTGGCGGTGCTGCTGAGATAGGACTTGGAGTTGAAGACCTTCGCCACCCCGCCAGGAGCGATCCAGTACTGCCCCATGACGCCCTTGTTGTGGTAGGTCATGCTGACCTCTTCCATGTCGAGCCTTCCAGAAGGCGCGTTGACGATCACGCCGTCCGCCGGCCCCTCCCCACCCCCCATGTAGATCCGGATCTTCGGGTCGCCGTTGATGATGTAGCTCTTCATCGAACGGTTGATGAACTGAGCGACGAAGCGGAACTCACCGTCGCCGTTGGCGATGACTCCTGTTCCTGACTGGGTGACCGTCTCCCTCTCTTTCTCCGTCGACGGAAACGTGGCCCTGATGCTGTCCTCCAACGCCGCAGCGCTCACCGCGTCGAGCCCATTGAGGACGGCGAGCCCCTCCCAGTCCACCGCCCTCATCTCGGCCCAAGAGTCCGGCTTGAGCTGGAGGTTCTCAACCGAGCTGAGGTGGGCGTCGCTCCGGATCCGCACCGCGTATCCCTGCTCGTTGGGCCCCCAGAGCGTCGCGGCGTACAGCCACCCCACAACCCGGTGTCCGTCGCCGACGTTGAAGTCGATCCCCCTGACCGCGTTGGACAGCAGCATGTTGGCGGCCCAGCAGTGGCTCCCTGCGGACCGAATGGCCGGAGGCGCATCATCGAACGGTAGGATCGTCCGCGCGACTTGCTCCGGCTGGAGGATCGCGAAGCCATTCACTCCGGAGCGCTCCTCGAGCGTGATGAATGCCGCGCCGGCAGAGGACCCAAGGTTCTCGTACATCAGCAGAATGCAGCGCGCACCGTTCGGGTTGATCGGGCCACCATGGCAACCGCGCAGTTCGACCCCTGAGGGGACAGTCAGTGGCTTGGTGATCTTGTAGATCCCTGGGGGGATGTAGACCGTCCCCCCCCCGCTGCTCCCGGCCGCGGCGAGCGCGGCGATGAAGGCGTCGCTGTCGTCCGTGACCCCGTCCCCCCGTGCATCTTTCGTCATCACGCAGTGGACAACACCCGCGCTGGGCCCCGTGGGCTTGGGCCAGGCCGCGAACGTCACCTCAGTCGTCTCCGGCTCGGCGTAGTCGTGCTGACTCGCCAGGTCGACGACCATGGCGCTGTGGGTGCTCTCGTTGGAGATGAGCGCCGAGGGCGCGTACACGTTGTGCGCGACGACCCCGTGGGTCACGGACGGGCCGATCTTGATGTGAATTCCCCCCTCAGGCGGCGTGCCAAACGTGCAGCCGTTGACCTGGATCTGGTCCGCGTCCGTGGAGTCGATCGCAGGGCCACTGCCCCAGGACTCGAAGTCACAGTTGACGAAGCAGGCCCGCCCCCACTGATGCACGATCAGTTCATCGTCGCTTCGAAAGCTGCAGCTGTTGAAGTGCACCGCGATCTTATCGGTCGAGCTGGACGCCCCGTCCCACATCCTGATCGCTCTACTGTCCGCATCGAAGGTCCCGCCCGTGATGGTCCACGCGTGCTCCTTGGTCTCCTGGAAGTCGATGCAGGTCGTGCAATCGAGCAGCTCCACGTTCATCAGCCGCGGGGAAGAAGCCATGTAGACCTCGATTCCCACCGCATACCCGCGGGCGCTCAGGTTGCAGTAGGTCCCTCCACCATCGCCGTCGCCCCACCTGAATGCCTTGGCCCCGCCAGCTTTCAGCGCTGCGGTGATCTCTGCAGCGGTGGGCGGGTTATCCAGGTCAGACCCAGCCCAGAAGTCCGGTCCGAAGTGGACGTCCTGAACACGTGGCGTAGAGGTCGTCCAGTGAATGTGCAGCCCGTTGTCCAGCGCAGTTCCATAGATCTGGCGCGCCATGGGCATCTTTGTCGAGGCGGTCGCCGGGTCGTCTCGAACAAACTCGATGCCGCGGTAGGCGTTGACCAGCGTGATATTGAAGACACACGCGCAGGTGGACCCCCGTCCTCCCTTGATCGTCGGGGGATAAGCGCGGACGCTGTTCAGGCTCTGGTCCGGGTAGTAGAAGCTCAGATCCCGAACGGTGGCCGTCCTGCTCAGCTCAACGGCGCCGCCGCCGGTGGTCCCCTCGCCGTGACAGATCCTCAGGATGGTCCCTTCGACGCTTCGATCCTTGCCCGTCGGCTTCTTCCAATCTCCTCGCAGGGTGACGCCCGTGCCCAGAATCAACCGGTCGGTGATCTTGTACTCCCCGGCGGGGACGTAGACCGTCCCCCCCATCGCTTGATCCGCTGCGTCGAGCGCCGCCTGGAACGCCGCCGTGGCGTCCTGGACCCCATCCTGCGCCGCGCCGAAGTCATCGACGACGTTGTACGAATAGACACACACATCGGTGTCGGAGAACTCTGTCGTCGCGACCCGGACGCCAGCACCCGCGCCGGGAGGCACTGCGGACCACAGGAACTCCGTCTCGCTACCGTTTTGGTTGCTGCTCGCCCTGAGAGACTTTGCGGCTCCATGCACTTTGACGGTCTTGCCGTTGCTCGAGCTCACTAACCGAACGATGCCGTTCGCTTGGCTGTCCCAGGTGAAGTGAGCCCGACGGTCCTGCCCGTCGAGACCGTTCGCCTTCAGGGTGTTCGAGTCCATCAGGTCCACCATCACATAGAGACCGTTGGCTTCTGACTTCAGGCGCACCACGTCATTGGGATTCGTGCCAGTGCCGACCGCCTCCACGGTGAACGTCTCCGACAGCCCGACCGAAGGGTTGTTCTTCGCGTCCAATCGGTCTCCAGCGCCCTGATCCACCGCCACGAATGAAACGGATGGGCCGTGATGAAACGCGACCGCCGTTCCCGTCGGAGCCTGCGCCGCGGCGCCAGTGGACGCGAGCAGCCCGGTCGTCAGGGTGCCGAGCCACCACGCCACTCTCTGGAAGCTTGATCCGCCAAGGCGCTCGAGGAGGAGGGTCGTTCTATCACTCATCATATTCGGTCTCCAGAGGCCTAAGCGCGCGCCCGCGCGCGGTTTCCCACCGACGTGTGAATGGGAGGAAGCTGCCGCAGATTCGAGACATGATCCAGGTCACCGAGGGAAGCGGAGGTGAGACAGATCGTGCGGAATCGGCGCCCGTGGTCCTCGTCTTGGGGCCCCAAGCGCTGAGCAAGCTACGCTCCCGTCGCGCGTATGGGTATCGAGGCTGGTCCTCCGGAGTATGGAGTGAATCCCGAGGATCGCAGAGGCGACATGTACAGAGTTGACCGAGGTGTTCCCGCACCGACAGCCATGAGGATCCTCGCTCCCTGACGCGGCTGAACGCCCGGGCCAGCACTCTGCGGTGATCCCCGCGCCACCGCCATTGTCCTGCGCTCGGAGGCGAGGCGCAGAGACCAACGCGCCATGCGTCCGAAGTGAGTCCAGCTAGCGGGGAGGAGCATGGAGACCGTCGACGTGGAACGAGACCAGTGCACCGGCTGCGCCCGCTCGCGTTCCCCGCGGAGGCGAGGTCCAAGAGCGCCGCGCTCGAGACAGGGAGCCGCTCGTCCGGAGCGGCGATTGAAGCGGAACCTCCTTCGGCCGCATGGGTTGAACGGCGCAGCGGCAGCCGCCGCGGCCCCCTCAGAACGGAAGCCTCCCATGCCCCTCCCCCCTTCGACCTCAATCTCCGTGCCTGTGGGCGGCGATCGCCCGCCTCTCCTGCGGGACGACACGCTCACGCTCGTCCACCGAGCCACCTTCGGCTATACCGCCGAGGAGCACGCGCGGGCCACGGCCATGGGCTTCGAGGCGTGGCGGGACGAGCAGCTGGACCCGGCCTCGATCGACGACTCTCAACTCGAGGCACAGCTCGCAGCCATCCCCTACCTCGGGATGAGCGTGGCCGAGCTCGCCGCGGCCTTCGCCGGGCAGAACGGAGCCGACAACGAGCTCAGGCGCATCCTCCAGGGCGCGCGACTGCTGCGCGCCGCGACCTCAAAGCGCCAGCTCCTCGAGCGGATGGTCGAGTTCTGGACCGACCACTTCAACATCTACGGGGACGGCTCGATCGCCTTCCTCAAGGTGGTCGACGACCGCGAGGTCGTCCGGCGACACGCCCTCGGCGACTTCAGGGAGCTCCTTGGGGCGTCGGCGAAGAGCGGGGCCATGCTGGTCTATCTGGACAACGCGACCAGCGTCGCCGCCGCGCCGAACGAGAACTACTCGAGGGAGCTGATGGAGCTGCACACCCTCGGGACCGGCGCCGGCTACACCGAGCAGGACGTCCAGGAGGTCGCCCGGTGCCTCACGGGCTGGACCATCTATCCCCCGGGCCATCCGAGCGTGGGTGAGTTCGTCTTCAACCCCTCGACCCACGACAACGGCGCGAAGGTCGTCCTGGGTCAGAGCATCGCCGCCGGCGGCGGCCAGCAGGACGGTGAGACCGTCCTCGACCTGCTCGCGTTCCATCCGAGCACCGCCCGGAGGCTCGCCGAGAAGCTCTGCGTCTTCTTCCTAAGCTACGACCCGCCGAGCGCCACCGTTGACCGCGTGGCGGCGGTCTTCACCGCCACCTCCGGGGACATCGCCGAGACCGTCCGCGCCGTGCTCTCCCGCCAGTCCTTCCGTGAGGGAAGGGTCTGGCAGCAGCTCAAGCTGCGGCGGCCCATGCACATGGCCGTGGGCGCCATCCGCAGCGCGGGTGGCACCCTGAGCACCTCACCCCAGGGCCTCTATGAGCTGGTGGCGGTCACGAAGTTCATGGGGCACGCCCCGTTCGACTGGCCGGCCCCCAACGGGTATCCGGACGCGCTGGGCGCCTGGGGCGCCAACCTGCTACCGCGCTGGACCTTCGCCACGGCGCTCCTGGACGACGCCATCGCCGGCGCCACGGTCCCCAACGCTGCCCTGCTCGCCATCTTCTCCGGGGTCGCGCCGTCCCGGCGTGCGGGCGCGCTGAGCCGGCACCTCACCGGGGGGAGGATGACCCCCGAGGACGTCGCCGAGGTCCAGGCCTTCATCGACTCCCAGTCCACCTTCAACGGCGATGTGGCACGCGAGGCCGTGGCGCTCGCGCTCTCTCTCCCCAGCACCCAGTGGATCTGAGCCGACGCTCACCAAGAGGAACCTAAGATGAAGAAAGACCACAGCTGCGAAGAGTACGAACACCTCTCGAGACGAGGCTTCCTGGGGGCGAGCGCGGCCGCTGGTGCGGCGTCACTGCTCTTCCCGCGCACGGCCTTCGCGCAAGGGGCCCGTGGCGGGCTCCAACGACCCTGCCTCGTAGGGATCTTCCTGCGCGGGGCGATGGATGGACTCTCGGTCGTCGTACCCCACGGCGACGCGAACCTCTACTCCCTGCGGCCGAGCCTCGCCGTCCCCGCGCCGGGCGCGGCCAACGGCGCGCTCGACCTGGACGGCTACTTCGGGCTGAACCCCAACGCGTCGGGGCTCCTGACGCCGTTCCAGTCCGGCGGGCTCGCCTTCGTCCACGCCTGTGGCTCTCCAGACCCGACCCGCAGCCACTTCGACGCCATGCGCTCCATGGAGCTCGGCCAGCCGGACCAGCCGGCAACCACCGTGACCTCCGGGTGGCTCGCGCGTCACCTGCAGGCGGTCAGCCCCGCGGGCACCGGCCCCCTGCGGGCCATCGCCCTCGACCCGCTCCTGCCGCGGGTCCTCGCCATGGCCCCCGCCACGCTGCCCATCCCCGACCCCGCCAACTTCGCCTTCCCGGGCAACCCGGCCTCCGCCAGCGCCCGAAGAGCCGCAATCGACAACGCTTACGCGAGGACCATCGCGCCGCTGGCGCCCGCAGCCGCGGCCTCACTGGACTCCATCGACCTCCTCGACACCGTCGACTTCACCGCCTACACCCCCGCGAACGGCGCCGTTTATCCGGCGAGCAAGTTCGGCGCGGTCCTTCGCAACACGGCCGCCATGATCAAGGCGGACATCGGCCTGGAGGTCGCCCACCACGACTACGGCGGCTGGGACCACCACGACGAGCAGGGTCCCCTCGACGGCAAGCTCGCTGGCATGCTCGCCGACCTCTCCGCTGCCCTCGAGGCCTTCCACCTCGACATGCAGGGCATGGAGGACCGCTACGTCCTCTACGCCAAGAGTGAGTTCGGCCGCCGCGCCGCGGAGAACGGCAGCGGCGGGACCGACCACGGCAGCGGCGGCCTCATGATGGTCATGGGCCGCGGCGTCCAGGGTGGCCAGGTCCACGGGGCCTGGCCGACGCTCGCGCCTGCGGCCCTGGACGAGGGCGACCTGCGGGTGGAGACGGACTACCGCGATGTGCTGGCGGAGGTCCTGACGGCCGGCATCGGGGGGACCGACCTCGGCCATGTGTTCGAGGGGCACACGCCGACGCCCCTGGGCGTGGTGCTGTGAGCACGGCGCCAGAGCTGGCAAGCGGCGGCGCTCGCTCCGCCGGCCCCATGATCCGGCGCGAGCAGAGCCCGCGCCGGCCGTACCGCTCAGAGCGGCGCGTCGATCGCGGCGGCGCCGAGCTGGACCCAGTAGAGGCCCGTGAAGAGGAAGCGGGTCGTGGAGAAGTGGCCGCCGCTCGCCGTGAGAGGGTCCGCCACCTTGAAGATGGGCTTGAAGCCGATGCTGTGCGCCGCGCCGGGGGGCTGGAAGATCGAGAGGTTCAAGATCGCCCCGGCGACCGGGTTCGCTGGGACCTGAATGGTCGTGTTCTCGGTGAGGGAGTGCAGCACCGTCAGGCCCTGGCTGCAGTCCAGCGCGAGCGCACCGTTGCTCGACGTGACCGACTGCATCCGCGTCGCGATCCCGTCCACGGAGAGGATGCCCGGCCCGCCCCGCGCCAACTTCACGTCACCTACGCTGGTCTGGGCTGCCGCAAAGGAGAGCGACTGATTGGTCAAGACGGAGTCGCCAAGCGACCGGTACGTCGACTTCGTCGTGCTCCCGAAGTCTGCCCGCCCGTTCCCGGCCTCGAGGTTGAAGCGGTTATTGTCCAGCTCGATGCTCTCCAGCCCGGGGCCGCCCACGATGGCGGTGAACGGGCTCTGGATCCCGGAGGAGAACTGGTTGTGCGCGACGAGCACGTTGAACGCGCCCTCCGGCCCGTCGAGGCGAACGAAGGCGTCCTGGCTCGCGCCTGAGGTGATCGGGATACGGCTGTGATCGTTGCGCGCCAGCGTCAGGTTGGCGACGCGGTCCGCATAGATGTCGTACGGGACGTTCGCCTCGAAGCCGCACCCGGAGATGGCGTTGGCATAGGCGCGGTAGTCCGTGTCGCCCGTCATGTAGACGCCACCATGGGAGGTCGGCCCCGTTCCATTGTTGGCGATGATCGAGTTCGTGATCCGCGACAGCTCGGCGGCCGCGTAGACGCCTCCCTGTCCGTTCAGCTCGATGTCCAGTTGATCGAGCGTGACGTTGTAGGCCACCGAGCCCGCTCCGGCAGCTCCCATGTAGACGCCGTAGCGACCGTTCCGCACGATCAGTGACCGCTCGATCGTCCAGGTCTTGGGCAGCCCGAAATCATTCTGGTCGGCCCGCATGACGATGCCGTCCACGGCCTGGTCGCTGATCAGGCAGTCCGAGATCCGACCGTTCCAGACGTCCTCAATCTCGATGCCACGCTGGCCCCTTCCGGAGCGGCTCGTCACCTCGAGCCCCTCGACCGTCAGGAACCACGCCTGCTGAGCGATCGGATTCCGCGTGCCGAAGTAGAACGCGGCGCTGCTCGCGACCCGGTTCTCGATGACCGTGCGCCCCGGACCAGCTCCTCGCACCTTGAGGGCCCGAGCGTTGAACCCCGTGTCCTCGAAGTATGCCTCGACCGTCGAATCGAACGTGTACGAACCGGCGGGCATGAAGACCTCCGCGCCGCACTCGAGGGCGACGTCCATGGCTGCCTGTACGCTGTCGGAGTCGTTGCTCCCCCACCACTGCGGGAGGACCTGACGGGTGCTCCCCGGCGCCAGGGACACCTTGCCCACTCCGAAGAAGACCTGCGCCTGGGTCGCATCGAACGAACCGGCAATCTCCAAGCGTTGCCCCGCGAGATCGATCAAGGAGGCGCCCTCGTGCACGAGCGCGATGTTCGCTGGGACCTTCAGGGCCCCATGCAACACGTCGTCGATGTCCACTCGGATCACGGCGCGCGTCTCACGACCGAGGACCCGAAGCGCCTCGTCCAACCGGCCTCGCCCGTTGTCCCGGAACTCACTGAGCACATGGACCCCGCTCGCGTCCTGGGCTGTGCTGGACGGGAGGCTCCCCCAGATGGAGAGCGCGGCTCCAGCGAGGGTCAGCGTGGCCGCCAGTCGAATGATGGTGCTGCTCATGGTGCTGCTCCTCTCGCGGAGTCCCTGCTCGGTCACTCACGCTCGCACCGGGTACGTGCGCGAGATGGCCGCGATCCAGAGTACCCACGGAGTCCAAGAGCGCATCCGCGACCCACCACGCACACCATTCCGAGCGCCTTCAGTCGCCTTCGGCCGAACCGAGGACCTCAGCGAGCTCCGCCAGCGCCCAGCCGTAGTGCTCGGCGGCGAGCCCGTGCCCCTGCTCCTCGTAGATGCGGAAGTCCCGCTCTCCCTTCACGCGGTTGAAGGTGCCGAAGCTCGTCTCCGGGGGACAGATCCCGTCCTGAAGCCCCACGCCCATGAGGGTTCGACACGTGATCCGGTCCGCGAGGTTCATGGTGTCGAAGTAGCTCAGGGTCTCGAGGACGCCAGCTCGCGATCGGCCCGGGTCCGCCGCGAGCCACGCCGCGAGGTCCTTCACGTCCTGGTCGATGAGGAGCGTCATCAGCCCCCGCCAGTGGCAGAGCCACGGGATGTCTGCGATGCAGATGTCCACCCGCGGGTCCAGCGCCGCGGTGGCGAAGGCGAGGCCGCCCCCCTGGCTCGCGCCCCAGACCGCCAACCGATCCTGGTCCACGTCGTCGCGTGAGCAGAGGTAGTCCATGGCCCGCACGCAGTCCATGTAGGCGCCGCGGTAGAAGTAGTCGTCCTTGTCCTCGAGGCCGCGGAGCCAGTAGTCGACCGGCCCCGCGGGGACGTCCTGGACGCTGTCACCGTGGGCGCGGATGTTGAACGAGAAGACGACGCGGTTCCCCACGGCGTCGATGGGCTGCATGGTCTCCGTGTAGCCGGGGACGCGCAGGACCGCGGCGTGGGGCCCCTCCGACCTCGGGACCTGGAGCCACCCCCGCACGCGGACGCCGCCGAGGCTCCGGAGCGTGACCTCGCTCAGCTTGAAGTCATCGTCCGGCTTGCCCGGGACCTCTCTGAGCTCGACCTCGGAGTCCACCGCGGCGAGCTCCACGAGGGTTCGCTCCCAGAAGGCCTCGAAGTCGGGCTCGCGGCTCAGCGCGTATCGAATTCCTGCCGGGTCGCATCCCACCCGCCGCCGGCGCACGTTCGGCCGCTCGCCGCCGTCCTCGAGCACACGCACCGCCACGTCCGCGAACCCCGGCCTGGCCATGGCGAGGGGCAGGACCGCGGTCGCGGCTCCCCTCGCCGGGAGCTCGAGGACCTCCGGCGCGGGGAGCTCAGCCTCGAGCGAGAGCGACTCCACTTCCCACTTGACCGTGACCCGCACCGCGTCGTCCGAGCGGTTCTCGAGGGTCGCGGTGAAGTGGACCGTCTCGCCAACCTCGCACAGCCCACCCTCCACGTCCGCCGTGAGGCTCACCCAGGGCCGACTGGAGGGCTCCGAGACCGGGCCGCCCGGAGGCGCCCCCGACGCGCTCACGAGGCACGGGAGCAGGAGGAGCGCGGACGCGACAGCGGTCGGTGCATTCATGGGACTCACCGTAACGTCAGCGCTTCTCTCCGGGGGACGGGCGCCTGGCCTGCGACAGCCGGGCATCGATGAGGACCCGTCGATGGGGAAGGGTCATCCTCAACTCGATCGGCCTGAGCCTGCTCGATACGGTACTGCATCACCTGACATCCCGACGACCATGAACATGCTCCGCTCGACCGCAAACAAGCCGACCCTCCTCGCCCTCCTCTCCTTGCTCGCCGCGGGGTGCAGCGTGGGAAGTCCCATGATGCGTCCGGTGCAGCTCCACTCGGCGAGTGCGTCGGACCTGGTCGATGGTGAGGTCTTGATGGAGATCCTGGTGGAGGATATCCAGCTGGGTGAGGGGCCGATCTGGCTCCCCGACGAGCAGCGCTTCGTGTTCGCGGACGTTCTCGGCAACAAGCTGTACTCGTGGACCGAGGCGGAGGGGACCAGCGTGTACCTCGATCCCAGCGGCGCGACGGGACACGCGCCGGTCTACGAGGACGGTGTGCTCGGCGCCAACGGGCTCGCGCTGGGGCCCGACGGGGAGCTGATCCTGTGCCAGCACGGGGACCGCCGCATCGCGACCCTGACCCGCACGGACGGGACGCCTGGCCCCTTCTCCACGGTGGTCGACCGACACCAGGGCAAGCGCTTCAACAGCCCCAACGACCTCACGGTCGCGCCGGACGGCGACATCTACTTCACCGACCCTCCGTACGGCTTCCTGAATCTGGCGGAGAGCGACCCGAGCGTGGCGCGGATGGTGTTCGAGGGCGAGCTGCGCGAGCTCCCCTTCTGTGGGATCTACCGTCACGACGCCCAGACGGGCTGGACGACGCTCCTCAACGACAGCATGGACTTCCCCAACGGGGTGGGACTCTCCGAGGACGGAGAGTGGCTCTACGTGAACAGCTCCAACATGGCCGACCCGGAGATGATGCGCTTCTCCACCGCCGATGGCACCGGCGGCCTCTTCTACAAGGGCCCCTTCGACGAGGACGCCGCCGGCTGGTTCGACGGCATGAAGGTGCACTCCAGCGGGAACATCTTCACCACGGGCCCCGGCGGCATCCTGGTGATCTCACCCGAGGGCGAGAAGCTCGCCACGATCGCCATCCCTGACCCCGCCACCAACTGCTGCTTCGACGAGGACGAGGAGTACCTCTACATCACGACCTTCGCGTACGCCGCGCGCCTGAAGCTGAGGCGCTGAGGCCCCGGGCGCGGCGAGCCCTTCCAGGAATACCGCCGCGGATCACGCCCGCGCTCGACGCCGCCGGAGGATCCCCTCCAGCCCGATGCCCCAGAGCAGGCTGTTCGCGAGGAGCAGCCCCCAATCGAGGGCGTCCGGCATGCCCCGGCCGGTGAACATCGCGTCCTGGAGCCAGAGCCCGACTGGCCAGAGCGGGAGCCCGAGGACCCAGAAGAACGGGCTGGCTACCTGGCTCACCAGCCCAAGGGGCTCGTCGTCCACCGCCGAGAAGTCGAGGGAGACGAAGAAGAGAAGCATCCACAGGAGGAAGTGGAGCGCCACCAGGAGGGCGACCCACCGCCATGAGCGGCCGGAACTCGCCGCCTCGGTGGTCACTGGGCCGTCCGCCGCTTCACCGGGAAGAGCCGGCGCTCGGCCTCCGAACCGCCGTCCCAGAGGACCCAGGTGGCGTCCACCCGGTTCTCTCCGAGGAACTCCACGACGTGCTGGTGCATGTGCGTCTCCTCCGGCGAGCCCAGGTTCGAGGCCCCGGCGAAGTCGAACTCGATCAACGCCTCGTCGCCACCGGTGGCGACCATCGAGGGCTGGTTCCCGAGGGCGCAGTAGTGCGTGAGCATGAGTCGATCCCCGTCCATGTAGTACATGGTGACCATCTCCTTCTCCATGCCGGGGAAGAGACGTTCGACCACGGCGGACCCGTTGGCAGCCAGCTCGAAGATCATGACCGGTCCATCCCCGGCCTCCCCGTCCGTTCGATACCACTCACCCACCATGGTGGCCATCTGGTCGAAGTGGGGAGAGCCGTCGATCGGCGCGATCGCATCCTCTGTGGAGGCACAGGAAGCGAGGCAGACGGCGAGGACGGCGGTCAGGCGCAAGCGCATGGACGGATCCGGGTAAGGACCACCTCTGCGAGAGGCAGATCTGGTGGCAGGCGAGGCGCCGATCGAAACAGAAACAACGGCCTCCAGCGCCGGACTTGCGCGGGTTTCCGAGGTGGGTCGGGTTCCGTCTCCGAAAGGAGACCATGCCAATGCCCAGCCCCGCGGGACTCCTGTCCACCCGGCGGGAGCCGGCTGGTCCCCCGCCCCGGACGGCCGCCGGAGGGCGCTGCCGCCGGGGCCCCGCAACGAAACCCGGCAGATGTGGCCACCAACGCCTCGGTGGCCCCGTACACCCGAGACTCCCGAGGCCCTCCCTCCATCAACATGAAGCTCCTCACTCGCCTGGCCAGGACCTACCTGGCGCTCTCCCTGGTCGTCCTCGCGCTCACCGCTTCGGGATGTCACCCCTGGGGCATGCGACTCCTCTCGCTTGAGGTTCGGAAGGGCGGAGAGGTCGTGTACGAGAGCGCCTTCGACGTCAGGGACGACAAGGGGACCGCGGCGATCTGGGACGAGGCCGGGGAGAACCTCTTCACGGACGGCCTCTCCATTCCGGACGCGTTCACGTTCCCCGAGAGCACCCGGGCCCACCTCGAGGGCGAGGTCGTTGTCCGGATCGCCCACGGCGACACGACCCTCAGCGAGGTCTCCCTGGAAGGCCTCGACCTCGTCCGCACCGGTGACGACGACACCGACTGGCGCCTCCCGCGCGAGGAGATCCTGCGCGCCAAGGCGGCCGCGGGCCTCTGAGGGCTCAGACCTCGAGGACCTCGGCGCCGACGCCTGCGACCGAAGGGTCCTTCAGCCAGACGAGCGCGCACGAGACGTCCGAGGACGGCAGACCAAAGAGCGCGGCGACGGCCGACCGGTACGCCTCCATCTGCTCGCGGTGGGCCGCGCGGACCTCGTCCGCCGTGGCGACCGCGTCGGTCTTGTAGTCAATCACCTGGGCCCTCTGGACCCGTCCCCCTTCCCGGTGCAGCACGAGCCGGTCGATGAACCCGCGCCAGCGGAGCGGGGCGCCATCCTCACCATCCACCTGAACCTCGAAGGAGCGCTCGTTGTGGACCGTGACCTCGCCAGGCGGGCGGGTGAGCAGCTGGACCAGCGACTCTGAAGCCATGGCCTCGCGGAACCTCGCGAGGGCACCGTCCACGAGGTCCACGGCCTCGTCGCCCACGCGGACCAGGGTGGCACGAAGGCTCTCGTCGTCGACGGCCGCTCCTTCCAGCCACTCGACCTCCTCGAAGAGCGCGTGCACGAGCGTCCCGAAGCGCGCGCCGCGGCCGCTGGCCCCCGAGAGCAGCGAGCCCACGGACTCCGGCGAGTGCCCCGCGGAGCTCGGGGCGCGAACGGCGGTCTCCCCGGGCGCAGGATCCAGCCGCAGACGGTGTTCCGTGAGGGGCTCCTTACTGCCCTTCTCGTGCACGGGGGCCCACTCCTCCGTGGAATCAGCGTGGGACCAGACCTCCTCGTAGGCCCCATCAAGGGTGAGCTCACCGACGGTCTGACCGCCGAAGGCCTCCGCGACGAGGGCGCCGTGGCTCTGGCTGGGCGACTTCTTGCCCGGCGCGGAGACGATCAGGTCAATGGAGTGCACCGCCCGGGTCAGCGCCACATAGAGCCCGGAGAGCTCATCCACCATCTGGCGCTCCTTCTCGCCCTCGTACATGGCCTCCAGCTCGGGATGCTGCGCGGCCACGTCCGCCCGGGGCGCCATGGTCGCCACCCGCGGAGGCGCCACCTCGGACTCGGACTCGAGGAGCACGCCCCTGGGCGTCAGCCGCCAGAGGTGTCCAAGCTCCGGGAGCACGACCGCATCGAACTCGAGCCCCTTGGAGGCGTGGATGGTCATGACCTTGACCCGCGCCTGGGAAGGGTCGGAGACCTTCTTCGCGCGGACCTCGTCGGCGAAGTCCGCCGGACGCAGCCCGGGCTTCGCGTCGTGGATCTCGGCGAGGTCCACGAGCTGCTCGAGTCGGCGCAGGTCCCACGCGGAGGCCTGCTCGGTGAGCCGCTCCATGCGGCGCTGGAGGAAGGGCCCGTAGCCCGCGTGCAGGAGCTCCTCGCGGAGCTGCGCGGAGACCTCCGAGGCCCGCTGCTTCGCCTCGGCGCTCCCCGCCTCCCCGGGGACCAGCCCGAGCTCCGGACCGAAGGGGGAGCGCGCCACCTGGAGCGCCGCGATCCCGTCACCGGGGTGGTCTGCGAGCTGGAGGAGCCCGAGCAGCCAGGTCACCAGGAGGGAGTCGGTGAGCGGATTGCCCCCCTCGTCGCTGGCCTCGATGCCGATCTTGCCGAGGCGGAAGCGGAGAGTCGGGACGAGCTTCGCCGTCCGCACCAGGATCGCGATGGAGGCATCGGGGTGACGCTCATGCAGCACGCGGACGCGCTCGACCGCGAGGTTCACCGCCGGGTCCATCTTCACTTCCCCTCGCTCCTTCTCGTGGGCGCGCACCTGCCAGACGTGGGCCTCGCCCGGGAGGTCCTTCTTCGCCTCGTGGGGCCCGAAGTTCTCGCTCCAACGCGTCGCCGCCTGCCGGACCGCGGCGCGCTTCTCTCCTGCCAGGGCCGTGCGGTCCGCGAGTCCGTCGAAGACCTGGTTCACCACGTCGAGGATCACCTTCGAGGAGCGGTAGTTCTTCACCATCTCCTCCTTCTCGAGGCCGGGGTGCCGCTCGTGCATCCTTGAGAGGAGGCGCGGCTCTCCCCCACGCCACCCGTAGATGGACTGCTTGACGTCCCCCACGCAGAAGAAGCTCGACTCCTCGCTGCCGTCGGCGAGGACCTCCTCGGCGAGGGGCAAGAGGAGGCGCCACTGCTGGGCCGACGTGTCCTGGAACTCGTCCAGGAGGAGGTGCGAGAGCTTGGCGTCCATGCGGAAGCCCAACGCCTGCCGCCAGGCCTCGGGCTTCTCCCTCGCGGGCCCGCGCTCCAGCGCCCGCGAGAAGTCCTGGAAGCGGTAGACCCCCCACTCGGCACGCAGGCCGTCCTCGGCTCGGGCGTACTTGGTGAGGAACGAGCCCATGGCCTCGTTCCGCGCGAGGAGCTCCTTGATCGCGTCCTCCCCGGCCCGCTGCGCGAGGACTTGAATCGCTCCCGCGATGTCCTCGGGGATCGGAGCGCGCGCGAACTTCTCATCCCCGGCGATCACCTTCTCCACCAGGCCGATGCCGAAGAAGGAGGAGTCGATCGGATCACTGCCATCTCCGACGAGCGCCCGCAGAGCGTCGATCGCGTTGGCAAACAGCTTGTTCGGCTCCCCCTTGGCGGTGACGGGCACATCACACTGGTGCAGACGGCGGACCTGGGCCTCTACCTCGGCGGGATCCACCCCATCGAGGGGCTTCAGGTTCCCCCACGCGTCAGGTCCCACCTGGGCGGCGGCGTTCTCCGCCTCGGACACGGCCTCGAGCAGGGCGGACTGTGCCTTGCGGGACGCGCCCCCGCGGACCAGCGCCCGCAGGAGCTCGAGGCGTTCACCGTCCTCGAGTCCGTCCAGCACCCGCGCCACGGTCTCGGCGGCGAGGCCGACCTCCTGCACCTCCGTCCCGATGGCGAAGTCGGGCGAGAGCTCGAGCTCCATGGCGAAGAGCTGGGAGAGGCTGATGAAGAAGGCGTCCAGGGTCTGGACCCGGAAGCGCTCGATGCGCCGGACCAGTCGCGCGAGGGTCTCGGCGCACTCCTCGGCCAGGAGGCTCTCCCGATAGGGCTGGACCGCCTGGGCGGCGTCCAGGAGGTAGCCCCGCGTCTCCTCCCCCGCCGCGCCGTCCTGCGCGCCCTCACGGAGGCGCTTGAGCACCCGGTCGAGGATCTCCCCCGCCGCCTTGCGCGTGAAGGTCGCCGCGAGCACCTGCTTGGGCTCCACGCCCGCCACCAGGAGCCCGGCGAAGTGGTTGGCCAGCCGGAACGTCTTGCCCGTCCCCGCCGACGCCAGCAGCAGCTGACGTCGCTTCCTGATGGAGTCGTCCTCCCCAAACAGTTCGGTCTGACTCATGACCGCTCCTCCTCGTCGTCCGCGACCGGGTCGGGCTCTCGCACCAGGCCGACTCCGAGGAGCTCCCGTTCGATCGGGAGCATGAACTCGGTCTTGACGCGACCGAGGTCGTGGACCTCGCCCGCCCGGACACGCCGGACCACCTCGCGCGCGCACTCCAGGGCGTCCTGGATGTCCTCTGGACCCCAGCTGACCTTGCCGGCCACGAGCTTGAGCTCCACGCGCGTCCCGTCCCCCGGCAGGTTGACGTAGCCGAGCCCGGGAACGACGCCCTTGCCGACGAGCGGCTCGACCATGTGGGCGTAGAGCGGGAGCTGGAGGTCCCTCCACTCCCCGTTCTGCTTGCGGTGCACCTTGGCCGGGTCATGGCTCTTGTGGCTGGTCTTGTAGTCCAGCACGCGCCAGAACCCCGTCTTCGAGTGCTGCTCGATGCGGTCGATCTTGCCGCGGATCCACGCCGGCTCCTCACCGGCCCCCATGTCGAGCCGGGCGCACCCCTCGCGCCCGATGGAGGCGTCGCCCTCCGGGCTCCACTCCGCGTGGCGGATCCGCCACCCGTCGCGCACCTCCCCCACGTGCCAGAGGGCGAAACTCTTGAGGCGGAGCCGCAGCTGGCCGAGCTGGATCTGCACCGCCGGCATGACGGCCCTCGGGAACCTCATGGCCGCCCGCCGGTCGAGTCGATCGAGGAGGTACCCCTCGACGTCCTTGACGCTGGTGGACTCCCGCAGCTCCTCGTTCGTGCCGAGGTCCTCGAGCACGTCGTGGGCGAGGGTGCCGAAGCGCAGCGCGTCGAGCTCACCCGCGCGGTCGTCCACCGCCTCCAGGCGAAGGACGCGCTGGACGTAGTAGAGGAGCGGCGAGTCGAGGAAGCTCTTGAAGGAGGTCACCGCGAAGCGGTCCTGGGGCCGCGGGTCCGCGACCACCGGAGGAAGCTCGGCGGACACGTCCCGGTCGCTTGCCTCCACCGGCGCGAACCCCACGGGCTCGAGGGCGTGATCCACCCGCGCGGCCACGTCCCCGCTCCCCGCCCTGAAGGCCAGCCGGCTCGGGAACAGCGGGTCCCCGTCCCGGGTGACCCTGCCGCTGATGAAGTGCAGGGATCGCTTCGAGTGGAGGAGCGCGATCATGGTGTAGACATCCCGCGCGGTGCGCCGCGCGTCGTCCTCGAGCCCGAGGAGCGTGCGGATGGAGTCCGGGAGGAACGGGTCTCGGGTGGAGGGCTCGGGGACCTTGGTCTCGTTGAAGCCCGTCACCACGAGGTGGGGCGCGCCGTCGAGGAGCAGCTCGAGCCAGCCGAGCAGCTCGACCACCGGCTGGCCCTCTCCCCCCACCGGGTCAGGGACCGCGGCCCCCCCGGCGGTCCAGTGGACCAGGCGCAGCGCGTCGGCCGGCGTCATCTTTCCGGCCACCGCCGCGGGCATGCGCTCGAGCTCATCCATGACCGCCCCGAGGCGACGCAGCGAGACCTCCACATGGCGGGCCAGCTCGCTGGACCGGGGCGGCTCGAGCATCGGGTGGTCCCCGTAGACGAGCAGCAGGAGCTCTCGGAGACGGCCCACGTGATCGGCGAGCGAGGCCGCCGTGTCCGTGAAGAGCGCCCCACCCAGTTCCTCGACCGCGCCGAGCAGGGGCCGGATGTCCTCCCTTCCCCTCAGCTGCCCGGGGAGATCGAGGACGCCCCCCTCCGGGCTGGGGTCCAGCGTCCGGGGCAGGTGCTCCGGGCGGTACCGGTCCAGGCGCGCGGCCGGGTCGTGCCCCAGGCGTCCCGCGAGCCAGCGGGCGAGGTCCGCGTGGCGGACGAGGGACGCGGCGTTCTCCGCCGTACGCGCCCGCGCGAAGGCCTCCAGCGCGGCGACCAGGCGCATCGGGGCGGTGAGTCCGAGCGGCGTCCCCGCGGCGCTCCTGGCGTGGATGTCCGCGGCGCCAAACCGCCTCACGAGCAGGGGCGTCACCTCCCCGTCCGGGACCCCGACCGTCAGCTCACCGGCGTGGGCGGGGGCAGCCTCGGCGGCCAGGGACAGCGCGAGGCGCGCCTGGTCATCGGGGGTGCCGACCACGTGCCACTGATCGAGCGGCAGGTCGACCTCAGCCTCCTCCCACCTCGAGGTCACCAGGGCCCCAAGGTCATCGAAGCCCTCGGCGGCGACCTCCGGTGCGAAGACGAGGACACGGGGCGCCTCGTCAAGGGCGCGAAGCGCTTCACGGAGCAGCAGGTTCATCTCGAGGACGCCCACGAGGACCACCCGAGCCCCGCGCACCACCCGCCCCGACTCGAGGGCCTGGAGGCGCCCCTCGTGGGGATCGGAGAGCTCGAGCTTGCCCATCTTCGCGCGCCAGGCGCCCTGGATCTCCGCCAGCGCCTCCCAGCGCCGGAGCTCGCCCACAGGGCATCCCGAGTAGGTCTCGAGCCGCTTCCAGACGGACGCGAAGTCATGGCCCCACTGGGCGAGCTCCCCGTGGAGCACGCGGAGCTCCTCGGCCACCCGCCACCACGCGGCGCGATCGCCACGTGCGGGTGGGCGCGAGAGGATCCTCAGGAGCATCTCGGGCCGAACGCCCACGAGCGCGGCCTCCCATGCCAGGGTCCGCGTCGTTCGGTCTGCCGTCGCGTGCTCCAGCGGGAGGAGGGCGTCGGTGAGCGCCCCCGGCGTGGTGATCGTTGGGGCGAAGTAGCCGGCCCAGCCCCGGCTGGAGGCGCAGGCCCGCAGCTCCTTGGCCAACCGACGCCCTGCGCGGGCACCGGGGACCGCGATCAGCAGCTCGCCCAGCTCCTCAGGTCCAGCCGCCCCGCCGACGATTCGCTCGGCGGCCCTCGCCAGGAGCGGTCCGTCGTACCCAAGGAACTCGGGGGAGGCGCTGGCGGCGGGGTGACCTAGGGGTTTCGACGGCATGATCCGCCGAGGCTACCGAGTCCGACTCAGAGCTTCGAGAGCCAGTCCAGGAACTGCCCCTCGAGGTCCTGCTTGGAGGGCTCCTTCGCGCTCAGCGGCTTGCCGTACTGCTCCTCGAAGGTGGCCTCCAGGGAGTCGGCCCCGTTCGCCGCCTGGGCCAGCTGCGTGAGGTAGGCGGCGAAGGCCGCCTCCGAGCTCTTCTTCGAGCGCTGCCCCTTGGTGCGTAGCCAGTAGATGAACCCGGTCCGGTAGGAGCGGTAGAACTCGAGGCTGTCGCCCCAGAAGTCGTCCGGCACCGGCGGCGCATCGGCCGCGGGGGTCCCGAGGAACGGCGCCTTGACGACCATTCGCTTGGCCTCGCGGTCATCCATCAACTCGAAGCACCCGTTCTTCTCGTGCTTCTTCTTGGCCTCGCTCGCGCCGGCGGCCTGGGAGGACTGGAGCGCCACGAGGAAGTGGTCCTTGCCGTGCTCCGAGCGCCAGCGGCTGTCGGCCAGGTTCGGGGGCAGGATGCCCCCCTCCGAGAGCCCGCCAGGGACGAAGATCTCCCGGGCCTGGGTCCGCCGCGCCCGCAGGTCGCCGTCTACTCGCGTGTTGCACTCCCCGTAGATCTCGACCACGAGGTTGACCGACAAGGCGCCCGCCAGGGACGGCGGGATCTTGTCGCCAAACAGGTTGTCGATCATCGCGTTGCCGGCGAGCTGGGAGATCTGCTGCTGCATCCCGGTCGGCGTCCGGGAGTTCATGCTGACCCCCGCGAAGGCTCCGCCGGTGGTGCTCCCGAGGCTCGCGAACTCCAGGGCCACGACCGAGATGTCGTTGAAGTAGGTGTTCGTCCAGGTCGCGACGTCGTTGGTCCAGTAGACACCCTGGTTGGGCGGGCTGATCGCGCCGAACGTGCTCAGGAGCTCAAGGAAGTCCCTCCGCCCCGGGGCCACCAGGAACGTATCGACGTACTCGTCCTCTCGGTCGAGCCCGAGGGCGGTCCCCCGGGCCATGTACCGGCCGAACCGCTCCTGGGCCTCGAGGGCCTTCTTGCTCGCCCCGAGCAAGGTCATCACATCCCCGGTCTGCTTGGGGTCCAGCTTGTTGATGGCGTTCCCGCGGAGTTTCTTGAAGTAGCTCCGCAGCGTCTTCAGGTCCTTCTCGGCCTCCTTGATGCCGGGGGCCTTGGGCCCTAGCCACTCGAGGAACTGCGCCTGGACCTCGAGCAGGGCGCCGGCGAGGAGCGCGAAGTTGTCGCCGTTGGTCCGGCTCAGTGCAGCGTAGGAGCTCAGCCCGAGGTCGAAGACCCCGACGCGCATCGTGAAGAACGAGCGCTCCAGCAGCTGCTCCACCGAGACCTGGCTCGCGCCCTCAGGGTCAAACCCCGACCGGTTGAGGAAGTCGGCGGCGAGCGCCTGATGGTTGATGTTGACCTGCGGGGAGCCGATGGACTGCGCCGCAGCGGTGTTCAACGGGCTGAAGAGGGCCCCCGCGGCGAGGAAGCAGGAGGCGAGGGTCTTGCGAGTCGGGTAGAGCATGGGAATGGCAGGGAGGGTACGCGGCCAAGCTCGCTGTATAGGCAGAAGAGCGGCTCGGGCGTGTAACGAGCGGGCAAAGCGTGGCAGGGGGACGTATGTACGTCGCGAGCGGTCATCGATTCGCGTTGACCACGAGCCCGTTCGCGACGTCCCAGTCGGTGATTTGCACCGGCACTTGCTCACCGTCCAGGAAGACCGAGAGGGCCGAGAGGGTCATCCCCCCGCCCCTCGTCGAGGGATTCGAAGAGGGGGCCAGCGGGACGCCGTAGGGCACGCGGAGCTCCAGCGCCCCGGCCTCGTCACCGGCGCGCGCTGTCCCCCGCCAGGTGAACGAGCCCCCCTCCTCACCGGCCAGGGTCGCCACCACCTGAAGCTGCCGGCCCTCGGCCCTGAGACGGGCCCCGGGCACGACGGCGTATGCCCTCATCCCGCCCGGCGCCTCGCCGGGATCGATCCGACGGATCAGCTGCAGGAAGCCGGGATGGCTGGCGGTCGAGGCCCCGCCCCCTTCCGCGAGGCGGGCGCCCATGGTCCGCGACCAGAAGGCCACATCGGGCGTCCCGAGGTTCAAGGCTGCGGCGATCTTGGGCCGCCGGGCAGCGGTCCGGCCGTCAATGATCACCGTGCCCACCCCGAGGTCCATGAGCATCTGCTCAGCGGCGACGTCGCCGGTCTCCGAGAAGAAGCGCCACGGCGCCAGGAACGAGTCCTCGCCGAGATAGAGGCCGAAGTTGGTGGCCGTGGTCGGGCGCTCGGCCCGCCACTCGATGGCGTGCCCGAGGTCCCACTCCGCCAACACCGCCCGGGGCCGGTCATCGACCAGCTGGCCGGGATCCTCAGCATCGCCGCGCAGCGTCTCGAGCAGGGCGGCCTGGGCCCGCTGGCGGCGGGCCATGTCCGTGGACGTCACGAACGGCGCCAGCGCAGGGTCCTCCACCCGCCCGCGGGCGAGCGTACTGTCCAGGGTGCCCGGGTTCGCCGCGATCGCGAGGAGCGCCAGGGCCACGGTGGCGGCCGCGCGGAGCTGAGGCCGATCGATCCGCTTCAGGGCCTCGACGGCGACGAAGGTCCCCAGGAGCACCGCCATCGGGGGCACGAGGCCCTCCGCGAAGCGCCGCTGGAGCAGCGCGAAGAGGAGGAGGATCGGGAGCGTGGTGATCCAGGGCAGGCACTGCGGCGCGGCGCCCACGCGCCTGAGCGCCAGGACCCACACCACCGGAGCGACGAGGACCCCGGCGCCGGCGAACCGGAGCAGCTTGGGCAGTGAGCCCGCCAGCGGCTGCGACTCATTGATCCCTCCCATGAACGGGTTCTCGGCCCCGGCCCATGAGAAGGCCTCGAGCAGCCGGGCTCCGGTGTCGGTTCCCACGAGCAGCGCCAGCCCGAGGGCGAGGGCGGGGAACGTGGCGGCGACGCGCCGCTTGGCGGCGAACCTGGGGAGGAGCGCGTAGGGCGCAAAGATCAGCCACCCGGTCGCGAGCCACGCCATGTGGAACCAGGAGAGCTCGATCAGGCTGAAGGGGTCCGTCGAGCTGAAGGGGCTATCGATCGCGGCGGGCATCACCACGAGCAACGCGGCCTTGTGGAAGGTGGTAGCGAGGATGGGAAGCCCCCTCGCGCTCTGCCTCCCTTGCTCCCCCGTGAACGGCAGCGCCAGCCTGAGGACCAGGGCGAGCTGCACCAACGCGACCCAGAGGATCGACGCCGTCCAGCTCGTGATCATCACCCCCGCCAGGAGCCCGGCCGCGCCGCCCCGGGCCGCGCTGCCCACGGGCTTGGCGATCCGATCGGGTCGGAGGCTCGCCCCCACCACGGCGAGCATGGCCACGTGCAGCAAGGAGATGAATGCGTGGTGGTCACCGTTCCCGAGGTGGGAGTAGCGAACGTGCCCGAAGGTGAAGGCCACGGTGAGCCCCGCGATCAACGCCGCGCCGACCGCCGTGATCCCTGCCCGCGTCGCTGGCACGAGCCTCGACGCCAAGCCCGCCGATGCCAAGGCGGCGATCAGCGCCGTCAGCGCCCCGCACCACATGGGGACAGAGGCCACCAGCTGCTCGATGCGCCGCCGGGTCGCTGGCAAGAGAGGCTCCGACGCCCCCTGCGGCTGTCCTGCGGGATCCCCTGCGGCAGAGGGGAGCAACGCGTCAATCGAGGGGGCACGCCCCCGGGCCATCGCCGCGAGGAGGAGGTCGTAGGCCGGCGGCCAGGGGATCGCTGTACCGAGGCTCTTCGGTCCCGCGCCTTCGGGGTAGGCAAGGAAGGGGTCGAAGGAGGACACCCACCCGGCATTCTCCACGGCGCGCGCGACGCGGCGCGCGTGATAGAGCGTGTCCGGGTCGTAGGATCCCCACGTGAGGGCCTCCGCGGGTGCCTGGCCAGCGGGAGACGAGGTCCCGCCCAGCGCCACGCCGATGGCGTTCTCCTGCCGGACTCCGAGGGCGACGAGAGCGGTCAAGCACGCGAACGCCAGGATCGCAGCGCGGACAGTCAGCGACATGTTCGGAGCGCGGCCTAGCGGACCTTCAGGAAGAGCGCGCATTCGCGCGCCATCGTCTCGAGCGCCGAGCGTTCCGTACGGCACCGGAGGGCTACGTCCGCGACGGGATCCCAGGGGAGGTCGTAGCACTCAAGCTCCTGGACCCAGCCTCCCAGCCCGGGGGCAGTGAGCGGGATGTCGAAGATCCCGGACGCGGTCCACAGCCCGATGTCACTCCAGCCCGCGACGACCCGATCGCGGGTCTCGGGGGGCGCGAGCAGATCCGCGCCAAGGCTGTACCCCCCACGCATGGCGGGGTCGGCTCCGAGGAGTTCCAGCAGGGTGCTCGAGAAGTCCAGGTGGGAGGTCGGGCGCGGCTCGCGGCCCGGCTCGATCCCAGGGCCCCGGAAGATGAACGGGACCTGCACCTGCGGCGGTGAGAAGTTCGAGGTGTGCCCCCAGAAGCCGCACTCGAAGAACTCCTCCCCGTGGTCACCGGTGACGATGGTGAAGGTGTCCTCGGACTCGCCGGCTCGCTCGAGGGTGTCGAGCAGGCGCCCCGCGGTCTGATCCGCATGCACGACGGAGTTCTTGTAGGCGTTCCGCACGCGCTCCTGGAGGCCGACCAGCTCCGGCCCCTCGGTCGTGCGGCCGAGCTCGATGTAGTCGAGGGACTCCACCGCCGGGGCGTACGGCCCGCCGGGGTTCTCGTAGGGCTGGTGGGGCGCGTCGATGAGCACGAAGGCGAAGAAGGGCCGCTCGTCGCGAGTGACGCGGCGCCGCTCCATCCACGCCTCGAACGCCTCGGCGAGGAGCTCGTCCTTCTGGTACGACACCAGGCCGGGGGGGAACGAGTCGAGGATCGACTGGTCATCCACCCCCACCCAGGCGGTCTCCCGGAACTCGGGGAAGCTCATCGAGGCGCTCGAGAACACCCGAACGTCGTAGCCCGCCGCCTGCATCGCCTCGACGAGCACCGGGGCCCTGCGCTGGGCGAGCACGGGGAACCAGTACGAGCCGTGCAGCCCGTAGAGCATGGTGAACAGCCCATATCGGGTTCCGTTCCCGCCCGAGAGGTGATCCTCGAACACCCGGGCGCCCTCGGCGAAGGCGCTGATGTTCGGCGTCAGCTCGGGGTCGAACATGTCCCGCCGCCACGAGTCGAGCACGCACACGAAGACGTTCCTCTTCGGCGCGTCCGCGGGGATCTCGGGGCGCTGGTGGGGCCAGTCGAGGGTGGCGTTCACCGGCAGCAGGTCCATCTCCGGCGGTCGGGCCGCGTCCGGGTCGAGGAGCGGCTCGATGATCTGCCCGAGGCGGACCCGGGGGACGACCGGGATCGGCTGGATCGCGCGCAAGGCCTCCCGGTGTTGCGCCACGTCCGCCGCAGCGCTGACCGACTGGCTGAACAACAGGGTCGGCAGGAACCCGAGGACCACCACGGTCTTCGGTTGGAGGAACAGGTTGCCGCGGACGCCCTCCCCGTTGAGGCGCTGGATCCGGCGGGCGAACCAGGCGGAGCAGAGACACTGGATCAGCGTCAGCCCACCGATCACGAGCCCCGCGGTCTCCCAGACGTAGGCGCCGAGGATGATGGAGTCGCCGCTCCCCTTGGTGAGGACCACGTTGAGCACGGCGCTATCAAAGAAGTGATAGCGCAGCAGGCGATAGACGATGGTGTCGGTGTAGAGGATCGCGAGGAACCACGCCCCCACGAAGCCGGCCATCAGGCAGGCCAGGCGCCAGCTCCGGATCCAGCGCCAGATCACCAGGAACGCCGCGCCCGGCACCAGGGCGAGGACCGCGACCGACGACACCAGGGCCAGGGAGACGTAGACGCGGATCCAGGGAGCACGATCCACAGGGGCGTCGAAGAACCACAGGGACCCGACGAGGGTCCCCGCCAGGACGTTCAGGAGCCAGAGCCGGAAGAGGGCGTGACCGAGCTCTCCCCGCGAGGGCGCCGGTCGCGGAGACGGCCCCCCCACGAGGTCGCTCCTGGCGGCTTCAGTGGAGTGGGAGTGATCGGGCATCGGGTGGGTCCTGGGGCCAGCGCGGGCCGTCTGACGGGCTCCGACGCGGGAGGGGCCGGGCCGGGGAATGGCCTACGCTGCACCTCGGGCCACATTGTGGCGATCTGGATCTTCCCTTGACGCTTTTCCCACGATTCCTCCTTCCGGGTTACGTCCCCGCGATTTCCAGAAACTCCTCTGAGCCACAGGAGACCGCGGTCGCTATCTTCTTCGCCCGAGCGGAGAGGTGGCAGAGTGGCCGAATGCGCCGCCTTGCTAAGGCGGTGAGCCCTCGCGGGTTCCGTGGGTTCGAATCCCACCCTCTCCGCCACCCACCCTCTCCGGACGACGTCTCCCCGCGAGACGCCGGGGGTGGGGCCAGGGTCGGCGCTCTCCCACGCCCGTGAGGAGCCGGCGCGCCTCGCTCCTCGCTCCTCGGGGGACCAGGGGGGGTCAGAAGGTCCAGCCGATCCCGACCGTCATCCGGAAGTCGTCCTTCCTGGGGATCACGCCGCTGGCGTTCGCCTCGGGCGAGTTGATGCGGTCCCAGGTCACCGAGAGGTCGAGGTCCAGGTCCCCCGCCAGGTCGATGGAGAGCGTGCCGACCACGTTGTGGTTGTACTCGTCGATGTCCGGCATCGGCACGGTGATGTTGTAGTCGGCACTGAGCTCCACGTCGCCGGTGATGTCCCAGTCGTAGGAGGTCGAGAAGACCCCCGCAAAGGAGTTGTCCGTGGAGGACCCCGAGGCGAGCTCGGAGTCGAATTGCTGGTACTGGAACGCCGGACCGGCGCTGAGGGACAGGTTGTGGTCCGCGGTGTCCACAATCTCGTAGCCGATCGCCGCGTACGGCGTCACGCGGAGGCCCACGTTCTGGAAGGGGTCCCGATAGACATCGATCCCCGGCACCGTCACGAACGTCCGCTTGGTCACGAAGACGTCGAAGGAGCTACCGATGCGGTGGTTGTTGGCCGTCTCGGCTCCGCTGACCTCGCTGATCGCGCCGCTGTAGCGGTTCGCCCACCGGGTCCGAGCGGTCTCCCTGGTCGCTGCCAGCACGGCGGAGTAGTCCGTCTGCTTGGTATTGCCGGTCCGAACCGCGACGCCCGCCGAGACCTCGCCGGACCAGGTGGAGGCCCCTCCTCCCTCCACGGCGAGGACGGAGAGCACCTGAGCCCGGGGGATCTTCACGGTCTTCTCGCCCGCGACCCAGATCGAGGACTCGTCGGCCGAAAGCTGCCCCTCGAAGATCCGGCCGTCCTCCGTCAGCACCACCTGGTGGTTCGGGCTGATGATCCTAAGGACATCTGAGAAGTCGAAGGTCTGGTCGTCCAGCTCATCGCTGTCGAAGTCCAGGCTGTCGTCTCGCACCCGGAGGATCTCACCCCTGAGCCACTCCCCGGAGACGATCTGGATCCAGTCCGCACCGTCGTCGGTCCGCAGGGTGACCTCCGCCGGAGGCGCCGGCTCGTCCGCGGCCGGGGTGCTGGCCATGCCGTCCACCGGGACCTGATCCTCCATGAAGCTGGCGATCCCCCGACACGACGGCGAAACGGCGAGTACGAGGCTGGCGAACAGGAGGTGGCGTGTCATCGGGGTCAAAGTCTCAGAGACGGAGGATTTGGAGGCGCGGGATGATAGCGCCCCCGCCGGCGTGGATGGCGCATCGAACAGGGGCATCGGCAGGGCCTCCCGATTCCGCAGAAACCTCGGGATCGCCGCGCCGCCGATCCGCATTCTCGGCGCCATGAGCCAGGCCTCGCCCCCGCGCCCGCCGTGCCTCCCGCTCGGCACGAGAGCCATCGCCACCCTGCTCACCGCCGCCGCCATCGCGGGGTGCCGCGGGGAGCGCACCCTCTCGCTCACCTCCACTCCGGTGGGCGCCGAGGTACGACTCGACGACCAGCTCATGGGCGTGACCCCCGTGGTGATCCCCATCGACCACTACGGTACCCGGCGACTGACCATGTATCGGGCCGGCTCACGGCTCTACAGCGAGCCGCTCGATCTGGACGCCCCGTGGTGGACCTACTTCCCGGTCGACATCTTCACGGAGATCCTCAACCCCGTCCGGATCCATGATCGCCAGGCGTTCCACGTGGACCTCCTCCCCGCGACCGGTGAAGAGGCGGACCCCGTGACGGCCTCCTTCATCGAGGAGGCCATCCGCGTCCGCAGCGAGTCGCGCGCGGCGGCGCAGACCGCCGATGAGGAGGAGCAGGCCGCCTCCGACGCCTCCGCGCCGGCAGCCGCCGGCGAAGGGAACGGATGAGCGATGGCGGCCCGGTCAGGGCCCGGGGGCTGTCGGGCAAGCGCGTCACGGTGATGGGCCTTGGCCTGTTCGGCGGAGGCGCAGGCGCCGCCCGCTGGGCCCTGGGGCAGGGGGCGCGGGTGACCGTGACCGACCAGAAAACCCGCGAGGCGCTCGGCGAGGTCGTACGCGACCTCGAGGGCCTCACCGCTCGGCACCCCGTGCGCTTCGCGCTCGGCGGACACCGCCCGGTGGACTTCGAGGAGGCCGACGTGCTGATCGTCAACCCGGCGGTCCCCCCGAGCTCACCCTGGATCGAGCGCGCCAGGGCAGAGGGCGCGTGGATCACCACCGCGACCGCCCTCCTCCTGGAGCTCACCCCAGCACGGGTCGTCGCGATCACGGGCACCCAGGGGAAGTCCTCCACCGCGTCGTTCACCCATCAGCTGCTCGCGGCGTCCCTGGGAACCTCCGGGCGCTGCCTGCTCGGCGGCAACATCGGCGGCTCCCTCCTGGACCAGGTCGATGGAATCACCGGGCAGGACGTCGTCGTCCTCGAGCTCTCCTCCTACCAGCTCGAGCACCTGCCCGCCGACGTCTCGCGCACCGTCGACGTCGCGGCCATCACGAACATCGGCGTTGATCACATCGAACGTCACGGGACCGTGGACCGCTATCGCGACGCGAAGCTCAGGCTGATGGCCCTGGTCCGCGAGGGTGGCGCCGCCCTCGCACCCGAAGGCCACCTCGCCGAGCTCGCCCGGGCCCGGACGGGTGAGCGAGTCCTCACCCATGGTGAAGGGGGGGACTACCGGCTGGCCGGCACCTGGGCCCAGTCCTTCATTGGCGGGGAAGGGGTGAAGGTGGCCGACACGTCGACGCTGCCCGTCCCCGGACAGTTCCAGCGCACCAACCTGCTCGTCGCCCTGGCCGCGGCCCTCCAGCTCGGGGTCGACCCCGCAGACCTCCGCCGGGCCGTCCCCCGGCTCTCGGGGCTCCGCCACCGCATGGAGCCCCTGGGCGAATTCATGGCCGGAGGGGTCTCCGTCAGGGTCATCGACAACGGCGTCTCGACCACGCCTGAGTCGACGCTGTCGGCCATGGAGAGCGTGCAGGATCCAGGGCCGGCCATCCTGATCGCGGGGGGCCAGGCGAAGCGAGGCGTCAGCCTCGGCCCCCTCGCCGAGGGGCTCGCCGCCCGCGGAGGCTGGATCATGGTGCCGTTCGGCGCCGCCGCCGAGGAGCTCACCATCGCCGCCCGCCAGGCGGGGGCCGCCGTGGACGAGGGCCCGGTGTGCGTGTCGGCCGAGGATGCCGCCCGGCGGGCCATGTCCATCGCCGAGCGCGACGGCGTGCGGACGGTGCTCTTCTCCCCCGCCTGCGCCTCCTTTGACCGCTACGCCAACTTCCAGGAGCGGGCGCTCGCGTTCCGGGGAGTCCTCCCAGGCGAGGGCCGCGGGCGGGCCTGAGGCGACCCCGAGCCGGTCCATCCCTGCACCGATGCAGTACCCGGCTCCAACGATCTGACTCCATCTATTGACCACGCTGTTCCCCACGCCTAAGACGGGTGCTGGGCGGGGCCAGACCCCGCACTCGAATGCTCTGTCAGCAGTGCCAAAAGTCGAACGCGACCGTTCACATCGATGAGGTCCACACCTTCCTGGGCCCCGGCGAGTCCGGGAACCAGGTAGAGCAGCACCACCTCTGCGAGACGTGCGCCCAGGCCATGGAGCTCCCCGGCAGCGAGGTCCAGCAGAAGCCCATGGACGAGGTCTGGAAGCTCCTCCAGATGTCCGCGCTGAAGGGGAAGAAGCAGGCCCCCAAGAATGTCCGTCGCTGCCCGAGCTGCGGGACGACCGAGGACAGCCTGCGACGGAAGGGCCGGCTCGGCTGTAGCGAGTGCTACGAGGTCTTCTCCGACTACCTTGAGGGGCTGCTCGAGCGGATGCACGGGGCCTCCACCCACTCCGGCCGCGTCCCCGGCCAGTGCCCCGAGACCACGAAGCGCCAGCGCCGGATCGAGCAGGCCCAGAGCGAGCTGGACCGGGCGGTCAAGGACGAGGACTTCGAGCGAGCTGCGGAGCTCAGGGACGAGGTCCAGCGCCTCACCCAGGAGCTCGACGCCGCCGCGGACGAGGGTTCCGCCTCCCCCTCGTGATCCGTCCCCCCGGCTCCGGCCGGGGGAGCGAACGAGGCCAGGAGTCCCAGGGGGCCCCTGCGGACACGCCGTGGCCCCATGGGCGGCCCGCGGGAAGAGTCCGGAGGCCAGCGGCGGCCCTTGGACCTGCGTGGAGGGGATGGCATCATCCCCCCGGGGCCGGGGATCCGCAGGATCAGCCGTCCTCCTCACCTGTTTCTTGAGGCGTCCGGCCTCCACCGCAGCCCCGGTCCCAGGGCTCCCAGGAGCCGTCGAGGCCAGTCTGGCGGACGGACCGTCAACTCCTGGGCCTTGAAGGCCGAAGAATAGAACCCAAGAGGTTCTGCCCTCTCCCGCACCCGCCCGAACGCTCCGCCAGCGTGGGCACACAACTTCCGCTCCCGGGTCCTCAGGAGGCCGCCCCACGGGGGTGCCGGTCACCGTCCGGCCCCTGGAGCCACCACCAAGAAAGCATGTTCGATCGTTTCACGGACCGCGCCAAGAAGGTCATGAACCTCGCTCGCCAGGAGGCGCAGCGGTTCAACCACGAGTACCTCGGCACGGAGCACATCCTCCTCGGCCTCGTTCAGGAGGGCAGCGGCGTCGCCGCCAACGTCCTCAAGAACATGGGGATCGACCTGAACAAGATCCGCATGGAGGTGGAGAAGATCGTCAAGACCGGTCCCTCCATGGTGACCATGGGCCAGCTGCCCTTCACCCCTCGCGCCAAGAAGGTCCTCGAGCTCTCCATGGAGGAGGCGGGGAACCTCGGGCACAACTACATCGGGACCGAGCACCTGCTCCTGGGCCTGATCAAGGAGAACGAGGGCATCGCCGCCCAGGTGCTGCTCAACCTCGGCGTCAAGCTGGAGGACGTGCGTGAGGAGGTGCTCGACTTCCTCGGCGCCGACACCGCCGACGAGGAGGACGACGAGACGGGCGTCGGCGAGGACGGCCCCAGCGGTCAGTCCGGGAGCTCCAAGTCGAAGACCCCGGCGCTGGACAGCTTCGGTCGCGACCTGACCGAGCTGGCCGGTGAGGGCAAGCTCGACGTGGTGATCGGCCGCGAGCTCGAGATCGAGCGCGTGGTTCAGATCCTCTCGCGGCGCACGAAGAACAACCCGGTGCTCCTCGGCGAGCCTGGGGTCGGCAAGACCGCCATCGTCGAGGGCCTCGCCCAGCAGATCGTCGACGGCACCGTCCCGGAGATCCTGCGCGGCAAGCGCATGGTCGTCCTCGACCTCGCCCTGATGGTCGCCGGCACGAAGTACCGCGGCCAGTTCGAGGAGCGCATCAAGGCCGTCATGACCGAGGTCCGCCGCGTGAAGGACGTGGTGCTCTTCATCGACGAGCTCCACACCCTCGTGGGCGCTGGCGGCGCCGAGGGCGCGATCGACGCCTCCAACGTCCTGAAGCCCGCGCTCAGCCGCGGTGAGATCCAGTGCATCGGCGCCACGACCCTGGACGAGTACCGCAAGCACATCGAGAAGGACGGCGCCCTCGAGCGTCGCTTCCAGTCGGTGAACGTCGAGCCCCCGAGCCCGGAGCAGGCCGTGGCGATCCTCAAGGGTCTGCGCGATCGGTACGAGGCCCACCACCGCGTCAACTACACTGACGACGCCCTCGAGAACGCCGTCGAGCTCTCGACCCGCTACATCAACAACCGCTTCCTCCCGGACAAGGCCATCGACGTGATGGACGAGGCCGGCGCCCGGGTGCGGATCAAGTCCATGGTCCCGCCGCCGGACCTGCGCGAGATCACCAAGGAGATCGAGCAGCTCGACCTCGACAAGGACGAGGCCGTGGCCTCCCAGGACTTCGAGCGCGCCGCCCAGCTCCGCGACCAGGCCTACCAGCTCAAGAAGAAGAAGGAACAGATCCAGGACGACTGGCGCGAGGAGCAGCAGGAGAAGGAGTCCGTCGGCGAGGTCGACGTGGACGTCATCCAGGAGACCGTCTCCAAGATGACGGGCATCCCCCTCACCCGGCTCGAGAAGGCCGAGGCCGAGCGCCTGCTCCAGATGGAGTCCGAGCTCAGCTCGATCGTCATCAACCAGGACGACGCCATCGCGGCCATCGCCCGCTCGGTCCGCCGCTCCCGCTCTGGCCTCAAGGACCCGCGTCGCCCCATGGGCACGTTCCTCTTCCTTGGCCCGTCCGGCGTCGGCAAGACCTACCTCTGCAAGCAGCTCGCCAAGTTCATGTTCGGTGACGAGGACAACGTCATCACCATGGACATGAGCGAGTACATGGAGAAGCACAACGCCTCCCGCCTCGTCGGCGCGCCTCCGGGCTACGTCGGCTACGAGGAGGGCGGCCAGCTCACCGAGAAGGTGCGCCGTCGCCCCTACTCGGTGGTGCTCCTCGACGAGATCGAGAAGGCGCACCCTGACGTCTTCAACATGCTCCTCCAGATCATGGAGGAGGGGCGCCTGACCGACTCGTTCGGGCGCCACGTGGACTTCAAGAACGTCATCCTGATCATGACGAGCAACCTCGGCTCGCACACGATGAAGGCGGGCGCCCAGCTCGGCTTCGGCCGGTTCGACCAGGCGTCCGCGGACGCTGGCGACCGGAAGAAGAAGATGCGTTCGGACGTCATGGTCGAGGTCGAGCGGCACTTCCGCCCCGAGTTCCTCAACCGGGTGGATGAGGCCATCGTCTTCAACCCGCTCACGAACGAGGACCTCTCCCGCATCGTCCACCTGCAACTGGACGAGGTCCGGGCGCGGCTGGCCGAGCACGACATCGAGGTCGAGCTCACCAAGAGCGCCATCGACTTCCTCATCGGCAAGGGCTTCCACGAGGACTACGGCACCCGCCCGCTCCGCCGGGCCATCGAGCGCCACATCGAGGACCCGCTCGCCGAGCACCTGCTCCGCGGCAAGTTCGAGGACCAGTCCAAGGTCTGGATCGACCGCGCTCCGGACGCGGACGAGGACGCCGGGCTCGAGTTCCTCGACGAGGCGCCCATCATTCGCGAGGCCATGAAGGCCGCCAACGAGTGAGCTGAGCCGGCGGACCGCCCTCGAGCCCCCCCCAGCGGAGGGGGCTCGGTGTGAGGCCGACAAGCAGACGGGGCCCCGCGCTGATCGCGCGGGGCCCCGTCTGCTTGTCCTGCCACGGCACGCGCGGCCGTCGGTGGCTACAGGCCGAGCCGCTCGGACTCGGCGTCCATGAAGAGGCCGAGCCGCTCGACGACGGCCGCGTTGGAGGCCTCGCCGATCACGTTGAACCGTTCGTCCGGGTCGAGGGTGAGGTCGAACAGGGCCTCCTGGGCGCCCCGCTTGGAGTCGATCCTGACGTACTTCCAGCGCTCCCCCACCACGGCTCGCTCGCTCGCGGCGCTGAACTTCGGCCCGGCATAGAGGAACGCCTCCCGCCCCGGTGCGCCGGGGTCCCCGAGCTGCGGGACGAGGCTCACTCCATCCACGGGGAGGCCGGGCTCGACGCCGCAGAGCTCCATGAGCGTCGGGAAGAGGTCCACGTTGAGCGCAGCGGACTGGACGCGCCCCCCGCCCTGGGCCACGGGAGGGAAGCGGACGGCGAGGGGGATCCGGATCGACGGCTCGTAGGCGACGCCCTTCTGGCGCAGGCCGTGCTCCCCGAGCAGCTGGCCATTGTCCGAGGTGAAGACCACCACGGTCTGGTCCAGCTCGCCGGCCTCCTCGAGGGCCGCGAGGAGGCGCCCGACGTTGTCGTCGATGGAGAGGACGAGCTCCCAATACCTGCGACAATCCTCGAGGAAGGTGGCGGGGTCGCCGATCGCATGCTGGCTGCTCCGCTGCTGACGGAGCCGACGGTAGAGCGGCAAGAGCGTCTCCAGCGGGTCCTCGGCGCTGTCCGGGAGCGAGAGTGCCGCCCCCTCCAGCGCCCCGAGGTGGCGCGGCGCCGGCTCGAGGGGGCCGTGGGGGTTCTTGAAGCCCACCACCAGCAGGAACGGCTCGTCGGCCCCCCCCTCCTGGAAGAACTCGATCGCTCGATCCGTGAGCACATCGGCCTGGTAGCCCGTGCTCGCGACGGTCTCGCCATCCACGTTGAAGACCTCGTCGAAGTGATGGCCTCCACCCTCGTAGCTGACCCACCTGTCGAAGCCCGGGCGGGGGCCCGGGCCGATCCCGAGCGAGGGGATGTGCCACTTCCCGATGTACCCGGTGCGGTAGCCCGCGGCCTGGAGCACCTCAGGGTAGGTCGGGTGCTCGGCCTGGAAGTCGACGGGCGTCACGTTGTCCTCCACCCCGTGCACGTGTGCGTAGCGCCCGGTGAGGAAGCTCGCCCGGGACGGGCAGCAGCGAGAAGTCGTGACGTAGGCCCGCTCGAAGACCACGCCCTCGCTGGCGATCCGATCCAGGTGCGGCGTATCGATCCACCGATTGCCCAGGCCCGAGAGGCCGTCGTAGCGCAGGTCATCGGCGAGCAGCACCAGGACGTTCGGGCGCTCCCGCGTGTCCGGTACGCCCCCGCCGCCCGGCGATGCGGAGGCCGGCGCGTCCGGCCCGTGGGGGCCGCTCGCCGCCCGCGACGCCGCCCCGTGGCATCCCGCCAGGAGCAAGCCAACGCCCAGGACGGTGAAGCAGCGGGGGCGCGACGGGAGGCTGGGTGAGTGGGTCGAGGTCATCGGCGTTCAACGGGCACGGCCCGCGGGGGCGGCGACGGGGGTCAACGCTCCCCCGTCGGCACTATAGGTCCAGACAAAGGCGGGTGCCCCCCGGCGCTTGATCGCCTGACCGCGGACCACGCGCTGCCCCGGAGGCATCTCGGTCAGCCCGCGGCCGCTGGCGTCGTAGTAGGTCGCGCCCTCTGGGAGGCGCACCTCGAGCGTGGGCGTGGTCTCCACGGAGCGGGCCGCGGCTCCGTCGGCATCCACCACGTAGGCCAGCTCCCGGAAGCGAACGTCGCGGCCCTCGGAGACCGCGGTGAGCCAGCGGGCGGGGACCTGGATCCTGCGCTCGAGCGCCCGTGACCCCCTGGGCCCCCAGTCCGCGCGAAGGAAGGCGCGGTCGAGCTCTGGCTCAGCCACCGTCGGCGCGACCATGAAGACCCGGGCAGGCGGTTCGAGGGCCATGGCCGAGGCCTGCACGTCGCCAACGAACCTCGTCGCGACCTCCGCCATGCGCACGCGCCCGGCCGATGGACCGACCACCAGCGGGGAGTCATGGAGCACGGTCAGGAGGAGCAGCCCGAGCCCCGCGCCGTGGGTCCACCGGAGGCGCCGCGGGGCGCCGCCGTCGAGGACCGTCCGGGATGCCACGACCGCCACGAAGAGCGCGAGGAGCGCAGCGGCCGGGTAGACCTGCCGCGGGAACCAGACGCCCTGGCTCGCGACGGTGGCGCCGAAGGCCGTCAGGGTGCACAGGAGCCCCATGGGGATGAGGGTGCGTCGCTGACCGCGGAGGAGGAGCGTCGCCGCCACGAGGGCATAGAGGCCGATGGCCACCGCGGCGAGCCCCCAGCTCCCCTCGGTGCCCTGCAGTCGACCGGGAAGCGCGGCCCCGTAGAGGGCGAGGACCGCAGCCCCGCGATCTGCGATGGACCCCTCGTGTTCGTAGCCGCCGACCCCGTCCATGACCTGATGCCGGATCCACACCCCGGCCGCGATCCAGAGCCACCCCCAGGCCGAGACCAGGACCGCCCGGCGGCGGGCCGCTCGCCCCGCCGAGCCGAGGGCGATCACCGGGAGGGCCAGGGCGAGGAGCGCGCCGAGCTCGTTGCCGAACATCGCCAGGAGCAGCGCCGGGCCGCTGAGCGCGAGGGCCACGGAGCTCCCCGCCACCGGCTCATCCTCCGGCCCGCGGCCGTGTGGCCCCCTGGTGCTGACCGCGCGGCTGGCCAGCCAGAGCCCGAGCATGCCCCCGAGCGTGGCGATGGAGTAGCTCCTGCGGGCCAGGAAGGGGACGACCTCGTCGGCGCCCGGGTGGGCGAGGAAGACCGTGAGCGCGAGGCAGGCTGGCCAAAGCCCCGCGAGCCGCCGCGCCAGGAGGAACACGGCGCACCCGGCCCCCAGATGAAGCGCGAGATCGGTGAGCCGCAGCGCGAGGCTCGAGAGGCCGAAGAGCTGAACGTCCGCGGCGAAGCTCAGGGCGGTGAGCGGGCGGTATCCGACGAAGTGGCTCGATCGGAAGACCCACTCGCTCCAGCCCTCAGCGCCTGGCTGGCTCCGCTCGATCCAGGTCAGGGAGTCCGGCTGGAGCGGGACACTCGTGAGGTACGGCACGAAGGGCCACGCCCCGAGGGTCAGCAAGAGGACGACGAGGATCCAGCCGGCGAGCCTTGAGCGGCGGCCTCCCGCGCTCCCCTCAGTCGCCGCCATAGCCGAGGTTCTCGATCCTCTTGCTGCGCTCCCTGTCGAGCTCCACCTTCGCGCCACCCTTCACCTTGCCGCGCTGGGCCTCGCGCCACTCCTCGACCAGCGCCCCCAGCCTCTCGACGTCGGCGGGGCGGGCCTCGGCCAGGTCGGTCTGCTCCGCGCGGTCAGCCTGGAGGTCGTAGAGCTCGCAGCTGCCGTCCCGCTGGACGATCAGCTTGAGCCCACCGTCGACCACCGCGAAGCCCCGGCCTCCCCGGCCTGTCTCCGTGAAGATCGGGCGGCCCGAGGGCGCGACCGGCAGCAGGGGCTCTCCCTCGAGGTCGTCGGGTCCGGTGACGCCGGTGACCTCCAGGATCGTCGGGTAGAGGTCCACCAGCGCCACCGGCTCCTCGACCACGCCGGGCGCGACGCCGAGTCGAGCCGGGGCCTTGATCAGCAACGGCACGCCCACGAGCTCCTCGTAGAGCGACTTCGCGTGGCCGAACTGTCCGTGGTCGAGGAACTCCTCCCCGTGATCGGCGGTCACGATGACCAGGGTGTCGTCCCATGCTCCGCTCCCCCTCAACTGCTCGAGCAGGCGACCGATATGCCCGTCGGTGAAGCGGATCTCCGAGTCATAGAGACGGCGAATCTCATGGAGGTCCTCCGCGTCGACACGATCCGTCATCCCCCGTAGCTCCTTGAACAGGAGCCCGCTCTTCACCTCTCCGGCGTAGTCCCCGGCGCCGCCGAAGGCGCTGGCCTCGTGCTCGACATAGGCCGCATGGGGGTCGAAGTAGTGGACGAAGAGGAAGAAGGGCTCGGCCTCTGCCGCGAGCTGACCTGCGAGCCGCGTTGCGACCTCGGTCACCCCCTCCGAGGTCACCGCCGCGTGACCCAGGACGTGCTCCTCGTCGAACACCTCGAACCCCTGATCGAAGTTCCAGTCCGACCCGAGGAACGAGTGACTGATGACCCCCGCCGTGTGGTACCCCGCCCCAGCCAGCGCCTCGGGCAGGAGCTCGAGCTCGTCGCTGAGCGCATTGCGCTCGCCGCGAATCCCGAGCGCGGTCGGGTAGCGGGACGTCATCAGCGCCCCGATGGACGGCGTCGTCCACGGCGCCTGACTGATGGCGGCGTCGTAGCGCACGGCCTCCGTCGCCAGCCGATCCAGCGCCGGGCTGGTCTCCCGTTCGTATCCGTACGCAGAGAGGTGGTCCCTGCGAAGGGTGTCGATGACGATGAGGACGACGTTGACCGGAGGCGGCTCCGGGGGCCCCGCACCCGGTCCACACGCCACGCAGCAGAGCAACAGGGCGAGCGCCCCCCGCTGCCCTCCGGCTGATTGGAATCTGGTCGCGGCGCCCACGGTCAGAGCATACCCGCGTGCCCCTGGTCCTCCGACCGTCCGAACCCCAGGCCGGGTCGCCCCCCCACGACGAGCCCGTCCCTCACCGCCATGACCGCCTCGGTCGCCGCGGCGGGCAGGGCGCAGCCCTGGCTTGTGGCCCCGCAGGGGGCGTTCGGACGAAAAACCCGTACTCGTGCGACGATCTGCGCTTCCCGGTCGCATACCACCTTGGAAGCGCTCCGGATCCCCCATGACCCGCAAACCCATCGCCCTCCTCCTCATGGCCGTCGCCATCGGCGGCCTGGCGGGCCTCTTCCTCCTCACCGGAGGCGGCCTGCCCGAGGACTCCGACCTCGTGGCAGGGGGGGCGGGCGAGGTCAGACGCGCGGCCGGGCCGGAGGTCGAGGCCGAGCTCTCCGACCTGCAGGCACGGCCCGCGGAGGGAACCCGCGAGGCGGCCCTGGCGCGCCCCACCCGGGAGGAGGCTGGGGTCCGTAACCGAGTCCGACAGCGCCGGGGAGCGGTCGCTCTGGATGGCCCCTACCGCGGCCGCCTCCTCGACTCGCTGGGGCGCCCCCTCTCCGGCGTCCAGGTGGAGCTGATGCCCTGGGAGCAGGCCAACACCATCGCCGTCCGGTCCTTCGGCACCCCCCGACAGCTCCGGCTCAAGGCCACCACCGACGACGAGGGCCGCTTCGCCGCCGAGGACTCCGAACCGCTCGGCCTCACGATCGGGGTCAAGGCCGACGCCCGCGGGTACCTCGACGCCCCCATCAAGCACATCTTCGAGGGAGACAGCACCACGAACCTCGGGGACATCATCCTCGATGGCGCCGTGGTCATCGAGGGCTGGGTCCGGGACGACCTCGGCCGCCCGATCGAAGGCGCCCGGGTCCGGCGCATCGAGCGCGAGGGCGATCAGATGATCGCGACCATGGACCAGATCGGCTTCTCCAGCATGCTGGGGCTCGAGACCACGGACGCAGACGGGCGCTTCAAGCTCGAGCACGAGCCGGAGGGGGAGATCGTCCTGCTCGCCGAACACGACTCGATCATGCCCGCCCGATTCGAGGGCGCCGCGAAGCGCGCGGGGGATGTGCTGGTCAACATCGAGATCACCGCAGAGCGCGCGGGAGTGATCCGCGGGGTGGTCTCCGGATACCCCCCGGGCCGCGAGTACGGCAAGGTGGCCGCGAGCGCCCTCGACCCAAAGGAGTCCGACGGTAATTCACGGTTCCAGACCCTCATGGCCGCGCGCCTCTCCCCGGCGGGCGAGGAGACCGCCGAGATCAAGGGTGACGGGAGCTTCGAGATCGGCGGCCTTGAGCCTGGCGCCCGCTACCGGATCCAGGCCATGGAGAGGCGGCAGTTCGTCGAGACGGTCATCCTCTCCAACTCCGTGGACGCCACCGCGGACGGCTCCTTCCACTCCCTGAACTTCGACCCCGGCGCGACGCTCGAGTTGAAGGTGATTGACCGGTTGAGCCGCGAGCCCGTGGAGGAGGTGACCGTGCTCGCGCGGTGGGGCGAGAGATCCGCCAAGGTCATGCTCACGCCGAAGGGCGGCCGCCCGCCCAAGCGCATCAAGAACGGGAGGCTGACCCTCTACGAGCTGCGGCCGGACGGGGACAGCGGGGACCTCACTGTGACCGTGGACGCGCCGGGCTACAAGCGAGGCGTCACCGCCCCCATCACCATCGCGGAGGGCGCGCTCGCCTCCGGCGGCACCCTGGAGCTGGAGCGCACCCGCTCCCTCAAGTTCGAGGTGGTCGAGGCCATCACGGGTAAGCCCGTGCGAAAGGCGCGCGTCACCCTCTCCACGAGACAGAATGCGACCCGCCGCGACATGCTGCTCGGGAGCAGCGGCCAGGAGGTCTGGGCGAAGACGGACCGTGCCGGTCGTTGCCAGCTCTCCGACCTGGGGGATCCCGAGGCGAGGCTGGAGGTGAAGGCCAGGGGCTACGGCGCCTACCTGGAGGAGCCGATCGTCCCCCGGCCCGGGGATGAACCCATCCGGATCGTGCTCTCCCGCGGGGCCGAGCTGACCGTCGCCGTGGTCGGTGACGAGGACCTCCTCCTCCCGGGCGCGCGCGTGGAGTGTCGGAACCGCGATGAGGACCGCCCGTGGAAGGCCGGGAAGGCCTCCGGCAAGGACGGCCTCGCGTTCTTCGATGGCCTCCCAGCGGGCACCTACGAGGTGCGTGCCATGCGGAGCGCCGGACAGCCCTTCGGGAGGCAGGCCTCCCTGGGAGACGAGCAGAGTGAGTGGCAGAGCGTGGACCTCGCGGCGAACACGAAGGTCCGCATCGACTACCTGCTCCCGACCTCGGCCACGCTCTCGGGGGTCGTCCTCATCGACGGGGAGCCCGCCATGGGCGCCCGCCTCTCGGTCGTCCCGGCGGACCAGGCGGATCGGCAGGAGCAGTTCATCAACATCCAGGACCAGTTCGCCGGGTTCGGTAATCAGCCCTCCACAGACACCTCCGACGGCGAGGGTCGGTTCGAGGTGGCCGACCTCGGCACGGGACCAGCGGCGGCCCTGATCCGCCACGAGGACCTGACCATGCCCGCCAGGGTGGACCTCGAGATCGAGCCGGGGGTCAACACCGTGACCTTCGACCTCGCCATCAGCTGCATCGAAGGCCGCGCGGTCGACGCGAACGGCGAGGCGGTCACCGGCGCCTCGGTCGAGATCCGCCGTTCGGTCGGAGACGAGTCGGCCCGGATCTCGCGCCAGTTTATTGGCATCACCGAGACCAACCAGCGGACCGCCAAGGACGGCTCGTTCCGAATCAAGGGCGTCAAGCCGGAGTCCAAGCTCCAGCTGGTCTTGAAGGCCAAGGGGTTCACCGACAGGGTCCTCAAGGACCTCTCGGTGGAGCCGGGCCGGACGCTGGACGTCGGCGCGGTGGAGCTCTCCGAGGGCGGCTCCGCCCTCATCGTGCTCGCGGACAACGGTGACTCCGAGGGCGTCACGTGGGTCACGCTCAAGCCCGCGGAGCAGGCGTCCAGGGATCAGTCGAAGATCGAGCTCCTCCGGGCCGGCCGGGCCCGGGTGGGCGGCCTGGCAGCGGGGAAATGGACGGTCACCGTGGAGGCCTCCGACCCTGAGGGCGGCACACAGTCGCGCGCAGGGGAGCCCGTCGAGTTCGAGGTGCGCCCGGGCGAGGAGTCCGAGGTCGAGGTGGAGTTGCCCCGGTGACCCCGCGGCGACGGCGCCCCCAGGCCCCACAGAATCGCGCCCCAGGTTCCGTCCCTGTAGAAGCTCCCCCATCCCGCCGCCAGCCCGCTACCAACGACCGGAATGGTCGCCCATGATGCCGCTGCACCCGGAGCCCTACCCATGAGCCCTCTCAAGACCCTCGCCAGCCTCCTCATCGCCTCCCTCGTCGCGTGCTGCACGCAGGCACCCCAGGACCCTGGCGGTGACCCCGCCCCGAGGACCTCGACCTCGGCATCCGGAGGAGGAGCCGACGCTGCGCCCCCCACGGTCCTCGCCACGCCGGCCGAGAAGCCGGAGGACGCGGCGAGTGCCGGCGTCGTCGCTGCCCAGACACCGGGCAGCGAGGCCCCCCCTGCCCCCCCGATGGAGACCGGCGAGGAGGCCGCCCCCAACACCGACCCCCGATCCCCCATGCAAGAGTCCGTCCAAGGCGAGTTCAACGAACTGAGCAGCTCCGAGGAGTACGTGATCCTCCGGAAGGGCACCGAGCGCCCCGGCACCGGAGCCCTCCTCGACAACAAGGCGAAGGGCACCTACATCTGCCGGCGCTGCAACGCGGCCCTCTACCTCTCCGAGGACAAATTCGAGAGCCATTGTGGTTGGCCGAGCTTCGACGATGAGATCGCGGGCGCGGTCCGTCGGGAGACCGACGCCGACGGTGGGCGAACCGAGATCCTCTGCGAGCACTGCGGCGGCCACCTCGGGCACGTCTTCATCGGTGAACGCTTCACGGACAAGAACACGCGCCACTGCGTGAACTCCGTCTCCATGAGCTTCGTCCCCGAGGGCGAGCCTCTCCCCGCCCGCATCGACGGCTAGAGCCGCCCGCTCAGGTCACAGGTCGAGCCCGCCGAGTTCATCGAGGAAGCCGAGCGCCAGCTCGGCGTCCCTCGAAGAACTCTCCCGACGCAGGGCCACCTCCGGGTCCGCATCGAGGAGCCGGGCCTCGGCCTCGCGCAGGGCCGCGCGGAGCTCGGGGGAGTGATGGTCGTAGGCGCTGGCCGCGTCCATCACGGAGCTGAACACCGCCTCGGACGGATGGGTCATGTCGAGGACCTGGGCGAGCACCTCACAGATCCGTTCCCGCTGGACCTCGAAGCCGGACCCGAGGAGTTTCGCCGCCTCGACGCGGGCGAGCTCGAACTCATCTGCGTCCGAGAGGACCTCTAGCAGGAAGGGGATGACCCGCTCGTCCTCGTTGACGGCCATGTCCTCCACGATGCGCACCTTGGCGCCGTCCGCCGCTTCGTAGCGGAACTCGTCGATCTGCTTCTCGATCGTGTCCATCGTCTCCTCCCAAGAGAACGAGCGACCCACCCGTCGCCGCGACGGAGGAGCCCGATCCGGCGCCACACCGCACGGACTCTCGGGCGGGAATTACCCCATGTCCTGGGTCGCGAACCCTGGACTCAGCGGCCCTGTCCCCGAACGAGGCTCACGGAGGAGGCGCCCCCCTCGACGGAGAACCCCTCCGTCGCCCCGTCCGGCCAACGCACGTCGACCTCGAGGGGCCCCCGGTGATCGTCCAGCCCGAAGTGGAGCGAGGGCGCGCTCGAGCTGCAGTAGCTGTATCCCGGCTTCACGGTCCGACGCAGGGTCCGCCCTCCGACCTCGATGGACGCGGTGGCGCCGAGGGCATCCCGGGAGCCGTCCAGGAGCCGGACGGAGAGCTGCCGGCGATCACCCGCCGCGACATTCATCAGGACCTGCGCTCGTCCGTCCCGACTGCCGACCACGATGTCCACGGCTCCGTCCCCGTTGAGGTCGCCGAAGGCGGCGCCCCGGCTGGTGAGCAAGACCTCCGAGGAGGTCCCGCCGGGCGGCTCGACCGGCTTCCAGCGCCCGTTGGGCAGCCCCTGGAGCAGGCTGTTCGGCTCCGCATAGATATCGTCGGATGAGATGGGGGCCATCATCTGATTCACCCGCCCGTTGGCGACGTAGAGGTCCAGCCAACCGTCGCCGTCGAAGTCGTGGAACCCCACCCCGAAGCGTGTGCGCCGGAAGGTACCCATGCCGATGCCAGAGAGGCGGGTCTCCTCGATGAAGCCATCGCCGCGGTTGCGGAAGAACCCGTCCTGCTCCCGCGCCATGTGCACGACGAGCAGGTCCAGATCGCCGTCCCCCTCCACGTCCACCGCGTCCACGCCCATCCCCGCCCGGGGGTTGCCGTGCGGGTCTCGCGCGCATCCGAAGCGCTCGGCCCGGTCCACCAGGCGCCCATCTTCCCCGCGCAGCCAGAGGCTGTCCGGCATCTGATCGTTGGCCACGAACAGGTCCACCTGCCCGTCGCCGTCGAAGTCTCCGGCGACCGCGCCCAGCCCGTTGCCCGGCGTGGCATCGAGTCCCATCGCCGCGCTCACGTCCGAGTACGTCCCGTCGCCGTTGTTGCGGTACAGGGTATCCACGGAGGGCGCACCGTAGGCGAGGGGGCTGCAGTAGTCCGCGAGCCCCGTCGGATCGAAGCAGTCCTTCTCGGTCTCGACGCTCCAGTCCACGTAGTTCGTGATGAACAGGTCCAGGTGCCCATCCTGGTCCAGGTCGAGGAACGTCGCGCTCGTCCCCCAGCTTGGGTCACCGACGCCGGCCTGGGCCGTGACGTCGGTGAAGTGCCCCTGCCCATCGTTCTGCAGGAGCCGATTGGGCCCGACGCAGGTGATGTAGAGGTCCACGTCCCCGTCGCCGTCGTAGTCCGCGGCGGCGGCTCCCATCCCGTAGCCGCCAGGAGCGATCCCTGCAGCCGCGGTGACATCCTCGAAGTTCCCGCTGCCGTCGTTCTCGTAGAGCCGGTGGTCCCCTTCGCCGGGGCCCGTGAGCGTCCCGCTCTGCACCATCAGGAGGTCCAGGTCGCCGTCCCCCTCCTTGTCGAACAGGGCGACGCCGCCGCCCATGAGCTCGGGAAAGAAGAAGCGCTCTCCGTGCCCGGAGCGATGCACGAAGTCGACGCCCCGCGCGACGGTCTCATCCACGAACCAGGCCTCGGCGCCCGCCTCGGGGTCGTCCCTGGGGGCCTCCCCCACGTCGCCCGAGCACGCCGCCAGCGCGAGCGCCATCAGGAGCCCCTGCGCTCTCATCGCTCCCCTCCGGCGGCGAGCGCCTCCTCGAGGACCCCGAGCAGCGGGTGATCCGGGTCGACGGACCGGAGCGAGGCCACGGAGGACGCCGCGGCCTCCCGGGCTCCGAGCTCGAGGCAGGAGAGCGCCCTGCCGGCGAGGGCGTCGGAGCTGCCCTCGTCGAGCTCGAGCGCCCGCTCGAAGGCCACGCGCGCGCCGCCGAAGTCCTCGAGCTCCAGTGCGGCCTTGCCCGCGGTGACGGCCAGCCCCACCGTCTCGATGCCCTGTTCGCCAGCCGCCTCGATCGCGCCGCTGACCTGAGCTGGCTTCCCGAGGACGAGCAGCATCTCGGCGCGCAGCTCATGGGCATCGGCGAAGCCGGGGTCGATCTCCAGCAGGCGGTTGGCCGCCAGGAGCGCCCCCTCACCGTCACCCGCGTTGACCATCGCCGAGGCCGAGGCCAGGGCGAGCCCGCGATCGGCGGGGTCCAGCTCGGATGCCCGACTCAACGCCACCGCGGCCCCGGGCCAGTCCCCGACCCGCGCGAGCGCGCGCCCCTTGCGCTTGAAGACCCGCGGGTCGTCGGGATCGCGAGCCTCCAGCCCGCGAAGCAGCTCCACGGCGGCGGCGGCCTGACCGCCCTCGATCATCCGCTCGGCGCGCAGGAGGATGGCCGACTCTCCGACCTTGAGCGCGTTCACCTCACGCATCCAGGGGTCCGCGCCTCCGACCCTGGCGCCGCGGCCACGCGCCAGCTCGGGCTCCGCCTCCTCGAAGCGGCCGAGCCCGGAGAGGGCTCGCCCCCGCAGCCGGTGGTAGAACGCCTGGCTCGAGGGCGCGATGCCCTCGAGGCGGTCCAGGCGCGCCAGGGCCGCCACGGCGTCGCCGGCCTCGAGCTCCGACTCGACCCGACCGAGCTGCGCAACGGAGTCCGTCGGGTCGATCGACGCGGCGCGTTCGAAGGCCGCCCCCGCCTCGCCCGGTCGCCCGTCGGCGAGCAGGAGCCACCCCTTGCGGCGCCAGGCGGGGGCGTAGCCCGGCTCGAGCTCCTCCACGCGCGCCAGGGCGTCCAACGCCTCGGCGACCCGCCCGTTCTTGCCCCGCATGGCCGCGAGCCGGTACCAGGATCGAGGGGCCGACCCGTCGAGCCTCACCGCCTCGCCGTAGCAGCTCTCGGCAAGCTCCAGCTGCAGGTGGGCCTCGAAGAGCATCCCCAGGTCGACCCAGCTCGCCGCGTCTCCGGGGCTCGCGAGGACCACCCCGCGTGCCTCCTCGAGGGCCTCCACCAGCGCCGTGTCGTAGCCGGCCATGGAGTGCGGCCAGGGCACCTCAACGGCGGGGGCGGCTCCGCCCGAGCACGCCGAGAGGATCAGCAGCGAGGACGTCAGCAGCGCGGCGCTGAGGGGTCTGGTGAGCGGTTGATGCACGGGATCGGGCCGGCACCGTATCAACTTAGCGCCTGCGGCGTGAGCCCCTGCGCCCACCGCCGCTACCCCGGGGAGCCGAGCTTCGGCGGGCCCCGCCGCCCCGGCGCGGCGGCTTGCGGCTCTCCGACTCATCGAGCAGCTCGTGGAGGTCCATGGGCGCGAAGGTCGGCATGAACTTGCGCGGGATCCGGGCGCCGATCCGGGCCTCGATGGCCCGCACCTGGTCCAGCTCGTCCACCGAGGCGATGGTGATCGCCTCGCCGGACCGGTCCGCCCGACCGGTCCGCCCGATCCGGTGGACGTACGTGTCGGGATCGAGGGGAACGTCGAAGTTGACCACCCGCGCCACGCCCTCCACGTCGAGCCCGCGCGCGGCCAGATCCGTCGCCACGAGGAAGCGAACCTCGCCGTCCCGGAACCCCTGGAGCGCTCGATCCCGCGCGCCCTGCTTCTTGTCCCCGTGCAGCAGCGACACGGCGTGGCCGCGCTTCTCCAGCTGCCGAGCGACCTGCTTCGCCCGCTGCTTGGTACGCGTGAAGATGATCGCGCTCCCCGCCTCGTCCGCCTCGACAATGGTCCGGAGCAGCTTGGACCTCGCCGTGGACCGAACGGGGTGGAGCGAGTGCTCGATGGTCTCGGCGGGCCGCGTGTGCCCGAGGTCGATGATCTCGGGCTCCTTGAGCACGCCCTGGGCCAGGGCCTGGACGGCCTCCGGCATGGTCGCCGAGAAGAACATCGTCTGTCGCACGTCGGGCACGCGCTCGAGGATGCGCCGAACGTCCGGGAGGAAACCCATGTCCAGGAGCCGGTCGGCCTCGTCCAGGACCAGCACCTCGACCTCTCCGAGCTCGCAGGCTCCCTCCCGCGCGAGGTCGAGGAGCCGACCTGTGCACGCGACGAGCACGTCGCAACCCGCCTCGAGGGCCTCGCGCTGGCGGTCGATCTTGACGCCCCCGTAGGCCGCCGCCATCCGCACCGAGAGGTGTCGCCCGAGGTCGACGAGGTCGCCCTCGATCTGCCGCGCCAGCTCGCGGGTCGGCGCCAGGATGAGGGCTCTGGGGCGGCCCGCCTCGGCTGGCCGCCCCTCGAGGCGCTGGAGGATCGGCAGCGCGAAGGCGGCGGTCTTCCCGGTGCCGGTCCTCGCGAGCCCCAGGACATCTCGCCCGTCCAGCGCCGCCGGCAGCGCGGCGGCCTGGATCGGACGCAGCTCCACGAACCCGGCGTCCTGGACTCCCTGCCGGAGCGCAGGGGAGAGGTCGAGGTCGTCGAAGCTGCCGGGGGGGTCAGGGGCCGCTGCCATGCCCTCGACGATGCACCGAAACCATCCCCGAGCCCAAGTGCGAAGCGTGAGTTCCCTCCGCGGCGTCCCGCGGTGCTACCTTCCCCCCCATGGCCACCAGCAAACCCATCACCCTCGCCCTGGCGAGCTTCATGGACTCTCCCCAGGCCGCGGGCCTGGCCGCCCCCGATGACGAGGTGCGCACCATCGTCGAGCGCTTCCTCTCCGTCTGCTATGACGATATGGGCAGCGCCCCCAGGACGATGGACGGCCAGGCCATGCACGGGGCGCTCGGCCACCTCCTGCCGGGGAGGTTCCGACGAGGGGAGGAGCTGGCCGAGCGAGCCCCTGACGTCCTGCGCGCCTACCTCGAGCACCTCGAGGCCACGGAGGTGGTGGTCAACGCCTTCGAGATGAAGAAGAGCTTCGAGGCCACCATCGATGAGTTCCTCCAGACCGTGCGCACCGGGACCAACCCCCACGGGCACGGACACGCGCCGCCCAAGGAGCCCTTCCAGCACGGGGCGGCGAAGCTCGGCCGGAACGACCCTTGCTCCTGCGGGAGCGACAAGAAGTTCAAGAAGTGCCACGGGAAGAACGCATGAGGACCGCGGTCGTGATCCCCGCGCGGTACGGGTCGACGCGCTTTCCGGGCAAGCCCCTGGCCGATGTCGCCGGGCGCTCGTTGATCCGCCGGGTCCACGAGATCGCCGCGGCGGCGGAAGGCGTGGACCAGGTCGTGGTCGCCACGGATGACGAGCGGATCCTCGACCACGTGCGGGACTTCGGCGGTGAGGGGGTCATGACGCCCGCGTCATGCAGGAACGGCACCGAGCGCGTTCACGCCGCAGCCCAGAGCCTCGACGAGGCCCCCGACGCCATCATCAATCTCCAGGGCGACGCCGTACTGACGCCGCCTTGGGTGATCGAGGCGGTGGTCCGAGAGATGGAGCGTGCACCCGAGGCCCCCATCGTCACCCCTGCCGCGCGCCTGGACGAGGGCTCGCTCCAGCTCCTGCGGGAGGCGAAGGCAGCCGGGGAGGTGGGCGGCACGACGGTCACCTTCGACCGCGAGGGGAACGCCCTCTACTTCTCCAAGGCGATGATCCCCTTCATCCGGGACGCCGCGGGCGGGGCCCCCACCTTCCGTCACATCGGCCTCTACGGCTACCGACGCGAGGCTCTGGAGCGCTTCATCGCCATGGGGCCGAGCCCCCTCGAGTTGACCGAAGGGTTGGAGCAGCTGCGAGCCCTCGAGAACGGCATGGGGATCCGGGTGGTCGAGGTCGACTACCGGGGACGGCGGCACCTGGCCATCGACAGCCCTGAGGACCTGCGGCGCGTGGAGCAGCTCCTCGCCGAAGACGGGGAGCTGGTGGACGAGCAGGGGCGCGCCCGATGATCGAGCTCCTGCTGGTCCGCCACGGGAACACCTTCGCGCCCGGCGACCGGATCGTCTGGGTGGGCAGCGGGCAGGACCTCCCCCTCGTGGAATCCGGTCGGGCCCAGGCCCGCGCGTTCGCCGGGACCCTGGAAGCGGCGGATTGGCGCCCGACGGCAGCCCTCTCGGGCGGGCTGAAGCGACAGGCGGAGCACCTCCAGATCGCCACCGCTGGAGTCCCTGCGCCGAACACCCACCCCGCCCTCGACGAGGTGGACTACGGCAGCTGGGGTGGAAGGACCACGGAGGAGATCGTCGCCGAGCACGGAGACGCCGCCGTCCGCGCCTGGAACGAGCAGAGCCAGTGGCCCCTGGACGCGGGCTGGCCGGAGTCCCTCCCCGAGGTCCGCGGCCGCGTGGACCGCTTCGCCGCCGAGGTGGCCTCAGGGGCCCATGGGGGCCGCGTGCTGGTCTGCAGCAGCAACGGGCTGCTGCGGTGGTTCCTGGGGCTCGTGCCCGGCGCCCTCGAGGGCGCCATCGAGGAGGGCTCTTTCAAGGTCAAGACCGGCCATGTGGGTAGGATGGTGTGGGAGGAGTCAACGGGCTGGCGTGTGGCCTCCTGGAACCAGCCCCCGACCGCCCCCCTCTCCTGACCCATGCGTATCCAACTGCTCCTCGCACTCCTCTCCGCAGGGACCGCCCTCGCCCCTGCAGGGAGCTCGTGCCCGGCACCTGCGGAGGCCTCGCGGGCTGTCGTTCGTCCCCAGCAATCCAGGGACGACGGCAAGGAGACCCCGAAGCAGCGAGCCGCGAAGGAGAAGGCGGCCTTGGAGAAGCTCAACGAAGGGCTCCGCTCCAAGGAGGCGAATGTGCGGCAGGCCGCCCTCGTGGACGCGGCCGAGGCCCCCTATCCCGAGGTCATCAAGGCCTTCGGCAAGGTGCTCGACGATCGCTCGGACGACGTGGCGATGATCGCCGCCGAACTCCTCGGACGCATGGAGGAGGAGCAGGCGCTGGACACGCTCCGCCGCTTCGCCACCCGCCGCAAGAAGGTGCTGGCCAAGGACCCCGGGCTCCAGGAGGAGGTCCTGCGTGCCATCGGCCGACACCGCTCTCCAAAGTCGACGTCGCTGCTCATCAAGGGAGCCTTCGAGGAAGAGAACTCGCAGGTCCGCCGGGCCCGGGTCTTCGCGGTGGCCAACCTGCGGACCACGGACGCCGCCAAGGCCATCTTCAGCGAGATGAAGAAGTCCGACGTCAAGCGGCTTCGTGGGCGCCTCGCCAACGTGCGCCCCGCCCTCATCTACCTCACCGGTACCGACGCCGGCCAGGATCCGGCCCGGTGGCTCCAGTGGTGGGAGTCGAACCGGAGGACCTTCGAGGTCCCGGAACAGCCCCCCAAGCTCTCCGGGGACTACGCCAACCAATGGGCACGGTTCTGGGGTGACGAGATGACCTACGAGCGCCGGAAGAAGCGCAGCGATCGGGGCTGAGCCGTCACCGCGGCCCTGCCCATCGGTCACCACCGCATGGGAGACCGAGGAGGCGAGCCGGAGATCGAGTGCGTGCGGGCGGGAGATCGGCTCTGGCCCGAGGAGCTGCAGGCTGTGGCGTCCCCGCCCAGGGCTCTCTGGCTCAGGGGCCGCGCGGACCTGATCGCTCCGGCCCCGCGGGTGGCCATCGTGGGGAGCCGTTCCCCCACCCCCTACGGCCTGGCCCAGGCTGCCCGGTTCAGCCGCGAGCTGGCGGAGGCCGGCGTCTGCATTGTGAGCGGCCTCGCGCGGGGCGTGGACGCGGCCGCGCACGCAGCAGCCCTCGACGCAGGCGGCGCCACCCTCGCCGTGTTGGGCTGCGGGGTGGACCGGCCATGGCCCTCCGGTCCAGCGACGGAGAGGGTCGCCCGTGACGGGCTGCTGGTGTCCGAACACCCGCCTGGGACGCCCCCGAGGCGGCACCACTTCCCCCTTCGCAACAGGATCCTCGCCGCCCTGGCGGACGCCGTCCTCGTGATCGAGGCCGCCCACCGCTCGGGCTCACTGATCACCGCGCGATGGGCTGCCGACCAGGGGCAGCACGTGCTCGCCGTCCCGGGAAGAGTGGACCACCCCATGGCCCGGGGGGTGACCCGCCTTCTCCGTGAGGGGGCGACGCCGGTGGAGTCTCCGGCCATGGTGCTGGAGGACGTCTTCGGCCACGGCGCCCCCCTGGGCGCGCCTCCCCCCGACGGATCGGGCCCTTCCCCATCGCCGCGAGGTCCACAGCCCTCGCCGGTCTCGACGGATCAACGCGCCGTCCTGGGAGCCCTGGAGGGTGAGACCCTCACCGCCGAGGAGGTCGCCGAACGGACGGGCCTCGGGCTTGGCGTGACCCTGGCAGCGCTCACCACCCTGGAGCTGGACGGGGCCATCCGCCGGGGGCCGGGCGGCCTCCACGGGCGCGCCTGAGCTTCAGCGGTCGGAGAGGACCGAGCCCGTGTACCGAGGGCTCAGTGCAACGAGAGCTCAGTGCACCGAGGCCAGCGTGTTTTGGATCACGATCATCGCCGCGACGATGACCCCAGACACCAACACGAAGGTCCCGTAGCGGCGGGGGAAGAGCCGCAGCGCCTTCCCATCCTCCGCCTCCGTGTACATGCACGTCACGGCGACGATGACGCCCGCCGAGAGCAGGAAGAGCGCGATGTGCAGTCCGAGATCGTCCATGGTTCAGGCCGCCTCCTGCCCGACCCCGCCAGTGGCCTTCTGCTCGGTCGCGAGGGGGCGGCCGAAGAGCTTCGCGTCGCTGAAGCCGTAGACGTCCAGGAGCAGCAGAACGTTGAGGACGCCGGCCACGGAGGCGAGCATCACTCCCGCGTCGGAGTACCTGGGTCGGATCTCCATCAGGGGGTGCCCGGAGAGGTACTCCGCCACGAAGGCCGTGGGGCCCAGGAGGGTCTGACCGGCCCAGTAGTAGAAGTGCCGCGTCCGGTCGAGGTTGGTCCCCTCGGCCAGCACGCAGCCGATCGTGAACATCCCCGTGATCAACACGAAGCAGAAGACCCCGCGGGCCACGCGGCCCTGGGCGAGGTGACCGGCGCCAGGGATGAGCCAGCCGAGCAACGCGGCCTTCGCCGGGTGGACCGCAGCCCCTTCGATCACGGCGCCCGACCGGGCCCGGGCATCGAAGTGCGCCCTGGAGGCGAGGATCAGATTGAGGATCCCGGAGGTCGAGGTCAGGGCGAGGCCGATGAAGAGGGCCCCGTCAAATGGCGGGGGGGTGAGGTCGCTGAAGTCGATGTCACGGACGTGGAGCAGGAAGGCCCCGAAGTTGCCCACCTCCGGGGTAAGCGCGCCCGCGAACCGACCCCGGATCTCGGGGGCGAGCAGCTCGAGAAAGGCCCCACCCGTCAGCGCCAACCCTGCGACATAGAGTCCCTCGATCAGGATGAACGCGGCCAGAGCCAGGCGCATTTGCCCCAGCAAGAAGTGACCCGCCCCGGGCACCAGCCACGTGAGGAGGGCCGCGACATTGGGGTTCACGGCAGGTCGGTCGCTGGCATCCAGACTCGGCATGGTCGTGAGGGTTCTAACCGGAGGCGGGGGACCGGGCCGTCTTTTTTTGGGCGTAACGGCGCTCGCGCGGGCATCGGCCGTTGTGGCCCGGCGGGATTTGGGTCACGCTCGGGGTATGGCTCCGTCCCCCCTCGGCACCTCCCCCGAACCTGACCGCCCGGCCGACTCGCCGCAGCGGGAAGAGGCCGTACCCGGCGCGCTCGAGGGATACGTGCACGAGGTCGAGGTCCGCTACGGCGAGACCGACCAGATGGGGGTCGCGCACCACGGGAGCTACCTCATCTACCTGGAGGAGGCGAGGACGGGGCTGATGCGCGCCCACGGCACGCCGTACGGGGAGGTCGAGCGATCGGGCATCGGTCTTCCGGTGCGGAACATCTCGCTCAAGTACAGGGCGCCCGCGTTCTACGAGGACCGGGTACAGGTGGTCTGCTGGGTCTCGGCCCTTCGCTCGGCGTCCGTGACCTTCAGCTACGAGGTCTACCGCGCCGAGGGAGACGGCGGCCGAACCCACCTGCTCTCCTCCCAGGTCGAGCTCGCCTGCGTGGACCTCAACACGAAGCGCCCGCGCGTGATGCCCGAGGGGCTGCACCAGGCCTTCGCGGCGCGCCTGCGCTGAGCCCCCCCACGGCCGCCCGGACTCAGTCCCGGAGGCCGTCGGCCCGCTCCCATCGGGCGAAGAAGGGCGAGGCCCACGCGGTCTGCCCGTCCGCCTGAATCAGCCGGACGATGAGCCACCCGTGCTCACCGGCGGGCGCGCCCTCCCAGGTCCAGGATCGGTCGATGGAGCTCGCCCCTCCGACCTCGATCACATGGGCCAAGGAGCCGGAGTCCCAGAACTCCACCTTGGAGATGCCGGCGGCACCACGGGCCCGGACCCGGATCGGGAACGGCCCGTCTCCCTCGAGGTCCTCCCCCATCCACTGTTCCCCGGAGCGAACCTCCAACTCGATCCGAGCCGTGGCCCCATAGGTCCGCCTCGCTCGAAACGCCTCGAAGATGGGCGCCCGGTCGAGGGACGACTCCGCGGCACCCGCCGTGGGGACCCAGACGAAGGCGTAGGCGCCCGACGTCGAGAGGTGATCCGAGCTCGCGATGAAGCCGAAGCGTTGGCCGCCAGGGAGCGCCCTGAGCTGGAGCTCCTTCAGGGAGTCGACGTCTCGGAACGCCTGATAGACCTCAGCGAGGGGTCGGCGCTCGTCGTCGCGCTTCGTCCAGACGTTGCCGCAGAAGCGCCGCCCCTCGACCGGGGCTGTGGCGTGGGGAATGGTGATCACCTCGGAGGGGGCGAACTCCGCCCAGAACTCCCGCAGCGGGGGTCGGTGGGGTCGCAGGACGTCGGGGCGCAGGGAGATCACGTTGTGGTCGGTGTCCCCCTGGCTCCGCTCGTAGGCGTGGAAGGCCACGAACCGGCCGGGGAGGTGATGGAGGTCCACCTCGGCGACGCTTCGCTTCCACGGGAGCCCGTTCACGTTGCCCTGGTCCAGGTCCCGCGCGTGGTCCGTGATCGCCACGAAGTCCAGGGCCCCCGGGCCACGGGCGTAGCGGTAGGCGTCGTCGAGCGAGCCGTCGTAGAAGGGGAAGCAGAGCGAGAGGTCGGTGTGGCGGTGGAGGTCTCCGCCGAAGAGCGCGAAGCCCTGCTCCCCCACGACCGTCCGAGGGCGATCCCGGACCACCGCGCGCGGCTCGAGGGTGGGCGCGGTGGTCGGCGCCGCCACGGACACGGCGACGTCCGCAAGCGAGCCGGGGTCCCCCTCGGGGACCGGGAGGACGGCCCGCACGCTGCCCTTGGCCTGCGGATCCCGCCGCCGGTCGCTGCGACCAATGGTGTACTCCACCACCGTCTGCTGACCGTCACGTCGGAAGCGAACGGGCTGGTCGCCATCCCGCTGGCGCTGGTCCAGCCGCACGGGGTCCGACCACCCCGCTCCCGTCAGCCGCAGGAGGTCCACCGCGAACCCGAACTCCACGTGGGAGCGGGTCTTCCCCTTCGCCGAGAGCTGGACCTGGTGCACGTGGCGGTAGGCGAGCCAGAGACCGCCGCGGTGATCCACGCCGATCTCGGGGCGCTCATAGAACACCCCGAGCCGGCGAGCCCCCTCGCGGCGGTCCGGCGAGCTGAGGGCAGCGTCGAAGGATGGCATGGGCACCCCACCCTCCACCTCGGCGACGCTCCCGTCCTCCCCGATCCTGGCCAGGTGGCTCTCCCGCCACGTGTGGAGGGGCCCCCGCTCATCCGTCACGTTGTTCCAGAGGGTGTCGACCGAGCGGTACTCACCGCCCCAGTTGGGAGGCCCCTCCTCCCAGGCGATCCAGACGGTCCCCTCCGGATCCGTCACGACCGAGGGGCGAGCCTGGAACCTGGCGCCCCCGGCCACCATGAACGGCGCCCCGAAGTCCCCGCCCTTCACCCAGCAAGCGAGCACGTCGAAGGAGGCGCCCTCCTCCACGGCGCCGCGGTACTCGTCCCAGGCCACCAACCACTCCCCGGGGGCCACGGCCGTGGTGACCACGGCGCCAATGTGGTCCGCCGGTCCGCGCACGTCCGCGGGCCCATCCGGAGTCACATGGACGAGGTGGTCGCCGTCCCCGCGAGCCACCACGCGGACCGCACCATCTGGGCCGAGCTCCGCCTCGTATCGCGGGAGCTCCTCGTCCACGTCGGACGGCGTGGTCTCCACGAGCGTCCGGAGCGGATCCGTCCGGTACTCGTCCCCCTGGATCGCGGCCGCGGCGGAGAGGGAGAGGAGCCCGAGCAGGAGGAGGGGGTGGCGCATGGCGCCACGGTAGCACCTCGCTCCAAGCTCACACGTACAGCGCCGTGACGAGCATCACGTAGACCACCAGGCCCGCCACCAGCTTCCCCGCCAGCCCGATCATGTGGCCCGTGGCGGCGGCCCGCCCGATCCGAAAGGCGCTGTCCGCGGACTTCCCGCCGCTGCGCTCCAGGCCGGACGAGAGCGCGAAGGCCCCGAGCCCGCCGCCGATCAGGGTCCCGACGACCGGGATCGGGATCAGCATCGTCCCCAGGAGCGCCCCACCGATTCCGCCTGCCAGCGCGCCGATCGATCCGCGACGGCCAGCGCCCGCATTCCTTGCCCGGATGGAGGAGGAGAGCGCCTCCCAGACCTCGCCGGCGACGGCGAGGGCCACCGCGGTCACGAGCACGGGGGTCCCGAAGAGGCGCGGCTCGGTGATCCACTCCGCCAGCCCCACCAGCGAGAGGAGCAGCCAGGTCCCGGGCAGGCCCAGCAGGATCAACAGCGGGCCCGCGAGCCCGATGATCGGGAGGAAGATCTGGCAGAGGAGCGTCAGCGACATGGTCAGGCCACGATCACCCTACTGGATCGCCCATGACGGATTCACCCTGCAGCGACTTCACCCTGCAGCGACGCTCTCCGAGACCGCCGTCACCAGAGCCGTCCGCGGTCCGGCCCGCCACAGCGAGGCGCCGGGCTGGCGCGCCACCTGGGGCCCGTCAGGCCGGCTGATCGGGACCGATGACGATGTCGTCCTCGACCCGCCACCACTCGGAGGCGGGGGGCTCTCCGGCCCTACCCGCGCCCGACTCCCCGCGATCCGCCTCGGCCTCCGGCTCATGGTCCAGGTCCCGCGACGTGGTCCAGGGGCTGTGGAAGATGCCGGGGAGCGTCTCCAGGAGCCGCTCGGCGCAGGCGACGCAGGGCTCGCCCACCTCGTCCTCGTTCAGCGAGTGGACCGATCCCCCGCACTCAATACACCTTGTCTCCGGATTCTCCATGGCAAGAGGTCTCATCGAATCTCCCCGCGGGCGGCTTGAGCCCCCAGGCGAGTCCACCCCGCCGCGCCTCGAACTGGAGCGCTCCCTGGACAACCCGTCGCATTCTGGCCCCGTTTTGGTGCTATTTATCTCGACCACCGGTTGCGCCGCTCCGAAAGAGCACTAAACTGATGCCGATTAAACGCTCCCGAGCAAATGCTGCGCCTCACCAAGAGAACCGAATACGGCCTGATCGCCCTCGTCCACATGGCCGAGCTGGCGGAGGCTCGCCCCGCTGACGCGGAGGCTGAGGTGATCAGCGCGCGGGCCATCGGGGACATCTTCCCGGTGCCCAAGCGGATGCTCGCGGAGGCGCTCAAGCACCTCCAGCAAGGGGGCATCCTCGAGTCGACGCGGGGCGTGCGCGGCGGCTACCGCCTCTCGAGGCCCGCCGACCAGATCTCGCTGGGCGAGATCGTCTCCGCGCTCGAGGGGCCACCGACCCTGACCAGCTGCGCAGGCATGGGCGCGGCCAGCAGCGACGGAGGCTGCGAGGTCGAGCCGGTCTGCCCCATCCGCTCCCCCCTCGCCCGTCTGCGCACGGGCATCTGGACGCTCTTCGAGGGCGTGACCCTGCAAGCCCTGGCCGACCGCTCGGCCGATCCCGCTGGCCTGTTTTCCGCAACCGGCTGACGCGCCACGCGAACGCACAGCGCCGTGACGGGGTCGAGTGACCCATGGGCGGCGACGAACAAAGAACGATGAACCTTCCCATCTACTTCGACTACCAGGCGACCACCCCCGTCGATCAGCGCGTCCTCGACGTGATGCTCCCCTACTTCACGAGCGCCTATGGCAACGCGGCGAGCCGCAGCCACGCGTTCGGTTGGAAGGCCGAGGAGGCGGTCGACACCTCCCGCGAGCAGATCGCCTCGATCCTGAACGCGTCCTCCAAGGAGGTCGTCTTCACCTCGGGCTCCACGGAGGCCATCAACCTCGCCATGAAGGGCGTCGGGGAGATGTACGGCTCCAAGGGGAAGCACATCATCACCTGCCTCGCCGAGCACAAGGCGGTCCTCGACACGGCCAAGCACATGGAGAAGCAAGGCTTCGAGGTGACCTACCTCGAGCCGGACGCCAACGGCGCGGTGACCGCCCAGCAGGTCGCCGGCGCGATCCGCGAGGACACCATCCTCGTGACGATCATGTGGGCCAACAACGAGGTCGGGACGATCAACCCGATCCGCGAGATCGGCGCCGTTTGCCGCGAGCACGGCGTACTCTTCTTCACGGACGGCACCCAGGCCGTCGGGAAGATCCCGGTGGACGTGGAGGCCGACAACATCGACCTCCTCTGCTTCTCCGGCCACAAGGTCTACGGCCCCAAGGGCGTCGGGGCCCTCTACGTCCGCCGCCGCAAGCCGCGGGTGCGCCTCGTGGCGCAGATGGACGGTGGAGGCCACGAGCGCGGCATGCGGTCGGGCACCCTCAACGTCCCCGGTATCGTCGGCCTCGGGGCGGCCTGCGCCGTGGCGCAGCAGGACCTGGAGAAGGACATGGCCCACTCCATCGCCATGCGGGAGCGCTTCGAGAAGAGGATCTTCGAGGCCCTGGACCATGTCGCGATCAACGGCGACGAGCACTCGCGGCTCCCTGGCTGCTCCAACCTCTCCTTCGCGTACGTCGAGGGTGAGTCGCTGATCATGGGCTTCAAGGACCTCGCGGTCTCCTCGGGCTCCGCCTGCACCTCGGCGAGCCTTGAGCCGAGCCACGTCCTCCAGTCCATGGGCGTCGGCGACGAGCTGGCCCACAGCTCCATCCGCTTCGGCTTCGGCAGGCTCACGACCCCCGAGGAGATCGACTTCGCCGCCGATCAGGTCATCACCGCGGTGAAGAAGCTCCGCGAGCTCTCGCCCCTCTACGAGATGGTGCAGGAGGGGATCGACCTCTCCACCATCGCCTGGACCGGCCACTGATCCGGCGCCTCCGCTCCCCCCCAGTACACCCACAAGCACACCACTTCACTCTCAGTCAGATGGCATACAGCGACAAGGTCCTCGACCATTACGACAACCCCAGGAACGTCGGCTCCCTGGATAAGAATTCCTCCGAGGTCGGCACCGGCATCGTCGGCGCCCCCGAGTGCGGCGACGTGATGAAGCTGCAGATCCAGGTGGAGGGCGACACCATCGTCGACGCCAAGTTCAAGACCTTCGGGTGCGGCTCCGCGATCGCCTCGTCCTCCCTCGCCACCGAGTGGATCAAGGGCAAGAAGGTCGACGAGGCCATGGCGATCTCCAACACGGAGATCGTCGAGGAGCTCTCTCTCCCCCCGGTCAAGATCCACTGCTCCGTCCTCGCCGAGGACGCGATCAAGGCGGCCGTCGCGGACTTCAAGCAGAAACAAGGCGGCGAAGAGAGCGCCTGAGCGCGCCTTCTCCCGGAGATCATCCCATGGCGATCGGAATCACCGAACGAGCGAAGAGCGAGGTCACAAGGATCCTCGCGGACCAGAACATGCCTGACGGCACGGCGCTGCGCGTCGGCGTGAAGGGCGGGGGCTGCTCCGGCTTCTCCTACACGCTCGGGTTCGACGATGAGATCCGTGCCACCGACCAGATCAAGGAGGAGGACGGCATCAAGGTCGTGTGCGACCCCAAGAGCTTCCTCTACCTCAACGGCACGGTCGTGGACTTCGAGGAGAGCCTGATGGGCCGCGGCTTCAAGTTCACCAACCCGAACGCCTCCAAGAGCTGCGGCTGCGGTGAGTCCTTCAGCGTCTGAGATGGACGCCGTCTGCCCGAGCTGCGGCGCCGGGCTCGAGACCCCGCTCGCCTGTGGTGCCTGCGGGGTCTTGATGCTCCCGGAGGACCCCGTCTGCCCCTTCGCGATCTTCGGCCTGGCGCCGGGATTCGAGGTGGACAGGGGGGACCTGAAGTCCCGCCTCCGACGCTTCACGCGGCTGGTGCACCCTGACTTCTTCGCCCTCGAGGGCGAGGAGACGCTCGCGAAGGCAGAGCACAACAATGCGCTCCTGAACGAGGCCTACGGGGTCCTCTCCGACGAGGCCCGGCGGGCCAACCAGCTCCTGGAGGGGCTCGGGGGCCCCAGCGAGAAGGACCTTGGCTCCATGCCCCAGGCCTTCCTGATGGAGGTCATGGAGTGGAACGAGGTCCTCGAGGACGCCGCCCCAGGCTCGCCCGAGCTCCTTGAACTCGAGCGCGAGCTGACCGAACAGCGCGACCGCCTGGCCGCAGAGGTCGGCGCGGCCCTGACCCCCCTCCCCCAGCCTGGCGGGGAGTCCCTCGCGGGGATCCGCCAGAGCCTGAACGCCCGCCGCTACGTCGATCGCGCCCTCGGGCGTATCTCGGCGGGCTCCGCCCCTTCCTGAACGCTCCGTTCCATCCAACCGTGGGATACATCGAACTCGAGGTGCTGGAAGACCAGCCCAAGCGCGTCGTCATCGGCATCGACCTGGGCACGACCAATTCGCTCCCGGCGATCTGGAAGGACGGACGCCCGGAGGTGCTGGAGGTGGAGGGAGAGCCCGCGCTCATCCCCTCTGTGGTCCACGTCTCGGGCGAGGGCACCGCGGTCGTCGGCAGGGCGGCCCGGGCGCGGTCCATGGACGACCCCGCTCACACCATCCACAGCATCAAGCGCTTCATGGGCCGCTCCCTGGACGAGCTCGATGAGGCTGTCCTCGGGCGCCTGCCGTACCAGGTGAGCCAGACCGAGCGCGGACTCGTCCAGGTCGAGGTGGCCGGCAAGCGGTTCACACCCCAGGAGATCTCGGCCCTCATCCTCCGCGAGGTGGCGGCCCAGGCCAGCGTCGCCATGGGCGGCGCCGAGGTCCTCAGCGCGGTCATCACCGTCCCCGCATACTTCGACGACGCCCAGCGGCAGGCCACGCGGGACGCGGCGCGCCTCGCAGGCCTCGAGGTGCTGCGCATCGTGAACGAGCCCACGGCCGCCTCGCTGGCCTACGGGTTGGACCAGAAGGAGGAGGGCACCGTCGCGGTCTACGACCTCGGGGGCGGGACCTTCGACGTCTCCATCCTCAGCATCGAGGACGGAGTGTTCCAGGTGCTCTCGACCAACGGCGACACGAGCCTCGGTGGCGACGACCTGGACGCCGCCCTGGTCGACCTCCTGCGGGGCGAGCTGGAGGGCACCGTGGACGGGTCAGTGTTCGAGGAGCCCGCCTTCCGCCAGGCTGCGCGCCTGGCCGCGGAGAAGGCCAAGATCGCCCTCTCAAGGGACCCCGCTGCGGACCTCGCGATCTCCCTGCCTGAGCTCGGCGTCAACGTCCGCAGGACCGTCACGCGCGAGGAGTTCGACGGCCTCGCTGCCCCCCTCATCGAGCGCAGCCTCCGCTGCTGCGAGCGGGCCCTGAAGGATGCCGAGCTCGAGCCCGGAGACGTGGACGAGGTGGTCCTGGTCGGGGGCTCCACGCGGGTCCCCCGGGTACGCGCCGAGGTCGAGCGGTTCTTCGGGCGCGCCCCGCACACCGAGCTCGACCCGGACCAGGTCGTCGCGCTCGGCGCCGCCGCCCAGGCGGAGGTGCTCATGGGGAGCAGCCGGGACATCCTCCTCATGGACGTCACCCCGCTCTCCCTCGGCCTCGAGACCATGGGCGGCGCCGCGGAGAAGCTCATCCAGCGCAACAGCCGCATCCCCTGCTCGGTGAAGGAGGGCTTCACCACCTACGCCGACAACCAGAGCGCCATCGACTTCCACGTGCTCCAGGGCGAGCGCGAGCTCGCGGCCGACTGCCGCTCCCTCGGGCGCTTCAAGCTCACGGGGATCCCCCCCATGCCCGCGGGGCTGCCCCGCGTCGGGGTGAAGTTCCACCTCGACGCCGACGGGATCCTGACGGTCTCGGCCAAGGAGGAGAGCACCGGCGCGAGCGCGTCCATCGAGGTCAAGCCGTCCCACGGGCTGACCGAGGACGAGGTCTCCGCCATGCTCGAGGCCTCCCTCGAGAACGCGCAGAAGGACTTCGAGGAGCGCCGCCGGGTCGACCTGATCGCCGAGATCGGCATCATGCTGCGCCACGCCACCGCCAACCTCGCCGTGGCCGAGGAGCGGCTCGACCGCGAGTCCATGGAGGACCTGCGCGAGGCGATCGCCTCCGCCAAGGAAGCCCAATCCTCCAACGAGCTGGACCTGGTTCAGACGGCGCGTGACACGCTGGACCGCGCCACCATGCCCCTGGCGACCGTCCTGATGGACAGCGTCGTCAAGGAGGCGGTCTCCGGCAAGAAGCTCGGAGACGTCTGACCGTGGACCCCGCCACCAACATCGACTGGTCCGACCCCTTCGAGATCGGCTACCGGCTCGCCGAGCGGTTCCCTGACCTCGACCCCCTGTCGGTCCGATTCACAGACCTCCACCGCTGGGTCACCGAGCTCGAGGGCTTCGTGGGAGACCCTTCCGCGTCGAACGAGGGCATCCTCGAGGCCATCCAGATGGCCTGGGTGGACGAGCGAGAGGACTGACGATCGGTCTCAGTCCCCCTGGGGGGCCTCGACGAACTCGACCAGGTAGTCGAACGCGAGCGACTTGCCGCCGTCGAGGCTGACCTTCACCCCGTACCGCACCCCCGCGCGGTACTGGAGGTCCACGGGGCGGAAGATGACGCAGGGGCCGCCCCCGTAGCCGCCACGGTTGATGTCCTTCCAGTCGAGCTCGAGCGGCTCGCCGCGCGGCTGGTGAACCTCATCGAGGCGCACCACCTCGACCTCGATGTCCTCCTTGCTCGCAGGGGTCTTCCCCTTCACGAGCTGGATGCTCCAGGCGTGGCGCGGGCCGAAGAGGTCGAGGGGGACGTAGCCGGGGGGAGGGTAGAGCACGGCCTCGACGCCCTTGGCGCTCGGGCCGCTCCCGTCCATCGACCACATGGCGGCCCAGCTCCCCGCGGCGCCGAAGCCGGTCTTGCCCATGCTCGGGTTCAGGCACCAGCGGCGGTGCCCCACCCGATCGATGTTGCTGGGATCAGAGTCGTCCATGTACATGTCCACGGACCGGGCGAGCCCCCCGTTGGCCAGGTTGCTGTGGCTGGCCCCCTCGTACCCCTGCCGGTACCGGTCGTCGTCGAAGCCGTCCGGCTGCTCCGGCGTGTGATCGAGCTCGCCGTTGGCCTGACAGACCTCGCTGGCCGCGTCGCACAGGTCGTTCCACTTCTCGTCGAGGGTGATGGTGCGCCAGGGCAGGCCGCAGAGGGCGCGGTACGTCTTGAGCCGCATGAGCGCGTACTGGCGGTCCGCCGAGATCGGATCCTCCCGATCCCCGCTCGCCACCACCCGAGCCAGGCGGAGCTCCTCCGTGAGCGCCGGGAGGCGGCGCGGATAGGGGACCAGCCCGTCGAGCTGCGCGAGGAACCCGCGCTCCCACTTCCGCCGGCTCACGACCTTGTTCCCCACCTTGATCTTGGCCGCCCCGTCGAGGAGGCCCTTCTTGTAGGTGGCCGAGCGCTCCCAGCGCTCCTCGGGCCGGGACTCGGTGTACCTGCCGTCGAGCACTCCACGCCGGTAGGTCGCCTTGATCTTGTGGCTGCGATCCGGCTCCTCGCTCTCCCATCGCCCGTCGAGCACCCCCTTCCTGTAGGTGGCGCTGAGGGTCCGGACACCGTCCTCGTACGTCCGCCAGTACCCCGAGCGCTCCCCGCCCTCGTACATCCCCTCCAGGAGCAACTCCCCCTCCTCGTCCAGCTCGGCGTAGCGCCCCTGGAGCTCACCGTCGCGGTAGCGGGCGGTCACCGCGGTGCTCCCATCCTCGCGATACTGGGTGAACTCGCCGTGCTTCACCCCTGCCTCGTCGACCTCGTAACGCTCACGGAGACCGCCGCCGGGCCAGAAGGTCTCCACGACCCCGTCGTCCAGGGGGGTCGCAACCGGGAGTGCGAGGGTCAAGGCCAGGAGCGTCGCGAGCATCACGAGAGGGTACCCTGCGCCTGGAGATACGGACGAGGTGGCAAGGAAGAGGAGGCAGGAACGGGGCGGCGGGACGCGCGCCACGGTGGCCCTGGAGCGCGCGGGGGTCGCGTTCCAGCTCCACGCCTATGACCTGGGTCACGGCCCCACCGAGGGGTCCGTCGGGGAGGCTGTCGCCGCCCAGCTCGGCCTGGCCCCCACCGTCGTCTTCAAGACCCTCCTCGCCGAGGTGGACGGGGCTCCCTGCTGCGCGGTGGTCCCCACCGCCGGGAGCCTCTCCCTCAAGCGGCTCGCCGCGGCCGCAGGAGGGAAGCGGGCGCGGATGATGGAGCCCGCCGATGCGGAGCGGATCTCCGGGTACGTGACCGGCGGGATCAGCCCCTTCGGGCAGCTCCGCCCCCTGCCGACCTTCCTGGATCGGTCGGCCATGGGCCTCGAGACCATCCTGGTCAGCGCCGGACAGCGCGGGCTTCAACTGGAGTTGCGGCCGGACGCCCTCGTCCAGGTGGCTCTCGCCCGCCCCGTGGAGGACCTCGGCGTCCCACGCTGACCCCAGCACGGGCGCGAGCGCTCCCTGGGTCACCCCACCCCGCCGTGATAGGGTCTGCTCGCGATGAGCAAGAAGAACGCCAGGAAGACGAGTCAGACCGGCCGCGCGGGAGCGGCGTCGAAGCTGGAGGCCGACCTCAAGGCCGGGCACGAGAAGCTGCAGCAAGGGCATCTGGCCAAGGCCGAGCAGCTCCTCCGGAAGGCGGTCTCCACCCACGGCAGGGAGCCGAGGCTGATGGCGAACCTCGTGGCCGCGATCCAGCGCCAGGGGCGCCTCGACGACGCCGAGAAGGCCGCCCGGGCCTCGAAGGCCGCCAACCCCGAGCACGCCGCGACCGCCAACAACCTCGGCACCGTGCTGAAGTTCCAGGGGCAGATGGAGGAGGCGGCGTCCGAGTTCCGGAGGGCCGCCGAGCTCAACCCCAACAGCGGGGACGCCATGCGGAACCTGATGGGGCTCAAGACCTATGACGACCCCGAGGACCCCGACCTCGCGGCGGCCGAGGCGCTCCTCGATCGGCTCCCGCCGGGCGACCAGACGCGGGTGGGGCTGTACTTCGCCCTCGGGCGGGCGCTCGATGAGGTCGACGAACACGAGCGAGCCTTCGTCTGCTTCGAGCGCGGCAATCGCCTGCGCCGGTCCCTGATGAAGTACCAGCCGAGGGAGCTGGAGGTCCTCGTCGACGAGTCCATTCGGTGCTACGACGCGGCCCACGCCAGCCTCGCCCCCGCTGCCGGTGCCCCTGCCATGCGTCCGGTCCTCGTTTGCGGGATGCCGCGCTCCGGCTCCACCCTCGTGGAGCAGATCCTCGCCAGCCACCCGGAGGCCGAAGGTGTCGGCGAGACGCCGGCGCTCCCCATGGCGATCGGTCGGATCACGGGCGACCCGAGCCAACGCGTCGCGGCGGCCGCGGCCCTCCCTGACGCCGAGCTCGCGGCCATCGGGGAGCGGTACGCGGCCGAGCTGAAGCGGCTCGCTCCGGGCGCCGTGGTGGTCGTCGACAAGTTCCTGACGAACTTCCTGCAGGTGGGCCTCGTGCGCCGCGCGCTGCCCGACGCGCGCTTCATCCACGTGCGCCGCGCACCGATGGACAACGGGTTCGGCATCTTCCGCACGCTGTTCACCTCCACGATTCCCTACGCCTACGACTTCAACGAGATCGCCTCGGCTTACGCCCTCACCCACAGGCTCTGTGACCACTGGGAGTCCGTCATGCCCGGGTCGATCCTCCAGATCGACTACGAGGACCTCGTCCAAGACCTCGAGGGGACCGCGCGGAAGATCGTGGACTTCGTGGGGCTCCCCTGGGACGACGCCTGCCTCTCGTTCCACGAGACCGAACGGGCGGTCCAGACGGCGAGCGCGACCCAGGTACGGCAGCCCATCTACGCCACCTCGGTCGAGCGCTGGAGGCCCTACGAGCCCCACCTCAAGCCGCTCATTCGCGCCTTCGAGGCGAACGGGATCAAGGTCTCGGACGGGGGCGATCAGTGATTCCGGAGGGGTCGGCGCAGTGCCCCTGCTGTGACTACTTCACCCTCCGCGACCGCGGGAGCCACGAGGTCTGCCCCGTCTGTTACTGGGAGGATGACGGCAACGGGCTCGAGGCCCTGGACGAGGTCTCGCCCCTCAACCACATCACCCTGCGCGCCGCCCGGATGAACTTCGAGCGCCTCGGCGCCAGCGACCAGGCCGCGGTCTCGCTCGTGGCGAGCCCGGAGGAGCGTGACGGGCTCCGCAGGGAACAGCGCGCCACCTTCTTCTGATCTGTCCCGCTCCGGCGGCTCAGAGGATTTTCCTCCGATCAAGGAGGGCGCGCGCCCCCCGGACATCCGATCCTCGGTGGTGTGAAGTGGTTGCTGGAGAACATGCTCATGCCGCCCTCCGGGCTCTACCTGGCGGTCCTCGTCGGGCTGGCGGTCCGGTGGCGGGCGCGGCGCCCCCTCCTCCGACGGCTGGCGACCGCCCTCGCCGCAACCGGGGCGCTGCTGACCGTCGCGCTCACGCTCCCCATCGTCTCCTTCTGGCTGCTGGACGGCCTTCAGACCTACCCGAGCATCGACCCTTCGGCGGAGCGGATCGATGCGGAAGTGATCGTGGTGCTCGCGGGCGACGTGGACTGCGACCCTCCGGAATACGGGCCGGACCAGCCCGGCGCCCTGAGCCAGATCCGCTGCCGCTACGGAGCGCACCTCGCCCGACGCACCGGGCTCCCGCTGGTCGTGACAGGCGGCGTGCTGCGGCCTGATCGCCGACCGGTGAGCCATGTCCTCCGCGACTACGTCGAGAATGAACTCGGCGTCGACGTCACCTGGACCGAGGACGCCGCGAAGACCACCCGAGGGAATGCGCGCGGGGTGGCTCGGCTGATGGATCGCCGCGGCTACGCCAAGGCCGCGCTCGTCACGAACGCCTGGCACATGCCGAGGGCGGTCCAGGCCTTCGAGCAGGAGGGCGTCCAGGTGCTGGCCGCGCCAACGGGAGCTCACGCGGGCCCGAGCCGGACCATCGAGGGGCTGATCCCGCGGGGCAAGACCATGCGGGACTCATGCTGGGCGCTCCACGAGTACGCCGGCATGATCTGGTACCGGCTCTCCCGGTGACCTCTCTCTGCGCCCCAGGCGAGGGAGACGAGCTCAGGGGAGGAGCGGGACGACCAACCCGTTGGAGAAGTTCCAGTTGCCGTTGCCGTTCCCGATGTCTCGATAGACGAGCTGGAGGTGAGCACTCACCCCCGGCCTCAGGATGCTCGCGAAGGCCGGATTCTGAGTCCGGAGGTCGATCGGAAGCTCGAATCGACCCGAGGGATCGACCGCGCCAAATCCGACCCTGAGCGCTCCGCTCCCGACGCAGACGAAGCCGCCGCCGCTCGGGAAGTAAGCCCTCGAGGAGGCCAGGAACACCATGCCAGCGGAACCCGCCGGAGCGTTGTTGACCACGAACGACAGGTTGCTCTGGGTGATCGACGCCGAGCCGCGATAGTCCGCCGACGCGATGGTGCCAGCCACGCTGGAGGTCATGGGGCCGCAATAGCCGCTCGGCCCCAGCTGCAGGTCGCAGAGGAAGCCCTCGACGCGCGGCCCTTGCCCGACCAGCGAGTTCAGCCCGTGCGAGCCGTTCGGATAGAGGTAGGCCTCCACCTCTCCCGCCGGCAGCCCGAGCGCTGACAGCCGATCCAGCAGGAGGACCGAGTGGGCCGGCTCCACCGAGAGGTCCTGCAGGCCATGGTGCACCTGAATCGGCCCGAGGCCGTCGGGGAACCAGGCGGGCGAGCGGCGGAGCCACGAGAGGCGTGCCTCTTCGAGCGTGTAGGTGCCGTTGAGCCAGGGCTCGATCGTGGTCTCGTAGATGACGCGCCCGATTCCCTGAGGCGGCGCACCGTTGTTGACGATGTTGTCCGCCTCGGTCTGAACGCTCGGAAGGCTGAGGTCCGTGAAGCCGAACATGTTCACGACGCGGCGGATCCTCGGGTCCCTCACCTTGAGGAGCATCGCCGTGGCCGCGCCGCGACTGATCCCCCACGCCGCCACTCGAGCGTCGTCGATGTCGGGGTACTCGACGAGGAGCGTCGAGAGCATGGAGCGCACATCGTCCACGTCCCGATCCGCGTAGCTCGGCTGCCCGCCGGAGATGAAGGTGCCCGCGAAGGCGCTCGTGAGGGCCTCTCCACGGAACGACGGCATCAGGATGAAGTAGTCGTCGTCCACGCACTGGCCCGGGAAGGTCGAGAGGAGGTTCGACGCTTCCTCCACCGAGACCCCGATGAGGCCGCCATGGCAGAGGATCAGCGCGGCGTACGGCTGACCCGGCTCGTAGTTCTGCGGGAAGCGAACCGCGGCGTAGTGCCTCTCGCCCTCCGACAGGTGGCTGATGATGTGCACCTCGGCGTTCGACGGTCCGAGGCCGGTCGCCTCCAATTGAAAGCCGGCGATATCGATCGATCGGCTCGCCCAGTCGTCGTGCACGGCCTGAATTTCATCGGGCGTCGGGGGCACGAACAGCCGGGACAGGGCCTGGGGCGAGGCGTGGACGGCGCTCTGCGAGGCCATCAGCGCCAGGCCGAGCGGCAACGCAAAGCGAGTTGCTCGGTGGAGAGGAATCAGAGACATTCGAAAGGTGCTCGGTTCCGGACCGGCAAGGACAGTTCGGAACACACCCGCGGCGAGCACGGGAGAGAAGTTGGAGAGACTGAAAAAGGATACCAACCTCCTGCGAGACGCCCGGAGAACCCGCTTCTTGGCTCGCCAGAGCCCCTTGCCGAGACGTCCAAAGCGAGACACTGTAGGGATCCCCCTACCTGCCGCGCCGCTATCCCAGGACCAACGATGTGCCGTCCATCAGAGGGTGCTTCTCCAACCCCATGATCTCGAGCAGCGTCGGAGCGACGTCTGCGAGCACCCCGTGCTCTCTCATTCTCGCTCCCTTGAGCCCGTCTCCGATGACCACGAACGGGACCTTGTTCAGGGTGTGTGCCGTGTGAGGCTGATCCGAATCGGGGTCCCAGAGCTGCTCGGAGTTGCCGTGGTCCGCGGTGATCGCGACGCTCCCTCCCTTCGCGAGGACCGCCGGCACGATCTGCTTCAGGCAGCCGTCCACGGTCTCCACCGCCTTCAGCGCCGCCTCGTAGATCCCCGTGTGTCCCACCATGTCGGCGTTGGCGAAGTTGACGATGTACACGTCCGTCTCACCCTTCGAGAGGCTCGCGAGGATGGCATCAGTGACCTCCCGCGCGCTCATCTGCGGGGCGAGGTCATAGGTCGCGACCTTCGGGCTCTGGACGAGCGTCCGCGTCTCCCCTTCGTACGGCGCCTCCTGGCCTCCCGAGAAGAAGTAGGTCACGTGCGCGTACTTCTCCGTCTCGGCGATGCGCTCCTGGCGAAGCCCCGCGGCGCTCACCAACTCGGGGAAGATCCCGCTCAGGTCGATCGGCGGGAACGCGACGGGGATGTCGATGTCATCTCGGTACTGAGTCATCGACGCCGCACGGACAGAGGGCGCTCCGGGGCCGCGATCGAAGCCGCTGAATCCGTCCTGCACCAGCGCGTCCGTGATCTCTCGCATCCGATCCGCCCGGTAGTTGAAGAGCAGCACCCCGTCCCCGTCCTCGATGCGCCCTGAGCCCTCCGCGCCGATGACGCAAGGCTCCACAAACTCGTCGGTGACTCCGGCCTCGTTCGAGGCTTGGATCGCCGCGAGGGCCGAGTCGAAGCGCTCGCCCTCTCCACCAACGAAGAGCCGGTAGGCCCGCTCGACCCGCTCCCAGCGCTTGTCCCTGTCCATGGCGTGGTAGCGGCCAATGACCGTGGCGATGCGACCGACGCCCGCCGACTCACACGCCGACTCGAGCGCCTCGAGGAAGCCCGCTCCCGAGCGCGGCGGTGTGTCTCGACCGTCGGTGATGGCGTGCACCATGACCTGGTCCGCGCCGAGGCCCTGGGCGGCCGCCATGTTGAGCAGCGTCCGCAGGTGGTGGTCGCTGGAGTGGACCTTGCCGTCGCTGACCAGCCCGACGAGGTGCAGCTTCTTCCCCCTCGAACGGACATCGTCCATGAGCTCGCAGAACGTCGCGTTCCTCGCGAATTCGCCCGCTTCGATCGACTTGTCGATGCGGCTGACGTCCTGGTAGACGACGCGCCCTGCGCCCAGGTTGGTGTGCCCAACTTCGCTGTTCCCCATCACCCCCAGCGGCAGGCCGACCTCGGACCCGCAGGCGGTCAAGAGGGTGTTTGGGTGCTCCGCCAGGAGCTGCTGGAAGTAGGGAGCGCCCTCCGCGATCGCGTTGGACTCTGTCTCCTTGCGCTGCCCCCAACCATCGAGGACGAGAAGGACGATCGGCTTGCGGCTCATTGGGAGTGGTCGATGCAGGGAGGCTGGCACTGGACGCCCGACGGTGAGCGTCCTGGAGCCTGCTATATTGGCGTCCCCACCGGCTCCCGTCATCCGCGCCCTCGACTCAGGTCCATGAATCTGCTCGCCCGCCTCGCCGTCAAGACCTCCGCCGCCGCCCTCGTGCTCACCCTCGTGCCGGCCTGCGGCATCCTGGGCAACCTGAACCACTACCAGGTCAGCGATGACGCTGCCCTGGGTGCCGAGGCCTATCCCGAGCTCCTGGCGAGCGAGACCGTGGTCCAGAGCGGCGCGGATCACCGCATGGTGAACCGATTGACGCAGCGCCTCGTGGCGGCCGCCCGTGAGCTCGACCCCGCCGTGGCGAATCAGTTCGACTGGGAGGTCCGGCTCGTCGAGCAGGATGAGGTCGTGAACGCGTGGTGCCTGCCCGGCGGCAAGATGGCCGTCTTCACCGGGATCCTCCCCATCGCCGGGGATGAGACAGGCCTCGCCGTGGTGATGAGCCATGAGATCGCCCACGCCACCCTGCGCCACGGAACGGAGCGCTTGACGCGGCAGGACCTGCTCACCCAGCTCATCGAGGCCGGGGCAGAGGCTTATGCCGACGACGCCGAGACCAAGCAGCAAACCGAGGCCCTGGCCTCCGACGCAGCCCATCTGCTGGTGAGCCTTCCCTTCGGCCGCGACGCGGAGATCGAGGCCGACACCCGCGGCCTGATGTACATGGCGCACGCTGGCTACGACCCCCGGGCCGCGGTCGGATTCTGGGAGCGAATGAGCTCGGCCTCCGGCCCTGCCCCGTTCGAGCTCTTCTCGACCCACCCCTCCGACGAGCGCCGCATCGAGCGGATCCGCGAGGCGTTGCCCGCTGCGATCGAAGCCTACGAGCAATCGCTGGGATCAAGATGACCCAAGCGGCCAAAGGCAAGCGACTTACAGCCACCGTCCCCCGGGGAGCCTAGGGGCCCAGGGGGCCCGGCGACTACCCTGTCGGGGCATTCGCAACGGCCGTCAGGCACGAGCGTTACGCCCTCGCCCACTCGCTACGACCCACGCCCCCCCCGGACGTGAAGATCGCGTTCGCGACCCCCGAACTCAAGTCACTCGTCCGGCGAACCCAGCTCGCCGAGATCGCCGAAGTCTTGCCCCGGACGCTCCAGAGTCTGGGAGCAGAGGTGCGAGTGTTCCTCCCCTTCTCGAAGGACATCGACACCGAGTCCCTCGGGCCGCTCGAGGAGAGCGCGCTCCTGCGGATCAGGGATGGCTCCGGACGCACGCCCATCACGATCAGGACAGGCTATATCAACGGCCTGACCATCCACCTGATCGACCACGAGAGCCTGTACCGGAGCAGGCACCCGTACGGCGATGAGGACGGGCCCTACCTCGACAACTGGCGTCGCTACTCCATCTTCGCGAGAGCCGTACTCGAGGGCTTCGGGCCCCTGGCGTTCACCCCCGACGTCATCCACTGCCTCGACTGGACCTCGGGCCTCATTCCCCTCGTCCAGAAGCTCGAGTACTCGGGGCGCGAGCACCCCGCCGCCAAGCCCGGCACGTTCTTCGCGATCCAGAACCTCGCCATGCAAGGTTCCTTCGAGCGCGAGATCCTGCCGAAGGTCGGCATCCCGCATGAGTACTTCAGGAACGTCGAGGGCGTGGCCCTCGGCGGGCGGGTGAACTACCTCAAGGCGGGCGCCGAGTTCGCGACCCTCGTGGGGACGACCTCGGACAGCAAGGCCAAGGAGTTCGTCAGCTCTGATCGCGGCGATGGCCTCGAGGACACCTTCAGGCGCCGCGAGAAGGACCTGGTCGGGGTCCAGAGCGGCATCGACTACCGGACGTGGAACCCCGCGACGGACCCCCTGCTCGCCCAGAACTTCTCCCCCGATCAGAAGGACGTCCCCGGCAAGCGCAAGTGCAAGGCGCGGCTGCAGGAGGGGCTCAAGCTCGACGTGTCGCCGCGCACGCCCGTCGTGGCGGTGATCGGACGATTCGACGCGGACAGCGGCTTCGACATCCTCGCCGAGTCCCTGACGCCGATCCTCGAGAGGAACGTCCAGCTCGTCCTGATGGGCCCGGGGCCGCCCGAGATCGTGGAGCGCTTGCACACGATCGAGCAGACCTTCGCGGGATGCTGCCGGGTCATCGAGGGCTACGACGTCGGGACAGCCCACACCCTCCTCGCGGCCGCAGACATCCTGCTCCTCCCTGGGCACTACCACGCCACCAACGCCCTCGCGGCCATCGCCCTGCGCTATGGCGTCGTCCCCATGGCCTACGCCCACAGCGGCCTGGAGGACACGCTGGTGGACCTCACGGCCTCCCCGAAGAAGGGCACGAGCATCCTGTTCGAGCGGTACGAGTCCAACGCCCTCGTCGAGGCGGTCGATCACGCCCGTTCGATCTACAAGAAGGCCTCCGACTGGAAGGTCATTCTCAAGCGCTGCATGGCCCAGGACTTCTCCTGGGCGGAGACCGGCCGCGAGTACATGAAGGCCTACCGCAAGCTCGGACGGGCCCTGAAGTCCCGCAAGTCCTGACCACTCCCCCATGGCCGACCAGCTACTGATCGGGCTCGACTTCGGTGGGATGTCGATCAAGGGAGGCGCAGTGAGCGCCTCCGACGGCAAGATCCTGGCGCGCGGCCTGCGCCCGTTCGCGCCGGACGTCGCCGCGGCCGAGATCTTCACGCGCGCAGCGGAGCTCGTGCTCGAGCTCGAGAGCGCAGCGGGCGGCTCCGCCGAGCGCATCGGCGTCGGCTGCGCGGGCCTCTTCGACCGACCCACGGGCACGGTGCTCGCGAGCGCCAACATGCCCAACCTCGTGGGTGAGAGCCTCTCCAAGGGAGTCGGTGAGGGCCTCGGCGGACGCGAGGTCCTGGTGGAGAACGACGCCAATGTCGCCGCCTTCGGGGAGCAGTGGCTGGGCGCCGGGCTCGCGGAGGACAGCATGGCGCTCCTCACCCTCGGCACCGGCGTGGGCGGCGGCATCGTGCTGGGCAACGAGCTCTTCGTCGGCCCCGGCGGGAACGCCGGCGAGATCGGACACACGGTCATCTTCCCCAAGCCCAGCGGGAGCTACTACGACGGCCCCTACCACGAGGAGCTCGCCTGCCCCTGCGGCTCTTACGGGTGCCTCGAGCGGCTGGTCTCGGCGAGCGCGGCCAAGCGCCGGGCGCGCACCGCCGGGCTCAACGACGACCTCCCGGTCCTCGCCCAGGCGGCCCGGGAGGCCGACGGCCCCGAGCGTCGGCTGATGCACGAGATCGGCCGTGACCTCGGCTCGGGCCTCTCGACCCTGGTCACCCTCTTCGACATCTCGTTCTTCGTCATCGGTGGCGGGTTCGGCGCGGCCCTCGACGTGCTCCGCCCCGGAGCCGAGGAGCTGCTCGAGGAGCAGCGCTACGGGACGGGCGCCTCGCGCATCGTGCCTGCGACACTGGGCTCCGACGCCGGCTGGATCGGCGCCGCCCGGCTCAGCCTCCGGACGGACTGACGGGGCCCCGCCCCGAATCCTTCAGGTCACCGAACGCTCGCCCGCGCCGCCCCTTGGCCTAAGATCTCGGGCATGGGGAGCGACGGCAAACAGATCTCGCGCCGGCACCTGGCCGAGCTCGAGCGGATCGTGGGCAAGAAGGGCGTCCGCGCCGACCCCACGGCGCGCTCCGCCTACGAGTCCGACGCCTTCATGCTCCAGCGCGCCAGCGCGGAGGTGATCGTCCTGCCGCGAACGACGGCCGAGGCCGCGGCTGCGATCAAGGTGCTGCGGGAGGCCGGCCTCGTCGTCGTCCCCAGGGGAGCGGGGACCGGGCTGAGCGGCGGCGCGCGCCCCGTGGAGAACGGCGCCATCGTCGGCACCGCTCGGATGCGCGACGTGCTCGAGGTCAACGCCGAGGACCGCTACGCGCGGGTCCAGGCCGGGGTCGTCAACGTCCACCTGACCGCGGCCTGCGCGGACGCCGGGCTCTTCTACGGTCCGGATCCTTCGAGCCAGACCGCGTGCACCATCGGCGGCAACGTCGGCAACAACTCGGGCGGCCCCCACGGCTTCAAGTACGGCTCGACGAACCGGCACGTGCTCGGCCTGACGATGGTCGACAGCCGCGGAGAGGTGATCCAGCTCGGCGGACCGGGCGCCGCCGGTGACGGCGACCTCGACCTCCTCGGCCCGGTGGTCGGGAGCGAGGGCATGCTCGGCCTCGTCACCGAGGTCACCGTTCAGCTCCTGCCCAGGCCCGAGAAGGTGGAGACGCTGCTGTGCCTGTTCGAGTCGCTCGACGCCTGCTGCGACGCGGTGAGCGAGATGATCGCCCGCCGCCTCGAGCCGTCGGCCATCGAGATCCTGGACCGGCTCACCATCGAGGCGGTGGAGGCCAGCGTCCTGCGGGCGGGTTATCCGGACAACGCAGAGGCGGTGATGCTCGTGGAGGTCGAGGGCGGCGACGAGGAGGTCGACGCCACCAGCGCCGACGTCATCGAGGTCGCACGCGCCTTCGGGGCCTTCGACACCCGGCGGACCACGGACCCGGCCGAGCGCAAGCGGCTCTGGGCCGGCCGCAAGGGTGCCTTCGGTGCCATGGGCCGCATCGCTCCGGACCTCTACGTGGCCGACGTCGTGGCGCCGAGGACCCGGCTTCGCGAGATCGTTTCCGCCGCGACCGTCGCCTGTCGCGAACGCAACCTGAAGCTCGCCAACGTGTTCCACGCCGGCGACGGCAACCTGCACCCGAACATCTCCTACGACCGACGAGACGCCGACGAGGTGCGCCGCGTGCTCGAAGCCGGGCGGATCATCATGGAGGCCTGCGTCGCGGCGGGCGGCTCCCTGACCGGAGAGCACGGGATCGGGCTCGAGAAGCAGGACGAGATGTGCCTGGTGTTCAGCGACGACGACCTCGAGGCGATGGACCAGCTCCGCGCGGCCTTCGACCCCGACGCCTTCTGGAACCCAGGCAAGATGCTGCCCGTGCGCGGCTGCCGGGAGATCCACACCCGCCCCCTCCCCGTCCAGGCACCGGCCGCGGAGGACGCGTCATGACGACCGCGACCGATCCCGCGGGCGCCATGGACCTGGGCCCCGTTCGCGCTGCTTGCCAGGAGGCTGGTGTGGTGCTCGATGAGACGGGCGGCATCGGCGGCGGCCCCGCCGCGAGGCCAGCGACGGAAGCCTCACTTGGGAACCTCATCGCCCTCCTTACCGACCGCAGCCAGCAGTCCCCCATCCGGCTCGTTCCCACCGGCGGCGGCGGGCAGCTCCGGTGGTGCAGGCCGGACGCGACGCTCGCGCCCGCGGGCTTCCTCCAGCTCTCCATGGGCGCCCTGCTCGGGGACCCGTCCGCCACGGGCGTGGTGGAGTACGTCCCCGGAGACGGCACCCTGACCGCCCTCGCGGGGGCGGACCTGAGCGTCCTTCGCGCCACGGTCGCCGAGGGCGGGCACCGGTTGACCCCAGCCATCTTCGGGTCCTGCACCCTCGGCGGCGTGCTGGCCTCCGGACGATCAGGCCTCGACCGCCATAGCTTCGGCCCGACAAGGCACCACCTCCTGGGGATGCGGATGATCGACGGGACCGGCCGTCACCTTCGGTCGGGCGGCCGGCTCGTGAAGAACGTCACTGGCTTCGACCTCCACCGGCTGCACGCGGGCGGTCGGGGGATCTTCGGCCCGATCGTGGAGGCGTCCATGCGGTTGATGCCCGCGCCAGAGGCCGAGCAGTACGTCACCTCTCCCCCCGCCGCGTCCACCTCCGCCGCGGTCGAGCTGGCCCTCGCGATCCGGGGCGCCACCACGATCCGGGAGCAGGGGCTGTTCGTTCGAGACCGGGTGGTCCACGTGCTCCTCTCCGGGCGTGGTCGACAGGTCGAGGCAGACCGACATCGGCTCGAGGGCCTGGTCACCGGCCTCGAGGAGCACGACCCCGGCCCGGGTGCCGAGGCCTTCCACCTGGCGGGTGAACGCCAGAGCGCCGTCCGGATATCGACGGTCCCCTCCCGGATCGCCGGGACCATCGCCGCGCTCGAGGCCTCCATCGGAGGGCTCACGGGGGCGGTCATCCAGCCCGGCGTCGCCCAGGTCGACCTCCCCCAGGACCTGATCTCCGGCGCGTCCGCGTGGCCCTCGCTGCTCGAGGCCAGGGTCAGCGTCCGGGGAACGGTCCCCGAGCCCCTCCGCCCCGGCCTCACCGCCACCGTCGCCCCCGCGGGCCCCGAGTCACGCTGGACCCGTCGACTCGTGGAGGCCTTCGACCCCGCGGGCCTCTTCCAGACCGAGGGCTTCCCCGCCCGCTCCTGAGCGGCCAGCAACGCCATGTCGAGCACCAGCACGAGCCATGACGCAGGCCATGAGCGCCCGCACCCCATGACCCGGGAGTCCCTGGTGGACCACGCCCGGGCGCTGGACTGCATCCACTGCGGGCTGTGCCTCACCACCTGCCCCACCTACCAGCTCACCGGCTCGGAGACCTCCAGCCCCCGCGGACGGATCCACCTGATGCGGGCCGTCGCCGAGGGCCGCGCGGAGCCCGACGCGACCTTCGAGGACGAGATGAACTTCTGTCTCGTCTGCCGGCACTGCGAGAGCGTGTGCCCGGCCGGCGTGGAGTTCGGCGCGATGATGGAGTTCAGCCGCGGGGCGCTGCTCGAGCGCAGGCCCCCGGGCCCGCTCGCTCGGCTCGCGCGGTGGGTCGGCTTCCGTGGCATCCTCGTGCGCCGCGCAGGCCTGCGCCTCGCCGCCGTGGGCCTACGGGCCGTCCAGCTCCTCCGCCTTGACGCCATCACCAGCCCGTTGCTCGGGCTCCGTGGCCAGATCTTCCGGAACCTCCCGCGGGTCCCGAGCGCCCGGGAGCGGCGCCCGCTGCCCCCCGTCACCGAGGCCGAGGGTCCCGCGCGCGGGACCGTCCTCGTCCTCGACGGCTGCGTCATGCCCGAGCTCTTCGGGCGGGTGAACCGCGCCATGGCCGACGTGCTCGCCGCCACCGGTCGCGAGGTCCGCTCCGTCCCCAAGCACGTCTGCTGCGGCGCCCTCCACGCCCACAACGGGGAGCTGGACCAGGCCGAGGACCTCGCGCGCCTCACCATCGCCCAGTTCAACGAGGTGGACGACTCGGCCCCGGTGGTCATCGACAGCGCCGGCTGCGGCGCCCACATGAAGGAGTACGGGCGCCTGCTCGCCAACGACCCCGAGTGGCGGGATCGCGCCTCGGCCTTCGCGGCGCGCGTCGTGGACCTCACCGAGGAGCTCGCCGCCCCTGAGGCCACCGCTCGTCTCCAGGAGCGCCTTGGAGATGGGCACGGGATCGACGGGCCGGTCACCTGGGACGACCCCTGCCACCTCTGCCACGGTCAGGGGGTCCGGGAGCAGCCGCGGCACCTCCTCGACCTGGTGCCTGGCCTGGAGCGGGTGGAGATGCCTGGAGCCGACTCCTGCTGTGGCTCGGCGGGGATCTACACGGTCCTCCGCCCGGAGGACTCCCTCGAGGTCCTCGACCCCAAGCTGGAGAGCCTCGAGAGCACCGGGGCGAGGACCCTCGTCACCGCCAACCCGGGCTGCCACCAGCAGTGGCAGATCGGCGTCGGGAAGACCGGCAAGGGCGTCGAGGTCCTCCACCTCGCCGAGGTCCTCGAGCGGGCACTCAAGCCGCGCTGAGCAGGCGCCGCCGCCTGGCTCCCCGGAGCGGGCCGTTGGGCTAGTCCACGGGGCGGAAGCTGGCGACGATCGCCGCGGCGGCCTCCTCGGTCGCGCTGCGGCCCTCCCCGAAGCGGATGTAGGCCAGCAGGCAGCGACCACCCGTGGAGAGATTCACCCGGATCGTCTCGTAGGAGCGGGGGGCCGCGCCGGGCCGCTCCGGGCTCTCCGGGCTCTCCGGCGAACTCGCCTCGGATCCAGGTCCCTCGCCGCTCGTCCCGGACGCCTTGTCCTCGTGCCAGAGGCGCGCGAAGTCCGCGTCGTAGCCATGCCAGCTGAACGTCCCCTTCTCGCGCAGCTTCGAGGCCCGCTCCTTCTTGCCCCAGCTGCTGCGACCGCCCCACGAGCCGGGGCGCCGCTGGCCGGAGCCCATGCTCTCGGACTCGTAGCGGAGCCCGGTCAGCTGCTCCTTGAGCACGCCGTCGCCCCGCGACGCCGGGACCTCGACGATCGTGAGCTCCACGGCCCCCGATGCCTCGGAGGGCTCCGCCGCCTCGTAGCGAATGAAGCGCTCGCCCGTGGGGAGCCTCCGCGCCTCGTCGACCATGAGCCCCCCGGGGAGCGGCTCGTCGACGCCGGCGAAGACCTCCGAGAGGAACACCTCGGGCTCGAGGGTCGTCTCCCAGGGGCGGACGAGCAGCGCGCCCGCCGCCGCGAGGAGCAGGAGGAGCGCCGCGACCGTGACCACCCGAAGGGCCGACGCGCGATCAGCACCGCCGCTGGCCTCCATCGCGGTCTCCCCGACCTCGGCGCCTGCTCCCTGCGGCTCGCTCAACGCCCCTCGTCCTCGGCGGGCGGGTCTTCCTTCGGCTCGTCGGCCCTCAGCTCCGCCACGTGGAAGGGCTCGAGGAACTCGACGATGTCCGCGTCGGTGACCGGCTGACTGGAGCCGGGCCGCTGGAAGAAGAGGATGAGGTCGAACTCCTCGTCATCCTCCTCTGGGACGAGGAAGCGCTCGCGTAGCCAGACGGCCGCGCCCGCCCCGCGGACCTCCTCGAGGCCGGAGATCTGGAAGTAGATCTCGTCGCTGACCATCTCCGGCAGGCGGCGTCCGCGGAGCATGACCCCCTGGACCGGCACCGTCATGTCCTCGTGGGTCGGCGTGCCGGGCGCGGCCGCGGTCGCAGCCTCGGACTGATCCGACGGGAGCTTGAGGAAGGTCACGCTCATGGCGTCCTCCCCGTAGCTCCGGTCACGCTGCTCCGGGCCCGGAACGGAACGACCGAACCAGTACGCCTCGACGCCGCCGGAGAACGGAATGTCCCCCCCGAGCAGGAGCTCGAAGTCCCCCGGCTCCCGGGACTCGTCCACGGGCGTGTTCGGGTTGTCCTCCTCCCCCGTGGGTGTCCCGCGGGCGGAGTCGTCGTAGGTGATGAGCTCCGCGAGCCCGCGCCAGGCCTCGCTCTTGTTGATGAGCTGTCCGAACAGCTGCATGGACCACGCGATGGTGGCCACCAGCAGGAACCCCGGCAGCAGGCACCCGCAGCCGGTCACGAACATCCATCGGGGCGGACCGCCTCCCTTAGCCACGGGTCACCTCCCAGTCGTAGAAGCCCTTGCCCGACTTCTTGCCGAGCTCTCCTCGCTCCACCATCTCCCGCAGCAGCGCGGGCGGTGCGAAGCGGTCTCCGAGTTCCCCGGAGAGGTACTCGGCGATGGCGAGGCGCACGTCGAGACCGACGAGGTCCGTCAGCTTGAGCGGTCCCATGGGGAAGCCGTAGCCCAGCACCATCGCCTTGTCGATGTCCTCGGCGCTGGCCACCTTCTCCTCCACCATTCGGATGGCCTCCATCCCGATCGCGATGCCCAGCCGCGAGGACGCGAAGCCGGGGGCGTCGCGCACGTCGATGGGGTCCTTGCCCATGCGCTTCGCGAGGGCGATCGCCGTCTCTGCCGCCTCCTCGGAGGAGCGCTCCGTGCGGACCACCTCCACCAGCTTCATGATGTGCACCGGGTTGAAGAAGTGCATCCCCACCACTCGCTCGGGGTGCTCCGTGGCGTCGGCGATCTCGGTGATGGAGAGCGACGAGGTGTTGGTCGCGAGCAACACCTCCGGACCGAGGGCGGCGCCGAGCCGTCCGAAGAGGTCGCGCTTCAGTTCGATGCGCTCCGGCACGGCCTCCACGACCACCTGAACACCCTCGATGGCCCGCTCGAGATCGACGGCCCCCGAGAGCCGCGCCACCGCGGCGGCCTTGTCCTCCTCGCTGACCTTCCCGCGGGCCACGCCCTTGTCGAGGTTGCCAGCGATCTTCGCCAGGCCGTCGGCCACCGCCTCCTCGGAGATGTCGAACAGGCAGGTCTCGATGCCGCTCATGGCGAGCACCTGGGCGATGCCGTGCCCCATGGTGCCGGCGCCCAGGACGGCGGCACGCTGGATGGAGGCGGCGAGATCTTGATCAGACATGGGTCGCTTGGGCGAATCAGAAGGTGAGGACGAGCTTGCCGACGACCTCGCGATCCTCGAGCAACTGGTGGGCTTTTTGGACGGACTCGATGGGCAGGGGGCGGTCCAGGACGGGCCGCAGCTCCCCGCGCTCCACGCCCGAGAGGATCTCGGGGAGCGCTGAACGTGGGCCCATGGTGGAGCCCAGCACAGACTGGTTCTTCATGAAAAGGTGCGGGAGCGTCACGCTCACCTTCGGGCCGGTGGTGCCGCCGCAGGTCACCAGCCGGCCGCGGCGCGCGAGGAGCCGCATGGAGCTGTCCCAAGTGGCGGGCCCGACGTGCTCGACGACGACGTCGAAGCCCCCGGGGGCGAACGCCTTGGCGGCGCGGCCCCACTGGGCGTCCCGGTGGTCGAACACCTCCTCCGCGCCGAGGGCACGCCCGAGGTCACGCTTCGCCCCGTCGCCCGCGGTGGCGGCCACGCGGCAGCCCCGGGCTCGCGCCAGCTGGATCGCGGCGGACCCGACACCGGACGCCGCTCCGATGACGAGCACGCTCTCCCCAGGCTGGGCCTCCGCGCGGGTCACGAGCATCCCCCACGCCGTCAGGAAGACCAGCGGGAGCGCGGCCGCCTCGACCAGGTCGAGGCCGGCAGGGATGGGCGTGAGGTAGCGCGCCGGGAGGCAGACGAACTCCGCCGCGAAGCCGGGGGCGTGCTCGCCCCGGATGCCGTAGTCCGGCGCGAGGTGGTCGAGGCCCGCGCGGGTCTCGGGTCCCTCGCGCAGCGTGAACCCCGGCTCCAGCAGCACCGGCGCGCCGACCTCGAGCCCCTCCACCCCCGGGCCCAGCGCATCGACCGTGCCGGTCCCGTCGCAGCCGGGTACGTGGGGCATCGGGATCTCCACGCCCGGCATGCCGCGGCGGACCCAGACGTCCAGGTGATTGAGCGAGATCGCCGCCACCCGCACGCGGACCTCGCCGGGCCCGGGCTCGGGGACCGGGAGGTCCACCAGCTCGAGGACCTCGGGCCCGCCGTGGCGCGTGACGTGGACCGCGCGCATGTTCAGGACCCCTTGAACTGCGCCTCGCGCTTCTCGACGAAGGCCGAGATGCCCTCCTTGGCGTCGTCCGAGGTGAAGAGCCGCTGCTGCAGCTCACGCTCGAGGGCGAGGCCCGACTCGAGCGGGAGGTCCACGCCGCTCTGGACGGCACGCTTGATCAGGCCGACGGACATGGGCGCGCGGTGGGGCGGGCAGTAGCTGGCCGCCCGCTCGAGGACCGCGTCGAGGAACGCGGCGTCATCCGCCGCGTCGATCTGGCCGTTGATCAACCCGAGGCGCTCTGCCTCGTCGTAATCGAAGGTCGCCCCCCCCGCCATCAACTCGATGGCCTTGGAGGCCCCCACTGCACGTGCCATGCGCTGCGTCCCCCCCGTCCCGGGGAGCACGCCGAGCGCGACCTCGGGGAGGCCACACTTGCCGGAGCCCCGCCGGGCGTAGCGCAGGTCTGCGCTCATGGCGATCTCGAGGCCGCCCCCGACGCAGTGCCCGCCGAGCGCCGCGATCACGATCTTCGGGGTGTGCTCCAGGCGGAGCATCGTCTCGTTGGCGTGCAAGCAGAAGGCGTACTTGAAGGTCGGCGTCACCGACTCGAGCATCGAGATGTCCGCGCCCGCGCAGAAGAACTTCTCCCCCTCGCCGGCGAGCACGATGGCGTGCACGTCCCCGTCGAAGCGAGCTCGCAGGATCGCCTCGTCCAGGTCCTTCATCATCTCGAAGGAGTAGCCGTTGGCGGGCGGGTTCGTGAGGGTCAGCAGGGCGACGCCGTCAGCAGCGGCGTAGCGGACCTTCCCGTTGGGCATGTCCTCGGCGGACGATTGCAGATCTTCTCGGAGGCTCATTGCGGTTCCTTGTGGGCCGACAGTCTGCCAGAAGCGGCCCCCGCCATGGACTGGGGACCGACCCAATCAAGGCGCCTCCTGGGGCCCTCGCCTCGCCCCCCGCGCGACCCCGATCAGTCGATGCTGAGGACCGTGCCCCCGAGGGCGTCCACGACCTCGGCCCAGCGGCGCTTGAGCCCCTTGGAGGAACCGAAGAGCACCATCTGAATGTCCACATGACGGAGTCGCTTCTCCTCCCCCAGGAGCCGCCCCATGAGCTCGATGTCCCAGCGGTCGCCGCCGGAGGGCGCGCCGTCCGTGAGGATCACCACGGTGTCCACCTCCGGATCCACGAGCACCGACTCCAGCGCACCCCACAGGTCCCCGACGCCCTTCAGCCCGCAGCCACGGAAGGCCTTCACCGCCTTCTCGACGTTCTTCGGGGTCGCGTCCACCAGCTCCCCCTTCCAGGGCGCGGGATTCTTGGAGTACGGCACGAGATCGAAGCGCGCGGTGGGCGGGAGCGCGCGCAGGGCGCGAGCCAGCTCCACGTCCACCGCCTCCTTGCGCGGCGCCCCCTTGTGGTCCACCCACATGGAGCCCGACATGTCGACCAGGAAGGCCACTCGATCGCCTCGGATCTTGAGCCCGTAGAGCGCGGTGGTCGTGGGGCCGTCGTCCGTGGTCGGCCGCCGCTCGACCGGGGTGATCTTCCCTTCGGGCAGCCCGGCGGCCCAGTTCTCCCAGCGCGCGGCGGAGCCTCCGATCGAGAGCCCCGACACCTGGCGCAGGGCCCGCACGATGCCCCAGGCCGCCGCGGGTCGGAGCGGCGCCCCCTCGTCGCCGAGGCGCCGGATGAGGAGGCGAGCGCTCTCACGATCCGCCCGGGCCTCGAGGGCCGCGACCGCCGCCATGAACGGGGCGTGCCCGCCTCGCTTGGCCCACAGGATCGCCTCGAGGTCCTCGGCGTCCAACCCCTCGGCCGCGATTTGGATGGCGGCGGAGACCACCAGCGGGTCCTCGCTCCCGAGCGCGTCGGCGCTGGCACCCCGCGCTTCCTCCTCACCGACCCCCTCGGCTTCCGCGAACGCGACGAGGGCCAGGAGGCCCGCGGCGCGGGTGCGCGAGTCACGGTCGCGAGTCGCCACGCGGTCCAGGGCCTTGACGAGGCGCTTGTGGTCCGCGTCGCTGCCCGAGATCGACGCCCCCGCCGAGACGGACCGCTGCTCCACCGCGCCCACCAGGGCAGCGCGGACCTCCGGCTCCTTGTCCTTCAAGGCGCGCTCGAAGAGACGCGCCGGGACCTCCCCGGGCATCGTGCCCAGGGCCTGGGCCACCCGGACCCGACAGATGGCCTTGCGGGACCCGAGCCCGGCTCGAGTCTCCAGCAGCTCGAGGAGCTCGGGCGTCACGGGCGCCGCCCCGAGGCGTAGCTGCGCGGAGTCCGCCACCCTCGAGTTCCCGTCCACGAGCCCACGATCCAGGATGATGGACCACGCCTCCGTCGTCCCGACGTCGGCCAGGGCGTCCACCGCCCCGTGCCGGACCCTCGGCTTCGTGCTATCCAGGCCCTCCGCGAGCCTCGCGAGGTCCTGGACCCCGGCCACAGCCCCTTGGTACGGGGGCGGATGCCCGGGGCTGCCCGCCGCGGACGAGAGCAGCGGGACGAGCAGCGCCGAGAGGATCGAGGGGGAGCACTTCATCTTCGGGGCCTGAAGATAGCCATCTGGGCCCCTGGACGGCCCTGCGCAGGGCGGGAAGAGCCTCCCTGGGGTCCTCTGGATGGGGCCCAAGCGCCCGGCCCCCGGGGCGGGAGAGCCCCTGACCGGTCTCATGATTGGACACCCCCCGCGCCCCCGGGGTCGGGATTCAGTCCCGGTGACGGGAGACCCGATCACCCCTGATGCAACGCCCATGTCCAACCCCATCCCCGAACACGTGGTCGGTCACCGCCCGACTGTATCTCCCGTCGCCGCTGGCGCGGTGACCCTGGCCCTGGCCGCCCTCGGCGGCTGCAGCGGCGAGGGCGAGGAGCTCCCCTCCACGAGCGCCTCGGCCCCCGTCGTCCCCGTGGTCCAGCCGAAGGTCGACCCGCCGGTCCTCCCCGCCGGCGCCGAGAACGACGGAGCCGCGACCACGTCAGCCGATGCGCGAACGGGGATCGACCTGGTCGACCTCGTCCCGAACACAGCGACCGCCTACGTCGAGTTCGCGTCGCTCAACGCGCTCGAGGAGGCCGTGCTCCGGATTCGTTCCGAGGGTGACCTCGACGGGCTCGTGGAGTGGGAGCCCATGGACATGCTCACCCCCTTCCTGGGCGCGGGCGTTGACGTGCAGAAGATGAGCGCGGAGCACCCGTTCGCCATGGCCCTGGCTCCGATCCCCGGGACCGACGAGCCGTCGACGGTGCTGATCCTGCCCGCTGTGGACCAGAAGCCGCTCGTGCGCTCCATCGCCGCCATGGCCTCGGAGCAATTCACCGCGACCCGATTCGAGGGTGACTACGTGGTCATCCAGCACGAGGCCCTCGAGGCCACCCCCGACTCCAGGGGGGCGGCGAAGGTGACCCAGAAGCTCCCCGAGGGCTTCATGCGCGGCCGCATGAGCGCCAACGACCTGATCGAGACCCTCGGCCCCTACATCACCTCGGCCACCGAGGAGGTCAACGAGCAGTATCGCATCGCTCGCCCCTACCTCGCCGGGAACGAGGTCACCCAGTTCGACGCCGAGACCCTCTTCGACGCGCTGCGCGGCGCCCAGGAGATCGCGTTCGGACTCGAGCTGGAGGCCGACCGCGTCACCGCCCACGCCCGCCTCGTGGATCGAGAGGAGGCCGCCCAGGATGGGCCCGTCGGACCGCAGATCGAGGGGCGAGTCCTGGAGGCCCTGAGCCGCCACATCTACGGCGCTGACCCCTTCGCGCGCATCGTCGCCTTCGAGCCGGAGGAGGTCCTGGATCGCCTCAAGGGCGCCTGGGACGTGATCTCAGGCTCCAGGCTGATCTACGGCCGCGGCTCCCGCGGTCGCGCCTATCCCGGCATGGACATGGGTCCCTCTGCCCAGGCAGCCATCCAGGCGGCCGTCCTGAAGATGCTGCGGAGCTTCGAGGACGCCGCCGCCGTCTCCTTCGGGCTGGAGCCCGGTGAGGCCTACGCCGCGATCTACCTCGTCTCGTCGGACCCCGCTCGCACGCGCGAGGCGATCTCGCTGATGCTGGCCAAGTGCGACCTCGACTCCTGGGGCTTCGAGATGGCGCTCCCCGTGCGGACCATCGTCGAGGAGACGCTCGTGGAGGACTACTCCGTCCGCTTCGACACGCGGCGCATCGACTTCGACGAACGGGCGGCCATGCGTGAGGCCTTCAAGACGTACCTCGGGGACTCGAAGCTCCACCTGAAGGTCGCCACCTCGGGGGACCACGTGCTCCTGCTCCTCGGAGGCGACACCCCCGGGACCATGCAGCGCGTCCGCGAATTCAGCGAGGAGTCGCCCGTCGACGCCCGCATCGCAGAGGCCGCCGAGCTCGTCGAGGACTACGAGTACGTCCAGGTCCATCACTCGGACGTCATCCGCCTCATCGCCGACGTGACGAGCCTGCGTTCACTTCACATCGGTGACGCTCCGCCGGTGTCGATCCGCGAGATCCGTCGCCAGGCGGAGGACGACCCCGCCCAGATCACCATCTGGAATGCCGTCGACGGCGCCGACTCGGTGATGGGCGCGTCCTTCGAGTTGAGCGGTCTTCGGAGCGCTGTCGAGGCCGTCAAGCTCTCCGGGCTCTGATCCCGGATCAAACTCCCCGAGAGTCGTTCCGCTCGGGGCTGGTTTTGACCCCTCTCGGATCCCTAAGCTCCCCGCATGGGTGCAGCACACGGCGGGTCGCGGGTCATCGGTCACGTCCCGCGTGAGCACTCCCGCGTGACGTTCATCCTGACCGACGCGGCCACCCCGCGTGAGGTCAGGGACGGACAGACCCTGGCACCGACCGAGCTGCTCAGCGCGGCGGGCGCGGTGCGCTCGGACGAGCGTCTCCGGCAGCTCGGCCTCGACCGCTTCGGCATCCTCGACCGGGGGCTCGAGCGCCTCGGCGAAGCGGCCGCGGCAGATCGGATTCGGGCGGCTCGCCCCGCGGCGGTGGTCCTGGCGGGCGGGCGTCATGGCGAGGGCGGCCTCGAGGACCTGATCGGCGTCGGGCGCCGCCTCGGCGCCACCGAGGACCCCGTGCGGATCGCCCTGGTGAGAGACCGGACGGAGGACGCCGGGTCCGTGCTCCGGGCCGGCGCCGCCGACGTCGCCCTCGTGGGAGAGGCCGAGGAGAGCCTGCCGATGGTCCTGTCGGCGGCCCTGCAGCCCGGTTCCACCGGCGCGGAGGCTCCCTGGGCCGCGGTCCCCGGCGCCCATTGGCGTGACGGGCAGGGGGCGATCCAGAGGGGCCCGGCCCCCCGGCCCGCCAGGGTCCAGGGCGCCCCCGCGTGGGACCTCGTGGACCTCAAGCGCTATGCCTCCGGCGGCGGAGACCACGGGGAGTTGAGGCCGACACGGTCCGGGCGACGGGCTCCGAGGTCGGCCACCGTCTTGACCTCACGCGTGTGCGCCCCCGGCTGCCCCACCTGCCACCAGTCCTTCGGCTCCTCCGCGAGGGACCGGAGCGTGCGGGACGTGATCGGTGAGATCCGGGACCTGGTCCACCGGCGCGGCGTGCGCCGCATCCTGATCGCGGATCACGGCTTCGATGGCCGGCCTGCGCGCGCCGCCGAGATCGCCCGCGCCGTCGCCAAGCTCCGGGAGGCGCCCGGGCGCGCCGCGCTCACCATGGAGTTCCCCAAGGGCCTGCGCGGAGATGGCCTCACCCCCGAGGTGGTGGAGGCCTTCCTGGCGGCCGGCGTCCGGCGCTTCCCGATCCACGCGGTGACGGCCTCCCGGCGCCTTCAGCGGCTGCTCAAGAGCAACATCGACCTCCGCGCCGCGGCGCAGGGGATCGAGCGCGTCGTGGCCGCTGGCTCGGCGCTCACCCACCTGGAGCTCCGCCTCGGGCTCCCGACGGAGACCGCCGGAGAGGCCGCAGCGACCATCCGGTGGGCCCAGGGGACCGACGCACACACCGCCGCGTTCCTCCCGGGCAAGGACGTGGATCTCGGTCCGGCCTGGTCCGGCGGAGAGGGCGACGAACACGATGACTTCCCCGCCCTGCGGCGGCGGGCGCTGCTCGCGTTCTACGGTCGCCCGAGGCGCGCGGCGCGCCTGTCACGCTCCATCCCTCGGCTGCTGCCCGACCTGCTGGCCGGCGCGCGGCCGCCGCTCCACCGCCTCGTCCAGAACCTCACCTGACTCCCATGACGCCGGCTCCCCCCTCAACGCTCCCGGTCGCCGGGGCGCCCTTTGATCTCGATGAGTCCCTGCGGCTGGCCAAGGAGGCGTCGGAGCGCCTGACCGCGGCGGAGACCCCGGAGGCGGCGGTCCAGGCCGTCCTCGACTGGGACGGGGCCATGGCCGAGCAGCAGACCTGGAGCGCCTCCCAGTCGATCCGCTTCCGGCAGGACACGGCCGACGAGCTCGCGAGGGAGGCGAAGGCGCGGCTCGACGCCTCGGCCGCCGCGCTCGCCGAGACCCGCCAGGTGTTCCTCGCCGCCCTCGCGGGCCTCGATCAGCCGCTCCAGGACGCGCTCGCCGACCGCTTCGGCCAGGCCGTGCTGGCCCGATGGGGCTGCGAACTCCGGAGCTTCGACCCCGTGATCGGAGACGACCTGGCCGAGGAGCAGCGCCTCCAGAGCGAGGCCATGGCCCTCACGGGCGGGGCGCGCGTGGAGTTCGAAGGCGCGCTCCGCACGCTCCCCGCGGTGGCGGCGTTCCTCACCAGCCCGGACCGGGACACGCGGCGCGCGGCCGCAGCGGCCCGGTGGGGCTGGTTCGCCGGAGAGCGGGAGGCCCTCGACCGTCAGTTCGACGACCTCGTGAAGGTGCGCCAGCGGATCTCCAAGAAGCTCGGCCGCGCGTCCTTCACCGAGCTCGCCTACGACCGGATGCGCCGGACCGACTACGGGCCCGCCGACGTCGCCGAGTTCCGCGCCGCCATCGAGCGGCACGTGGTCCCTCTCGTGGAGTCGATCCGCTCCCGGCAGGCGAGCGCCCTCGGGCTAGAGAGCCTCGCCGTCTTCGATGAGGGGGTCCAGGGACCCGGCGACTCCCCCACCCCCGGGGGCGACGCGCCGTGGATGGAGGAGCGAGCCTCGGAGATGTTCCGCGACGTGGACCGCACCGCCGGCACCCAGCTCGGCGAGCTCTTCGACCGGATGCGCGCGGACGGGCTCCTCGACCTCGCCGCCCGCGACGGCAAGGGGGCGGGGGGCTTCTGCTCCTTCCTGCCCTCCATGGGCGTGCCCTTCATCTTCGCCAACTTCAACGGGACCGCAGGCGACGCGCGCGTGTTCACCCACGAGATGGGCCACGCGTACCAGGGTTTCAGCAGCCACCGTGTCCAGGAGCTCGGCGACCAGCGGCGGTGCACCTCGGAGACCGCGGAGATCCACTCCATGTCCCTGGAGTTCCTGTCCTGGCCGTGGATGGAGCTGTTCTTCGGGGACGCGGCGCCGCGCTTCCGCGCCGAACACCTGGCCCAGCAGATCGCCTTCCTCCCCTACGGCTGCGCGATCGACCACTTCCAGCACCTGGTCTACGCGGCGCCCGGGGCGTCCGCGTCCGAGCGACACGCCATGTGGAGCGAGGTGGAGCGGCGCTACCTCCCCTGGCGCGACTGGGCCGACATCCCCCACGGACGGGATGGCGCCGCATGGCAGGCCCAGCTCCACGTCTACCAGTACCCCTTCTACTACATCGACTACGTCCTGGCCGAGCTGGTCGCGCTGCAGCTCATGGAGCTCTCGCTCCGTGATCCTGAGGCGGCGTGGACCTCCTATCAACGCCTCTGCGAGGCGGGCGGCTCCGGGAGCTTCCGGGCGCTGGTCCGTGACGCGGGCCTGGGCGACCCCTTCGATCCCGAGGTGGTCCGCGGCGTGGCCGAGCGCTCGAGCGAGGTCCTGGAGGGCCTCCTGAGCGAGCTCCCAGGGTGAGCGTGCCCGGTCCACCCGCAGGCAAAGGTTCAGGCCGGCGGCCCGTCGAGTGACGGGCCGCCGGCCTGCGATTCAGCGCGCCTGAGTGGCGGAGATCAGGCGGGCGACTCGGAGAGCATCTCGCGCTTCTCCTCGACGTCCTTGAACTCGTCCGCCTCGGGCAGGGCGTCCTTCTTCTCCGTGATGGACGGCCAGGAGCCGGCCAGCTTGGCGTTCAGCTCCACGTACTCCGCCCACTTCTCGGGGACCTCGGTCTCCTCGAAGATGGCCTCAGTGGGGCACTCGGGGACGCAGGCGCCGCAGTCGATGCACTCATCGGGGTTGATGGCGAGGAAGTTCTCGCCCTCCGTGAAGCAGTCGACGGGGCACACGTCGACACAGTCGGTGTACTTGCACTTCACGCACGGTTCGGCGACGACGTAAGCCATTGATCTCTCCTGTTCTCTGGTTCGGGTGGGTCGGGAGCGTCTTCGTTCCGCGGTTCCCGGTGGACGCGGGAAGCCTAGCGGTCTGAACCCGCTGTGAGAAGGGCTGGGCCTCAGGCCCAGGAGTGGTTCAGGACTTCCCCGACGCCTCCGGCGCCCGGGACGATGTAGTCCTCATCGTCGAGACCCCGCTCCTCGGTCCACCGAGCGCCCAGCGGCGACGCCAGGACGTCGCGGTCCGACATCCCCCGGTCGACCCGGGCGGTGTAGACGGAGAGGTCCATGTCCAGGGTCTGGACCGCCCTGAGGAACTCGGGTGTACAGATGAGCGGGATGAGAATGAGTCTCGACGGCATGCCGTGCGCCGCCTTCAGGTGCTCGAGCGCCCGGAGGATCGTCCCCCCCGTCGCCCCCATGGGATCGGGGATGACCAGGGTCGATCCCTCGATGGAGCCGCCGACCTTGCTCCCGGTCAGCTCGACCCGGTCCACCCGGCCGTCCTCTCCCGCCACCCGCTGCATGTTCAGGTGATCGAGCCGGAGCCTCTCGATCGGGTGCACGAGGCTGAGGAGTTCGAAGCAGGTCTGGGACGGGATGATCCCGCCCCGGATCACGTCGAGCACCACGACCTCGGCGGCGGGATCCAGCGCCTCGCCGCGCCAGGTCCCGAGCTCCCCGTGCTTCTCCGCCATCCGAGTGCTCACCGACCGCTCCGACGTCGGGAGCTCACGCCCGAAGGCGGTCGTGGCGAGCCGGGTGGTCAGCGCGCGGACGACCTGGACGAGCTCGGTGTGCGTGCAGTCCGGGGAGCTGAGCTTGGCCGTGGCGGCCGCGGTCCAGGCGTCCTCGAGGATGTGGACCCTGGGCCCGTACCCGTGATCGAGACCGATCTCAGGGCCCTCGGAGGCGGCGCCTTGGTTGGCGTTCGCAGGCAGACTCTCGGTGGCAGTGTCAGGCATGGGCCCTGTCCTTGGTGTGGTTGGCCGCCTCGACCCCGCGGGCGACCGCGTCGACGAGGCGAGGGATGTCCGTCTGCGGGACCGCGCAGAGCGCAAGCCGCACCGCGCCGTCCATGGGGACGACGTAGACGCCGTCGGCCGCCGCGACCCGGGCGGTCTCCTCGGCGTCGGGGGTGAAGACAGAGACGAAGAAGCCGCCCTCGTAGCGTGGATAGACGAGACCGCGGGCGCCTGCCGCCGCGTTGAAGGCGTCCACCCGGTCGGACAGCAGCCCGACCAGCGCCCGGCGCTCCGCCCCGACCCGGGTCCCGAGATCCTCGTCCAGGAGCAGCTTGCTCACGGCCAGGAGGCCGAGGTGGTTGCAGTTGGACCACGACCCGCGGCAGGTGTAGGAGATGGCGTTCTCCACGTCGCGTCGGTGGTCGGCATCCGGGATCGAAGCGATGAGGGCTCCCACGCGGGCCCCGTACTGGGCGAAGGACTTCGACGCGGTCCAGGCGGCCAGCACGGCCACGCGGTCGCAGACGGTCTCCATGGCGTCGACCCAGACCGACGGGGACTGGGTCCCGAACGCTGCGTACGCGAGGTCCACGACGAGCGCCACGTCTCCGTGCTCCGAGGCGCGGCCCAGGGCCGCCGCGACCCCGGCCCACTCCTCCCCGTCGAGGGTGTACCCGGTGGGGTTGTGGCAGGGGAAGTTCAGGATCACGAGCGCACGCCCCTGCCGCTTCAGCTGGGCGACCAGGCCCTCCTCGAAGGCGCTCAGATGGAAGGCCCCGGACCCGTCGAACATCGGGAAGGTCTCGACGCCGCGGCGGTTGTGACCCGCGATGATCCGGTACGGGCTCCAGTAGTAGCTCGACGTGTAGATCGACTGCCCCGGCTCGAGGAAGTTCATCATCGCGTTGAGCAGCGCGCCGGTCCCGCCGGGCGTCGCTGCCGCGACGGAGTTCTCGAACATGGTGCCGCTGCCGAAGGCGTCCCGCCTCACGGCCTCGAGGAAGGGCGGATCCCCCGCGATCGGCGCGTACGCCGCGGCCTGCTGGGCCGGGACGGTCTGGAAGGCCTCGAAGACCGTCGGCATCACCGACAGGCCGCCGTCGTCGTCCAGGAGGGCGCCGAGGCTGGCGTTGATCACCGGCTCGCCCTTGGCCCGGCGGGCGTTCGCCGCGGCGTTGATGGTGAAGATGGGGTCGTCACCAGGTCGACCGCGGGCTTCGCTGATCAGGCTGTTCATGGGGGTCCTCCGCGACGGAAGGGTGCCGCGAACGGCCAGCAGTATACGCGCTCCGCCAGCGCCTCAGGCGTCCGCGAAGGGGCCGGCCGCGTCCCCTTCCGGGTCCGCGGGGGCACCGCTCACGGCCTCTGCAGCCCCGGCGTCGCCCGGCGGGGTCGCCAGCAGGGAGGCCAGGGGGAGGGCCTCCGGCTCCGGGCGCGGGATCTCGAAGTTCCAGCCCAGGACCGTCCTTCCGGGCTCGGAGGACGTCCTTCGCTGCTGAGCCGCGCGGGCAAACTGGTCCCCGAAGCGCGGGCGCGCCTTCACCTCGGACGGGTCGACCCGCACGCCCTGGGGCTCCAGCGCCACGGCGGGCTCGGCGGCCGCCTCCTCCTCACGCTCCTCCGGGGCTGGGCCCTCGTCGAGAGCAGCAGCCGGGGTCTCCGCGGGCTCTGTGGGCGTGGCGCTCGGGTGATGAGGCTCCGACTCGGGCTGAGTGTCAGCCTGGGGCTCGAACCCGATGGCGGCCGCGAAGGGCAGAGGGGTCCTCTCCGCGGTCTCCTCGGCGAGAGGCTCCTCGGCGAGAGGCTCCTCAGCCGGGGTCTCCTCAGCGGGGAGCTCCTCGGCCATGGGCACCGGAACAACGGTCGGATCCTCGGCGTGCACCTCGGCCCCGAATACCGGAGTCTCTGGGGCCGGAGCCGCGGGGGCCTCGATGGCCTCCGGCGCGGGCGCCGGCGCCTCGGCCGCGGGAGCTGCGGCGGGCTCCACCGCCGGGGCAGCCGCCTGGGGCCAGGCGGTGCCGTCGGCCTCGGCGCGCCTCGCGAGGAAGCGCAGCCTTCGGGCCTGGGCAAAGGTCACACCGAGCCCGCGGGTCAGGGCGAGGCTCTCGGCGCGGCTCAGCTCCGCGAAGGAGTGGATCCCGAGGCGCTCGAGGTCCTCCACCAGCGCGTCGTCCATCCCGGGCAGGGCTGCCGAGGAGGCCGCCGCGACCGCCTCGGCGATGGACGGAATCGGCGCCGACTCGGGGGTGGGCAAGGCCTCGGCCTCTGCGGCCGGCTGGGAGACTGGATCGGGCTCAGGAGCTTGCTCCGCGGGCGCCACGGGCTCCTCCCACGCGACATCCTGGGCTGACCCAGCAGGCGCGGGCTCGGCGGCGGAGGGCTCGGCAGCGGAGGGCTCGACCGAGAGGTCGACCTCCACGGGCTCCTCATGGTCCTCGATCCCCACGCCGAAGACGGCGGCGCCGAAGGCCAGGGGCGCGACCGGCTGCATGGGAGTCGCGATCTCCTCGCCGGCCGTGGGCTCAGGGAGCGCTCGCTCGATGGCCGCGGCGACCTCGCCGGCGGCGGGGATGGCCAGCGAGACCGCATCGGGCTCGGCGGGTGTCTCCGCCGGGATGGGATCGGGCGCCAGCTGGGCCTCGGGGTAGGAGGGCGTGGCCGCCTCCGCCTCCACCTCATGGTGGTCCACGGCGGGCAGGTCCGCGTCCGTGGCCTCGGCCTCGGGGGCCACAGCCTCGGGGGCCACAGCCTCGGGGGACTCAGGGGCCTCGGGCACCTCAGGCGCGCTGAAGTCCTCGTCGGGGATGCTGAAGGGGTCGTCCGCACGGGAGACCGCGGGCCCCTCCATCCAACCGGGGAGGGAAGCCGCCACCTCGTCCCTGGGCTCCGTCGCCGCACCTTCGCCGGGCGTGGGCTCCTCGTTGGGACCCTCAACGGGTCCCTCGACGTCGGGCTCGGCGCCCGGGACCTCGGGGCGGGTCGGGGCGGGGCGGGTGATGCGCTCCACCAGCGCCCGGTCCACGGAGTCCAATCCGCCCTCGGGGGCGGTGGGCCCGGGGGCTTCCGGGACGAGCGCGCGGGTCGGGGGGGCCGGGGCCGCCGACGGGGGCGCCTCCTCGACCTCGAGGGCGGTGATGCCGACCCTGTCTGCCAGGAGCCTCGCCTCACGGATCAGCCTCCGGGCCGCGGGACGCTCGATGGAGAGGTCCTCGGCCACGGTGTCCGGGGTCCTCGACAGCAGCGCCGAGAGGTCACCGCAGCCCCGGGAGCGCAGGCGCTTCAGGGAGCTGGGACCATCCGCGTGGAGGGTGCAAAGGAGGGCGAGGGCGTCCATCGATACGACGTGCGGCAGGTCAGGAAGGTAGGGCGGAGGGACGTTCGGAGGGCGTCGCGGCGAGCGCCGAATCCGGCGCCGGCGGACGGAGTTCGTACTCCTTGAGGTCCGCCGTGGGGACGCGCCCCACCTCCAGCGCCATGATCTCGTCCGCGAGTGCGTCGAAGTCGGCAGCGGCGCGGCACCCCGGGTCGAGCTCCTGGACCGGGAGGCCCAGCGCGGGCGCCTCGCGGAGGCGGACGCTCGTGCGGATGACCGTGTCGAAGAGGGCGTCCCCGAATCGCGAGTGCAGCGCGACCAAGAGCTCGCGCGCGAAGCGGGTGCGGCGATCGAACATGGTGCCGACCACGCGGAGCTCCGGGGAGCGTCCCTGGTTCTCCGCGACCTCGTCGAGGACCTTGAGCGCCTGGATCGCGCCCTGAAGGGCGAAGGCCCCCGTCTCGACGATGAGCAGCGTGTGGGTGCTGGCGAAGAGCGCGTTGGCGCAGAGCACACCGTCCGCGCGGGGGGAGCAGTCGAGGAGCACGTGGTCGAAGCGCACCCCGGCGCGGTGGGCCTCCTCCAGCGCGAGCGCGAGCCGACGCTCGGGGTGGATCAGGCGCCCGCTGACCTCCTCGAACTCCGCCAGGCGGGGCTCCGAGGGGAGCAGGGTGATCCCGCCGGGCGCGGGGGTCACCGCCTCCGAGAGGCTGGCCTCCCCGAGGAGGACGTCGGTGACGGTGGGGCGGTCGGGGGAGCACCCCAGGCCCATCGTCGCGTGGGCCTGCGGGTCGAGGTCGACCAGCAGCACCCGCTCACCGCGTGCGGCGAGCGCGCCCGCCAGGTGAACGGCGGTGGTGGTCTTCCCGCATCCGCCCTTCTGGTTCACGAAGGCGTATACGGGGAACCGAGCTGCGTACGTTTCCTCCATGTGCGGCTCCATCATCCGAGGAGCGGCGGGCGATGGCGTGCGATTTCACGGGGAGAATCCCAGGGTCCTCGAAATGAGGGGTGACCGGGGCCCGGAGGCGCGCGCTGCCCAGGGCGGAGGATGCCCCAACTGGGCGACCTTCGCCACCCCTAGCGGAGGGCCCGGCGCGCCTTCACGTAGAAGGGCGTGGTGGTCCGCGCGTGGTCCATGGGCCCCCACGCGGCGACCCTCGTGATCGCCTTGGCGGCGGCGCTCTCGGGGAACGAGAGGACGGCGGGCTTGCGCAGCTGGACCGCCTGGGAGATCACCGGGTCCGCGGGCACCCACCCGATCAGCTCGGGCGCGTGCCCGAGGAACTTGTGGGAGGCCCCGCGGAAGCGATTCCACGCGTCCATGGCCAGGCGCTCGTCGGGGGCCCGGTTGACCACCAGGCCCACCCGGATCTCCGGGTTCACGAGCTTGGCGCGCTTGTAGAGCGCATAGCCGTCGGAGAGCGCCGTGACCTCGTGGTTGGTGACCAGCAGGAGGGTGCTCGCCGCCGCCAGGTGCGCGACGGTGCTGTAGCTCAGCCCCGCCCCGTGGTCGATGACGATGAGATCGAAGTCGTCCTCCAGGGGACGCAGCGCCTTGAAGAGGCGATCGAGCTCCCGCCGCGTGGGATCGATCAGGCACTGGCGACCGACGCCGCCAGCCAGGAGCTTGAGCCCGTGGGGTCCCTCCACGAGGGCCTCGCGGGCGGAGACGGTGCCCTCCATCACGTGCCCCACGTCATGCGGGGGCGCCAGCCCGAGCAGGAGGTGAGCGTTCGCCAGCCCCGCGTCGAAGTCGATCAGCAGGACCCGCTCGCCCCGGCGGGCCCGGAGGAGCGCGAGGTTCGAGGCGATGACGCTCTTCCCGGTCCCCCCCTTCCCGCTCGCGATGCAGACCACCCGCGCGGTCGACGTCGCGGCGAGCCCTTCGACCAGGCGCACACGTTGATCCTGGGTGGAAGCGTCTGCCGCGGAGGTCGCCGCCGACGAGCTCGCCCCCCCATCCGGAGCCGCCACGGTTCGGGTGCGCTCCGCGACCTCGGTCGAGGTGCCGCCCGAGTCCTCCACGGGCACCACGTCGGACTGCACTCGATCGGACGTCGGGGGCGGGGGCACCGCCTCACGGGTGGCGCCATTCTCGGGGCCCAGGGTCTCCGGGCTCAGCAGCCCACGCTGCTCCTGGTGCCGACGAAGGAGCCCCTCGATGCGCTCGTTCCCGGACCAACCGTCGGTGATCCCGCCGTCTGCCCGGCCGGAGGTCGCACCGTTGGACGGCGTCTCCGGGGAGCCCCGGTCACCCCCACCCTCGACCTCGCGGGTCAGGGACCGCTGGGGCGCCGCTTCCCGCCGCTTCTCCTCGTCTCGCTTACGCGCTTCCTCGGCGGCAGCACGCTTCTTGCCGCGTCGGAATCCACGCAGGCGGGCGAACTGGAAGCGGTTGAGCATGAAGGGAAGCGAACAGAAACAACGGAGGGAGAGATCTCCGGCGTCGACGCCGGTGGAGACGGAGCGTCGACTCGAGAAAAGCCCGCAGACAGCGCCGCGGGGCGGAAGGTGATTCAGGCGAAGCGGGAGTCCTCGCCGATTCGATGGAGCTTGAGCACGTTGGTGCTCCTGGCGAAGCCTACAGGTACGCCCCCCACGAACACCACCCGGTCTCCCATCTTGACGATCTGGCGAGCCAGGAGCAGGTCCGCAGCGGTGTCGATCATCGCCTCCAGGGTCGGCTCCTGGCGGAAGAGCAGGGGCCTCACGTGGGCCAGGACGGCCATCTGGCGCACTGTGTCCGGCCTGGGGCTCAGGGCCACGATCTCCGCGTCCGGGCGGAATCTCGAGAGCAGCCGCACCGTGTTTCCCGTCTCCGAGAAGCAGACGATGCGGTCCACATCGACCTGGTTGGCCACGTGGACGGCCGCCATGGCCGTCGCCCTGGAGAAGTAGCTCTTCTCGGGCGCCGCCGAGAGGCGAGGCCGGCGGGCGTAGATCCCCGACTGCTCGGCGACCCCCGCAATTCGGGCCATCGTGGCCACCGCTTCCCGCGGGTGCTTTCCGACGGCGGTCTCCGCGGAGAGCATCACGGCGTCCGTCCCGTCGAGCACCGCGTTGGCCACGTCCGTGACCTCCGCCCGGGTCGGGCGACCCGCCTCGATCATCGACTCGAGCATCTCCGTCGCGGTGATCGAGTAGACCCCGGCCAGGACGGCGCGGCGGAGGATCTCCTTCTGGACGAGGGGCAGCTGCTCGAGGTCAAGCTCCACGCCGAGGTCACCCCGGGCCACCATCAGCCCGTCGGTGGCCTCGAGGATCGAGTCGAGGTTCTTGAGGGCCGCCTTCCGCTCGATCTTGGAGACCAGCTGGATCCCCGGGGCGAGCCCGCGGATCTCCTCCAGCTCGCTGGCGTTGCCGACGAAGCTGATGCCGAGCATGTCGACGCCGAGCTCACAGGCCAGCTTGATGAGCTCCCGATCCTCGTCGGTGGGGAGGTCATAGCGCACGTTCGAGTCCGGCAGGTGAACCCCCTTGCGGTTGCCCACGGGCCCGGCCCGGAGCACGCGAGCCTCGACGGACTCCTCCCCCACGCTGATGGCTTCGAGGAGCACCTGTCCATCGGCGAGCACAATGCGGTGCCCGGGCTCCACGGCCTCGAGCAGGTCGTCGACGCCCACGAGGACCTCGCCAGGCCCGGCCATCCCCTGGCCCGGCTTGACCTGGACCACATCCCCGTCATGGAGGGCGATGGCGTCCCCGGGGAACATCCCTGTCCGCATCTTCGGGCCAGGGAGGTCGGCGAGGACCGCCACCGGGGTCATGAGGGCCGTGGAGGCCTCCCGGATCTTCTCCATGCGGCGGCGGTGGTCGTCCGCCGACCCGTGGCTGAAGTTCAGACGAGCGACCGACATCCCCGCCTCGACCAGCTCCACGATCAGGTCCTCCGAGGCGGGACCGATGGTGGCCACCACCTTCGTGAAACGAGGGGGGTCCACTCGCAGGGAGGAGGTCAAGAAGCGAGCGGGGAGTCGCCGGCGACGCGGCGATTGGGCTGTCTGCATGGATCGGTGGGTCAGGGGCCTTGGGGCCACCATTGCGACGACGTCGCGAAGTCGGGGCGAGACTCTAGCGGGTCCCCTCCCGAATGCGTCGCTCAAGCCGAGGCTTCGAAGATCAGCTTCGGGATTTCCTGATAGGCCGGGAAGCGCTCCAGCGCCGCCTTGGAGAACAGCAACTTCCCGTCCACGGTGACCTCGAATCGTCCGCCGCTGCCCTCGACGAGGGACACGCTGGCGCCGTCGAAGGCGCTGGAGAGTTCAGCGGCCAGACCGGCCGCTTGGGGTGCGTAGTTTCACTGTGTGCAGTACTCGATCGAGACGTCCATGATCCTCGGGGGGCTGGGCCCGTGTGAGACGCGGGCGGATTGGTGGTGCGGGGGGCCTTGAGCGGCCCTCCGGACGCCCAGGGCGGGTGTCCTGCGGGCCTGACTCGCCCTGGGATTGGATCAGAGTTGCGCAGCAAGAGCCACGACCGAGCGGGCGTACATGGGGCAACACTTGAGGGCGGCGCCACTCGCAGCACATGTGCCATTTCGCCGCACGGGGCCTGCCCCTGCCACGGTTAACGATCTCCGAACGAACCCGAGACCCGAATCTGGAACCCAGAACCGGGGGCGTCCGTCAATCTGCCAGAAACATTCGCACGTTCTTCGCCTCAGACTCGCACCGCTCGATTCCGTCGCCGAGGGCGCGTCCTCCCGCGACTCCTCCCCTTCCAACGAATGACTCTTCCCATCACACGCGTCGCGCTCGCAGCATCGCTCCTCGCCGGCGTAGCCACCGCCCAGTCCACAGCCCAGCCCACCGAGTTCACGGCGAGCCCCACCCGCCTCCTCGCTGATTGGCGCGCCGACCACGGCGACTCCTGGCGGCTGCTCACGAACCAGCGCACGGGCACCGTCGAGATGCTCTTCGGGGGCCGGGCCAACTCGCCCTTCGAGCCGGACACCAACGAGCCCGCCGCGTGGTTCACCCTCGCTCGCTACTGGGTCGAGCAGACCTATCAAATGCACGGGGTCGAGTCCGACCAGCTCGTCGAGGAGCGCTTTCGATTCATGCCCCTCGGTCAGGTGAACTCCACCGACAAGATCACGGTGCGGTTCGAGCAGGTCGTCAATGGGGTCCCTGTGGAGGACGGCGCCGTCAACGTGCTCTTCGACACGAGCGGACGCCTCCTCTCGGTGCACTCCACCGCCGCCCCGACGCTGACCCACCCCGGCGGCAAGCCGACCACCGGCGCGGGCTTCGCGACCCTCGTGGCGGCGCGCGCCTTCAAGGACGAGTTCGGCGTTCAGCCCAACCAGATGGGCGAGGCGCGCCTCGTCCACGCTCACTCCGAACGCGGCGAGGTGAAGACCTGGGACCTCGCCTGGGAGATCGACGCCACCTTCGACAACGGTGAGGACCAGCCCCTCGGCCGCCGCTACTCGATCGACGCCACCGGAAGGGACGTCCTCAAGAGCGAGAACACCATCCACAACTTCGACGTCTTCGGCACGATCCGCGCCAACGCAACCCCGGGCCTGACCGCGGATCGCGCCGCGAACCCGCCGACGCCCATCGCGATGCCGCGGACGCGCATCACCAGCAGCGCGGGCACCGTGGAAACCGACCGTGACGGGAACTTCAACATCACCGGAGTGAACACCCCGATCGACCTGACCGTGGACTACTTCGGTGAGTTCACGAACGTGAACAACGACACGGGCGCGGACTACTCCATCACGTTCCAGGGCGTTCAACCCAACCAGCAGAACGACCTGCTGATGAACCCGAGCCCGTCCCAGACCCTGACGTCGCAGGCGAACGCGCAGCTGCACATCAACGTCCTGCGCGACTACATCCGGGACACGTTCCCGACGGACCCGACGGCCGACTTCCGCGCGACGGCCAACGTCAACCTCAGCAGCAACTGCAACGCCTTCTTCAACGGCTCGTCGACCAACTACTACACCGCTGGCGGCGGCTGCAACAACACCGCCTTCAGCACCGTCGTCGCCCACGAGATGGGACACTGGCTCAACCAGCGCTACGGCACCGGCAACGGCAACGACGGCATGGGTGAGGGCAACGCCGACGTGTTCGCCATGTACTGCTACGACGACAGCGTCGTCGGGCGCTTCTTCACGACGGGTGGTGGCTCCGTGCGGAACGGCACCAACACGCGCCAGTTCTGCGGGGACAACAACTCGGGCTGCTACAGCGGCGTCCACGCCAACGGCGAGGTCTGGATGGGGGCTGCCTGGAAGGTCCGCGTCAATCTGAACACGAGCCTGGGCAACGCGGCCGGCGACATGGCGGCCGATTCCCTCTTCCTGGGGTGGCTCAACAGCTACAACCAGACCCAGATCCGCTCGATCATCGAGACCCAGTGGCTGACCCTCGACGACGACGACGGCAACATCAACAACGGGACGCCGAACTATGCCGCGATCGACCAGGGCTTCACCGCCCAGGGCTTCCCCGGCGTCGAGCTCGAACTCATCACGATCAGTGACGTGACCGCCCTCGGCGACACGCCCGACGAGGCCGGCCCGTATGTGGTCGAGGCCGACATCATCTCGAACTTCGGCGGCGCCCTCACCGGCGCGGAGCTCCGCTACCGCGTGAACGGCGTCGGCGGCTTCATCTCGACGCCCATGATCAACACGGTCGGAGACACCTTCGCCGCCGGCATCCCCGGCCAGATCTCTCCTTCGCGCGTCGAGTACTACGTGAACGCGACCGAGTCGGGTGGAACGGACAAGTCGTTCCCCGAGGGCGGCGAGAGCTCCCCCCTCACCTTCCGGATCGGGGACATCACGCCGATCATCGTGACCGAGTTCGAGGCGGGCGCGGACGGCTTCGTCGGCGGCGCTCCCGGCGACACGGCCACGACCGGCCAGTGGACGCTCGGGAACCCGATCGGGACGGCCGCCCAGTCCGAGGACGACCATACGGCGGTCGGCGTCAACTGCTGGTTCACCGGCCAGGGGTCCCCGGGCGGAAGCCTGGGTGAGAACGACGTGGACGGCGGGATCACCACGCTGCTCAGCCCGGTCTTCGACGCGAGCGGACTGAACTCCGTCGAGGTCAGCTACTGGCGCTGGTACTCCAACACCACTGGCGCCTCGCCCAACGCCGACATCTTCGAGGTCGAGGTGAGCGCCGACGGTGGAGCCACCTGGGTCGACGTCGAGACGGTGGGCCCGACCGGGGCCGGCACCGACGGCGGCTGGATCCAGGCCAGCTTCGAGCTCGCCTCCATCGTGACGCCCACGTCCAGCATGCAGCTCCGCTTCATCGCCTCGGACCTCGGCAACGGCTCCATCGTGGAGGCTGCGATCGACGACATCGAGATCGTCGGGCTCGGCAGCTCGATCCCGGATCCGGTGCGCTACTGCACGGCCAACCCGAACTCCACCGGGCTCGCCACTCGCATCGACTTCAACGGGAGCGTGCGGATCTCCGAGGACAGTTTCTTCCTGACAGCGTCCAACATGCCGAGAAGCTCCTTTGGGCTCTTCTTCTTCGGTGACCAGCAGGTGCAGACGCCGATCAGCGGTAGCCAGGGCATCCTGTGCGTCGGTGGCACCCAGTTCCGCTTGCCGCCGGTGCAGGCCGACGCCCTGCTCGGGATCGCCTTCTACCAGGTCGACTTCACCAGCCCGTCCACCAACGGGCAGCAGATCCTCGGCGGCAGCACCTGGAACTTCCAGATGTGGCACCGCGACGCCTCCGGTGGTCAGGTGACGTCCAACACCTCGGACGCGCTCCAGATCTCCTTCGGTGACTGAGCCACCCCTGAGCGGCGGCCCTCCGCCCTCCTCGACGGCCCCCCGGCAGCTGCGGCTCCCCGGGGGGCCGTTTCATTTCCGCCATGTCCCCCCGGGCCGCTCCGGGGCAACCCGACAGCGCCCATGGACCCCCTGTGGCGAACTTGCCGCAGAAAAATGAGGCGCCAGGCGGGGGGGAGACGCATGAATAGTTGCCCAAAAGGGCGCCCTGACGCCCCGGACCGCCCTCGCGGTTCACCCGCGGCCCCGGGACTCTTCGCGGCCCCCCCACTTCCTACAACAACCAGCCCCCATGCGTACCCAGTTCGCCCTCGCCACCGCGGTGGCCATCCCCGCCCTCTTCGCGTTCTCCGGCAATGAGGCCGCGAAGATCGAATTCGCCCCCAAGGCCGGGTCCTCCCTCACCAAGACGTTCGTGTCGACCACGACCATGGAGATGGACGACATGGCGATGACGATGAACGGCGAGCCGAGCCCGATGATGCCGGACATGGAGATGAGCATGGAGATGGTCGCGACCACCGTGGTCACCGACGAGTACATCGCCCTCGCCACCGGTCAGCCGAAGAAGCTCGCTCGCACCTACGACGCCGTCGGCTCCGAGCTGGAGATGGACGTCGTGGTGAACATGATGGGCGAAGAAGAGAGCCAGTCCCCCAACGGGTCGGGCAGCTCGGAGCTCGAGGGCTCCACCGTCATCTTCACCTGGAACGACGAGGATGGTGAGTACGAGCTCAGCTTCCCCGAGGGAGAAGAGGGCGACGCCGAGCTGCTCGAGAACCTGTCCGAGGACATGGACTACCGCGCGCTGCTGCCCGAGGGCGAGCTCGCCGAGGGCGAGTCCTACGACATCGACCTGCTGGGTCTCGTCGACGTCATGGCCCCGGGCGGAGACCTCAAGATCGAGATGGAGGTCGACGGCGCCCAGGCCGGCATGGGTCCGGACCCGGCGATGATGTCCGACTTCCGCCAGTTCTTCGAGGACGCGGTCGAGGGCAGCGCCACCGGCAAGTTCGTCGAGATGCGTGACGTCGACGGTACGAGCGTCGCCGTGATCGAGCTCAAGATGGAGGTCTCCGCCTCGGCAGACATGTCCGACATGGCCGCCGAGGCCATGGGCGGCGAGGAGCTCCCCGCCGAGATGAGCATCGACCGCATGGACCTCACCATGGCCTTCGAGGGCACCGGCGAGCTCCTCTGGAACGTCGCCGCTGGCCACGCCCACAGCTTCAGCCTCCAGGCGGACCTCGAGATCGGCATGGACATGGCGATGGGGATGGACATGGGCGGCCAGTCCATGGACCTCGGCATGGAGATGGCCATGTCGGGCACCATCAAGACCAGCATGGAGACCGAGTGAGTCCGTGGGACCGTTGACGGTCCCGCGCACCCGCCCAGACCGGGAGCCCCGCGCTTCAGGTCCTCCGCAGGCGCCCCCCGCCACCGGCGAGGGGCGCCTCGCTCATTCCTCGACCCGCCCGCCGGTTCACCTCAGCCGCCGAGGTGCAGGCAGAGCGCCTTGAGGAACCCCCGGACCACCTGTTCCTGCTGGGCGACCGAGAGGAGCTCCACGGGAGGGACGTGCAGGAAGAGGGCCGGGACGTGGAGCTCCTGCGCGGCGTCCAGCCCGGCGCGGTAGATCCGCTCGCACAGGTACCCCCCCGCGTCGCTGGAGCGCGAGACCTCCGCCGCCCCTGCCTCCCGGAGCCATTGTTCGCACCGCTCCAGGTCGAGGGTTGTCCGGCGCTCCGGCGGCCCCTCGAGCTCGACCGCGGCCCCCAGGAGTCCGTCGTTGTCCGGTTGCGTGCTCTGGAAGACCGACCGGGCGCGCTCCTCGAGGCGGAAGGCGTTTCCCCGGTGGACCCCAAGCGAGACCACGGCCGCCACCCCCTCACCGAGCTCGTCGAGCGCGGCCTCAAGCTCGCGCGGGGCACGCTCGAAGGCCACCGGCAGGACACGTCCGCAGACCTCGAGGTCTCCCCCGGCTCCGCCGCCGAGGCGGGCGCCGTCGAGGGCCCGGGCCAGCTCGCCGCTGGGGTTGAGCTGGACGTCCAGGAACGGCTCGAAGCCGGTGAGGAGGAGGGTGCGCATGGGGAGCAGGGCGGGTGGGCGGGAGCGCGGGTGCCCCAGAGGGTAGACTCGTCGGCCCGGATCGCGGTAACGACGCCCGATCCCCACCCACTGCGCGCCATGAAATCCAAGGACAAGGTCCTCATCGCCAACGGACAGGGCTTCTGGGGAGACTCGATCCTCGGCCCCGTTCGTCTCATCGAGGAGGGGCCCCTCGACTACCTGACGCTCGACTACCTCGCCGAGGTGACCATGAGCATCATGCAGAAGCTGAAGACGCGTGACCCCTCCAAGGGCTATGCGACCGACTTCGTGGCGCTCCTGGATCGGGTCCTGCCGAAGGCCATGGAGAAGGGCGTGAAGATTGTCGCCAACGCCGGCGGCGTGAACCCGATGGCCTGCAAGGACGCGGTCCTCGAGGTGGTACGCAAGCACGGACTCGAGGGGGTCAAGGTCGCCGTGGTGGAGGGCGACGACATCCTCGGCGAGCTCGACGGGCTGATGGACGGCGGTGAGGCCTTCACCAACATGGACACGGGCGAGCCCCTCGCCCCGGTCCGCGAGAAGGTCACCAGCGCCAACGTCTACCTGGGCGCCTTCCCCATCGCCGAGGCGCTGGACCAGGGCGCCGACATCGTCATCACGGGGCGCGGCACCGATCCGGGTCTTGTCATCGGGCCGCTGATCCACGAGTTCGGCTGGACGGAGGCCGACCTAGATCAGCTCGCCGCGGGGACCGTGGCCGGGCACATCCTCGAGTGCGGCGCCCAGTGCACCGGGGGCAACTACACCGACTGGCAGTCGATCGAGAACATGGCCATGATCGGCTACCCGATCGTCGAGGCCTCTGCAGACGGGACCTTCACCGTCACCAAGCACGAGGGCACGGGCGGTCGGGTCTCCAGGGACACCGTCGTCCACCAGCTCAGCTACGAGATGGGTGACCCGGCCAACTACATCACCCCCGACGTGGTGGCCGACTTCACCTCGTTCCAGATCGACGATGAGGGCAGCGACCGGGTGCGCATCAGCGGCGTCAAGGGCGCCCCCGCCACCCCCACCTACAAGGTCTCCATGAGCTTCCAGGACGGCTGGAAGTCGGTGGGCCAGCTCACCATCTCGGGCCCGGACGCCTTGGCCAAGGCGCGCCTCGCCAGCGAGATCGTCTGGCAGCGCCTCGCCTACGACGGGTTCGAGTACCCCGAGCACGAGCGCCTGGTGGAGTTTGTGGGCGCCAACGTCTGCCACGAGGGGGTCCCGGTCGCCGGGAGCGACGAGCCCTCCGAGGTGGTCCTGCGCCTGGGTGTGAAGGGGCCGGACCGGGCCAAGGTCAACCGCTTCGGCTCCGAGCTCGTGCCGCTCGTCACCAGCGGCCCCCCGGGCGTGACCGGCTTCGCGGGCGGCCGCCCGAAGGCCACGGAGATCATTGGCTACTGGCCGGCGCTCCTGGACAAGACCAAGGTCCGCTCCACCGTCTCCGTTCACGAGCTCCAGCCCGGAGGCCCCTCATGACCCTCACCACCCTCGACCAGATCGCCTACGCCCGCTCGGGAGACAAGGGCGAAGGCTCGAACGTCGGCGTCATCGCGCGCTCGGACGCGGCCTACGCCTTCCTCCGTGAGGCCCTCACCGAGGAGGTCGTCCGCGAGCACTTCAAGGGCATCAACCACGGCGGGGTCCAGCGGTTCGAGGCGCCCAACATGGGCGTGCTCAACTTCCTGCTGGAGGACAGCCTCGGCGGCGGGGGCTCCGCCTCCCTGAAGACCGACGCCCAGGGCAAGACCCACGGGCTCGCGCTCCTGCGAATGGAGCTCGACATCCCCGACGACGTCCTCCGGAGCGTGGGGAGCTGACGGTGGATCTGCTCCTCGAGCTCCGAGAGCGCGCCCGCAGGTCGAGCGCCCGCGTCGTCCTGCCCGAGGCGTCGGACGAGCGCGTCGTCCAGGCGGCGACGCGCCTCGCCGCCGAGGGCCTCGTCCACCCGGTGCTCGTAGCCTCGCGCGGCATGGGCAACGTGCCCTCCGGCGTCGAGGTGATCGATCCGCTGCGGGACTCCCGCGCCGAGACGTTCGCCTCCGCGCTCCAGGAGCGGCGCAAGGCCAAGGGCATGACGCTCGAGCAGGCCGCCGAGCGCATGCGCGACCCGCTCACCTTCGGGGCTGCCCTGGTGGCCTCGGGGGACTGCGTCGGCGGCGTCGCTGGCTCGGAGGCCGCCACGGCCGACGTGCTCCGCGCTGGCCTCCAGGTCATCGGCCTCCAGCGGGGGATGAAGACGCTCTCGTCCTGCTTCCTGATGGTCTTCCCCGACCGCGCGTTGACCTACGGGGACTGCGGCGTCGTGCCGGACCCCAGCGCGGAGCAGCTGGTCGACATCGCCATCTCCACCGCCGAGAGTCACCGACGCCTCGTGGGCGAGGCGCCGAAGGTCGCGCTGCTCTCGTTCTCCACGAAGGGCTCCGCGGATCACCCCCACGTGGACAAGGTCCGCGAGGCCGCCGCCATGCTCAAGGAGCGCGCGCCCGGCCTCACCAGCGACGGCGAGCTCCAGGTCGACGCGGCCATCGTCCCGGCCGTCGCGGAGCGCAAGGCGCCCCGCTCTCCCCTCGCGGGCCAGGCCAACGTGTTGATCTTCCCCGACCTCGACGCGGGGAACATCGCCTACAAGCTGACCCAGCGCCTCGCGGGGGCCACGGCCCTGGGGCCACTGGTCCAGGGCCTGGAGCGCCCCTTCATGGACCTCTCCCGCGGCTGCAGCGCCGACGACATCGTCGAGGTGGCCTGCATCGCCGCCGCGCTGGCCGGCTGAGGCACCCGAGGGCGTTCGGGCGCCATTAGGGCCCTCAGGGAGCGCTCAGTGCGGGCTGGATCCGGCGTCGGACTTCAGCTGCATGGCGCCCGTCACGGGGCAGACCTCGACGTTCGGGTCGTTGGGGTCCAGCTGCTGGGCCTCGACGCTCGCCTTGGTCTCCGTGGCCACAGGCTCGGTGGTCGAGGCCTCGTTCGAGGCGCAGGCGACGGCCAGGGGGAGGGCGAGGAGCGTGAGGCGGAGGCGGGGGAGATCCATCTGAGAACGGGGATTCAGGGGCGTGGTGGGCGTCGGCGGGGATTCCGCGGAGCGAGCCATTATTCTGGGCCGATCCTGTCCGATATAGGAGCCATGGCCGCTGGGAATCGTCATCGCAGGCGCCGGTTTGATCCCGAGGACGACCCCGATCTCGACGAGGAGGACGGGGCTGAGGTCCACGAGGTGGACCTTCACGGCTGCACCGTCGAGCAGGCCGAGCGCCGGCTCAGGGCGGAGCTCACCCGCTGCCGTGCGATCCGCAAGAGCCCGGTGCACGTGATCACCGGGAGGGGCTTCGGGAGCAAGGGCGGGAACGGGGTCCTGGGGCCAGCCATGGCCCGCTGGCTCCGGGGTCCGGAGGGACAGCAGCTCGGCGTGACCTTGATCCGTGAGATCAACGGCGGTGGCGCCCTCGAGGTTCGGGTCGAGCGCTGAGAGGCCGGGGCGCCCTGCCCATTGAGCCGGTTGGAGGCTTCGAAAGCGGCCCCGAGACGGGCAGACTGGGGCCGGGTGCCCCGCCTCCCCCGCACCCGCTCCGACCGATGCCCAGTCCCAGCCAAGGCGCACGAGAACCCGGCCTCGCCCTGACGCTCTTCGGAGGTGGCGCCCGCGCGGCGTACCAGGTCGGCGTTCTCCGCGGGCTCGGCCGCGCCCACCCGGAGCTGGACCCCTCCATCCTGACCGGGATCTCCGCCGGCGCCATCAACGCTGCCCACCTGGGAAACAGCGAGGCGAGCTTCGGGGCCGCCACCGAGGAGCTCGAGGCGCTCTGGAAGGGCATCGACGTGGACTCGGTCTTCGAGACGCGCGGCCTCGCGCTCCTCCACCGGGCCGCCTGCATCGGCATGCGCCTCGCGATCGGATGGGCGCCGACCCTGCAGCCCCTCGACGGGATGGTCGACAGCACTCCGCTGAGACGCTTCCTCGAAGCGTCCTTCGGGGGACAGGATCTGCCGGGGATCCAGGCGAACATCGACTCCGGGAGGCTCAAGGCCATCGCCCTGATCGCCCTCCGCTACTCCACGGGTCAGACGGTGTCCTTCACCGCCGGCAGGGAGTTCAGGAACTGGGAGCGCCCCCTCCGCCACAGCGTCCGGACCGACCTCAAGGTCGACCACGTCCTCGCCTCGGCGGCCCTCCCCCTCTTCTTCGCGCCCGTCGAGGTCGACGGGGAGTGGTACGGCGACGGCGGAGTCCGCCTCACCGCGCCCCTCGCCCCGGCCGTCCACCTCGGCGCGGACCGGGTCCTCGCCATCTCCACGCGCTTCCGCCCGTCCGAGGCCGAGGCGCGCAAGCCCCGGTTCAAGGGCCCCCCCCGCGCGGCGCAGATCCTGGGCAACCTCATGAGCGCCACCTTCCTCGACGTCCTCGATCAGGACGCGATGCACCTGGAGCGCATCAACCGCCTCGTCGCCGGGATGCCCCCGGGCGAACGCCACGAGCTGCGCCCCATCAAGTGCCTCGTCATCCGTCCCTCCCGGGACATCGCGAGCCTCGCCAACGAGTTCGAGCCGAAGCTCCCGGGGACGTTCCGCTTCCTGACCCGCCGATGGGGTACGCGGCGAGCGAGGTCCCAGGAGCTCCTCTCCACCATCCTCTTCCAGGGCGACTACATCCGGCGCCTCATGGAGGTCGGGGAGGAGGATGGCGCGAACAACGCCGACGCCGTCGCCGACCTCCTCACCGATTGAGGCCGGGCGCGGCGCCCCCTAGAAGCCGAAGGTCAACCCGAAGTAGAGGGTGAAGTCCGGCCCCGCCGCGGCGACCACATCCTCGTGGAAGGAGATCGTGAGCGCGGACTCACGGGTCAGGTCGTGTGCAACCCCGACGCCGAGGTCGAGGATCTCGCGGTCGATCTCCTCGAGCGGCAGGTCCTCCGTGAGCGGCGAGCGGTACTGCAGCTGCAGAAGCAGCGAGGTTCGGTCGGACCAGCGGTACTCCGCTCCGGCGCCCGCGAAGAGGAGGAAGTCCACGTCGAGGCCGGCGTCGAGGAAGGCGCGGGGGGTGTCCACCCGCACCCCGTCGAGGTGGCCGCTCCAGGTCCACCTCCCCGCGGACTTCTCGAACACGACGCCCGCCGCCGTGTCCCAGCCCCCGCTCCCCGAGCCGCTCGACTCATCGCCGGTGGGGACCTCCACCATGACCCGAGCCGCGACCTCGGGCTGGCCCGGCCCTTCCTCGAGCACCGTGACCATGCCAGTGACGGGGAGATCGCCGACGAGGACCTGATCCTCGTCCAGGGACCACGCCGTGACGCCGCCTCGCTCCAGTGACATCGAGTACTGATCCCGGGGGAAGTTCTCCCGGCCGCCGCCGGGGAGGCCCGTCATCTGGTGGAACGCGTCGATCGTGCTATCGAGGAAACCGCTGGTGGCGAACAGGAGCGTCGGCTCGAGGGCGAAGGCGACCCCGTCTCCGGCGCCGAGCAGGAGGTGGGCGGCGAGCCGGGCGATCTCGCCGTCGAACTTGGCGGCCCCCTCAACGGAGGTCCGCCGCTCGAAGATGGACGAGTACTGAAGGTCCACGAGGGCGCGGCTGTCTCCTCGCTCGGGCAGCTTCGCGCGGGACGGGCGCGGCGCGGGGAAGATCAGCGCCGCGGGCTGGAGGACCCGCGCGGCGATGGGACCGCGCACGCGCTGCACGGGGTCGGCGCTCGGCCCGGCGCAGGCGAGGAGCCCAGCGACGGCCAGCCAAGCCGACGCCACGACCCGGATCGCTCTCGGCCCTCCCCCCATGCTCAGCGGTCGTCGCCCCCGGGCGACTCCTCGCCCTGCTCTCCGGGCTCCCCGGGCGGCCCGGGCGGCCCGGGCTCCCCACCCGCGGGCCCCGGGTAGCGAACGACGGCCGTCAACTCCTGCCGGCGGAACACGCAGGTCCCGTCGGGGAGGCACACGGAGTACACCACGTAGCCCCGAAGCGTCTGGGTGGAGGGCGGGGGCGGCGCGTTCGGGTCCGGCGGTCCGAGGGCGATGAGGGGCGTCGAGAGCTCGAGGTCCACCATGAGGGCGCGCCGCTCCCCCCCCTCGCCGGGGGACTCGAAGCCCACCCGAGGACTGGAGAGCAGCCAGCCCTCTCCGGGGTCCAGCCAGAGGACCGGCGGCGCCGCGTCCGTGGGCCAGCTCGCCCCGGGCCGCGGGCGCAGCACCACGTGGAGCCGGAGCGCGCCGCGGGGGATGCGAATCCGCGGGCCCGCGGCGGCGGTGTTGAGCGCCACCCCCACCTCCATCCTCACGAGCTTGCCCGGATCACGGGTCACACGCCCCTCGGGGTCCGGCGCCACGACCTCCCTTCCGGGGACGGGTACCGAGCGCGATCGGAGCGCCCGCTCGGCCCTCGACAGGGGAGCCCGCAGCGTCACCGGTCGGTCCCCGCGCTCCTGCACCTGGGCGCGTGCGTCCGCGACCCAGTCGTAGAACGCATAGGGCTTGTCGAGGGCAGGGCCCCACTGCTGGATCCGACGGCGCCAGATGTACTGGTTGGGTGACCCCATCAGGGCCGCGAACCAGGCATCGATGGACGCCTGCAGGTCGGTGCCGCGTACCTGCGGCCCATCGAACCGCATCCTGAGGGCCACCCCCGCCCGGAAGTGGTCCCGGGGCTGCCCCGAGCTGGCGGCAGCGAGCAAGGCACCCACCTCGCCGTCGATGGTCCGCGCCTCTGGCCCCGCGAGCATCAGCCGCGCCGTGGCCCGGCGCGCTCGCTGCTCCACGGAGAGCTCCCCCCCGAGCCGCGCGAGCTCGTTGACCCGGAAGGGCGCCGGCCCGGGCGCCATCTCCCCCGGCGCCTCGAAGCTCCGGCTCAGGAAGCCCTCCACGAATTGTTCCTGGAACGCCTTCGGCGAGGGCCGGTCGATCCTCACGACGCCGTGCTCGTCCACCGCCGTCAGGTCATGGACCGCCTCGACACCGCAGACCCCGAAGGGGTCCCAGAGGATCGGGAAGTCCAGCCCCTTCCACTGCTGGAAGAGCAGGGCCCTCGCCGGGTGCTGCTCCTGGACGATCCCTACGACCTGCAGCTCTCCTGCGGCCACCATCGGGCGTACCCGCTCGTACCAGACCGGCACGTCCCTGCGGCAGCCCGCTCACCAGGAGGCGAAGTGAATCAACAGCAGCTTGCGCCCCCGCAGGGAGCCCAGGTCCACCGTCCCGCGTCCGTCGATGCGAGGGAGCTCCACCGACGGGATTCGCTCCCCCACGGTGTTCCAGCTGCCCGGGGTGAGTTCCTGGGGCTCCTCGGCGAGCGAATGGACCGTGAGCAGGAGCCCGAGGATGAGCGAGCAAGCGGAGCGGAGGACCATGGGGTCAGCCTAGATGACCACCCGCCCCAGGTCACGGCTCGAGGAGCCCGACTGCCCTCAGCGGATCTCGAAGCGGAGGAGCCCCTCCACCTCGGCCAGGCGGACATCCACCCGGTCGACCCGCGCACCGGCGGGCCCCATCTCGAGCCACCCGAGGAGCTCCTCGACCCTGTCCGGGTGTCCCTCAGCGTGGGCCTCGACGCCGCCGTCCTCGAGGTTTCGAACCCAGCCTTTGACCTCGAGGGCTCGGGCCTCGAGCCGCGCGTGCCAGCGGAATCCGACGCCCTGCACCCGCCCCTCGAGGAGGACCCGGCGCGCTTCCACGGAGCCCGTGCTCACCGCTCCACCGGCGCCAGCTCGGGAGCTCCGACCAGGCCGGAGTGGACCGTGTGGTCGAACGGCAGGCTGGCCATGATCTCCCCCTCCAGCTGCCGTAGCTGCGCGATCCGCGCCTCGGCAGCCCCTCGCCCGAAGAGGCTGCGCGCGGCCTTCGCGTAGAAGCCCTGGTGCGCCGCTTCGGAAGGGAGGAGCTCGGCGAAGAGCTCGCGCAGGCGACCATCCGTCGCGTGTTCCGCCAGCAGGTGGAAGCGCTCGAGGCTCCTCGCCTCGATGAGGTGGGCGATCACGAGCCGGTCGAGCACCAGGCTCTCGCGCGTCGAAGCCGATCGCCGGTGCAGGGTCGCGGCGTAGAGGTTCTCGGACTGCTCCCCGAGGCGCCCTCCCCGGGACTCCAGCTCGGAGACCACGATCTTGAAGTGCTCCAGCTCCTCGATCGCGATGTCCGCCAGGTCCCTGACGAGCTCCGTGCGCTCGGGGTTCTTCGCGATCAGCGCGTGCGCCGAGGACGCGGCCTTGAGCTCGCAGTGAGCATGGTCCTCGAGAAGCCGCTCCGGCTCTCGCTCCACGAGCGCGACCCACTCGCGGGGGGTCTCATAGTCCAGCGGGAAGCCCATGGATCAGGTCCGTTGCTGCCAGGTCCGGGAGCCCGAGGTCAGCCGTTCTGACCGGGGACCCAGAGCACATCGCCCCGACCGTGCTCGTTCGCCTCGCGGGCGAGGACGAAGAACAGGTCCGAGAGGCGGTTCACGTACTTCAGCACCTCGCCGTTGACCCTCCCCCCTTCCTCGCGCGCGAACAGCTCGACGATGGACCGCTCGGTCCGGCGGCAGACGGTCCGCGCCAGGTGGAGCCACGCGGCCGCCGGTGAACCGCCGGGCAGGACGAAGGAGTTGATGGGCTCGAGCGACTTGTTCACCTCGTCGATCCAACCCTCCAACCGCTCCGCGTACGCCGCCGTGATCCGGAGCTTCTCCCCGGCCTCACCGGGGACGCAGAGGTCCGACCCCACATCGAAGAGGTCGTTCTGGATCTGGCGCAGCCGCTCCGCCGTCGACTCCTCGACGCCGTGGACCAACATGAGGCCGATCACGCTGTTGAGTTCGTCGATGTTCCCGTACGCCGCGACCCGCAGGTGGTGCTTGGGGAGCGTCGACCCGTCACCCAGCTGGGTGGTGCCGGTGTCGCCAGACTTGGTGTAGATACGGCTGAGATGGACCATCGGAGGGGCGCACATACTAGTCCTCCAAGGGGACTCTCCACCCCCAAATGAGTCCGCTTCGTGTCGATTCGAAACGAAGCGATCTCAATGTCGCACCGCCGGGACCTAGGCCGCAGGACCGCCCCTTTGGGCCCCGGATCCCACCTAGCCTGGGAGCTCCTGCGGCCTACCTGCCGGGCCGCCCTGCCCCCCTCCTGAGATGAAGTTCCGATCTGCCCGCGTCGCTGTCACGGCCGCGCTCCTCCTCCAGTCCGCCGCTCTTGCCCTCCCCCAGGACACCTATGAGCCGAACAACACCTGCGTGGCTCCGCCGGTCGTGCTCAACGGTGTGACGCCCAACCTGACCCTGGGGCCGGACCCCGACTACTTCGCCATCGATGTGCCGGCCAACGCACACATCGTGATCGAGGCGCTCTCGCCGGCCCCCGGCACGGCGATGTACGACGTCTCGCTCTTCGAGCTTGGCTGTGGAGCCCCCCTGGCGACGGCCTCCGGTCAGGCCCTCTCCTACTTCGACTGTGGCGGCGCACCGCGCCAGCTCACCGTCCTCGTGAATGGAGCCGGGGTCGCCCAGGCGCCCTACGAGCTCATGGTCGCGGCGACCGAGGTCGTCGACGACGCGCTCGAGGACAACGACAGCTGCCAGAGCAGCTCGCTCATCTCCCTCCAGGACTTCACGACGCCGGACCTCATGGTCACGGGCTGCGACGAGGACTACTTCTTCGCGCGCCTCCTGAGGGCCGACGTGCAGCTCCAGGTCGACCTGCTCTTCGACCACTCCCAGGGAGACATCGACCTCGAGGTCCTGGAGTTCTCCGGCGGCGTCTGCACGGGCAACGTCCTCGCGAGCTCGACCTCGACCACCGACAACGAGTCGATCACCTACGTGAACACCACGAACCCCTCCACGCAGCAAGCCGTGGTCGTGCGGGCGTTCATGAAGAACGGGGAGGGATTCAACTCCTATGCCCTCACCGCGTGCTTCGGTGACGCCAGCCTGTTCCCCCTCGTCGGCGAGCAGGGCTGCGCCGGTGAGGTGAACGCCACGGGCCGCCCCGCCACCCTCTGCGGCATCGGCAGCGAGGTCGCCGCGGACAACTCGATCAGCCTCTACGTGGTCGACCTCCCCATCAACGCCGTGGGCTACTTCATCACGGCCCCCACCACCGGCTTCGTCGCCGCGCCCGGGGGCTCCCTGGGCAACCTCTGCCTCGGCGCCCCGGGCCGCTACGTGACCCAGGTCCTGACCGCGGGCGCTGGCTCGGTGTTCTTCCAGCCGGACCTCACCGCAGTCCCCGTCGCGGGTGGCGGTTCGGTGGCCCTCCAGCCGGGTGACCGGCAGTACTGGCAGTTCTGGCACCGCGACTCCAACGGCGGGCTCCCGGCGTCGAACTTCTCGAGCTCGATCGGGATCACGTTCCAGTAGGCCCGGCCCTCAGTCACCCTCGCCGCCGCGGCGCTCTTCGTTTCGTGCGAGGGCGTCGCGGCGTCTTGCGTCCCGAGGCTGCTCCTCGAGACCGAACTCGTTGGGCGTCGCCTGGGACCCCAGGGAGCGCAGGATGATGTGCCAGGCGCGGGCGTCGCGGGGCTCGAGCGGCGCACGGGTGACCATGCGCTCGATGGCGCCGGTGATGTCCCGCGCGGCGGACTCGGTGAAGGCCACCTCCCCCGCCAGCACCTGGGTCATCCGCTCCTTGAGGAACGTCCGCTCGCGCTGATCCAGGCGCTTGGGCTGGGGCTCTCGCTGGTGGACCTCGTCCCCGGTGAACAGGCTGTGCAGCACCACCGTCACCGCCTGGGCGAGGTTGAGCGAGGTGTGCTCGGGAGCCGTGCGGAGGTGGGCGAGCTCCTGCGCCACCGCGGCCTCCTCCCGGGTGAGGCCGCTCTCCTCGCTGCCGAAGATGAGCGCCAGCCGCTGCCCCCCGTCGTCGCCCATGGGCGCGAGCTCCGGCGCGCGCTCGCGCCAGTTCACCCGCCGCTCTTTCTTCCTTGCGCGGGCGGTGAAGGCCACCGCGTGGTGGCAGCCTTCGAGGGCCTCCTCCATGGTGTCGACCACCTTGATGGCGGCCCGGGCGTCCTCTCCGCCGTGGGACATGAGGTCGAAGTCGGGGTGGACCAGCAGCGACGGCCGGCCGAGCCCCTTGATCACGACCTCGGCCGGGCCGAAGTTGAGGGCCGCGCGGAGGACGGCCCCCACGTTCCGGGGGCCGGCGGGCCGGCAGAGGATGATGCGCTTCACGGGGCAGAGACTACTCGCCCAGGGGCAGCGTGCGTAGGAAGCGCAGCTGGTCGAGGGTGAAGCCCTCGCTCGCCCGCGGGGACATGGGGTGCCCCTCTCGCTCCCTGATGTACAGCACTCCGTCCCCCAGGTCCTCCACGTTGGGGCCAGGCCACCTCGGCGGCATCCCCAAGTGGTCCAGGCGGAACGCGAACCCGTCGGCCCCCCCGAGGGCCTCGCCGTCCACCGAGAGGCGGTCGGGCGCCAGGTTGCTCCCCCCCATCGAACAGCTGAGGGCGAACCGCTCCCGGGCTTCCCTGCGGACCGCGAAGTCGAACGGCGCCTCGCCCACCAGCTTCGCCAGGTCCGGCCGGCCGGGGACCTCGACGCGCCGGACCGGCGCGGAGGCCTCGACCTCCAGCTCCTCCCAGGGATCCCGGGGGGGCCAGCAGCCCACCAACACCTCAGCGGGCCCGACACCCTCGACCCGGGCCCGCCACCAGACGCTGCGTTCCTTCTCGAGCCGGAGCCGAGGCCCCTGGGACGCCTCCGGATCGACGGCCTCGCCCCCCCCGCCCTCGAGGTAGAGCGTCGACCCTTGCGCGAGCGTGGGGCCGCCCAGGAGCACGGCGTCCGGGACCAGAGCGCCGGACGCCTTGGCCCCGCGGCGCCGGGGTTCAACGGAGACCCGCAGGGAGGCCCCGCGGTCACCGAGTCGAAGTCGCCCCCACGCCGCCCCCCGGCCCGAGGGATCAAACGTCAGGCGGCCCCTTCGCGCCGGCGCTTCGCCGCCGGCCTGAACGTCGAGCGCGAGGTGCGCGCCGCTCTCCCAGCGCACGGCCGGTGGCTCCTCGCCGCCGGTCCACCAGAACTCGAGCTCCGGGAGGCTGGTGTAGGCGGTGAACGGGTCGTCCTGGAGCAGGGGCCGGAACTCCAGGGGCGACATCCCTCCCGCCCGATCGAAGACCTGCGCGCTGGACTGGACCCCCAGTCGCTCCTCCTGTCGGTCCGGCGCCACGAAGGCGTGGGCGTCGAGGCCGGCATTGGAGACGTAGGCCGACCCCACCGACGGGTAGGACGAGGTCTCCAGGCCCAGATCGAAGGCGCGATCCAGGGCGCGGCTGGACTCGAGCACCGAGGCGGTCTCGACCACCGGCGTCTCGCTCCCCTGGCCATGCGCCCACCGGATCCAGAGGGGGACCTCGAGCAGCTCCGTCGCGAAGCGTCGACCCACGGTGAGCTCCGTTGGCCGGCGGAGGTGGCCGCGGGTGGCGCAGAGGACCACGGTGCAGCGCTCCCCGCGGCCCGCGACCTCAACCTGCTCCAGGAGGCGCCCCACCGCGCGGTCGATCTCCAGCAGCTGCGCGTCCCGAACGGCGCGCTCGAGCAGCTCCCACGCGTCGCTCCCCCGCGCCCGGCCGAGCATGCGGACGAGCTCCTGGGCCGCCTCGGCCGTCCCATCCAGACGCTGCAGCTCACGCGCCACCTCCGCTCGCTCCGCCGCGACGGAGGCGAGGCGCTCGCCGATCAGCGGCGCGGCACCCATGAGCTGCTCAGGGTCCACCTTGGCCGCCTCCAGCGGCGCGCCGAAGACCACCAGCCCGAAGACCCCGAGGCCGGGCTCGAGGAGCGGCCCCGCCAGGAGATCCCGGGCGCCGATGGAGACCCCCAGAGCATCCCGTGCGGCCTCCCCTGGGCGCGGCGCGTCGAACCCGTCGAAGCCCTGCGCGAAGCCCGAGATCCCCCGGGACTGCCGCGCCTCGGCCAGGGAGGCCACGGTCCGCCAGCCCAGGTCGTGGAAGCCCTCGGCCAGGGTGCGCTCCTCCTCCGAGAGCCGGGCGAACATGGGCGTGCGCATGGAGCCGACGCCGTGCTCCGGCGGGTACCGGCCGGTGAGCAGGGAGGCGAGCCCGGAGTTCCCGCCCGTGGAGACCGCGATCGCGTCCCGGTAGCGGACCGCGCCGGCGGCCAGGGACTCGAGGTTCGGGAGCTCGAGGTCGTCCCGCTCCAGGTCCGCGCGGGAGACGCCGTCGAGCACGAGCATCAGCACGCAGTCGCTCGAGGCGCGCACCTCCTCATCCAGTCCGGCCGCGGCCATGCCGCCGGGCAGGCCCCATGCCTTCGCGGGGGGGCGCGAGACCTCACCCTCGCTTCCACCGCCGCCGCAGCTCGCGGCGACCGCAGCCAATGACAGGGCGACCAGGCGCCTCATGCGCGCTGCTCCGCGAGCTGCGCGGGGGCGGGGTTGCCCCCCGAGATGGTGACCGCGACCCGCATCGCCCCCCGCGGCTCGGTCGAGAGCCCCCGGCGCGTCCGCGCCGCGCTCACCAGGTCGCAGAAGTCCGTGGAGAGCGCCGCGGCGTAGGCCGCCGCGCCCGCGGGCTCGACGACCTCCGCCGCCCACTCGCACCCGGCGTCGTCGTTCACGAGCCGCCGCTGGGCGGCGTAGATCGCGCCATCGTCCACCGTCAGGATCCCGTCGAGGGTCGCGCGGCAAAGGTCCACGTTGAGGTGCCCCGCGTAGGTGGTGGTGAGGCCCTGGACCTGGCTCGTGATGGTGTCCAGGTGGACGCTCTTCCCCTCCCGCTGGGCGGCCACCATGGCCGCGGCGCCGGTGGGTTCGGCGCCCAGGAGCACGACCCCCTCACCGAGCGCCCGCCGCAGGGCCAGCGCGGAGCCCGCGCTCAGCCCGCCGCCTCCGATGCACATGATCACGACCTCGACCTCCGGCCAGTCTGCGGCGAGCTCGAGCCCGACGGTGCCCGCCCCCTCGACGGTGCCCGGCCGGTCGTAGGGGTGCACCCAGAGCCGGCCCTCGCCCGCGAGCTGCTCCGCCACCACGTCCGCCTGCCAGCGGTCAGGCGCCAGCACGACCTCGGCCTCTTCCTCGCGACAGGCCTCGATCTTGTTCGGGTAGGCGTCCTCCGGCATGACCACCGTGGCGGGGACCCCCACCCGGCGAGCCGCCCAGGCCAGGGCACGGCCGTGGTTGCCGGAGCTGGAGGCCACGACGCCCCGCGCGCGCTCCTCGTCCGTGAGCCGCAGCATGTTGTTCAGCGCCCCGCGGGCCTTGAACGAGCCGGTCTCCTGCCGGTTCTCCAGCTTGCCCCGGAGATCAAGGGCTCCGGGGATCGAACCGGGCAGGCGCACCAGGGGCGTCGGCGACAGCACCTCGCGGATGCGCTCTGCCGCTGCTGCCACGTCGATGTCGGGGAAGGCGCCCTGCCAGTCGCCCGGCTGGAGGTTCTCGTTGAGCCACATGTGGAGGAGTCTAAGAGACGGGCGGCCGCGGACCCGACCTCTCTCCCCTGGAGCCAGCCAGAGCCCCTAAACTGCCGCCGTGAACACCGTCGCGACCGAGGGCGCCCCTGCGCCTGCGGCCCCCGTCGTGGAGGGCCTGCCCTTCACCTCACCGTGGCTGCTCGCGCCCATGGAGGGCGTGACCGCCCCGTCGTTCCGGGACATCGTCCTGGCCCGCCACGCCCCCACGGACCTGGGCGGCGCCTTCACGGAGTTCGTGCGCGTCATCGACCGCCCGGTCGCCAAGCGCGAGATGCACAAGCACCTGGGCACTCGCCGGTTCCAGATCCCCGTGGGCATCCAGCTCATGGGGAGCGACCTGGAGTGCGTCACGGGCTCGGCGGCCCACGCCGCGGAGCTGGGAGTCCCCGTGCTCGACCTCAACTTTGGCTGCCCCGCCCGCGGGGCGCTGAAGGGGTGCGCCGGCGCCGCGGCCCTCAAGGAGCCGAGCGGCGTGGAGGCCGCCGTCCGGGCCGCGGTGAAGGGGGTCGACGGCCGCACCCCGGTCACCGCCAAGATCCGCGCGGGCTTCGACCACGACCGGGACGTGGAGGTCCTCGCCCGGGCCGCGGAGGCGGGCGGCGCGGCGATGCTCACCATCCACTGCCGCACGCGCCGGGAGGGCTACCAGGAGGAGGTCTTCTGGTCCCGCATCGCCCGCGCCGTGAACGCCGTCAGGATCCCCGTCGCCGGCAACGGCAGCGCCTGGCTGCACTCCGACCTCGAGCGCATGCGGCGGGAGACCGGCTGCGCCTTCGTCATGGTCGGACGAGGCGCCCTCCGCGACCCGTGGATCTTCTCCGGCCGGGAGGTCCCCGTCGCCGAGGCCGCGGCCTTCCTCCACGAGTACGCCCAGGTCCTCGAGTCCCTCGGCGCGCCCCGGCGCGCGGCGGTGGGCCGCGTGAAGCAGCTCCTCCAGTACTGGGAGGCAGGCGGGCTCGTGGGCGACCACGAAGGTCGCGAACGCTGGCTCCGGGACAGCGACACCGAGGGATTCCTCGCCCGCCTGGAGTCCCTCGCGGCGCCAGCCCTCAGCTGACCGATGCCGCGCGGCGAGCCCGCACGGCCGCGGCGAGGTCCTCGAGCACAGGGACGGTGTCGTCCCAGCCGAGGCAGGCGTCGGTGATGCTCATGCCGTGCACCCGCGGCGAGGCCTCGGGGGCCTGGCGGCCCTCCACCAGGTTGCTCTCGACCATGACGCCCGCGATGACCTCGGACCCCTCACGGAGCTGGCGCGCGACCTCGGCGGCCACCCCGGGCTGCTGGGCGTGATCCTTGCGGCTGTTGCCGTGGCTGCAGTCCACCATCAGCCGGGTCCGGAGGCCAAGCTCACCCAGCCGCGCCGCCGCGCCGCGCACGGAGGCCTCGTCATGGTTGGGCCCGTCATGGGCGCCCCGCAGGATCAGGTGACACGAGGGGTTCCCCCGGGTCGCGACGATGGCCGAGATGCCCTGCTTGGTGACCGAGAGGAAGCGGTGTGGGTGCTGGGCCGCTCCGACCGCGTGGATCGCCGGCTCGAGGTCGCCGGAGGTGCTGTTCTTGAAGCCGACGGGCATGGAGAGGCCAGAGGCCAGCTCCCGGTGCACCTGGCTCTCCGCGGTGCGGGCGCCGATGGCTCCCCAGGACACGAGGTCCGCGAAGAACTGCGGAGAGATGGTGTCGAGGAACTCGCTGCCGGCGGGCAGCCCGAGGTCCGCGAGGTCCGCGAGGAGCTCGCGGGCGACCCGCAACCCCTGGTTGATTCGGAAGCTCCCGTCGATGTCAGGGTCGCTGATGAGCCCCTTCCAGCCGACGCGCGTCCGGGGCTTCTCGAAGTAGACCCGCATCACCACCAGCAGGTCGTCGCGCAGCTCCGCGGCCTTGGCGTGCAGGCGCGCCGCGTACTCGCGGGCGGCGCCCGGGTCGTGAATCGAGCACGGCCCCACCACCGCCAGCAGCCGGTCGGACTGGCCAGAGAGGATCTCCTCGATCCCGCGGCGGGCGGCGGTCACGACCCCCGCCGCCCGGGCGGAGACCGGGATCTCGGCGGCGAGGATCGCCGGGGAGATCAGCGGCTGCAGGTCCGAGACACGGACGTCGTCCGTCCGGTGGGCGTCGCCGCTCATGGGAGGAGCGGGCCCACGGCCTCCTCGACGGCGCCGACCAGCGCGCCCGAGGCGATGCACTCCCGCGCGGCCCGGAGGTCGGGCTCGAGGTAGCGGTCCCCCTCCAGGGGCTCGATCACGGCGCGGGCCGCGGCGTACGCGGCCTGGGCCCCGAGGCCCGCGCGCAGGTCGGGGGTGAACTCCCGCGCCTGGGCGCCGCAGACGAGCTCGATCCCGAGCACCGCCTCCACGTTATCGAGGATCGTCCGGCACTTGCGCGCCGCCGTCACCCCCATGGACACGTGGTCCTCCTGGTTCGCGCTCGTGGGCACCGTGTCCACGGAGGCGGGGTGGGCGTGGACCTTGTTCTCGCTCGCCAGGGCCGCCGCGGAGTACTGGGCGATCATCAGCCCGGAGTGGAGGCCAGGGTCGGGGGAGAGGAACGCTGGGAGGCCCGAGAGGTCGGGGTTCACCAGCTGCTCGACGCGCCGCTCGGACACGTTGGCGAGGGTGCAGACGCTGAGCCCGAGGTAGTCGAGGATCATCGACAGGGGCTGGCCGTGGAACAGGCCAGCGCTGAACACCTCGCCCGTCTCGGGGACGACCAGGGGGTTGTCTGTGACGGCGTTCAGCTCCGCGCGCAGCACCTCGGTCACGTGGGCGAGGGCGGTCTTCACGGCGCCGTGGATCTGCGGGACGCAGCGCAGGGAATAGGGGTCCTGGACCCGGTCGCAGTCCACGTGGGAGGCGAGGACCTCGGAGCCCGCGAGGCAGGCGCGGACATTGCTCGCGGTGCGGCGCTGCCCCTCGTTGTTCTTGAGGCGCGCGAGCAGGTCCTGGAACGGCCGGTCGCTCCCCTTCAGCGCCTCGATGGAGAGGGACGCGATGGCGTCGGCGGCCCGGGAGAGGTTGCTCGCACGGAGGACGCTGACCACCGCCGACGCCTTCATGATCTCGGTCCCGTTGATCAGGGCGAGGCCCTCCTTGGCCTCGAGGGTGAGCACCTCGAGGCCCGCCTCGGCGAGGGCCTCGGCGGCGCCCATGCGGCGGCCGCGGAGCCACGCTTCCCCGGCGCCCATCATGGCCCCGGCCATGTGGGACAGCGGGGCGAGGTCGCCGCTGGCCCCCACCGAGCCCTGCTGGGGGACGACCGGGACGAAGTCCGCGTTGAACACCGTCGCCAGGTGCTCCACGAGCTCGAGGCGCACGCCCGAGACGCCCCGGAGCAGGCTGTTGAGCCGCAGCACCTGGGCGATCCGCACCTCGCGAATCGGCATGGGCTCCCCGACGCCCACGCAGTGGGAGAGGATCAGGTTGCGCTGGAGGTCGGCGAGGTCGCCCTTCGCAACGGCCACGTTCTTGAGTCGGCCGAAGCCCGTGGTCAGGCCGTACACCACGTCGCCGGCCTCGACGTGGGCGTCGACCATGGCGCGCGAGGCCCGGATCCCGTCATGGCACGCGGGGTCGATCTCCAGCCGCAGCCTGTCGCCGCGGACGAGCGGCTCCAGGTCCTCTAGAGACAGGGAGGAGCCGTCCAGACGGAGGAGCTTCGGCGCTTGGGAGGTCATGGGGCGCGATCTTAGCCTCCACAGCCCACGCGGGCGCCCGCCCAGGGCGCCGCTTCCTCAGGATCCCCGTACGCGACGCCGCTCCTCGGCGGTCTGCCCCTGGATGGCGCCAGAGGGCAGGGTCCCCCGGACGCTGACGGGCTTCTCCCCCACCTCGACCACGACGCCCGGGACCACCCCGATCCCTCGCCAGCACGCGTTCACGCGCCAGGTGCCGCGCTCCAGATCCTCGAAGACCAGGTCGGACCCGGCGCCGAGCTCTCGGTCCCCCTGGGGAGCGCCCTGGACCCGGATCTCCACCGGGAGCCCCTGGAAGCGGCCGGGTAGCTCGACCTCGAGCTCCCCGCTGAGCACCGCTGCATCCCCGAGCGCGATCGTGAGGTCCTTTCCATCCCGGGGGACCACGCCGATGCCCCGGCGGCTCCCGTCCTTGCTGGTCGCGGTCACGTAGTACGCCGTCGGAGCGTCCGGGTGCGGCGAGAACTTGAACTGCCCGCGGCCATCGGTCCGGAGCTCCTGGTAGGCCGCGGGGACCGACGGCATCACGAGGTCGAGGGAGGCCCGGGGGCTGCGTTGCCCGAGGACCTTGGAGGAGACGGTGGTCCGGTCCGCCGCCTCGACGACGACGCTCGCGTTCTTCACCGGCTCGCCGCCGTCGAGCACCACACCCTGGATCACCGGCGCAGGCTCGAGGTCGATCATGATGACGTTCTTCTTCGGCTGCTCGAGGTCCGCCTCCAGGCGGACGTTCTTGGAGGGCGGCACCGCGAGGGCTCCGTCCTTGAAGACCCGTACGGAGACCGCGCCGAGGGGGAGCCCCTCCACGACCGCTCGCCCTCCCCTGGGGATGGCCACGGGGTTCACCTCGTACCACGGGAAGCCCCCCCCGGGAACCGCGGAGGCGCCGGCGCCCGCCGCGGGCATCAGGATGGCGTAGCCCGGCGAGATCGACCCGAGGGAGCGGCTGAGTCCGATCTCGAGGGTCGTCCCCTCGCTCAGGGCGATCTTGAACTCGCCCGGCCGGACCCGCTGGCGGAAGCCAACGCCGACGACCCTGCGGGTGGTGGCGAAGCCGGGCGCGCGCGCCGTGACCAGCACCTTCCCCGCGGGGAGCCCGTTGAACCGGAAGATCCCGTCCGCGTCCGTGTAGGCCACGCGGCCGTCGGACTGAACCTCCACCGACTGGAGCGGCGCGCCGGAGGCGTCGGTCACGGTCCCGGCGACGATGGCGAGGCTCTCGAAGCTCAGGTGGAGCTCCGCGGTGGAGAGCTGCGCGAGCACGACCTCCCGCACGGCGACCTTGCCTCCCGGGCACGTGACCTTGACGATCGAGGCTCCCTGGAGGAGGTCGCTCGCGCCGAAGCGTCCGCGCTCGTTCGCCTGCAGCACCCGGCCGGTGTTCGGCCCGTAGATGAACTCGACCGCCCCGAGGATGGGGCCCCCGCCCTCGCCCGTCAGGGACCCCTCGAGCCCAGCGGTCGCGTCGGCGCCGATGGCCATCACGTCGTCAGGCACCTCCACCTCACCGGGGAGCAAGAGGGTCAGCTCGACCTCCAGGGGATAGACCACGGTCGTCCCCGAGCCAGGCTCGGTGCCCGCCGGGATCTCCACATCGCGGATCGGCGTCGCGAGGATCTCCCTCGGGGCCTCCCCCTCCCCCGGCCCCGCGAGCCCGTCACCGGCGCCCCCCGTATCGATCCGCTCCACCGCCTCCCAGCTCCCCGGGCCACCCGGCCCCTCCCCCGTCCCACCGCTGAGGACGTATCCCGCCGCGGCGATGGCCGCCGCGACGAGGATCAGGACGAGGTTCTTGGACGCGGTCATCGGAAGGGGCGACGACAGGGACGGACTCGGCTTCCCGCGGGTCGCAATAAATGGGAGGTCCGAGCGTCGACGCACCCCCAGTGTAGGACCGAAGCGGGCGCGGCTGGAACCTGGCTCACCCGGAGTTGGGCATGGAGAACGCCACCGTAGGCCGCTCGGGCCGGCGTGCATCGCCCCGTCGAGTGGTGGAGAAGATCCAGGCGATCGGCGGGTCCTCGGGGTCCCCGGGCACCCGGGGCGCGCGGACGGGATCGAACCCGGCGGCCGTGAGCACGGCGATGGAGGCCTCGTTGCCCTCCTTGACCCTCGCGGTCAGGGCGAACGCCCCCAGCCGCTCGAAGCCCGCGCGGGTCAGCAACTCGACGGTGGCCCGACCGTGACCGCAGCCGTGGTGGTCTTCCCCGAGCCAGTAGCCCAGCTCCCCGACCCCGGGGTGGTCGTCGAAGCGCAGACTCGCTTCGCCGATCACCGCGCCGCTCCCGGAGTCCACGACCGCGAACATGTAGGCCGGCCCGTCGGCGGGCCCTGCCCGCCAGGCGGCGTAGCGCGCCTCAAGCTCCTCGACCCGGGCCGGACCCTCCCAGGACAGCCATCGGATCACGCCGGGCTGGCCGTGGATCTGCGGGAACAGCGCACCGGCATCCTCCCGCAGGATCGGGCGGATCTCCGTGGAGCCGCACCGAGCGCTGAAGGGCGCCCCATGGGTGTCCGGTGGCTGGACGGCCTCGCTCATCGACGCTTCTTCTTCTCTCGCGTCGGGTAGGTCTCGAGCACCCACGCCTTCCAGGCCTCCTCGGCCTGGAGCACCCCGAGCCCGAAGTGCTCCTTCATCACGTCCCGGGTCGGCTTCTTCTGCTTCAGGTCCCTCAGCACGGGCCGCATCTTGTCCTGGTGATTGGCCACGATCCAGTCGTAGAAGGACCAGCAAATCGCCTGCTGCTGGACGTTCATCGCGGTGGTCGGGACGTCGAGCAGCGGCGGGAGCAGGGGCTCGTCCGAGCGGGCGACGAGCTTGCGGATCGCAGCTCGCCAGACACCGTCGGCGAAGCTCGAGAGGGCGGTCGCCTCCTCGATGCAGTACTGCACGCTGCTGTCGAAGCGGTCGTACTCGTACCAGTGCCCCGCCCCCGCGTCGTACCAGCCGCCGCCGATCGGCCCGACGTCCCGCTCCCGGTACAGGTTCGAGATGAGCATGTGTCCGACGTTGTGGGTGAACACTGTCCGGATCGCGCCAGGCGACGAGAAGAGCCCGGGCTCCCTCCAGACCGAGAAGACGGGGTCCTTCCCCAGCATCTTGAAGTCACCCCGCGCGCTCGTGTGCATGAAGGTCTCCACCGCGGACATGTGGTCCGCTGCGGTCTCCCAGATCCACATGCGCATCTTGGCGAAGATGTCGTCCTCCTCGACGGCGTAGTGCTCGACCACGCGCTGACTCACGTGGCTGGTGTCGTCCGCCACCAGGTGCATCAACTCGTGGGCGTCCACCTTCGTCCGGCCGACCTTGAACGACCCCTTCAGGTCGATCACCAGCTCGCAGTGGTCGGTCTCGCAGCGCGCCACGGGGCGCCCGAAGTGGGCCTCGATCTCGTTCTGCTTCATCCACTCCGCCACCGCCGCGCGGCGCGCCTCCATGGCGGCGTTGTCCGGCCCCCCATCGCAGCGCTTGCAGTCCACCACCAGTGCGCCGCCGCACTCCTTGCATCCCGCGACCACCGAGCAGAAGTGCACCCGCCCCTCCGCAGCGATGATCTCCTCGGTGTGCTTGCTACAGGGGACCACCCCGCGCTTGTCGCAGCGACGGCAGCCCTCCTGCGGGCTGAGGGGCGGCGCGAAGGAGACGAGGATGAAGCCGGAGACCAGGGTGAGGAGGAGTCGAGCCATGCCTGTACCGTACACCGCGCCGTGCCGATCGCTGACGCCTCCCCCCAGGACCCGCACCAGGCGCCGCTGCGCGTCCCTCGGCGCGTGTGGGGCGCCGCATCCTGGCTCATCGGTGGCCGGCTCGTCGGCTCGGGCTGCACCCTCCTGACCCTCTTGGCCCTGACGGGCCATCTCTCCGACGCAGACTTCGGACGCCTCACCTTCTGGCTCGCCGTTTTCCTCGTCCTCGACGGGGTGGTGGACTTTGGCGCGGGCCAGATCTCGCTCCAGCGCGCAGCCGCGGATCCCGCCGCCGCGGCCCCCAACCTGCGCACCGCCCGGCGCGCCCGGACCCTCTCCGCTTCCGCGGTCGTCCTGACGGTCGCCGGCGTGGCGGCCACCTTCGAGGCAGGCGATGGGATCTACCTCGCCCTCGCTGCGCTCTATCACTTCAGCCACGTCCTCGAGCTCTCGACCCTTGGCTGGAAGAGTCGGATCGCCTGGCGCTCGCCGGTCCTGGTGCGCGCGGGCGCGGCCGCGGCGAGCCTGCTCTTCGTTCTCGTCCTGCGGGAGACCGGCGAAGACCGTCCGATGCCCTTCCTGTTTGCGATCGCCGCGGGCAGCACCCTCGGCAACCTCTCGCTCCACCTGGCAGGCCGGCGAGGTCTCCCGTCCGTGAGAGACGTCGACCCGGCTCCCATCGGCTCCTTCCTGGCCGCTTCGATCCCCATGGGCGCCGCGGCCGTCTTCCAACAGCTCTACTTCCACGTGGACAACGTCTTCGTCCGGGCGCTCGAGGGGGACGAGGCCGTCGGCCACTACAACGTGGCGGTGAGGATCATGAGCCTCGCCATCATGGGCGGCGTGTTCGCGTCCTCCGCCGCGCTACCCTGGCTCGCGCGGGCCCACGCCGAGGGCAAGGGCCTGGCGGCGGCGCTGCGGCTCGCGGGCGCGTCGACGGCGCTGGGGCTCGTGGTCGCCCTCGGCTTGATCCCCCTGAGAGAGACGCTCCTCGGCCTCTTTGGCGAGGGATTCCTCGTGGCCTCACACAGCCTCCTCTGGCTCCTCGCGGCGGCCTTCGCCGTGCACGTCGGCGCGCCGTTGATGACCGCGGTCGTGGCCGCTGGCCGATCCCAGACTCTCCTGGGCATCGCCTCCGCAGGACTCGCCGTGAACCTGCTTGGCAACGCCCTCCTGGTCCCCCCCCGAGGCATGGACGGCGCCGCCATCGCCACATTCATGACGGAGGCCGTGGTCGCCGCCCTGGCCCTGCTCGCCCTGATCAAGGGCGCGCGACAGGTCAGGTGAGCCGCCGCCTGCGCGGATCGGCGGCGCCTTGCGCTAGACTCGCTACATGCTGATCCACCTGACGCTCCTCGCCCTCCAGGCACCGTCTCCCTTCGCTTCGCACGCCACCGACCGCGTCGTCTCTCCGGGACCCGGACCCATCGGGGCCGAAGCGCTCCACCAGGAGGAGGAGCCGAAGGCGCTGAACCTCTCCCCCGAGCAGTGGTCTGGTGACCCTCGGTTCTGGTCGGTTCAAGACGGCATGCTCGTCGGAGAGTCGACCCCGGAGAACCCCTGCACGCGCTCCTCATTCATCGTGCACGAGGCGAGCTTCGCCGACTTCGACCTGTCGCTTGAGTTCATGGTCATGCGGGGGAACTCCGGCGTTCAGTTCAGGAGCGCTCTCAAGGGCGAGTGGAACGTCGTGGGCTACCAGGCGGACCTGGAGGACGGGCCCAACTGGATCGGGGGCATCTACGAGCAAGGCGGCCGCGGCGTCCTGGTCCGCCGCTCGACGAGCCTCCTGGCGAACGGGCCCAACAGCGACTACGACCTCCTCGCTGACCCCGACTCCATGAAGGACATCGGACGCGGTCCGGGCTGGCACACCTATCGCATCCGAGCCGAAGGCCGCCGGATCAAGCTGTGGGTGGACGGCACGCTGACCTGTGAGCTGGACGACCGCACGGACAAGGCCGCGCTCGAGGGGCTCCTGGCCCTGCAGCTCCACCAGGGACCTCCGATGAAGGTCCTCTATCGCAACATTCGCCTCCTGCGCCTGCCCCCCACCGAGGAGGTCCCTCGCAAGTGGATCAGGACCGCGGGCAAGCACGCTGCGAAGCGCGTGGAGCTGGAGCGCCGCCTCAAGGCCACGGCGGAGCTCAAGCGCGCGGTGCTGAAGGCGACGAGCACGGGCGAGCTCAGCTTCGCCCTCGATGGAGAGGTCTTCGCGGGGGGCAAGGACGCGCCGGACCACCTGGAGGTCGAGCTCCCGGGGTCCGTGCTCGAGCGGCTCAGGGACGGCAAGCCCCACCGATTAAGCGCGACCTGCGAAAGCGACGTCGGCCCCGCCAGCATCTCCGCCGTCCTCGAGCTCGAGTACCGGGATGGCCGGACCGAGGAGGTGCACACCGATCGCTGGTGGCGGCAAGCCGGCACGAAGGAGCGGGCTACCGTCCTCCGTCCCTACGCGGCGGCTCCCTGGATCGAGGCGCCCCACGGCGGCGGCGAGGACGGCAAACGGGGCGACAAGGGTGACCCGGAAGAAGCGAGCCTTCGGGTGAACGCCCCGATGGGTCCCAGCTCGCGCAGGTGAGGTCCCTCAGAAGGACCAGCGGAGGCCAACCAGGAGGTTTCGGCCAGGCCGGTTCTGCCCGGATCCATGCACCCGGTAATCCTCGTCCGTGATGTTCTCGAGGGCCAGCTGACCGCTCACGCCAGAGGCGAAGCGGTAGGTTCCCGAGAGGTTGAACACGTCATAGCCGGGGGTCCCGCCCGGCGGGATCCGTGTCGTGTCCCCCTCATCTCGGGGTGACAGACGATCTGCGTCCTCCGAGTGGATCCAGCGCAGCTCGGCCGTGAAGGGCTGGTCCTCCGGGGCGAAGCGCAGCCCGAGCTGGCCCATGAGTGGCATGAGCCGCGAGGGGACCGCCCGCTCGACCGGATCTCCGGGACCGCCGATGTAGTCCTCCTGGCCATCGAGCCAGGCGATGTTCCCGAAGGCCGTCCATTCGTCGGCCACCCGGAAGGCCGCCCCGAGCTCGACGCCGCCGATGCGCGACTCCCCGACGTTGGCCTTGGTGATCTCGATCTCGCCCGCCCCGTTCACGTTGCCGGTCGGGAAGCGCTGGATGATGTCGTCGCCGTCGGTGAGGAACGCCGCGAGCTGGAGCGAGAGCTGGTCTGTGGCGTGCTTGAGCCCGAGCTCGTAGCTGATGAAACGCTCGGGGTCCAGGCCCGGACTCGGGACCTCGAACTCGTTGGAGCGGGCCGAGTCGAAGCGCGTGAGGTCGCTGAGGTTCGGCGCCCGGAAGCCCTGGGAGATGCCCCCGAACAGAGCCACGGTCGCGGCCTCGTTCTCCACCACCCGCGTCTCGAAGCGCAGGGAGCCCGTGAGCGCGGCCCAGTCATCCTCCAACTCCGTCTGGGTGTTGGTCACGGGGTCGCGGACCTCGTTGGCGTCCGCCGCGGCATAGGTTGCCCGCGCGCCGGCCGTCACCGTCGTTGACTCGAGCACATCGAAGGCCGCCTCTGCGAAGAGGCCCCCGAGGTCGTAGCTGGAGTCGTCCGCCACAGGCCCCTGGATGTCGTCCGCCGGCGTCTGGTCGGCGAAGCGGTTCAGGAAGGAGTCCACCTCGTCGTGGTACCACTCAAGGCCCGCAGTCACCGAGCCGAAGGAGGTGGCGCGGCTGCCGCTGAATTGCAGGCCGAGGGTCCCGACGTCGAAGCCCTGCTCGTCGAACCGGTCGCCGGTGCGCTCCCGCTCCCGGCGCTCCTCCTGGCTCTGGTAGCTGACGATCGAGCGGAGCTCCCAGTCTCCCTCCGACGCCGCCGCTCGGTCGTAACGGAAGTAGGTGAGCGTGCGCTTCTGGTCCAGGTCCCGGCGCAGATCGGTCCCCACCGCGCTGCCCTCGAAGGGCACCGCAAAGACGGTCCGGTGCGTCCGCGGCGCGTCGTCGATGTCCACGTGCTGGGCCGCGAAGGTCAGCGTCGTGAGATCATCCACGAGGTGTTGCGCCTTGAAGTCCCCGTCCCACTCGTCGTATCCGGTGTTCGGGAGCTCTCCGGACGGATCGCCCGCCGTCATGTCCCCGAGGTCCTTGAGCGTCCCGCCCAGGCGCCATGCGGTCCGATCCCCGACAGCGCCGCCGAGTTCGACGCGGCTCATCACGTAGTTCGCCGCGTCCGCGGCCCGCACGAACAGGTTGCCGCCGATGGGGCGGTCCCAGATCTCGGGGTCCTTCGTGAGCGCGTTCACGGTGCCCCCGACGGCATCGGACCCGTACAACACAGAGCTCGGGCCCTTGACGACCTCGATCCCGCTCAGGGAGAAGGGGTCGATCGTCCCGGCGTACTGATTGGGCCCGTCCCGGAACACCGAGTTGTTGAGCCGGATCCCGTCGATCAGAGTCAGGGTCCTGAAGCCCGTGAAGCCGCGGATGTATGGGGACCCCTGGGCCGGCCCTGTTTCCTGGACCATCACGCCCGGGACATCCCGCAGCGCCTGGGGTAGGGACCGCGCCTGCTCGAGCCGCTCCTTCGAGACGAAATCCACCGAGTACGGAACGTCCAGCATCGCCTGCTCGCGCCGCGTCGGGGTGACCACGAGGGTCTCGAGGTCGAAGGTGGCGCCCGCCTGGGCGCCACCCGCTCCTGCCAAGCCCGTGTCCCTGCCCGGCTTCACTTCTCCAGATCCGGCGGGGTCAGGCTCGGGGAAGTCCTCGGCGGGCCGGTCGCCCCCTCCCGGCTCTGGTGCCGGCCGTCGGGGCTCCCGTGCCGACCCCTGGGGCTCCTGCGCGGGCTCCTGGGGCTCCTGCGCGGGCCCCTGGGGCGGGGCCCCCTCGTGGGCCACACCGAGCGGGCCGGGGTCCATCGAGGCCGCGGGAGCTGGCACCGTGAGGGCGGAGACGAGGGCTGCGGCGAACAACATGGGGACCCAGGGTGAGCGGCGGGCAGTATGAGCTGCGGGAGGGCATCGGCAGAACGAGATCGGGTGGCAGAAGTTCGCAGAAGACGCAGAATTCATGGGCGGCTGACGGACCTTTCCGTTCAATCCGCTGCCGGTCCATGACTCCTCCCGACCCCCATCCCAGCGCCGCGCGCACCGAGGCCTCCCCGCCCCCCGGTGC
>JADHOC010000006.1 GCA_016779205.1 Planctomycetota bacterium | reverse complement strand
ATCTCGTCCCACAAGGAAGCCGCCACGCGGCCCGCTGAAGCGGGCCGCGCGGCGGCTGCGTCCTTGGCCCCCTCGGGGAGGGCCAGGGATCAGAAGTCGCGGCCGAGCTCGGCGTCGCTCGGCGCGTCTTCCTTGGGGATGACGATGACGCCCTTGAGCAGGATCAGGAGCTTGCGGTTGGCGGTGTAGTTGCCCTTCCGCTCGAACAGGAAGTTCAGCAGCGGGATCTTGTTGAGGAACGGGACGCCGGAGCGCTTGTCCTGCTTGCGGGACTCCTTCAGGCCGCCGAGGAGGACCGTGCCGCCATCCATGATCGGGATGGAGGTCCGGACTCGCTCGATGGAGACCTCGGGCAGCTGGATGGTGACCGAGTTCTGGGTGCCGAGGGTGGTCGGCTTGTCCTCGATCGGGCGCTTCAGCTTGGCGATGGTCGGGCGCAGCTCCAGGGTGATGAAGCGGCGGTCAGCGGAGACCACCGGTCGCACGTCCAGCACCACGCCGTCCTGAATGACGTTGATGATCGGGTCCGCGATGGACGCGGCCTGGGCGATCTGGACGTCGAAGTCGGAGACGTAGGCGACCTGGTTGAGCACCGAGATGTTCGCGCGGGCGCCGTTGTTCACGAGCAGTCGCGGGGCGACCACCGTCTCCTTGCGCTCGCTCTTGGAGACCGCACGCAGGATGAGCTCCAGCTGGAGGTCGTTGAGGAACGCCCACTGGAACGAGAGCCCGCCGGAGGCCTGGAAGTTGTCCGAGCCGAGCTGGGAGTCGTACAGGTCCTCGACCCGGCCGCGGTAGCTGCCGTCGGGGCCGTCGTCGAAGTAGGCGCCGACGTCGCTGGTGCGACCGATGACGTCGCCGAATTCGGACGAGCCGTCGCCGAAGTCGTTGAACTCGACGCCGTTCGGGCCGGGGCCGGGGAGGCCGAGGCCGCGGAAGTCGACGCCGATGTCCTCGAGGAAGCTGTCCTCGACGCGCATGAAGCGCGCCTGGATGTCGACCAGGATGCCCGTGGACTCGCGGAGGTCGTCAAGCAGCTCCTTGATCTTGCCCTGGACCTCGGGGGTCTGGCTGACCACGAGGGTGCCCTTCTCCGTGACGCGGATCGAGTTGGCCGGATCGTCGCCCCAGCTCGCGGGGGCGATGTTGTTCATGATCAGCTCCTCGAGCTCGCCGGTGCCGATCACGTTGGCCTCACGCTCCGGAAGGGCCTCGTCCGGGATGGGGAGGCCGTCAGAGGGGGAGATGTTGATGTCGGGCCCGGGGTAGTCCGGGATCGGCGTCACGAGGTCGGCCACGGAGTAGGTCGCGCTGACCTGACCGCCGGTCATCTCGCCGTCGGTGACGAACAGGACCACGCCGTCCTCGATCTTCCAGCTCATGCCCTCGGTGAGCAGAGCGATCATGTCGAGGATCTGGGTGACGCTGCGGTCGGAGACGTCGAGGTCGACCGCGACCTCGTCCTCACCGATCTCGTCGTAGACGAGCGAGCTGATCTGGAAGTTGACGCCGCTCTGGGCCTGGAGGAAGTTCGCGACGCTGGAGAGCGCAGCGGGGCCGTCCTCGTCGCCGAAGCGAGCCGGGACCACGGTCTGGTTGAGGCGCTCGAGCACGGCGGCGCGCTCGGGGTCGTCCGCAGACTCGATCTGAATGCTGGAGAAGGAGCGGCGGGTGCTGACTTCCTTCCAGCGGTCCAGGTCGAAGACCAGGGGCTGGGTCTGGGGGAGGTCCATGGTCCGCAGGTCGTCGAACGTGCGGAGCCACTCCTCGCGGTAGTCGCGGCGCTGGCGCTCGTCGACCTTGGCGTGCCCGGCGGCGCGCGAGGTCTCGAGGAGCTCCTGGGCGGCCTCGCTGCCGGGGTCGGCCACGAGGATGAGCTGGGCGAACTTCGCGGCCTCGTCGTAGTTCTCGGCCATGAAGGCGGAGTTGGCGCGCTCGTAGTAGCTGCTCAGCTTGTTGCGGACCCGGTCGCGCTCGGCGGCATCCTTGCGGGCGGCCTCCTCGGCAGCGGCGGAGCGCTGCTGCGCAATCTCGAGCTGCGCGGCCTCGTCGCGGAGGAGGATGGCCTCCTTGAGCTTGTTGCTCACGAGCCGCTCATCGAGGGAGTTGGTCGCGATGAGCGGGTCGATGCGGAGGATCGTCTCGGCCTGACGGAAGCTCTCGATGGCGCGGTCGTAGTCGCCGGCGCGCATCGCGGCCTCACCCTTGGCGTCCCACTCCTCTGCACGGGCGCGGGTCATCGTCTGCTTGACGAGGTAGCGGTCCGCCTCGGAGGCGAAGGCCTCGGCGCCCTGGGCGAGCGGGTCGCCCATCATGGCCTCGACCTTGCGGAACCCCTCGCGGGCCTCCTGGTTCGCCGGGTCCATCTGGACCGCCTCGGAGTAGAGCACCAGGGCGCCCTGGAGGTCCGACCGGCTCAGGGCTTCGTCCGCGCGCGCAGTGAACTGCTGGGACAGCACCTTGCTCTTCTGCATCCGCAGCAGAGCAGTGTTGATGCTCTCGTCCGCGCCGTCGTCGCCTTCCTGGGCGACCACGTTGGCGGCCAGCGCGAAGTCGGCGTCCTCGCCAGCGGCGGCGACGTTGGACGTGAAGAGGTCACTGGACTCCGAGGTCGCGGTGTCCGCGACCGCGTCGGTGGAGACGCTGGGGTCAGTGCCTTGGCATGCGACGGATGCCGCGATCAGGAACGGAAGGTAGGAAAGACTTGTCCGCATGGATCGAGTCAGACGCGTGTGGGTCGTCGGGGGGAGATGACGGTCGTCCGCCCCAGTTCGTCACCGACACAGCCGGTGATTGGGGGACAGGAGCGAACGCTGGGGGGGATGCGTGCCCAGGGCGACAAGATGGTCGCATCTGGGCCGTGGAACGGGACGCGGGGCGGTTCTAAGAACGGGTTGTGGGGGGATCTCGCGTCCGTTGCTGGAAACTACGGGCCGGTAAAGACCGCGTCGACATCCAGCATCGGGAGCCCCCGCTGACGCGGCGGAGCCCGATGGAGCGCCTCTGTTGGGCTTCGGAGAGTACGGTTCCCGCGCAGAAGGGTCAACGGGCACCAACCTCTCAGATGGCACGGGTCCGATATCGGCGGGGGCCGGCGAGGTTACCGCGCCGGGGCCGGCGTTCTCCCGTTCTGCGCCCGATGCCCGCAGCGCCTCGTCATTCCGACGCTGGCCGTCGCCTCATGCGCCACGGCGGGGGAGTCCGGCCACCTCCATGGCGAGCTGGATGTCCTCCCAGGTCTTGCGCTTCTCGTGGGGAGAACGGAGCAGATAGGCGGGGTGGTAGGTGGGGACGACCTTGCGGCCTCCGTGGTCGTGCACCCTGCCCCTCAGGCGCCCCAGGGGGGCATCCACGCCCAGGATGTGCCCCGCAGCGTGGCGTCCGAGGGGAATGATGACCGCGGGGTCGAGCAGCTCGATCTGTCGATCGAGCCAGGCGGTACACAGGGCCTTCTCCTCCGGAAGGGGGTCGCGATTCTCCGGGGGCCGACACTTGACCACGTTGGCGATGTAGACGTCTTCCCGGCGGATTCCCATGCCCTTGGTGATGATGTCGTCCAGCAGGGCGCCTGCGCGGCCCACGAAGGGCACCCCCTGGCGGTCCTCCTGCTCCCCGGGCCCCTCCCCGACGAAGAGGATCCGGCGGGCTCCTGAGCCGTCCCCGAACACCGTCTGGGTCCGGGTCGCCGCGAGCCCGCAGGCGGTGCAATCGGCCACGCAGGCCCGCAGCTCCTCGAGGGAGGCGGCCTCCTTGGCTTGTTGCGCCAGGCGTTTCAGGTCTCCGCCCTCGGGGGCGGGTGCCGGAGCGCCGGGCGCTGGCGGTGCCGGCGCCGCGAAGGTGGGGCGAGCGGGCCTCGTCTCCGGAGGGGCGGGCGCGGCGCCACGGGCGGGCGGGGTCCCAGGCCGCGGGGCCGAGGGCGGGGCCGTCGCCCGGGGACTCGCCGCGGCGGGCGCTCCAGAAGGGACCTGGGCCGGGACCTCCACCCGGGCGAGCCGCCTCCGCCCGAGGGCGGCGCGGCGTGCCAGGGTGTGCTGGAGGGCGACGCCGAGGCCGGCGATTTCGCCCTGGAGGCCGCCTGAGGGATCTTTCTGGGGGGAGGAGTGACTCACAGTGAGACCTCCGCCGGCCGCTCCGGTTGCACCGGTCGGCCCCGGAGTCGGGCGACCTCACGCCCGTCGGAGGTGATCTCCGGGGCGTACTCCAGGACCACATCGATCGCGTCGGGGGGGACCCCCTCGATCAGCTCCGGGTCGATGCTCACCCGCTGATAGCGGCCCGAGAGACCCACGAAACCCTCCAGAACGATGCGATCCCGGGCCCCGTGGAGGTCCCGTCGGAAGGCCTCCTCCCAGCCGCTGGCGGCCTCCGAGAGGGCCGCGCGGCGCTCTCTGGACACCTCCGGAGGCACCCGGGAGCCCATCTCGGCGGCCGGAGTCCCCGGCCGCGCCGAGAAGGGGAAGACGTGGACCTTGGTGAACCCGGCCTCCTCGGCGGTGGCGAGGGTGCGCTCGAAGTCGGCGTCGGTCTCCCCCGGGAAGCCGACCAGGATGTCCGCGGTGAACGCGGGCCGATCCAGCCGGGCCCGGATCCGGTGGCAGGCCTGGAGGTACTCGGCGACCGTGTACCAGCGGTTCATGGCCTTCAGGACGGGGTCGGCCCCGGACTGCATGGGCATGTGGAGGTGCGGCGCGATCCGGTCCGGGCGGTCGGCCATGAGGGCCACCATGTCATCGTCGACCTCGGTGGCCTCGATCGACGAGACGCGCAGGCGCCATTCCACCGGACGCCCGTGGGGGCCCACCCCCTCGACCTGCACCAGGCGGCGCAGCAGGGCCGAGAAGCTGGACCCGATGTCGAGGCCCCAGTGCCCGATATGGATGCCGCAGAGCACGATCTCGACGTGCCCGGACGCCACCAGGCGCTGGACCTCCGAGGCCAGCTCCTCGGCAGGGCGGCTGGTGCTTCGGCCCCGGACGTGGGGGATGATGCAGAAGGCGCAGCGCTTGTCGCAGCCGTCCTGGATCTTCAGGAAAGCGCGCCTGTGGCCCGCGAATTCGGTGATTCCGGCCGGAATCCCGAGCTCCTCGGGGTCCACCTCCTGGCCGATCTGGCGCAGGAAATTGACCGGGCGCTTGGCCTCACCGTTGCCCAGGACCCACTCCACGTTGGGGATCTCGCGCAGGATCTCCGGCTCCGATTCGGCGAGGCAGCCGGTGACCGCGACGCGGGCGGCGGGGGTCTCCCGGCCGATCCGCCGGATCAGCTGTCGCGCCTTGCGGCCGGCCTCGGCCGTGACCGTGCAGGTGTTCACCACCACGAGGTCCGCGCCGGGACCGGTCTCCTCCAGCCCCCTGCGCCCCAGGGCCTCACGCAGGACCTGGGTGTCGTACTGGTTCGCCTTGCACCCGAAGGTGACGTAGCGCACGGATCCAGGGGTGTCGCTGTGGTTCGAGCCTCCGCGCGGCGTGTCCATGGGCGCATGGTAGCCGAAGCGGAGCACCCACCCCACGCGGACGACGGCCTACACTTCTGCCCCACTCCCTCGATCCATGTCCGACCCGACCCAACGCACGCCGCGGCACCCCGCCTGCCCCCGCTTCACGGCCCTGGCGCTCGTCGCCCTCCTCGCGGGATGCGGCGGCGCCGAGTCCAGCCCCTCGGAGGGAGAGGGGGGCGCGCCTTCCGCGGCCTCCTCCAAGCTCCGGCGGGACGGTCGCGCCGAGGTGGTCCAGCTCCGCCGCTGGCTCGATGAGGGCCGGACCGACCTCGCGGCGCCGATGCTCGACGCGATTCAACCCGAGCTGGGCCTCGAGGGGCCGCTGCTCCGCGCCCGCCTGGCGGTCATCCAGGGGGATCGGGGTGCCTGGCTCCAGGAGATCGAGGCGTCGCGGGCCATGAACCCGGCCGATCCCAGGCCCTATGCCACGGCGGCGGAGCTGTACGCGGCCATCGGGCTGCACGACTCGGCGAGGGACGAGATCGCCCGGGGCATGGAGGCCGCGGGCGCCCTGACCCCCGAGCTGCAGCGCGCCCAGGGGGTCCTCGCCATCACCACGGTGGGGGGCGGGAAGATCGGGCTCGGGCTCCTGGAAGCCGCGCTGCGCGCGGATCCCGAGCTCCCGTTCATGGGCCGGCCGCTCGGTCAGGCCAACCTGCTGTCCGCCCAGCGGGCCATGGCCGAGGACCAGGGCCAGCTCGCGCTCGAGCGGATCCAGCGCTCCCTCGAGTTCGATCCCACCGACCCGGACGCGCGCCGCACCTACGCGGAGATCATCATCGCGGAGAACCGTGACTTCTCCGGGGGCATCGCCCTGCTCGAGCAGCTCCTCAAGGATGGGGAGCCCGTGGGCGACCTCGTCGCTCGCATGAGCTGGTCGGCCGGCGTCAAGGCCCAGGTGGCTGGCGACCGCGCTGCGGCTCGCAAGTACTACCTGCGGGCCCGCGAGCTCCGCTGCGCGGAGGTCGAGCAGGGGATGGCGAAGACCTTCTTCGAGTCGGAGGCCCGCGGGGCCTTCGACGCCGCGGTGCTCGCCGCCGTTGCCGGGGAGACCCCCAGCCTGCGGCTTCGGGTCGCCGAGGCCGTCGGCCTGCTCGGGGAGGGGGAGCGCGGCCGGTACACCATCTCGGGCTGGTTCCTCGAATCGGCGGCCGCGGCGCTCGCCGACGGGGATACCCAGGCGGCCGGGCAGCTGGCAGCTGCCGCCCGTGACACCGACCCCCAGGTCCCCGGGCTGGCCGAGCTGTCGGGCGCCATCTACATCCAGCGGGCCGTGGAGGCCATGGGGAAGCAAGACCTCGAGGGTGCCCTGGTCTTCGCCGAGCAGGCGACGCTCGTGGACCCCGACGACGCGATGGCTCACCACCTGCTGGGGGAGCTGCGCTTCCACGCGGGCCGCTTCGCCGAGGCCGCGCCCGCGCTGGAGCGCGCGCTCCGGAACTCCGAGCTCGACGGTGAACCCCTCGGGTTCGAGGTGGCGATCATGCTCGCCCGGTGTCAGGGAGAGAGCGGGCAGAAGGACGACGCCATCGCGACCCTGGAGGAGTACCTGCGGCGCCCGGCCAGGGCCGACGAGGCCCAGCTGCGGGAGGTCGCGAGCGCCCTGCTCCGGACCCTCCGCGAGGGCAGCTGAGGCCCAGGGCGAGCGGGTGCCCCTGGGGCCGCTTGCCGGGGCCAAGAACGCGACTTCCTGGCTTCGTCAGGGGTCCAGAGGCAGAGCTTGAACCGGGGACTCCGGATCCGTAGCTTGCCCCTGGAGGGCGGCCGTTCCCGCACAGGCGGCCTCGCCCCATCACCGCAACCGTTCCGCACGCTGCACCCCGATCCGGGGGTCCGGTGACGGGCCGCACCATCAAGGGCACACCATGACGCGCCGCAAGGTCACCATGCTCGAGGCGTTCCAGGACTCCGCAAGGAACTCCCAGGAGCGCCGAGACGCCGCGCTTTCCAGAAACCAAGAGGCCTCCGGGGCACCGGAATCGGGGACTCCCCCCGCGCCCATGGACCTCCCGGCGCCTGCGCCCGCCTTGAGCGTGCACGACGGGCCCGCCATCGTCCCCGTGGACGAGGCGTCCCGCGGCCAGAAGCGCGAGACGGCGGAGGCCAAGCGTGCCGCGGCGAAGAAGGCGAAGAAGGCCAAGAAGGCCGAGGCGAGCGCCGAGGGCGCGCGCCTGACCCTGCCGTTCAGCTCCTACGGGTTCGCCGCGCTCCAGGTCCTGCTCCTGGTCGGAGCCTTCCTGCTCGGCCGTCAGTTCGAGGAGCATGGCTTCGGGCTGGTGAGCGCGACCGGCGCCGAGTCCCCCGGCGGGGACCGGCTCGAGGCCGCCAGCTTCAGCCTCCCTGGCCGGGCGGCCAGCTCGCGCCAGGCGGTGGCCGGCGGGGCGGCGGGCGCTCAGGACAGCGAGCTCGCCGCGCCGGCCGACGAGGACGGCACGGGCTCCGAGGAGGGGGCCCCGGTCGAGGTCGCTCACCCGGATCCGGACACGGCATTCGACCGGGCCTTCTGGGACCCCTCCATGCGCTTCACGGTGCTGGCGATCAACTACAGCAGCAGCCCCGCGAATGAAGCCCTCGCCTGGGACACCTATGACCTGCTGATGGAGCTCGGGTTCCCGGTCGTGAAGCCCCTGAGCCGGAGGGAGAGGATCTTCCTGCACGTGGGGGCCGCCGCATCCATCGACGAGCTGAGCGACCTTCGCGACCAGCTCCAGAACCTCCGCGTGGGGCCGCGCCAGACCCCCGACTTCCGCACCGCCTACGTGGTCAACATCAACCGCGAGAGCGAGTGAATCCGGTCCGGAGCGCCCGCCCGCCAGGGTGAGGTGCTCCGCGCCCCCGCCGCCCCGTAAGAGCCCCCGCCGTCCCGTAAGAGCCCCCGCCGCCCCGTATGAGCACCGGGCGGCCGTGAGAGCCCCGGGCGAGAGGGGCCCCGGCCCGGCGTCGGCGGACGGGTTCGCCACAGCCCAGCGGCCAGGGCCCCCCCGGGGCCCTCCAGGAGGGGGAGACGGCTCAGATTTTGGCCCGGACAGGTGGTTGCTCGTCCCGCTGTTCGAGTACCTTCTTCGCCCCTCATTCGAACCTGAGGAACCCAATCATGTCGATCCACCCCAGCCTTCGCGGTGTCAACACCCTCGTCGGTGAGCGCAGCGTCTTCACTCGCAAAGAGCGTCTGCTCAAACTGATGGAAGAGGGTCGTGTCTCTGACAACGACTCCGCGTACGGACTCCCCAAGGTCCGCACCAAGTTCAAGATCAAGTCGACGAAGAAGAAGAAGGACAAGGAGGACTGATCCTCCTGCCGGCGGAGACGCCGGCTCCCTTCATCTCGTCTCGCCCCGGCGCGCGCCGCGGCCCGCCCGCGGTCATGGGGGCACATCGAAGCCGATTCTCCTCGCGGGGGACTCGGCTTCCCGCATTGCTCCCTCTCTCGCGAGCCTCCCCACGCCATGAGTCCCAAGCCAGCACACGCCGCCGCGCCCGTGATGGAGGTCTTCGCCTCCTTCCAGGGTGAAGGGCTCTACGTTGGCCAACCCCAGGTCTTCCTGCGACTGGCCGGATGCCCGCTTCGGTGCCGCTGGTGCGACACGCCGGGCTCGTGGGCCACGCGCATGGACGGGCAGGCGCGCATCGAGGCGCCGGAGGGGACCCTCCGAGAGGATCGGGTCGCGTCGCCGTTCCAGGCGGCCCTCTGGGTCGCGGGCGTGGAGCCCGGGGAGCCCCGCACGGTCAGCGTCACCGGCGGCGAGCCCCTGATGTGGCCCGACTTCATCCTCGGGCTCCGCTCCATGGTCGCCCCGCGCCGCTTGCACCTCGAGACCGCCGGGGCGCACCCCGAGGCACTCGCCCGGGTGTTGGACCGCGTCGATCACGTGAGCCTCGACCTCAAGCTCCCCGCGGACATGGGGGACCCGGTGGAGCTCACGGCGGCCGAGGGGGAGCCCGCGCCCATCGACGAGGCCGCGCCGGTGACCGCCGAGGACTGGCGCATGGCGCGCCGACGCTGCCTCGACCTCCTCCAGGACCGCGACGCGTGCGCCAAGGTCGTGGTCACCGCGGATCGCGATCCCCGTGACTACGACGAGCTCTTCGAGGACGTCGCGCGGAGGGCCGCGGACCTCCCCGTCTTCATCGCCCCCGTGACCCCCGTGGGTGATTGCGCCGCGCCCTCCTTCGACCACCTCGTGGAGGTCGTCGAGCATGCCCGTGAGCTGGACCTCGACGTCCGCGTCCTGCCCCAGGTCCACCGGGCCATGGGGATCGCCTGAGGGCCACGCCCGATTCGACCCATGAACGATCCCATCGAAGTCGACCCCCCTGCGAACCCCGAGTCGGGCGCTCCCCAGCCCGAAGCGCAGCCCGGCGCTGCCCGGGCCTCCGTGCCCCTGCCGCGGGTCGCCCTCGTGGGGCGCCCCAACGTCGGCAAGTCCACCCTCCTGAATCGGCTCTGCGGCAGCCGGGTGGCGATCGTGGAGCCCACCGCCGGGGTGACGCGGGACCGGATCGCCGTCCCCGCGCGCCTGAGCACGCGGGACGGGGAGCGCTGGGTCGAGGTGATCGACACCGGCGGGCTGGGCATCGTGGACCGCGACGACCTCGGGCCCCACGTGGAGGCGCAGGTGGACACGGCATTGAAGGGCGCCGACCTGGTGCTGTTCCTCGTCGATGTCCGCGACGGACTCACGCCGCCGGACAAGCAGGTGGCGAGGCTCCTGCGCGGCGCCGACGTGCCGGTGCAGCTCGTGATCAACAAGGCGGAGGGCGGCGGCTTCGAGTGGGAGGCCGAGTCCTTCCATGCCCTCGGGGTCGGCGGAGAGCCCATCGTCATCAGCGCGCAGAACGGTGAGGGCATCGGGGACCTGCGCCAGTGCATGGCCGATCACCTCCCCGGGGCGCCGGAGGAGAAGCCCTCCCAGACCCCGCTGATGAAGATCGCCGTGGTCGGGAGACGGAACGCGGGCAAGTCCACCCTGGTGAACTACCTCGCCGGGGAAGAGCGGATGATCGTCTCGGAGATCGAGGGCACGACGCGCGACGCGGTCGACGTGGTCTTCGAGCGTGACGGTGAGACGTTCACGGTCATCGACACCGCCGGCATTCGAAAGCGCTCCAAGCTCGAGGACGCCATCGAGTTCTACTCCGACGCCCGCAGCCTGAAGACCATCCGGCGAGCCGACGTGGTGATCCTGCTCTTCGACGTCACGCGCAAGCTGTCGTCCATCGAGAAGAACCTCGCGCGCTACGCGATCGACCGATACAAGCCGACGATCCTGGCCGCGAACAAGTGGGACCTCGTGGAGGGGCAGACCCCGGAGTCGTTCCGGGAGTACCTCGACGCCCAGGTCCCCGGCCTCGGCTTCGCGCCCATCGTGTTCCTCTCCGCCAAGGAGGGGCTGCGAGCCGACGACCTGGTCGACGTGGCCCGTGACCTGTTCGAGCAGGGGCAGCAGCGGGTCAGCACCGGCGACCTCAACCAGGTGCTGGAGCGGGCGCTGGAGGCGCGCCAGCCGAGCTCCAAGGGCTATCGGGCCCGGGTGAAGTACGCCACCCAGGCCGAGGTCTCGCCGCCCACGTTCGTGCTATTCGTCAACGACAAGCGGCACATCGGGAAGGACTGGCTACGCTACCTCACCAACCGGCTCCGGGAGGAGCTGCCGTTCCACGAGGTGCCCCTGCGCATCGTGCTCAAGGACCCCAAGACCCTCTCGGAAGAGGCCGCGCAAGAATGAACACCCCCTCGCTCCTCTCGGCTCTCCTCCTTCTCATCGCGCCTGGCTTCCTCGCCTGCGCCACGGTCCACAAGGAGATCCCGGCGGAGCGGACGATCTCGGCGCGGACCGAGTTCGAGCTGTGGCAGGCGCTGCGCATCGCCGTGGACATGAGCGACTACCCGGTTGGGGGCGGCGCGGACCCGGGGGAGCGTGAGATCATCAGCGGATGGAAGCTCGACCTCGCGCCGTACAAGGGCAAGGGCTTCCGTACCCGGGTCCTCGCCAGCTACGTGCCCTCCAAGGACGCGGCCTCGGCGGCGCCCCTGGAGGCCTTCGACGTGACGATCCGGGTCGAGAAGGACACCAACGAGTCCTACCGCTCCCTCGACCCCTCCTATGCGGATTGGCAGGCGGCTCCGGACGACCTGGCGACGGCCAAGACGATCATGCAGCGCGTCCAGTCGCTGCTGGGATCCGGGGAGCGCTAGGGCCCTCGGGTCCATGGCCGGAGCGGCGGCGCGCCGTCCCGGGACGAGAGCGCGCGCGGAACTGTGCTCCGAGGCGCTATTGGGCTGAAAACCGGGGGCTCCGACGGTCGATTGGCTTCCTGTGAAGCTCTCATTCGTGGACCTCTCGCGCGCCAGCGCTCCCTCCGGCTGTCGCCCCCCCGCCATCTCCCTCATCCGCGAAGCGACCCGCGCAGGGCTGGAGGCCAGGGGGATCCGCTGCGCCCCGCCCGCCGAGGCGCAGCTGACCCTGGTGGACGTCCTGGATGACGGCGCCGACCCGGACCCCGCCGGGCGCGGGTGCGCGGCCATCGACGCCTGCGATGGACCGCTCATCGTCCGCGTCCACGCCTCCCCCGGCGCCCACCCGCCCGCTGCCGGCCTCCGGTCCCTCCTGGAGCGCGCGGACGGGGTGATCCTGTCCACCCGCTCGCACCTGGTTCGCCTCGGGAGCGCGGGACTCCTGGAGGCGTCGCGGACCGACCTGATCGCCCCGGCTGTACCCGAGCTCTCTCCGACCCCGGAGGCGCCCAGCGGCTCGGGTGTCCTGGTGATGGGGGAGCAGCTGCCCTCGCCCCTCGAGCAGGCCGTCGGGGAGCTGGCCCTCGGTTGCTCACTCCTTGGCCCGGACGCCCAGGATGCGGGGTCCGCCCGCCGACTCCAGGGCCTCGTCGAGCAGCACGCCGCGGTGGTGCTCACCGACACCGAGTTCGCGGAGGACGGCGTCATCGCGGAGGTCTGCCGGCAGCTGGGCCGGACCCTGATCGCCCCGGGGAGCGTGGATCTCGCGAGCCAACCCCACTGTTTCACGGTGAGCGCCTCCGCCGCGAGCCAGGACTGGATCCGCGCGCTGGTGGCCGCCCGGGACGCGGTCCTGCCCGGTGCCCTCCCGGCCCTGGCCGAATCGAGCCCCCTGGACCGCCTCGCGCGGGTGCTCTCCCGCGCCAAACGCCGAGAGGATTGCCCTCGCAGCTCGGCCGCCTGACCCCGGCCCGGGGGTTATTCTTCGACCCCCATCCCCATCCTCCCCTTGATCGACCAACCCAACACCGCGTTCGCGTCCATGCGGACCCTGCTCGTCCGGGCGGCGCCGACCGCTGACTTCCCCGACGACCTGGGCGGGGACGTGGTCCTGCGTGTCACCCTCGCCGGCGACGACGAGGGGGAGCTCGGCTTCGAGCCCGGGGCGATCGGCCGCTCCCACGGGCTCATCGAGCGGCTCGGGGAGTTGATCGACGAGCACTCCCCCGAGGCGGTGGCGCTCCCCTCGGGCGCGGACGGCGACGATGACCAGCGCGCCCTCGTGGCCGCCGCCATCGCGGCGTGCAGCCTCCATGACCTGCAGGTCTCGGTGGGGGGGGCGGCCCCGCTCCCCGCAGCCGCGGCCTACGGCGTCGAGCGCGCGGCCGCCCGTGCCCGCGCCGGGGAGGACCCCCGGACCGTGACCGCGGTCATCTCCGCGTGGAACAAGCGCGAGGACGTGCGGGCCAACCTGCTCGGGATCCGCGCGCAGACGCGCCCCTTCGATGACGTGGTCGTGGTGGACAACCACTCGACCGACGGCACGCCCCAGATGATCCGGGACGAGTTCCCCGAGGTGCGGCTGGTGGTCATGCCGAACAGCGCCTACGGGGCCTGCGAGACCTTCAACGTGGGCTTCTCCACGGCGCTCACCGAGTACATCGCGATCCTCGACGACGACGTGGTGCTCACGCCCTGGTGGCTCGAGCGGTCGCTCGCCCGGATGGCCCAGGAGCCCGAGACCACGGCGGTGGTCTCCACCAAGGTCGTGGAGCCCGGCATGCCTGACAGCTTCCGCGACGCCGAGGCACTCAACCGCGAGCGCTACATGAGCACCTTCCGGGGTTGCGCGAGCCTCGCCCGCAAGGAGGCCATCGACAAGGCGGGGGGATACGACGAGCGGCTGTTCATCTACGGCAACGAGCGGGACCTGACGTGCCGCCTGCTCAACCTCGGCTACCGCGTGCTCCAGTACCCCGGCGCGGAGACGTTCCACCGGACGCCCTTCGGCCTGCAGATGGGCAAGCGGAGCCTCTTTTATCACGCTCGCAACGCCTGGCTCGGGATGCTCAAGTACGCCCCGGCGAAGGACCTCGCGCGCATGCCCTTCCTCGTCCTGACCAAGGTGCTGCTCCGCGGCCGCAAGGCAGAGGAGGCCGGCGAGGTGACGGACGCCGTGGGCACCATCGGCGTGGGGAAGTCCCTGCGCGAAACCGACGGGGCCTGGTGGATCGTGACGCGCGCGCTGTTCAGCGTGCTGTACAACGTGCCGTACTGCCTCAAGCACCGCGAGCCCGTCCAGGCGCCGGACTTCGAGCTCCCGCTGCAGTAGGTCGACGCCCCCCCCTTCCCGCCTGCACCATGGCCGAGCCCAACCACAGCTCCGAGGGAGCCGCCCCGCCGCTGGGGCCCATCTCCGCGGTGGTCGTGAACTACCAGGGGGAGGCGTACCTCGAGGCGTGCATCCGCTCGATCCAGGCGCAGTCGTTGCCGGTGGCGGAGCTCATCGTCGTGGAGAACGCCAGCACGGACGGCAGCCTCAACCTGCTGAACACCCACTTCCGGGACGTGGAGATCCTCCGGATGGTGGAGAACGTCGGCGCCTGCACCGCCCGGAACGTCGGCATGCGCGCGGCGAAGTACCGCTGGGTGCTCCTCGTGGACAACGACGTGGTCATGGCCGAGGACACCCTCGAACACCTGGCGCAGGCGGTCTCGTCCGAGGACGGGGCGGTGATGGCTCAGCCCAGGAGCCTGTTCAAGGCGGACCCGACCCGCGTGCACTACGACGGCGGAGACTTCCACTACGCCGGATTGATCAGCCTCCACAACTTCGGGGCGGAGGTCAGCGCCCTCGAGTCGCCGCCGGTCGAGGACATCGACGTGGCGATCTCGCTCTGCCTGCTGGTGGACAAGAAGGCGGCCATCGAGGTCGGCGGGTTCGACGAGTCGTTCTTCATCCTCTTCGAGGACCTGGACCTCTCGCACCGGCTGCGGCTGGCGGGGCACCGGATCCTCAAGGTGAACTCCGCCGCGGTGCTGCACGACGCGGGGACCGCAGGCATCAGCTTCCGGGAGGGGACCGATTACCCCGGCCGCCGCGTGTTCTTCCACTCGCGGAACCGCTGGCTGTACATGGCCAAGTGTCACCGCTGGTGGACGCTCCTGGTGAGCGCACCGGGGCTCCTCGTCTACGAGGGGGCGTGGGTCCTCTTCTCCGCGAAGCAGGGCCACCTCGGGCCCTGGTGGCGAGGGAAGAGGGCGTTCTTCAGCCGGCTCCCCGAGGTCCTGCGGCGGCGCCGTCAGATCCAGCGCAGCCGCAAGATCGGCGACCGCGGCCTGCTCGTGGGCGGCCCGCTGACCCTCAGCCCCAACCTCTCGTCCTCCGGGGGCCTCGGGCTCCGGCTCCTCGATGGAGCGCTCCGCGCGTGGTGGGGGCTCTGCCGCTGGTTGGTGGTGTGAGGGCGGCTCCGGGGCTCGCCGGGCTCTGTACCCGCCTCGTGCTCGCCCGGGCATTCCGTAGGTCGCGGGGCTAGGGTGGGGTAGTGCCCCTCTGAACCATGCGCGTCCTCCTCGCCACCCACCTCTACCCGCCGCGCCACACCGCCGGCGTCGAGGTCTTCGCCTCGGCCACAGCGGCCCACGTCGCGGATGCCGGGCACGAGGTGGTCGTGGTCACCGCGGAGAAGGACATCGCCCGGCCCGACCTCTCCACCCGCGAGCGGGAGCACGGCGGCCTGCGGGTCATCGAGGTCATCAACAACCTCTTCGCCCGGAGCTTCGAGGAGACCTGGCGCCGTCCGGTCATCGACCGCGTCCTCGCGGGGATCCTCGATGACGTCCGCCCGGACGTGGTGCACGTCCACCACCTGCTCTACCTGTCCGCGGGGCTGCTGGACCTGTGCGAGGCGCGCAGCATCCCCGTGGTCATGACGATCCATGACTTCTGGCTGGGCTGCGCCCGCTTCGGCCAGCTCCTGCACCCCGACGGAGCGCGCTGCGTCCACGTGGACCCCGCCCGCTGCGGCACCTGCCTGCCGAGCTTCAAGTGGAGGCAGACCGACCTCGAGCGGCGGGTGGCGCGGGGGATCTCCGCGGTCAAGAGCGCCACCGGACTGGACGTGTCCGGCGCGGCCCGGCGGCTGGCGGGAGGGGGCTCCGCGGGACCGAGCAGCGCGTGGACCCCGCCATCGGCGGAAGAGGCGCTCCGCTTCGAGCAGGGGGTCGCCCGCCGGCTCGACGACCTCGTGCCCACCGTCCGCCGCTGCGTGGACCGGGTGCTCCTCCCCGCGCGGTTCATGGTCCCCTGGTTCGAGGAGCTGGGGCTCGACGGTGAGCGGCTCCACGTGGAGACCACGGGCGTGGACTGGGAGGGGGCGGCCCGTCATCCCCGGGTCGAGCGAGCCCCCGGGGCGCCCGTCCGGGTGCTCTTCCTCGGTTCCCTCGTGCCGCACAAGGCGCCGCACCTCCTGCTGGAGGCGTGGGAGCAACTCCCCGACCCGGTGCGTGCCGGCGCGAGCCTGAGGATCCTGGGCCCCGACCAGCACCAACCCGGTTACGTGGAGGGACTGCGCGCGGCGGCGGAGCCCCTGGGGGTGACCGTGGGCGGAGCGCTCGGGCGGGAGGAGGTGCGCGCTGAGATGGCCCGCACCGACCTGCTGGCGACCCCCAGCCAGTGGACGGAGATTCGCCCGCTGGTGATGCTCGAGGCCTTCGCCGCGGGGGCCCGGGTGGTGGCCACGGACCTCGGCGGCATGGCGGAGCTGGTGGCGGACGGCCTCCCTGGGTCGCTCTTCCAGGAGGGAGACGTTGGGAGCCTGCGGTCGGCCCTGGAGGCCGAGCTCCAGACCGCCCTGGAGGGCGCTGGCTCCGACACGGTCGAGCGGGCCCCGTCCCCTCGATTCAGGCCCTGGTCCGAGGTCAGCCAGGCGCTCATCGAACACTACGACCGGGCGGTCCGAGGAGATCGGGCTCCGATCGGATAGGCTCCGGTCCATGGCATCGACGTGGACGATCTCGCGCCGCCAGGGGCGCTGCGCGGAGACCGAGCGTGAATTCGAGGAGGGGGAGCGGCACATCTCGCTCCTGACCGTCATCGAGGGCGCGCTCCAGCGCGCAGACCTCTCGGTGGGGGCCTGGGAGGGTCTCCAGGCGAGGATCGAGACCGGGGAGGCCGAGCCGCCCCTGTTCCATTGGTTCACGCGCCACCACGCCGAGCGCAAGAAGACGGTCCAGCTGGACCTCGAGTCCCTCGACCGCCTGTTCCTCGAGCTGGAGGGCCGCGAGGAGCTCCAGGTCCGGGAGCTCCGTTACGTGCTCTGCCTGCTCCTGATGCGCAAGCGTCGCGTGAAGGTGGAGAAGGTCCTGCGGGAGGGCGACGAGGAGGCCTTCATCGTCAAGCGTCCCCGGGACGACCGCCGCTACAAGGTCTTCGTCTACGACTTCGAGGCAGACCGCCTGGACGAGGTTCGGGCGCAGCTTCAGGCCGTCTTCGACGGTGCCGAGGGGCCCCACGGCATCCGGCTGGGCCTGGAGGACGGGGACCTCGACGGCGAGATGGACGTGCCCGAAGCCGGCGAGGCCGCCACGGGTGAGGCGGACACCGCCGGCCCCGATCCAGAGGCCGTTGGGCCCGAGGGTGCCGAGGCAAGGGGCGACGCCCCCGTCGAGGCTTAGGGCCTCCGCTCCTTCGCGGCCGTCTCGCCGCCGTCTCGCCGCAGGGGCGCTCGCGGCCGGCGGGGCTGAGGCCCCTGGGCTCGGGTCCGCCCCGTTGGGTCGGTGATCCGGGGCGGGGCAGGACCTGCGGCCGCGGAGCCCTCCACCGGGTCGACCGTCGGTGCTCGCGGCGGCGGCTCCGGCGGACACGGAGCGGAGGGGGGCGGCGGCGCGCCCAGGGGCGCGCGGGTCTCGCGCGGCTGGCCTGGGGATGAGCTGCCGAGAGGGGCGGTGGCACGGAGTGGCACGGCGGGTTCTCCGCGGATCCCGGGACGTGGGGGGGCGCCCGGGGTTGTGGGGCCCTTGTGGTGTCGGCCGGTGAGGTGACACTACATCTAGCGTTGGTAGGGGGCGCGCGGCATTAAGAGCACATCATGTTGTGCCTCCCCGGTGCTTGCGCGGTGCGCGCGTAAGCCCCTTGGCTACAGTGGATTAGAAACCTGGCCACTTTGTGCTGCGGGTGCCTTGTGTGGAGTTGGGTGGCACTGCAAGCTACCCGGGTGGCAAAGAATGGCACAGAAAGGCAGCGACTGGCAGTGGGGGTCATCCGATGACGCCCGCTCGCCGCAAGCGCTTTCTCGGTCCGTCCGAGCACACGGTCGACAAGAAGGGGCGCATGTCCTTCGCGAAGCGCTTCCAGGACGCTCTGGATCGCGATGAGGAGAACCGCCCCTACGGCGTCATGTGCCTCGAGCCGTCCCACGGACGCTGCATCTGGGTCTTCAACGACGAGGGCTTCGATCGCGAGATGGAGGGGTTCGGCACCGGCGCCTTCGCCGCCGAGGGCGCGGCCGACCTCGACAGCCAGCGGGACTTCTTCGAGTTCGTTGCCGAGTTCACCCTCGACACCTCCGGCCGCCTCGTGCTGCCGGCCCGCTTCCGGGAGATCGCCGGGATCGGGGACGAGGTGGTGGCCGTCGGGATGCGCAGCCGCGCCGAGATCTGGGCCAAGGACCGCTGGGGCGACCGTCACAGGGGTTCGAAGTCTCCGCTCCACCGCGCCGGCGGCCCGGAGGTCGAGGCGTGAGTTCCATCCAGTCCTCCGAGAGCGGGCCCGTCCCCCCGCTCCGCTGTCTCCAGCTCGATGTGCGCTCTGCGATGACGGACCCCACCAGTGACGGACACGTGCACATCCCCGTGCTGGCCCAGGAAGTCGAGCGTCTGCTGGGGGGTAGACGCGATCAAGACTCCCTCTGTGGCCTGCTGGTGGATGCGACGCTGGGTGCCGGGGGGCACTCAGCACTCCTGCTCGAGCGCTTCCCGCGCCTTCGCCTCCTAGGGGTGGACCAGGATCCCGAGATCCTGTCCATCGCGCGGGAGCGTCTCGAGCCCTTTCAAGGCCGCGTGCGCACCGAGCACGCCCGGATGTCCGAGCTGGACGGCCTCCTCGCGGAGGTTGACGAGCCCGTGGTGGGGGTCCTGATGGACCTCGGCGCGAGCTCGCTCCAGCTGGACCGCCCTGAGCGCGGCTTCTCCTTCTCCTGGGATGGCCCCCTGGACATGCGCATGGACCCGCGGCGCGAGCGCGACGCGGCGACCATCGTGAACCAGTGGGACGAGGGCGACCTCGCGGACCTGTTCTTCCACGAGGGCGGCGAGCGCGGGGCCCGCAAGGTGGCCCGGGCCATCGTCGAGGCCCGCCGCCGGGTCCCGTTCAAGCGGACGAGGGCTCTCAGCGAGCTGGTGGCCATCAGCCTGGGGCGCCCGATCCGGTCCCAGGACCCCTCTCAGCGGCCCCAGAGGCCCGGAAAGGCGGCCATTCACCCGGCCACGCGCGTGTTCCAGGCCCTCCGGCGGGCCGTGAACGAGGAGGCCGAGGAGCTCGAGGCGGGCCTGGAGGCCGCCCGGGCCCACCTGGCCCCCGGCGGGCGCCTGCTGGCCATCTCCTTCCACAGCGGCGAGGACGGCGTGGTGAAGCGCTTCCTGGCCAGCGGCGCCAGGGGCGGTGACTGGGACCTGGTGACCCGGCGCCCCGTCGAGGCCTCTCCGGACGAGGTCCGGGCCAATCCACGCTCTCGATCCGCCAAGCTGCGGGTCGGCGAGCGCCTCTCCCAGCATGGAGACCGAGCATGATTCGAGCCGCCCTCTCCGTCTTCCTCTGCGCCGCCGTCCTGGCGGTCGGGGCCGCCACCGCTGGCGTCCAGGTGCAGAATTTCGAGGACGCGGCCGAGCTCGATCAGCTGACCTGGGAATCCGAATGGAACCTGCGGCGCTGCAGCGGTCTGAGAGTCGAGCTGGAACGATTTGAATTCGACCTCGCCGCAGAACAAACTCGTCGGGTCGGGGAGCTCACCGCACCGAGCCTCCGCTGACCTCGCCTGAGCCGTCGCACCGCACGCGACGGATCGGGGGATCTCACCGCACAAGACACTAGGCCCAGTTCCCTGGAGGGGGAGCCAGCTGCACCAACTGATGGGGGGGCGTTCCAAGCGCCGGCCCGACGGGAACCCGTTCGTTCCCGCCACGGCCGTGTATCCCGAAGCGGCGTCGGGCCTCCGACCCGCGGGGGTCTTCGTCCTCATCGGGATCGTCTTCGCGGTGGTGGTCGCGCGGAGCATCTACATCCAGGGGTTCGCCGAGGGGCAGCAGCCGGATGCCCGCCGTGAGATGACGGCGCCCACGTCGTCCTTCTCCATCGTCGACCGCGACGGTGTCCCCCTCGCCCTCTCCGTCGAGACCTTCGACGTGACGATCTCGCCGCGCTCCATGTGGCGATCGCACACCCCGGACCACATGGCTCGCCGGATCGCGGAGGCGCTCTCCCTGGGGGGGACAGCCTCCGGGCTCCCGGGTGAGCGTGCCTCCGTCTCCCAGCCCGGAGGCCCGACCGCAGCCGAGGTCCTCGGGCGGGCCATGCCTCCGGGCTTCAGCGACGGGGCACGGCCGGGAATGGTGATCCCCTCGGACCCGGCCCTCCTGAATTTCTCAGGCGCGAGCGTCGAGCCCGTCCGTCGCTATCTCGCCACGGGCGGGAGCGGTGAGCGAGCGGGGCTGGCCCCGGTTCGCGGGCTGGAACTCGTCGCGCTCCCTCGGCCCGCAGGGGCGCCGGCCGCGTGGACGCTGGCCATGGACCCCGTCGTGCTGCTCGGAGCCGAGGTGCGTGACGAGCAGCTGGGAGAGGCCTCGGTGAGCCCCGACCGCTGGACGCGGCGGCTGCTGGATGACCTCATCCGACTGGTGGGGTCGGAGCGGATCCTCGAGACCCTCGGATCCAAGAAGCGGCGAGCCTTCGAGCAGGCACCCTCCATCGAGCAGCGCGAGCTCATGCGAGCCGAGGTCTGGGCCGAGCTCATCCCCACCCGCTTCCGGGTGCTGGTGCGCGGCGTGGACCCTGTCCGTGGCCACCGCCTGCAGGAGGTCCTCCAGGAGGAGGGCGTCTCTCCATGGCAGGTTCAACTCGTCTCTCGCGTCGAGCGGCGCCACCCCACTCGCCCCGATGGCTTGCCCGTCGCACCCCACGCGGACCTCGGGCTCGAGCGGCCCGAGGACGCCTTCGGGCTCCTCGGCCACTGGGGCGTCCTGGATGAGTCGCGCGCCGACTACTGGGCGCGGAAGGACCGCGAGGAGCGGCCGCACCTGCTCGCCTGGGATCAGGCGCCGGATCCCTTCATCGCCTATCGCGAGTCCCTGGTCGTCGAGCGCATGCCCTGGAGCGGCGTGGAGCGGGCGGCCAGGACGGAGATCGAGAACGGCCCCTGGTCCGAACTCGTGGACGAGGTTCGCGGGCGCACCTACACCTATCGAACCCGCGTGCTCGCGCGGGATCGTCGCCGTGCCTGGGAGGGCGGCGTCCCCGAGTACTTCCTCGGGGCGACCGAGGCCACCGAGGTTCCCACCGTGGTGTCGACCCTCGACGCCCACCTCCAGGAGGTGGTCCACGCCGAGCTGGGTGAGCTCATGGAGGAGCACCTCCCGGCCATGGCCATGGCCATCGTGGTGGACATCGAGACCGGGGACGTGCTCGCCCTCGACAGTCGCTGCGAGTATGCGTACTCGGGGTTCGCGCCCCTGCTCCACGTGTTCACCCCGGGCTCCACGTTCAAGGCGATCATCATGGCCCTGGCCCTGGACGCGGGCGTGACCCACCCGGGGGAGACCTACGCCACCTTCGCCGAGGAGGGCGGGCTCCGGCTTCCGGGGCGCCGCATCCGTGAGGCGGAGGGAGCCCCGGAGGCGGGCCGGATCACCGCGGCCGAGGGGCTGGCGTTCTCCTGCAACGCGGTCCTGGTTCAGGTCGCCCACAAGATGGAGGCGGCCTACATCCGGGAGCGGCTCGTGGCCCTCGGCTACGACGCAGCGCCGGGCGCAGGCCTCGGACCCGAGCGCGCGGGTCGACTGACGCCGCTGCGCAAGGGGACGTGGAGCCGCAACCAGACCCACGCGTCGGTGGCCTTCGGACACGAGGTCGGGGTCACGCTCTGGCAGCACGCCGCCGCCCTGGCGACGATGCTGCGCGGCGGAGAGCGCCGGCCCCTCCGGCTGCTGCGCGGGATCGAGCGCGGGGAGGAGGCCTGGGACCTCGAGGTGCCCGCCGGAGAGCGGGTGCTCGGCGAGGCGGCCTGCCGCGAGGTCCGTGAGATGATGGCCCTCGGCGCGGAGATCGGGACGGGCCGTCACATCGCGAACGCCGAGGACAACCCCGAGTTCGAGTGGATCGGGACCAAGACCGGGACCACCCAGAAGGTGAGCACCGAGCTGTGCGCGCACCTTGAGATGGAGGCCCTCGCCCAGTTCGCGCGTGATGGGCGGAGGTGGACCTCGGCCGAGCGCAAGGCGCTGTTCCAGCGCGAGCGGGTCCACCGGACGTGCTACACCTCGTCGATCTGCGCGGCGGGGCGAGTGGTGACCGACGAGGGCCCGCGCGAGATCATGGTGCTGGTCGTGGCCGACGAGCCCAGGGGGCGAGAGAAGTTCGGGTCCCGGGTGACCGGCGGCACCGCCATCGCCATCCTCCGCCAGGCCTTTGGCCTGGCGCGCACGAGGGAGCCCCTCGCCGACGGATCGGACTCGAGCGGGAAGGACTCCGCCCGTCGCCGCGGCCAGCTTCCGGTTTCGGCCCAGGGGTCCTTCGACGCCTCCTGGCTCGGGGACGACCTCCCCTGGGCTGCGCTCCCCGAGGATGAGACCGAGGGGGGCCGACGATGAGGCCGGGCTTCATCGACGAACCCATCTCGCCGGGGGGCGCGGCGCCGTCGTTCTCGGCCTTGCTGTCCACCTTCGGCGGGGCGGCCGTGGACGCCCGGTCCGGCGCGACGCTGTCCCCCGGTGACCCACGGCTCGAGCAGGTGCCCTCCGACGTGCATCTGGACTCCCGACGGGTCGGCTCAGGCGAGATCTTCGCGGGGCTGCCGGGGCTGCGCGTGGACGGCGCACGCTTCGTCCCCGACGTCCTGCAGAGGGGCGCGCTCGCGGCGCTCGTGTCCGAGGACGCCGAGCTCGCGCAGGACATGGCCGCTCCCGCCGGCGGGATCGTCTGGCGCCACCCCCGGGCTGCGGAGCTCGTCGGCGCCCTCGCGACACGGGTGCACGGGCGGCCAGACATGACGCTCGACCTGGTGGGGATCACGGGGACGAACGGGAAGACCTCGGTCGCCCACCTGACGGGGGACATCCTCACCCGCGCAGGGCGCCGACCGGCCGTGCTGGGGACGGCGGGCCACCGGATCGCGGGCTCCGATGGGCCCGTGGAGCTCCCGGCGACCCACACGACCCCCGAGGTCACGGAGCTGGTGCGGCTCCTGGCGCGCCATCGGGGGGCCGGCGGGGACGCGGCGCTGATGGAGGTCAGCTCCCACGCGCTCGTGCAGGGCCGGATCCAGGGCCTCGGCCTGAAGGTGGGCGCCTTCACCAACCTCACCCGCGAGCACCTGGACTACCACGGCTCCATGGCGGACTACGGCCGGGCCAAGGCGCGCCTCTGGGATCACGTCAGCCCCGGAGGAACGGCGGTCATCGCGGGCGAAGGCGAGGGCGCCCGACGCATGCTCACCGCCGCGCGGGCGCGGGACCTGCGCATCCTCGACGTGGCCATCGAGCGGGACGCGACCCTGGTGGCGCGGGACCTCGAGCCGCTCCGGGGCGGGACCGGGCTGACCTTGCACGGCCTCCTCCCGGACCCTGCGCGGCTGATGCTCCCGCTGCAGGGGGCGCACAACGTCCAGAACGCCCTCGTCGCGGCGGGCATCGCGTCAGCGCTGGGCATCGACCCGTCCATGATCCTGGAGGCCCTCTCCAAGGTGACGGTCCCCCCCGGACGGCTCGAGCCCGTCCGGCTCCCGTCGGGACTGCGCGGCGCACCCTTCGAGGTGCTGGTGGACTACGCCCACAGCCCGGACGCCCTCGAGCGTGTGCTGGCATCCCTGCGCGAGCGAGTGAAGGGCGCAGGAGCCGGGCGACTGCTCTGCGTGTTCGGCTGCGGCGGCGACCGGGACCAGGGCAAGCGGACGCTGATGGGCGCCGCCGCGGGCCGCCACGCGGACGTGGTGATCGTGACGAGCGACAACCCTCGCTCGGAGGACCCCGTCCGGATCGCGCGGGCGGTGGCGGAGGGCGTCGAGTCGGAGTCCGGTGCCGCGCCCCTGCAGGAGCTCGATCGACGCCGCGCCATCGGGGAGGCCCTCGCCATGGCGGGGGAGGGGGACGTGGTCCTCATCGCGGGCAAGGGGCACGAGACCACCCAGACCATCGGTGATGAGGTGCTGGCCTTCGACGACCGGGTCGTCGCGGCGGAGATCCTCGACGAACTCGCCCAGCGGAGGTGCGCCTCGTGATCGCCGTTCGCCTCGCTGACCTTTACGCCGCCTGCGGCGTCCGCTGGACCGCGGGCCCCGAGGGGGCCAGTGAGGTCCTGATCGATGGGGTCACCACCGACTCCCGCGGGGATGTGGACGGCAAGCTCTTCGTCGGGATCCCGGGGCCTCGCTTCGACGGGGCTCGCTTCGCCGCGGCGGCGGTGGAGGGCGGGGCTCGCGCCGTCCTGGTGGAGGAGGGCGCGGGGGTCGAGGAGGTCCTCTCCTCCCTCGCCGAGGCCGAAGGCGTTGCGGTCGCCACCTGCGCCGACGCGGTCGCAGCGCTGGGCGCCATGGCCGCCCTCGTCCGGGGGCGCTCCAAGGCGAGGGTGGTGGGGATCACGGGGTCCTGCGGCAAGACCTCCACGAAGGAGATCCTCGCGACGCTCCTCGGCGCCACGGGCGAGGTCTGCGCGAGCCGCGCCTCCTTCAACAATCACATCGGTGTCCCGCTGACGCTGCTCGGGGTGACGTCCACGGCCCGGTCGCTCATCGTCGAGATCGGCACCAATCACCCCGGCGAGATCGCGCCCCTCGCGGCGCTCGCCCGCCCCGATGTCGCCATCGTCACGAACGTGGGCCGCTCGCACCTCGAGGGGCTCGGGAGCATCGCCGGCGTCGCCAGGGAGAAGGGCGCCCTCGTCGCGGCGCTCTCCGGCGAGGGCACCGCGGTCCTCAACGCGGACTGCGCGAGCACCCCGGAGCTCCGCGCCCGGGCCGCGAACGGCGTCCGCCTGATCACCTTCTCCGCCGCGGGGCGCGCGGACGCCAGCCTCCAGGCTGGGGAGCTGGAGGTCAGCGCGTCCGGGACGCGCTTCACCCTGGAGGGGGACGCGGTCCCCGGGCCGCTTCGAGGCCGCAGGGTGACCGTTCCGCTCCTCGGAGAGCACGCCGTGGCCAACGTCCTGGCGGGGCTCGCGGCGATCGTTGCCATGGGAGAAGACCTCGAGGCTGCGCTCGGCGCCTTGCCGCTCCTTCGACCGGCGCCCCATCGGCTCGAGGTGAGCACGGCCCTCGGGGTCACGGTCATCGACGACGCCTACAACGCCAACCCCGAGTCGGTGGCGGCCGCCACGCGGCTCCTTGCCAGGGTTCAGCCCGGGGAGCGCGGTGGGCGTCGCTGGCTCGTCCTGGGTGAGATGGGGGAGCTGGGACCCGGGTCCCCCGCGCTGCACCGCGAGGCCGGAGAGCTCGTGGCGAAGGAGGGCATCGACCGGCTCCTGGTGGTCGGCCCCGCCGAGGCGGGAGACCCCCTCGCCGCGCTCCTCGAGGGCGCCCGATCGTCGGGCGTCGCCGCGGAGCATGCGCGCTCCATGGACGATGGGGCTCGGCGCCTCCTGGGGCCGGCGGACGGGCTCCTCGAGGGCGACGTGGTGCTCTTCAAGGCGAGCCGAGCCGCCGGGCTCGAGGCCCTCGCAGACCAGGTGCGCGCGTCCCTTCACGCGCGCGCGAACCCCTCCCTCGACCGGCGCGGTGCCGAGGTATTGCTTTGATCTTCGAGCTCTTTCCATCGCTGCTAGAGGCAGACTCGATCTCCTTCCGGGCGGTCATGGCGGCCACCACCTCGATGCTGCTGACCCTGGTCCTCGGGGGCCCGACCATCGCCTGGCTCCGCCAGCATCGGGTGGGGGAGAACACCTCCAAGACGGACTCGGCGGAGCTCGCGCGGCTGGCCGAGGCCTCGGGGAAGAACTCGACGACGACCATGGGGGGGAGCTTCCTGATCGTCTCGCTCGTGCTCAGCGTCATCCTGTGGTGTGACCTCAGCAACCTGCAGGTGGTGCTCGGGCTCGTGCTCGTGGTCGGGCTCGCCGCGGTGGGCTTCGTGGACGACTACCTGAAGCTCGCGGTGGAGGGCTCCCAGGGGCTCTCGGCCAAGGCGAAGCTCGGCGGGCAGACGATCGCGGTCCTGTTCGTGGTCGGCGCCTTCGCCTTCTACGCCCACGACTCGGGGCGCTACTCGCTCCTGGCGGTCTACCCGCCCTTCTTCAAGGACCTCGTACTGCCCCTGGGGGACTCGCTCCTCGGGACGCTGGCGTTCATCTTCTTCGGGTGGCTGGTGATCGCCGGCACCTCCAACGCCACCAACATCACGGACGGGATGGACGGGCTCCTGGCCGGGTGCGTGGTCCTGTCGGGGACGGCCCTCGCGGTCTTCTGCTACGTGACGGGGCGCCTCGACTGGACCCTGTACCTGAACCTCCCCTACATCCCGGAGGCGGCCGAGATGACGGTGGTCGGCGCCGCGCTCGTGGGCTCGTGCCTGGGCTTCCTTTGGTTCAACGCCCACCCCGCTGACGTGTTCATGGGGGACTCCGGCTCCCTCCCCATCGGGGGCCTGATGGCCTGGATGGCGGTGGTCGCCAAGCAGGAGCTCGTGCTCCCCGTCCTGGGCTTCGTCTTCTTCGCCGAGCTGGGATCGAGCGCCCTCCAGCGGACGTGGTTCAAGCTCTCCGGCGGCAAGCGGCTCTTCACCATGGCGCCCATCCACCACGGTCTTCAGACGAAGGGCGGGATCTTCCGGCCGGGCAAGCGCTCCTGGCACGAGGTGAAGATCGTGACCCGGGCCTGGATCGTCGCGGCCATCTGCGCGATGGCGAGTCTCGCTCTCATGAAGGTGCGCTGATGGTCATGGCCGCGCGTCCCGACTCCCGCCGAGGCGGATCGCCGTTCGAGCGGTTCGAGTCGATGATCCCCGATGGGGCATCGATTCACCCCGCCGGGCCGAGGAACGCGCTGCTGTACACCACCCTCGCCCTGCTGGCCTTCGGGATGCTGATCCAGCTCTCCCACGCCTCGACCACGCTCCCCGCGGCGGAGTTCTCGAGCGCCATGGGGGAGCAGCTCATGTTCCGCCTCGCCGGCGCGGGGATCCTGCTCGCCGGCATGTTCGTCGGCCCCCGTGGCATCGAGCGGCTGATCCCCGCGGCGACGGTCCTGTGCATCGCTGCCCTGGTGCTCGTCTTCGTGCCCGGCTTCGAGCAGCCCATCAACGGCGCCCACCGCTGGATCCGGATCTTCGGCCGAGGCCCGTCGATCCAGCCCTCCGAGGTCGCGCGGGTGGTCTTCGTCCTCTGGGTCGCGCGGCGCTGCGCGATGCTCGATGGAGACCTGCGGAGCCTGCGGCGCGGGTTCATCCCCACCCTCCTGGTGGGCCTGCTCGCGGGCGGCCTGATCTTCCGGGAGCCGGACCTCGGGGGCGCGCTGCTGTTCCTGCTCTGCTTCGGGCTCACCCTCTTCGTGGGCGGGGCTCGAAAGCAGCACGTGGCGCTGGTGGCCGCCGTCGGGGTCGGGCTGATGCTCGTGGCCTTCGCCACCTTCTCCCACGTCTCCGAACGCTTCGCCGTCTGGACCGGAGGCTCCACCAACTCCCAGGTCACCCGTGCCAGCGAGGCGATGGCCTCGGGCGGGCTGTCGGGCGTCGGGTTCGGCCAGGGCGGCTTCCGGAACGCCGGCCTCCAGTACACCCAGACCGACTACGCCCTGGCCCTGGTGGGGCAGGAGTTCGGCCTCTGGGGCCTCCTGCTCGTGGTGGGGCTCTTCTCCGCCTTCGTCTGGTTCTCCCTCCGGCTCGTGCTGTCGGTTCGTGATCGCTTCGCGGCGCTAGCGGCCTTCGGCCTCACGCTCTCCGTGGCCCTGCAGGCCATGGTTCACCTCCAGGTGGTCACCCAGCTGGCTCCGCCCAAGGGGATGGCGCTCCCGTTCCTCTCGGATGGGGGGAGCTCCCTCCTGGCCTCCTGCCTCGCGGCCGGCCTCGCCCTGGGGGCTGCGCGTCCCCGCGACCACGGCCCCGCACCCCGTACCGCACCCTGACCCATGCAGCCCATCGAACGCTACGCCCTCGTCACCCTGCTCTTCCTCATCGTCCTCATCGTCGTGGGAGCCCTCTGGGACGACGGCAAGGTGGACGCCTCCGGTGGTCCCGCGCAGGAGATCGCCCGGTCCCAGGCCACGGAGAGTCGCCCCTCCCCGAGGACGCGTTCGAGCCGCCGGGGAGAGGAACTCCCGCTCAACGTGCGCGAGCCCGCGCCCGAGGTCACCCGTCAGCGCACCGCCGTTCCGCCCTCCAGGGCCGCGCGCCGCACCCCTGCGGCCGCTGAGGGCTCTGCCAGCGACCGCAGTGGGCCCCAGTCCACACCCGCCTACGGCGGCTTCAGCCGCTCCGGAGCCCCCCGGACCGGTGGGCCCTCGGTCGCGGACCTCGAGGGCTCGCTCCGTCCGGAGCCCAGGGAGGATTGGAGTGGTCGTTACCTCAACCGGCGGGAGCTGACCTCCACGACGGGCGGCGCCGTGGCGGGTCCGTCGAACACCCCTCGGCCGGCCGCCTCGGCCGCCCCGCACACCGCGGCGGAGGTCGTGACCCGCCCGCGCGCCGCGTCGGCGAAGGCCGATGCGCCGAGGACGCGGGCCTACACGATCCAGAGCGGGGACAGCCTCGAGCGGATCGCGCGGCGCGAGTTGAACGATCCGAGAGCTGTGGATCGCATCGCATCCTTGAACGGACTCTCCAAGCCTTACACGATCTACTCGGGGCGCACGCTCCTGCTGCCCGTCGACCACGCCGGCGCAGCGACCACCCTTTCCGCACCGACCTCCACCGCCCCGGCCGCCCCCGCACAGGCGTCCGCCGCGGTCGCGGGTCGACCGACCTACACCGTCCAATCCGGCGACTCTTTGAGCGCCGTGCTTGTGCGTGAGTTCGGCACTTACAAGCGCTCCCTCCCCCTCGTGAAGACCCTGAATCCCGGCCTCGACGTCAACCAGATCCGGCCGGGGATGCGCATCGTCCTCCCCCGGACCGATGAGATCCCCGGTGGCGTGAGCGTCGCAGCCGCCCCCCCCGCCGTGGAGACCGCCGCGCCGACCCCTCGCCGGGAGTTCATCGTTCGATGAGCCGACGCTTCAGAATGTTGCTCTTCCTGTGCCTCGCGGCGGCCACGGGGCTCCACCTGCGGCCCTGCCTGGGGACCCTCCGTAGCGGCATCGAGCCCGAGGTACCGGACCCCGTGGAGGCCGCCAGCCCCGACTCGTTGGTGGTCGCCGACCGCCAGCAACGCCCCTCCCTCGGGGAGCTGTCCGAAGGGCCGACCCTGGTCGGACTGCAGGCCGCCGTGGTCGAAGCCCGCTGATCCTCCGAGCCCATGGCTGAAGAGAACCCCCTCTCGGGATACGACATCCCGCGTCACGATCGTCCGCTCGATGGGGAGCAAGGGGCGCGAGCCTCGTCCGGAACCTCCCCGGCCCCACGTCGGCGCCTGCGTCTCGCCGTGGCCGGCGGCGGCACCGGCGGGCACGTGTTCCCTGGGCTCCACCTCCTGGACTCCCTCCAGGAGGCCATGGGCCAGAACGGCGACGTCGTGCCCCGGCTCGACGACCTGCTCTGGTTCCACAGCGGCCGCCGGGCCGAGGAGCGCTGCCTCAAGGAGCTTGACCGCCAGGCAGGCGACATCGGCGTGGACCTCGAGCGGGTGGTGCTACCGATCGAGCCGGAGGGCGGCGGCGCGCCGAGCCTCGTGCGCCTCAGCCAGCGCATGGTCCCCTCGTTCTTCAGCGCCCGCAAGGCGATGCAGGCGCACCGCTCCGAGATCCTCCTCGGGCTCGGAGGGTTCACCACCGCGCCGGCCGCCCTCGCGGCGCGCGCGCTCGGAATCCCGGTGGTCCTCCTGGAGATCAACGCCACCGCCGGCAAGGCCACGCGGACGCTCGGCCCCTTCTGTCAGCGCGTCCTCCATGCGTGGAGGGAGACGCTCCCGCCGAACCTGGAGGGAGAGAAGCACCAGCTCGTGGGCCCGCCCGTGGCGCGACGCTTCGCGCCTCCGGCGGACCGGGACCGCGCCCGCCGGGAGGCGAAGGACGACCTGGGCTTCGATCCGGATCGTCCGTTGCTCCTGGTGCTCGGCGGCAGCCAGGGGGCCCTGGGTCTCAACGCCTTCATCAGGAATCACGTGAGCTACCTCCTGGGCTCCGGCGTGCAGGTCCTGCACCAGGTGGGACCTGGCCGGCGCACCGAGGGCGCGGACAGCCTCGAGGGCTACGAGGCCATCGAGTTCCTCGACGACGTCTACACGGCGCTCGTGGCGGCCGACGGAGTCCTGTGCCGCGGCGGGGCCTCGACGCTGGCCGAGATCGGCGCCATGGAGGCCCCGGCCTGGGTCGTGCCCTACCCGCACCACGTGGACCAGCACCAGGTCCGCAACGCCCGCCAGCTCAGCGGTGGCGTACGGATCGTCGAGGAGCAGGACCTGGACCACGCCCGCTGCGAGGAGCTCGTGCGCTTCCTCGGCGCGCCCGGGGCCGAGGAGCGGGAGCGGATGCGGCACCACCTCCGTGAGGCGGTGCCCGCCAACGCGGCGCAGCGCGTGTGGACCGAGCTCGAGGAGCTGGCGCTCGCGCGCTGAGGCCCTCGACCCTTCAAGGCGAACCCCAGCAGAAGGCGGGCGCCGGATCCAGCGTGGAGCCGGCGCCCGCCTTCGATAGGGGCCTGCCCGCGTCTGCGGGGGGGGAGCTCGCTCCTAGAAGGAGAATTGCACGCCCATGTAGTAGCCGTCGAGGTCCAGGTCCGTGTCGATCACCGCGTCGTTGTCGGAGTACTCCGCGTCGATCTTCACGGTCTTGTAGCCGACCACGAGCCGGCCCTCCCAGAAGAGATCCACCGAGGCGGAGACGCCGATGTCGAAGATCGAGGCCTCGGACTCGTCGTATTCGATGACCAGCCCGCCGGCGTCGGCTCGCAGGTCCACCAGGCCCCAGGTCCAGGCGGCGCGCGCGGCGAGCAGGGGGACGGGGATCAGCTCCTCCGAGGTGATCGTGGTGCCCGCTCCGCCGATCTCCTGGAGGCGGAGGTCGAGGTCGAGCAAGGTGGCGCCGAAGCCCAGGCCGAGGTCGAGCCCGTCCAGCGGGATGATGTCCCAGGTGAACAGGGCGCGGGCCGTGTCCAGGGAGATGTCCGAGGCCACGTCCGTCCCGGCGCTGATGACCGAGCCCTGGTACTCGAAGTCACCCGTGGCGGTTCCCGTGCCTGAGAAGTCCACGCCGTACCCGGCGACGGAGAGCTCCGCGCCGGCGAAGTTCAGGCGGACGACGCCGCCCACGACGGCCTCGTTGTCGCCGAGGCCGAGGTCATCGAAGTTCGAGGCCACGGAGGTCCCTGCACCGTCGCCCACGGCGAGGTCGCCGTCGATCCCGACGGAGGCGATGAACGGGGTGACCGACGCGCTGGGGGCGCCGCACGACGGAAGCGTGACGGAGGCGAGGAGGGCGATGAGGGGGAGGTGTCGCATAGGGCAGCTCGGGTGGGGATGGGGCCGTCTTCAGGCGGGTCTCGACATGGCTGACTTCGTCAGGGAGGGCGGAATCCTTGAGCCCGGCCTACCCCGGCACCCGGTTTGTCCAGGACGGGGGGCCTCAGGCGCTCCTGAGGGCCTCAGGTGGGGGCCCCGGGGCTCTCCTCCCCGGGGGGGCCGTCCTCGGTGGACCTCGCGCGCCAGGCCGCGACGACCTCGGTGGCGTGGGGGAGGTCCTCGGCCTTCACGACGACCTCGGTGGGGCCCAGGAGACGCTGAGCCGCGCTGAACTCGTCCATCAACTCCGAGCCCGCCGCGCGGGCGGCCACGCCCTCGGACTCCAGCAGTCCGACCAGCAGCTGGGCCTCGATGAACGAGGCCGCCGTGTGCACCACCCTAAGATCGAGGGTTCCCATGGAACGAGCTTCTGGTTCCGGGCTCGACACTTCAAGCGGGTGCCCCCGTTTGGTTGGATAGACCTGTGACGAACCGAACCAGCGAGAGCGCCGCAGCCCGCGCCACACCGGCGCATCCCCGTCTTCCCCGGAAGATTCACATGCTCGGCGCCGGTGGAGCTGGCCTCTCCGGGGCCGCGCGGCTCCTCGCGGAGGCGGGGCACGAGGTCTCTGGCCACGACCGCGAGGCGTCACCCTTCACCGAGAGCCTCGGCGCCCTCGGCGTCTCCGTGGCGCTCGGCGCGAGCCAGGCCGATCAGCTGCCCTCCGGGGTCGAACTCGTCGCGCGGTCCGCCGCCATCTCCGACGAGGACCCCCAGGTCCAGGCCGCCCGCGCACGCGGCCTGGAGGTCATCAAGTACTCGGAGCTCCTCGGGCGCCTGTGCCCGGCGGATCGCACCCTCGCGGTGGCTGGGACCCACGGCAAGACCACGACCACGTGGATGCTGCACGAGGCGCTCGAGGCCGCGGGCGGCCCCGCGCCCGGCACGCTCGTGGGCGGGCTGCACCAGGCTCGCCGCCTCAACGCAGTCTCCCCGGACCCCACGGGCTGGTTCGCCGTGGAGGCCTGCGAGTACGACCGCTCGTTCCTCCAGCTCCAGCCCTTCGGCGCCATCGTCACCAACTTCGAGGAGGACCACCTCGACTGCTACGGGAGCCTCGAGGAGCTGGAGCGCGGCTTCTGTCGCTTCGTGGACCGCGTCTCGGCCCAGGGGCTGGTGGTCCTCGGCGCGGACGTGCCCGACGCCATCGCCGACGCCGTGCGTGGCCGCGTGTGGCGCATGGGGCGAGAGGTCCAGCTGGACCTCCTCGGTCAGGACAAGGGGTACTTCCGATTCCAGGTGCGGGGCCCGGGTTGGGCGACCCCCGAGGTGCAGCTCTCGGTCCCCGGCCGCTTCAACGTCGAGGACGCAGCGCTGGCCATCGCCATGGCCGTTGGCTGCGCCGGGGTGAGCCCGGCCGCGGCCGTGCGCGGCGTCGCTGAATTCCCCGGAGCCGCTCGTCGCTTCGAGCGCTGGGGCGAATCCGGCGGCATCCCGGTCGTGCACGACTACGCCCACCACCCCACCGAGGTGCGGGTCACCATCGAGGCCGCGCGCCGCGCCTTCCCCGGGCGCGACCTACAGGTCCTCTTCCAGCCCCACCAGGCGAGCCGAACGGCCCGCCACATGGAGGGGTTCGTCGAGGCGCTGCGGGGCACGGGGCGGGTCGTGGTCACGGACGTGTACGGGGCCCGCAAGCACATCGACCGCATCGAGGGTGCAGACGCGGCGACGCTGGCGTCGAAGCTCCGACGCGCCGGAGTGGACGCGGTGGCGGGTGGGTCCCTGATGGACTCGTGCGGCCGCTTCGTCGAAGGGATGAAGCCCGATGGATGCGCCCTCGTCATGGGGGCGGGGGACATCGACACGCTCAAGCTGGATCTCCTCGATGCACTGGCCCTGCGCTTCACTCCCGGGGGCTGACCTCAGGGAGCGCACGACGCTCCGGGTCGGCGGACCCGTCGCCTGGCTCCTCGAGCCCGCGGACCCAGAGCAGTTCCGGGAGGCCATCGTGGCCGCTCGCGAGCGCGGGATTCCCATGCGCATCCTCGGCGGGGGAGCCAACGTCGTCATCGACGACTCGGGGCTCGACGGCGTGGTGATCTCCACCGAGCGGCTCAACCGGATCTTCCGTCCGGGGGACCTCAGCGCGGAGGAGACCCTCGACGAGCAGTTGCCCTCGGCCCGCGTCGCGCCCGCCGACCCCGCAGAGGACCCGCGCCTCGTGGTGTGGAGCGGCGCGCCCCTCCCCAAGCTCTGCCGGGCGGCCCGTGACCTGGGCTACTCGGGCCTCGAGAAGATGGCCGGAGTCCCGGGGCACGTGGGGGGAGGCATCGCCATGAACGCCGGCGGCAAGGACCGCGACGGGACCCTCTGGCAGATGAGCGACGTGGTCGAGCGGATCCGGGTCGTCAACGCTGCCGGCGAGATGGAGGACATCGCGCGGCATGACTGGGACCCTGTCTATCGCGACGGGAGGCTCGGCGACGCCATCGTGGCGGGCGCCGTCCTGCGCTTCGAGCCTCGCTCCAAGATGGAGGTCGCCGAGGCGTCCAGGGAGTACCTGCGCCGCAAGAACGCGGTGCAGCCGGTCACCGAGCGCAGCGCGGGCTGCGTGTTCAAGAACCCCGACCCCGAGCGGTCCGGGGGCAAGACGGCGGGCCTCCTGGTGGACGAGGCGGGCGGCAAGGGGCGGCGCCGCGGGGACGCGACCATCTCCGAGCGCCACGGGAACTTCCTCATCAACCAGGGCGCCGCGTCGGCGGCGGACGTCTTCGGGCTGATCGAGGAGATCCAGGACCTCGTGGCCCAGCGCACCGGGCTCGAGCTCGAGTGCGAGGTCAAGCTCTGGCGCGGCAACGGGGAGCGCGCGGCGACCTAGCTCCGGGCGCGGAACCGCGCGCGGATGGACTCCGCGATCTCCGGCGGCGCCTTTCGGGGGGACCCGCAGTCGAAGGGCGGGGCCGGGTCGTACTCGATGCCCAGCTGAAGGGTCATGGCGAGTTCCTCCCCGGCGGTCCGCGCGGCGAACTCCAGGGCCATGTCGATGCCCGCGGAGACGCCGGCGGCCGTGATGTACTTCCCCGAGGTCACCACCCGCCGCTCGGTGGGGACCGCCCCGTACTCGGCGAGCCGCTCCAGGGAGACCCAGTGGGTGGTGGCCTCGCGCCCCTCCAGGAGGCCCGCCGCGGCCAGGACCATGGCGCCTGTGCAGACGGACATGGTCGTGGTCGTCGTCTGGTCGATGCGCCGCACCCACTCCAGGAGTTCCTCATCGCCCTCCAGGCGGCGGGTCCCGAAGCCGCCGGGCATCAGCAAGATGTCGGCGCGCTCGATCTCATCCCGCCCGGCGTCGCAGACCAGGGCGAGGGCGCCGTTGTCGGTCCGCGCGGACCCGCGCTCGGGGCCCACGAAGCGCACGTTGGCTCCGGGGAGTCGGGTCAGCACCTCGTAGGGACCGACGGCGTCGAGGGCGGTGATGCCCTCGAAGAGGTAGATGACGATGTCCATGCGGGTGGCCTCCAGGTCATTCGAGATCATAGGCGCGAGGGGGACCGGTCGCCGTACGAGATACCGCTGGACAGAAATGCGAGGGGGAGCGCGGTGAACCCGCAGGCCAAGGGTCTAGACTCACGGCTTCATCTCTCCACGAGGCCGCCGACCGGGAGCGCCCTCGTCTCCGGAGCCCTCAGGTGGGGGGCCCTCGGAGCCAACGATCCCGCGACAAGAAGATGACCCAGGTTGATCCGGTTCCTCAGGTCGAGGGGCCCTTTCCCCTGTCGACGCTCCGACACTCGGTGGCTCACCTCATGGCCTCCGCGGTCCAGAAGCTGATCCCCGGCGCGCAGTTCGGCTTCGGGCCGTCCATCGAGCACGGCTTCTACTACGACTTCGATCTCCCCGAGCCGCTGACCGACAAGGACCTGCGGAAGATCGAGAAGGAGATGCGGCGCATCGCCAAGCGCTCTCCTGCGATCGAGAAGGAGACCCTGACCCGCGAAGAGGCCCGGGCGCGCCTCGAGAGCTGGGGGCAGACCTTCAAGCTCGAGGGGCTCGACCTGATCCCCGAGGGAGAGGAGATCACGTTCTACTCCCACGGTGAGGGGGACGATCGCTGGGGCGACCTCTGCGAGGGGCCCCACGTGGACTCGCTCAAGGACTACCAGTTCCACTTCAAGCTCCAGCACGTGGCGGGGGCCTACTGGAGAGGGGACGAGAAGAACCCGATGATGCAGCGCATCTACGGGACCGCCTTCTGGACCAAGGAGGAGCTCGCCGACCACCTTGAGTGGCTCGAGGAGGTCAAGAAGCGTGACCACCGCAAGCTGGGCACGGACCTGGACCTGTTCAGCGTGCACGCCGACGCGGGCGCGGGATTCGTGTTCTGGCACCCCAACCTTGGGACCGTCCGGCGCGAGCTCGAGCAGTTCTGGTGGGACCTCCACACGCGCGGTGGCTACAAGCCTGTCTACACGCCCCACGTCTCCAGGGAGAGCCTCTTCGCCGTGTCGGGCCACCTCGACAACTACGGGGAGATGATGTACGCGCCCATGGAGCTTGACGCCTTCCCGTACCGCGTCAAGCCCATGAACTGCCCCGGCCACGCGCTGATCTACAAGGATCGCGGCCGGAGCTACCGTGAGCTCCCCCTGCGCTGGGCCGAGCTCGGCACGGTCTATCGCTACGAGCGGAGCGGGGTCGTCCACGGCATGCTCCGCGTCCGCGGCTTCACCCAGGACGACGCCCACATCTTCTGCACGCCCGAGCAGCTTGCGGAGGAGATCGCGGGCGTCTGCCGGCTCATCGACAAGGTGCTCACCACCTTCGGCTTCGAGTACAAGGCGTACCTCGCCACGCGCCCGTCGGAGAAGACGATCGGTGACGAGGCCATCTGGGCCCGGGCGACCGCGTCCCTGGAGGAGGCGGCCAAGATGGTCGGCCTCGAGCTCGAGCTCGATGAGGGCGGAGGCGCCTTCTACGGGCCCAAGATCGACTACAAGATCAAGGACGCCCTCGGGCGCGAGTGGCAGAACAGCACCATCCAGTGCGACTTCAACCTGCCCGAGCGCTTCGACCTGAACTACACCGACTCCGACGGCGGTCTCAAGCGGCCGATCATGGTGCACCGCGCGATCCTCGGCTCGCTCGAGCGCTTCGTGGGGGGCCTGATCGAGCACTTTGGCGGCAAGTTCCCCTTCTGGATCGCACCGACCCAGGTCGCCGTGATCCCGATCCGCGAGGAGCACTCGCCCTACGCCCGCAAGCTCGCGGACGCGCTTGAGTCCGAGCTGTTCCGCGTCGACGCCATGCTCGACGTCGGGCACATGAACAAGAAGATCAAGCAGGCCCAGAAGGAGCAGGTGCCTTACATGCTGATCGCGGGCGAGCGAGAGGCCGCGGAGGGCACGGTCGCCGTGCGCCGCCGCGGGACCCGGGAGCAGCAGGTCGTGCCGTTCGACACGTTCGTGGCGATGATCCGGCAGCTTCGGGAGGAGCGCTCCCTGGAGACGCCCGAGGCTGGCGAGCCCGCGGCGAGCGGCAGCGCCGCGGAGTGACCCGCTGGTCCATGGGGGAGAGCTGGTCCGCCGCGGCCGGCTCTCACCCCATCCAGGGGGCCTCGTAGCGCAGGCCCAGGTTGAGGATCTTCTGGAGCAGCTCCGGGTAGCCGTACCCGAGGCGCTCGAAGCTCTCCGCGAAGTCCTCGCCGAAGCACAGGTCTGGATTGGGGTTGGCCTCCAGGATCCAGACCTGCCCGTCCGAGTCCATGCGCATGTCGATTCGGCTGTATCCAGAGAGCCCCACCGCCCGGTGGATGCGACGGGCCGTGCGACGGATGCGCTCGACCGTTGCGGCGTCCAGGTCCTCGGCGGGGCCCGTCCGCAGGCCGATCTTGCGCTGGTACTCGGGGTCCCACTTCACGCGGCTGGTGGCGATGTTCGCGACCCCCGCGGGGAGGTCATCCATGAACAGCTCCCAGACCGGGCTGATCTCGACGCGCTTGTTCCCGAGCACGCCCACCGTGAGCTCACGGCCCTCGATGTACTCCTCGCAGAGCGCGCCGGTCCCCACGGCCTCGTGGATGTAGGTGACCCGGCTCTGGAGCTGGTCGAGGTCGTGGACGATCGAGGCCTGGCTGATACCGGTGGAGGCGTGCTCGCTGCGGGACTTGACGAACAGCGGCCAGCCAGGCCCTTCGGCAGGCGGGGCAGGCGCTTGCCCCGGGGCGCGACGAAGAAGCGAGGGGCGCGGATCCGGTGATAGGCGAGCACCTTCTTGAAGAGCGCCTTGTCGTTGGCCGCCAGCAGGCCCCTCGGGTTGCAGCCGGTGTAGAGCTGCTTCATGAGCTCCAGCCAGGACACGACGGCCGAGTCGTAGATCCCCGCGTCGTGGAAGTGGGTGAGCAGGTTGAAGGCGATGTGCGGCTTGCGCTCCTTCAGGGTGCGGCGAATCGGCGCGAGCTCGTCGACCACCGGCACCGGGAGGACCTCATGGCCCAGGGCCCTGAGGGTCGTGCACACGTCCAGCTCCTGCTTGATGTCGTTCACCTGCTTCTCCGTGAGCCCCTCAAGGGACTCCGGCGGCGCGAGGTGGGCGTGCATCAGGACAGCGACGCGGAGCTTCCGCTTGGTCATCGTTGGTACCTGGGGTGACCCCCGTAGACGAACTGGGACGAGAGCGAGGTGAGCAGGATGGCCGAGTCCAGGAGGGCGTCGTCTTCCCCTCGCGGGATCCGCAGGTCTTCGGTGCGTGCTCGCAGGGTCATCTCCCGGACGACGTGGTCCAGGAGGTAGCGGTGCTGCCCCGTCGCCGCTGCCACCTGACGCACCAGGCGCGCGCGCTGCTTGCGCAGGAAGGGGGCGAGGCGGGGAGCGCCGTCCGCAGGACCGTCGCCGCGGGGGAACGAGTGGCGGAGCTGGCCGTTGAACGCCGGAGTTCCCTCGCTCGCGTAGATCCCCTTCTTGCGATCGTAGTACTCGCGGAGCGTCATCCGGACTCGGCCGAGCGGCTATTCCCGGCGGCGCGTCGTCCGCCGAGGCGCCTCCTTCCCCACGATTCCCATGAGCTCGTGCATGAACTCGAGCTTATTCAGCGCGGTCCAGCCCCCGTAGCGCTTCCGCCAGCGGCTCCCCGGGTGGAGCCACACGGCGAAGGTCTCCGCGAAGTCCTCGAGGGGGTGGCTCTGGGCGTACCAGTAGTCGAGGTGCTGGACGTAGGCGCGGCTGTTCGGGTCCGGGGTGTAGGAGCTGCGGTAGGGCTCGCCCGCGCGGCCGAACACCTCCCGCCACCGGCGGCGGCGGCGCAGCCCGTAGGCGTTATCCATGGCGTGGGCGGCCTCGTGGCGCATGACCTTCATGCAGCCTTCGCGAGTCGCACCCTCGACCTCGAGCATCTGCGTGCGCTCCAGTCGAACGAGGCGCGGGTGGGCCAGGTAGAAGGGGATCGCGAAGCCGGTGGCGTCGTCGGGAGTGAACCACTCCGTGGACAGCCACGCGTAGGGCCTGAAGGTGATCGAGCGGCGCTCGAGCTCCGCGTGCAGCTCCTCCAGCCGCGCCTGGAGGGGCGAGGCCTCCAGGGTGAGCCCGAGGTCCTTGATGGGGACGTCGAGCAGCCGGTCGAGGGGGAGGCGGGTCCAGCGCATGGGAAAGGGCCCCGGGGAGCGAGCGCTCCGCGGGGCCCTTGAGCCTAATGCACGGCCGCCGGACATCGCCAGCGGCCTTGCCGAGGGAGGGGGACCTACTTGAGGTCGAGGACGCCGGTGCCGTCCCCGCTCGTGAGGGTCTTGGTGTTGGCGAGGTAGTTCGATCCCAGGGTGAGCATCGTCCGCCAGGGGCGGGAGGTGCGGTCACCGCAGAGGCCGAGGGCCACCACCGCGGACTCGCGGACGGCGATGGAGTACTTGTCCTCCTTGTCCATCACGATCTCGCAGAGGATCTCCACGCCGCGCTTGTCACCGATGTAGCCGAGGGCCGAGACGGCCGCGATCTGCCGCGCCTCGCCTTCCTCGTCATCGAGGGACTTGTCGAGGACCTCGAGCAGGGACTCGGCGACGCTCTCGTCGCCCAGCATGCCCAGGGCCAGACCTGTGCGGGTCTGCAGGAGCGGCTGCTCCTCGGCGTCCACCAGGGTCTCCTGCAGCGACTCGATGGCCTCGCGGGCGCCGACCATGCCGAGGGACATGGCCACGTAGCCGCGGGCGTCCTCGTCACGTGCCTGATCCAGCTTCTTCAAGAGGCGCGGCGCCGCGTCCGGCGTCCCGCGCAGGCCCATGGCGATCGAGTAGGCGCCGAGGTCAGCGACTCGCTTCGCGGAGCGCATGGAGGACATGAGCGCGGTGTCGACGCCGGAGTCCGGCTCGATCCCCTTGGCGCGGAGCTCGTGACCGAGCACGCCCAGGGCGATGGCCGCCCACGCCTTCTCCTTCTTCTTGCCGGAGGAGAGCCCGCGGGTCAGGGTGTTGCGCACGTCGCCGATGCCGGCGAAGGGCTCGTCACCCTGGCCGGCGTGACCGCCGACCTCCGCGAGGGAGATCATCGCGAAGCGACGCTCCATGTCCCCGCCGCTCTTCATCGAGCGTCGGAGGGCCCAGCGGATCCACTTGTCCGTGTTGTCGTTGTCGGCGTCCCCGATGAGCCCGAGGGCCAGGGTGGCGCTCTCGCGCACCTGACGGGGCTGGCGGGCGGACTTCTCGAGGGCGCGAACGAGAACCTCGGCGATGCCCTCCTTCATCCGCTCGGTCATCCCTTCCGGACGGGCCGCGACGAGACGACCGAGGGTCGTCGCCGTGTGGGCACGCAGGATCGGGTCGAACTCCTCGTCCGCCGTGAAGTACCGCATGAGGTACGTCACCTGCGGGCGCAGGGAGGTGTGGGGGTCAGGGACGACGCAGGTGCCGCAGTAGCAGGCCACCACGTCCTCGTCGACGTGCAGGGGAACCAGGCCCAGGGAGATCATCGCTGCCACGCGGGCATCGTTGGCGTCCGAGGCGTCGTTCTCGAGGATGTCGATCAGGGTCCGGACCACCTGGGACCGGACCTCTCGGTCCGTGCTCCGGGCGCCGATCATGCCGAGTCCGTACGCCGCGTAGGAGCGCATGGACATCGGCACGCGGGCCGTGGCGTGCTCACCCTCGGGGGAGATCAGCTCGCAGCCCTTCTCGGTGTTGAGGGCGATCTCGCGGAGCATCTCCACGCGGGAGGCGTTGCCCGTCAGGCCGAGCACGAAGGCCGCCGTCGGGTGCATCTCGTCCGTGCCGTTGGCCAGGAACCAGTTGGCGACCCAGTCGAACTTGCCCTGGTTCTGGCCGCCGACTCTCGTCATCGCGATCAGAGCCGACTGGCAGAACTCGTTGGAGCCACCCTTCTCGAGACCCTTGAGGAGGGCGTCCGAGAGGATCCCGTCGATGACGCGGTCCTGGGCCCGTCCGCCGACGGTCTCTTGCTCACGCTGACCGCTACCGAGGTAGAAGTCATCGCTGCCCGTGAAGGCGCGGCCGGTCTGGATGTTCGTGAAGCGGAGGAAGCGGTCCTTGTTGAAGGACCACCACAGCTGCCAGTCGGCGCTGTCCTCGATCTTCCCGAAGCGGTCGATGTCGTAGGGGTCCTGGCCAGGCATCACCGGCAGCCCGCCGAGCGGGATCTGCGGGAGTCCCATGGGCGGGGGCGACTGGGGACCGGCGACCTGGGGGCCTTGGCCTCCACCGGCAGGTCCACTCGCGGGGCCAGGTGCGCCGGCGCCTCCGCCGGCAGGACGCGGTGCGTCAGCGGGTCGAGCGCCCCCACCGGGGGCGCGGGCTCCACCGCCTCATCATTGGAAGGCGAAGGTCCAGTCGGCGCACCCGATGGCGCCTCCAAGGACCACGACCGTACGTGCGAGCAGGACGTTGAACGAAGTCATGGGGTCTCTCCCGATAAGGGGGTGGATTGGATGAGGGAGCTCGGCCGCGCGGCGGCGGAGGGCCTCTCCTCATCCCAGGGTACGCGCCCGAGGGGATTCGATCGACTGAATCGCTGGGGGACCGGGTGCAAAACTCCTCCGCCAAACGGGGTCGATCGACCCACCCTGTTGCGCGCAAATTGTCGGTTCTGACCTGATCCGGGGCGGAAAGGGGAGCGGCGGGGGTCTACCATGCCCAGGGTCGCCGGAGGCCCCGATCGGACCCTTCGGCGAGATGCCCAAAATGCTTCGCGGTGTGCCTCGTTCTGGGGTCACGCGGAGGTCACCGGCGGGGGCGGCGCCCATGCGCCTGAGAAGCACCCCTCGAACCTGATCCGGCTAGAACCGGCGTAGGAAGTCCCATGACTCAGACTGAAGACCAAATCAACGACACCCTCGAGCCCTTCGAGGAGAGCTTCCCCAGCTCCCACAAGATCCACGACCGGCTCGAGTGGAACGGCCACGTCCTGCACGTGCCCAAGCGCCGGATCCACTTGTCGAACGACGATGACCCCGTCGACGTCTACGACACCTCCGGGCCCCAGGGCTGCGACGTGCGCGTTGGCGTGCCGAAGCCGCGGGAGGAGTGGATCAAGGCCCGCCGCGAGGCGGACACCAGCGGCAACTTCAGCCAGATGCACTACGCCAAGCGGGGGATCATCACGGAGGAGATGGCCTTCGTCGCCTCGCGGGAGGGCGTGGAGCCCGAGTTCGTGCGCGATGAGATCGCCCGGGGTCGGGCGGTGCTCCCCGCCAACGTCAATCACCCCGAGATCGAGCCGATGATCATCGGCACCAAGTTCCTGGTGAAGATCAACTCGAACATCGGCAACTCCGCCGTGACGAGCTCCATCGAGGAGGAGGTCGAGAAGCTCCAGCGCAGCATCCGCTGGGGAGCCGACACGGTGATGGACCTCTCCACCGGCGACAACATCCACGAGACGCGGGAGCACATCATCCGCAACAGCCCGGTGCCCATCGGGACCGTGCCGATCTACCAGTGCCTTGAGAAGGTCAACGGCAAGATCGAGGACCTGACCATCGACCTGTTCATCGATACGCTCATCGAGCAGGCGGAGCAGGGCGTGGACTACTTCACGATCCACGCCGGCGTGCTCCTGCGCTACGTGCCCCTGACGGCGAACCGCGTCACGGGGATCGTCAGCCGCGGCGGCTCGATCATGGCCAAGTGGTGCCTCGCCCATCACCAGGAGAACTTCCTCTACACGCACTTCGAGCGCATCTGCGAGGTGATGAAGAAGTACGACGTCTCCTTCAGCCTCGGGGACGGCCTGCGGCCGGGCTCCATCGCCGACGCCAACGATGAGGCCCAATTCGGCGAGCTCGAGACCCTGGGTGAGCTGACCAAGATCGCCTGGAAGCACGACGTCCAGGTGATGATCGAGGGGCCGGGCCACGTCCCCATGAACAAGATCAAGGAGAACGTCGAGAAGCAGATGGAGGTCTGCCACGAGGCGCCCTTCTACACCCTCGGCCCGCTGACCACCGACATCGCGCCCGGCTACGACCACATCACCAGCGCCATCGGCGCGGCGATGATCGGATGGTTCGGGACGGCGATGCTCTGCTACGTCACGCCCAAGGAGCACCTCGGCCTCCCCAACGCGAAGGACGTGAAGGATGGCGTGATCGCCTACAAGATCGCGGCCCACGCGGCGGACCTCGCCAAGGGACACCCCGGCGCCCAGGCCTGGGACGACGCCCTGAGCAAGGCGCGCTTCGAGTTCCGCTGGCAGGACCAGTTCAACCTCGCGCTGGACCCGGTCACGGCTCGCTCCTATCACGACGAGACCTTGCCGGCGGAGGGCGCCAAGGTGGCCCACTTCTGCTCCATGTGCGGCCCGCACTTCTGCTCGATGAAGATCACCGAGGACGTCCGGAAGTTCGCCAAGGAGCAGGGCCTGGAGAGCGAGGAGGCCATCGAGGCCGGGATGCAGGCCAAGGCGTCCGAGTTCAAGGACAAGGGCAGCGAGATCTACTCCTGACCTCGACGGTGACCCTATGCGGGCCCGCGCCACCTTCTCCGGGGGCGCGGGCCCCGTCGTTTAGCCAGGGCTAGCGCTGCGATCAGCGCAACGGGGCTGTGATGGGGGGCGGCTGGCCGATGAGATGGTCCCCGACGGCAATCCCCTAGGATGCGCGTCGCCTGCACATGCTCAAGCTCCTCAAGAACCGCTCCTTCGGGTCCCTCGTCCTGTCCCAGTTCCTGGGGGCGTTCAACGACAACGCCTTCAAGCAGCTGATCCTGCTGCTCACGGTGGGGGCCGCCACCGCGGGTGCGATCCCCTGGGTCCAGGAGAGCGGGCTCGCGGTGGACGCCAGCGGCGTCAACCGACAGGAGCTGCCCGCCACCCTGTTCGCGCTCCCCTTCGTCGTCCTGTGCCTGGTGACCGGCGCGCTCGCGGACCGCTTCTCGAAGTCGACGATCATCAAGGTCGCCAACGTGCTCGAGGTCGTGGTCATGGCCATGGGGCTCCTCGCCATCTACCTCGAGAGTTACCTGGGGCTGCTCCTGGTGGTGGGGTGCATGGGCGCCCAGAGCGCGCTCTTCGGCCCGTCGAAGTACGGGATCCTGAAGGAGCTCCTGGACGAGCGCGACATGTCGCGCGCGAACGCGCTGATCCAGACGACCACGACGGTCGCGATCCTCGGCGGCGTCGTGGTGGCCGGCGAGCTGCTCGACCGGTTCCCGGACCAGCTCTGGCTCCCTGGTCTCGCCTACGTGGGGATCGCGGTGGCCGGGCTGGCCGCCTCCCTCGCCATCCGGCACGAGCCTGCGCGGGTTCCGGAGCGCGAGATCCCGTGGAACCTGCCGGCGGAGTTTGTCCGCCACTGGAAGGCCCTTCGGGGTCACCCGACCCTCGCCGTCTCCATCGCGGGGAGCGCCTTCTACTACCTGGTCGCCTCGCTGCTCGTCCTCGTGGTGAACGAGTACGGCCTCATCGAGCTCGGCCTCTCGAGCGCGGCGACCTCCAGGCTCATGCTGCCCGTCATCGTCGGCATCGGCCTGGGCGCCGTGGTCGGCGGCAAGCTGTCCGGCGACCGCGTGGAGGGGGGGCTGGTGCCCCTGGGGCTCTTCGGAATGACCGGCGCGCTGGTGGCGATCCAGCTCGCGCCGGCCAACCTGCTCTGGGTGCAGGGATGCCTCGGCTTCCTCGGGCTCTCCTCCGGCGTCTTCTCTCTGCCGATCCGGACCCTGGTCCAGGTGCTGCCGGCCGAGGAGGACCGTGGCTCGGTGCTCGGCTTCAGCCAGGTCCTGGACTTCGCCGGCATCCTCCTCGCGGCGCCGAGCCTCCTGCTCCTCAAGGCGATGTCCCTCTCGCCGCCCGAGATGATGATCGCCATCGCGGTCCTCATCCTCCTGGGGTTCGCGGTCTCCCTGCGCTTCGCCGCTCACTTCACCGTGCGCCTGGTGGCCTGGATCTTTGCCCACACCGTCTATCGGACGCGGCTGCTCGGCGCGGAGCACCTGCCCAAGTCCGGGGGTGCCCTCCTCGTGGCGAACCACGTGTCCTTCGTGGACGCGGTGCTGATCGCCGCCAGCTCCGGTCGGCCCGTGCGCTTCCTCATGTACCGCGGCTTCTTCAAGGTGCCCCTCCTGGGGTGGTTCGCCCGGAAGATGGAGGCCATCCCGGTCAGCAGTCAGGACTCCAAGTCCGAGAAGGTCGCGGCGCTGTCGGCGGCCGCTGACGCAGCGGCGAGAGGGGAGCTGGTGTGCATCTTCGCGGAGGGGGGCCTGACCCGCTCCGGTCACCTGATGTCCTTCGCTGCCGGCCTCGAGCGCATCGCCCGGGAGGCCCGGGTCCCGATCCTGCCGGTGGCGCTCGACCGCCTGTGGGGCAGCATCTTCAGCCACGAGGGAGGCAAGGTGTTCTGGAAGCTGCCGCGCCGCTTGCCCTTCAAGGTGGACGTCTCCATCGGGGCGCCGATGAGCCCGGACGCGTCGGCCTTCCAGGTGCGTCAGCGCATCGCCGAGCAGGTGGCGGAGCTGCGGACCGAGCGCCAGGGGCGCCGGGGATCCCTCGCCTGGCGCTTCCTCAAGGAGGCGCGCGCGAACGCCGGGCGACCCGCCGTGCTCGATAGCACGGGGGTGGACCTCAACTACCGCAAGCTGCTGGTGGGGGCGCTCTGCATGCGCGACGCCCTGCGGCCCCACCTCGGGGAGGCGCGTTCCGTCGCGGTGCTGATGCCCCCTGGCGCCGGCGGCGCCCTGGTGAACCTGGCCCTCGCCCTCGACGGGCGGACCTCGGTGAACCTCAACTACACGATGTCCAACGGCGACCTCGCCGCAATGTGCGAGACGGCGGGCGCTGAGCACGTGATCACGGCGCGGCGCTTCCTCTCCGGCCTCGAGCGCCCCTCTCCGCTGGGGGAGGAGCAGACGATCCTGCTCGAGGAGATCCGCGGGAGCATCACCACGGCCATGAAGCTCCGCTACCTGGCGCTCTCGTTCCTCCCCGGGGTGATGCTGGCCAACCTCTTGGCGCCCCGGAGCCGGGGCGGACAGCCGGAGTCGGAGGACGTGGCGACGGTCATCTTCTCGAGCGGCAGCACGGGCGTCCCCAAGGGCGTGATGCTGACCCACTCCAACGTGCTCTCGAACGTCCAGTCGGTGCTGGAGGTCATCGCGCTGGGGCCGGGGGACGGGGTCCTCGGGATCCTGCCCTACTTCCACAGCTTCGGGTACACGATCACCCTGTGGGCGACGTTCCTCTCCGGGGCGCGCGGCGTGTACCACGTGAACCCGCTGGAGGCGAAGGTCGTGGGGGAGCTCTCGCAGAAGGGCGGCGTCACCATCACCATCGCCACGCCGACCTTCTACCAGTCGTATCTCCGCCGCTGCACGAAGGAGCAGTTCGCCGGGATCCGGGTCGCCCTCTCCGGCGCGCAGAAGCTGAACCAGGGGCTCGCCGACGCGTGGAAGGCCAAGTTCGGGTCGGAGCTGATGGAGGGATACGGGTGCACCGAGGCCGCCCCGGTCGTCTCGGCCAACCTCCCCGGAGGCGATCACCTCCCGCCGCGTCAACGCGGACACCGGGAGGGCTCCATCGGGCGGCCCATCCCCGGCGTCGCCGTGAAGATCGTCGACCCCGACGTCTATCCCGCCGAGGTCATCGAGCGGGAGGGCGGCGAGTCCGGCCTGATTCTGGTCAAGGGCCCCAACGTCATGAGGGGCTACATCGGCATGCCGGAGAAGACCGCGGAGGTGCTGAGGGATGGGTGGTACACCACCGGGGACATCGGCCACATCGACCGGGACGGCTTCCTGTTCATCACCGATCGGCTCTCGCGCTTCAGCAAGATCGGCGGCGAGATGGTGCCCCACGGCCGCGTGGAGGAGGTGATCGGTGACCTGATGTTCGAGCTCCTCGGGCCGAGCAGCCAGGAGGCCGAAGAGGACGGGGTCGTGCCCGAGCTGGCGGTGACGGCCGTCGAGCACGAGACCAAGGGGGAACGCCTCATCGTGCTGCATACCCCCATGCCCTTCGAGCTGGATGAGCTGAAGGGGCGCCTTTCGAGTAGCGACCTGCCCGCCCTGTTCCGGCCTGCGCCGAACGCCTGGGTCGAGGTGCCGGAGCTCCCGAAGCTCGGGACGGGCAAGCTCGACCTGCGCGGCCTCTCGGACCTGGCGCGGGAGCTGGTCAGCTCCGTGTGAGGGACCCTCGGCCCGTACGGGCCTCCTTGGCCGCCGGGTGAGCCCGGCTCGGGGGCAGGGGCCCCTGCGCCGGGAGGTTCTCTCACTGGACCGTGAGGGTCGCCGTGTGGCTGAGGGCCGCCGAGAGCTCGACCACCACCTCCGCCTCGATGCTCATGTTCACCGAGGCCGTGGCCTCTCCCTCGAGGGAGACCTCGATCATCTGGCCGGCCGCGAGGTCGAAGCGCCCCACGCCCTTGAGGAGGACTTCGCCGCGGAGGGTCCCTGTGGTCCCCTCCGGCGCGGGCACGTCCGGCTGGTCCGCGGCCTCCACCATGTCCACGAGGTCGTCGACCTCGTAGCTGCCTTCCATGGCGTAGTCGATGGTGGCGATGCCACCCTCCACCTCGCGCAGGGTCCCGGTGCCCTCGAGCTCAACCTCGCCGAGGATCCACCGGGCGCTGATCGAGATCGCGGCTCCCTCCATTCCCTCCCACTCGTCGAGCGCGTCGGCGCACTGGAGGACCGTGTCCAGGGCCCGCTCTGCGTACCCGCTGGTCTCGAGCTCGAAGGGCTCGCCCACCTGGACCGGCTCCCCGGGCAAGAGGCCCGCGAAGGGCACCTCGAGGCTCAGGTCCCCGAGGAGCTGCTCCTCGAGCTCGCCGCCGAACAGGTCCTCGTCCGAGACCTCTTCCACCTGGAGGGCGTCCTCTTCGTCGAGCTTCAAGACGTAGCTGCGGCCGTCCAGGGGGAGGTCGAACTCAGCGTTCTCGTTCTTGGTGCGGCCGGGTTGGTCCGCCACGAAGTCGATCTCCATGGTCTGGCGGCCGAAGTCCACCCGCTTGCTCCGCGCGGCCCCGTCGGCGGCGGCGAGGACCTCCTCGATGCGCGCCGACTCGGCCCGGATGGTCATCTCGAGCCCGAACTCCGAGCCCATGACCTCCACATCATTGACGCTCACGGAGAGTTCCTCGATCTCGCCCATGAACGAGGACTCCGAGGCGATCTCCACCCGCTGGCCAGGCACGACCCTCGGGCTGAGGTCGAAGCTGTCATCGACGTGGGCGGGCCCAGCGGAGGCGGCGAGCAGGGCGACGGTGGCGGCGAGCGGGAGTCTCATGGTGATTCGGTGGGGCAAGGGAAGTGGGGGGCCACACCTCGTGTGCGGCTGCCCTCTTCACGCCGGGGGCTGAGCTCCGTTACACCAATTCCGTGGGAGATTCAGGCGGCTGAGCCGCTGCAAATCGACCGCGGGCCGGCCGCGGGGGATTCCGCAGCCGGCCCGCAGGGTGCCGGAGCGGCTCAGCAGAGCCGCCGACGTTGCCCGTCAGGTCACTCGACCTCGACCTTCATGGTGAGGGCAATGGCCCCGGACATGGCCGCCGCGGCCTCGGCGCTGGTGCCCTGCATGTCGGCCGCGCCGTCCATCTCCATGGACATGTCACCCTCGATCTCGAGGGAGACGAGCTGGCCGAGCTCCAGGTCGAACATGCCGGTTCCCGTGAGCTCGAGTCCCATGAGCATGGAGGCCTCCACGCCGGGGGGGATCTCACCGGCCTCCGGGGAGACCTCGGCCGCGAGGGTCATGAGGTCGTCCATCTCGACCGCGGCGGACATCTCGTACTCGATGGTCGCCATGCCGTCCTCGACGCTGGTGACCTTGCCCTTGGCCTCGATGCTCAGGGCCTCGTAGAAGCTCTCCATCACCACCTCGGCGGCCGCGGCCTCCTCGTCCCCGAGGTCGTCCATGGCGTCGGCGAGGTCCTCCTCCATGAACTCCGCGGCGAGCTCCATCCACTCGCTGGCGAGCTCGAACTCCTCTCCGATCTCGACGGGCGAGTCGGGAAGCAGCCCCGCGGCCATGGGCTCGAGGTCGAACATCGCGAGCTCCTCGTCGCTCAGCGCGCCGTCGGCGTCTTCGGTGACGTCGGTGACCACGACATCGCCCTCATCGTCGAGGCGCACCTCGATGGTGCGGCCGGTGAGGTCCGAGTCCATGGACTCGCTCATGGTGTCCGACTCGCCCATGGCGTCATAGCTTGCCTCGAACGAGCCGTCTTGCTCGTCGAAGGTAATCCGTAGGGCGGTCACTTTACCGTCCTTCACCTCGAGGATCTCCGTGGTCCTGGCCTCCTTGATCTCCGCCAGGAACTCAAACCCGATCCCATCGCCCAGGACCTCGGCGCCGTCAACCATGACGGAGAGCTCATCGAGGGCCATGTCGACCTCGCTGTTGGTACTGACCGCGAAGGTCTGGCCCTTCTTGAAGCGGAGGGAGAGGTCGACCTCGTCGACGGCCGGCTTGTTGCTGAGGGCTCCGAGGCCGATCAGGAGGGCCGCGCTGGAAATAAGAGTCTGGTTCATCGAAGGGATGGGAGGGGTGGGAGACGGGGCGAGCGCTTCTCGCTGCACCAGGCCGTGCGACGTGGAGTGAGCCGGTGCCTCGGGAAACTGGAGAAACCGGGGCGAACGGTCCCGAATGTAGCGTCAGCCGCCGCCCTGGCGAGGTCCGTTCGACCGATCGTTTCGGCCGGTGGGCGCTCGTCAGGCCAGCCAGTCGTGCTGCACGTGGCCGAAGACATCGGTCAGGCGCATGTCCCGGCCATCGAAGCGGACCGTCAGCCGCGTGTGGTCGAGGCCCAGGGCGTGCAGGAGCGTGGCGTGCAGATCGTGCATCTCCACCGGGTGGTCCACGGCGAAGTATCCGAAGTCGTCCGTGGCGCCGAAGATATGGCCGCCCTTGAACCCACCACCCGCGAGCCAGATGGAGAAGCCGTGGGGGTTGTGGTCGCGGCCCCGGTTCTCGCCGTCGCCGCCCCCCTGGGCCATGGGGGTGCGACCGAATTCACCAGCGAAGAGCACCACGGTGGATTCGAGGAGTCCGCGGCTCTCGAGGTCGGCGAGCAGGGCCGCCACGGGCTGGTCCACGGCCCTGGCGTTGTCCGAGTGGCCCTTCCTGAGGTTGGAGTGCTGATCCCAGCGGTCGTGCCCCGTCGAGACCATGGGCACCTGGACGAAGCGGACGCCCCGCTCCACGAGCCGGCGGGCGAGCAGGCACTGCCGCGCGAAGGTCGCGGTGGGCTTGTACTCCGCGTCGAGGCCGTAGAGCTCCCGCGTCGCCGCAGACTCCGAGCCGAGGTCGGCGAGCTCGGGCACCGCCGACTGCATGCGGAAGGCCAGCTCGTAGTTGTCGAGGGCGGCCTCGATGGCGTCGTCCCGCCCCCGGCCCCGTCGGTCGAGACCGTCCAGCAGGCGCCGGCGACCGGCCTCGCGATCGGTGCCGGAGTGTGGACCCCGGGCGTGGGCCACCGGGTCGCCGGCGGAGCGGAAGGTGGAGCCCTGGTAGGAGGGGCTGAGGAAGCCGCTCCCGTAGCACTCGATGCCCCCCGGCGGCGTGAGCCCGCCGTCGACCACCACGTAGCCGGGCAGGTTGTCGGCCTCCGAGCCGAGCCCGTAGGCGCACCACGCCCCGACCGAGGGCCGGCCAGCGGGGTTGTGCCCGGTGTGCAGGAGGTAGTTCGCCGCCGTGTGCTCGGGGAACTTGTTGGTCATGGACCGCACCACGCAGAGCTTGTCGGCCTGGCGCCGGAGCTCGGGGAACAGGTCGCTGACCGGGAGGCCGCTCTCCCCGCCGGGCTTGAAGTCCCAGTAGGAGGGGAGGACCGTCCCGATGTTGTCGAACTGGGTGGGCGGCGTCTCCACCGGGATCGGCTTCCCCGCCCAGCGCGCGAGCTCCGGCTTGGGGTCGAACGTGTCCATCTGCGCCGGACCGCCGTCCATGTAGAGGAAGATCACGTTCTTTGCGCGCGCCGGGAAGTGCGGGCTGCGCGGCGTGAAGGGGCCGTCGCCGCCCCGCAGGGCCACGCCGGGAGACCCTGCGCTCGCCGCGGGCCCGAAGAGCGCGCTCGCCGCCAGCGCGCCGAAGCCGTTGGCGGTACGGGTCAGGAGGGCGCGCCGCGAGAGGGGCGCGCTGCAGGAGATCGGGTGCCGGGCGTTCATTCGAGGAAGAGGAACTCCTTCGTGTTGAACAGGGTGTGGGCGATGTCGACCCACGGGTCGAGATCCTCGGCGGAGGAGCCAGAGAGGTGGGCGGTGACCTGCTCCAGCTCGGCGGTCGAGGGGCGCCGCGCCAGGGTCCGCAGCCAGAGCTCCTCCAGGGCGGCCGTCCCCGCATTCCGGTCCACGTCGTTCGCGAGGGCCACCGCGCGGGCCTCCACGAACGGATCATTCAGCATGGCCAGGGCCTGGGCCGGGACGTTGGCCGACGTGCGGCGTCCGTGGCAGGTGGAGGGGGTGGGCTGATCGAAGACGGTGAGCAGGGGGTGGGGGAAGTTCCGCCGCACCTCGATGTAGATGGACCGGCGGCGGTCACCGTCCTCGGGGCCGCTCCGGCCGGGCCGGCCCCGACCGGTCATGAACGGCGTGAGGTGGATGGGGACCGGGGCACCGTAGGTCGATCGGTCGAGCTCGCCGCTGGCGGCGAGGAGGGTGTCGCGGACCTCCTCGGCCTCGAGCCGACGGACAGCCATGTGCCCGAGGAGCCGGTTGTTGGGGTCGAGCTCCGCGGCGGTGGGCGTCGGGCGGGTGCTGCGGCCGTAGGCCTCGGTGAGCACGAGCCGGCGCAGGAGGCGCTTGGTGGACCAGCCGTCGGCGGTGAAGTCGAGGGCGAGGCGGTCGAGGAGCTCGGGGTGGGTGGGCCGGGAGCCCATGGCGCCGAAGTCGTCGGACGTCTCGACGATCCCCTTCCCGAACAGCGCCTGCCAGGTGCGATTCACCCAGACCCGCTGGGCGATGGCTGCCTCGGCGCCGAGGAGCGCCTCTGCGAAGGCGAGCCGGCCGCTCCCCTCGGTGTCCCGCACGAGGGGGTCGTCGTCGGAGCGCAGGGCGCTGGGGAGCCGTCGGGGAGCGGCCGCGAGCGGAGACTGCCAGCTCCCGCGGTCGAGGACGTGCTCGTCCCGGCCCTCGAGCTCGAGGGCCGCCGGAGCGAGCCGGGACTGGAGGACGCGCCGGTGCAGGATATAGGCGAGCGTGCCACGCTCTGGCGCCAGGGCCGCGCGGAAGCGCGCGCGCACCGAGGGCACCTCCGTCGCCATGAACTCGGCCAGGCCGTAGAGGAAGCCGCGCTCCCCGTCAGAGAGCGCACGGCCCTCCACCCCGCCGGTGCGGACGAGCTCCGCGGCGTCGCGGACGCGCTGGACCACGAAGCGAGCGCGGTCGGCGGGCGTGTCCCCCTCGAGCTCGTCGAGGGACCGATCCTCCACCCAGTCCATGGGGAGCGGCGCGGGGAGGGCGCCGTCCCGGGCGACCTCCACCGTGGCCGCGATCTCGCACGGTCCGCGCCCCGTGGCCGTCAGCTCCAGGTGGGCCGAGAGGCCCGCGCCCGAGGGCACGTCCTGGATCACCCAGCGCCACTCGCCCTCCGTGTCGAAGGCGCGGGTCGAGCCGCCGTGGAGCGGCCCCTGCACCAGCTTGTGGGAGGCGATCGGCATCAGCATCCGCCCCTCGCCGCGCACGAGGTGCGCGACGCGGCCGTGCTCCAGGTCGAACTCGGGGGAGACCAGGGTGCGGCCGGCCTGGACCCAGTTGAGCGATGACCCCCGGGAGGTCGAGGAGTCCACCACCTCCAGGTCCGCCCAGGTGGGGTGCCCGACGGCGGCGGGGCGGGAGGTGATCCCGGCCACCTCGAGCGAGTCCTCGCGGAGGTCGAGGACCACGTCGCCCGCGCCGCGGGGGCCGGGGCCGAACCCGGGGCCGTTGGTGATCCAGCTCGGGCCCGAGAGCGCGGCGTATCGGACCAGCTCCCTCACGCCGCGGGCGTCGGTGGTGACCTCGCCCTCGACGCGATCCAGCCAGTCCATCCACCGACGGGCCCCGGCGCCGAAGCGCTTCGACCCCATGGCGTCGATCCAGCCGAGGAGTCGGTCGAGGTCGGCGCCGTCCAGGGCGCCGCTGAGCGCCGCCAGGCGGGCCACGGGGAGGGCCACGTCGAGGACCTCGGGGCCCGGCTCGTCGCTCAGGACAAAGTGGTCGCCGCCGATCTGCCCCCAGCCGCCCTCGTGCTCGTCCACGAAGCGGATCCGCACCCGCCGCCCCTGGAAGGGCTCGAGGTCGAAGCGGGCGGGGGTGAGGGTGTTGGTGCGGTCCGCGCTCGTGGCGATCAGCGCCTCTCCCGTCTCCGCGTCGATCAGCTCGACCCGGACCGTGGGCTCGTCCCCCCCGTTGACCAGGAAGTGGAGGTAGGACCGGATGACGGTGAAGGGCGCGCTGGTGAGGGTGCCCACGTAGGCGTCCGCGGAGCCGGGGGCGTCGGGGTGCCCCGCGTAGCTGTTGACGGCCCCCCGGCCACGGGGCTTGAAGGTCGGCTGGGACGAATGGATGTCGTCGCGCCGGACCGGGTGGCCGATGAACGCTTCCCCCTCCCGGACCCAGGGGCCCAGGGAGCAGTGGTCGAGGTCCTCGCCCTCGAAGTCTTCGAGCACGATGCACGGGCGCAGCTCTCCGCGGGCCTCGAAGGCGGCGTCCAGCGCCGCGGCGGCGGCGTCCGTGTAGGGCTCGGGGGGCGTCACGGTTCGGGCTGCGGCCAGCACCTCGCCGAGCCCCTCCGCCTCGGCCTCCAGGGCGTCCGCCACGGCGTCGCGCGCGGTGATCTGTTGGCCGTCGATCCAGGCGGCCAGCTCCCGCGCCACGTGCAGGTTGTGGTCGTTGGACTCGTACCGGACCTGCCTGGGTGCGGTGGAGAGGGCGAAGCCCGCGAGGGCGTGGTAGTCCTCGGCGCTGATGGGGTCGAACTTGTGGTCGTGGCAGCGGGCGCAGGCGGCGCCGAGGGCCATGACGGACTTGGACAGCACCTCCACCTGGTTCGCGATGCGGTCGGTCTGATCCCCCCGCGGCTCCACGGGGGAGTGGACCTCCTCGCCAAGCTGCCAGGCGCCCGTGCCGAGGATCGACTCGTCCCAGCGCCCGGTCGGGTCCATGCGCGGGGTCTCCACCAGGTCGCCGGCGATGAACTCGGTGATGAAGCGGTCGTAGGGGACGTCCGCGTTGAACGCGCGGATGACGTAGTCCCGGTATCGGTACGCGTTGGGGATGGGGTAGTCGAACTCGTGGGCCTTGGTCTCGGCGTAGCGGACGAGGTCGAGCCAGCGTCGGGCCCAGCGCTCGCCGAAGGCGGGGGACGCGAGCAGCCGATCGACGACGCGCTCGCGCGCCCCCGGCGCCGCGTCCTCGAGGAAGGCGTCGAGCTCCGCGGGCGTCGGTGGCAGGCCGGTGAGGTCGAAGGTCACCCGGCGGAGCCAGGCGCTCGGGGTGGCGGGGGGAGAGGATTCCACGCCCTCCGCGGCGAGCGCCTCCAGGAGGAAGGCGTCCACGGGGTCGCCGCCGCCTTCCGCCGCGGAGGGCTGGGCGTCCGTCGGGGGCTGGAAGCACCAGGGTCGGGTCTCGCTCGAGTCGAACTGCAGCTCGGCCGGGAGGTGGGCGCCGAGCTCGATCCAGCGTTCCACCGCGCGGATCTCGTCGTCGGTGAGCTTGCCGTCGGGGGGCATGGCCGTGAAGGGGTCGTCGTAGCGGACCGCCTCGACCATGAGGCTCTCGTCGGGAGTTCCGGCGACGAAGATGGGCTCTCCCGCCGCGCCCTCCCGCAGCCCCTGGATCGTGTCGAGCCGCAGGCCCCCCTTGGGCTTCTCGCCGGAGTGGCACTCGACGCAGTGCTCGGCCAGGAGCGGGCGGACCCGGGCCTCGAAGTGCTCGACCGCAGCGGTCTCGTCAGGGGAAGGCTGCGCCGCGGCGTCCTGCGCCCCGGCGGGGGCCGCCGCGAGGACGAGGAGGGGGAGAGGACCGAGGATCATCGCGCCCCTACCGTACTACGCCGGCGCGAATTCGAAGCGCCCGACCGTGCACTGGGTGGCGAGCTCCGTCGGCCGCCCGAGGACCGTGCTGGCGGCCGCGCGGCCCACGCCGAGGGAGAGCGTCATTCCGTGTCCCCCGAGGCCGCAGCACCAGTGGAGACCAGGCAGCCTGGGGTCGGGCCCGAGGATCGGGCGGTCGTCGGGGGAGAGGTCCCGGAACCCGCTCCAGCTCTCCTCCAGCGGGACCGCGCCACCGGGGCCCCTGACCCACGCCGCGAGGGCCTCGGCAGCAAGGCGCTGGACGCCGGGGGTCACGGGGTAGAGGGGAGCCTCGGGCGCGGCCTCGCGCACGTCGCACACGGAGAGGCCCCATCGGGAGCCCTCGCGCCGGATGTAGAAGGCTGCGTCGTCGTCCCAGACCACGGGCGGGGCGGCGCCGCCGGGCGCCGGCGCGCTGAGGAACATGTGGCGCCGGGTCGTCCTCAGCGGGAGGTCGAGCCCCAACCGCCGGGCGATCGGCCCGCTCCAGGCTCCCGCCGCGACGACCACCCCGTCCGCCTCGAGCCGCTGGCCGCTCGGGAGCCTGACTCCCCGGACGCGTCCAGCGTCCACGAGGACCTCCGCGTCGCCCGCGCTTCGCACCAGCGTGGCCCCGGCCCGTCGGGTGCTGCGGGCGAGGGAGGCCACGAGCGGGCCACCCAGGATCCTGCCGCCGCGCTCGATCCAGTGGGCGCGGCCCTCCAGACGCAGGGCATCGGCGGACTCCCTGAGGTTCGGCACCCGATCCCGCAGGGAGGCCGCGTCGGCACGGAGCGCGAGGCCGCGTCGCCCGAGGTCATCGGCCCACGGTGGCTCGGCGTCGGCGAGGACGATGAGGCCGGTGCGCTCCACCAGCCGTTCGGCATCGAGCCCCGCGCTCCGTGGGTCGTCCAGGAGCCGATCGGTCTCGAGGGCGAGGGCGCGGGTGACCGGGTCGTCCACGGCCACCCGCAGGATCTCCGCGCTCCGCCCGGTAGAGTGGGCGTCATGGCGCGGCTCGCGCTCCACCAGGGTCACGTCCACCTCTCCTTCGAGGGCGAGCGCGTGGGCGGTGGAGAGGCCGGCGATCCCGCCCCCCAGGACGATGATCCTGCGACGGTTCACCGGGGGTCCTCCTCGGCGCCTGTGGCCAGGGAGTGCGAGCGTAGGTCCAGGATCCGCAGCATGGCGGAGAGGACGAGGGAGTGGTCCACGGCGCCGTCGTGGATGGCGGCGCGCATCTGGTCGAGGGACATGGTCCCGACGTGGATGTCCTCGCCCGGGTCCTGGAGCTGCGCGCCGGAGAGGGTGCAGCCCTCGGCCAGGAAGTGGTGGCAGCGGTTGTTTAGGAAGGCCGGGTTGGGCGCGACGTGGCCCATGGAGGTCCAGCTGTCGGCCTCATACCCGGTCTCCTCCCGGAGCTCTCGCATGGCGGCGCGGAGGGGGTCCTCGCCGGGGTCGATCATCCCGCCTGGGATCTCGATGGTCGGGGCGCTGACGCCGAAGCGGTGTTGCTTCACGACGATCACCTCGCGGTCGGGGGTGAGCGCGACCACGTTGACCCAGTCGGGGGCGTCCACGACCACGCGCTCCATGCGCCGACCGGTCCTCGGGTTCTCGAGGTCCTCGAAGGTGGTGGTGAAGATCCGGTACTCGGTCCCCTTCCGGACGCCGTGGCGCGGCCAGGGCCTGGGGTCAGGGATCGCGCTCCCGCCGGCTCCATCGCTGGCTGACATGGGCTCACGTTAGTCCGCGATCCGCCCGATTGCACCGCCTGCAACGCCGGGAACCTGCGGGGATCTCCGGACGGATCTGGGGGTTGGGGGCGGGAGCCGGCACGAACGCGGCCTATTCTCTCCGCCCCATGGGCAGCAGCGTCAGTTCCAGCGGCGCCGAGATCGCCCCCGAGTCCGCCACCGCGGACTCCTCCGTGAGGGCGGGGCTCCTCGCCCTGGCGGCCGTCCAACTCTGCTTCGGGCTCTTCCCGGTCTTCGGGGCGCTGGCCATGGACGCGGCCACGGGCTTCTCGCCCTTCGCCGTGGCGACCTGGCGCATCGGCGTGGGGGCGGTGGTCCTGATGGCGATGGCGGTCGCCCTGTTCGGGCGGCGCGCCCTGCCGTCGCGGCGGGACCTCCCGACGCTCCTCGGCTTCGCGGTCCTCGGCATCGTCCTGAACCAGGGCCTGTTCCTGGAGGGGCTCCAGCGCTCCACGCCCATGAACGCGGGCCTCGTCATCTGCCTCATCCCGGTGTTCACCTACGCGGTGGCGGTGGTCCTGGGGAAGGAGGCGCTCCGCGGTCTCCGGGTGTTGGGCGTGGCCGTGGCGCTGGGCGGCGCGGTGCCGCTCTTCTTCTCGAGCGGGGGCGACCTCTCGTCCGAGCACGCCTTCGGCAACCTGCTCATGGCGGGGAACGCCCTGTGCTACGCCATCTACCTGGTGCTCTCCAAGCCGCTCCTGCGCCGCATGCCGCCCCTGGTCCTGGTGGCCTGGATCTACGTCCTCTCGGTTCCGTTCCTGCCGCTCTTCTTCGTGGGGGAGTCGCTTCTCCCCGAGGCGGCCTCCCGGGGGGCCTGGCTGTCCCTCGCCTACGTGCTCGTCTTCCCGACGATCCTCGCCTACGCGCTCAACTCCTACGCCCTCGCCCGCGTGGAGGCGTCGACCACGGCCTTCTTCGTGTTCGCCCAGCCCATCATCACGGCGGTGGCCGCCGCGGCGCTGCTCGCGGAGCGGCCGACCCCCGAGCTCGGCCTCGCGGCCCTCGGGCTGTTCACGGGCATGGCCCTCGTGGTGAAGCGCCCCGCGCCCCGGCCGGCGGCGTAGACTCGGCCCCATGGAAGCCCCCGAGATCCCCGAGTTCCCGCAGTTCGTCCACGAGACCGTCACCCGCTGGTCCGACGACGACAGCCAGGGCGTGCTGAACAACGCGGTGTACCTGACCCTGTTCGAGGAGGCGCGGCACGGCTTCAGCCGCGCCGCCGAGGTCCTCGTGGACGGGGCCTTCCCGTTCCTCCTGGCCCAGACCAACGTGCGCTTCGTGGCGCCGGGCCGGGGCGGGGAGAGCGTGCGCGTGGAACTCTCCACCGTCCACGTGGGCACGCGCTCCTTCCGGCAGGCCTATCGCGTCCGCTCGGCCGAGGGCGAGATCTGGGCCGAGGGCGAGGCCGCGCTGGTGTGCTACGACCCGGACACCATGGAGTCGGCGGAGATCCCGGCGGACCTCCGCGACGCCCTCGAGGCCATGAAGGGCTGAGGACCGTCGCGGGCCGCGGGGCTCAGTCCGCGGAGCCGCCGCCGGTCCCCAGGATCGCGCCGTAGACCATGTCCTCGTAGCTCCGGTAGATCTCGTAGGCCTCCGGGTCATCGAAGGGCAGTAGCTGGCTGAAGCTGAAGACCGCGATGCCGCGCTCGGGGTCGATCGTGTAGTAGGTGTTGAAGAGCCCGGACCAGTAGCCGACGCCCTCGGGGCGCGCGCCGTCCTCGCCGCCCACCTCGATGGCCCAGGAGAGGCTGTACCCGTCGTCGTACTCCTCGAGGTAGGAACGGTCGCGTTCCTGCTCCTGCCCTGGATCGGGGGGCATCGTCACGCGGACTCCGTCGGGGAGCTGGTCCGTCATCATCAGGGACACCATCTCCTCTCCGAGGATCCTCACGCCGTCGAGCTCCCCGCCGTTGAGGAGGCAGCGCAGGAAGCGCGCGTAGTCCCGCGGAGTGCTGAGCAGGGAGCCCCCTCCGTAGAAGCGCTCCATGGGGATCGGCCGCACGTCGGGCATGGGCACGAGCACGCCCGTGCCCGGAACCCTGGCGTGCACCGTGACCCGACGATCCATGAGCGGTTCGGCGAGGTTGTAGCCCGTGGAGTCGAGGCCGAGGGGGCCGAGGATGTGCCCCTTGAAGTAGGTGTCGAGGTCCTCCCCCGAGACGCGCTCCACCACCCTCGCCGCGACGCCCACGCCGCGGCCGTAGACCCACGCCTCGCCCGCGTCGAAGATCCGGCGAGGCTGGACATCGAACCCCCAGTCGTACTCACCCTCCTCGAGCTTGTCCGGCAAGGGCATGCCCGTGATCGGGCTGAGGCGGACCTCCGCGAGGATCGCCGGGCTCGTGAAGAAGTAGGCGAAGCCGGACGTGTGCCGCAGCAGATCACGGAGGGTCACGGGGCGGACCGGAGGGCGCCTGCTCCCATCCTCCCCGAGGATCTGGATCTGGCGCAGCTCCGGCATGACCTCCTCGAGCGGATCATCCAGCCCGATCCGCCCCTGCTCGACGAGCTGCAGCGCCGCCGTCGCGGTGACCGCCTTCGTCATCGACTGGATCTCGAAGATGCTGTCGGGGGACATGGGCGTCGAGTCGCCGACGCCATGCACCCCGTGGGACAGGAACTCCTCCGCGCCGTCGCGGGTGATCGTGCCCACCACGACGCCGGGGATCGAGGTCCGCTCGACGACGGCATCCATGGCCTCGCCACGGGCCAGGGACGAGGCGGCGAGTCGCTCCTGGAACAGGAGAGCGGTGGAGGGCGGAGGGGACGAACAGGAGCCGGCCAGGAGGCCAAGGGCGACGGCGAGCGGCGCGAGCGAGCAGCGAGTCATGGGCGCGTTGGCGAAGGGAAGGACGCCCGGCCGTGCGAGGTGTGCCGGGGCGTGGGGCGAATCGTAGCCAGATTGAACATCGGCTCCGAAGGCGCGCCGCCGCCCGGTCAGGGATCCTCCCGGTGAGTGCGCCCGGGGCCGCGGGGATTCCTGGGGGTGGCGGTCCGGTGGACGGCCGGCGGCGGGTCACTGGAAGGTGACCTCGAGCCCGTCGGTGAAGTTGGTGGTGGCGGTCCGGCCCACAAGATCCCGGTGCCACGCCTGGAAGTACCAGGTCTCACCCGGAACCACCGCGACGCTCCCGCCGGCGGTCGTGGGGAATCCCGTCGTGTCGGTGAGGATCGTGAACGTGCCGAAGTGGCCGCTGGCCATCACCTGCAGGGAGAAGCGGCCGTGGTTGGTGCTCAGGCAGAGGTTTCCCTGGGACCCACCGGGCGCGACGGTGAAGCCAGGACTCTGGGAGGCGAGGAAGACGCCGAAGCTGTGCTGGGGGAGCGAGGACGCGGTCAGCTGGAAGAGATTGGTGGCCACCTCCAGCGACCCCTGGGAGCTCATCGCGCCGACGGTACCCGTGGAGTTCGGAGCTGCGACGCAGAAGTTGGATCCGAGATCCCCGCCGGAGTACTCCACGAGGAAGTGGGTCGTGAAGAAGTGATCGTCCTCCGCGTCGTTCCAGGCTCCTCCGGGAAGCATCTCGGCGAACCCCTCCGGCGCGCCGGCGAGGCTCGTGTTGTTGGGCTCCCCGGGGATCCAGTTGGAGTAGGTGAGCTCGCTCCCGTCCACCCACACCCAGCCGCCACCGGGCTCGGAGTAGCCGGGGTGGGAGGGGTCCTGGTAGAGCCCGATCCAGGGGCGGGTTCCGGGGAACTCCCGGGCGACCCACTCCACCTCTCGCTGGTCGTTGAAGATCACCAGGTGACCGTCCCGCCCGATCCACTGGAGGGCCTCGGCCCGGCCCCGGGCGTCGGTCCAGGAGCGGCGGTCCTCGAAGATCTCGTAGTAGCTGCCGTTGTTCGGGTTCAGCGTCGGGATCGCCAGCTCGAGCTGGAAGCTACCGGTGCCGGTCTCGCCCGCCGTCTGGGACCCGAACCGGATGAGGTACTCCTCGCCGGCAGCGGCCTGGAATCGCACGGCCGTGTGGGAGGGGCAGGAGGAGGCCGCGCAGGTCAGCTGGACCAGGTTGCCGCAGTCCGCGCCCTGGTAGACGGCCGCTCGGGTCGCCAGGCTGGTCAGCCCGCAGGCCTCGACGGTCACCCTGGCGGTGCTCGGAGCGGTCCAGCGGAACCAGACGTCGGAGTGGACCGGGCTGCCGTTGCAGTCCGAGAGGCCGGGTGTGGTGGTCGCCGCGGTGTTGTCGAAGGCGTGGGGACCCGGGCCCGTGATCACCTCGGCGTTGGCGCAATCGTCGGCGCCCTGTCCGAAGCTGATGGGCAACGTGGAGGCGGCGATCAGGAGGAAAGAGAGCGTTCGGAGCATGTGGATCTGGGTGGCAGAGCGAGCGAGCCGGTCCCAGGGATCAGGGGCGCAGTGGGGCCGCGCAATCACCGGCAAGGGCAGCTCTTGGTACATACCCTTATCGGTGTTCCGATCCGAATCCAGGCTCGGATTCCGGGGTTTGGCTCCCCGTCCTCGCCCGCGCTGCCGCCGCCAGGGTGAACCACTGGCGGCGAGTCCATTTCACTGGAAGGTGACCTCGAGCCCGTCCGTGAAGTTGGACGTGGTCGAGCCGCCGATCGCGTCGCGGTGCCAGGCCTGGAAGTTCCAGGTGTCGCCGGGGAGCACGCCCACGGTGCCGAGGGCCGGGTCGGGGAAGGTGCCCAGGTCCGCCTGGATCGAGAAGGAGCCGCTCGAACCGCTGTTGACGATCTGCTGCTGGAAGCGGCCGATGGAGCCCCCCAGGCACAGGTTCCCCTGGGAGCCGCCCGGGTTGCCGGCGAAGCCCTGGGTGCGGGAGGTGATGAAGAACCCGAAGCTGTTGTTCGGCAGGCCGCTCGCGCTGAGCGTGAAGTCGTTGTCGGCCACCTCGATGGATCCATCGGCGGCCATGGAGCTTGCGCCCCCCGTGGAGTTGGGGTTGGCAGCACAGTAGTTCGTGCCAAATCCTCCACCTCCGTACTCCACCAGGAAGTGGGTGGTGTTGGCGTGGTTCTCCTCGGCGTCGTTCCACTGCCCGTTGCCGAACATCTCCGCGTAGTCCTCGGCGCCGCCGTTGGCCGCGTTGTCGTTGGGCTCGCCCGGGAACCAGTTGGTGAACGTGGCGTCGGTGCCGTCCAGCCAGACCCAGCCGCCGGCGGGTTCGGAGTACTGGGGGTGGCTCGTGTCCTGGAAGAGTCCGATCCAGGGGCGCCCGACGGAGAGGTTGTTGACGACCCAGTCGAGGTCCGCCTGGTTGGAGAGGATGGCGAGCCGGCCCGGCTGGCCGAGCCACGTGAGGTTGGCGGCGCGGTCGCGAGCCTGGGGCCAGGAGAGGTTCTCGGAGACGACCTCGTAGTAGCGGCCGTTGTTCGGATTCAGGGCCGGGATGTACTCCGAGAGAGTAAAGGTCCCGGTGCCCGTGGAACCCACCGAACGGGACCCGAAGCGAATCAGGTACTCCTGTCCTGCGATGGCCGGGAACCGCACCGTCGATCCGGCGTTGCAGTCGATCGCCGAGCAGGTCAGCTGCGCGAGGTTGTTGCAGTCGTTGCCGTCGTAGATCGCCACCCGGGTCTCGAGGGTGGTCTGGCCGCAGACCTCCACGGTCACCCGGGCGTTGTTCGGCGCCGTCCAGAGGAACCAGACGTCCTTCCTCACGGGCAGCCCGTTGCAGTCGGACAGCCCCGGCGTCGGGGTCGCGCTCGTGTTGTCGAAGGGGTGCGGCCCGAGCCCGGTGATGGGCTGCGCGTTGGCGCAGTCGTCGGCCCCCTGGGCGAACGCTCCGGAGGCAGTGAGGGCGGCGAGAGCGAGGACGGAGAGGGGACGGCGCATGATCGAAGTAGGAGGGAAGGGGGGGGAGGGCGGAGCGACCGTATCAGCGCCCGCTGGTTCTCGCCATCGGGTCGCGCCCTGCGGCCCGTAGCTGCTGCCTGCTCCGCGCCGCTCCGGTTCAGTTCGGACAGAAGGCCTTGCTCCCGTGGAGCTCGCGCACGCGCCGGGTCTCCTGCTCGCAGACGCGCTGACCGAGGTCGCGCAGGTACGCGAGGTCCAGCGGCGCGAGCTGCCGCCAGCGCCGGGGCGGGACGATGGACTCGACGTCGTCGGCGCCGAGGCTCATGGCGAGCATCACGAGCGCGAGGAAGCTCCCGGCCTGGCTCGGGTGCTCACGGTCGGCTGCGTACAGGTCGAGGTCGGGCCGCTCGCGGCGTGCGATCCCGAAGGCCTCTCCGACCGGCACGACCTGGACGTTCTGCCCGAGCGCCACCCCTCGGTGAGCTGTGATGATCTCCTCCAGCGACAGCCACCCCAGCCGCTCGTAGTCCCAGGTCATGAAGAGGACCGGGCGGGCTCCCGCATCCCGGACCAGCTCGATGAGCTTGCCTGCGTGCTCCTCGAACGAGGCCAGGGTGGATTCGGGGATGTCCCCCTGGAGGACGACGACGTCCGCCTCACCGGCGTCGATCCGGTCGAGCACCTCGTCACGATGCCAGTGGGTCTCCAGGGAGGCGCCGCCCTCGACGCAGGGCTCCACCGTGACCCCGCGACCCTCGCTGTCGAGGGCCGCGGCGAGCGGCCTCCAGAGGCCGCCGTTCCAGAAGGTGAAGCTGTTGCCCACCATGAGGACGCGGCCCGGAGGGGGGACGTCCCAGCGGTGCGCCGAGCGAGCCTGGGCGTCCTCCGCTGTCGCCTCGCCGGGCGAGCTCGGAACCGCTCGGTCGTGGGAGTGCGGGGCCGCGCTGCAGGCGGCGAGGGCGGGCAGCGCGGCGAGGGCAGCCGGCCCCGCCAGCGCGCGGAGGCCCGCGACCGCAGCTGCCGGCCTCAACGGTCGGCCCCGACCTCGACCATGGCGTGCACCCACTCGGTCTCGAGGGCCGGGGCCATGGGGACCACCCAACGGTGTGCGGGGCGGGTGTTCCACTCCGCCCGCCAGGCGCGGTGCTCGGGCGTGTCGGGGAAGGACTCGGTGTCGGGGTAGGGGTACCCGCTCATGGCGTGGAACGGGAGCGGCTCGACCTCGAGGGCCTCGTAGGTGTTGTGATCCCGGTCCTTGGCCCAGCCGTCCAGGAACACCAGGTAGTCCCGCACGTGCCCTTCGGGGGTCGGCGGCAGCTCGGAGGCGTCGAAGCGCAGGGTGAGCGCGTCGCCCGAGCCCATGATCACGTACTGGTCGTCGACCTCCGTGAGCAGCGGACCCACGGCCCCGTAGCGGGTGTAGTTCCCCGGGTGCTGGTCCCAGCGCGGCTCCATGGCGACCTTGTCCCAGTCGAAGAAGAGGGGGAGGTCCTGCCGGTCGGGGACCTGGCCCTCGGAGAACCCGCGGGACCACAGGCGCGTGCCGATCGGCTCCAGAGATGAGGTGATCAGCCCGGCGTCGTCGTCGCAGGTGGCGAGCTCGATGCAGTCCCAGTAGAGCTCCAGGGTCGAGCCCAGGCGCATGCGCGGGTCCTCCCGGTTCAGGATCTGGGAGACGTCGATGACCATGGTCTTGGTCTTGCCCGCGGGGAAGCCCACCGGCGGGCCGGCGGGGACCCAGGTGCCGTCGGGGCCGGGGACCTCGATCACCGGCGGGATGAACTCGACCCCCGGCGTCGCGGCGGACGCCACGTTGGCGCTGGCGTCGCTCCAGAAGAACCAGCCGGTGGCCACCATGCGCAGGAGCTCGGCGTCCTTGACGTCTGCAGGATCGAACTCCAGCTCGAGCCAGTGGGGCTCCGCGAGCCCGAGGTACTGGCCCGCGAGGCGCTGGAAGGGCACGGGGTGGACCGAGTCCCGGTCGCGGATCTCCGCGGTCCAGTCGGCGCCGTCCGACCCGGTGGCCTTGCGCACCTTGGCGACGCGCTCCACCACGTGGGTGTGGGGCTCGGGGAAGGGCGGGAACTTGAAGCGCTCGTTGGGGTAGATGGCCGTGCCCGCGGGGTGGTCCACCACGTCGAGGCGGACCCGGTCGAGGTAGGTGACCTCGCGCAGCTCCTCGGTGAACTGGAGCACCAGCTCGTCATTCTCGTCGGGGACCAGCTGGTCCCCGCGCACGAGGACGTACTCGTCGTGGTCCGGCGGCACCAGCATGCCCGGCGCCATGGGGAGGCCCAGGGGCGTGATCCCGATCACGTCGCTGATGAACTCGAAGGTCTCCCCGTTCCAGGTGTAGAGGAACGGGCAGGAGCCGATCAGGCCCTCGGGCTGGACGCCGAAGTCGGAGTTGTCGAGGAAGAACTGAACCCCTGCTTCCACGTCCAGCTCCTGCTGGACCACGCCGTTGGGCCAGGAGACCCGGACCACGTCGGCGTAGGGTCGATCGCCGATCCCGATGATCGCCGCCTCTCCGCGCAGGTAGACGCGGCGGTAGAGGTCCTGGGCCCGGACCTCGAGCACCGCTCCCACCGCCTGCCGGTTGTCCTTCTGCCCGACAAACTTGAGCAGCAGGGCGTTCTTCGCCGCGTTGGTGGGCGAGACCGCGAGCAGGCCGTCGCCCGTCAGCTGGAGCACCTCGAGGGTGAGCGGGGCATACGGGTCCGGCCGATCGATGTCTCGCACCAGCAGGTCCCGGCTCCCGTCGTTCGGGACCTCGAAGGCGAGGGGGGCTGGCTGGGTGAGGTCGAGCAGCCCGCGGCAGGTGCCCGTCGGGTCGACCCAGACCAGGTCGACCGCGCCGTTCATGTCGAGGTCGGTGACCTCGACGTGGCTGTCCCCGGAGACCGCCACGTCGAGCGCTTCAGGTTCGTAGGTCCCCGCGGCGGTGCGCCGGAACCAGCGTGACCCGTCGGCACCCGGGACGAGGAGGTCGGGGCGGCCGTCGGCGTCCAGGTCCGCCACCGAGGGCTCCCGCTCGAACGTGGCTCCGCCGAGCGCGCTCGCGCCGATGTCCTCGAAGAGCCCGCGCCGCAGGGAGTCCATCAGGTGCGTGCCGCCGGCGCCGCCGAAGAGCAGGTCCACGTCGTTGTCGCCGTCGAGGTCCTCGACGGCGCACCAGTCGAAGGGACCCTCGGGGAGGGTCGCGGCTTCGCTGGCGTCGCGCCACGTGCCCCGCGGCTGGACGTTGCCGTCCTTGTCCACCAGCGCGCCGGCGCCGTCGTTGCTCAGGAGCCGGGCGCCGAAGGTGCCGACCACGAGGAGGTCGAGGTCTCCGTCGTGGTCGAAGTCCACGGTCTCGAGGTCCCGGATCTCGCCCTCGAAGGAGGGCAGGGCAACGGGGGAGGCGGCCCAGCGGGGGCCCTCGTCGGCGTCCGACTGCTCGAACAGCAGGAGGCGGTCGCCGGCCCCGGCCACCACATCGAGGGTGTCACCGCTGAGGCGTTGGTTCAGGTCGAGGGCGCGGATCGGGCCCGTGACCCCGGACGCCGCCAGGGGGGTGGACTCCAGCTTGGAGTCGTCGCCGCCGTCCCGGAGGTGCACCACGAGGGCGCCGTCCTGGACGGTGACGAGGTCGAGGGTGCGGTCCCCGTCCAGGTCGCGGATCTCGAGGGCAGTGACCCCTGGCCCCAGGGGCGCGATGGTCCGCGCCTCGCCGAAGGTCGGGGCGGCGGCCGGCGCGGCGGGGAACGAGCCGAAGGGGGCGGGCGGGGTCACGCGGGCGAGCAGCCCCTGGTCCAGCTCCACGTCGTTCGTGGACTTGAAGCCCTTCTCGCGGAGGGAGGTCCAGAGGCTGTCCCACGCGCGGAGCTCCTCCTCGTCCTCGCCGTAGGCCGCGGTGTAGCGGTAGCGCTGATACACGGCGGTCACGTACCACTGGAGCCCGAGCTCGATGCCCAGGGCCACGACCTCGTCGAGGGCCTCCTCGGCGCGGTCGAGGTCCTCTTCCAATCCGAGGAGGGCGCGGGCGAGCCCGAGCTTGGAGGGCGGGTCTCCGGGCGCGAGCTCGAGGACGCGCTCGTAGAGCGCGGGCACCTCCTCCATGCGGTCGGGGTCGTAGGAGACGAGCCTGGCCTGGAGGTAGTTGGCGCCGGGGTCGTCGGGTGCGGCCTCCAGGGCCCGGGTGACGAGGGCCATGGCCCCCTCGAAGTCGCCGGTCTTGAGGGTGGCCTGGGCGGCGACGACCAGGTCGCCGACCTCGGGGCTCGGGCCGTTGATCAGGGGCGAGATTTCCTCCAGGGCGCGTCCGTACTCCTCGTCCGAGAAGAGCACGGCGACCCGCTCCCGTGTGAGGGTGCCCTCGACGGTGGGGCGGGCCGCGTCCTCTCCAGCTCCGGTCTCTCCGCAGCCGCCCAGGAGCGGCGCGAAGGCGAAGACGGCGAGGGCTGCGGTGGCGGGGACGAGCTGCGAGGGGAAGGGAGCGGTCATGTTCGGCGGGGAGTGGGAAGGCGCCTTGGTACGAGCAGCCCCCTCCGATGTTGGTGGGGCGAGCGCTCGGGCCTGCGGATCCGGACACAGGCTACGGGGCAGGCTGGGGCGCTCCAATGGCGAACCGCCCATTGGGCGGCAGGCGGGGGCCAGGTCGCGCGGCGGAGTTGGTGCTCACCGCGGCGGCCTCGCTGTGGCAGACTCAACGGACCTTGCAAGAGCAACCACTCACCCCGAGTCGAATGCGCGCGGATGGCTGGCGGGTCGCCTGCGCCTTTCTTGTCTGGCTGATCGCCGGCGCTGGCGCGGCCTGGCTGGGGGCTCCGCCGACCCCCTTGCCGGCGAGCGCGCCCGCCGAGGTCGCCTCCGGCGGTCGCGCCCTCGCGCTCCTCGAGCGGATCGCCCGTGAGGATGGCGATGGCGCGCCCCAGCCGAGGCCCCCGGGGAGCGCGGCGAACGCCCGCTGCCGGGAGCGCATCCTCACGGAATGGCGGCGCATGGGGTTCGACCCCGAGGTCTCCGAGCGAGTGACGGTCGCGGCCGATCGGCGCGTGGCCGGGCTGACCAGGAACATCCTCGTGCGCCTCCGCGGCGACGGGCGAGGTCGCGGACCGGGGAGCGCGATCCTCTGCATGGCGCACTACGACTCTGTTCCCGCCGGGCCGGGCATCAGCGACGACCTCGCCGGGGTCGCCGCGCTGCTCGAGGTGGCCCGCGCCCTGGAGGCGAGGGGGGGCACCTCGCGGGACTTGATCTTCCTCTTCGAGGACGCCGAGGAGGGCGGGCTGCTGGGTGCGGAGGCGTTTGCGCAGCACCATCCGTGGGCGGCGGACGTGGGCGCGGTGATCAACCTGGAAGCCCGCGGGACCGGGGGCCTGAGCCGCATGTTCGAGACCGGGGCCGGGAACGCGGACTTCGTCCGGGCGTGGGCGCAGGCCGCGAGCCGTCCGAGCGCCCACTCGGTCTCCGTCGAGGTCTACCGGCGGATGCCCAACGACACGGACTTCTCCGTCTGGCGTGAGCGCGGCGTCCCGGGGCTCAACTTCGCCTACATCGGCGGCGTGGCCCGGTACCACACGCCCGTGGATGACCTGGCGCACCTCGACCCCCGCAGCCTGCAGCACCACGTGACCAATGCGTTCGAGGCCGTGCTGGCCCTCGACGGCCTGCCGTTCTCCGAGACGGCGGCGGCGGAGGGTGCGGGAGCGGCCGGCGACGTGGCGTTCTTCGACGTGGGCGCGCGCCGCCTTGTGACCGTGCCGCTCACCGTGCTCAGGGGCCTCGCGGCGCTGTCCTTCCTGCTGACCCTGGTGGGGGTGGGCCGCGCCCTCGGCCGTGGAGCCCTCGGCTTCAAGGGGCTGGCCCTCGCGCTCCTGGGGATCCCCGTCGCAGCGTGGATCGCCGCCCTGGCGTCGCAGATGGACCTCAACGTGCTCCGCAGCCTCGGCGCGCCCGACGCGACCTTCTCCGCGGCCACCCAGGTCGTCGCCATCAGCGTCGTCGCCCTCGGCCTTGGTGTGCTGCTGGCCCTGGCCGTCTTCCTCTCCCGCTTCATGAACGCCGCGGAGACCTCGGGAGCGGTGGCGCTGAGCTTCTCCCTGGCGGGGATGCTGCTGTCATGGAACGCGCCTGGCGCGGCCCCCCTGCTCGTGCTGCCCGCCCTCGTCCTCGCCGCCGCCTGGTTCCTCTTCCCGCGGAAGGGTGACCTGGGTGCACGGGCCTGCAACGCCGGGGTCGTGGCCGTGGGCGTCGCGGCGATCCAGTGGACGCCGTTCCACCTCTCGCTGCTGGACGCCTTCGGAGCGAGCGCGGGGGTGAGCCTCCTCGGGCCCCTGCTCCCCTGCGCGGCCCTCTGCCTGCCCGGGATCTGTCGCGCCGCCGCCGGCGCCTCCCCGTGGTTCAGCGCGGCCTTCGTGGCGTGTGGCATTGCGGCCGGCGCGGCGGCGACCCAGGCGCGCCCCTTCACCGAGGACGAGCCCGGGCGCCTGAACCTCGTGCACCTGCAGTCGTCCAGCGGGAGCGCCTCGTGGCACGTGCTCTCCGGCGGAGCCGCCGTGGACGCGGAGGACCGCTCGATGTTCGCGAGCGCGCTCGGGGGAGCGACCCTCGGAGAGGACCGCGAGTGGATCCCGTGGTCGGGTCAGGCGGCCTTCGCCGTGAGCACCGGCCCCTCGGATGAGCTCCCCCCGGAGCTGGAGGTGGTCGAGGTCCGGGAAGCGGAAGGCACGCGCACGATCCGGCTCCGCATGCGCTCGGTCCGTGGGGGAGACGAGCTCATGCTCAGGGCCTGGGGGCTGGATCACCTCCGCTTCGAGGGCATCACGATCCCCTCACCGCGCATCCGGTGGCTCGGCCCGGGGACCGACTGGCGGGAGTTCGAGATCGACGTGGTGGACGACCCCCTGCGCGAGGTCACGTTCGCCGTCTTCGACAAGCGCTTCAGCCTGGGCAGGGACCTCGCCCGGCGAGCCGAGCTCTTCATGGAGGAGCGGGCTCCGCTCCGGGTCCCCTCAGGGGATGGAGACGGCTCCGTGGTTCGAGCCGACCTGACCCTCCGTCCCGATCCGGAGGGCGAGGGCGTCGTGCTCGTTCCGAAGGGAGAGGGTCGAGGCGCCGAGGCCGGGCCCGGAGGGGACCGATGAGCCCCGCGGGTCAGCGCGGCCTTGCGCTCCTGGGCACCCTCCTCCTGACCGCCTGCGGCGGAGACGACCCCAGGCCCAGCGTGGTCATGGTCGTCGGCGACACGTTGCGTGCCGACAAGCTCAGCTGCATGGGGGGGCCCGAGGGGCTGACCCCGTACCTGGATCGGATCGCCGCGCAGGGCGTGCGCTTTGACCAGGCCCGCTCGCACGCTCCCTGGACGCTGCCCTCGACGGCCTCCATGCTCACCTCCCTTCACCCCGAGGAGCACGGGGCTGGCGGACGCCTGGGGCGGTTCACCAAGCTCGACGCCGAGGTCCAGACGGTGGTGAGGACCTTCCGTGACCAGGGCTACCGGACGCACGCCATCGTCAACGTGCTCTTCCTCGATCCGGAGCGCTTCGGCGTGACCCGTGACTTCGAGACGGTGGACCAGCAGGTGTTCGAGACGAACGTGGACGTGCGGGCGGCGGACGCGACCACGCGCGCGGCGCTGGATTGGATCGAGGCCAACGGCGACGACGGGCCGTTCTTTCTCCTCGTCCACTACTTCGATCCCCACTGCGTCTACGCACCCCCGCGCGCGTTCCGGGAGCGGTGGGCCGAGCCAGGGGACCGGGAGGGCGAGTGGACGTTCGGGACGCGGCCGCAGATGGTCGCGATCCGCGAGGGCGAGCTCTCGCCGGCCGCCGCCACGATCCGGCGGGCGGAGGCGCTCTACAACGGCGAGGTGAGCTACCTGGACGCCCAGATCGGGCGCCTGGACGATGGGCTCGCGGCCCGGGGGGAGCGAGATGATCTCGTGCTCGTCGTGACCGCGGACCACGGGGAGGAGTTCCTCGAGCACGGGGGCTTCGAGCACGGCCACACCCTCTACGACGAGCTCGTCCGGGTCCCCATGGTGATCCGCGCGCCGGGCCAGCTAGCGCCGGCGGTGGTGGAGACCCCGGTCCGGCACATCGACCTCGCGCCGACGCTCTGTGAGCTCTGCGACCTGCCCCTCCCCGATCAGTTCCTGGGGCGCAGCCTGGTCTCCCTGGCGGGGGGAGAGGCGGGAGCGCCCCGGCCGACGCTGGCCCACGGGAACATGTGGGCGCGGCCGCAGACGAGCTGGACGTCGGGGGGCTGGAAGCTGATCGTCCGTGACGGGGTGGCCCCCGAGCTCTACGAGGTCGCGACGGACCCCGCGGAGCAGCGGGACCTGGCAGGCTCCAGGCCGGAGGAACTCGCGCGGCTGCAGGCGGAGCTCGAGGCCGTCGAGCTCGGCATGGGCGCCCTGAAGCGAGGCGAAGAGGCCTCCCTGGATCCGCGCACCCGCGAGGTCCTGAACGGGCTCGGCTACGGAGGAGGAAGACCACGATGAACGCGACACCTGTTTCAACTCTGCTGCTCCTGACCCTCACCGCCTGCGCGAGCGCCCCTGTGGCCGAGCGAGACGATGGGGACCGGCGCCCCAACGTCGTGATCATCTACGGCGATGACGTCGGCTTCGGGGACCTCGGCTGCTACGGCGCCGAGAAGATCCCCACGCCGAACCTGGACCGACTCGCCGCCGAGGGGCTGCGGTTCACCGACGGGCACTGCGCCGCCGGGACCTGCACGCCCTCGCGCTTCGCCCTGCTCACCGGCGTCCACGGCTTCCGCAGCGGCGTCCGGGTGCTCCCACCGAACGCCAGGCTGACCATCCCGGTGGACGCCTGGACGCTCCCCGACACCTTCAAGGCGGCGGGCTACCGCACGGGCGTGGTGGGCAAGTGGCACCTGGGTCTGGGGGCGGAGGGCGAGCCCGTGGACTGGAATGGGGCGGTCAAGCCAGGGCCCATGGAGCTCGGCTTCGACGAGTCGTTCCTGCTCCCCTCCACCAACGACCGCGTCCCGTGCGTCTACCTCGAGGGTCACGAGGTCGTCGGGCTGGACCCGGAGGACCCGCTCTTCGTTGGCAAGCTCAAGGACCTCCCCGAGGGGAGCACGCGCTACCCCGACGGCAAGAAGCAGCCGGAGGCGATGACCTATTACCCGAGCTCCCACGGCCACAACCAGTCGGTGATCAACGGCATCGGCCGGATCGGCTACATGGCCGGCGGCGAGTCGGCCCTGTGGGACGACGAGACCATGGCCGACGTGTTCGTGGAGCGGGCCACCCGCTTCATCGACGAGAACGCGGAGGAGCCCTTCTTCCTGTTCTTCTCCTCCCAGGACATCCATGTCCCACGCACGCCCCACCCGCGCTTCCACGGCAAGAGCGAGCTCGGCTACCGGGGGGACGCCATGGTGCAGCTGGACTGGGCCGCCGGCGCGGTGATGGCGGCGCTCGAGGCGCGGGGGCTGACCGAGGACACCATCGTGATCTTCTCCAGCGACAACGGCCCGGTGTACGACGACGGGTACGTGGATGGGACGACCGTGCTCACGAGCCGGGAGGAGGTGGACCGCGGCCATGACGGCTCCGGTCCCTATCGCGGGGGCAAGTACCAGGTCTACGAGGGGGGTACGCGCGTGCCGCTCATCGTCCGCTGGCCCCGGGGCATCCAGCCCGGGGTGTCCAACGCGCTGGTGACCCAGGTGGACCTGGTGGCCTCCTTCGCCTCGATGCTCGACGTGCCGCTCCCCGAGGGGGAGGCCATGGACAGCCGGGACGCCATGGCCGCGCTGCTCGGCCGCGACCCGGTGGGCCGCCAGTTTGTGGTGGAGGAGGCGAGGGGGCTCGCCCTGCGGGACGGCCCCTGGAAGTTCGTCCAGCGGCCCAAGGGGACCGATGAGCTGTACGACCTCTCGGTCGACGTGGGGGAGGCGTCGAGCGTGGCGGCCGAGCACCCCGAGCGGGTGGAGGCGATGTCGGCGACGCTGAACGAGGCCCGGGCCGTCGGGCTCAGACCCCTCGGCCTCCGCTGAGGGTCAGCGGCCGAAGCAGATCACCTCGGCGCCCGTGCGGTGGAAGAGCCTGCCGTCGGCGTACGAGATCGAGTTCGCCGTCCACACCTCGCCTGCCGGGCCCAGGTCGTTGACGGCCAGGAGCGCGGCCCCGTCGAAGGGACTCGCGGCCGCGTCGAACACGTAGACGACGCCGCTGGCCAGGGTGAAGTACAGGCGGTCGTTCACCCGCGTGGGCGACCCGTTGAAGACCCAGTCCCACCCGTCCCACCGACAGCGGTCGTCTCCTGTGACCTCCTCGCCTCGGCTGTTCAAGGGGCGGGCCACACGCGGGGTCCGCCAGAGGTATTCGAGCTCCCCGTCGCTGGCCGAGACCAGATCCGTGGGCACCTCGAGGTACTCCACGGTGCCCGCTTCCGCGTCCACGCGCCCGAAGCTGTAGGCGGGGCCAATGGTCGGCTTCCCCCAGGCCGTGGCGTAGCACTGGAAGTACACGGCGCCCTGGGCGGCGACCATGGAGTAACGGGCGGGGAACACCCCCTTCTCAAGGTCCACGTCCTCCTCGGTCACCCAGTCCCCCAGCGCCTGATCGAAGGTCCGTCGGGTGACGCCCTCCACGAGGGAGATGGACCGGACCTCTTCGCCCGTCGCGAGGTCGAGGACAACGAGCTCGTTGCGGGGCTCCTTGAGGATCCAGTAGGCGTGGTTCGCGTCGTGGGCCATGGTCTGCAGGGACGCCTCGTGGTTGCCGCGCGGGTCCTCATAGCGCCAGCTGCGTCGCCCCGCGTCCGCTCCGTCGAGGCGCGTGAGGGTGACGCCCACGGGCCGCTCGGGGACCGCGTGGGGCCCGCCCCGGGCGTGGAGCATGCGCGGGGACTCGCCGCCCACCACGGTCGGCGCGTTGTACTGGGTCAGCCCATCTTCGCTCCGCCAGAGCTCGGCGCCGGTGGCGGCGTCGAGGCCCACGAGGTGGTGCCAGCGGCCGTGGAGGGCGCCCTCGTCCTCCGGCTCGGTGGGTGACGGCCCGCCGCCCTGGGGGACGAACGGCTCCATGTGGACGAACACACGACGGGCTCCGTCCTCCACGATGACGGGCTCGAACTGCTTGTTGAAGGGGCCGTCGAACGCGGGGGTGTAGACGCGCTCCCAGCGCACGCCCCCCTCGGCGTCGAAGCACACGACGCGACCGGCCGCGTTGGTGAAGATGACCTCCTCTCCACAGACCACGGGCGAGGCCGAGGTCGCGTCGGAGAAGGGGTAGGTGTAGATGGCGGGGACGCTGCCCTCGATGCGCCGGGTCCAGATCCGCTCGCCGGTCTCCGCGTCGAGGCAGTGGGCGTCGATGTCCTTGCCCACCACGGCGCGGCCCTCGGTCGCGTGCTTGAACCGCTCGGCCTCCTCGGCGTCGAGGGCGTTGGCCGGATCCCAGGGGGCCATGGACGCCACGTAGACTCGACCGTTCGCGACGGTGACGCCGCCCTGGCCCGTCTCGGGGAGGGGAGCGCGCCACCTCACGTTCACTCCGCGGCGGACGCTGAAGTGCGCGGGCGGCTCGGGCCCGGTGCTGCTCCAGTCCCCGTTGGGGCCGGGCCCCTGGGGCCAATCGGCGGCGGATGCGGCCCCGCCCGTGGCGCAGGCCAGCGCCAGGGGGAGGAGCGAGAGGGCGGCGAGCGTCGAGGTGGGGAGCGGCTTCATGCCCTGAGGATAGGCGCGCCGTGCCAGGACGGCGACGACCCGGTCAGGATGGGGCCCGCCTCACCGGCACTGGAAGTCGGCCACGATGAGCTCGACCTGGGTGCGTCCGCGCCAGTGGCTGAGCCTCGGCGTGAAGACGAGGTCCACCGGGCGGGACATCCGGAGCTCGTGCTCGCGGCTGGCCATGCCGAAGGCGAGCGCCTTGAGCACCGTCGTCCCCGATCGCACCTGGAGCAGCATGTGGGTGCGGTCCTGGCCGATGACCCGCGGCATCTCCTCCAGGCGCACATCCTCGGCCAGCAGCACCGGCTGGGGGTTGCCCTCGCCGCAGGGCTCGAGGCGCTGGATCTGGCGCATCAGGTTCTCGTCGAAGCCCTGGAGTTGGACCCGGGTGTCGATCCGGAGGTCCTGGACGGCGTCCCTGGGGGGGAGCTCCTTGGCCCTCGCGACCAGCGACGCGCGCAGGTCCTCGAGGCGGTCCCCTTGGATCTCGCAGCCGGCGGCCATGGCGTGCCCGCCGAAGCGGTTCATGTGGTCCGCGCCGCCGCGCATGATCTCCAGCACGCTGATGCCGGGGACGGAGCGCGCGCTCCCGCGGCCGATGCCCTCGTCGTCGATGCCGATGATGAGCGCCGGGCGGTGGAAGCGGTCCACGATCCGGGAGGCGACGATGCCCACCACGCCGGGGTGCCAGCCGGCGCCGCCGAGGACCATGATCGGATAGGCCTCGGGGTCCGCGAACTGCTCGGCCTGCTCGAGCGCCTCCTCGAGGACGCCGCGCTCCACCTGGCGGCGGGCGTCGTTGAGGGACTCGAGGTGCTCCGCGTGCCGGCGCCCCTCCACCGCGTCCGCGGCGAGCAGGGTCTCGACCGCGCGCGCCGCGCTGTCCATGCGCCCGCTGGCGTTGATGCGCGGGCCGATCTGGAAGCCGATGTCCTCGGCGGTCAGGGCTCGGCCGGCGAGGTCGGTGCGCTCCAGGAGCGCCTGGACGCCGGGGGAGGGAGACTCGTGGAGCGCTCGCAGGCCGAAGTGGGCGAGGATGCGGTTCTCTCCGATGAGGGGGACCACGTCGCAGACGGTGGCGATGGCCACGTAGCCGAGCGCCTCGAGCAGGAACTGGCGCAGGTCGGGTCGGACCTTCTCGCCGCCGCTCATGCGCTGGCAGACGGCCCAGGCGAGCTTGAACGCGACCGCGCTCCCGCAGAGTTCCCGGAACGGATACTCGGAGGTGGGGAGCTTCGGATTGACCAGGGCGAAGGTGGGGGGGAGCTCGCCCTCGGGGGGCTCGTGGTGGTCGGTGACGATCACGTCGACGCCGGCCTCCCGGAGGGCAGCGATGGGCTCCACCGCCGAGGTTCCGTTGTCCACCGAGATGACAAGCGTCGCGCCCGTCTCCTTGGCCTTCACGACCGAGTGGTCGCCGAAGGAGTAGCCGTCCCGCGTGCGGTGGGGGATGTGCCACTCGACCCGCGCGCCCAGGTGCCGGAGGAAGCGCACGAGCAGGACCGTGCCGCTGACCCCGTCCACGTCGTAGTCCCCGTGCACCAGCACGGTCTCGCCGTCGGCCACGGCCTTCTCCAGGCGCTCGGCCGCGCGCTCCATCTCGGGCAGGCCGGCCGGATCGTTGAGCCCGTGGAGGGTCGGCGTGAGCTGGGAGGCGGCCTCCGTCGGCGTGCTGTGCCCCCGGTTCACGAGGAGCCGAGCCAGCACGTCGGGGACCCGCTCCGAGTGCACGAGGCCCTTGACCAGCTCCGGGTCCGGCTCCATCAGGTTCCAGTGCCCGGGGAGGGCCGGGTGTCCGTGGGAGGTGGAGGAGGGCGAGGCCGAGGCCGTCGGGGAGGGAGGCGCCATGGACACAACCTAACAGCGGCTCGGATCGGGATCGAGCCCGGCGGCGCGACGGCGAGCGCTCCGAGCGCTAATCTCGGGGGACCATGAGTTCCGGCAAGCAAGCCAGCAGCGAGGCGAACCCGTTCCGAGCCCTCCCGAGCGTGGACGAGGGGCGGCGGCTGCTCGATGGGCTCCTCGACGGGGGGCCCGCAGGACCCGGCGAAGCGGCGGCGCGGATGGCGGCGATCCCGGCGGCGGTCCGAACCGAGCTGGTTCAGCAGGAGCTGGACGCCTTCCGGCGCCGGATCGGGAAGGACGGCCTGGGCGCCGACGACGTGGAGGCGGAGGTCTCCGGCGGAGGGTTCGGGGCGGCGCTCCTCGAGCGCGCCAGGGTGGAGGCCGGACGCGGGGTTCGGTCGGCGGTGAACGCCACGGGGGTGGTGCTCCACACGAACCTCGGGCGGGCCCCGGTGCACCCGGAGGCCGCGGAGCGCATGCGCGCCGCGGCGGAGGGCTACTGCGTCCTCGAGATGGACCGCTACAGCGCGCGGCGCAACGAGCGCGACGCGCGCCTCGGCGTGCTCCTCTCTCGCCTCACGGGGGCGGAGGCGGGCATCGCCGTGAACAACTGCGCGGGCGCCGCCTTCCTGATGATGCAGACGTTTGCCGGCGGGCGGGAGGCCATCGTCAGCAGGGGCGAGCTCGTCGAGATCGGAGGGTCCTTCCGGGTCCCCGACGTGATGGCCCGCGCGGGGGTGGACATGGTGGAGGTGGGCACCACCAACCGCACCCGCGCCGTGGACTACGAGCGCGCGATCGGGCCCGACACCGGGCTCCTGATGAAGGTGCACACCAGCAACTACCGCGTCGTCGGCTTCACGGAGGAGGCGGACCCCGCCGAGCTCGCGTGCCTGGGCAAGGAGCACGGCGTGACCTCGGGCTGGGACCTCGGCTCCGGGAGGATCGAGGTGGAGGGGACCCGCCCCCTCGAGGAGGTCGGCGACGAGACGGTGGTGCGCGACGCGGTGGCCACCGGAATCGACGTGGTCGCGTTCTCAGGGGACAAGCTCCTCGGAGGGCCCCAGGCGGGGCTGATCGTCGGCCGCCAGGAGTCGATCCGTGCCCTTCGCGGCAACCCCATCTACCGGGCGCTGCGCCTGGACAAGGTCGCCCTGGCGGGCCTCGAGGCCACCCTCGAGCTGCTGCTCGCGGGGCGCGGGAGCGAGATCCCCTCGCGCCGGCTCATGCACCGTCCGGAGCCCGAGCTCGCCGAGAGCGCCGCGCGCATCGCGGCGGCCATCGACGCGCTCCCCGGCTTCTCTGCCGAGGCCGTCCCGGAGAAGTCGCAGCCCGGCAGCGGCAGCGCGCCGACGATCTTCCTGCCCACGACGGCGGTCCGGGTCTCCGGTCAGGGCCACTCCGCCGAGTCCCTCGCGACCCGCCTCCGGGCCGGCGAGCCCCCCGTCTTCGTCCGCATCCACGAGGACGCGGTCCTCCTCGACCCGCGCGCCCTCCTCCCCGGAGACGAGGCGCGCCTCCTCGCCGCCTTCGAGGCGATCGCCTGACGCCCGCGGGAAGGAAACGAGCCGCCGCGCGTCTTCGAGCCTCCATGGCCACCGAATCCAATCCACCGACGGTCGGGATCGTCGGCCTCGGCTCCGTCGGGCTGCCGCTGTCGATCCTCTTTGCGCGCGCCGGGGTCCCCCTCGTCCTCCTCGAGCGAGACGGCGAGCGCCGCGGAGCCATCAGCCGCCTGACCTCGCCGCTCGCGCACCTCGAGGACGAGCAGGTGGAGGTGCTCGCCGACGCCTTGATCTCCGGGGAGGGGAGGGACCTCGCCCGCTGCGACGCTGTCATCATCTGCGTTCCAACTCCCCTGGACGCCGAGCGGCGGCCGGACCTGAGCGCCGTGGAGGGGGCCGCTCGGGAGGTGGCCGCGCACGTGGCCGAGGGCACCCTGGTCGTGCTCGAGTCCACCACCTGGCCGGGAACGACCCGTGAGGTGCTCGGCCAGATCTTTGCCGGCGTCGGGGTGGACCTCGCATACTCGCCAGAGCGGGTTGACCCTGGCCGGGATGAGGGCGGTCGACTCGGGAGCGACGTGCCGAAGCTGGTGGGGGGGCTGACCTCGGCGGGCACGGAGCGCGCTGTGGCACTCTATTCCCGGGCGTTCGAGACCGTGATCCCGGTGTCCTCGACCGAGGTCGCCGAGGCCGCGAAGCTGGTGGAGAACGTGCACCGCGCGGTGAATATCGCGCTGGTGGGGGAGCTGAAGGTCGCCTTCGACGCCATGGGGATCGACATCTGGGAGGTCCTCGACGCGGCCTCCACCAAGCCCTTCGGCTTCACGCGCTTCGATCCCGGACCGGGCATGGGGGGCCACTGCCTCCCCATCGACCCTTTCTATCTCGCGTGGGCGGCGAAGCGCGCCGGTGCCGGCGCCCGCTTCGTGGAACTCTCCGGGGAGATCAACCGGGCCATGCCCTCCTTCGTGGCGAGCAAGGTCCGGCTGGCCCTCGAGAGTCGAGGCCTCGCCGTCGAGGGGGCGCGGGTGCTCGTCCTCGGTGTCGCCTACAAGGCGGGGGTAGGGATCGTGGAAGAGTCTCCAGCGTTCCCACTGGCGAGCGAGCTCCGCCTGGAGGGTGCGCAGGTCCGCTATCACGACCCGCTCGTCCCGCTGTGTGAACTTGGGGAGTCCCGCCCCCTCGATGCCGAGCAGCTCGCGGAGACGGACGTGGCCGTTCTGCTCGTGGCTCAACCTGGCGTGGACCTCGAGCTACTGGTGGAATCCGAGGTGCTCGTGGTGGACACGAGGGCCGCGCTGCGCGGGAGCCTCCGCGGGCAGCCTCGATACTTCCCGGCCTGATCGGGAATCCAGGGGGCGCTTCGCTTCCACGGGGGCGGGTGTGGGCTTAGAGTCGCCGCGGGGAAGCGCCCCGCCACCATCATGTTCAAACGCAACAAGCGACTCACCGACTACGCCGCCTGCGCCGGCTGAGCGGCCAAGATGCCCATGGGGCAGCTCACGCAGGTGCTGCGTGACCTTGATCCGTCGTCCGATCCTCGCCTCATCGTCGGTCCCCAGACCGTCGACGACGCCGGCGTCGTCGTGCTCGGCGAGCGGGACGGGCTCCCCGCCGGAGCCGAGGTGGCGCTGGTCCAGACGGTGGACTACTTCCCGCCGGTCCTCGACGACGCGTACCTGTACGGGGCGGTCGCCGCGGCGAACTCGCTCTCGGACGTCTACGCCATGGGGGGGCGCCCGGTGAGCGCGCTCAACCTGGCGGGGTTCCCCAAGGGCTTCAACGAACAGTGGATCGCCGACATCTTCCGCGGGGGCTTCGAGAAGGTGGCGGAGGCTGGCGCAGTGGTCGCAGGGGGCCACACCGTGGAGGCTCCCGAGCCCCAGTTCGGGTTCGCCGTGACGGGCATCGTGGACCGCGCTCACCTCGCGGACAACGCGGGCGCCAAGCCCGGCGACGTGCTCTACCTCACGAAGTCGCTCGGCATGGGCTCCATGACCACGGCGGGCAAGTTCCGCAAGGCGCCGGATGAGGCGGTGCGGGCGGCGGCGCTCCAGATGGCGACCCTGAACCACCGCGCGGCAGAGGCCATGAACGCGGCCGGATCCAGCGCCTGCACGGACATCACGGGCTTCGGACTCAACGGCCACGCGAGCAACATCGCCCGCTCCTCGGGCGTCACCATCCGCTTCGATCTCTCCGCGGTCCCGATCTTCCCGGGCGCCCGGGACCTGGCCGCCAAGGGCGTCGTCTCCGGCGGCGTGAAGCGCGGGAAGTCCGCCCTGGCGGGGGTGGTGCGGGTGGCCGCGGGGCTGGACAAGGCGCTCGTGGACATCTCCTACGATGCCGAGACGTCCGGCGGGCTCTTGATCGTCCTCCCGGAGGCCAACGCAGCCCGGCTCGAGGACGAGCTCGCGGGCCGGGACGTCCCGGTGCACCGCATCGGCGAGGTCCTCCCGAGGGAGGGTGACTCCCTCGTCCAGCTGGTCTAAGGGAAGACGCCACCCCCTCCCGAACCCCCATGGATCGACCCCGCTACCGCCTCCCTTTGGCCCTCCTCGTCCTCACCGCAGCCGCTTGCCAGGGGGCGTCGCCCGGACTGGATGCTCCGGCGATGGGACCCGAGCCGTTGTCGATCCCTGCGGTCCTCAACGGGGACTGGGAGCTCTCCACGGTCTTCCATGGGGACGCCCGGATCAACGGCGTGGCCTGCGGTGAGCTCGACCCCACCGCGCCGGGCGACGAGATCGTCGCGGTGGATCGGCGCGGCGCGGTTCGCGCGTTCCGTCGTGTCGGTGAGGGCTTCGAGCCCATGGACCTGGGGCCCGCGGCCTCCGGGAACATGGGCGAGCTCGTCCAGGTCCTCTGCGCCGACCTCGTGCCCTCCGCGCCCGGCGACGAGATCGTCGCCGTGGGCATGTTCGAGGGGGGAGAGGATGACGGCGGGTGCGGGATCGTGCGGGTCTTCGCGCGCCACCCCATGGCGGGCGGCGAGTGGGTGGAGGCGCGGCTGGTGACGCCGGCCCTGGTGCACGCCCTCGCGGCGGGCGACGTGGACCCGGCCCGGCCTGGCGAGGAGCTGGTGGTCGCGGGGTACTTCGGCGCGGCGCGCCTCTTGGGCCTGATCGCGACCGATGAGTGGCTCGCGGTCGAGGACCTCTCCGCACCGCACGGCCTCGTGCACGAGGGGAACGCCAAGGGCGCCTGCCTCACGGCGGGGGGCTTCGCCCTCGCCTGCGACGACGGGGGGCTGATCGAGTTCACCCGGGACGAGGGCGGCCGCCTCGGGCAGGTCCGGCGGGTTGACCTCGGCGAGACCCTGGCGCGCATCGCCCCCTTCCCTGGGGACGGCGTCGTCGTGTGCGACAACGGCGGTTTGCTCAGGTTGATCGAGCGTGACGGGAGCGGCCGCCTCAAGGGGCCCGTCACGGTCCTGGAGCGCGCCGACAATCGCCTGCGGGGGGCGGTCGTGGCGGACCTCCTCCCGGTCGACAGCGGCGTCGAGGTGGCCACCGCTGGCTACGACGGCGTTATCCGGGTCGTCATGCTCGAGAACGTCGAGGTCCGCTCCATGGACCACCCCGACCGGGCGGCGCGCCCGATGTTCATGAGCTCCAAGCGCTCCGTGGCCCGGGACTCCGCCAAGCTCCACCACCTCGCGACGGGCGAGATCGACGGGCTCGGCCTCTGCCTGGTGAGCTGCGGGTACTCGGGCAGCGTGCTCGTGATCAGCCGCGTCGCGGCGCGCGGTGAATCGCTGACCCCTCGCGAGCGGTGACGGGCGGGGCCTCCCATGGGCCGGCCTCTCCCCGGCGTGACGTCTACGAGGGGCTCTCGAGCCTCGACGTCTCCGGCGCTCACCTGACGGGTCCGCCGATGTTGCTCGGCCACCGGGGCGCACCGCGGGAGGCGCCAGAGAACACCCTGGCGGCGCTGCGTCGCGCGCTCGAGGCGGGCATGGACGGCGTGGAGTACGACGTGAGGGCGTGCGGGAGCGGAGACCTGGTGCTCTTCCACGATGCCCGGCTGGAGCGCACCACTGACCACCGCGGAGCCCTCGCCGAGCTGGACCTCCGGGACCTGTTCAGCGTGGACGCGGGGGGGTGGTTCTCGAAGCGCTTCGCGGGCGAGCCCGTCCCGCTCCTCGATGAGGCCCTCGGGATCACCGCGGAGGAGCGGGCCTCCGAGCCGCCGTTCCACATGATCGAGCTCAAGGAGCCGGGGCTGGTCTCTCGGCTCACGGAGCTGCTCGCCGAGCGCCGCCCGCCGGTCCCCTGCCGCGTGGCCAGCTTCCGGCGGGACGTGGTGCTCGATGCGCGGGACGCCGGGCTCTCCACGATGCTGCTCGGCGTCTCCGCCAACGAGGACGACCGGCGCTTCGTCCGTGACGAGCGGATCGACGCGTACTCGGTGGGGCCCCGGGGGTGGAAGAGCGAGGCGGGCAGCGCCGACTGGTCCTTCACGGAGCGCTGGGCCTGGGCCATCGACGACCCCGACGAGCTGCTCGAGCTCTGCCGGCAGCCGCTCTTCGGGCTCAACTCCAACGAGCCTCACCGGGCGCTCGCCGCCAGGGCCCTGGCGCGGATGCTCCCGGGGTCGACCGCTCCCTACCCCGTCCGGGCGCCGGAGCTGTTCATCGAGCCGGAGACCCTGGAGGACCGCGCCCGGGGCGAGTGGTTCGGGGACTGGACCAGCGCCGTGATCGTGGCGAACCCCTTCCCCTTCCCCGTGGAGGCGCGCGCGTCCGCGTTCGTCCCGCACGGGGCCTTCGAGATCGAGGGGCTCCCCAGGGTGCTGGAGCTCGAGGCCGAGGAGGAGCGGACCGTGGAGTTCCGGATCCGCGGTGGCGCCCGTGTCCCTGGTCCCGATCCGCTCCTCGGCGTGCTCTTCCGCTGGCGAGAAGGGCTCTCGGTCGACGGGGAGATCCGCCCCGGCGGAAGCCTGCTGTTCGACGCGCCCCTCGTGCGACGGCGCGCTGCCACCGCGGATGGCCTGGCGCGGCGGCTGGAGCTGCTCGCCGAGCGGCCTGGCGACGCGCCGGCCTCGATCACGGCTCGGCGTGCGGGCGGAGACATGGTCCTCAGCATCGAGAATCCCGGGGGACTCACGGACGCCCACCTCGTGGCGCGCCTCGGGCTTGAGGTGGTGCGCGGCGGCGGCGGGCTGCGGCTGCGGCTCCCCCAGCGCTTCGACGATGTCCCCCTCGGCGTCGAGTTCTCCTGCGGCATCGAGGGCCTCGGCCCGGATGGAGAGCGACGCCTCCGGCGCTGGGCGGGTGGTCTGCCGGCCGGGCTCGGGCACGGCGCCCCGGGCCTCCTGATCCCCCTCGCGCGGGGCTAGGGTCTTGGGGGATCGTCCCGAAGTGGGTCGAGAGTGACCCGCTTCGGCGCAACCATCCCCGCTGCCCGGGCTCCGGTGATCTTCTCCTCTCCCTTCGGGGGCAGTCCTGTCGACGTTCCTGGACGCCATGGGGCGCCAAGCCGGCCCATGGCCACGGGCCAGGGGGGGACCTGGCCTGCCAGCAGGATCCAGTGAGAGAGGGCGAAGGGATGAATGAGAGTCAACGAGCGATGCACCGGCTCATCGAGGAGGTGATCTCGCTGTCCGAGAGCACCAGGTTCCTCGCGGGGAGCGGGGACTATCGCGTGGAGGCGCTGCGGGTCGTCCGTGGCTGCGCGAGCGCCGTCCTCGGCGCCGTCGACCACCTCGAGGGCGCCATGGGCGGCGAGAGCGATGAGGTGATCAGCCACCCGCGCAGGAGCGCGGAGGTGGTCATCAGCGCGGTCCCCGCGGCGCCGGTGGGGGCCCCGGTGGAGGGGCTAGGCGACCTCTTCGGGGACTAGCGCCAGGGCGGTCGCCCGAGCGGGGCTCAGTCGGCGGTGACCATCGCCGCCAGCTTGGCGTCGATCTTGTTGGCGGTGATCGCGCCGTAGTTGGCGGCGCCGAGCCAGCCGCTCATGATGATCCCCACCGAGCCCGCGTGGTAGAGGCCCTCCACCTGGTCGGAGAGGTTCATGGAGTAGGGCAGGCCCTCGAACTTGGTCCCGAAGGAGGTCCCGGTGGGGGCCTCGGTGTAGAACTCGAAGCTCCGCGGCGTGGCGGCCTCCGCGTGCTCGATCTTCGCCGCGGTGCCGGGCACCCGGCGCTCGATGTCCGCGATGGTCTCCTCGACCATCCGGCGCTTGTTCGCCTCGTAGGCGGCGTCGTCCATGGCCGCCCAGTCCTCGTAGAGCGCGTTGGTGCTCGACACGATGACGTACCGATCCGGGCGCCCCTTCGCGGCGTCCTGGGGGCGCCCCTTCGGGTAGTAGAAGCTGAAGGTGCGGCTCTCTCCGTGCAGGTCGCAGAGCGCGGCGCTGTCGAAGGTGGGGCGCGTCGAGGTGAAGAAGAGGTCGGACACCCAGGGCAGGGTCTCTCCCTGCCGCAGGCCCATGTAGACCTGGCAGCTGGAGGTGTTCAGTCGGACGTCCCGGAGGCCCGCGAGCCACTCGGCGTCGAAGTGCTCCTCTCCGACGAGCTGCTCGGCGGTGGTCTTCACGTTCGCGTTGGAGAGCACAATGTCCGCCGAGATGGCGCGGTCGCCCACGCGCACGCCCTTGACGGTGCCGCCCTCCACGAGGATCTCGTCCACGCGGACGCGGCTGAACATATCCACGTCGTTGGACGCGAGCACCCCGCGCATGTCCTTGATGAGGCCGTCGGTCCCCCCGGTGAAGGTGTAGACGCCCTTCGACATGAAGTTGGAGAAGACGATCCCGTAGCTGATGGCGGGGTCCTCGAGGCTCGACCCGTTGGCGTAGGTGATCGGCTCCATGAGGAGCCGGTGCACGTCATTGCGGCCCGGGAAGTACTCCTCGAAGAGCTCGCCCGTCGTGCGCGTGTCGTTGTCGTAGTAGTTCATCCGACGGAGGTCGTCGTAGAACCCCTCGACCACCGACTGCTCGCACCCCAGGACGCTCACCAGCTTGTCCGTGAAGTCGTCGCGCGTGAACTCGGTGTCGAAGCTGAACTGCGGGTTGTCGAAGCGGATGCCGTCCAGCTGGACGATCTTGTCTGCGACGTGCTGCCCCCAGTACTTGCGGCAGGTCTTCTTCATCCCGAAGGGAAAGCCGTGCAGCGAGATGTCGAAGACGTGCCCGCCCTTGCGCTTGAACCAGGTGGCGAGGCCGCCGTAGTTGTAGTGCTGCTCCAGCACGGCGACGGAGTGACCGTTCCGGGCGAGGATGTTCGCCGCCGTCAGCCCGCCGAGACCCGAGCCGATGACCACCACGTCGTAGTGGTCCTTGGCGCCCTTGAGGGGGTCGCTGGTCAGGGGGCGCTTGCCGTCGCGGCTCCCCGCGAAGAACTTCTTTTGGCGGGCGTCGGAGGCGGGCGTGCTGCTGGTGTCGGTCATGTCGCGGATGCGAGGGCGTGCTGGTTGGCCATGGCGATCCCCGACAGCATCGCGCCGACGATGCCGAGGTAGCCCTGATCGGTGCCGCAGAGGAAGAGGCCGTCCACCGCGGTCCTCCCGCTGCGCTGCTTGCGCGTGGAGCCGTAGACGGCGCCGCCGAGGTGGCCGGTGAACTTCTCGATGGTCCGGGGCGTGAACCCGTCCACGTACACCGAGTGGGGGCGGACGTCGAAGGCGAAGGGGGCGGCGATCCCGTGGGCCTCGCCCCAGATCCGGTCCTTGGCGCTGGTGTAGGCCTCCTCGTTCAGCGAGGTCCACTCATCGTGGCGCGCCAGGAGGGTGAGGCGGAGCATGCCCTCGGGGAGGGGCTCCTTGGAGGCGTAGTTGTCCGGGCAGCAGATGACGCCGCTGCGCAGGTCCACGAGCTGTCCGGGCTCGGGCGGTCCGTAGACGAGGCGATCCTCGGTGTTGAAGAACACGATGGTGTCGTCGTGCCCCAGGTCCCGGGGGCGCTGATCCAGGACGGTCAGGTACTCCACGAAGGAGAGCGGCCCGATGTCGGCCTCCTGGGTGGTGCCCGCCTCCTCGGTGAGGCGCATGGTCTCCACGAAGCCCGCGCTGGAGATGACCACGTCCGCGAGTAGCTCGGTGCCGTCGTCGAGGACCACGCCGCGTACCCCGTCCGGTCCGTGGAGGATCCGCTGGACCCCCGCGCGCATACGCAGCTCGCCGCCGAGCTCCTTGTAGCGGTTCCGGAGCAGGTCGAGCACGCGCCGGACGCCCCCGTCGGGACGCGCGAAGCCCTCCTCGTAAAGGCTCTTGAAGAGGATGATGAACGAGGACCACTCGACGTCGTCGGGGGTCGGGCTCCCGTAGTAGAGCAGGGGGAGGAGCAGCATCTCCACCAGCGTCTGGTCCCTCAGGTAGGGCGCCAGCTCGGCCCGCGCCATCCGCGGGGGGCCTGACTCATCGGAGAGGTCGGGGTAGCCGGCGATGTCCCGGACCAACCGGTCGAAGCCGTCGATGTCCCCGGGGAACTTCTCGGCGACCTCCGAGCGCAGCAGCTCGAAGTCATTGTTCCAGCGCAGCGAGACGCCCGGGAAGTCGACCCGGCTGCCGCTCTGCTCGCCGAGCTCGAGGGCGTCGTAGGGGATCCTCAGCTGGCGCAGGATCCGGGTCAGTGGCCGACCCTTGGTCCCCTTGGGCACGAAGTTGGTCAGGGCGTGTAGGCCCACGTCGAACCGCCGCCCCTTCTGCTTGTAGAAGGAGTTGAGACCGCCCCAGAGATAGTGGCGGTCCAGGACGATGACCCGCTGGTCGAATTGCGCGAGGCGGATGCCGGCGGCGAGGCCGCTCATCCCCGCGCCGATGACGATGGTGTCGTACTTCTCGGTCACGGGAATGGGGCGGATCGGCCTCGGATCAGGCGTTCTGGAGCTTGAGCTCCATGTCGGCCATGTGGGGGTGGAGATAGGTGCCGCAGGACTCGAGGCTGCCGAGCTCCTTGTAGTCGTCCTCGGGGACCTGCACGCCGTAGCGCTTGCGCAGCTCCATCACGATGTCGAGGAAGTCCATGGAGTCGAGCTCGATCTGGTCACGGAGGAGCTCCGTGTCGTTGAGCCCGTCGATGTCTTCGTCGGGGGCGATGGTGGCGATGATGTCCTTGACGGCTTCTTTGACTTCGTCCTGTGTCATGGGAGGGGTTGGGAAGGAGTGGTTTTGCTTCAGTTGGTCTCGGGCCGCTTCACGACGAGGGCACTGTTGATGCCCAGCATCCCGAAGCTGAGGTTGAGGATGGTCTCGACGCCGCCGGTCTGGCGGGGCTCGTTGATCACGAGGCCGCGGACCTCGCACTCGGGGTCGAGGTTGTCCACGTTGATCGTGGGGTGGACCACGCCGTCCACGAGGGACGGCAGGTTGCCAGCGAGCTCGAGGGAGCCGGCGGCGCCCATGGTGTGCCCGATGTAGCTCTTGGTGTTGTTGATATTGGTCGACGCCGAGTCGCCGAACACCTCGCGGACCGCGCCGGACTCCTGGATGTCGCCCTGGGGCGTGGAGGTGGCGTGGGTGCTGACGATGTGGATGTCGTCGGGGGCCATCCCGGCGCGGTCAAGGGCGCCGCGCATGCACTGGTTCTGGCGCTCCGGCAGGGGCAGGACGAAGTCCGCCGCGTCCGAGTTCACGTGCCAGCCAGCCAGCTCGCAGATGATGTTCGCGCCGCGCTTGACCGCGTCGTCGTAACGCTCGAGGACGTAGAGGCAGCCTCCCTCGCTCACGACGATGCCGTTGCGGTCACGGTCGAAGGGGCGGCTGACCTTGGCGGGGTCTGCGTTCTCACCGAGGGCGCCCTCCGCCTTGAAGCTGGCGAAGATGCCGAAGGTATGGATGGACTCGGAGACGCCGCCGGCGATGGCCACGTCGACCTCGCCCAGCTGGAGCATCTGGGCCCCTTGGATGATGCCCAGGTTGCCGCCCGCGCAGGCCCCGCCGATGGCGTAGTGGGGGCCCGTGATGCCCATGTTGAGCGTCACCTCGCCGGCGGGGTTGTTGGCCACCGTCCGGGGGTTGTGGTGGTGGGACCAGTAGGAGGTGTCGTAGTCGTACTGGCTGATCTCGTAGATCTGCTGCTCGGTCTCGACGTTCCCGTGCTCCGTCGTCCCGACGTAGACGCCCACGTTGTGGCGGCCGACCGCGTCGAGGTCGATGCCGGCGCTCTGGACGGCCTCGTTGGCGCAGTAGATCGCGACCGAACCTGCGCGCGTCCCGCGGCGCAGGCTCTTGCGGCTCTGGTGGCGCTTGTTGTCGAAGTCACACTGCCCGGCGACGGTCTCACCGAAGTACCGGATCTCGTAGGGAGAGACCCCGGAGACCCCTGCGAGCAGGTTCTTGCGGTAGGTCTCGAGGTCGTTGCCGTTGGGGCTCGTGAGACCGACGCCGGTGATCACGATGCGAGGCTTGTTGGAGTGGTCAGGCACGCTTCGCTTCCTCTTGTTCGGACAGTTCGTCTGCTGCTTGGTTGGCCGCCGCGCCGGCCTGAAGGAATCGCGCGGGGACGCCAACGCCCACCTTGAACGCGGTGCCGATGGCCTTGGAGAGAAGGCTCTGCGGGTCGCCGAGCGCGCTGGACACGCTGGAGAAGACGAGCTGCATGACCGCGTCTGCCAGGTCGCAGGTCGCGATGATCGAGCGCAGGGTGAGGACCCGGGGGTCCTTGGCGCCGTTGCGCTTGCGGATGATCTCGAGCATGCGTTCGGCGCCGACCTTGAAGTGCTCGAAGGCCACCTGCTCGCGGCGCCGGAGCACCGTCGCCACGATCGAGAGGGTGTTCCCCACGGGCTCGTGGACGTTGCAGCGCCGGGTCGTGTCGAAGGTGGAGGAGACCGCGCCCCACTCCACGAGCTCGTTGATGGTCGTGCTCGCCGCCCCCTGGCTGATGGACAGCTCATGGACGACCTCCTTCGCGGAGAGGGGGTGCCCGGCGAGGACCAGGAGGCCCCACACGCGGCCGTGGATCCTCTTGAAGCCGAAGGTCTTGAAGAACGACTCGAAGGTCGCCAGCTCCGCGTGGAGCTCCGGCTCGAGCCCGGTGAAGCCTGACTCGGCCAGGAGCCGTGGCTCGCTGGGCTCCACTGCCTGGTCCTCGGGGGACGGGGCGGCGGGGTGTGAGGAGGGGGTGTCCATGGCGTTCGGCTCGCGCTCGCGACGCTTTTCAGATTTTCCTGAAACGTGCGAGCGGGAGTTGTACCCGTCCGGGAGTCCTACCGACCGCCCAATCGTCGAAATCGGGATCTCTTACTCGCGGGGGCGGGGGCCGTGGACCGCCCCGGCGTCCGCCGGCGCCGCCTCAGAGGGCGAGGACGCCACGGAGCCAGGCGCCGATGTCGTCGATCTCCTCGGGGCAGACCTGGTGCGCCATGGGGTAGGTCTTCCAGTCGAGTCGATAGCCGAGGCCCAGGAGCCGATCCCGGGCGGCCTCGCCCATGCGGGGGACCACCATCGGGTCCTGGGTCCCGTGGCACTGGAGGATCGAGGTGCCCTGGTTGGCCTCCGAGCGCTCCCCATCGAGGTTGCCGTCGCAGGCGAGGTAGGTGGAGAGGGCGAGGATGCCCGCGAGGCCCTCGGGGTGCCGCAGGCCCTCGTGCAGGGCGATCGCGCCGCCCTGGCTGAAGCCGGCCAGGACGATCCTGGAGGCGGGGATCCCCGCCGCCTTCTCGCGCTCGATGAGGGCGCGGGCGTGGGCCGCCGAATCGCGCACTCCGGCCTCGTCCACGCGCCGCTCGAAGTCCATCCCGAGGATGTCGTACCAGGCGGGCATCACCATCCCGCCGTTGACCGTGACGGGGATGGAGGGGGCGTGGGGAAAGAGGAACCGCACGCCATGATCCGCCGGGAGGCCGAGCTCGGGGACGATGGGGGGGAAGTCGTGCCCGCTCGCGCCGAGGCCGTGGAGCCAGATGACGGAGGCCTCGGCGGGGCGGCCGGGCTCGAGGACGACGCAGTCGAGGAGGGAGTCGGTGGACATGGAGGCGGTTGCCTGCGGAGGGGTCACCACTCCAGGCCGAGCATCAGGCAGTGGAGGCCGCTGCCGATGCCCTGCATGGCCACGCGATGACCGGGTTGGATGAAGTCGTCGCTGGCGGCGAGCGCCAGCGTTGCCGGGAGGGAGACCGAGCCCACGTTGCCCAGGGTCTCCACCGTCGTGTAGTCGCGGGCGTGATCGAGCCCGAGGATGTCGAACAGGGTCCGCTTGTGTTGGACCCCGACCTGGTGGGTCACGATGCGATCCACCTCCTCGGAGGACCACCCGAGCTCCTCGAGGAACGCGGGCCAGGTGCGGGAGGCGAGGGCGTTGCCCGCCTGCAGCAGGGCCTCGGAGTCGGTCTCCATGAGGGGTCCGCTCAAGCCGTCCACGCGGTCTCCACTGCAAAGCTCGTGGTGCTCGGTCGCGGCGCGCGCGACGCTGCCGATGAGGCGGTGGCTGGTGCGAGAGATCCTCGAGCTGGTCAGGACCATGGCGGCGGCGCCCGAGCCGATGGTGAGCGAGGCGTAGGCTCGCTTGAGGTCCTGCCGCGTCACGCCCTCCCGCAGCAGAGCGCTGATGGTCTCCTCCACCAGGGGGCCGCCGTCCTCGCCGCTCACCACCAGCGCCGCGTCGAGCTCGCCGCGCTCGATGCGGCTGGCGAGCAGCGACATCGAGTTGGCGAAGCCGAGGCAGGCGTTCGAGAGGTCGAAGGCCTCGCACTCGGGCGAGAGGCCCAGCCGCGCGTGGACCACCGACGCCGTGGCCGGCTCCATGAAGTCACGGCAGACCGAGGAGTGTATGAGGCAGCCGATCCGGGCGGGGTCGACCCCCGATCGCTCCAGGGCGTCCCGGCCCGCCCGGGCGGCGGCGTCGCTGGGGCGGGTCCCGGCCTTCCAGAACCGTCGCTCGCGGATGCCGCTCATGAGCTCGAGGCGTCCCACGGAGACCCCGAGGCGCTCGTACAGAGCGCTTAGGCGTCCCTCGAGGTCCGTCGAGGTGACGATCTGCTGGGGCAGCGCGAGGCCCAGAGCCTCGATATGGACGTTCTCGAACCGCATCGCGGCGGAGACCCTACCGATTCCAGGCTTCGCCCGCGACCGGTTGCGGGTGGAGAGCCCTGCGCTGACACTGGAGGGCCGCCTGCGCCACTGCGCAGGCCCCCCATGGCTAGCCCCCCGCCGCTGACGATCCTCCACGTGGACATGGACGCCTTCTATGCGTCGGTGGAGATCCGCGACAACCCCTCCCTCGAGGGGCTGCCAGTCTGCGTGGGAGGCCCTGCGGCGAGCCGCGGGGTGATCGCAGCGGCGAGCTACGAGGCGCGCCGCTTCGGCGTCCACTCGGCCATGGCCACGGCGGTGGCGAGGCGCATGTGCCCGGACCTCGTGCTCCTGCCGCCGGACTTCGACAAGTACACCGCCGTCAGCCGACAGGTGATGGCCATCTTCCGGCGCTACACGCCGACGGTCGAACCGCTGTCCCTCGACGAGGCCTTCCTCGACGTCAGCGGGTCCGAGCGCCTCTTCGGCGACGCCGAGGAGATCGGGCGCCGGATCAAGGACGACATCCTCCGCGAGACGAGCCTGGTGGCCTCGGTGGGGGTGGCCCCGACGAAGTTCCTGGCCAAGCTGGCCTCCGACCTCGACAAGCCCGACGGGTTCCGGGTCATTCGTCACGGGGAGGAGCGTTCCGTCCTCGACCCCTTGCCGGTGTCCAAGATCTTCGGCGTCGGGCCGCGCTCGGCGAAGCGGCTCCAGGGGATGGGGGTGAGGACGATCGGGGACCTGGCCAGTCGCCCGCGCAAGGTCGTGGCGCGGCAATTCGGCGCCTCCGCCATCTGGATCCATGACCTCGCCCACGGCATCGACCCGCGCCGCGTGACGCCGAGACGCGAGGAGAAGTCCCATGGGATGGAGCGCACCTTCGCGGAGGATATTTCCGACCAGGAGGAGCTCCGCGCCCTGCTGATGTCCTTCTCGGAGGAGGTGGCGTTTCACCTGCGGGACAAGGGGCTTCGGGGGAAGACGGTCACGCTGAAGGCGCGCTTCAGCGACTTCAAGACCGTCACGCGGACCAAGACCCTCGTCCACGCGACCAACCTGGGGCCGCGCATCTACTCGGTCGCGAGCGAGCTGCTCAACCGGATCGACGACCGGCCCCTGCGCCTGCTCGGCGTGCAGGTCAGCCGCCTCGAGGACGTCCGCCAGCCGGTGCAGGAGACGCTCTTCAACGGGGCGATGGCGGAGCCGTCCTCCCGGCAGGACTACATGGCGTCCGCGGAGAAGCTGGCGAAGGTGACGCCGAGCCTGGACAAGCTCCGCCGCAAGTTCGGCCGGGGCGTGGTGGTGCCGGCCGCCACGCTCGACAAGGGCATCCCCAGGGGCCGTGATGGCACCGGGGCTGGCGGGGACGCGTCGGCCGCAGGAGCCTCCCCGGGGCCTCCCGAGGACCTCCACCTCGACGAATAGCGAGACGCCCGCCCCCCCGATGTGGGGGACAGGCGTCCTTTGCTCTCCCTGGGACCCGTGGTCAGGCGGCGGCGCGGACGGTGGAGCCCACCGGCGTTCGGACCGCGTCCATGTCCGTGTGGGTCACCAGCACGAAGGCGCCGTCCTCGAGGTTCAGGGCGGTTGCGCGCCCGCGGAAGGGGCGAGCCTCGCCGCCGGTCCCCGCCCGGGCGTCGGCGGTGAAGGTGTGGCGCTCTCCGCGCAGGACCGCCTCGAGCTCGCGCAGGAAGCGCTTGGCGCGACCGTCGCCGGTCCGCGCCGCGGCGGCGCACACCGAGAGGTAGTCCACGCCGACCCCGGTCCGGGCGGGGTCGCCGCCGGTGTCCATGGTGAAGCGTCGCCAGGCGGCGTTCACCGCGACGATCTTGCCGTCGCCGTCGAGGACGGCGGCGTGGGCGGTGCAGTGCTCGAGGGCCTCCTCGAGGCGCTCGAGCCGCGTCCCGGCTGGCACGCTGAAGGCGGCCTCGGGGATGACGGTCGGGCGGACGGACCCCTTGGTGACCTCGGTGGTGTAGGCGACGAGGACGAGGCGCTCGCCGCCGTCGAGGACGTGCTCGATGGTGGCCACCGTCCGCACGACCCCGCCCGTCCGGAGGGGGCGGTCGAACTCGAGGCGGGCGCGGTCCGATCCGCCGGCCTGAATCCTGCGGATCTGGGCGTGGAGGGAGCCGGCCTCGCGGTTCCCGTTGAGCGCGGCGCGGCCCATGGCGGCCATGTAGTCGGCGCCTTCGCGGGCGTTCTCCAGCGGGACCACGTCGGTCTGCCGGGAGCTCTTCGTCCAGGGCTCATTGGCCCGGACGATGCAGCCGGTCGCGTCGAGCAGCACGCAGCGGTCCGGGGTGGAGTCCATGGCGAAGTTGGCCTCGGACAGTGAGAGGGTCGCGGGGTCTTGTTTCGGTGCAGGCATGGTCGATGGGCTCCTCGGGTGCGTCGTCACCACCTGGGGTATCGGACCGATCCCTGGATCCCTTGAGCGGCGGGCGGGCACAGACCCGGGCCTGGGGCGGCGGGCGTCCCGAACGGGGAGACCCCCGTTCCCCCGCCCATGGCCGCCGCCCATGGCCGCCGCCCATGGATGGGCGCCTCGGGGGCCCCTCAGTGGGCCTCGAGCCAGTCCGCGCCCCAGCCGAAGTCCACCACCAGGGGGACATCCAGCTCCACGGCGTTCTCCATGGCGTCCCTGACCACGGCGATGGTGGCCTCCAGCTCCCGCTCGGGGACCTCGAGCACCAGCTCGTCGTGGACCTGGAGGAGCAGCTGGGCGGCGAGGTCCGACTCGGCCAGCCGCTGGTCCAGCTTGATCATGGCGCTCTTGATGATGTCCGCAGCCGACCCCTGGACCGGGGTGTTGACGGCGGCGTTCTCGGAGGCGACCCGCGCCCGCTGGTTGGAGGAGTTGATGTCCGGCATCTGCCGGCGGCGGCCCATCAGCGTCTCCACGTAGCCGTGCTCTCGGGCGCCCGCGAGCACGCTGTCGATCCAGCCGCGCACGCTCGGGAAGGCCGCGAAGTAGCGCTCGATGAAGTCCCGGGCCTCGGGGACGGTGAGCCCCGTCTCCCGGGCCAGCCGCTGGGGGCCCATGCCGTAGAGCAGGCCGAAGTTGATGGCCTTGGCCTGGCTGCGCATGGTGCGGTCCACCATCTCCGGGAACACGTCGAAGATCGCCGACGCGGTGGAGGCGTGGATGTCCTTGCCATCCCGGAAGGCCTGGGCGAGCTTCTCGTCGCCGCAGAGGTGGGCCAGCACCCGGAGCTCGACCTGGCTGTAGTCGGCGGCGAGGAGGACCCACTTGCCGTGCTCGTCGGGCTCGCGCGGGACGAACGCGGACCGGAGCCGGCGACCGCGCTCGGTCCGGACCGGGATGTTCTGGAGGTTGGGGTCGCTCGAGGCGAGCCGCCCCGTGGCGGCGACGGCCTGGCTGAAGGAGCAGTGGATGCGGCCCGTCTTGGGGTTCACGAAGTTCGGCAGCGCGTCGACGTAGGTGCTCTTGAGCTTGGCCACCTCGCGGAACTCCAGGAGCCGCCGGACGATCTCCACGTCCCCGTAGTTCTCGTTGAGGGTCGCCTGGTCTGTGGCGTAGCCGGTCTTGGTCTTCTTGACCCGCTTGACGCCGGCCTTCTCCTGGATCCGCAGCTTCTCGAAGAGGATCGTGCCCAGGGCCTTGGGGCTGTTCACCTTGAGGCCGGGCTCGCCGGCGAGCCTCCGGACGTCCTGCTCGGCGGCGTCGATGTCGCGCTCGAGCTCCTTGCCGAACTCCTCGATGGCCGGCACGTTGAGCCGGATCCCCCGGCGCTCCATCCGGGTCAGCACGCGCACCAGCGGCATCTCGAGGTCGTGGAAGAGCGGCTCGTTGTCGGTCTCCTTGAGCTCGACCGAGAGCCGCTCGAAGAGCCGGTAGGTGACCTCGGCGTCCTCGCAGGCGTACTCGCCGACCACGTCCACCGGGACCTCGGCCATGGTGATCTGCTTCTTCCCCGTCCCGATCAGGTGGGAGGTGGGGATCTTCGTCAGCCCGAGCTCCACCAGGGCGAGGTGGTCGAGGTTGTGGCGACGGCCCGCTCCGTGGATGGTGAAGCTCGCCACCATCGTGTCGAAGGCGGGCGGCGGCACGTCCACGCCGTGGGCGCCGAGCACCAGGGCGTCGTACTTCTCGTTCTGGGCGATCCGGAACAGGTCCGGGTCCGTCATCAGCGGCCGGAGCCGATCGAGGAGCGCGGGCGTTCCGCCGGCGAGGACGGGCGGCTCCAGGTTGAACGGCACGTAGTAGGCGCGGCCCGCCTCGCAGCAGAAGGACATGCCGACCAGGTCCACCTGGAGGGCGGCGAGCCCGGTGGTCTCGGTGTCCCACGCGAAGGTGCCCGCCTCGGTCAGCGCCGAGATCATCCCGTCGAGCTCGGCCTCGTTCCGGACGATGACGTCCTCTCGGTCGCTCCCGCCGTCGACCTGCACGTCGGCGGTCACCTCCTCCGCGAGGCTCCGGAAGTCGAGGTCCTGGAAGATGCTCCGGAGCGCCGTCACGTCCGGCGTCGCGGGGGTGATCGACTCCAGGCCGGGCTCCAGGGGGACGGCGGTGTCGATGGTCACGAGCTCGAGGGAGAGGAGCAGGTTCTCGCGGTCGTTCTCGAGCTTCTCGCGGGTCTTCCCCTTCACCTCCTCGATGCGCTCGAGGATGCCGGCCACGGAGCCGAACTCGGCGATCAGCTTCTTCGCCCCCTTCTCGCCGATCCCCTTCACGCCGGGGACGTTGTCCGAAGCATCGCCCATGATCGCGAGCACGTCGATCACGTGATCGGGCGTGGTGCCGAACTTGGCTTCGACCTCCTCGGGCCCCTCGATCACCAGGTCCACGCCGGGCTTGAAGATGTTGTGCAGGCGCAGGTCGGGGTCGACGAGCTGCATCATGTCCTTGTCGCCGGTCACGATCCGGACCTCGTGGCCGGCCTCCCGCGCGCGGGTCGCGAGGGTGCCGATGACGTCGTCCGCCTCGTACCCGGGGATCTCGAAGAGCTGGACGCCGTGGGCGGCGATGATCCGGCGGATGTCCTCCAGCTGCTCGATCATCTCCTCGGGGGCGCGCTCGCGGGTCGCCTTGTACTCGGCGTAGCGCTCGTGCCGGAACGTGGGCCCCTTGGCGTCGAGGGCGACCGCCACCAGGTCCGGGGCCTCCTCGCGCAGGATCCGGCGCAGGGCCATGGTGAACCCGTAGGTCGCGCCCGTGGGGCGGCCGTCGGGCGCCGAGAGGCCCGAGCGCATCATCGCGAAGTGCGACCGATAGGCGACGGCGGTGCCGTCGAAGAGGAAGAGTCGACCCATGACCGTGAGGCTACGGGGCGGGGAGCGGCCTTGCCCGCGCGCTCGCCGGGAAACCGGGCCAGGCGGCGCCGAACTTACGGGGCGCTGGCGGCGGCGGTCTCTCCCGCGGTGAGGGCGCCCGAGGCGGCCTACTGCCAGGTCACGGACCAGCCGTCGGTGAAGTTGCTCGTCACCTGGCCAGCCACGAAGTCCCGGTACCACGCCTGGAAGTTCCAGGTCTCGCCGGCCATCGCGCTCACCGAGCCAGTGGGCTGGGGGAGGGCGGCCGGGTCCACGGACACCGCGAAGCTGCCGAAGAAGCCCGAGTTCACGACCTGGCCTCCAACGACCCGGCCGATGTTGCCCGCCAGGCACAGGTTCCCCGAGCTGCCGCCGGGGTTCAGGATGAAGCCCTGGGTCTGGCTGCACAGGAAGTAGCCTGCGGACTGGTTGGGGAGCTGGAAGGCCAGGAGGCGGAAGTCGTCGTTCGCGATCACGGCGCTGCCGCGGCCCTCGATGGTGGCGGGTTGGCCGGTCGAGTTCGCGGCCGCCGGGCTGCAGTAGGGCGCGCCCGGCTCGCAGGCTCCCACGAACAGGCAATCGACCCACTCGGGGTGGTCGACGAACGGGTTCCGGTTGCCCTGGTACGAGGCGACCACGTCGTTCCGGGTCTGCTCGAACGCATCCACGGGGTCGGCGTAGTGCCAGTCCAGCAGGACGGCGAGGCGCCCCATGTAGGCGACGGACTCGTTCTGCCCGGTGTTGGAGGCCGCGATCTGCCCGGTGTTGTCGGTCAGGATCAGGTTGGGCTCGGAGACGCCCGTGACTCCGTGGGTGCCGCCCTCGTATCGCACGTCCGCGTAGAGGAGCGCCCGCGCGATGTCGCCCTTGCGGAACACGTTGACCTGGAAGGTCCCGTTGGTGAAGGAACCGGAGGTCCAGTTGGACTGACCGGGAAAGACGCCCGAGCCGCCGCCCACGCCGCCGTTGGCGTCAGTGGTCAACTCTCCGCACCCCGCCGTGCAGTTGCCGAAGGGCTTGTTGCTCCGGCTGGAGTTGTAGCCGTCGTCGCACAGGAAGAGCATGTGGCAGTCGGTGAAGGGCATGTTGCCCGACCCGTTGCTCGGGAACCCGTAGGAGGTCGGCCACGAGTGCTCTCGGTTGTAGAAGGAGTTGCCCCCCGACTGCCGCACGAAGCTCCGGTTGCGATAGACGTCGAGGATCCGAGAGGCGTTCGCGGGGTCTCGCTGGGCGAGGCCGAGGATGTCCCAGGTGTCCGTCGACCCGCTCGTGTAGGGGTAGCGAGTGTGGTCGTCGATGATCGCGTGCAGCGTGCTCCGCAGGGACGCGGCGGTGGTCGTGTCCACCGTCGAGTAGTAGCCCGGCGGCGGCCCCTGGGCAGAGCCCGCGGCGGCGAGGGCGAAGAACGCGAGGAGGAGACCGGTCGTTTTGAGAGGACGCATGCTGGTTGGGCCGCGGCGATGGGCGGGCCTCGGTGAAGACTAACGCAGCGGAGCCGCCCTCCACCTGGAAGACGGCTCCGATCCTGCCCCGAGCCCCGACATGAGCCGGGCGGGGCAACCTGGGTCAGGAGATCAAAGGAAGTCGATCTCGAGGCCGTTGGTGAAGTTGGAGGTGGTGGAGCCACCGATGGCGTCACGGTGCCAGGCCTGGAAGCGCCAGGTCTCACCGGCGGCGATGGCCACGAAGCCGGTGGGCTGCGGCACCTGGGTCAGGTCGATGGCGAGCGAGAACGCTCCGGTGGTCCCGGCGTTCTTGATCTGGCCCGGGCCCACGTAGCGACCGATCGAGCCGCCGAGGCAGAGGTTGCCCGAGCTGCCGCCGGGGTTCGCGATGAAGCCGCTGTCGAGGCTGGCGAGGAAGAAGCCGAACGAGTTGTTCGGCAGGCTCGAGGCCTCCAGGGTGAGGTCGTTCGACGCCACCAGCGGCGTACCGTTCGCGCTCAGGACACCGGGGCCGCCGGTGCTGTTGTTGTTCGCCGTGCAGTACGCGGTACCGACGCTGCCGCCGCCGCCGCAGTTACCCGCGGACGTCGTCGTGGTGCAGCTGGTCGTCGGGTTGGTGGCGTTCGGGGTCGGGTCGGCGTACGGCGGGTTCGGGGTGCCGTTCGTCGAGAAGTTGATGAACACGTCGGTGCACCAGTCGCCCGGGCAGCCGCCGTCGCGGATGATGCCGGAGGGGAGGAAGGAGCCGTCCGGGCCGAACTCGGGGGCGCCGTCGAAGAACACGTCGCCGGTGTCGCCGTCCCAGAGGGCCACGGCGTCGAGGAGCACCACGGCCGGATCGGTCACGATCCGGGTGCTCGTCGAGCCGACCGGGTCCGTGATGTCGGTCCCCGCCCAGGTCTGGACGATGTCCTGGCGCTTGATCGGGTCGGCAACGTTGACGAGGTAGATCGTCGCGCTGCTGTTCTCGAACATGTTGTCGCCGAAGGACGAGTTGTCGATCTGGCCGGGGAAGGCCGAGGCCGCCTCTGCGCTGCCGAGCAGGTAGAACTCGTTCGTGAAGATGTCGCCCGCGAGGTCATAGGCGAAGTCGAGGGTGCCGACGCCGCCGGTCGCTCCGCCGGGGTCACCCTCGACGACGAGGACCATCAGTCCGTCGGTGGACTGGCCGGGGAGGCCCTGGATCTCGATGTACTCCTGGTCGACGCCGGAGGTCGAGATGCGGACCTCGGTCATGACCTGGGATTGGGCGATGCTCGCGAGGGCGAGCGTGCCCGCAACGTGGAGGTAGTTCTTGGAGAGTTTCATGTGGATGGTCCGAGACGAGCGGAACTGCGCGATACGGGGAGAAGCGAGATGGCCGGAGGGGTCCACCTGAGGTTGGAGAGTGCCGGCCTGGGGGTCGATGCATTGGGGGCGCAAGGCCCTCGTCTCGACTGATTTAGCCAACGAGCGTAGGGATCGCCCGTCAGGGGACGATGAAGAAAGGCCCCCCAATCCTGCGCGCCTGAGTCCCATGTGTCGAGCCGAGGCCATCATCGATTTCCGGCTCATGGCTGGCCGTACTCGATCAGGAACAGGATCGTGGGGCGCGGCCTTCAACGGCCTGTCTCCTTGCGAGACAGTCCTGGCCCGTTGACGTCCCGCCAACCACCCTGAGCCCCCTATCACGCGCCCGCAAGCCCTCGCGGCCAAGGCGCGCCGCAGCCATGAGCTCTGACCCTTCGACCCCCGTCCCCACGGTCCGCGCCCTCCAGGGGGGCGTCCTCATGGGACTGGCCAATCTCGTCCCCGGGATCAGCGGCGGGACGATGATCCTCGCGATCGGGCTCTACGAGCAGTTCATCGCCGCGGTGGCCGACGTCACCCGGCTCCGGCTCCGGGGCTCCTCGATCCAGTTCCTGGCGGTGATGGCGGTGGGCCTCTTCGCCGCCGTCGTGATCTTCTCCGGCGTCGCCGTGCTGCTGGTGACCGAGTACCGCCCGGTGATGTACGCGCTGTTCATCGGGATGACGCTGGGGGGCGCACCCGAGCTCTGGCGGGAGGCGCGCCCGCTCCGCCCGGGGACCGTCGCCGCGGTGCTGGTCGGGATCGCCGCCATGGCCGGCTTCGCTTCGTTCGGAGGGAGCGCGCCGCTCCAGGCGACCATCCCTGTCCTCCTCCTGGTCGGGGCCGCGGGAGCGAGCAGCATGATCCTCCCCGGCATCAGCGGCAGCTACGTACTGCTCGTCCTCGGGATGTACGACACGGTGATCGGCGCGCTCTCCGTGAGCCAGCTCAAGGAGAGCCCGGCGGAGTCGCTGTCCATCGTCGTGCCCGTGGTGATCGGCGCAGGGCTGGGGATCGCGCTGCTCTCCAACCTCCTGAAGGCGCTCCTGCAGCGCTTCTCGGCGCCCTCCCACGGGGTGCTCCTCGGGCTCCTCCTGGGTTCGGTCCTCGGGCTCTATCCGTTTCAGCAGCCGGTCCATCCGGAGCTCGCCGTGCGCGACGTCCGCAAGGCCGTCGTCGCGGTGGTGGTGGACGGAGAGCCGTCGGCCGAGGTCGCGGCGACCGTGGACTCGGTGGACGGAGAGGAGCTCGCTGCGCTCGCGCGCCGGTGGGAGGGGCGGACCAAGGGCGACCTCAAGCGCGCGGGCCTCCAGCTCGAGCGGTTCAGCCCTGGTGCCTTCGAGGTGGTGAGCGCGGTGCTGCTGTTCCTGTTCGGGCTCGTGATCACGAGGCGGCTCGGACGCGGGGGCAGGGAGCCGCGCAGCTGAGGGTGGGGGCAAGCGTCGCGGGCGCGCCCCGTACTTGATCTGTATCTCCGCCTCTCCGCCTGCCCGGGAATCGAACGGAGGGTCGCGCGCCCCGGCCCCCCTGACGCACACTTGTCCCATGCGATCGCCCATCCCCATGCCCCTCCGCCTCGCTCCGCTCCTCCTGGTCTGCGCGTGCGCCTCGACCGCCACCTCCGTGGACACGTTCGCTGATCCCGCTGACGCCACCCAGGGCGTGGTGGCCGCCCTCCGATCGGGGGACCGGGCGGAGGCGAATCGAATCTTCGGCCTCTACGCCCGCGCGTCGGTCCTCCGTGACTCGGTGTTCTACGCCGTCATCGAGGCCGCATCCGCCGATTACATCGCGGGTCAGGACGAGAGCGGCCGGCGGCTCGTGGAGTTCGCCCAGGCCAACTACCCGCAGGCGGGCTACGCGAGCGCTGACGAGCTGGAGGCAGAGCTGCGGGCGGGCCTCGCGGAGGGGGCTGCGGTGGTCGAGACCGCCTACGCCAACGCCGCCGGCGCCCTGGCCGCGCTCTCCGCGGTGCAGGAGGCCATCGACAACGAGGAGTTCCCGCTGGCGGCAGAGCGGTTCGACGCGTTCCTTCAGTCCTGGAACGGTGAGCCCGCGGAGCTTCAGGCCGAGGTCGACAGGATCAAGCTGCTGCTGCCAGAGGGCTGAACCCGGCCAACCCGCACCGCCCCCGGACTCAGCGGCGCGAGAAGAGGGCCGTCCCGCCCCAGCCGGCGGCGTAGGTCGCCGCGGCCACGAAGGCGAGGTGGCCCCCCACGGCGAGGTGGCTGAAGCCCGCGGTCAGCGCCGCCCCGGCAGCGAGGCCCACGGCGGCGCCGAGCGTGGCGTCGAAGGAGGGGATGGTCGGGCCGGAGTGTGCCCCGCTTTCCCGGACGCGGCGGAAGGCGCCGCCGCTCCACCCGCCCACGGCACCGAGGAGGCAGAAGTGAATCGCGAAGACCCCCGGGACGTCGAGCCCGCGCGCCACGGCGAGGGGGGCCGCGGCTGCGATCCATGAGAAGACGCCCGCCGTCGCGATGAGCGCGAGGGACGCGCGGACCTGGTGCCCCCGGGCCACGCTGCGACCGCGGTGGCGCTCCTCGCGCTCCGCCTCGACGGCGTCGTGCAGGGTCAGGAGGTCCTGGAGACTGGGTGGGGGGCCCGGGGTGAAGCGCTCCAGGCCGAGCCCCTGGCGCGTGGCGTCCGGGAGGGTTCGCCACAGCCTCGCGAACTCCACCCGCCTCCCCGGACCATCGAGCGCGAACAGCCCCGCGCGAGCGGCGCGCGCCCTGGCCCGGCGAGCACCCTCCAGGTCCCCGCGCCCGAGCCGCTCCTCTGCCCGCTGGAGCTCGAGCTGGGCGAACTCCATGGCTTCCTCGAGGACCTCCCCGTGCGCGTCGCGGTCGGAGAGGTCCCTCGCACCCCCAGCATCGTCCGCGGCGAGGTCGGCTCCGGGTCCCTCCAGGCTGAGGCTGCGTTCGCGGGTCAAGGACAGCGCCGCCTCCAGCTCCCTTCGCTCCGCGGAGGCCAGGGGGCGCAGCCTCCCACGGAGATCGTCGGCGCCCAGGTGGCGCAGGAGCTCGGCCTCGTCCTCGGAGCCGAGGGAGAGCCGGGCCTCCTCCACCTCCATCCAGTGCAGCCGGTAGCCCGGCGGAGGAGAGGACTCCGGGCCGACGCCCGACGAAGTCGCGCGGCCGGGCGCCGCCAGCCAGAACCAGGTCAGGATCAGGCCCTCGCCTGTCCGCTCGCGCGTCTCACCCAGGGTCCTCCGGAGCCTGGGCTCCCCGCCAACGAAGGCGCGCGCCGCCCGCAGGGCCGCGGTCTCGGCGCTCTCACCGGGGCCGACCTCGGCCCGGGGCAAGCTCGCGTGTCCGCCGGACTCGAGCACGGCGATCCGTGCGCCGGCCTCCGACCTGCGGACGAGGACCACGCCGCCGGCGCTCACCACCGGTTCAGCGCTCCCCGCTGTGGCTTCCCCCTCGCTCATGCCTGGATCCTACGTGTGGGATCTCGGGATGTCGCGGCTGCTGCGGAAGGACGGGGGGCCCCGTGGGCAGGGACCCGACCGATCCGTCCCGATCCAGGACGCCCGGGGCGCCATCGGGTGGGGGCGGGGCGACGGCCCGGGGGGGCTTCAGCCCCTGAATGGCCGGAGCCCCTGGCGCCCAGGAGGGCGCCAGGGGCTCCGCGGATCGACCGCGACGGGCCTCACTTCTTCCGGCGAGCGCGGGGCTTGCGGGCCTTGGGGACGCTGATCCCCTTGGACTCGTAGTACTCGGCGAGCATGCGCTGGGCGCCGCTCAGGGCGCGCTTCAGCTCGGCGTCGGCGGACTTCTTCGAGTTCTCCACGGCCTTGGTGAGCGCCCTGAAGGCCGCGTTCATCTCCTTGGCCGCGGGGTCCGCCTTGACCTTCTTGGCGGCCTTGCGCTGCTTGAGTTCCTCGATTCGCTTCTGGAGGTCGGCGATGAGCTCCTCGTCCGTTCTGCGATAGCGAGTCTTGCCGGCTTTCGGTTCGCGTTGTGCCATTTGTAGCTACTGAAGTGCCCCTCGGTCATGGGGAGGGGGATGGGAATTGGTCTGTCAGTGGGTGGCAGTGCAAGAAGGCTAACCATTAGCCAGCGGTCGCGCAACATGGCATAGGGAACGGGCAGCTCCAAATGACTTGGAGCTGCCCGTTCTTCTGTAAGTTTACAGCTTGAAGCTCTTCCCTAGGACTTCTTGCTCTTCGCCCGCTTCGCCTTCTCCGCACGCTCCTCGTCGGTGAGCTGGTCCTCGAGGGCGGCCAGCATCGGCTTGAGGTTGGCGAGCATCGACGCCGCGGCGGACATCGCGGAGCCCTTCTCCTCGAGGAGGCCGGACCGATCGGCGAGGAGCTCGTTGGCGGCATCCAGAGCGGTGGCGAGGTCGTCTGCCTGGCTCTCCTGTTCGGCGAGTCGCTCGGTCACCGCCTTGAGCTTCGAGCTCAGCTCCTCCGCGCGTTGCTCGGCCTTGGCCAGGCGCGCTGCCTGCTTCTTGGCCTCGGAGCGCAGGGCCGTGATCTCCTTGGACTGACCCTTCTTCTCCTCGCGGACCTCCGCGAGCCGGGCATCCGCCGCCTCGATCGCCTTCTGCCGCTCTCCGATCTCCTCGCGGAGCCCGGCGATCTCAGCGCCCGTGGTCTGCTCGAAGGTCTCGAAGCGCGCGCGCTCCTCGGCCATCTCCGCGACCCGTCGCTCGATCTCGGCGGTGGCCTCCTGGAGGGCGCGGGCGCGCTCGGAGGATTCGGACGCCGTGGTCTCGAGGTCGCCGGCGATCCGGTCCCGCTCCTCGCTGACGGAGCCGAGCTCCTTCGAGAGGCGGGCCTCATTTGCCTGGAGGCCGGTGACGACCTCGGCCTGCTCCGCGCGGTAGGCGGTCATGGTCTCCTCGGCGGCGGCCAGGGCGGCCTCCCGCTCGTCGATTCGTGTCGAGAGCTCGGTGGCGCGCTGGTCTGCGGTGGCGGCGGTCTCCCTCGCCTCGGCGAGGGCGGCGCTGACCTCCTTGAGGTTCCCGGAGGTCTGCTCCAGCTCCTCGTGGCGGCGGGCGCTGAGGGCCTCGACGTCCGCGAGCTGGGCCTTGAGGGCATCCTGTTCAGACTCGAGGGACGCGCGCTGGGCCCCGAGGTCGGCGACGCGAGCCTCGAGCGACTTTCGTTCCTCGGTCACGGCCTGGAGTTCCGCCGCGGCGGCCACGGCGCGCTGCTGCTCGGCGTCGATCGCCGCCTGCAGGGAGTCCACCTGGCCGGAGAGCTCGGCGCGATGGCTCTCGAGCTCCGCTGCCTGATCGCTGGCCGTGCGCCTCTCGGAGTCCAGCTGGTCCTGCAGCGCGGTGAAGTCGGCCTGGAGGGTCTCGCTGGCCTCGGAGAGCTGATCGCGCTCCGCCGTCAGGTACTCAGCAGCGGCCCTGGACTTCTCGAGCTGGCGGCTGGCCTTGGCCAGGTCCTTCTCCAGGCCGGCGGTGTGCTCGGCCAGGGACTCCCTGGTCTTCTCACCTTCGAGGGCCTCGGAGACGGCGGCGTTCAGCTCTGTCCTGAGGTCGTCGACCTCAAGGGAGAGGCGCTCCGCCTGCTGCACCAGCTGGTCTCGCTGCGCTGAGACCTCCGCGATCTCGAGCTCGGAGGCCTCCGCCGCAGCGCTGGCGCGGGAGCCGTGCTCCTCGAGCCTCGCCTCGAGCTCCTCGATGGTGGAGGAGAGCTGGGCCTCGGTGGAGGACCTCTGCTCGTCGGCGACGCGGGCCATGTCGGCATGGCGCTCGACCTCGGCCTGGAGCTCCTCGATGGTGGAGGAGAGCTGGGCCTCGGTGGAGGACTTCTGCTCGTCGGCGGCGCGGGCCATGTCGGCGTGGCGCTCGACCTCGGCCTGGAGCTCCTCGATGGTGGAGGAGAGCTCCGCGACCCGCTCGACCTCAGCGTTCCGCGCGGCGTCGGCGGCGGTGGCGGTCTCCTGGGCCTCGGCGAGCCGGGCTCCCTCGAGCTCGATCGCCTCGCCCAGCTCGCGCAGTTCCTGTTCCAGCTGGGCGCGGGCCTGGCTCGTCGCCTCGTGGGCCGAGGTCTCCTCGGCGAGCGCGAGCTCCATGCTCTGGCCGCGCTCGTTCGCGCTCTCCAGCTCGCCTTCCAGGATCTGGATCTGTTCGCCGAGCTCCTGCTCCCGGGCCTCGGCCTGCTCGCGGGCCGCCTCGGCGCGGCTCTCGGCGTCTGCGACCACCTCGGTGGCCTCGTCCTGGGAGGCTGCGAGCGCCTCGCGGGCCTCCGCCAGCGCGCTCTTCAGGTCGCTGATGGATCCTGCGGCGACCTGCTGGTCCTCATCGAAGGCCGCGCGGAGGGCCTGGGCCTCATCCTCGGCGGCCTTCAGGCGGCTGGCCTCCTCGCGGGTCTCCCCGCGGGCGGCCTCCAGCTCTTGCCCCAGACCTTCGATGTCGGCGCGGGCAGCAGCCAGTTCGGTCTCCCTCTCGGTGACCTCGCGGTCGTGGGCCTCCTGCGCGCTGGCGAGGGCCGTCTCGGTCTCCTGGCACAGCGCCTGGCTGGCAGAGAGGTCACCCTCGAGCTGCTCGCATCGGTTGCGGGTCTCCGTCAGGGCGGTCTCCAGGTGCGAGGCCTTGGCCTCGTGCTCCTCGCAGACGGCCGTGAGGGACGCCTCGAGGTCCTGGCGGGCATTCCGGCTGACCTCCAGGTCCGCGTCGAGCTGCTCGCAGCGGCGGGTGGACTCCTCGAGCTCGGCGTGGAGCTCCTGGCCACGCTCCTCCGAGAGCAGGAGCTCCGACTCCAGCTGCTCCCGCTGGCGGGCGGCCTCCTCGAGGTCCGCTCCCAGCTGCTCGCAGCGGTCGTTGGACTCGGCCAGTTGCTGCCCGAGCTCGTCGGTCACGGCGCGGTGCTCCGCGGCGTCGGCGGCCATGGCGTCCTCCACGGAGGCGTGGGCGGCCTTGGCCTCGGCGAGTTGCTGGTCGAGCTCCTGGCTGCGCGCCTGCGCGGCCTCGGCGGCCAACTCCAGCTCCGCGGCCCTGGCCCGGTGCTCCTCGTCGCTGGAGTCCATCGACTCCTCCAGGCGATCGCAGGCCTCCTTGGAGGCCGCGAGCTCGTCGGAGAGCGCGGCGGCGCGCGCCTCGGACTCCTGGACCGAGCCCTCGAGGGCCTCGACCTGGGCCTCGAGGGTGGTGCGGGCCTCGCGGGCAAACTCCTCCTGCACAGAGAGGGCCTCGGCCTGCTCCTCCAGGGACGCGGCCAGGTCATCGCCCCGCTGGACAGCTTCCTCGAGCTCGGCGAGGGCGGCCTCGGCATCGGCGCGCGCGGCCTCGAGGTCGGTCTGGGTGCGGTCCCGATCGGCACGAAGTTCGTCGTTGGTGGCCTGGAGCTCGGTGGCCTCGCTCTGCAGCGACGCGGTCCGCTCCTCGGCAGCCTCGAGCTTCGCCGTGGAGCTGGTCAGCTCTTCACGGACCTCCTCCAGCTGCTGCTCGGCCCCGGCCAGCTCGTCGCGGAGCTTGCGGGCCTCGTCCTGGGTCGCGTCGAGGCGGTTCGAGGTCTCACCCAGCTGGCCCTCGAGGGGGCGCAGGGACTCGATCCGGGCGGTGAGCTCGTCGATCACCGTGGTCTGCCGCTCGAGCTCCACCTCCTTCTCGCGGGTGGCCTCGTGGATCCGCTCGCGCCAGGCGGCGACCTCGTCCTGGAACTGCGCGACCTCCCGGGGGCCGGTCTCCTCGAGCGGGAACTCGGAGGACTCCACCGGGGCCTTCTCAGCGAACTTGGTCGACACGCCCTCGTGGGCATCGAGGGCCTTCTGGAGGCGCCGCATCTGCCGGGTCTGCTCGCTGAGGCGGGTGCGCAGGGCGGTCTCGGAGCGATCGAACTCGTTGATCACGCGCTGGACGCGTCCTTCCATCTGGACGTAGACCTCGTAGCGTTCGCGCACCTGGCGGGTCATCTCCCGGGCCAGGGAGGCCCGCTCACGACGGTTGCGGTGCTCGGCGACGGCGAAGGCAAGGAGCGCGCCAGCGACGGCGGACCCCAGGCTCACAAGCATGGCGATGGCAGGGATGGACATGGTCCCGATGTCGGAATCCGCCCCTCTCGATCCGAAGACGGGTGTTCGAATCCGCGGCACGCCTCGCCAGCCGTCCCCCCACGAGACACGGCTGTTTCCTTCGATGGGGCCGACTGAGATCGAGATTCCGTGCATCGCTGCGGGACCGCGGAGCGACTCCCGCCGTGACGGGGGAACTACCTGCGGAGCGCCAGATATGCCGCGCGGTTCAGGCGGCGTCCTGCTGCGCCTCTGGCTACCTCCTCCCCCGGCTCATCTGCTCCGTCATGGTCGACCTCAGCTCCGAATCCACACCCTCCGCATGGGGAGATGGGGCCGATGGCGACCGTCGGAAGAGCGGGGCCGTGCGCGGTCAGGCAACATCACTGGAGCGAGACGGACGAGAATCGGGAGCCGATTCCCCGAACCACATCGGGTCGGGGGTGAGCGGCGCTATGATGAGCGCGACCGATCGCCGTACCGAGTGCGACGACGCGTTGTTCATGAACCCCCGCTCCGCCCAGGAAACTTCCCTGCTCGCTCGGGTCGCCGACGGTGACCCCTCGGCGGTCCGGGATGTGCTCTCCCGCTACTCGGCGCTGGTGTGGTCGCTCTCCTCGAGCCTCTCGAAGGACCCTCACGAGGTCGAGGACGTGGTGCAGGACATCTTCGTGGACGTGTGGCGCAGCGCAGCTCGCTACGACCCGGCGGTGGCCTCGGAGGCCACCTTCATCGCCACCATCGCCCGCCGACGCGTCATCGACCGCCGGCGCCGCGCTGGCCGCCGGGTGGACCCGGAGCCCCTCGAGGAGGAGCTCGCGCCGGGCGCCGAGGACGAGGGCCTGCGTCAGGTGGAGCTCGACGACGAGGCGCTCCAGGCCAGGGAGGCGGTGGCCCAGCTCTCGGGCGACCGTCGCCGGGTGCTGGAGATGTCCGTGGTCGAAGGTCTCACCCACCGGGAGATCGCGGCGGACACCGGGATTCCTCTGGGCACGGTCAAGAGTCACATCCGTCGGGGCCTCGCCGAGGTCTCCGAGAAGCTCAAAGCGCGCCGAGGCGTCATGGAGGACCGGTCATGATGGTCGGACCCGGAATGCCCTCGCGGGACAGGGACAGCCTGGACGAGCTGGAGGCCATCGCCGCCCTGGAGGGGCTCGGCGTGCTCACCGAGCGCCAACGGGCCCTCGTGGACGAGGAGCGTGTCCGTGACCTCGAGCACGCGGCCGGTGCGCTCTTCACCGCCCTCGGGCGCGCGAAGGTGCACGAGGCACCGGAGGACGCCGAGAGGCGCCTCGAGGATCTGCTCTCCATCCAGGTCGCCGCGGACGCCCACGAGGCGCGCCGCTGGGGCAACTCTCATCTGCACGATACCCTGCGCGATGTTCCCCAGCGTGGCGCCGTGGACCCCGGCGCCTTCGGGGACGAGCGCGCCGCCCCGACCCCCGCGCCGCGGACGGAGCCGACCCCCGAGACGAGGGGCCTCCGAGCCGCTCCGGGCCTGTTGGGATGGGTCGCTGCGGCCGCGCTACTGATCGCGACGGTCGTGGCCTACGGCCGCGTCGCCTCCCTCGAGCAGCGCCTCGGTGAGGGGCCTGCCGAGCTCCGCCTCCAGGAGCTGGTGGCGACCACCCCCGACGTGGAGGTCCTCCCCTGGGCCACCGACGGGATCTCAGGGGACGTCACGTGGAGCAACACGAAGAACGCGGGCTTCCTCCGGATCGAGGGCCTGGCGGTCAACGACCCCGAGGTCACCCAGTACCAGCTCTGGATCTTCCGCGGCCTCGACCCGTCCGCCGAGGCCCACCCGGTGAGCGGCGGGGTCTTCGACGTGGATCAGGAGGGCCAGGTCATCGTGCCCATCGACGCCCAGCTCGAGCTTGGGCGCGCCGGGATGTTCGTCGTGACCGTGGAGAAGCCGGGCGGCGTGATGGTGTCGGAGCGCGAGGAGATCGTCCTCGTCGCGAGCCGGGTCTGAGGACCGTCGGCCACGGAGCCTCTCGCGCCCCGTCTCAGCGTCGAGGGGAGGTCCAGGTCGAGGGGCGGTTCAGCCTTGAGCGCTTGGCCTTCTCCCAGGGCGCTCGGAGTCGACCGGCGTCCTAGCTGAGGTTGACCAGCGCCCGGGCGGACTGGACGCCGTTGACGAGGTCCGTCGCGAAGCCATTGGCGCCGAGTCGGAGGGCGTCCTCCTCGCTTCGCAGGGCCGCGCCGCCGACGAGCACAGGGATGTCGCTGTCGCGCGCGCCGAGGTAGCTGGACAGCGCGTAGCGCTGGGCCACCAGGGTCGCCGAGACGGCAATGAGGTCGCATCCGTAGGCCGCCGCGGTCACGTCGATCTCGTCCGCAGGCGTATCCGCGCCCGCGAGCGCGACGCGCCAGCCGTCCTGTTCCAGCAGCAGGGCGAAGGCGACGAGCCCCGTGTCGTGGGCGTCGCCGGGGACGGCGGCCACGAGGACCGCCTTGCCGTTGCGCTCCGCCTGGGGGAGAGCGGCCGTGAGCCCGTGGAGCGCGCTGCGGAGGGTGGCTGTGATGACGTGCTCGGCGGCCACGCCCATCTCACCCACATGCCAGCGGCGACCGGCCTCCCGCGCGGCGGGCAGCAGGATCTCCACGACGGCTTCTTCGAGACTGAAGGTCCCTGCCTTCACGCCGTCGATGAGATAGTTCCTCGCGCTGGAGAGGTCTCCGAGGAGCGCGAGGTCGAAGAGCTCCTGGGCGCGGGAGCCCTCGGAGAGGCCGCTCGCGGGGACTGCGGGCTCGGCGAGCGCCTCGACGGCCTTGTCGAAGAACCGATCGATGGAGGTCTCTGTGTTGCCGGGCAGCTGAGCGGTGAGCGTCTCCCGCATGCTCTCGAGGGCGAGCAGGACGTCCCCCTGGTCGATCTCCCTGGAGGTGATCACCGCCCGGAACCAGACCATATCGTCGGAGAACAGCTTGGTGTCGTCCGCCTCCAGCGCCGAGGCCAGGGCCTCAAGGCGGGCTCCCAGAGCCTGTCGCCAGGAGTCGAATCCGGCCTCGCCGTAACGCGCCTCGGCGCCTTCCACCTTCTCGAACAGGCGGGCCGTCGTCAGCCCGGCCAGGCCACGGCTCGTGGTGCGGATCAGCTCTGCGGTGAATTCAGCGGCGCGGGTCATTGTCGTTCATTCCCCCCTTCGAGGGATTGTCCGTGCGGCGTGGCCGCGATGGGGATGTCCAAATGATCTGGCTCGGCGCGCCGATGGACGGCTCCTGTCAGGGATCGGCTGGCAAGCATGAGCAGCGGGACTGCGACAGCATATTCGATCGAGAGGCCGGCGTAGCCGATGGAGCCCCCTGGAACTGAGGTGGCTCCGATTCGCGTTCCCGACCAGAAGGAGAGGGGCCCGCCGATGGCGCTCAGGAGCACCGTGAGCAGGGGGCGCCCGGAGAGCCAGGTAAGGGACGAGTTCAGCAGGGAGCCGAAGGCCACCCAGAGGGTGACGATCCAGACCGGGGCCAGCCGCAGGGCGGCGCCGGCAGGGGCCTGGGCGGCGTCGCCTCCGGGGCTCGCTGCCGCCGGGAAGCTGATCCAGCCGGATGAGTGCAGGGCCGTGTCGAGGAGCAGCCCAAGGAGCCCCGCGACGGCCCAGAGCCGCAGCTCGGCGCCGGGGCGGGGACAGAAGAACAGGTTGATCGGGAGCAGCGCCGCGGCCGCCACCGGCCCGATCCAGGAGCGCGCGTCAGCGGCCCCGTAGACGCAGATGAACCACACGGCCTGGAAGACCACGAAGTTCACCATCTTCCCGGCGGTGCTGGGGCCTGCCGGGGCGGCGCCTCTGTGGGCGCCCGTTATTGCCGGGGGCTCGCTCAATCCCTGGGGGCGAGCGCGGCCGCCACGGGGGGGGAGAAGGCGCGGCCGGCCCTGGCGTAGACCAGGTGGGCCACGGAGATGTGGCGCTCCGCGAAGCCCCCCTCGCAGTAGCAGAAGTAGAAGTCGAAGAGCCGGAGGAAGTCCTCGTCGAACCCCATGGCGAGGGCCTCGTCCCGTCGCGCCCGCAGCGCGTCTCGCCACTGGCGAAGGGTCGGCACGTAGTGGGTCCCGATGTCCTCCATGTGGACAGGGCGCAGGTCGCTGCTGCCGGCCGCGGCCTTGCTGAGCGCCGTCACCGAAGGGATGCAGCTGCCGGGGAAGATGTGGCGCTGGATGAAGTCGACGGCCCGGCGGGCGCGCTCGAAGTGAGCGTCGTGGATGGTGATGGCTTGCATCGCGAGGGCGCCACCCGGCTTGAGGAGCCGCGCGCAGGTCTCGAAGAAGGTCCCGTAGTGGCGCGCCCCGACGGCCTCGATCATCTCCACCGAGACGACCTTCGAGTACTGGCCCTTCAGGTCCCGGTAGTCCTGCAGGAGGACCTCGACGCGGTCACCGAGGCCGGCGCGCTCGATCCGCTCCACGGCGAACGCGTGCTGCTCCTTGGAGATCGTGGTCGTGGTGACCCGGCAGCCGAACTTCGAGGCGGCCCGCCGGGCGAACCCGCCCCAGCCGGTCCCGATCTCCAGCAGGTGGTCGGTGGGGCCGAGGTTGAGGCGTTCGCAGAGGCGGTCAATCTTGGCGTTCTGCGCCTCCTCGAGGGACGCGTCCGGGTGATCGAAGTAGGCCGACGAGTACGTCATCGTCGGGTCGAGGAAGAGCCCGAAGAACTCGTTCGAGAGGTCGTAGTGGGCCGAGATGTTCTTCTTGGAGCCGGAGCGAGTGTTGTCCCGGAGCCAGTGGAAGGCCTTGAGCATCGGCAGGGACAGCCGGGCGAGGCCCTTCTCCATGCCGTCGAGGGCCGTGTGATTCGCGACCAGCACGCGCACGACGTCGGAGGGCTCGGGCGAGGTCCACCACCCGTAGGCGTAGGCCTCGCCGGCGCCGACGCTGCCCCGGAGCGCGAGGGCAGTCCAGAACCGTTCGTCCGTGACCTCGACGATCCCGTGGGCGTCCGGGTCGACCTTCCCCAGGTCTCCGCCGGGGTACACCACGATGTCCGAGCTGCCCGGCTGGGGGGGGGTCCCGAAGACCTCGGTCCCGGACGGTGCTTGCAGGGTGAGCGAGCCGGTGACGAGCCTCCTGAGCCGGGCCCGGACGGCGCGCTCGAGGAGCGGCCGACTCCGCTGCGGTCGACCCTCCAGCGCGAGGGGAGCCGTGGTCCGAGGGGTCACAGGGGCCGGGACGGGAGCGGTGGTCGTCGGTTCGGTGAGGGCCATGGTGCTGGCTGGCCGCGCGGGTGGCGCGGCATTCAGGCGCTCTTCGGGTGGGAGAAGAACGGCGTGCGCTTGGTCCAGAGTCGAAGCGCCTGCCAGTAGATCGCTGCGAGGATCTTAGCGCTCATCCAGGGATGCCGGAGCAGGCTCTTTCGAAGCTGGGGCGGATCAAGGGGACGGCGCTCGAGCTCGAACGCCGCGTCGAACACGCGCTCGTCCTCGGGCCCTGTCCGGTTCTCCATGGCGACCCGCAGCGGGGACCCCTGCAGGGGACCCGGTACGGTGAAGCGCCAGTGGTAGCGGTGATCCATGTCGAAGAACGGTGAGACGTGGAAGTCCTTCTTGAACCTCCACTCGTACCATTCGCCGTCGCGGGCCGCCTCGGATGCGAGGAGCACGTACTGATGCCGTTCGTTCCACGGCGTATTGGTGATCTCCGCGACGATCGAGTGCAGGGTCTCCCCGTCCGCTTCGAACAGGTAGTAGAACGAGACGGGGTTGAAGCAGTACCCCAGGAGCGCCACCTGGGTGAGGAGCCGGATCGGGCCCTCCGGCGGGCGCTCGCCCGTCTCCCTCTCGACGCGCTCCCTCACGGCCTCGCGCAGCGGGCGATCGGTGGGCCCCAGGAAGTCCCGACGCCGGAACGACCCGAGGTTCGGCCGCTCCACGCTCCAGAGCCAGGCGCCTCGGAAGACCTCGTCGAGCTCGTCGAGGTCGAGCAGGAGCTCGAAGACCCTGTAGGAGAAGCGGTGGGGGCGCGGCTGGTGGCGGGCGTGATGGACGCGGCCCTCGTACACCGCGGAGGCCAGGGCCCCGGTGGCGGTGCTCATCGCGGCGCGCCGGCGGTCTCCGGCTGGGGCCCTCGGTGGCCGGTATCGAAGCCGGGGCGGAGCTCCTCGGCCCGGGCGGGGAAGCCGGGCTCGACCCCCATGGCCTCAAGGACCCGGCGGGCGCTCTGCACGCCGTCCTCGTGGAAGCCGTAGTGCCAGTAGGCGCCGCAGTAGTGGACGCCACGGACCCCGTCGATCTCGCCGTGGCGCCCCTGGGCGCGGACCGAGTCAGAGTCGTAGACGGGGTGCGAGAAGGTCGTCTCGCGGACGACCTTGGACGGGTCGATGCGGTCCTCGCAGTTGAGGGTCACAAAGAGGTCATCGGGGCCCTCGATCGACTGGAGCTCGTTCATCCAGTAGGTGACGCGCACGAGGTCTCCCTCGGCCGGAGCCTTGGCCGGGACGTGCACGTTCCACGCCGCCCACGCGGCCTTGCGCCTGGGCATGAGGGAGGCGTCGGTGTGCAGGATGACGGAGTTGGGCTGGAAGCGGATCGAGCCCAACACCTCCTGCTCGGTGGCCGTCGGATCCTCCAGCATGCCGAGGGCCTGGTCCGCGTGGCAGGCGAGCACGACCCGGTCGAACCGCTCGGGAGCCTCACCGGCGACCTCAACCAGCACGTCGCCGACGCCGCCCGCGGTGACCCGCTCGACCGGAGAGGAAACCCTCACTCGGTCCATCAGCGGCTCCAGGAGCCGCGTGGCATAGGAGCGGCTCCCGCCGCGTACGGTGAGCCAGGGCGGGCGATCGTCGACCTGGAGGAAGCCGTGATTGGCGAAGAAGCGGACGAGGGTCCGGGCGGGGAAGTCGAGGATCTCGCCGGGCTTGCCGGACCAAACCGCGCAGGCCATGGGGATCATGTGCCAGTCGATGAAGGCCTTCGAGTAGCCACCCTTGCGCAGGTACTCGCCGAGGGTCGGGCCGGGTTCCCCGGCCGGCAGATCGAGCAGCTCCGGCGCCTCCCGGTAGAAGCGCAGGATGCCCCGGATCATGCTCCAGAAGCTCGGCCGGAGGACGTTGGACCACTGGGCGAAGAGGCTGGCGGTGCTCGTGCCGTTGTACTCGACACCGGGGCCCTCCATCCGCGCGCTGAAGCTCATGTCGCTCTCGAGCCAGGGGACCTCGAGCTCGCGGAGCAGGGAGCAGAACCCCGGGTAGGTCCGCTCGTTGAAGACGATGAAGCCCGTGTCGACCACGTAGTCGCGGCCGTTCACGGTCACCTCTCGGGTGGCGGTGTGTCCGCCGATCCGATTCCGCGCTTCCAGCACGGTGACCTCGTGGCCGGCGTCGTGGAGGCGCCTGGCCGTGACCATCCCGGCCACGCCACTCCCTACGACGGCGACCTTCAAGAGGAGGGACCGGTCGTCATCTCAGGAGGGACGAGGAGCGTGAAGACGCGGCGCGCCGGCTCGCTCAGCTCTGGATCCGTCGAGCCGCGAGGGCCCGTTCGGGGACGGGGCGGAGGTCCCAGACGAGGCCGACCGCGGCCAGGGCCTTGAGCACGTAGTAGGACACGTCGAACTCCCACCAGTAGAAGCCCTGCCGGGCGGAGGCCGGGTAGTGGTGGTGGTTGTTGTGCCAGCCCTCGCCCAGGGTGATGAGGGCGATCAGGAAGCTGTTGCGGCTCGTGTCCTTGGTGGCGAAGCGCCGGGACCCGAAGACGTGGGCCAGGGAGTTGACCGTGAACGTGCCGTGGTAGAGGGCGATCGTGGACACGACGAAGCCCCAGACGAGCATCTGCCAGCCGTTCGTGCCGAGGCCGGGGGCCCACTTCTCCAGCGCCATGCCCAGCAGGAACACGGAGACGCCGAGCAGGGTCGGGGCGACGATGTCGAAGCGGTCGAGGAAGCGCAGCTCGGGGAACTTTGAGAAGTCCTTCACGCGCTCCAGCCGGGTGGCGAAGTTGCTGCGATCGAGCACCCAGCCGACGTGGCTCCAGAAGAAGCCCTTCTGGGTCGGGGAGTGGATGTCCTCGGGCTCGTCCGAGAACTCGTGGTGGTGGCGATGGTGGGCAGCCCACCAGAGCGGGCCCCGTTGGGCCGCGCTGGCGCCGAGCGCGGCGAGGCAGAACTGACCGAAGCGGGAGGTGCGGAAGGCCCGGTGGCTGAAGTACCGGTGGTAGCCCGCGGTGATCGCGAACATCCGGAGCACATAGAGCCCGACGGCGACCCCTAGGGCGACCCAGGAGAAGCCGACCACGAAGACGAAGAGGCACGCCGCGTGCATGGCGAGAAAGGGCACGACGCGGCCCCAGTCGATCTTGGCCTCGGTGGGGGCCTCCTCGACGGCGGGTGAGGAGTCGTTCGCCGTGCCGTTCCACGAGTCGAACCAGCGGATCACGGCCAGGGAGGAGCGCTTGAGAGCAGCTTGCATCAGGTGGTCACTTCTTGGCCGACCCTGTCGTCCGAGTGCGCGGGCGATGGGTTGGCGGCGTCAACGGTGGTGGGGGCGAGACGGTAGTGGGAGACAGCCCACTCCGATCCGTCACGGAATCCGAAAAGCTCCTCGCAAGCGAGGAAGAAAATGCGCCATCTCTGGAACCAGGTCCCAGCGGACGCTCCGTAGGTGTCTCTTAGCACGGGCATGATGGCCCGCTTGCGGTTTTCGAGGTTCTCTCGCCAGAGTTTGGCGGTCCGCGAGTAGTGGCGACCATTCACCACATCGTGCTGCTCGACGGTGAACGGCAACGTGTCGCGCTCGGTGAGGGCAACCAGCAGGTCGTCCGCGGGCATCATCCCCCCGGAGAAGAAGTGCTCGCTCATCCAGTCGGTGTCGTCGCGCACCTCGAAGGGGTAGTTCAGCGACTTGTGTGTGAAGACGTGGATGAACATCCGCCCGGCGTCATCGAGCCACCCGCGGGCGCGGGTGAGCAGCTCCGGCCAGTTGCGCATGTGCTCGAACATCTCCACGGAGACGATCCGGTCGAAGCGGAACCCGTCGGGGCGGCCCTGGAGGGCGTCGAAGGCGTTCATGTCGGCCGTGATGACCTCGATGTTCGTCAGGCCACGCTCCCGAGCGCAGTCCAGAATGAACCTGCGCTGGGGGGCGGAGTTGGAGACGCCCGTGATGGTCGAGTTGGGATACCTGGCCGCCATCCAGAGGGTCAGGGAACCCCAGCCGCAGCCCATCTCGAGGACCGCCTGGCCGTCCACGAGCTCGGCCCGCTCACAGGTCAGCTCCAGCATCCTCTTCTCGGCCGTGCCCAGGTCCTCATCACCGCGCTCGAAGTAGCACGAGCTGTACTTCAGGTGGGGGCCGAGGGACTTGAGGAAGAACCCCGGGGGGACCTCGTAGTGCTGTTCGTTCGCCTTCTCGGGGACGTCCGCCACCGGCCCGCTCTCCATCTCCCGGATCCAGGAGTCGGTGGTGCTCGTGGGGCGCTTGGCCTCGTCCTCGAGGCGCTGGACGAGGAGCCGCCTGACCCCGAACTTCAGGAGGGGGAGCGGGACGAGGCCCTTGTCGACGAGTTTCAGCGCGGTCTTCATGGATTCGGTGGGGCTTGTGGAGGCCTCACTGGGAGGCCCCGGGGACATCGAGCGGAGGGAGAGCCGTCGGCTGGCCCAGGGGCGGCTGGGCGCGACGACTTGTCCCTCTGCGCGGTGTTCGTACGGTGGCTCGCTGCGGATGAGCCCGGGCGGTGCCTCGCCGGCGCCAGAGGTTACGGCACCGGGGGATCCACCGCGATCAATGTCCGGCGGGTCTCCCCGCGTCCTCGCCATCCGACATCTGGCGGACGGCGCGCCCTCGCCGGCCCCTCGTCGTGCGGGCGCTCATCCGGGGCCTCCCGGTCCGCGAAGACATGGGGGAGGCGACCGCGGACGGCCGTGGGCGCCCAGGAAGGGACGGAGGCGTGACGAGCGCGGGTGACTGGCATATGAGGCGTATGAGATCGGTAATGGTGCCTGCGTCGCAGTCCGGGCGCGTCGTGCGCGGGCTCCTGCTCGCCGGGGCCGCCGGGCTCCTGCTCTCCGGCGCCGTGATCAGCGGCTGCGGCTCGATGGCGGTGGAGGACGTGAAGGCGCAGACCCTCGCCCTCCCGAAGAACGCTCCGCTCCTCGAGGGGCTGCGGACGGGGATCCTCGACGGGACGGGGGACCCGTGGATGGCATCCTCCCTGCCCGCCGCGGGGGGCGCTGGAGGGGCCGGCCGCCCTGTGGTGCTGGTGCACGGGACCCCGGATGGGATGGGGGCCTGGACCAGGGTGCTCTTCGGCGAGGGGGGCCTGGCCGGCAAGGAGGACATCCACACCGTCGAGGTCATCGGGCACGGGATGCTCGGGGTCGAGGGTGGCGAGGTGACGTTCCAGCGCTGCGCCGATCACGTGGCCGCGACCCTCCGCGCGCTCGGGCTGGAGGGGGTGACCCTGGTGGGCAACTCCTACGGCGGAGAGTTCTGCTGGCGGGCCGCGCTCGACCACCCGGACCTGATCTCCCGGCTGGTCCTGATCGACTCGTCCGGCCTGCCCCGCACCGACGAGCAGTTCCTGAGCGAGGAGGTCAAGATGCGCGAGTGGTCCGTCGCTCGCCTCGGCTACCTCGTGAACAGCGAGCCGCGCGTGGCCTCGGCCCTCGACCCGCACTTCGACGGCGGGGCAGACCCCGAGCGGGTCAAGGAGGTCTTCCTGGGCCTCGAGAACCGGGGCAACTGGAACGCGATGATCGACCTCGTCCGGGACGAGAACGGCGCCCGGGCGGGGGAGCTCGCAGGGCTTCAGCCCCCGACCCTCCTCCTGTGGGGCGAGCTGGACCAGGCCTATCCGCCCGCGACCTTCGGGGCCACCTTCGCCGAGCGGATCCCTGCGGCGCGGCTCGTCGTTGTGCCGGGCGCGGGCCACTACCCCCACGAGCAGACCCCGGCGCGGGTGGCGCAGGCGATCCTGGCCTTCCACCGCGGCGGCCTCACCGCGCCGGGCCTGACGCTGCCGGGCCGCTGAGCCTTCAGCGGCGAGCCCGGCGGCGGCGGCGGCGCTTCTTCGCCGCCTTCAATCCGGTGGGGTCACCCTCGCCCGCGGGGATCCACCCCTCGGGCGGCGACTTGCCCTGGACCTCGAGCAGGAACCTGGAGGGGTGCCGTGTCACCTTCTGGCCGCCGCGCGCACGCTCCGCGCACCACGAGAGCGTGAGCGCCTGCTGCGCCCGGGTGATCCCCACGTAGGCGAGGCGGCGCTCCTCCTCCACGCCGTCTTCTGCGGCGGCGCGCTGGTGGGGGAGCACCCCCTCCTCCAGCCCGACGAGGTAGACGCGCGGGTACTCCAGGCCCTTCGAGGAGTGCAAGGTCATGAGGGTCACGGCCTGCCTGCGCGCGGCGTCCTCGGCGGAGTCGCTCTCCGAGGCGCTCAGGCTGAGCTCGTTCAAGAACCCGAGGAGCCCCGGGCGCTTCCTGCGGGAGACGTAGTTCTCCGCGAAGTTGAAGACCTCGTCCACCGCGGCCCAGCGCTTCTCGAACTCGTCGTCCTCGGGGTAGAGGCGGCGGACCTCGTCCCGATACGCCACCTCCTCCACGACGCGCCGGCTCAGCTCCACCAGGTCCTCACCCTTGGGGTGCAGCCGGTGGACCTCGCGCAGCCGGGCCCTGAGGCCCTGCACGGCCTCGACCGCCTTCATGTTGATCTTGGGGATCTCCTGGGCCCGGTCGAAGGCGTCCGCGACCGACACGCCCTCCTGGGTCGCGAACTCGAGGACGCGATCGAGGGTGGTCTTGCCCACCCCCCGGGGGGGGGAGTTGACGATCCGCAGGAGCGAGGCCTCGTCCCTGGGGTTGGCCACCACGCGCAGGTAGGCGAGCACGTCACGGACCTCCTTGCGGTCGAAGAAGCTCATGCCGCCCACCAGGACGTAGGGCACCTCCTTCATGCGCAGCTCTGCCTCGAAGGGGCGGGGCTGCACCGCGGTTCGGAAGAGGATCGCGAAGTCCGAGTAGGAGTGCCCCTGGCTGACCAGGTGCTTGATCTCGGCGACGACCTTCTCCGCCTCGACCGACTCATCGCGCATGGTCACCGCCATGAGCGGCTCGCCATCTCCGATCGCGGACCGCAGGGCCTTGTCGTGGCGGTTGGGGTTGTTCTTGATGACCCGGTTGGCGGCGCCGAGGATCTGGGCCGTGGACCTGTAGTTGGTCTCGAGCTTGACCATCTTGGCGCCCGGGAAGCTCTTGTCGAAGCCCAGGATCTTGGAGACGTCCGCCCCGCGCCAGCCGTAGATGCTCTGGTCGTCGTCGCCGACCACGCAGAGGTGCTTCTCCGGGCCAACGAGCTGCCGGACGATCTCGAACTGCACGCCGTTGGTGTCCTGGTACTCGTCCACCAGCAGGTAGCGGTGGCGCGCCTGCAGCTCGAGGCGGACGGCCTTCTTCTCCTTCAGGAGCCGAAGGGTCTCGGTGAGTAGGTCGTCGAAGTCGAGCCGCCGGCTGCGGCGCAGCACGTCGCGGTACTTCTCCCACACGCGCCCCACGAGCTCGTGCTTGGTGTCCCCCGGCCGGGCCAGGAAGGACTCCGGGGTGTCGAGCCGATTCTTCGCCAGGGAGATCCGCGACTGGAGCTCGGGGATCTTGATCCGCGCCTCGGGGATGTGGAGCTCCCGCAGGCTGAGCTTGAGGATGGCCAGCTGGTCCGAGGAGTCCGCGATGGTGAAGCCCTCGGGGTACCCGATCTCGGTGGCGTATTCCCGCAGGGTGCGCAGGCAGAAGGAGTGGAACGTGCTCGCGATCACGTTGCCGGCCTTCTTCTTGCCCACCAGCTTGCCGAGGCGCTCCCGCATCTCCGCGGCGGCCTTGTTGGTGAAGGTCATGGCCAGGATCTTCTCCGGCAGGACCCCGTTGCTGATGAGGTAGGCGATCCTCACCGTGATGACCCGGGTCTTGCCAGAGCCCGCCCCGGCGAGCACCAGAACGGGACCGGAGGTCTGCGTCACAGCGGCGCGCTGCTCGGGGTTCAGTCCTTCCAGGATGCGGCTCATGGGTGGGCGTCGTGCACCGTCTGGCCACGTCGGGTGCAAGACCCTAGCGACCGGGGTGCACCGATCCCACCGATTTGGAGGCTCCTCCTCGCGCTTCCGTTCAGCCGCCGTACCCTTCCGTCCGATGGACCCAACGGACGGATCGGCCGTGACCACAAACAGCAAGAAAGGCAGCGCGCTCGTGATCGGCGCGAGCTCCGGAATGGGAGCCTCCCTCGTGCGCCAGCTGGTGGACGAGGGCTACGCGGTGGGCGGGGTCGCGCGACGGGGCGAGAGCCTCGCGGGGCTCGCCGAGGAACTGGAGGGCGCCGCGGGTCGCTTCGTGCATCGCACCCACGACGTGACGGACGCGGCGGAGGCCCCCGGCCTCTTCGATGAGCTCGTCTCGGAGCTCGGCGGGCTCGACCTCTTCATCTACGCCGCGGGGATCATGCCGGAGGTCGGTCCCGAGGAGTACGACAGCGAGAAGGACCTCGCCATGGTCGACGTGAACCTCGGGGGCTGCATCACCTGGACCAACCTCGCCGCGCGCCTCTTCCACACCCAGCGCAGCGGGACCATCGTCGGCATCGGCTCCATCGCGGGCGACCGGGGCCGCAAGGGCGCCCCCGTCTACGGCGCCACCAAGGCTGCCATGGCGACCTACCTTGAGTCCCTTCGGAATCGCCTCGCGGAGCGCCGCGTGCGTGTCGTGACCGTGAAGCCGGGCATGATCGAGACGCCCATGACCGAGCACCTCGACCAACTGATGATGCCGGTGAGCGCCGAGCGCGCCGCGAAGGAGATCCTCAAGGCCGCCCGCGGTGGGCTCCTGGAGGTCCGTCACGTGCCCCTGCGGTGGCTCCCGGTGAGCCTGATCATCCGCGCCATCCCGTCGTTCCTCTTCCGTCGGACGAGCATCTGATGGGCGGCCCCGAGTCGACCGCTGGATCGCGGCTCCCGAGGAGGCGCCGCCCCACGCGCCTCGGCCCCGACGCGGGCGTGGAGTTCGTGGAGGGGTGGGGCATGAGCACCGGCGCCCGATCCCGGGTCTGGCGACCCCGGTCCGCGGATGAGGTCGCGGCGGCCCTGGGCGCGGCCCGCGCGCGGGGCGCTTCGGTCGCGCTGCGCGGATCCGGGTGCAGCTACGGGGACGCCAGCATCAACGGGGAGGGAGACGTCCTCGACGTGACCCGCATGAACCGCGTTCTGTCCTTCGACGAGGAGACCGGCGTGGCCGACTGCGAGGCAGGGGTGACCATCCGGGACCTCTGGCGCCACTCGCTCCCGCGCGGGTACTGGCCCAAGGTGGTGTCTGGGACCATGTTCCCCACCCTCGCCGGGGCCGCGGGGATGAACATCCACGGCAAGAACAACTACAAGGTCGGCACCATCGGCGACGCCATCCAGGACATCGACCTGGTGCTCCCCTCGGGTGAGCAGGTGCTCGCCAGCCGCGAGGAGCGGCCGGACCTCTTCCACGCGGCCATCGGCGGCTTCGGGATGCTCGGAGCGATCACCCGGATCCGCATCGCCACCAAGAAGATCCACTCCGGTGACATCGACGTGGCGGGGATCTCGGTGCCGAACATCGGCGCCATGATGGACTACGTGGACGCCCACACGGGCACCGCCGACTACCTCGTGGGATGGGTCGACTGCTTCGGCAGCGGCGACGCCGCGGGCCGGGGCCTCATCCATCACGCCCGGTACCTCGGCCCCGGGGAGGACCCCGCGCCCGAGCGGACCCTGCGGCTCGACTACCAGGCCTTGCCGTCCTCGATCCTCGGCTTCCCCAAGTCCGAGGTCTGGCGGATCCTCCGCCTGCTCGCGAACGAGCCGGGCATGCGCCTCCTGAACTTCACCAAGCACCAGATGGGAAAGCTCGAGCAGCGGAAGGGCTGGTATCGCCAGTCCCACGCGGCGTTCAACTTCCTGCTCGACTTCGTGCCCAACTGGAAGTTCGCCTACGGGCGCCGGCCGGGGACGGGCCTCATCCAGTACCAGGTCTTCCTCCCCGCCGACAGCGCTCACGACGGCTTCAAGGAGATCCTCCGCCGCCAGCAGCAGCGCGGGATGGTGTCCTACCTCGGCGTGCTCAAGCGACACCGCCCGGACCCCTTCCTCCTGACCCACGGGCTCGACGGGTGGTCCATGGCCATGGACTTCAAGGTCTCCGACGAACGGAGACATGACCTGTCGTCCATGTGCGACGAGCTCACCCGGGTGGTTCTGGAGCGCGGAGGACGCTTCTACTTCGCCAAGGACTCGGTCCTCGGGCCCCGGGCGGTGGAGGCCATGTACGACCGCGACAAGCTCGCGGCGTTCCGGGCGCTGAAGGCCGAGCTTGACCCCGACGAACTCCTGCAGACGGACCTGTGGCGCCGCGCCTTCGGGACGGCGGGCGTCTACACGATGTCCGCCTGAGGGGCCCCTCGGCGCCCCGGTCGCGAGATCCGAGGGAGAGGGCCGTGGATCGTCCTGCGCGCCTTCCGCCAGGGCGCCCGGGGGAGTAGGGTCCTCCGCCCACGACGGCGCCTGAATCCGGGCTCCGCGCCCTCCCTGAATCCTCAGGGTTCCCCGGAGCCACCCCGCCCCTGGAGATGTCAGGTCAACGCTACACCTACTTCGCCACCTGCGCCCCTGGCGTCGAGCCGCTGCTCCATCGGGAGGTCCGCGACCTCGGCCTCGCTCGGTCGGAGCGCCAGGTGGGGGGCGTCCGCTTCGAGGGGACCATGCGCGACGCCTGGCGCGCCAACCTGTGGCTCCGCACCGCCGTGCGGGTGCTGCGGCGGGAGTCCCGCTTCGACGCGGTGAGCGAGTCGGCCCTCGACGAGGGCGTCGGAGCGGTGGACTGGTCCGCCTTCGTCCAGCCGGGCGGGACCCTGTGGGTGGACGCCCAGACCCGGGAGTCGGCCCTGGATCACAGCCGTTATCTCCAGCAGCGCGTGAAGGACACCATCGTGGACCAGGTGCGGGCCGCCGACGGCACGCGCCCCACGGTGGACCGCGAGGACGCGGACGTGCGTGTGCACCTGCACCTCTTCCGGGACCGGGCGACCCTCTCGGTGGACACCTCCGGGGCGTCCCTGCATCGTCGGGGGTGGCGCCGGTCCCAGGGACGCGCGCCCCTGGCCGAGACCCTGGCGGCGGCCTGCGTGCTGCACTCCGGGTGGGACCGGCGGGCGCCGCTGATCGACCCGTTCTGCGGGACGGGCACGCTCCTGGTGGAGGGGGCCATGATCGCGGCCGGCATGGCCCCGGGGCTCTCCCGCGAGCGCTTCGGGTTCGAGACCTGGCGCGGCCACGACGCGGCGGGGTGGCAGCGGGCCCGCGACGAGGCGAAGGCAGCGGTGAAGATCCCCCGCAAGCTCCGGCTCGTGGGTCACGACATCGTCGCGGATCGGCTGGAGGAGACCCAAGCCCACCTCGACGGCCTGGGCTTCGGTGACCTCGCCCTCCTGGAGGTGGCCGACGCCCGCAGCTTCGCGCCCCGCGCGGGATGGAACGGCACCGTGGTGAGCAACCTCCCCTACGGCGAGCGGGTGGGGGACCGGGTGGAGGAGCTCCACGGCGACTTCGGGACCCAGCTCAAGGCGCTCGAGGGCTACCGGGTGGCCCTGCTCACGGGGTCGTCCCGCCTGGCGGGGCTCCTCCGGATCTCCCGCGCGGAGCGGCACCGGATCCTCAACGGCGGGATCGAGTGTCAGCTCGTGACCGCCGACCTCTGATTCGACGCACCCCGGGGCGCGGTCCGGCGCCAGGGGTGAACCTGGAGCCGGCCGCCCCGCGCCCCGGTCGCCGCTTCGGTCGCGGGCGTCAGCGGACCTCGATGGCGCGGCGCTGGGGTCCCCGGCGGGGGATCGTCACCGTGAGCTGCCCGTCCTCGAGGCGAGCCTCCGCGGCGTCGGCGTCGACGTCTTCGGGGAGCGCCCAGCGCCCCTCGAAGTCGAAGGGCTCGAACTCGAGCCGGGCCGAGGCCGCCTGCGCCGGACCCGCGAGGGTCGTCCGAGCCAGCAGGTGCAGCTCCCCCTCCTCGATCGCGAGCTCGAGTTCGCCGCGGCTCGCCCCGGGGAGGTCGAAGGTCAGGGCGAGACCGTCGTCCGAGGGCCGGGCGGCCCAGCGTGGTGTCCGCCGGGCGCGGGGCGCTTGGGCCTGGGTGGTCGGTGCTTCCTGTCGTGAGGTGTTCCCGGTCATGGTCGGTGTCTCCTGGTGGTGGTCGGGTTGGTTCATCGCGAGGTGATGGGCCTGGATCAGGCCGTGCTCCCGGGGTCCTCCCCGATCTCGGCCGGCCCGTCCAGGGCGGCGGCCCCTCCGAGGACAGGCACTTGCTGGCGCCGCTCGGCATCGCTGCGCGGCAGGGTCAGCGTGAGCACGCCGTGCTCCACCTGGGCCTTGGCGTCCTCCATGTGGACGGCGTGTGGCAGCCGGAAGGAGCGCTCGAAGCGGCGCCCGTCTCGCTCACCGCGGATCCGCAGGGCGGCCCGCTCGACGCTCACGTCGATGTGCGCGGGGCCAAAGCCGGGCACGAGCATCGTCAGCTCGGTGCCCTCATCCCCGGAGCTGACGTTCACCGCGCCGGCGGCCGGAGCCTCGGTGGAGCGCCGGGTCAAGGCGCGGCCGTGCCTCGCGTTCGCGGAGCCAGGGGCGTCGTGCCGGAGGGCTCGTTGGAAGATCTGGAAGGGGTCGTGATCGAACAGAACCATGATGCGTCCTCTTGGTCTCGGGTATCTCGTTGCGCTCCGTGGCCGGTGCGCGTGGGCCTTCCGAGGAACAAGTCCGGGGCCAGGTGCGGCAGAGACCAGGGGGGGCACCGGTCCCAAGTCGCTTTCTGGAAAGGGGCTGAGGCCTCATGGGGGATCTTGCCCGGGGCTCTCCGAGGGGCGCGGCTCGGGGTGCCAGGATGGCATTTTGGCCTGCCGGATTGGCCGCGAGCGCCGCTTCGGCAGTGACTCGAGGGTCGGAGCGTCCCCTGCGAGAGCCCACGGGCACGGGACGTGCGTCCTCGGCACTCAGGTCAGGAGAGTGGCGCGAGGCCGGGCGCGGCGCCCACCCTTGTTGGCCTCACCGCTTCCTGTTCTTGCGCACGGCCAGGTACCGCTCGCGGAACGCCTCGTCCTCGAAGAAGAGGCGCCAAGGGCTCTCTTCCCATGTGGATAGGCCGTCCCATCGCTCCGGATCCCATACCCGGCTGGACCTCGAGGCGGAGTGGTCCGCATAGCCGAGGGCAGCCAGCATGGACTCATCCTCGGGGCTCCTGCGCTGGTCCTCACGGAGGCCCTCCGGCGGAGCGGATTGGATCCAGTTCAGCAGAGCCTTCCGCATGGCGACGGCGCGGTCGATCTCCTCGAGCAGGAGGTCCTCCTCGCACCTCGGATCCATGGAGAGGTTGAAGAGCTCGGACTGTCCCGTGGACCTGGCTTTCTCCCTCGTCGCCTCGTGATGGCGCCGCAGGTCCATGGTGAAGAGCCAGTCACCGGACCGGACCGCCGCGGAGAAGCCGTGGCCCCCGATCATGAAGCGGGGCTCCTCGACCTGCTCATCCGCGATGGCCTGCCGGAGGTCGCGACCCGGGAAGCTGTCGGCCCCGACGTCGCTCAGGGTCAGCAGCGTATGGGCGACGTCCCGGTGCTGCACAGGGGCATCGAGGAGGAGCCCCTGCGGGCTCCCCGGCCAGCTCATGATCAGGGGGACCCGGGTGGTGCCAGGGTAGAGGCCCGCATGACCCCACCAGATGCCGTGCTCCCCGAAGGACTCCCCGTGGTCCGCGGTGAAGGCCACGGTCCCGTTCCTCACCCGCGGGTGGTCGAGCAGCTCGGCGAGGGCGCCGTCGAGGTAGTCCACCTCGGCGCGGTACTGGGCGTAGGGGTAGTCGAGGTCCTGGAGGCCCTCCAGCCAGTGGGGGATCAACCGCTGGTCCAGGCCCAGCGGCTGCTCACCGAACGGCTCGTCGCCCTCGTAGTACCTTCGGTCGTAGGGCTCCGGCGGGCCGTAGGGCTCGTGGGCGTCGAAGAGATGAAGCCACGCGAAGACCGGCGCACCGTCCGCGCCATCGATCCAGTCCACCATCCGGGAGATGGAGACCTCGCCGTCGCGCTGGAGCCGCAACGGCCCTTCCATGCGGTCGAAGCCCTGTCCCAGGCCGCTGTGTTGGTCCAGCAGGAGGAACGCGCTGGTCACCGCGAACGTCTGGTAGCCCGCGGCGGCGAAGCGCTCCGCGAGGGTGTCGGCGGTGGCCGCCAGCCGTGATCGATTGGAGAGGATGCCGATGTCCAGCGGATGAAGGCCAGTCATCAGCGCCATGTGCGCTGGCTTGGTGATGTTCGTCGAGGAGAGGCAGTCACCGAAGGCGACGCCTCTCGCGGCGAGCGCGTCGAGGTGGGGCGTGGCCACGGGGGAGGCGGGATTGAAGACCCCGACGTGGTCGGCCCTGTGGGTGTCCGAGGTGATGAGCACCACGGTCGGGCCCGCCAGACCCTGGCGGCGAATGCTCGCCTCGCCGATGAAACCCACGGCGCTGCCCTCGCCCTCCTCGGGCCCAATGGAGACGCGGAGTCGAGCGGGCCCGGCGCCGACCTCCGAGGCACGGAAGGAGACCGCGGCCCACTCGTCCCGCTCCACGGACACGGAGCGGCGGACCGGCGGTCCGCTCCCGGTGACCGTGACCTCGAACAGGTAGGCCTCACCCCTCGGGTGGAAGTCCGGGTCGCCCGCCAGGTGGAGGTCCAAGGTCTCGCCGTCCCGGAGGACGATGGCCGCCGTGCGCGGGCCCGACGACGTGACGCTCACGGATCGTCGGAGCAGGTCCCCGGCCAGCCTCGTCGAGCCGAAGGGCTCGTCCTTCACGAGGAAGCGAGAGAGGGGCTGCCGCACGAACGAGACGCGGTGAACGATGTCCGTGGTGCAGTTCCCGGCGAACTCGACCCGAAACTGGTCGGCCCTGGTGGTGCGAGCCCGCTGGCCTGGGATCGGGAACGCGAGCAGATCGAGGGCGCCGTCGGCCCTGAGCGAGGCGCTCGGCGATCGGTAGACGGCCTGCCCGTCCCTCAGGAGGACCAGCTGGACCTTCTCGTGGGGCCCGTCGGACGCGGCGGCCTCCACGACGATCTCGTTGAACCCCGCGCTCGCCGGCGGGATCGGGCCCTCGATCGCCTTCGTCTCCTTCCACCCGGTCAGGGCCATTCCCTTGAGCGGCGACGAGCCCGGGGACGGCGCAGGGACCTCTCCGAGCTCCACGCCACCTCGGGCCACCCCCTTCCAGGGGAGAGGGGGGTCGTCGCATCCGAGGCTCACCAGGATCTCCGCCTCGTCGACGGGGGCCGGAAGCTCATCGAAAGTGATGCGCCCGAATCCCAGCGGGCGGATCGAGGCCTCCGGGGGTGCATCGCCCGTGCAGGAGGCGGCGATCGAGAGGAGGACCCCGGGGAAGGTGACCTGGAAGAAGCGGGGCGACGGCATATCGAAGTTTCTCAATCCGTCCCTTCATGGGGCGCCCCTGGCGGGACAAATCTTGACCGGGCTCGGTTCGGTACCTCGCCGATCTCACTGGCGTACCGGGACCCGTGGCGGCCGTCTCCATCCCCGGACCTCGGTGACGGGGGGAGGTGGCGAGGACCCGATCCCAGCTGAGCCCCGTGGGCATCACCGGAGGACGGGGATTCGATCAGGGACGCCGTCGTAGGACGAGGAGGGTGTCGAACTGGCGGTCGCTCAGGACCTGAGGCTCGTCGATCTCGTAGTGGAAGTCGTAGGTGGCCGCGTGTTCGAGCTCGGGGACCCCGCGGAGCAGTGACTGGACCTGCTGTGCGTCATAGGTGCGGAACTCCCAGGCGGTTCGTGAGCGCCGCTCCTTGCCACCCTCGACCACTCGCATGCGGGCCTCGACGCGCTCCCGCCGACGGGCGCGGTCAGGGGGCCAGGTCGTGACGGTGCAGTCCACGGTGGTCCCCGCCCGTTCGACGGTCCACCGCTCGTGGGCCTTGCGGGAGGCGCCGTAGCGGGAGAGGTGGAAGCCGAGGGCGTAGACGCCTCCGGGCCGCAGCGCCCGCGCCACCGCGCGGAGGTGCGCGCGGGCCTGGCGTTCGGTGAGCAGGTACTTGAACGTGCTCACGAGGCAGTGGGCGAGGTCGAACCGGCCTGGCGTCTCGAAGGTCGCCATGTCACCGTGGACGACGGTCCCCTGGAGGCCCTCCGCCCGCAGCCGCTCCCGGCTGAACCGCACCATCGCGGGGCCGCGGTCGAAGCCGCGCACCCTCCAGCCCCTCTCCGCCATGGCGGCGAGCAGCCGTCCGGAGCCGCAGGCGGGCTCCAGGACCCGCCGCCCCCGTCCAGGGGTCGCGTGCTCCCGGTGCACGGCCTCGAGGAAGTCCGCCTCCCGCGCGCTGTCCACGTCGTAGATGGCGTCGTAGGCCTCTGGCGCCTCGTACCAGTCGAGGTCCTCGTAGTGCCTGCCGCCTCGCCCTGCCGTCGAGCTCATGACCCGCCGTGCCACCGCTTCCGCGCGGTCACGCTCACGAGGCGGTCCTCCTCGGGGATCCAGGCCGTGAGCTCCCCGCCGTAGACACAGCCCGTGTCCAGCCCCCGGGTGCGCTCGAGCTCGACCAGCCCGCGCCGGGCCCAGTGGCCAAAGACCACGGTGCGGGGCTCACCGGCCCTCTCGCGCCAGAAGTGGTCCCAGGGGAGGAACGGGTCCCCGGGGGGCGGCCAGTCGCTCTCCGGTTGGGCCCCCGTGGCGTCGCAGTGGCGGGCGCGGAGGGCGAACTCCACGTCGGCGTCCCCGGCGTCGAGCAGGTCGCGGCCCGAGAGCCATTCCACCGGATCCCCCCAGGCCGGGTGGACCCCGGCGTGGAGGCAGACCACGTCCTCCCAGCCACGAACCAGGGGTTGCCGTTCCAGCCAGGCCAGCAACTCCTCGCCGTCCGGGGCGGCGAGGAGCGCCTCCAGGGTGGTCCGGCGGCCCCTCCAGGAGGGGTCGTGCCACTGCCGGAGCATGTGGACGTCATGGTTACCCAGGACCGGCTCCGCCCCCAGGTCCCGGCACAGTCGGACGCACCCCACGGAGTCCGGACCCCGGTTCACGAGGTCTCCAACGGGGTGGAGGGTGTCCCCTGCGGGGTCGTAGGCCACCCTGGAGAGCAGGGCCTCGAACTCCTCCCTGCACCCCTGGAGGTCCCCGATGAAGATGCGCCGGCCGGTCATGCCCGCAGTCTACGGCCTGGGATCTTCCAGCCCGAGGGCTCTCGACACGGGGCGGTCCCCTTCCTACTCTCTTTGGCCGCGTTCGCCCCGGATGCCCCGGGGCGGCGGTTCAAAGCTATGGCCAAGTCACAGTTCAAAGCAGGCGGACCCACCCGTGGTCGCCGTCGTGTCCGCAAGATCGGCATGGGGTCGGGCAAGTACCTGCTCGCCCGCAAGGACGCCCGCAAGGGTGTCGTCCTCTCCAAGGCGGAGAAGGGCGAAGAAGAAGCCAAGAGCTGATCGAGGCGCCGACGAGCGTGTCCACAGCTGCGCTCACCTGCGCCCTCGCCGCTGCCGCCAGCTGGGCGGTCGCATCGATCTCCATCAGCCGCGTCCTCGCACGCGGCGACGTCAGCCCCGCTGCCGCCAACCTGTTCAAGAACGGGGTGGCGGCGAGTTGCTTTCTGGTCCTCGCGCTCGCCGGGGGCGGCCGCTGGCCCGTGGGGGACGCGTGGCTCTGGCTCTTCGGGTCGGGGCTGCTCGGCTTCGCCGTCTCGGACACCCTCTACTTCGCGGCATTCCGACGCTGCGGCGTGCAGACCGCGGCGACGGTGATGCTGCTCAACGTCCCGATCGCGACGCTGCTCGCGGTACCGCTCGCCGGGGACGAACTCGACATACGCCTCGCGGGCTTCATGACGCTCGTCCTCGCGGGGGTGCTGCTGGTGACCCTCGACCGGGCCGGGGCGAGCGATGGGGAGGGCCACCTCAACCCGCGGGGTAAGCGGGTCCTCGGCGTGCTCCTCGCGGTGGGCGCTGCGACGGCCATCGGCACCGCGGTCCCCCTGGGTCGCGGGCGCTTCGATGAGGTCGACGTCTTCACCGGCGGCTTCGTGCGGCTCCTCGGGGGGGCCTGCGGCGCGCTCCCCATCGCGCTCCTCTCCGGGCTGGGCCGGACCAGCACTCCGGTCCGGGAGCTCCGCCGACTCGTGGAGCCCATGCTCGTCGCCCCGGGGCCGTCCTCGGTCTGGGGTAAGGCCTCGCTCATCGGAGTCGGCAGCGCGGTGCTCGGCCTCTTGCCGTACCACTACGCCATGCGCGAGCTTCCGGGTGGACTCGCGGCGGTCCTGTTCAGCTCGACGCCGCTCTTCACCCTGCCGCTCTGCCTGTGGATCGGGCAGCGGGTCGGGTGGCTCTCGGTCCTCGGAACCGGCGTCGGCTTCGCGGGGGTGGCGGCGATCCTCCTCGGGGCAGGCGCCTCGGGGGCGGCGAGCGAGACCGCCCGCGCTCGGCTCGAGGTGGAGCTGGTGCCGTTCGCGAGCCCGACCAGCGCGCGCTTCCCCGTGTTCGTCGAGGGCGGCGGGGGGCCCGACGGGGAGGCCGGCTCCGGGGTGCCCCCTGCGGTGACCACGGCGCGCGCGGCCCGGAGTGGCGACAACACCTTCAGGCTCGTGCTCATCGGCGACCGGGATCCCTCGTCCCCGTCCGAGCGGACGGTCACCATGGAGTCGACCGAGGAAGACCCCGAGGCGCGGCGCTACTTCGTCAACTGGGCGGACGTCCCCAGGGCCGCGCGCCTGAGCTCCGGGGCCCTCCTCGCCGCGACGCTCGAGCGGCTCGGTGATTCCACCTACGCCTACGGCGTCCGGCTGACCCTCGAGGAGGACGGGCCGCCCGGTCGCGACCTTGGCTGGCTCCACGAGGACCGGCAGCCGGTGGAGCACGGTTTCGTCTCCTTGCTCCCGCTGCCCACCGGCGGCGCGCTCTGCGTGTGGCTCGACGGCCGCGCGGGCGGGGAGGCTGACCATGGCTCCGGCCACGGCGCAGGCGGGATGCAGCTGCGCGCGCGGACCCTGGACGCGGGCGGCGCCCTCGGCCCGGAGCGCCTGCTCGACGACCTCGTCTGTGACTGCTGTCCCACCGACGCGGTGGCCCTCGCCGACGGTTCGTCCGTGGTGGTCTATCGCAACCGGACCGAGGAGGAGGTCCGGGACATCTGGACGGTCCGCCGGGCCCCGGACGGCAGCTGGAGCGAACCGCGCCCGGTCTATCAGGACCTGTGGCGCATCGCGGGCTGTCCGGTCAACGGCCCCGCCGTCGCCGCGGAGGGGACGACCGTGGCCTGCGCCTGGTACACCGAGGGTGCGGCTGGGGGAGCGCCCCGTGTGCTGGTGGCGTTCTCCACGGATGGTGGGGTGCGCTACTCGCGTCCCGTGGAGGTCTCGGCGGGGCAGACTCTCGGTCGCGTGGACATCGCACCTGCGGGGTCGGGCGCCTTCGTGGTGACCTACCTCGCCGCGCCGGAGGGAGCGCCGGCGCGATGGACCGCCCGGGTCGTGTCCTCGGGTCAGGGCGTGGGACCGCCGGTGGAGATCGCCGGCGTGGACCCGGGTCGACGGAGCGGCCGATTGAGCCTCGCCGCGCACCCTGCCCAGCCCGGGACGCTCCACGCGATCTGGACGGTGGAGGACGGGGTGCAGGCCGCCGAGCTGCGGCTCCTCCAGCTCACCGACGCGGCGCCGGCGGCGCGCTGAGGCCCCCGGGTCAGCGCGCGCGCTCGTCGGCGCTCTGGCGGGGCGGGATGAGGAACAGCGCCACGCCCGGGATCGCCGCCCAGGGGGCGTAGTCGAACCAGGGCTCGCTGGTGAAGCTGAGGTGGTCCGCCGTGCCGAGGACCAGGAGCCCGTTGTAGCCGATGTGCAGGATCATGGCGGGGAGCACGCTCCGCGAACGGAGGGCGATCAGCGCCAGGAGGGCCCCCAGGATTCCGGTGGGGAGCAGTCGGTAGACCGAAGCGTGGACGAGCGCGAAGTAGAGGGCCTGCCAGAAGACGATGCGCTTCCAGGTGAAGTCGCGCTTCATCGCGCTCAGCAGCGCGCCGCGGAAGACCAGCTCCTCGAAGATGCCGGGGGACAGGGCGAAGAAGAAGAACAGCCACATGGGGCCCGAGGTCCCCATGATCGCCTCCAGCTCGATCCCACCCTCGGCCGCTCCCGGCGGCAGGGGGAGGACCTCGGACTGCCACTCCAGGAGCCGGTGGGCTCCCCTGGCCAGGGCCGGGACCAGGAGCAGGGCCCCGAGGGCGTGGGACGGCCTGGGCAAGCGCAGCCCGAGGGCCCGCAGGAGGCGGCGCGGCTCACCCCGGTCCCTCGGGGCGGTCCACGCGATGGCCAGGGCGAGCGCGGGCAGCAGCATCCAGAAGGTGAACCAGAGCCCGGCGTCCATGTCGAGCCGCTGCACGCTCATGGCGATCAGGTAGACGCTCATGACGACCACGAAGCCCCAGCGGACGCCGTGCCTCCCGCCGGCCTGGAGCAGGTGGGCCTCGCTCTCTCGGTCGCCGCCGCCGCCGAGCACCCGCTCCGCGTCGAGCACGCTGCCCAGCCGGGCCACGGCGAGCCAGGTCCAGCCGAGATGGGAGACCATGACCAGGGCGGCGAGGGGCAGCTTGAGGTCCCCCTCGAGCCCCTCGCGCAGGGCGAGGGCTGAGCCCGAGAAGGGGACCATGGCCCAGAGGGCCGTGAGGGAGACCTCGGGGCGTAGCACGATCGCCGTGGGGATCACCACGAGGAGGGTCACCGGGAAGATGAGCAGCTGCCCCTCGCGGAAGGTACGGGCGCCGCCGCACACCAGGCACAGCACGGCGCAGAGGAGCAGGGCGGCGGGCAGCTCGACCACGAGCGACGCCAGTCGCTCGTAGGCGATCCCGCTGGCCCCGCCGTCCATGCCCTCCAGGTCCATCAGCCCCGAGGCCGCGCAGACGAGGAGGCTCCCCAGGTTCATGGCCAGGGTCGCGCAGCCCGCGACGAAGACCGTCAGGAGCTTGCCCATGGCGATCGAGCGGTGGGGGACCGGCTGGACCAGGAGGGTCTCGAGGGTGCCCGCCTCGCGCTCCCCGGCGAAGACCGCGAGCGCCGCGTAGGCGCCTCCGGAGATGAGCACGAGCAGCACAACGAAGGGCAGCCACATCCCGAGGCGCGCGCCGCTGGCGTCGGCCTCGGAGGCCACGTCCGTGCTCCGGGGGGCGAGCCCTGCGGCGGGGTCCCCACCGAGCAGGTGCTCGCGCCGTCCGGCCGCCATGTCCTCGCCCAGCGCGCGCAGGGCGGTCCGCGCGCGGCCCATGGCCTCCCGTGCGTCGTCGCGCTTGACGTCGAACCAGAGGTCGAAGGAGGTGCGGACGAGGTCCGGCGAGTGGCCGTCCGCCGTGGCGACGATCAGCACGTCGAAGGGGCTGCCCTCTTCGTCGGCAGGAGGAGGTCCTTCCCCTCGGATCTCGCCCTGGTCGGCATCCGCTGCGGCGGACGGTGAGCCGGAGGTGGCGAGCAGCATCTCCCGCGCGACCGCGCGGGCGGCGTCCTCGTCATCGCCGCGGAGCTCGGAGGCGTCCACCTCGGTCAGGGTGATGGGGCCCTGGTCCACGAGCCCCGCGAGGAAGGCCTCCTCGGTCGCGGGGTCGATCGAGGAGAGGTCCACGAGGGCCCGCACCGTGCGCTCCGACATGGTCTCCTCGCCGACCGCCTTGAGCGCGCCCGTCCCCCAGAAGAGCAGGGGGTAGAGCAGCGCCGGGAGGACGATCGCCGAGAAGAGGGCGCGCCGGTCCCGGGCGAGCTGGAGGAGCTCGACCCGGAGGACGTCGAGGGACGTCTTCAAGCGGCACCCTCGCCCGCGTCGGCGCGCTGCACGAGCTCCCGGAAGATCTCCTCGAGCCACTCCTTGCTGGTCATGGCGCGCAGCTCGTCGAGGCTGCCGGCGGCCAGCATGCGGCCGTCGTAGACGATGCCGATCCGGTCGCAGAGCCGCTCCGCCTCGCTGAGGATGTGCGTGCTGAAGAGCACGCAGGTCCCCGCCTCCCGGCGCGACTCGATGAACTGGATCATGTCGCTGGAGGCCATGATGTCCAGCCCGGTGGTGGGCTCATCCAGGATGAGCACCGGCGGGTCGTGGAGCACGGCGCGGGCGATGGAGACCCGCTGCTTCTGGCCGGTGGACAGGGCCTCGCAGCGGCCGTCACCGAAGGCGTGGAGGTCGAAGGCGTCGAAGGCCCGCGCGATCGCGGCCTCGAGGCGCTCCCCCTCCAGCCCGTGGAGGCGCCCGAAGTAGCGCAGGGTCTCCCGGCCGGTGAGGCGGGGATACAGGCCCGTGCTCCCCGAGAGGAAGCCCAGCCGGCGGCGGACCTCCAGGGGGTCCTCGGCCACGTCCACGCCGTCGATCAGCGCCCGACCCGCCGTGGGGGCGAGGATGGTGGAGAGCATGCGCAGGGTGGTGGTCTTGCCCGCGCCGTTGGGCCCGAGCAGCCCGAAGATCTCGCCCTTGTGACAGTCGAGGTCCACGCCCTTCACGGCCTCCACGACCCCGCGTTGGGGATCATGGAAGGTCTTGGCGAGGCCCTCGGCGCGGATCGCGCTGGTGTTGGTGGGATCGGTCATGGGGGGCTCACCGGGGGCGGAGGATTCGGAGGATGCGGGTCATGGAGATGGTCTCGCTGGAGAGCGAGACCTCCTCGCTGGAGAGCAGGCGCACGGAGAACCAGATCGCGAGCAGGGCGGCGACCGTCAGTGAGAAGGCGCACAGCAGGAGCGGGCCGGCGCTGGCGGAGCCCACCAGCAGCCCGCGGAAGGCGAGGGAGACGTTGACCACCGGGATCCACGCGGTGGTGGCGGTGAGCTCCATCCCCGGGAGGTTGGTGGCCATGGCGGGGAGCATGAAGAGCATCTGGACCGGGCCGAGCAGGGCCTGGCCCTCCTTGAAGCTCGCGGCGAGGCTCGCCACCCCCGTGAGGACCGCGCTGACGAAGAAGGCGAACAGCGCCGCCAGGGGCGCGATGGAGATCAGCGCGCCCAGGGGGAGCTCCACCTTCGGCGCGCCGTCCCCGAGGCCCGCGAGCTGGCCGAGCAGGTGGCCGGCGGAGAGGCCCAGGGCCAGCAGGTTCAGCGTCGCGGCGATCATCGACGTGGCGCAGACAGCGAAGATCTTGCCGAGGTGCAGGCCGAGGCGGGGGATGGGCAGGAGGAGCGTGGTCTCGGCGGTCTGGCGCTCCTTCTCTCCCGCGGTGAGGTCCACGGCGGGGAAGAAGGCCCCGAGCACGCACATGACCACGAGCAGGATCGGTAGCAGGAGGGAGAGCACCAGCGCGCCGTCGTCCTTGCTGGGGTTGATCTTCCGCGTCTGGATCAGGATCGGCTCCAGGACCTCCGGGTCGAGCTCGCGGGCACCGGCGGCCTCGGCGCGGAGCTCCTCGGTCCAGCCCTCGAGCGCCGAGACCACGCGCCCCCGGGCCGTCTCCGATTGGCTGCTGGTGCTGTCGAAGAAGAGGGCCGCAGGGTCATCCTCGCTGCGGTCCGCCGGGAGGAAGAGGAGGGCATCGGCCTCCTCCCGCTCGATCAGCTCCGCGATGGTGTCGGCGTCGCGGGGCGTCTCCGGGTCCAGGGCGACGACCTCGATCCGCCCCCGGCCCTCCTCGTCGAGGGCCAGCTGCTCGACGGCGAGCTCGGCCGTCTCGGCCGCGGCCACCACGCCGACCGTCACGTCCCGGGCCTGCTTCTGCCCCTGCACGACGAGGACGCCCTGGACCATGATCCAGAACATCGCCGGGTACATGCACAGGGGCAGTACGAACGTGTAGAGCAGCGTCTGCCGGTCGCGGAAGCTCTCGCCGAGCTCCTTGCGGGCGACGGCGAAGGCTGCGCGCAGGACGCCGGCGCCCGGGGCGTCGCGTGGGGCGGAGCTCAAGGTGCGCCGGGGCCCTCCTGCCATTGACCGAAGTGGTCCACGCCGTCCTCGGTGATGTAGCAGATGTCCTCGATGCGTAGGCCGAAGCGGCCGGGCTGGTAGATGCCGGGCTCGTTGGTGAAGCACATCCCGGGCTCCATGGGCACGTCCGAGCCACCGTCCAGGTAGGGGGGCTCGTGGATCTCGACCCCGATGCTGTGACCGAGGCGGTGGGCGAGGTGGGCATAGCCGCCGTCGAAGCCCGCCGCCGCGAGCGCCTCGCGGGCGGCCCTGTCCGCGTCGCCGGTACGGGCGCCGGGCCGCATCATCTCGTAGCCCGCGAGCTGCGCGGCGCGGACCGCGTCCCACACCCGCTGGACCTCGTCCGACGGGGGCGCTCCCACGGTCCAGGTGCGGGTGGTATCGCTGCAGTAGCCGTGGAGCCGGCCGCCGGTGTCGAGCAGCATGACGGTCCCCTCTTCGAGCTCCCGGTCCACCTCGTCGCCGTGGGGGAAGGCGCCGGACGGGCCGGCCAGGGAGAGGTCCCAGGTGCCGGTCAGCCCGAGCTCCTGCTGGGCGAAGTGGGCGAGGGCGCCGACCTCGGAGGACTTCATCCCGGGCTCGGTGACGGCGTACACCGCGCGGATCGCATCCTGGGTCCGCTCCTGGGCGGAGCGGAGGATCTCGAGCTCGCGCTCCGTCTTCGGCCCGCGGAGCTTGCGGGCCACCGCCGCCCCGTCCTCGATGGCGAAGCCCAGGGCCGCCCCGGTGGGGAGCGTGAAGCGCGCGCGGACGTCGGGGTCGGCCACCACCCGGCGAGCGCCCCGGCTCCGAAGCGCGTCGGCGAGCACCTTCGAGGAGTCCTGGTGCTCGTCCCAGGGCAGGACGTCCCGGCCGAGCTCCTCGCCGCCGCTGGCGCGCTCGCAGAGCGTCGCGACGCGGCTGGCCTCGAACGCCGGGGTCACCCACACGAAGGACCCGTCCGCCATGACCGCCGCGGCCAGCAGCCGCTCGCTCCGTCCCAGGGCCACCCCGGTGAGGTACTCGAGGGTCCCGCCGGGCTCGATGAGCATGGCGTCGACCTTCTCCTCGGAGAGGATCCGAGCGAGGCGCTCCCTGAACTCGACCCGCTCGGCGGGGGTCAGGGGGGCGGGGGGAGCGGCGTAGGTGGAAAGCGTTTCCCGGATCTGACGGGACCGGGGGTCGTCCCCGGTCGGGACGGGCGTCTTCGAGGGGAGGATCGGCATGGGCGCAGGATAGACGAGAGCGGCTCGATCCCGAGCCGCCATCCATTCTCCTCCGGGACGAGTCCGGCGCGTGTCCGGCAGCGGGAGGCCTCCCGACGCGGGCCGCGCCGTCGTCCGGATCCTGGACAGGAACCGTCTCGCCCTCGGATCCACGGTCAGGGAACGGCCGTCGGCCTTCACTCGCGGTGGCCCTCCCTCCGATCAGAGGCCGGAGTGGAGCCCCCCAGCAGCAATCAGTCGATGGACCACGGCTCGGATCTTGGCCTCGGCCAGGACCGCCGCGGTGCCGTGCGACAGGGCGGCGCGAGCCCCGTGCATCCGGGGCGCCGCAGCAGCCTGTTCGCCCCGCGACCGGATTCGTCGGGGAGGCGCCGCGTCAACCGCCCGCTCCCCGCGCTCCCCGCTCGCCGCCGGCCGTCGCTGGTCAGCCTCGCCGCGGGCGTCGCCGCCAAGGGCTCCTTCATGCTGCTCCTGGCCTGGGCGCTCTGCTTCAACTTCAGCGAGGTCCGCGGCGGCTCCATGATGCCGGGCATCCAGGACCGCGATCGGATCCTGGTGGACCACGTGTCCTACATCTTCACCTCGGTCCACCGTGGCGACGTCGTCGTCATGCGGTACCCGATGGACCCTTCGGTGGACTACGTGAAGCGCGTGATCGGGCTGCCCGGTGACCACGTTCAGGTCTTCGACGGCCACGTCTGGGTCAACGATGAGCTCCTCGAGGAGCCCTACGTGGAGGCCGCCGCCAACGACCCGTACGCCTTCGTGGACACGGTCGTGCAGAGCAACTGCTACTTCGTCCTGGGCGACAATCGGATCCGGAGCTCCGACAGCCGTGAGTTCGGGCAGGTGCCGCACGAGTACCTCCGCGGCAAGGTGCGCATGCGGCTCTGGCCGCCGCTGCGCGCGGGCATGATCCAGTGAGCGCGGAGGCCGGCGGAGTCGGCCTCACCCCGTGGATTGATGGCCTCGAAGGAGGCCGGGGAGGGCGTCGCGGGCTTTCGGGCTTAGGATGGGTGCACCATGAGCACCACAGCCCAAGCCACGGCGACCATCGCCAACCTCGACCCCGCCTCCGGTGACCTGATCGCCGAGATCCCCTGCGCCACCGCGGAGGAGGTCCGGGCCGCCGTCGACCGAGCGCGGGCCGCGCAGCCGGCCTGGGCGGACCTCGGCATCGAGGCCCGCGCGGCGGCCCTGGCGCGCTTCGGGGAGCGGCTCGCTGCGGACGCGGAGCCCCTGGGTGCGCTCGTGACCCGGGAGATGGGCAAGACCCTGCGGTCCGCCGTGGGGGAGGTGAAGGGATACGCCGGCGGCGTCAGCGCCGAGGCAAAGGAGGTCGTGGAGGCGCTGGCCCCCATCTCCTACGGGGACAAGGCGAAGAACGTGACGACGGTGCACGAGCCCCTGGGCGTCGTGGCCGCGGTCACGCCGTGGAACTTCCCCGTGGGGATGCCGCTCTCCATCATCACCCCCGCATTGGTGGCGGGGAACACCGTGGTGTTCAAGCCGAGCGAGCACACCCCGCTGACCGGCGCGAGGCTGGCGGAGCTCCTCCAGGCGGAGCTGCCGGCCGGAGTCCTGGAGCTGGTCCAGGGGGCCGGCGCCACCGGCGCTGCCCTCGTCGAGGCCGACGTGGACATGGTGGGCTTCGTGGGCAGCCGGGCCACCGGCCAGCGCATCATGAACGCGGCCGCGGGGTCCCTGAAGCGCCTGGTCCTGGAGCTCGGCGGTAAGGACCCGATGGTGGTGTTCGAGGACGCCGACCTCGAGGCCGCGGCGCGCTGCGCGGTCGAGCACTCGCTCCGGAACACGGGGCAGGTCTGCTGCTCCGTGGAGCGGGTCTACGTGGCTGACGCCATCGCGGACGAGTTCGAGGCCAAGGTGGTCGAGCTCGCCCAGCAGTGGACCCACGGCGACGGCCGGGAAGACGGCGTCAAGATGGGGCCGCTCGTCAGCGAGGGGCAGCGGGCCAAGGTCGAGGCCCAGGTGCGTGCGGCGGTGGAGGAGGGAGCGCAGCTCCGCGTCGGCGGCGTCCAGCCGGAGGGCGCGGGCTGGTTCTATCCCGCGACCGTCCTGACCGGAGTGGATCAGGGGCACCGGATCACCCACGAGGAGACCTTCGGACCCGTGGTCGCGGTCACCCGCTTCGACGGCTCCGAGGACCAGGGGGTCCGCTTTGCCAATGACACCGTCTACGGCCTTGGCGCCAACGTCTGGACCACCGATCCGGCTCGGGCGGCCCGGGTGGCGGCGCGGCTCCGCGCGGGGCAGGTGGGGGTGAACCGCTACCTCGGCGGCGCCTCCGGCTCCCCCTGGGTGGGCGCCCGACAGTCCGGCTTCGGCCACCTGGGTGGCCCGGACGGCCACCGCCAGTTCACCGTCCCCAAGACGATCACCATCGGCCGCTAGGGCGGCGCCGGAGAGGCCGCCCCTCGCGCTCACGCGGCGAAGAGGGTGACGCTGCCGGAGGTCACCAGGTCCGCGAGCTCCTGCACCTGCCTCCGATCGACCCTCAGCGCCCTGGCGACGGGCCAGCTGACCGGGATGGACAGGTTCTCGAAGCCGGGGGCCGACAGGAGGCGACCGAGATAGGCCGAGAAGACCGCCACCTGGACGTCCGCCGCAGGCGGGGTGTCGTGGGGCCAGTTGGCCATGGACTTGGCGGCGGACAGGATCGAGGGCGGGAGCGGCCAGATCCTGGCGAGCAGGACGCACAGGACGGGGCCGACGCGCCGGACGAGCTCGCCGCGCAGGCGGTCGGAGAGCTGCCTGCCCTGCCTCGCCTCCACGCGCTGGACCAGCTGGAACCCCAGCGGGGGCCCTGAGGAGAGGATGAGCCCGCCCAGCAGGGAGGCTCTGCTGGACCCGAGCTTGGCGGTGGAGACCCGGTGCGAGATCACGCCCGCGTTGCAGGCCACTAGCCACGCCTTCTTGCCGCCCAGCATGTCCTTGAGGACCGGACCGAAGATCTTGGTCCTGGCGACCTTGATGACCGCGAGCTCGAAGAGCGCCCGCATCCCAATGCGCTGGGCCGCGACGCTGGCCGACTCCACGGTGGCGATCGCGGCATAGAGGGAGGAGTTGGCGAGGGCGAGGACGTCGCGGCTCAGCTCCTCGTCGCTCTCCAGGATCTTTCCCACCGCGATCACGTCGTACTCTCCGCTCACCACCAGCGCCGCCAGCTCGAAGGCGGCCTTGCTGAGACGGGGGAGCTCTTCCTCGGCGGCGTCCAGCTCGGCGCGGATGGCGCGTTGCCAGGAGCGGTCCAGGCTGCAGGGGATGTTGACGACTTCGCTGGCTTTCACACCGCAGGAATCGGGCGCCGCGAGGGGGCGAAACGAGCCCAACGAAGGTCTCTCGGAGGCGACATCCCCGGTCCCGTTCTCCGTGTTTGCCACCCGGGGAGGAGGGGGAAACCCGCCCCGCGCGTCGGGAGGGCTGCGGGATTATGGAAGGAGGCCACCGTCACCCCCCGTAGTCCCTTCCGGGGCCTTGCCCAGCCGGACGGGGCTGTGAGGACGCCCGGCGAGGACGAGCCGTGTCCCCGGGCGAGGCACCACCCGGGTTCACAGGACCGGCCCGAGCATGGCGAAGGTGTTGTTCCACAATCGCCGACCCAGGGGCCAGGAGCGCACCTCCTGGAGGGAGACCTCCCGGGAGGAGGCGATGTACGCGTCCTGGCGCGCGCGAATCTGCGAGGTGACCGCGCGGTCGACCAGCAGGATGTTGTTCTCGTAGTTGAGTTCGAAGCTCCGCCGGTCCGCGTTGGCGGAGCCGATCAAGGTCACCTCGCCGTCCAGGGTGAGGGACTTGGTGTGGAGCAGCCCGCCGACGTACTCCTGGATCCTGACCCCGGCCTCGAGGAGCTCAGCGTAGTAGCTGCGGCTGGCGGCGCCGACGATCCAGGAGTCATTGCGAGCGGGGAACACGATGGTGGTCGCGACGCCCCGCCGTGCGCTCGCGCAGAGCGCCGCCTGCATGGGGTCGGTGGGGACGTAGTACGGGGTCGTGATCACGAGCTCGCGGCGGGCGCTGTGCATGAGCGTCACGAACATCTCCGGCATGGCGGAGTTCCGCACGGTGGGCCCTGTGCCAAACGCGAGGGCCGGGAACCCCTCCGAGGGGGCGGGCATGGGGCGCTCCAGCAACTCCGCGATGTCGTCGTCCACCTGCGCGAGCCAGTCGCTCGCGAAGAGGAGCTGGTTCTGCCGGGCCACCGCTCCCTCGACGCGCATCACCGCGTCCACCCACGGCGCGTACTTGGCCTTGACCCGGAACTCGGGGTCGGCGCAGTTCTGACTCCCGCAGTAGGTCACCAGGTGGTCGATGACGACGATCTTGCGGTGGTTCCTCAGGTCCACCCGACCGCGGAGCGCGCGGACGAGCGGGTTCCCGATCGGGAGCGCCACCGCGAGCCTCACCCCCGCCTCGGCCATACGCCGCCAGGTGCCGGAGCGCACCATGTCCCTGGAGCCGAGGCCGTCGACCATCGCGCGGCAGGTGACGCCGCGGCGGGCGGCGCGCTCGAGGGCCTCGGCAACGCGCTCGCCGTTCTGGTCGGTGAGCCAGATGTAGAACAGGAGGTGGACGTGATCGGTGGCGCGGTCGATGTCCTCGACCATGGAGAGGATCGAGGCGTTGGAGTCCTCCAGCAACCGGGCGGTGTTCCCCCCATGGGGCTGGAAGCCGTTGATCGAGCCGGCGGCGCGGAAGAGGTGCCCGTGTCGGCGCTCGACCTCGGGCATGAGGGCCTGCCCGCTCCCGCCCGCACCTCCGGCTATCCGCGCGAGGCGGGCGACGGCGGCGTCCGCCTTTCGGACCCGTGCGTGCCCGATGTTCACCTCGCCGAGCAGCACGTAGGCCACCACCCCCAGCACCGGCAGGAGCAGGATCACGAGCAGCCACGCGAGGCGCGAAGCCGGCTCCCGGTGCGGCCGGATCAGGATCCGGATCACCACGGGGACATGGATCAGCGCGTAGAGCGCCATGCTGAGCGCCCAAGTCGTGAGGGGGTCGGGCATGGCGGCTACCCCGGGAGGAGCGAAGGCTGGGGGACGATCATCGCCCTCCGTCCCCTTCCGTGGCGTCAGCGCCTCCGCCCGGAGAGCGCCGCTTGAGTTTGTCGGCCTCCTTCTGGGCGTCCCGCATGGGGTTGGGCCCACTGCCGCGCCGGACCTCTGGGTTGAGGCGGATCGTCCGCTCCTCCATCTCGGGGGGCCAGACGTTGTCGGAGAGGTCGGCGTCCGCGGTCTCGCGGTTGGGGTCGAGCTGCACCCGCGCCAGGCCCTTCTCGCTGATCACCAGCTTCTTGATCGTCGGGTCGTTGCTGCGCCAGATCTCCGCGGGGATCCGCAGGGCCTCGTGGCTCCCGTCGGTGAACTCGAGGTCGAGGATCACGGGCATCACGAGGCCGCCCTGGTTGGCCACCTCGATCACGAAGAAGTTCAGCTCGGACCTGAGGAGCTCCTGCTGGGACTCGTCCCTGGACTCGAGGAGCTTCTCGTACTTGCGAACGTCACCGGGGGTCACGTCCAGCTCGTCGTAGGTGTTGTAGAAGTCCACCAGCTCGGGGAAGTCCGCCACGTACTTGGGCAGGTCGCGGTTGCGCGCTTCGGAGAGGGTCGTGGGCTCGGCCTCTCGCGCGGCGCGGCGGCGGCCCTTCTCTGCCTCGGGGTCCTGGGAGTCAATGCGGTAACGGGTGACGCCCATCAGGGCCAGGTCGGTGTGGTCGGTGGAGTAGAACCACCCGCGCCAGAACCAGTCCAGGTCAACGCCGCTGGCGTCCTCCAGGGTGCGGAAGAGGTCGGCGGGCTCGGGGCGCTTGAACATCCAGCGGCGCGAGTACTCCTTGAAGGCGAAGTCGAAGAGCTCCCGGCCCACGATCGTCTCGCGCAGGATGTTGAGGGCCGTCGCGGGCTTGCCGTAGGCGTTGTTCCCGAACTGCAGGATGCTCTCCGAGTTCGTCATGATCGGCACCTGGTTCGTGCTGGTCATGTAGCCGGTCATCTTCCCGGGCTCGCCGCGCCGGGACGGGTAGTCGTCCTCCCACTCGGACTCGGCGAGGAACTGGACGTAGGTGTTCAGGCCCTCGTCCATCCACGTCCACTGGCGCTCGTCGGAGTTCACGATCATCGGGAACCAGTTGTGACCCACCTCGTGGATGATCACGGAGATCAGCCCGTACTTCGACCTGGCCGTGTAGGTGCCGTCCTTCGCGGGCCTGGGTCCGTTGAAGCAGATCATGGGGTACTCCATGCCGCCGACGGGGCCGTTGACCGAGATGGCGACGGGGTACGGGTAGGGGAAGGTGTACTTGCCGTAGGCGTTCAGGGTGTGGATGACCGAGTGGGTCGAGTACGGCTCCCACAGCTCGTGGCCCTCCTTGGGCCAGTAGGACATGGCCCAGACGGGGTCGCCGCCCTCGATCTCGTGGAGCTTCGCGTCCCAGATGAACTTGCGTGACGAGGCCCAGGCGAAGTCGCGCACGTTCTCCGCGGCGAAGGTCCAGGTCTTCGTCCCCTCGGGGGCGGTGCTCTCGTTGGCCTCCGCCTCGTCGCGGGTGACGATCAGGACGGGCGTCTCCGACGTCTCCGCCAGGGCGAGGCGCTCCCGCCAGACGGGGAGGAGGACCTCGTCCGGGTTCTGGAGGACCCCGGTCGACGCGACCACGTGGTCGTCGGGGGCGGTGATGCTGACCACGTAGTCCCCGAACTCGAGCGTGAACTCACCGCGGCCGAGGAACTCCTTGTTCTGCCAGCCGGTGTAGTCGGTGTAGGCGCAGAGCCGCGGGAACCAGTGGGCCATCTCGTAGAGGTAGTTGCCGTCGTCCTCGAAGAACTCCCAGCCAGACCTTCCGCCGAACTTGCGCTGATCGCTGATGGCGTAGGCCCAGTCCAGGGAGAACTCGAAGCTCTCGCCGCTCTTGAGGGGGGCCGGCAGGTCGACCCTCATGGTCGTGTCGACGAGGGCGAAGTCGAGGGGCTCGCCGCCTGCGCCCTTGAGGTTGGAGATCTTCGCGCCTCCGTCGAAGGTCCTGCGCTCAAGCAGCGCGCGGGTGGCCTCGAAGGTCATGCCCGCGTCCAGGTTGGGGGCCAGGGTCGTGGCCACCGCGTGGGATTGTGGCGCGAAGAAGTTGGGCTCCACCTGCAGCCACAGGTAGGTCAAGGCGTCGGGGGAGTTGTTGTGGTAGGTGATCCGCTCGCTGCCACGGATGGCCTGACGCTCGTCGTCCAGCTCGACCTCGATCCGGTAGTCCACCTGCTGCTGCCAGTACTCGTGGCCCGGCGCACCGGATGCGGTGCGGTAGCTCGAGGGGGAGGGCAGCTCCTCCCGGAGCTGGGCGAACCGGTCCACTCGGTCATCGCCCCCTGCGCTCAGGGCGACGCCGAGGGCGAGGGGGAGGGCGAAGAGGACGGCGAGCAGGGGCCGGAGGGGCAAGGTCGGTTGGGTCATGGGGCGTCGTGGTGCTGTTGGACGCCCGGATGTTCGCCTGTCGAGAGCGTCCGGTGGACCCGATTCCCTGGCCGAATGTGGAACGGTGCCACAGGTTGCACGGAATAAACGCGCGGGAGGCGGTGGACCGGGGTCCACCGCCTCCCGCGACAGGGTGCTGGAGGGGCAGGTTCAGTTCCCGCCGCGACCGCCGCGCCCACCGCGGCCGCCGGTGTCCCCGCCTCGGCCGCCCCAGCGCTGGTTCGAGTTGGAGGCCTCGTACTGCTCGTACTGGCTGGGGGAGAGGATGCCCTGGATGGCCTGGTTGGTCTCGTCGCGCAGGCCGGTCCACATCTCACGCATGCTGCCCATGTCGAGCCCCGAGTCCCGGGCCTCGCGCATGGTCTGGCGCATCTCATCGACCTTCGCGGTCTGGTCCTGGAAGATGCCGCGCATGGAGTCGAGCTGGGTCTGGTCGAGGCCGAGCTCGGTCTGGAGCTTGGCGAGGCGGTCCTCGAGGCGCTTGGCCTCGGCGTCGGCCCTCCGCTGCTCTCGCTCCTGCTGTTCGCGCTCCTCGCGCATCTCGATCACGTTGGCGACGGCTGACTCGAGGGAGGGGCTCGCCACGGCGGCGGGGCCGTCGACGGAGCCGAGCATCTCCTGAACGACGCTTTCGATCTCGCTCCGATCAAGGCTCGCGGCCATCCGACCGGAAGCCGCGACCGGGGCGAGGGTCTCGGTGCTCTCGAGCTTCACGAGCCGGCCGTCGAGGCTCGAGACCGTTGCCTTGAGGTCATCGATGGCTGCGAGGAGCTCGGGGCCCGCGGCGGCCTGGACCGCCTCGGACTGCGGAGCGGGGGCGAGCAGGACCGTCGCGCCGACGGCGCTGGCGCCGCCCGCGAGGATGCTACCCAGGAGGATGAGAGGGGTGCTGTTGGACATGGCTTGTAGAGGTAAAGACGTTTCGTTGTTCGTGAGTTGGATCAGCCGTCGCTCTCGGCCTTGCCGGTGGCGACCTCGACGTTGATCTCGAGGGTGGTCTCGGTGGAGCGGCTCATCTCCATGAGCCCGCGCTGGGTCTCGCGCTCCATCTCCATGTCAACCTGGTAGGACCCCTCGAAGCGAAGCGCCACGGGGCGCTCCTCCTCGATGCTCCAGAGCAGCGTGCCCTCGAACTCGCCGGAGTAGGTGGACTCCTGCGGGAGCAGCTCGGACGAGGGGTTCGAGAGCTGACCGCCACGGCCGCCACGGCCGCCACGCCCGCCGCGCTGTCGGGCCTCCATGGTGCCCTCGACCTCCATCTCGAGGTTGATCACAGCGCACTCCAGCCCGCCGGACTCCTCGGTCTCCTCGGTGAGGGTCGCGGTGATGGACCACTCTCCGCCCGCGATGGCGCCGAGGCCCGAGCGAGCCCCGCCCCCGCGCATGCCGCCGCGTCCGCCGCGGCCCTCGCCGCCACCTTCGCCGCCGCGCTGGGGGCGGTCGATGAGCTTGCCCTCGAGGGGGGCCCCGAGGGCGATCATCAGGTCCTCTCCCTCGATGTCCCAGCTGGTGCCGGGCTCCACGGCGTCCTCGGGGAGCAGGGCGTCCAGGGGGAGCGACAGGCGATGGCCCTCGAGGCGGCCCTCGCCCTCGGGCTCCTCGCCGTCGACGATCTCCACCTCGGACTCGCCGTCCTCACCGGTGATGAGGATGGTGAGCCCGTCGAAGCTGCTCTCGGCCTCCATCTCCATGGGGCCGTCGCGGCCCTCGCGCTCGGTGCTCGCGCTCACCTCGTCGAAGGAGCGCTCGACCTGGGTGGGGACGCCGCCCTTCACCTCCTTCGCCGTGTCGGTGTAGGAGTAGCTCATGGAGGTCGAGCTGCCTCCGCCACCGAAGCCGCGGCCCTCCATGGGCTCTCCGTCGATGTAGAACTCCGAGCTCAGGGTCTCGTTGGAGGACTCGACCGCCACGCTGACCTCGAAGGTCCGCTCGGTCGAGTAGCGCGTGGCGAGCGTCGCCTCGATCCAAACGCCGGTGGTGGCGGCGAGGGTCACGGCGCCGATGGTGAGGGCGGAGGTGTTGAGCATGGTGCAGGTCTGGCTTCTTGCGGTGTGGGGGCTGGGCGGGCTCGCGTCGGCCGCGCCACCTGGGTCTTCGGCGCATTGGAACCGATTCCGGCCCCCTGAGTTCCTGCCGCACCCGTTCAAGGCGCCGATTGGCGCTGGCAGTCGTGGGCGTGTTGCCAGCGGTCATGGCCTGCCGCGTTCTGGGGCTCGGGGCTGGGCCCCAGCCCACCCGTGGCTCTGTTCCGACGATGTAAGGCGCGGCCGCCGCGGGCCAGGCGGTCAGCGGAGGGTCCTGCGGACCAGCGCCATGCGGGTTCGGCTCACCGGCACCGTGGTCCCGCCCTCAAGGGTCAGGCGCCCCGTTCCGGAGGTCGAGCTGGTCAGGGCGCGTACCGCCTGGCGGCGGATGATCGCGGAGCGGTGGACCCGCAGGAAGTCCTCGGCCGGCAGCCGCTTCTCCACGTGACCCATGGACGCCCGCATGAGCTCGGTGCGCCCGTCGGCGCCGTGGACCTTGACGTACTGATCCGCGGCCTCGACCCAGAGGATGTCCTCGAAGGGGACCATCACCATCGCACCCTCGCGGTGGATGACCAGGCGGTCCTCTCCGCGCTCCTCGAGGAGCTCCTCGAGCCGGGCGCGCCCGGGCGCGGGCCCCTCCTTCTGGCGGCGCTCCCTGGCGCGGAGCAGCGCCTTGGTGAAGCGCGCGTCGTCGAAGGGCTTGAGCAGGTAGTCCACGGCGTGGAGTTCGAAGGCCTCCACGGCGTGATCGTCGTAGGCGGTGGCGAAGACCACGAGCGGGCGGGCCTCGGGGTCGAGGGCGGCCACCACGTCGAGCCCCGAGGCCCCGGGCATCCGGATGTCGAGCACGAGCAGGTCGGGGGCGAGCTCACGGGCGAGGCGGATGGCCTCGTCGCCGCTGCTGCAGCTCCCGACGAGCTCCAGTCCAGGGTCTGCGGAGATCAGCTGGCGGAGGGACTCGAGCGCGTGGGGCTCGTCGTCGGCGCAGAGCACGCGCATGACCTCACCCATCAGCTGAGCTCCCCCTGGCCCCGCGGCGCGGCGCCGCCGGTCTCGTCGCTGGGGGCTTCATCCTCCGCCGCCCCGGGGAGCGGCTCGAGGTCGTCCAGGGGCAAGGTGATCCGGGCGCGTGTGCCTCCCTCCTCGAGGAGCTCGACCTCGAGCTTCGCGTCCGCCTCGAAGAGCGCGCGGAGGCGTGAGCGCACGTTCTGCAGGCCCACGCCGTCGGGGCTCCCCTCGACCACGCCTGCGCCGTCGTCCTCAATATCGATCATCATCCGCGTGCCGTCGGCGCTGGCGCTGGCCCGGAGGCGGACCGTGCCGCCCTCGCTCGAGGTGGCGATCCCGTGCTTGACTGCGTTCTCGACCAGCGGCTGCGTGATGAAGGCCGGGACCTCCGCGGCGGTCAGGGTGGGGGCCACCTCCAGGTCGACCTTGAGGCGGTCGCCCAGGCGCATCTGCTCGACCTCGAGGTAGCGCTCGGCGAGCTCGACCTCCCGTTCCAGGGGGACGAACTGCTCCGGGCCAGCGTCGAGCGATGTCCTCAGCAGGTCGCCGATCCGCGCGAGCGCGCCGAGGGCCTCGGCCGACCGCTCGGTGCGGATCATCCCGCCCACCGAGTGGAGCGCGTTGAAGAGGAAGTGTGGGTGGAGCTGGCTCTTGAGGGCGGTGAGCTGGGCTGCGGTGAGCGCGGACTCCAGCTGGGAGGTCTGGAGCTCGAGCGCCGCGGCCTTCCGCTCGCGGGCCCGGCCCACGAGGAAGGAGCGCGCGCCGAGCCCGAGCCCGATGACCGCGAAGTAGATCAGGGCATAGCGCGGCACGCGGAGCGTCCAGCGGCGCTGGAAGTCGAGCAGGACGTCCCCCGTGACGAAGCCGATCATCCAGGTGCGCCGTCGCCAGTCCCCGCGCCCGCGCCGCGGGTCCCCGCGGTCCCGGCCCTCCCGGCCCTCCCGGCCATCGGGCCGGGCGGTGCGCTCCGTCGTGACCGCGCCCTCGGTGGGAGGCTCGGCGGCCTCGAGGCGCGGATCCGCCTGACCCTCGGCCTCCGGCCTCCCGGGCGCGGGGGCCTGCAGCTCCATGTCCCGCAGCTCGGGTCGCTCCCAGGGCGGTCGCCGGCGGGTCGAGCGGGGGTCGTCCTGGCCGAGGACGCGTTCGCGGAACTGCTCGGTCCTCTCGGGCCCCTGGGCCCACGCCGTGAGGGAGTTCTCGAGGACCATGAAGAGTGAGGCGACCAAGGCCGCGATGGGAACATGGCACGCCAGGGCCGCCGGCCACCCCTTGGCACGGCGGGCGATGGCCCCGGCGAGGGCGGAGAGGGGGAGCACCAGCAGGGCCCAGGCGAGCCAGACGACCCCCTGGCGCAGGACGAGGTCTCGTTCCTCCGGGCCGCCTCCCCAGGCCCGGCGGAGCTCCACCTCGCCGAAGGACGTGGCGGCCGTGGCGATGACCGTGGCGATCGCCAGGAGGATGGCGAGCCGGGGCGGGCTCCGGAGCCATGACTCGAGGTCCGCGAGGGCGCCGTCTCCGGGTCCGGGGGCGTCGGGATCGGGGGCAACCGTCATGCCTTCAGTATCGCATGCCAGGGGCACCGGTCCCAACAGGCTGAGCCCCACCCGCCACAACCTCCCTGGGGGCATCCGGCGGTCTCCTGCCCGGTTTCCAGTGAGGCGTCGGTAAGATCCGGTCATGGGCCACCACCAGGCGAACGCGTCGGGCGCCACCGAGCTGCGAACCTTCATGCAGTCCGTCCTCGAGGACATCCGCGTCCTCGAGCGGATGATCGACGAGGGGATGATCGAGCGGGATGTCCGGCGCATCGGCGCGGAGCAGGAGCTGTTCCTCGTCGATGAAGCCTGGCGCCCGATGCCGATCCAGTCGGCGATGCTGGAGCGGCTGCGGCAGTCGAGCTCGAGCTTCACCCCGGAGCTGGCCAGCTTCAACATCGAGGCCAACCTGCAGCCCCAGGTGCTCTCGCCCACGTGCCTGACGGACATGCACGAGGAGCTCGACGACCTCATGCGGCGCGCCCGCGGGGCGGCCCAGGCCGAAGGCGGCCAGGTGTTGAACTGCGGCATCCTCCCGACGCTCGCGCAGTCGGATCTGTCGCTCAACAACATGGCCGAGAGCGACCGATACCGGCAGCTCAACCAGGTCATGAGCGACATGCGGGGGGGGCGCTTCGAGAGCCTCATCAAGGGACTCGACGAGCTCCGCGTGGTGCACGACAACGTGATGATGGAGGCCTGCAACACCTCCTTCCAGGTGCACTTCCAGGTGGGCGCCGAGGAGTTCGCGAACCTGTACAACCTCGCCCAGCTGGTCACCGGGCCGGTGCTGGCGGCGGCGGTCAACTCGCCGGTCCTCCTCCAGCACCGCCTCTGGCACGAGACGCGGGTCGCGCTCTTCGCCCAGACCCTGGACATTCGCAACGCGTCGCAGCTCGCGAGGAACACTCGACAGCGGGTGACCTTTGGTGATCGCTGGGTTGAAGGTGGCGTGCTCGACATCTTCCGCGAGGACGTGTCGCGCTTCCGGCTCCTGCTCGGGGGCGACACGGGCGGGAGCTCCATGGAGGCCTTGGACCGGGGGGAGGTGCCGACCCTGGACGCCCTCCGGATGCACAACGGGACGGTCTACCGCTGGAACCGCCCCTGCTACGGGATCTCCGACGGGAAGCCCCACCTGCGCATCGAGAACCGCGTGCTGCCGGCGGGGCCCACGGTCGAGGACCAGATCGCCAACACGGCCTTCTACCTCGGGCTGATGATCGCCTACGGCGAGGAGCTCGACGACGTCCGCCGGGTGATGGAGTTCGATGACGCCAAGGGGAACTTCATGGCGGCCGCGCGCTACGGGCTCTCCGCTGAGCTGCGCTGGCTCGGCGGCCAGCGCGTCAACGCGCGCGACCTGATCCTCTCCGACCTGCTCCCGCGCGCGCGTGAGGGGCTCTCCTTCAAGGGCATCGAGCGCGGGGCGGCGGATCGCTACCTCGACCTGATCGAGGAGCGCGTCTCCTCCGGGCGGACGGGGGCCCAGTGGGCCCTGGACTCCCTGGCCCGCATGGGCACGCGGGGCACCCTCGATGAGCGTCACCGGGCGCTGGCGTCTGCGACCTATGCGCGGCAAGCCGCGGGGCTGCCGGTCCACAAGTGGGCCCTGGCGGACCTGGACGAGATCTCGGACTGGCGTCACAGCTTCCGCACCGTGGGCCAGATCATGAGCCGGGACCTGTTCACGCTGCACCCCGAGGACGTGATCGACCTGGCCGCGAGCCTGATGGACTGGGAGCACATCCGTTACGTGCCCGTCGAGGACGACCAGGGCAACCTCGTGGGCCTCCTGACCCAGCGAGGCCTCCTGCGCAAGCTCTCCACCAGCAGGGAGAGCAGTGATGGCGGCGGGCCGCTCTCGGTCCGGGACGTGATGGTCGGCGACCCGGTCACGGTCGCACCAGGGGACACGACGATCGCCGCGATCGAGGTGATGCGGGAGCACCGCATCGGGTGCCTCCCGGTGGTGGACCATGGCCGCCTGGTGGGCCTCGTCACGGAGCACGACTTCATCGACGCCGCTGCCAATCTCCTCGAGGAGACCCTGCGATCTCGCTGAGCTGCCCACGGGGCCTCGCCGAGGACCTCAAGTCCGGCAGCCAGGGCTTCCGAAGAGGCCCGAAGGCATGAGCGACACCGGCGTTGATCCCGGGCAAGCGGCCCAGAGCGGCACCCACCGCGCCCCCCTCGCCGGGGGAGTGAAGCGGGAGCTTGGGGTGAAGGACGACGGTCAGCCGGGGCCGCTCGTGCTCATCACGGCGGGCCTCCACGGCAACGAACCCGCCGGGGTCGGGGCGGCGAGGCGCGTCCTCAGCGAGCTCGCGGGGCGGCCAACGGCCGGGCGCGTCGTGGCCCTCGCGGGCAACCTCGGCGCGCTGGAACGCGGTGAGCGCCACGGCGGCCAGGACCTCAACCGGCTCTGGACGGAGCCGCTCCTCAGGGAGCTCCTGGACCAGGACCCCACGGTCGACGGCCCCGATGAGGCGGAGCTCCGCGAGCTCCACCGGATCATCCAGGCCGAGCGCGAGGCGGCGGAGGCGGCGGGCCGGAACGTGCTGCTCCTGGACCTGCACTCCACCTCTGCGGCGGGTGGGCCCTTCAGCGTCGTGCCCGACGTGCTCGATTGCCGGCGGCTCGCGCGGGCCATCGGGCTCCCCGTGGTCCTCGGTCTTGAGCAACGGATCGAGGGACCGCTGCTGACGTGGATCGTGGGGCAGGGCGAGGTCGGGGTGGTGATCGAGGGCGGCCAGCACGTGGATCCGCGGACGGAGGACGTCCTGTCGGACGCCCTGCGCGCCGCGCTCAGGTACGCGGGCGTCACCCCGTCCGGCGAGAGCGGCGCGGAGGAGGCTCGAGCTCGCATCGAGGCCATCCGGGGCGACGTGCCGCCGGTGCTCGACATGGTGTACGCCCACCCGCTCGAGGCGGGGGACGGGTTCGTCATGGAGCCGGGCTGGACCAACTTCCGCCCGGTGCGCTCGGGGCAGGCCCTCGGCCTCCAGCGGGGGGAGGTCGTCCAGGCGCCCATCGACGGCTACATGCTCATGCCCCTCTACCAGGGGCTCGGCACGGAGGGCTTCTTCCTCTGCGAGCCGGTCGGAGGAGCGTGGCTCGGCGCGTCGCGTCTCGTGCGCCGGCTCGGGCTCGAATTCACCCTGCGGATCCTCCCCGGAGTCCGCGCCGTGCGGCCCGACGGGGACGGCGTGTGGTGCGCCGCGGGTGCCTCGCGGAGGACCGAGTGGTGGCTCGCGCTCTTCGGATACCGGACCCCCAAGGCCGAGGGGGATCAGGTCCTCTGGACCCGCCGCGGGAACGGTTGACCCCGGGGCCCCGGGCCTCGAGGTGGAGCCGGCTCAGCTCGCGAACTCGATCGCCCCTTCCGGCAGCAGGTAGACGATGAGCATCCGTCCTCCGCTGACCGTGGGCACGTGTTCACTGCCGGGAGGCTCGACCACCCAGCCGGGCCCCTGCCCGTCGAAGGTGGGCGAGCCCTCAAGGGCGACGCACCAGTTGACCTCGCCGTTGGGGTGACGGTGGCGGGGGCCAGGGCCGGTCATGTCCACCACGTCGATCGAGAAGGCGCCGGTCTCCTCGCTGGCCTTGGCGGCGCGGCTGTAGCGCACCGGCGGGGCGCCCCGGTCGGCGACCTTGCCCTCCTCCAGGAGGCCGACGAGGGCCTCGCTGAGCCGCTGGCCCTCCGGCGAGGCGGGGTCCAGGCGGGCGGTGAGCTCCGCGCAGGCGGCTTCGGGGTCAGCGAGGGCGACGCCCGAGGCGGCGTCGATGAGGGGCTTGAAGATCTCGAGCATCGGCGGGAGGGTTCACTGGGACTGCGGGCCCGCGAGGTTACCCTTTCCACCCGTGCAGCCTCTCCTGAAGAGACTCCTGATCTTCGCCGCGTGCCTGGCGCTCGCCTGGTCGGCCCATCGCCCGCTCCTGGGCGCGGGCTTCCTCGGCTCCGATGCGGCGGTCCTCGAGGACACCCAGCGGGCCTTCGAGGTGGAAGAGAGCGGCGCTCCGTGGGGCGTCGCGGCGGTGGACCATCGACCGGTGGCGGCGCTCTCCCTGGCGTTCTCGCGCTCCCTGCGGGCGGCGGAGGGGATCTACACCGCGGGTGACGCGGGCCGCCTGCGCCTGGAGGGACTGCTCCTGCTGATCCTCGCGGCCTTCGGCGTGCGCAGCGCCGTGGCGCGCGCCATGGAGCCCTGGACGGGGAGGGAGCACGCCCGCGCCGCGGGCATCGCCTCGGGGGCGCTGCTCCTGGTTCACCCGCTGCTCGTGCCCCTCGCCGCCCACCTGCCCGCCCGCGGGGATGCAATCGGGCTCGCGGCCAGCGCGTGGTCCGTGGCGTTCCTCCTGCGCGGGCGGCAGCACCGGCGCGTCGGTTTCCTGGTGGTGGCGTTCCTCCTCGCGCTCCTCGCTGCAGCCTCGTCGCCCACCGCGCTCATCCTCCTGCCGCTGAGCTTCGGGCTCGAGTTTGTGGCTGCCCACCGGCACCGTCCCCTCCAGGTCCGGCTACGGACCTCGTTGCAGGTGGCCGCTGGCTACGGCGCGGCGCTCCTGGCCGAGCTCCTCGTGCGGCGGGCCATGCAGCCGCCGAGCATCGCCACCGAGATCACCGAGCCCCTCGACCCGGCGCAGATCCTCGCCGGCGACGGCGGCGGCGTCCTGCGCCTCCTGGCCGTCTCGGCGGAGAAGGTCGGGGTGGTCGTGCTGCCCGTGAACACGATCGGGGTCGGCGCCATCGGATACGGGCTCGCGGTCCTCGCGCTCCTGGTGGCCCTGCACCCCGGGATCGTCGCGGCACGCGCGGCGCCGAGGCTCTGGGGGCGCTTCCTGGGGGGCTGGGCGGTGGCGCTCACGGTTCTGCTGCTCCTGGGCTCGAAGGAGCGATTCCTCCCGTCCAGCCTCGGCGACCTGCAGGGCGCGACCTTCCTCGGCGTCTGCATGGCGGTGGGCCTCGGCACGTCCGCCACGGCCCTCGCCGGGATGCGCCGCACGGTGCTCCCGGTGACCGTGGGGGCCCTGTACGCCTTCCTCGCCGCGGGCAGCGGGCAGACCATCGAGGAGGCGGCGGCCGAGGTCGGCGCGCTCCAGGACTCCGTGCTCGAGGCCGCCCGCGAGGACGGCTGGACCCGGACGGTGGTGGTCCTGGACCCGCCGCGGGTGGTGGCCGGCGTACACGCCCTGCGCCAGCAGGAGGATCGGAGCCTCGCCTCCGCGCCCTTCGTCCCCCTGGGCTCCCGGCCCGTGCGGGTCCTCGGGCTGGAGAGCGCGTCCTTCTGGGCCGTGGCCACCAGCTCCCCGGAGTTCGAGGCCCTCCGCTCGGGTGGGGTGACGCTGCTCCTGCCGAAGGCGGAGGGCGAGGCGGGCGCCACACGCGCCGCCGTCCGGCTCGCCGGGCCGGCGGCCGAGACCACGCTCGGTGAGCGCGGCGAGTTCGGCTGGGTGGGCGAGGGCGCCTCCCCGGCTTCACGCACCTTTGACCCGTTCGAGGCCTCCAGCGTCCGGGTGATCGCCCGCGCCGCCACGAGCAGCGAGCCGGTCGAACTCTCCACGCCGCTCGTCCGCTGGCGCGGCTCCGCCGGCGGGGATGCCGAGGGGACGGCCGAGGGCGTCTGGGTCAGGGGAGACGGTGGACGCTCCGAGGCCATCTTCTATCCCGGCGGAGACCTGGACTGGTTGGCCTCCGGGGAGGTGCTCTCCGTCTGGTTCCCCGGCACCCTGGCCCGCCCGGACGCGGCGGTCATCGCGGCGGCGCCGCGGCCGCTCCCCGAGACCGTGGTCCCGCGAGTCGTCGGTGAGGACTGGACCTTCGACCTCGACGGGGCCGACCTCGCGCCCCCCATGGACGAGGTCAGCGAGGAGTGGGTGCTCTGGGTGGTGGATCCGAGGAGCGGGAACTCCATCGAGCTCGAGGCCCGCTTCGCTGCGACGGGTCGCCTCACGGTGGACGGCGCGGCGTGCTTCCACGACCTCGACCTGATCTGGGTCCTGGATCGAAGGCTCGCGGGAGTCGTCGTGGATCGAGCACGAGGTCGCCGTCGCTAGTATCCTTCCGGCCATGTCGACCCAGCCCTCCACGTCCCTCGAGTCGTTCCCCAACCCGAACCCCGGCCGCGATTACGAGATCCGGTTCGATTGCCCGGAGTTCACCTGCGTGTGCCCGAAGACCGGCCAGCCGGACTTCGCGACCATCCGCATCCGCTACACGCCCGCGGAGCACTGCGTCGAGCTGAAGAGCCTCAAGCTCTACCTGTGGTCCTACCGCGACGTCGGCTCGTTCCACGAGGCGATCACCAACAAGATCATGGACGACCTCGTGGCGGCGATCTCCCCGAAGAAGATGGTCGTGGAGGGAGACTTCTACGTGCGCGGTGGCATCGGCACCGTCGTCGAGGTCCAGCACCCCTGAGGGGGCGCGCGGGAGCGCGCCCCGGGCTCGTCACTGGCCCCTGAGGGCCCGCTCGATCCTGGGCAGGACCTCGGCGTAGCGCCGGTCGAGGCCGAAGTGCCCGCCCTCGTGCTCCACGTGCTCGTGGGGGACGCCCAGCTCGGCCAGGACCCGGACGAGCCGGCGCAGCCCGAACTGGAGGCCGAACTCGTCCTTCAGCCCCGCCTCCAGGTAGAGCAGGTCGAGCCCCTTGAGCGCGTCAGCGTATGCGCGCGCAGCCACCACCGGGTCGAAGGCGAGGAACCGCTCCCAGACGTCTTCACGTCGCGCGCAGGTCTCGGGGTCAAAGGGCAGGTCGAAGCCCAGGGGCGACTCAGGGTTCGGCGCGTAGCAGGCGGACATGGCGATCACGTTGATCGCCGCGTGCCCGTCGCCGCCCAGGTCGTGGCCCTCGGCGAACTGCTCCAGCCAGGGGGCGGGGTCTCCGCCATGGGGGAGCAGGGCCCTCGCGGCGCCCACCATCTCGGCGCCCAGGGGCAGCTCGAAGTCGCAGTCGCCGCTGATGGAGGCGGCGGCGCGGAAGACGCCGGGGTAGCGCATGGCGAGGTGCAGGGCGCCGAAGCCCCCCGAGCTCTTGCCGCACACGCCCCGCGCGCCGTCGAGGGTGGGATAGCTGCCATCGACGAAGGACACCAGCTCCTCCGCCACGTGATCGGCGTAGCGCCCCGTGGCGCTGCTGTTCACGTACTGGCTCCCGCCGAGGCGCGTGAAGGCGTCCGGCATGACCAGGATGCACCCTGGCGCCCCGGAGCTCTTGAGCGCCCGGTCGTAGGCGAGGACCGCGCCCGTCTTCCACGGGTGGGTCTCGAGCATGGATTGGCCCCGGCCGGTGAAGCCGGCGAGGCAGAAGATCACGGGCAGCCGCTCGCCGTCCAGGGCGGCGGGCGGGAGGTAGACCGGGACCTCGCGGACGTGGGGGTCGCCGAGGGCGTTGTCCCGCAGCGCCGCGCTCTCGAAGGGGCGGGTCTCCACCGCGCCGTGGAAGGCGGACGGGTCGCGCCGGTACTGGCCCCCGCTCAACCCGCGTGCTCCGCCTTCAGGGCCGCGTAGGCCGGGGCGATGCGCTCGTCGATGATGCGGTGGCGCTCGGCGTAGGGGAAGAACGCGGCGTTCATGGCGTTGACCGTGACGCGCTCGAGGTCGTCGAGGGTGCAGCCGAACTGCTCCACCGCCACCCGGAACTCGTCGGTCATGGTGGTGTGGCTCATCAGCCGGTTGTCGGTGTTCAGGGTCACCCGGTAGCCCTCGCGCAGGAGGTAGGGGAAGGGGTGCTCATCGATGGACCGGACGGCCCCGGTGTGCAGGTTGCTCTGCAGGCAGCACTCGATGGGGATGCGGTGGTCGAGCACGTAGGTGGCGAGGCTGCCGACCTTGATCACCTTGCCGTCGTAGATGGCGATGTCATCGATCAGGTGGGTGCCGTGCCCGATCCGGTGCGCGCCGCAGAACTGGAGCGCCTGCCAGATGCTCTCGGGGCCGAAGCTCTCCCCGGCGTGGATGGTCAGGGAGCCGTTGCGCCGCTTGATCAGCTGGAAGGCCTCGATGTGGTGCTTGGGCGGATGCCCGGCCTCCTCTCCGGCGAGGTCGAAGCCGCAGCAGCCGCGGCCGAACCAGGAGACGGCGAGCTCCGCCAGCTTGAGGGACAGCTCGGCGGACTGGTTGCGCATGGCGCAGACGATCAAGCCGGACTCCACGCCGAAGTCCTCCTGGCCGCGCTTCAGTCCGGCGATCACGGCGCCCATGACCGCGTCGAGGCCCAGTCCTCCGACGGTGTGGAAGTGGGGCGCGAAGCGGACCTCGAGGTAGACGCAGTTCTCGGCGGCGCAGTCCTCGGCCAGCTCGTACGCCGCGCGCTCGAGGGCGCTCGCGGTCTGCAGCACGGCGATGGTGTGCTGGAAGCCCTCGAGGTACTGGGGGAGCGAGCCGCGGTCGGCCCCCTCGAAGAACCACCGGCCCAGCCGCACCGGGTCGGACTCGGGGAGGCCCTCGTAACCGCACTCGGCGGCGAGGTCCAGCACCGTCGCGGGGCGGAGGCAGCCGTCGAGGTGCTCGTGGAGGAGGACCTTGGGGGCCTGGCGGAGGACTTGGTCACTGAGGGAGGCGCTCGAGCTCATGGGAGGAGTGTAGGCCCCGGTCCTGTCGAGTTCGCCCCGCCGGTCGTATCCTCTTCGGCTCCTTTTGGACTCCCACCCCCGCGCCGCCGTGACCGATCTCAGAGTTCGTATCGCCCCCAGCCCCACGGGCACCGTCCATCTCGGCCTCTGCCGAACCGCGCTGTTCAACTGGGCCTACGCCCGCGGGCGCGGCGGGGCGTTCATCCTCAGGGTGGAGGACACGGATCGGACCAGGAGCACCGCGGAGAGCGAGGCGGCGATCCTCGAGGGCCTCCGGTGGCTCGGGATCGACTGGGACGAGGGGCCCGGGATCGGCGGGCCCCACGAGCCCTACCGCCAATCCGAGCGGAGCGAGGGACACGAGCGGGTGGCGGCGCAGGTGCTAGAGTCCGGGCACGGCTACCGGTGCTTCTGCACGCCTGAGCGCCTCGATGAGCTCCGGGCGGCACAGGAGGCGCGCAAGGAGACCCCCCGCTACGACCAGAGCTGCAGGAGCCTGAGCCGGGAGGAGTCCGATCGCCGGGCGGCCGCCGGGGAGCCCCACGTCCTGCGCTTCCGCGTCCCCGAGGGGGAGACCGTGGTGCGAGACCTCGTCCGTGGCGACGTCCGCTTCGACCACGGGGAGGTGGACGATTGGATCATGGTCCGCCGGACGGGGGCCGCCACCTACAACTTCGTGGTGGTGTGCGACGACATCGACATGCGCATCAGCCATGTGTTCCGCGGAGAGGAGCACCTCGTCAACACGCCCAAGCAGGTCCTGCTCTACGGGGCGCTCGGGGAAGAGGCGCCGGCCTTCGGTCACCTCCCGCTCATGCTCGGGACGGATCGCAAGAAGCTCTCCAAGCGCACCGGTGACACGGCCCTCGGGGACTACATCGCCAAGGGCTACCCCCGGGAGGCCATCGTGAACTTCCTCTGCCTCCAGGGATGGGCGCTGGACGGCGAGACCGAGGTCTTCGACACGGCCACGTTCGTCAAGCACTTCGACATCACGGACGTGCAGAAGGCGGGCGCTGTCTTCGACCCCAAGAAGTTCCTCTGGCTGAGCGGCGACACCATCCGGCGCATGCCCATCGGGGAGCTCGTGGGCGAGGTCACGCCGTTCCTCGAGGCCGCCGGGTACGCGACCGCCGCGGAGATCGAGGGGCGCCGGGAGTGGTTCGAGCAGCTGGTCGCGGGCGAGCAGGAGCGGATCGAGCTCTTCAGCGAGCTCCCCGCCCGGGTGCGGCCCTTCTTCGAGGCGGACGCGGACGTCACCTACGAGGAGGCGGCCGAGAAGAACGCACGCAAGCACGAGGACCGGGCCGAGCACCTCGCCCAGTTCAGCGGGTGGCTCGAGGAGCGGTCCGCCGCCGGCGACTTCAGCACCGAGGCGCTCTCGGCGGGGATGAAGGCCTGGGTGAAGGAGCGCGAGCTGAAGTTCCCCGCGCTCTTCCAGCCCCTGCGCTGCGCCCTCACCGGGATGGCCGGCGGCCGGGACCTGGGGGACTGCATCACCCTGCTCGGGCTGGAGCGGACCCGGGCGCGGATCGAGGCGGCCATCCAGCGCCTGGGCTGAGCTCCGGGGGGCGGGAGGGGATCCCGGGGTCAAGGTCCAGCCGCCGGCGGCCGATGATCCACGTGCCGCCCGTGCGGCCCCCATGGAAACCTCCCCCCAGAAGGACCTCGATCAGCGCCGCGACGAGATCGTGGCGGACCTCACCGCCAAGATCGCGGGGGTCAGCGGCGCCGGGGCTGGCCGGAGGCCGCTGCGCCTGTCGCGGATCCGCCTGAGGACCCTCGTGCTCCCGGCCTTCGCGGTGTTCCTCATGGTCCACTTCGGCGGGGGCGCGGCCAAGCCCCTCGGGGTCGAGGCCGCGTTCGTCCCTGGATCGGGCGAGGCCTTCGCCGGGTTCGTCCAGGTCGACGGCGAGGCTGGGACCATGGACGCGACCGGAGGTCGCCCCTCGATCCCGGTGGAGTCCGGGGACGTCGTCGGGACCACCGCCGGGTCGCCGGGGACGCTGCGGCTCGGGCCGGGGAGCCTCGAGCTCCACGCCGGCGCGAGGGCGCTGGTGGAGAGCGTCATGCCACCGCGTGTGCGGCTGATCAGCGGCACGGCGATCGCGAAGGGCGAGGTCCGCGTGCTCACCGCCCACGGCTTCCTCGAGCAGACCGAGGGGGAGTCGCGCCTCGGGATCAGCCCGGAGGGGCTCCGGATCACGCTGCACGCGGGGGAGGCGTCGCTGGTCAGCCCGTACGGCGCCGGGCCCCTGACGGTCGGGGAACCGCGTCTCGTTCGTTGACGCCCGGGGGTCGCCGGGGGAGCATCCTCGGGTGATCGCCCCGCGCCGCTTCAGCCGACTCCGGATCGCGGCCTTCGCGGCCATCGAGCGGGCCGCCGTCCTCCTCGGGGGCCGCGCCCTGTACCGGCGTCGCCACCTCTCGAGGGCCCGGCTCCACGTGCGCGAGGAGTGGATCGAGGTCCCCGGCCTGCCCTCGGACCTCGACGGGTTCTCCATCGCCCACCTCTCGGACCTGCACGCGGGCCCCTTCCTCGGGGCCGGGGACCTCGGCGGGGTGATCGGCGTCCTCACGGAGCTCGCACCGGACGTGGTCTGCTGGACGGGGGACTTCGTCGTGCACGGCATCCACAACGTCAGGCCGCTCCAACCTGAGCTCGGGAAGCTCGTCGGCGCCAGGGCGACCTTCGCCGTCTTCGGGAACCATGACTACCTCCACCGGGAGGAGTGGCGCTTCGTGGAGGCCATGGAGCCGGCCGGGTGGCGCTTCCTCAGGAACGACTCCGCGGTGCTCGAGGTGGGGGGCGCGCGGGTCGGGTTCTGCGGCATCGAGGACCCCGAGGAGGGCAAGGTGGTGGACGTGGAACGCGCGGTCAGCGGACTGTGCGACGGCGACGTGACTGGCCGCCCCGACCTGATCGTGGCCCTCTCCCACGGCCCCCAGGCGGCGCCGCAGTTCGCGGCCCGCGGCGCCCACGTGGTGCTCGCCGGCCACTCCCACGGGACGCAGGTGGACCTCCCGTTCCTCCGGGACCTCGGACCCGCGCACCCCGGCCTGCGCGTGGAGGTTGGCGCGTCGACCCTGGTGGTCAGCCGCGGGATCGGCGTCATCGGCGCGCCGCTCCGCGTCGGCGTCCCTGCCGAGGTGGTGGTGCTGAGGTTCCGTCCGGCGTCGCCGAGCGTGGGAGGCTAGAGTCTCGCCGTGCAGGGAAGCCTCAGACTCCACGCTGGCGTGCTCTTCGTCGGCCGGCAGGCGCTCACGGCCGAGGTCTCGTCCCACGACCTCGACGGCCGGCCGCTGGAGACCCGCTTCAGCTTCCGGGACGAGGGGGCGGGTCGGTCCTCGGCGGACGGCATCGACGTGGACGCGGACCGTCGCCTCTGGATCGCCGATGGGGCGGCCGGCAAGGTGCGCTGCTTCACGCTCTTCGGCGTGGAGGTGGCCTCGGTGGGGGACGAGGACGGGGACGCGGACGCGCGCGGCGCCCTCGGCCGCCCCGTGGACCTGCGGGTGGTGGGGGCGGACGATGAGATGGTGCTGCTCGTGGCGTCCGCAGGTGACCGTCGCCACGCGCTCCAGGTGCTGGTGCCCTCCGGAGGCAAGGGCCGCTCCATCGCGCCCCTCGGGGATCCAGAGGAGCGCTTCCGGCGGATCCGGGGGCTCGACTGGCGGGATGGAGAGCTGGCGGTGGTCGAGGCAGGGGCGCGGCGCGTCCAGGTCTTCGAGGGCTCGCTGACCGGACGCCTCGTCTTCCGCTTCGCCTTCCCCGTGCCCGAGGAGCTGGGGGAGCCCGAGGCGGTGGCGCTCGCCGGGGAGGGGCGCTTCCTCGTGGTGACCCGCGGGGACCGCTCGGGCCTGCACCTGTTTGACGCGGCGGGGCGCCCCATCCGCACGGTGGCCGGCGACGAGCGAGAGGTTGGCGAGGGCGGCGTGGATCAGCCCTGCGCCGTGGCCCTCGACCTCGCCGCGTCCGATCGGCGGAGCCGCGCTTGTGTCCTCGACCGGGAGGGTGAGCGCGTTCAGGTGTTCTCCCTCGATGGCCGCAGCTTCGGCTCGATCCTGGGTCTGGGGAACGACTGAGGGCTGCTGGCCGCGCGAGGGCGGTACGATGGTCCCGCCGGGGCGCCCCGGCGTGCCTCGATGCCCCGCCCGAAACACCGCCCTCTTCGACCCGTCCTGTTGGCCGCCGCCGCGGCATGCGCCCTGGGCCTGGTCGCCCTCGCGGTGCTCACCGATCCAGCAGCGCCCGTCGACCCTCAGGTGGGACGCCCCGCCGACCGGGGCCCGACCGAGCCGGGAGGGCAGGTGCTCCCCGCGGTGGGCGGGCGCGTCGAAGATTCCGGCGGCGACCCGGTGGGCCCTGCCGCGTCCGAGGTGAGCCGCAGCGCCCTCCGGGCCGACGTGGAGGAGGGGGCAGAGGCGGCGGCAACCCTGACGGAGCGGCTCGCGCTGCTGCGCGTGATCACGGTGGAGGACGGAGCGCCGGTGGGGGGCGTGGAGCTGGGACGGCTGTGGGACGGCGAGGAGCGCCTGACCAGGGGCGCGGAGCTGTCGAGCGGCGAGGCGGGGATGTGGGAGCTCCGATGGCGCGGAGGGGAGACCGTGGACGCCGAGATCGAGGCGGCCGGCTTCGAGCGCGTGACGGTCGTCGACATCGGGGACGACCCGTCCGCGGTGGTCGAGGTCCGGATGCGGCGGGGCGCGACCCTGACCCTCGCGAGCGAGGGGTTCGAAGCGGGCGCCTGGGGGCTCATCGTCCTCTACCGTTCCCCCAAGGCGGACGGCCGGGCGCTCCTCCGGCAGGCCTGGCAGCTGGACCAGGAGCTAAGCGTGGAGGTGCGCCCGGGGCCCCTCAGCGCGGTCCTGATCGCCCCCGGCCAGCCCCCCTCCTCGCAGCTCGGCTTCGACCTCGCGTCCGGTGAGGCGCTGCGCATGCTCTTCGAGGCGGATCGCGGCGAGCTCCTGCGCGGGCGGGTGGTGGAGAAGACGACCCGTCGACCGCTCGCCGGCGTCGAGGTCCAGGCGCGCCCCAAGATCTCGGGGCTGGGGGGCGAGATCGCGCGGCTCGCCTACGGGCCCGTGGTCACCGGGGACGACGGACGGTTCGAGATCGACGGCCTGCCCCTCGGGCCCCTGGACCTCTCACTGGCTCCCGCCTTCGGCCCGCCCGTGATTCGCCAGGTCCACGTGGCCGAGGGAGAGGCGGCTCGGACCCGGGACCTCGCCGTGGGCGGGCCGGCGACTGTCTCGGGTCGCGTCCGGCTGGGGGAGGGCCTCGACCCGAAGGACCTGGCGGTCCTGATCATCGCGCCCGGCGAGCTCTCCCGCCTCCATCCCGACCCGGCGGCGGGCGGAGGTGGACTGCTGGGGCGCAAGAGCGTGAAGCGTGGGGCGGTGGCCGAGGTCTCTGCGGACGGGTCATTCCGTTGCGACTCGGCCCCGGCCGGTCGACCGATCGGAGTGCTCGCCCAGACCGGATCCGCCATGGCGTACGTCAAGCTCTCCACCGCGCTGGCGCCGGGTGAGGAGCGGAAGGGGGTGGAGCTCTTCCTCGAGCGTCCTGACCCTGCGCTCCTGCGGGTCGTGAACGACCTCGACGAGCCGGTTCCCGGGATCGAGGCCTCCGTTCGCTTCCTGGTCTCCACCGCTGCCGCCGGCGGATCCGGGGCGATGTGGTCGCGGGACCAGGCGCTGCAGGACGCTGGTGGCCGCTTCGAGCTGCCCTTCCCGGCCAACGCGGTCCGGCGGATTCGGCTCAGCGCGGAGGGACACCTGCCGCTCGACACCTCCTGGCCGCTCATCGGTGGGGAGCCCGCTGCGGAGCCCACGTTCCAGATGATCGCCTGTTCCCCCGTGGAGATCCTCGTCCAGAACGAGCTGGGGTTCGCCGTGTCGGGGGCTCGAATCGAGGCCTGGCCCAGGGGGCAGACCTCGGGCGATGCGGGCGCTGCTCGGATGCTGCGGGCGGCCCGCTGCAACGGGCGGGGTCGGACCACGCTGGAGCTGGAGCGTGGGGTGGCGGACTGGATCGTGCGCGCGCGCGCTGGCGGCCACCGGCTCGGGGACGAGGTCGCCATCCGCAAGGGCAGCGGGGCCGAGCTGCGCCTCGTCCTCGAGCGGGAGGAGGCGCCCAGCCCTGGCACGATCTCGGGTCGCTTGACCCGCCGCGGCGACGGTGGCGAGGTCCCAGGGCTCGCGTTCGGTGGCCTTCGAGGGGGCGTGGCCGTCCTGGACGGCGCGGACTTCGAGCTCCGTGGGATCCGGCCGGGGCGCGTCCAGATCGTGGCCACCGCCCCCGGTTTCGAGAGTGTGTCCATTCCAGTGGATCAGCTGGAGCCCGGTCAGAGTGTGCAGGTCCCGGAGCTCAGCACCCAGCGGACCCTCAGCGCGGAGGTCGTCGTCACGGACGCCGCGGGGATCAGGGTTCGGAGGGCCAAGGTCCGTCTGCTGCGCCTCGGTGAGGATCGCGGGGGCCGAAGTGATGCGCCCAAGAAGCTCTCGTTCCCGGCCGTCGGCGACCCGGAAGGGCGGTTTCGTCGGGGCGGCATCCCGAGGGGGAAGTGGATCCTCGCCGTGGACCATCCCACCTACGTACGCTTCCGAGAGACGGTGACGATCATGCGCGCGGAGTGGTCCTTCGAGGTCACGCTCGAGCGGAAGAAGGCGCGCTGAATTCTGCTGCTCTGCGGCCCGTGCGACATGTGTCCACAGGTGGCGGCCTCTCGAGTCCTCTCCCGGTACTCGGGTCCTGATTCGGGACGGTACGGCCAACCTTAGGGAATCTCCCCGCCGGGCCTCGCCCGAGCGGGCTCGGGTTCTCATCTACCATTTAGGATGCCAGAGGGCGCGCCACCGCAGGGCGCGGTCCTTCTCCCACCAACCCGCCTGCTTCGCCACTCTCGGTCGTTCCGCGACACCCCCGCACCGTGTTCAGAATCCTCACCGGCGCCGTCCTCGCGGCGCTCGTTGCAGCGACCCCCGGGACGTCCAGCGCGCAACAGGGGCGATTCCCCGGTCTCTCCGTGAGGTCGCTGGTGACCGCGGCGCCCTCACGCCCTTCGACCTACGGTCCGAGGCACATTCAACTCGGCAACGGGATCTCCGCGTTCGTCTCCTCGATGACCGCGGCATCGGCGGGGGCTCCCGGCCTGATTCCCGGCAGAGGCGGCCTCGTGCTCATCATGTCGATCTTCGTGGAGGAGACGCAGGCAGAGGAGCCGTTCTCCATCTACATCCCGCCGACTCCAGTGGGGGTGGAGCGGCCGATGCTCGTGGCGTTCCACGGGTTCAATGTTTCGCACCTCGACATCTGGGCGAACACCTCCTTCATCGAGGAGTGCCAGGCCCGTGACTGGATCCTGATCGCGCCTTACTCGAGGAACCTCGCGCCGACAGGGCCGGGGACCTCCCAGATCAGCTTCGGGAGCGCGCAGAGCCAGACGCATGTCGAGGCGGTGATCGACTACGTGCGCGGGAACTTCGCCGTGGACCGAGATCGCATCTACGGGGTCGGCTTCTCCATGGGCGGCGGGGCCGCCCTGAGCTACGCCGCAAGGCACCGGGATCCTGAGCGCGGTGCGTTCGCCGCGGTCGTGAACCACACGGGCACCATCTCGCTCCGGAATACCTACCACAACGTCAGCCCGGACCAGCAGGGGCTGATGCGTCGGATCTTCAACGGCTCGCCTTCCTTCTCGCCGTTCGAGTACGTGCGGGCCTCGAGCATCGACCTCGATGCGTCGGGCAACCTCGTCCTCGGGAGTCGTCACATGGCGACGAACCTCGTCGGGGTTCCGGTGAGGACCTACTATGGCATCGGCGACTCCGAGCAGTACCTGGTGGACCAGTCCCTGGCCCTCGACAGCTTCATGTCGTCGATCTCCACCTCCTTTGAGCTGATCGCGCTCCCGTCGAACTGCCCGGCCGCCCAGCAGGGGCACTGCTGGGACACCATCGACGAGACCGAGGTCTGTGATTGGCTGGAGCTACAGAGCCTCTCGGTCCCGGGTCCGGTGGGCCAGGTGGTCGCGGACCGCAACGCACGCTGGGGTAACCTCCGGGTCGAGCCGACCTCCTCGGACGACTTCGCCACCCTGGACTACTCCGTCTCCACGGCGCAGAGCTCCGTCCGGCTGCTGGGGACCAGCAACGTGGATGAGATCGAGCTGGAGCTCGCCGACCTGGGCCTCTCCAGCCAGGCCCCGTTCAGCGTGCGCTGCGGCAGCGCCGACTCGACCGGGGACCGGATCCTCCTGAACGGCCTCACCGGTCCTCCGCAGGACGTCCTGCGAAACGGGATCTCCCTGGGCCAGGACTGCCAGGGCGTGGGCTCCTCCTGGTGCTTCGACGCGGCCACCGGAACGCTCCGCCTGGAGGAAGCCTCGAGCCTCTCCTCCCTGTGGAGCATCGTCCCCTGACGGTCGGTCGGGAGGCCGCCGGGTTGCGGCGGCCCGTGTGGCCCGGCGTCCAGTCGGCTCAGCGGATGGGCTCGACCGTGTAGCCCCGGGCGCGGAGCAGCGAGACGAGCCCGAGCTTGGGGGCGAGCTTGCCCTCCTCGACCTCGAACGTCGGCTGCACCCGCTGGGACGCCGCCTGTCTATCCTCGCCCGCCGGCGCGGAAGGGATCGACGGCGCGTCGGGCATGTGCAGGGCGCCGACGGCGAAGAAGGTCGTGCCGTCGGCGCTCATGCGCTCGTCGATCCGCCCGGCCATGCGCAGGTTCCTCCGCCACAGGAAGGCGGCCGCGGCGCGCTCCTTCAGCGCGGGGTCGGTGCCGAATCCGGCGTCCATCAGCGCGAGCAGGCGACCCTCGTCGCCAGAGAGCCAGGCGGCGAGCGTCTCCTCGATCAGGTCCCTCCCATCGGCCTCGTACCGATCCATCTCGTCCAGCGTGTCGGTCAGCATGGAGAGATGCTCCGCGTCGGTGAAGACCTCGAAGGCGGCGATCTGCTCCGCGGGTTCCTCGAGGCCGCCCACCTTCTTCCCCGCGTCGCGGGCTCGCTGGAAGAGCCACTTGTCCAGGGGGGGCCTCCCGGCGCTCATCTCGGGCAGGTACTTGAGCATCGGGAGCGTCGCACCCACCGCCCAGGGCTTCATTCGGGCCAGGCCAGCGGAGTAGGCCGCCGGGAGACCGGCCTTCTTGATCCGGGCCTCCACCCGGGCCCAGGTCTCGGGTCCGACCATCCGGTCCAGTCGCCCCCCGGGGGGCAGGAGCGCCGCCATCTGGACCTGCTGCTCGACCTCTGGCGTGGTCTCGATCTCCGCGTAGAGGGCGGTGCTGGCGTCCAGGGCCTTCTGGACCGGCTCAGGGACCCTGAGGGCGCGGGCGTCCGGGAGGTGGATCGTCCCGTAGAGGTAGCCCCTGGCTTCCCCTCGCTCGATGCGCCAGAGGAACGGCTGCGCAGGGGACGCAGGGGCTGCGGCCGGATCCTGGGGGGCGGGAGCCTTGGCCGGAGCGGCCGGGGCGAGGAGCCAGGCGGCAAGGAGGGCGAGCAGGGTGACGATCGGCGAGCGCTTCATGGGGGAGGGGGGGGCCGTGGGGAACTCGGACGGGATGGTACCCCCTCCTCGGCCGCCCTGAACCTCTCCTCGGGGGCCGGGCTCCGCTGACGGACGGATCCCTGCCGAGAGGGCGCCCCAGGGCGACTCCGAGCCAGTGCATAAAAGAAGGGTCGGTGAGCTAGCATCACCGACCCTAGAGAGAGAAGGGCCTCTCGAGCTTCCCGGATACGCCGCGGCTCGCAACGCAGCGCACCTCTCGAGTGGCCCCCATGCTGGGTGGTAGTTGACTACCTCCCGCTCCTCCACACTACGGACGCCGCGCGCCTCGCCAACGAGTCGGTTCGACCAATTCTGCCGGTCCCCTGGAGGGGGCCGAGCGTCTCGGTGGAGCGGCAGAGCGGGCCTAGGTCAATTACCCTCGATGGCTGCCCCCGATGGGCTCTCGGCGCCAGGGACGCATCTTGGAGCTAGGAAGAGTGCTAGTTCCGAGTATTTGTCCCGGCGAGCGTTCCAAATCCGGATTCAGCTCGGACCTGTCCACGGCAGAGGAGGCGGCGCCTGGTCGTCGCCCTGCCACGTGAGGCTCACCGCAGCGGCCAGAACGTCGATGGCCTCCAGGTTCTCCTCCCGATTCATGAGCTCCCCCTCGGCCACGAGGCAGCGCCGGGGGCCGAGCTCGTGGACCGTCGCCGTGGTCCCGGCTCCGGCGGACCGGGGGGAGGGGACCGGGCCGCCGTACCCGCGGAGCTGGCGCCAGGGGGCATCCGGGTGTTCCTGGGACCAGATGCCGGCGGCCGTGGCCCAGCCGGACTGGACAACCTCCCTCAGGAGCTCGCGCTCGACCATCCCCTGCCCGCCGACGCAGGCCGCCGTGGCGAGCCTCAGGGTCGCGTCGGCGAGGGCCGAGAACGTGTCCTCGGCGCCAGGGGTGGCGCGCGGCCGGATCGGATCGGGGACTCCCACGGCTCCTGTATCGGGTCGAGCGGTCCTGGGCCTGAAGCGGCAGGGAGCCCGCGGAGGGCGAGGGGATCGCTATCCTGCCTGCATGCACCTTCCTGGATTGGCCCTCACAGGTCCCCTGGACGACCTGCCCTGGCGAGAGACCCGGATCGGGGGGATCGCCTGGGTGGACCTCGCCCCCGAGTCGGCCGGGTCCGCCCGCACCGTGCTGATCCGGATGGACCCCGGCTGCGGGTACCCCCGGCACCGACACCTGGGGCCCGAGGACGTGCTCGTCCTCGCGGGCGGATACACCGACGATGATGGCCGGGTCCTGGAGGCGGGAGACTTCATCAGGTACCCGGAGGGCAGCGAGCACGCCCCCACGGCGAATGGGGTGGACGGGGACCCCCCGTGCGTGCTCTTCGCCGTGGCCCACGGCGGAACCGAGCGGACCGACCCGGGACCGTAGGGCCCCTGTGACCGGCGGGGTGCCCGGGAGTGGGCCCCGCCCCGATGCGGGACCCTCCTGGGAATCCCATCCGTGGAGGGGGACGGGCGGGCCGCAGAGGGAAGGGGCCGCGCGGCATCTGCGGACCCGGCTGGACGGGACCGCGTCGGTGACGGACACTGAGGGGGACCCCTTCCCCGGACCTCCGATCCAAAGATGACCGACCTCGACCCCAGGACCGACAACGACGTGGATCCAGCCATGGCCCGCCCGGCACGTTCCAAGGACTGCTCCCTGGACCGTCTGACCGTCGAGCTCGAGGCCGAGCTGGAGGGGGTCGCGCCGAAGGACGTGGACGGGGCGCAGGTCGCCTCGCTGCTGCGCGCCTATGCCGCAGCGGAGGACTCGTGGCGACGCTACGCCATCTTCGGAGAGACCTCGTACGGGAGGAACCTGATCTGGCGCTCCCGCGACTTCGAGCTGCTGCTGCTCTGCTGGAGGTCCGGCCAGGCATCGGCGATCCACGACCACGGGGACCAGAATTGCTGGATGGCGATCCTGGACGGCGCGCTCGAGGAGGAGCACTTCTCCGCCCGAGACGGCCAGCTCAAGCGGGGCCGCGTCAAGGTGTACGACGCCGGGGGTGTGGCCTTCATCCGGGACGAGATCGCCCTGCACCAGATCCGCGCCGGCGAGGCCGGGGACGGCGTCTCGCTGCACCTCTACTCGCGGCCCATCGATGACTGCCTCAGCTTCTGCCCCGAGTCAGGGGAGTCCACCCCGATCCGCGTGGGGTACACCAGCGTCCGTGGGACCCCCTGCGGTGATGCGGACCCCGATGCGATCCGCGCCGCCTGGATGGGGTGATCGGGCCTGAGGGAGATGGCTCGCCTCCCGCCTCCAACGGGCCCCTGGGGGGCCCTCGGGTCTCGCGCCCGCCCCTTGCCGATGGCGTCCCCTGCCAGTAGATTCTCCGGGCCAAACGGCGGCGAGGTAGCTCAGTCGGTTAGAGCACTGGCTTCATAAGCCAGGGGTCGCGGGTTCAAGTCCCGCCCTCGCTACCACCCCATCCCCACAGGTTGGGTCCACCGGGCGGGCGCCGTGAGCGCCCCGGTGAGCGCTCCAGTGAGCGCCGACGGCCCGGGCCCAAGGTGCGCCCTGAGCCTCTGAAGCGAACGGCCTTTGGAGCGAACGCGTGCTCCCGGCCCGCTGCCGGTCCCTCGCGGGGCTTCCCATCAACAAGAAGCCGGCGCGCGACCAGGTCGCGCGCCGGCTTCGAGCATCCCCTCGCAGGGGAGCGCCCCGCGTCAGCGGATGAACATCAGCTCGCGGTACTTCGGCAGCGGCCACAGGTCGTCGTCCACGACCTTCTCGAGGCCGTCGGCGGCGGCGCGCACCTTCTCCATCTGGGGGATGACCTCGGTCAGCATGGCGTGGGCGTGCTCCGCCTCGCCGTGACCCGCACCGTCCACCTTGGCGAGCGCCTCGTTCAGCGCGTTCACCGCGTCCTGCAGCGCGACGGCGCCGGCCGCCGTGCAGTGGAGCGCCTCAACCTGGGCGCCCGTGGGGATGGACTCGTCCACCCCGCGCACACCGCGGATCGTCTCGGAGAGCTGCGACTGGAAGGCCGAAGCCGCCGGCAGGATCATCGTCTGCGCCATGTCGATGGTGGCCAGCGCCTCCACCCGGATCTTCGAGGCGTAGATCTCGTTGCTGACGTTCGCGCGCGATTCGAGCTCGTGGGAGGTGAGCACACCGAAGCGCTCGAAGAGCTCGGAGTTCTTCTTGTCCGAGAGGGCGGCGAGGGCCTCGGGGGTCGTGCGCCGGTTCAGGAGCCCGCGCTCCTCGGCCTCGGCGACCCACTCGTCGGAGTAGTTGTCTCCGTCGAAGAGCACGCGCTGGTGCTTGGTCAGCGTCTCGCGGACGACGGCGTTGATGTTCTCCGCGTTGGCGCCGCCGCGCGCCTGGAGCTCGTCGCAGATGAAGTCCATCGACTCGGCGACGATCGTGTTCACGAAGGCGGCGGGGTACGCCACGGACTGACCGGAGCCCACGGCGCGGAACTCGAACTTGTTGCCGGTGAAGGCGAACGGGGAGGTCCGGTTCCGATCGGTGATGTCCTGGGGCAGCTCGGGCAGCGCGTCGACCCCGAGGCGCAGGGACCCCTTGCCAGAGTTGGCGGGGGCGCGCCCCTCGATCATCGCGTTGATGACCTCGGTCAGCTGCGAGCCGAGGAAGATCGAGATGATGGCCGGCGGCGCCTCGTTGGCCCCGAGGCGGTGGTCGTTCCCGGCGGAGGCGATGGAGGCCCGCAGGAGGTCCTGGTGCAGGTCCACGGCGCGCACGATGGACGTGAGCGTCATCATGAACTTGAGGTTCTCGTGGGGCGTGCTGCCCGGCTCGAGGAGGTTGTTGCCCAGGTCGTCGCCGATGGACCAGTTCATGTGCTTGCCGGAGCCATTGAAGTTGGCGTACGGCTTCTCGTGCATGAGGACCGCGAGCCCGTGGCGCTCGGCCACGTCGTTCAGGACGCTCATGGTCAGCATGTTCTGGTCGATCGAGACCGACACGCCCGAGTACTGGGGCGCGAGCTCGAACTGGCTGGGGGCGACCTCGTTGTGCCGCGTCATGAGCGGGACGCCCAGGAGCCAGAGCTCCTTCTCGAGGTCGCGCATGAAGTCGAGGACCCGGCCAGAGATGGAGCCGAAGTAGTGGTCGTCGAACTCCTGGCCCTTGTAGGGCATGGCGCCGAACAGGGTGCGTCCGGTGGCCATGAGGTCGGGGCGCAGGTGGAAGAACTGGCGGTCGACCAGGAAGTACTCCTGCTCCACGCCGGTGGTGGCGCAGACGCGGGTGACCGACGACTCACCGATGGCGCGGAGCAGCCGGACGGCCGAGCGCGAGATGGCCTCGCAGGAGCGGAGCAGGGGCGTCTTCTTGTCGAGCGCCTCACCGGTCCACGAGCAGAACGCCGTGGGGATGCAGAGGGTCGCGCCGCTGGCGGACTTGCGGACAAACGCCGGGGAGGTCGGGTCCCACGCGGTGTAGCCGCGGGCCTCGAAGGTGGCGCGCAGGCCGCCCGAGGGGAAGCTGGACGCGTCGGGCTCGCCCTGGCTGAGCTGCTTACCCGAGAACTCGAGCATCGCGCCGCCCGAACCCGTGGGCTTGAGGAACGAGTCGTGCTTCTCCGCGGTCAGCCCGGTCATGGGCTGGAACCAGTGGGTGTAGTGCGTCGCACCGTGTCCCACCGCCCAGGTCTTCATGGCGCGGGCGACCTCGTCGGCGATCTCGAGGTCGAGCTTGGCGCCGGTCTCGATGGTCTTGCGCAGGGCCTGGTAGATCACCTCGGGGAGGGTCTGGCGCTGCACGTCGTCACTGAAGACGTAGCGACCGAACGAGTCGGAGAGGGACTGGCCCTCAAGGCCTGAGATGTCTTCGCGAAGGTCGAGGAATGCGTCGCTCGCGATGGAGCGGACCGCTTCCTGGCGGGTCGTGGCCGTCATTTGGAGACAGGAAGTTGGCGGTGAGCCGGTTGGGGGGTGGGCGTGGACCAAGCCATGCTGGCTTGGTCCTCTCGGGCTGGCCGGGAGCCGCTCTCACCTCATCCTGCACCTCCAAAACGGAGGGGCCCCGGGGGTGCTCTCGCGATCACGGGAGCAGGGGCGTGCCGGTCGAGGCGAAAGGTGCCTGGCCGGGTCCGGACTTTAGGGGCACAGGGTGTCCAGGCAAACGATTGCCCGGGGAATCCGGCGGCGGCTCTCCCTTTGGCGGCGAGGCGGTCCCGTTCCCCCGACGCGCGCCGCGAGCGCCCCGGCGTTCTGGCATGATCCAGGCGCCCCCAGGGGGGAATTGCCGATGAATCGAAGACCACGAACCCGGGTGCGCTCGTTTGTCGCATTCATCGCCGGGGCGTCGGGCCTCTGCGCCATCTCGTCCCTCACGCTGGAGCGCGCCCTGGCAGAGGTCGCGGTCGACGGCGTGCACGTCGAGGCCGCACGGGCTCCGGCGCAGTCGGACGCGCTGAGGAACATCCGCGCGAAGGACCCCACGGACCGGCAGGTCGCGGCGCTGGACCTCGCCGCGGACCCCTCCCCCAAGGCGGAGGGTGCGCTCATCAAGGCCGCTCGCGGTGACGACGACCTGCTCGTCGTGCTCGCCGCCATCCAGGGGCTGAAGGGGCGGCCGGTGAACAAGGCGATCACGAAGGGCCTGGTCGAGGTGGCGCTGGAGTCGCCATTCACCGAGGCGCGCGTCTCGGCGGCGCGGATCCTCGGTGGCTGCGCCGACGGCTCGGCGATGGCGGCGCTCCTGAAGAAGTGCTCGGGCAAGACCTTCTTCGTGGCGGCGGCCGCGCTCGCCCAGTGCGTCGAGGCCTCGGAGGCCCCGCCGGCGGCGGATGAGCGCTCTGCGGCGAAGGACGTCAAGCGCCTCGCGAAGGGACTGAAGTCGAAGGAGCCCGCGGAGCGCCCCGCCGCCGCGCGGGCGATGGTGTCCCTGGCCCGAGGGGCCGACGCGATCCGCGCCGAGGCCCTGGTGGAGACCGTGATGGACCGGCTGGACGAACCGGCGGACATCGCCGTGGTGTGCGCGGCCCTCGACGCCGTGGCCGAAGCCCCGACGCCGGCCGACGCCGTGACCCTCCGGCCGGCGCTCGCTGCCATGGGGATGGCGGCGGTGATCGAGCGCCGCCTCGAGAGCGCGATCGCCGGTTCCCTCGGGACCATGTCCCCGGCCGACGCCCGGGCCTTCCTCGCCGGCTGCTTCGAGCGGGCCGACGGGGAGCCCATCGCGGCCTCCGCGGAGGCGCGCCCGCGGCTCGCCCGGGTGCTCGGCGCCGGCACCGTCGGAGGTGAGGGGGCGGCTCCCTGGATCGAGCGGCTGCTCACCGCCGAGGACGTCCCCACCCGGGCGGCCGCGGCCCACGCCATGGACATCATGGGGGAGGCCGCCGAGGGGCTGGCGGAGGAGACCCTCGCGGGCGAGTTCGACGCGCGCGTCCAGCTCCAGCTCGTGGAGCTCCTGGCCGCGAGGGTCGACGTCACGGAGGGGGCCGACCGCGACGCCCTGGCGCCCCCGGTGCTGGCCCTCGTGGAGCTCCTCCAGGCGGGCTCCAGCGAGCGGGTCCTCGAGGCGGTGGCCGTGGCCCTCGGTCAACCAGAGGCCGCGCCCCCGGTGGTCGAGGCGCTGATCGCCTTCATCGCGGACGGTCCCGGGCCCGCGCTCGCGACCACCGCCGCCGTCGCCCTGGGGCGGACCCGCGCGGAGGCGGCGCTCGAGCCGCTGAAGGCGCTCCTCGCAGCGGAGGCATGGCAGCTCCGGGCGGCGGGTGCCGAGGGGCTCGCGCAGCTCTCCAGGCCCGACTGCGTGCCACCGCTGCTCGCTGCGCTGACCGATGAGCACTCCTGCGTGATGGAGACCGCGCACCGCGCGCTGCTGGCCTTCTCCGGTCGTGGCGGGATGGTCATCGAGCCCGCGGACTGGCCGGCATGGTGGGAGAAGAACGGCAAGCGGGCCACCTTCAGGACCAAGCGCGAGCAGCGCGACCTGGACAAGCGCTACGGGTACGGAGTGAACGAGGCCGCCATCTACCAGGGGCTCGACGTGATCGTGATCCCCGGCCGGGGCGACCACATCGAGAAGGTGCTGAAGCGCCTGGGGATCAAATTCCGGCTCGCGCCGGCGGGCAAGGTCCAGCAGTCGCGGCTCCACCCGGGCGCCGTGCTGCTCGTGGGCTGCACCGGTGAGATCGCCCCCCCCGACGTGGAGGCGGTGCAGTGGTTCGTCCGCTCCGGCGGCGCGCTGTTCACCTCCTGCTGGTCCCTCACGTACACCGTGCAGCGGAGCTTCCCCGCCCTGGTGGCGAAGTTCCCCTGGCCCCAGGAGGTGATGGACAACGTCTTCGCCGTCCCCACGCGGGTGGGCGCCGCCTCACCCTTCCTGCGCGGCGTCTTCGACGGCGGCGTGCAGCCCTACTACAGCCTCGTGGGCGCGCACCTGCTCGAGGTCCTCGACCCCGAGCGCGTGGAGGTGTTGCTGGACAGCCCGAGCGCCGCGACGCGCCACGGGTGCGGTGACCTCGCGGCCTGGTTCCGCATGGGGCACGGGACCGTGCTCGACACGGCGAACCACTTCGAGGAGCAGGGGTTCAGCGCGGCGACCGGCCTGAAGAAGCCCATCGACCGCCAGGCGTTCGCCGTGAACCACATGGGCCTCAAGCCCCTCCAGCTGAGGACGCTGGGGGAGGAGAAGTGGTGGAAGTCGACCTCTGCGGCCTCCGCCGAGGTGTTCGACACCTCGGTGTTCCGGATCTTGACCAACTTTGTTCGGGCGAAGCGAATTGGCCGCTGACGGGCCCGCGGCGGGGCGGTGACCGGAGGGTCCGACCGCAACGTATCTGGGCCGGTCGTTCGCCGTTACTCTTCGGGGCACCACCCCGCCCTTCCCTTGCGCCTCCGCCCCTCCGCCCTCCTCCTGCTCGTGGCTGCGCTCCCGTGCTGCGCCGCGCCGCCGCCGCGTCCGGTGGACCTGGACGGCATCGCCGAGCGACGGGACCTCAGGGAGAACCACGTCGGGATCCCCGCCTTCGATGGCCTCTCCCTGGAGGTGGCGCGGGAGCTGCTCCCGGTGCTCGACCCCGAGCTCCAGCTCGCCTTCAGCCGGGAGCTCCCTGCCCTCGCCGGGAGGGAGCACGCCGGCCTGTGGCCGGACCCGACCCTGAACGTGGACCTGGCCAATGCCCTCTCGGGCGGTGCCCTCGACGAGCTGGACGTGCTGGTCCAGGTGCCCCTGGCCATCGCCGGTCGGCAGCAGGCGCTGGCGAACCGGCTGGACGCCCAGGCACGCCTCGCGGTGGCCCGGGCCGAGAGCCAGGTGTTCGAGCGGGCGCGGGAACTCGAGGCCGACTGGGTGGCCTGGTCCCTCGCGCTCGCAGAGGAGCGGTCCAACCGGGCGCTGGCCGAGGATCTCGCGGGGCCGCTCGAGCGCATCGAGGTCCTCGTGGAGAGCGGCAACCTCGGCACCGTTGAGAGCGGGCTGCTGCGGCTCGCCCGGCTCGACGCCGAGCGCCGGGCCGTGGCGGCGAGCCAAAGGGCGCAGGACCTGGAGCTCCGGATCCTGCACTCCCTCGGGCTCCGCGCCCGAGGCCGCGTGGCCTTCGAGCCCCTGGCCTTCGGTGGGGACCCCCTCACCTTCGGTGGAGACTCTGGCGAGCCGGAGGGGAGCGTCAGCCGCGAGCTGCCCGAGCTGATCGCCGCCGCCGCGGCGCTCGAGGTCGCGGACGCCGCCGTCCAGGAGGCTCACCGGGCCCGCTTCGTGGAGCCGAGCCTCGGCGCCGGCGCGGGCCGGGAGGGCGGCGGGCGGCGGGTCCTCTTCGGGCTCCAGGTCCCGATCCCCCTTTGGAACCGCGGGCTCGGCGCCCTGGCCCAGGCCGTGGCGCGCCGGGAGGTCGCTGCGCAGACGTACGAGCTCGCCTACGAGCGCGCACTCGAGCGCGAGGAGCGCGCGCGCCGTGCCATGCGCTCCGCCCGCGGCCGACGCGCGCCGGTCGAGCAGGGCCTCCTCCCGCTGGCGCTCGAGCAGGAGTCGATCCTGTCCGAGCTCCTGACCCTGGGCGACCTCCGCCCCTTCCTCCTGGTGGATGCGATGGAGCGGCGTCAGGCCGCAGAGCTCGAGCGGCTGCAGCTGCTCGGGGAGGAGCTCGTGGCACGCATGGAACTCGAGGCGCTGCAGGCGCCGTACGGAACAAACGTGGAGCAAGAGTGATGATGCACCTGGACCGAACCAAGGGGCGCAGCCTGGCCCTCTGCCTGCTGCTCGCGGCGTCCTGTGGCGGCGAAGTGGCGACCTCCACGGGGCAGGCGGACGACCATGACCACGGCGCAGAGGCGGAGTCCAGCGCGCCCCGCTCCGTGCTCCTGAATGACGCGGGGCGCGAGGCCCTGGGGCTGGAGCTGCGAGCGGCCGAGCTCCGCGGCCTGGGGCCGCTGCTCGAGTTCCCCGGCGCGCTCGAGCCGGCCTTCGGCGCGATGCAGGTGGCCGCGGCTCCCCTTGATGGGAGGGTCGAGGTGATGACGCGCCCCCTTCGCGAGGTCGAGGCCGGCGCGCTCCTGTTCCGGCTCGACGCCCCGGCCTGGCGCTCCCTGCAGTCCGAGCTGGCCGCGGTGGAGGCCGAGCTCGAGGGGCACGCGGCCTGGCTCGACGAGGTGGAGGGCCTGGAGCGCGCCCACCGGAGGCACGAGGAGGCCCTGTCCGCCCTCGAGGGGCGCTGGTCGGACCGGCTCGTGCAGCTCGATGCAATCCGTGAGGCGGGCGGCGGCCAGGCGGCGGCCCTGGTCGAGGCCCAGGCGTCTCTCCTGGACGCCCGGGCTCGCCTCGCGCAAGCGCAGGAGGTGGGGGCGCGCCTGTCCGTGGATCGGGCGGAGCGCCTCGCGAGCCGCGGCTCGGCCGAGGCGCGCCGGCGGTCTCTCCTCGCGCGCGCCACCACGCTCACCGGCGTCCCGGTGGAGGAGCTGGTGGGGACCGAGGGCGAGGGGCGACGCTGGTGGATGATCGAGCGCATCGAGGTCCGGGCCCAGCGCGCCGGGCGGGTGCTCTCCATCGAGACCGCGAACGGCGCCTGGGCCGAGGCGGGCGATCCGGTCGTCCGCCTGCGCCGGCGCGGCGCCGTGCAGGTCAAGGCGTCGGTGTTCCAGGCGGATCTCTCCCGCGTCACCGATGGCACGCCGGTCCGGGTGCGCCCGGCGGGGATCGAGGGTGACGAGGTGGACGCCGTGCTCCGGACCGGGCTCGTCGCCGACGCCCGGGAGCGCAGCGCCGAGGTCTATGCCTTCTTCTCCGGACCCAAGGCGCCGACCTGGGCGCGCCCGGGGCTCTCGGTCGTGGTGTCCATTCCCGCGCCGGGTCCCCGGGTCGAGGTGGCCGCCGTCTGGACGGAGGCCACCTCTTCGGAGCAGACCGAGACCCTGCTGACGGAACCGATCGAGGCGGCCCTCGTCGGGGTCCCCGGCGTGGTCGCCCTCGCCTCCTCCAGCACCGCCTCGGCCAGCGAGGTGGAGGCGCAGTTCGGCCCTGGCGTGGCCCTGGACGAGGCGCGGGCCCGCGTGGCCGCGGCGCTTGAGGGGATCAATGCCCCGTGGCCCCCGGGGGTGGCCCCCTCCGTGTCGGGCGCCTTCGGGTCCGCTCGAGTGGCCGTCCCGAGCGCCTCCCTCCGCCGTGACGGCGCCGATCGGGTCGTGTGGGTCGAGAACCCCGAACGGACCATGGAGCTGATCGCCGTGCCGGTCGTCGTGCTCGAGGAGGGACCGGAGTGGACCTTCATCGAGAGCCCGATCGAGGCGGGGAACCGCGTGGTCGCCCGGGGCGCGGGCCGCCTCGGCCTCGCCGCCCAGGGGGCCAGCCAGGCAGGCGGGCACTTCCACGCCGACGGCTCCTTCCACGCCGAGGACCACTGATGCTGACCGCCCTCGTCTCGGCCTGCGTGCGTCACGCGGCGGCGGTGGTGGTGCTCGCCCTCGGGCTCCTCGCCGTGGCGCTGGGCGCCCTGGGCCGGCTCCCCGTGGACGTCTTCCCGGACCTCGAGGGCACCCGTGTCACCGTGCTCACCGAGGCGCCCGGGCTCGCGACGGAGGAGGTGGAGCGTCTCGTGACCATGCCGGTGGAGCGCGCCCTCCTGGGCGTCCGGGGCGTGGACCGGGTGCGTTCCACGAGCGTCAGCGGCCTGTCGATCACCTACGTGGACTTCGAGGACGGCGGGCCCATCGAGGCCGCCCGCCAGCGGGTCGCAGAGCGGATCACCACGGTGTCCCGCGATCTCCCGCCGGGCCTCGTCCCGGCCATGGGTCCCGAGGCCTCCCTCACCGGTGAGATCGTGCAGGTCACCCTCGTCGCCACCGAGGAGGACCCCGCCGGGCTCGAGCTGCGATCCTGGGCGGAGTTCGAGCTCCGACCGCGGCTGCTCTCGGTGCGGGGGGTGGCGCAGGTCTCTGTCATGGGAGGGCGGCTTCCAGAGCTCGCGGTGATCGCAAATCAGAGCTCCATGCGGGCCTTCGACGTGTCCCTCGGTGAGCTCGCGGGGGCCGTGGGGCGGGCCCACAGCACCGGGAGCAGCGGCTACCTGCCGGATGACGCCGGCCGCGAGCTGGAGGTGGCCCAGCGGGCGCGCGTGGGGGGCGAGGTCGACCTCGCCGCGGCGGTGCTTCGGCCGGGCGGAACCCGCCCGGTGCGCGTGTCGGACGTGGCCGAGATCACGATGCAGGGCGCCCCACGCCGGGGGAGCGCGGGCGTCGCCTTCGGCGCGTCCGACGGCGTGACCGCGGGGGCCGTTTCCGCCGTGGTCCTCGGCGTGACCAAGGCTCCGGGGACCAACACCCTCGACGTGACGGCGGCGGTGGACGCGGTCCTCGCGGGCTCGAGCCCGCCGCAGGGCGCACGCATCGACGCGCGCTTCGCGCGGCACGCCTCGTTCATCGAGCGCGCCGTCGCGCGGGTGCGGGCCGTGGCCTTCGAGGCCGCGGTGGTCGTGAGCGCGGTGCTCCTGGCCTTCCTGCTCAACCTGCGCACGGCTCTGATCGCCCTGTGCGCGCTCCCGCTCTCCCTCGGGATCACCGCCCTCTGGCTCGGGGCCACGGGCGGCGGCCTCGACGTCATGACGCTGGGCGGCATGGCCATCGCCATCGGCGTCCTCGTGGACGACGCCATCATCGACGTGGAGAACGTCCTGCGTCGCCTGAGGATCAATCGTGCCCAGCCTGAAGGCGAGCGGCGCGCGGTCCCGGAGGTGGTCATCGCGGCGACCGGGGAGATCCGGCCCGCCATGGTCCAGGCCACCTTCATCCTCGCCCTGGCGTTCCTGCCGCTCATGTTCCTCGAGGGGCTCGAGGGCAAGTTCTTCCGTCCGCTCGGGGCGACCTTCGTGGTCGCGCTGCTCGCCTCCCTCGCCGTGGCCTTGACGGTCACCCCCGCCCTCTGTCGTCTGCTCCTCCGAGGGACGGGCCCCGCCGCCGGCGCGGGCGGACACGGCCCCCTGGCCCGGGCCCTGCTCCGCATGTACCGGCCCGTGCTGGGGCTCGTGCTGCGGGCGCGGGCGGCGGTGCTGCTCGGGGCCACCGCGCTGGTGGTCGCGGCGGGCCTGCTGGCGGCGCAGCTGGGCACCAGCTTCCTGCCGACCTTCCACGAGGGGATGGCCACTGTCTTCGTCTATGCGCCGCCGGGCACCTCCCTCACGGAGAGCGAGGCCCTCGCCGATGCGGTGGTGGAGCGGGTGGCCTCGGTGGAGGGCGTCGCCGCGGTGGCGCGCCGCACGGGGCGGGCGGAGCGGGACGAGCACGTGGAGCCCGTGTGGAACTCGGAGCTGGAGGTCGCCTTCGAGGACCCCTCCGAGGCGAGTCGCCTGCGGGGGCAGATCGAGGAGGCCCTCGCGGGGCTCCCTGGGATCACCACCGGGCAGGGCCAGCCCATCGAACACCGCCTGTCCCACGTCCTCTCCGGGACGGCGGCGGACCTGACGGTGGAGCTCTACCACGAGGACCAGGGGCAGCTGGAGGCGGCGGCGGCCACGGTCGCGGCCGCCCTGTCCGCGGTTCCGGGCCTGCGCAACGTGAACGCCCAGCGGAGCCTGACGGTCGAGGGGCTGACCGTCGACTGGGACCGTGAGGCCCTGACTCGGTTGGGGCTGACCGCGGGTGAGGCCGCCGAGCAGCTGCGCCTGGCCGTGGAGGGAGAAAAGGTCGGCCGCCTGGTGGACGGCGCGCGCTGGATGGACCTGGTGGTTCGCCTCGACCGGGACCAGCGCCAGAGCGCGACCGACGTGCGCGGCCTGCAGATCGTCACCCCGTTCGGCGCGCGGGTCCGGGCGGATCAGCTGGCGCGCATCGAGGTGGATGACGTGCCCGCGATGCTCCTGCGCCAGGGGGGCCGCCGGAAGGCCGTGGTGACCTGCGGGCTGGAGTCGGGCGCGAACCTCGGAGACTCGGTGGAGGCCGCGCGTCAGCGTCTCCGGTCGATCGAGGAGGCCATGGGGGTGGAGATCCGCTACGCGGGCCAGCACGAGGCCGCCCAACGCGGTCGCCGCACGCTGCTCCTCGCGGGGCTCGCCTCCCTGGGCCTCGGCGTCATCCTGCTCCGCTCCACCGTGCGGAGCTGGACCGCGGCCATGGTCATCGCCCTCAACCTGCCCCTCGCGGCGGTGGGGGGCGTGCTGGCGCTCTTCCTCGTGGTGGATCAGCCGCTCGCGAACCTCGCCGAGCTCGTGTCCGGGAGCGGAGCCTTCCGGGCGCCGGTCGTGTCGCTGTCCACCCTCGTCGGCTTCGCCGCCCTGTTCGGCATCGCCCTCCGCGGCGGCGTCCTGCTCGGCGGGCGCTGGGAGGCGCTGACGGCCGAGGGGGTGCCGGTGGAGGAGGCCATCCGCACGGGCATCGAGGACCGGATGGTCCCGATCCTCATGACCGCGCTCACCGCCGCCTTCGGCCTCCTGCCCGTGGTCCTCGCGAGCGGCGAGCCCGGGACCGAGCTGCTCGCGCCCCTGGCGGTGGTGGTGCTCGGAGGGCTGATCAGCTCGACGGTGCTCAACCTCGTGGTCCTCCCCGCCGCCTACGCCATGGTCCGGCGCCCTTCGGTGGGGTCGCCGGCCTGATCGGCTGCGTTCTTGCCGGCGCACCGCCTTCGCCTATCGAGCCGTGACCGGGATGCGTCCAAGGAGCGAATCGGGATACCCCGGGCCGTGCGGTCGCCTTGTTGCCTCCTTCGGCCTTGGGTCTGGAGGTCGATCCTGTGGACCGGGTGGCCGAGAATCTGTGTAACCGATTCCGTCGAGGCCCTTATTTGGCTGTACCGCCCATCGTTCACGACTGGCCACCACTCGCATGATCAACCGTACCGCTTCGCCCACTCTTCTCGCCGCATGGGTCGCCATCACCGTGGCCTCACCCGCTTCTGCTCAGTCCTTTGGGTCGCAGCGGGTGATCACGACGTGCGCGGACGCTGCCCGGTCGGTCTAGGTGTACGGTGCCAGGCACCCATCCACCGTACACCGGCAGGTCGCCGCTCGGCAGCGGAGTACGGCGGTCGGGTGGGCGCCGATCGGCGGACGGAGGGAGCCCGGGATCCGACGGCCGGCGTGAACTTCCCGCCCTACGCGGCGCGATTCCCCCTAGATTGAACCGGCCACGCAAGCCCTGCCCTCCGAACGACGAACTCCACGAGGCCCCGAGCCTCACCCGCGCCATGCCCCTCGCCTCCTTCCTTCAACTTGCCCCCGCCGGCACCCCACGACCCGAAGGCGCCACCTCGATGCTCACCCTCGAGGCCACGCCACTGACCGCTCTCCCCTCCGTCGGCGCGGCGCCCGCCACCGAGGACCTGGTCCTCTTCGGCTTCTCTGACGAGGAAGTCATGGAGGGTGTCGAGTCGGAGGGCAGCCGCTCCTACGACGTCCTCCCGGGCTCCGAGAAGGTGCTCGAGGCGTCCGAACGCCCCCTGGCCTCCGTCAGGGCCGTCCTGGTCATCAACGGCACCATTCGGTTGGAGCCGCCCAACTTCCGCGCCATGCTCGAGAGCGAGGACATCTCGGCCAAGGTCGGTGACATGTTCGCGCAGCACGACGGTCTGATCGTGAAGCACTTCCTCGCCTCGCGTTGGGGCCAGAGGAACCGCGGCGGAGGCTGCTACTTCTTCGAGAGCACGGAGGCGATCGAGCAGTACCTCTCGAGTGACTTTTGGGAGCAGAGCGCGAAGGACACGCCCTGGGAGGACGTGACCTACGAGATGTATGCCGTGGTCCGGACCCCCGACTGAAGTCGCGCAGCGACGACCGAGGACCGCGGGGCGCTCCGTACGGCCCCTCACCGGGCCCTCCCTCCTCCCACCGTCAACTGCCAGCGTCGACCTCGCGCTAGGCCATCGGCGACTGCATCAGCGAGCCTACCCGCCGCTGACCGGGGAGAGCTGACCTGGGAGATGGCGTGCCGTCGGCACGCGGTGTGCCCCTACGAGTGGACCCAGCGAGTGGACCCAGCGAGGGGCCCAGCGAGGGCACAGTGATCGGCACCGCGCGCGCCCGGACAGCGGGCTTTCCACGAATTGTCCCGCGGGCCTCCGCGCTGGTAGGGTGTGAGTTCGCGTGCACCCCGTCCCAACGGGGTGGCGTGGATTCCCACACCGAACCTGACCACCGACGGAGCGAGACATGGCGAAGGGCTACTGGGCCGGACAGGTCCTTGAGATTCGAGACCAGGAGCGGTTCGACCGCTACGTCGCGAAGGCGATGGCGATCTTCGCGGAGGAGGCCGAGAAGGGCTCAGGCAACTTCGTCCCAATCGCCGTCGGCGAGCCCAAGGGCGTCATCCAGGAGGGCCCGACCGGCGCGCCGCTCTTCGGCGGCATCATCGCGTTCAACAGCCTCGAGGAGGCGCTCGCCGGCCACGAGGACCCCCGGTACCAGGCCGCGCTCGCCGAGCTGGGGGATGACCCCGAGGAGACGGTCGTGCGGACCCTGGTGATCTTCGAGGGCGCCTGACGCCCCGCGGCGTCAGCCGAACGCCAGCGAGAGGTCGAGCGCCTGCTCCTCGCCCGCAAGAACCGGTCCATTGGCCGCTTCAGCGACCCTTCCCTGAGCCAGCCATCGCCCGCCTCTACTGTTCCCCTGCACCCCCAATGAACCAGTGCTGGCGGGTGGATGCCTCACTGGCACGCATCATTGACTGAGAACCCCGTAGGTGTACGTGTACGGTGCCAGGCACCCATCCACCGCTATTGCCCCCGGCACCGACGAACGGCCAGGTCGCCAGCCACTCCCACGGCTGCGCGGTCGTCCTCGGCTGCACGCAGCAGCCGTCGGCGGTGACCAACGATGCGGGTCCCGAGCCAGGCACTCATCATTCGGATTCGCTCCGCCAAGTGGCAGCTTGGATGGCTTATCCACAGCACGTCGACCGCGAAGGTCCGCTGGAGGAGCTCGGCCCAGGGCCGCCGAAGCGATCTATGATCGACAGTGCCCTCTAGACGCGACGGTGGAGGTGGATAAGCGATCCAAGCTGCCACTTGGCGGAGCAGGGGGTCGTGGGGGTGGTTGAAGGAGAACAGAAGGGAGGGGCGATGACCGCCCCGGGCCGACCGGATAGACCGGCACCGGGCGTTGTGCGCGATAGTTGCTACGACTCCGTACGTCCCCCGTCCACCGCGAAGGTCCGCTGGAGGAGTTCGGCCCAGCTCTGGCGGTAATGTTCGGCTGGCCCACACTGCGCTTGTAGACGGCGAGCTGCTGCCGGAGCGCGATGTTCTCGAGGACGAGCTGCGTTCGGTCCTTGGACGCCAGACGGAGGAGCGAGATGAGCACGGCGAGGTCGGGCATCTGCGCATGCTGCCATGAGCATCTCGACCCATCAGCCGGACCGTGCTATCGTTGTCGAAAAAACCCGTGAACGGGCGCTGAGGGGCGCAGACGGGGTTTTCGGCAGGTACAGGGACAAGTCTCTATTCATTGAACATCCGAGAGACATCCTCCAGGACCACTCCCCCATCGTCAAACTCGCCGCTCTGGGGGACACGAAGGTAGTCATCGAATGACCCATCATTGGTGTAGTCAATGATGGCCAGATCATCGATATCCGTCCCGACCTGCGCCTCGAATGAGCAATAAAGAACTCGTCCAAATGTATGTGTGTGCACAAAGTACATCGACGATATTCGCGACAGATCGAAACCCAATGCGGCCGGAATGCTCAACATTTGGCCGCCAGAATTGGACGCGACTGAGTACTGAACGAGTGATCCGCTGACACCCAGCACGAGATAGCGCCCGTCGGGGTCCACCGCAAGGTCCCTAAAGCTCCCATCGTCAGGCAGAACCTGAAGCGTGAGCCGCCGCTCGGGGACCCTGCCGGATCGCTGAGAGGGCGCGACCCAATTCGTGTTGCCTTGGATGAAGACGATCGCCTCGGGAGTCTGGATCGACCCGGATGATGTAGCCGGTGGCAGTTCAGCCGTCCAACCGCCGTCTTGGTCGAAAAGAAGCCACCGCTCGATGCGAATCTGCCCACCGTCCTCGATGGCAAAGAACAGGTCATTGTAGAACCTCGCGTCTAGATCGCGGATTTCGCCGGACGTGACATACCTCGCAGCCGAGTCAACGTATTCACTGATCCATGGGTCCTCTTCTCGCTCAACGACCGACACCATGTCGCGTAGTGAGCCGCCCTGCCCATCCGGCCGCTCCATCACACGGACTTCCTGTTGTAGCTCGATGGAGGAGAATGATAGGAGGCTCATGGCGACGCCGCGGCCAACGGGCTCAGTGTGCTCAATCTGAGCTGTAGCCGATGATGGCGCAGCTTGTGCTTCCGGTAGCGAGTCGGGCCTCCCCACAGACCTTTCTCTCTCCGTGGTTCCCTGCAGCAGGTTGACAGATGCCACCACGAACATCGAGGCAAGTACAAGTGAGATGCACGCAAATCGGATTCTCTTCATATCGAATCGCCGTCGCAGCCTAGCAGGCACTGCAGGGGGGGAGGAACTGGTTGGAATCCGAGTAGGGGACGTTCGGAACGGGTGGCAAAGAGGCCGGCCACACGTTCGCCTCGTCGCCGTTCTCAGCCCAGTGATTAGCAGCCTCCTGCTCGTTCCAGTACTTCTCTCGCTCGTTTGCGATGTAATCGCAGTACGCGTCCTTTCTTTGCGAGGCCGCGTCGGCCTCCGCCTGTGAGGAGTTGGGGTCCTCGGCAGTATCCTCTTCTTCTCGGGCGGCGTCACAGAGTACTTCGCACATCGTATAGGCTATGGCGATGTGGCCCTCAGAATCGGTTCGCCAGCCACCGCCGCACCCACGCACATGGAACAGTTCATGGATTAGCGTGCACTCGACCAAGCACTCGTAGTACAGGTTGTTCCCATAGAGCTAATGGTACTCCCACACGGCGCGTCCGCCCTTCTTGTAAATCCGCTCCGTGTTGATCAGGACAATGATCGTCCCGTCGGCCGCCTCCCACGTCAGGCCCTTGGGATGCTTCGGATCCCTGGTGTTCTTGCCCTTGTAGACGATCTCTTCGCCGTCTTGGTCGACCACGCCGCCATGTTTGTCCTCTGCCCTCTCCTTGATCCGCTGCCAAGGGGCGCCTTTCAACTTTGGCGCGGATTGCGCGGCTCCGGCCCCGCTCGTCGCGAAGAGCAGCAGTGCTGCAAGTGGAGCCATGGCGCATGATCGGATGATCTTCCTGGTACCCAGATACCTCTCCTTGTTTGGCTAGTGGGTGGATAAGCGATCCAAACTGCCACTTGGCGGAGCAGCGGATCGTGGGGGTGGTTGAAGGAGAACAGGAGGGAGGGGCGAGGACCGCCCCGGCCGAGGGCCCGGCCCAGGGAGGGGCCGCTGAAGCGATCTATGACCGACGATGGGGGAGAATGGCTAGCCTCGCAACGGGTAATGCGGGAGAACTCCCCACCCTGGGCCTCGCCGCCGGCCTGTCGGGCCACGAAGTTCAGCCGGCGCTCTCAGGGAGGGGGCGTCGGCGTCGAACGGGGCGCGCTGCGGTGGGCCTGGGGCGGCGGATCAGGCGAAGCGCAGCTGGGGCTCGGGTCGGGCGGGCGCCAGGGGTGGGGGCTCGGCGCGGAGGCCCCGAAGAAGAGATCGAGTGGTGGAGGATCCGGCGCGCGACGAGCGGGTCGGTGAGGGTGGCGACGCGGTGGCGGCGGCCGCCGCACGTGGGGCAGCGCAGCACGTCCACCGCAAAGGTGCGTTGTGCGCGATAGTTGCTACGACTCCGTACGTCTACGTCCCCCAGGAGGTGCTTGGCCCCGCTGAATGGTCAGGTGCCGATCAGGAACGGTCAGAGAGTAATCCTCAGCGTTTCCCCGGGCTTCAGCCGGAGCTGCCGGCTAATCGAATGACCTCGAATGACCTTGAAGGTGACACCGTCCGGTAGGCCAATGATGTCAAGGCTCTCGGTGGATGGCAGCCCACTCTGCCTGAGAGCGTTGAATAGAGGTGCCCACGCCGAAGCATCATCATCGAGTTGGAACTTGACCGCCTCGTATGCGGGGATGCCGCTCTCCGGAGACGTTTGAATCTGGAGCCTCGTGTCCCTGATTCGGAGGTCACCTTTCGAGGATTCGGATTCGTCACCTAGAGACGGCAGTGCCAGCGCCACGCGCGACAACTCTGACGAGGAATAGGCGATGCCCATGGCGAGCGCTCCCTTGGCGTCGTCGAACGATAGCCGAGTGAGGCCACCTTCCAGCACGATGGAGCGGGCCACAGCCTCTCCCGAAGTGTTCGAGAACGCCACAGCGAGCCAGCTGCTCCCCGGGAAGTCCTCGCTCACCGGAACTGAATAGAACCGTGATGCGTCACCTGGACTCCCGCTGGCGCGAAAGTCCAGCTCGTGGAGAAGTCCCGCTCCGACACTGACTTCCCGTGTGTCCACGAGCAACTCCCCGAACGGACTTCCTGCTGTCAGGCGCGCGTACAAGTTGACCCGCACCGTTCCGACGGGGATCGAATGGAAAACGGTCGATGCGGTCATTCCCCCGTTCGCAATGACCGTCTCCCCGGAAAATACATCCCGACTCGACGACTTCACGTCGACTCGATACCTCCCAGTCTCACTCGCACTCGTCGGGCCGACCACGTTCACCTTCACGGTACCGAAGGCCGAAAGCCGCGCCTCTTCAAGGTACGGAGCAACTTGCAAGTCAAGGAAGCCCACGCTCTTCAGGAAGAGGGGCGCCTGTTCAGAAATGACAGCGAGGTAATACTCGCTCGGAACGCTGGCCTCCAGCCTGAAAGCGCCGGTCTCCAGTGACTTGCAGTTGCGCGTGAAGCCGGGGCGGTAGTTGTAGAGCTTCGCAGGGTCGAGGGGGCCATTCCCGTGTTGTAGCTGTGCCCTCGATAGCTCGTCTTCTCGGATCAAATGGCACTGAGCATCCTCCACCGCAAGGCCGTCATGCGTCAGGACAACACCCTCAACCACGATGGCCTTCGGCTCTCCCTTCACAAGCGCGATGTTGACTGCGGTGGACAAAGGCTCGGTCCCGATCGCGTACTCGGTCGATCGGTAGTCCACGAACCCCTCGGCCCGAACGGTGAACGAGAACGAGTCTATTAGGCCTTCAACTTGGTAGAAGCCGCCAATTGAGAAGTCGGGCCCCGTCTTGATTTCGAATTCCCGAGAGAATGCGCGGTTGCCTTCGACTCTCTTCTCTCCCAGCCTACCTTGCGTCACGATCACGAGGTATTCCTCGAGTGGCTCTGCGTCCGCGGCGCTTACAACGCTACCGATGACCTTCCGAGGCGCTTCCAAGGACACGCTAACGCTCTCTCCAAGATCATCACTCAGGTCAAGGTCGAGTGGCCGCCAGCCATCGGACGCCGCGCTGATATTCTTCCATGATTCTTGTCTGCGGATCGAAACGCCACGCTCGGTCGCAAACTCTGAATAGACCGTTCTGCCTTCGCCGTTATTCGCCGTGAGTAGCGGGTTCGACATCGGCAGGCAGTCGGTGGAAACGTAGAGGGTGCCGTTTGGTTGGGCACCGGCAGGCGAGCGGTGTCCCTCGTCCGTGGGGGGCGGGATTTGAACGTCAGCAGGGGCATCGTGCTCCGTCCCATGCTTGCGTTTCCCCTGCGACTCTTCGGAGTGTTGCGATTCAACCCGATTGCTGGATGGCCGGGGCTGAGAGACGAACAAGGCCATGACGCCCAAGGCCGCCAAGAGGGCAACGAGGAGCATGCATTGACGGCGACTTGGATGCGACATTGCCGATGCGTGGAGAGTGGAGAGTGGAGAGGGAAGAGGCCGAGGGTCGCGCTGCCGTCGAGGGGGCGCACGGTCGTCCGGGGAATGATGTGCTTGGGAAGTTCGCCCGGAGAGTTCAGCTTTAACTGTCAGGGATTGAAGCCGGCTGAATGTTTGTCAGCTGCTGCAATCCTCAGGGACCATCACCGCGCTTTCGACGTATCGCCTTCGTCCTGTTGGTCCCTGGTTCTGGACCTTGCAGACTCCAGTGAATGCACTTTGAGTGTAGAAGAAGCTGAACTCGTAGTCGTACCTTGCTTTCGTCCGTGGTGGAACTGGGGCAGTCACACACTCGGTGTTCTTCCTTCCAGTCTTCAAGGAGACGACTGAATGGGCGCTGACCTCCCAATTCACCGTTTCCTCGCTGCAGATCGTTTGGTTCAAGGTGGTTGCTGAAGCGCAATTCACGAGTTCGTTGTCGCCCGCTAACCACGCGGTGTAGGGATCAGGGCACGGGTCCCATGGCCCCAACCCGTGGGGCCAATCGGCCGACGCCGAGGTCTGGTTCGCGGTGGGTTGGGTGGTTGCCGTCGGCTGGAAGATAGGCGCGAGGGCAATCAGGAGCGAGAGCACTCCGAGGGAAGGGCCAATGAAAGTCTGGGGGCGGGTGAGCGATCCAAGCTGCCACTTGGCGGAGCAGCGGATCGTGGGGGGGGTGGTTGAAGGGGAACAGAAGGGAGGGGCGTGGACCGCCCCGGCCGAGGGCCCGGCCCAGGGAGGGGCCGCTGAAGCGATCTATGATCGAGGGTGGGGGAGAATGGCTAGCCTCGCAACGGGCGATGCGGGAATACTCCCCACCCTGGGCCTCGCCGCCGGCCTGTCGGGCCACGAAGTTCAGCCGGCGCCCTCAGGGAAGGGATGTCGGCGTCGATCGGGGCGCGCTGCGGTGGCCCTGGGGCGGCGGATCAGGCGAAGCGCAGCTGGGGCTCGGGTCG
>JADHOC010000026.1 GCA_016779205.1 Planctomycetota bacterium | reverse complement strand
AGCGACGCCGAGCGCGGCCAGGAGTTCCTCGCGCAGTTCTCCTCGCCGGCCCCGACGGTCCAGGCTGAGCCCACCGAGATCCTGGAGGCGATCGCCCCCAGGCAGCCCGAGGTGGAGGTCCCCGAGGAGCCGCTGATCCTGCCCGAGGAGCCCTCCCCCCCGATCGAGGCCCACCCGCCGCGCGCGGCGGCGCCGACCACCAGCAACCTGCTGGAGTCCGTGGTCTTTCCGAAGGTGAGCAGCGTCCGGACCCGGAAACCACAGGAAGACCCCGGGGCCCCCACGCCCACGGCTGCTCCGCCCGAGCCCGTCGAGCTCCCCGAACCCGAGGAGGAGCCGCCCGGCGCCGAGTCCGCGCCGTCGTCCCCGGAGCCCATCGAAGGCCTCTGCGTGCCCCCGGCCTATCCCTCCCTGGCGGCTCGGCGAGGCTGGACAGGGACGGTCGTCCTGCTCGTGGAGGTCTCCGCGGACGGGTCGGTGGACCAAGTCACCGTGGAGACCAGCAGCGGGTACGCCGTCCTCGACGACGCGGCCGTTCGGGCGGTCGAGCAGTGGCGCTTCGCCCCCGCCATGCTCGCGGGTTCACCCGCGCAGGCCACGGTCCGCAAGCCGATCCGCTTCGGGGACGCCTGACCGCAGCCCCGCGGGCGGCTCCCCGATCTGATCCCCCTTTGGTCGGGGCCCGTACGCGGACAGTCGCCCGCTCAGTCGAACACCTCGTCCCACTCGGAGGGCTCGAGCTGGTCGCGTAGGTCGCCGCGCAGGCTCAGCTGTTGCTGCTCGAACTCCGCGAGGCGATCGATGATCTCATCGATCTTTCCCCGGACCAGGGCCTCGTCAGCCCCCGCCTCGCCGATGGCCCTGTAGAACTCCTCGTGCCACTTGATGACCGCGTCGACGTCCTCGCCCACGGCAGCATCAATGGCCTCGGCGGCGCCGACCGCACGCTCCTGCCTGGCGCTGTCGGAGACGGCGTCCTTGACCCGCTCCGCGAGGGGCTCCCCGCCTCCCGGCGAGAAGAACAGGGCCCCGAAGAGGATGATCAGGACCTGGTGAAATGAAGTCGGCGATCCGACCGATTGGCTGCGTTCGTCCATCATCGCCCCAGCTCCCGCCACCGGTCTTCTTCGTCGAGCATGAGGTTGATCGTCTTGGTCCACTCTTCAGGCTCGAGCACCTCGATCAGCTCCGCGAGCCCGCTTGCGATCTCGTCCCTGAAGGCCTCCCGACGCCCGCGGAGGCGAGCCGCCATGGCCTCGAACTCCTCGTCCGTCGTCTCGTAGTTCCCGTACAGGTCGAGGGACTCAGCCTTCAGCGCGCCCATATCCGTCGCGAAGCGCTGCTGCTGCTCGCGGTACACCGCGAAGATCTCCCCCGCCTGGGCCGATCGTTCGGGGTCACCGATCACTTCCCCGAGAACAACGGCGAAGCGCCCGCTCGACTCGAGGGCCACGTCCTCCATCGTGCGGGGCTTGTGGCTCGAGCACGCGACGGCGATCAAGCCCGCCACGATGCCGAGGTGAAGGAAGATTCGACGCGGGCTCAGATTCGAGCTCCCCGTGGATTCTGGGCGAGGGGTCATTTGGAGGTCTCCTGCCAGGAAGAGGGCGATTCGATGGCGCCGCGGTGCCCTCAGGGGCGGGCGCCGCTGTCCGATCGAAGTCTACTCTTCACCCGGCCAGCGTCCACGTCGGACTCCTCCCAGAGCACCCGACCCTCCATGCCGCCGGCCACCGTGAGGGTTTCCCCTGTCAGGTGCCGGGCTGCCGTCGGTGAGAGCACCCAGGCGATGCTCCGTGCGATGTCGTCCGTCCGAGCGAGCTGCTGGACCGGCATGGTCCTGACGACGCGCTCCACCACCCCCGGTTCCCCGAGGTTCCGCGCGGTCATCTCGGTGACCGTCCAACCGGGCTCCACGACGTTGACGCGACCGTAGGGGTCGAGGGTCACGATCTCATTCTTGAGGGACCGCATCAGCCCGTAGAGCCCCGACTTCGAGGCGGCGTAGTCCGCATGGCCGCGCTCTCCGAACTTGGCCGCCGTCGAACCGGTGAACACCATCGAGGCCCCAACACCCTCCGGGTCCGCTCCGCTGACGCGCAGGGCCCGCAGGAAACCACGTGAGGTCCAGAAGGCTCCCTTGAGGTTCACGTCGAGCACCGCGTCGACCCGCTCGGGGTCCAGGTCCACCAGCGGCTGGTCCTCCGGCGGCCAGATCCCGGCGTTGATCACGCAGCCGTGGAGCCGCCCGTGCCGCTCCCTGGCCTCCTCCATCACTCGATCCATGGCCTCGGGATCCCGGACATCGGCGCGGGCGATGGACGCCTGCCCGCGCCAGGGCTGCTGGGCGAGCCACTGACTCAACCCCTCGGCCTGCCGGTTCCCATGGAGCACCAGCTGGGCTCCCTCCTCGGCCAGGACGGAAGCGACGGCGCGCCCGATCCCGCCGGAGGCACCTGTGATGAAGACCGCGCGGTCCTTGAGTCCGAGGTTCATGCTCTCTCCTTCGGCGCCTCCAGCTCGACCCGGGTGCTGTACAGCACGTTTCCTCCGCCCAGATCCGAGGTCTCCGGGCTCACCAGGGCGTTGATGCCCACCGCCTCCGGGACGAGGTCCTCGTTCAAGAAGCCATCCACGCGCACCATCTTCCTGGGGAGCGCGGGGTCCGCGATCGCCCGGACGGTCACGGCGCCGAACTCGCTGCTGATGCGGAGGAGCGCGCCATCGAGGACCCCCACCGACTCCAGGTCGAGGGGATGGACCCGGGCCCGGGGCTCCCCCAGCCGCGCCCGGTGCCTGGACACGTGCATGAAGGTCGAGTTGTGCGTCGCCGTCGAGGGGGCCGACACCAGCCGGAAGGTCCCCCGCATCCCTGCCCCATCGTCAGGGGTCCAGCCCACGACCCTCGACCCGCCCCCGGCCTCGACGGCCGCGGAGGCCAGCTCGATCTTGCCGGACGGGGTCCCCTCGCCCTCGAAGGTCCGCGGGGCGAGCTTGACCGGCTCGCCCGCGACCGCGCGGTGATACTCGTCGTCCCTGAAGCGCGCACGGTTCGCGGCGAGGAGCTCCCCCACGAGCACGTCCTCATCCACCTCGAAGGCTGGCCCGCTCCCGTCGGTCGGGAACCCCTTGTCACCGACGAATCCCAGAGCTCGGCCGATGGCGGCGAAGCAGTCCACGTTGCTGCGCTGCTCTCCTGGCGGCGCGCTGCTCTTCCAGCCCACCTGCAGGGTCCGGTGCCCGTAGCTCCGGAAGACGTCGGAGTGCTCGGTGACCGCCGTGGCGGGCAGGACCACATCGGCGAGCTTCGCCGTCTCGGTCATGAAGAGCTCGTGCACCACGAGGAAGAGGTCCTCTCGCGCGAGCCCCTCGCGCACGCGGAGGGAGTCGGGCAGGGTGGCGGCGGGGTTGTGGCCCCAGACGAAGGCCGCGCGGAACCGTCCGCTCGCCAGGATCCTCCCCAGCCCGACCTGGCTCACCGACGGCGGCGCCGGCTGGGAGCGGATCTCCGGGCGAGAGATGATGGTGTCGTCCAAGCCGAAGTGATCACCGGTCTGGAAGAAGAGCCTGTCCGACCAGCCCATGGTGGCGGCGAAGCTCGCCACAGCTCGCATGTTCTCCCCACCGTTCCGGCGGCGCGCGAAGCCGATGCCCGCCTTGACCAGCGGCGACCGGGCCGCGAACAGCGCCGACGAGAGCTCCTTGAGCTCCTCCTCGCCGAGGCCCGTCTCACGCGAGACGCGCTCGAGGGGCCAGGCCCCCGTCACCTCGGCACGAAACTCTGCGCCACCCTCGCAGCGCTCCTTGAGGAACGCGAGGTCGGCCGCCCGCTCGTCGAAGGCCCGCATGCAGAGCCCCAGGGCGAGCGCCCCGTCGCTGCCGGGGTGCACGATCAGGCCCCGGCCCCCCCACGCCTCGACGACCTCCACGGTCTCCGAGCGGTAGATGTCGATGACGTAGACCGGCACACCTGCGGCCGCGAGGGCCTTCAGGCGCGGGAGGAGGTGGGGCGTGGTCCGCTTGGCGTCGCTGCCCCACAGCAGGAAGAGGTCGCACCGGCCCGGGACTGCCTCCTCGTCGAGATCGGGCCCCACGGACCGGCCGTTGACCGACTGATATCCGGCCTCGGCGGCCGCGTCGCAGACGCCGTAGTCGTGGCCCGTCGCCCCCAGCGCGTGCATGAGACGCATGGGGAAGCGCCGCTGCACCAGCCCCATGTTCCCCGCGTAGTTGAGGGCGAGGATGTCCTCCCCCTGGACACCTTCGAGCCCCTCGACAATGACCGCGAGGGCCTCGTCCCAGCTCGCGGGGGACAGCTCGCCCGCACGACGGACGAGCGGCACCTGCAGCCGATCGGGGGAGTGGATCAGGTCCGCATAGCTCGCCGTCTTCCCGCACAGGGAGCCGCGCGACCACTGGTGATCGCGGTCCCCGCGGATCCGCTCGACCTGGCCTGCCTCGTCCAGCTCGACGGCCATGCCACAGCTGTCGGGGCAGTCGAAAGGGCAGGTCGTCTTCCGGGCTGACTGGTTCAAGGCACCGCTCGCTCAGGCACCGGACGGGACGCCGCCGTCCTCCTCGACCAAGCGCGGGAGCTGCGGCCGGAGCAGCAGCTCCGAGAGGAAGCCCCGCTCCTTGGCCACGAGCGTCCAGGACTGGTCGAAGAAGAGGACGACGCCGGGGAACTCGAGGGCGGCGTCGGCGTACTGGATGCGGCCCCGCACGTTCCCGATGTTCGCCGAGCCGGTGATGTTCCAGTCCGTGGACTCCTTCCAACCCCACGCGAGCGCAGCGCCAGCCCCGAGCTCGATCACCTGAAGCGGCGCCCCGAGGCTCGCGAGGGCCTCCCCGAGCTCGGCCTCGCCCACCTCGAGGGCGTCCACGGCCTCGACCGACACGGGCTGGAAGACCCGGGTCTGGTTGTAGTCCCCGGTCACGCAGGAGGACGAGAGCAGCGCGATCAGCGCCACCGAGCAGAAGGAGTGAACGCCCACGCTCAGAAGATCGGCACGTCGTACTCGGCCTCGGAGGCCTGGAACTGGGTCCCGATGTTCGTCACGTTGCCATCGGCGTCGAAGAAGACCCACACCCGGTCCGACTGGGTGTCCACCCCGCGCAGCCCGAGCAAGACCAGGAAGGCGGCGCTCTGCTTCTCGACGGTGTGCTCGTAACGCCACGCCGTCCTGAGCCCGAGCTGGACGACCTCATTGGGCGCGCCGAGGAGCTCGGTCACGTCCGCGGCGGTGGATTGAAGGGGGATGATCTGGCTCGCGAGCTCAGGGCTCAACTCGGGATTGGTCCGGGAGCGGCTGAAGAAGCAGCCCGGGAGGATGCTCGCGGCCAGCAGGAGCAGGGCGAGGCGCCGATGTGGGTGATCTGAGGGGGTCGACATGAGGGATGGATCGTCAGGATGGGTGCGGAGCAGTGTAGTGTTGTTCGGTGCAGGCCCTGGACTGATGCGCGTCGCGATCGATATTTCCCCAATCACCCGGGTCTTCCCGGCTGGCGTAACCCGGGTGGTCCGCGCAACGGTGGATGCCCTGGAGGCCCGGGGCGACGTCAAGGTCGTCCCCATCGCTCCGCCGGAGCGCGGCTCACTGGTCGCCTGGAGGCAGACCTCCCTGCCCCGGACGGTGCAGGCGGTCCGCGCCGACGTCCTCCACTCCTTCACCTCTGCCTTCACGCTGCGGTGCTCCGTCCCCGTCGTCCAGACGGTCCACGAGGCGCCTTGGCAACACGGGGCACGGGAGAACGCGGGCCCCATTCATCGGCTCTGGGTCGCGGCGGGGAAGCGGTGGGCTGCCGCCACCTGCGTCCCGTCCATCGGAGTCGCCGACGACCTCGGCGCGCACCCAAATCTCCGGGTCATCTCCTGGGGAGTGAGCGACCGGTTCACGTCGACCAGGGACGAGACGGACGAGCAGCTGCGGGAGGCCATTCCCGGACTCCCCGAGGGCCCCTTCGTGCTCTCCCTCGGCAACCGGCAGAAGAAGCGGTTGGACCGAATCTGTGCCGGCGCCGCGCGGGCCAAGCTGCCGGTGGTCGCCACCGGTCGAGTGACGCCTTACGCGGAGTCCGTCCGCGCGCGTGCCAGCAACCTCACGCTCCTCGGCGACATCGACGAGCTGTACATCCCGGCGCTGGTGCGTGCCTCGGGGTGCCTCGCCGTCCTCTCCAAGTCCGAGGGCTTCGCGCTCCCCGTCCTCGAGGCGATGCGCTCCGGTCGCCCGGTGGTGACCGCGGCGGGCACCGTCCAGGCCAAGACCGCGGTCGGCACCGCGATCGAGGTGGACGCGCGGGATCCGGACGCCGTCTCACGGGGCCTGCTGATGGCCATCCACGCCAGCCCCCAGCACCTGCTCATGACCCGCGCGGTGGCCGAGGACTTCACGTGGGAGCGGACCGCGGACGACCTCGTCCGGCTCTGGAGATCGCTCACTTGACCCGCGCCCCCCGGGTCCTCGTCTCGGGAGCCTGCCTCGGGCAGCCCGCGGGCGGCGTCCGGCGGCACAACGCCGAGCTCCTCCCCCGGCTGGAGCGGCTCCTCCGGGAGGGCGGGGGTGGCCTCACCGTCATGGAGGGGCGGACCCCCGTGGGGTGGGAGCTGCCTGAGGCCGTCCCCCGCGTCCCCAGCGACGTGCCCTACCAGCCTGCCCTCCTGCGCGCGCTGAGGGAGGGCCGAGAGCTCAACCGCTGCGCCGCGGCAGCCGCTCGCTCGGGCGCGCCCTTCGACCTCGTCCACACGGCCCACCTCCCCGCCCCGGCGCGGCTCACGCTCCCCTTCACGATCACGATCCACGACCTGCGCAGCCTCGACTTCGGGGGCGCGTCCCTGGCCCGCCGCATCGTCGGACGGCGGACGCTCCAGAGCGCCGTCCACCGGGCGCGCCGCGTCCTCTGCGTGAGCGAGGCCATGCGCTCACGAATCCTCGAGGAGTTCCCCACGGCCGCGACCAAGCTCGACCTGGTCGGGAACGGCGAGGACCACCTCGATCGCCTCCCCCGAGCCCCAGGCCCCTCGCCGTTCATGCTCCACGTGGGCCACGTGGAGCCCCGCAAGAATCTCTCGCTGATCGTCGAGGCCATGCACCGCTTCCCCGCGCTCCCGCGCCTCGTCCTCGCGGGTGCGGACAAGGGCCGGTCGGCGGAGCACCTCCTCGCGGCAGCCGAGCACCGCGGTCTCAAGGGCCGCATCGAGCTGCTGGGCGCCGTGTCCGACGCGCAGCTCTCGCGCCTCTACTCCACCGCGGCGTGCGCGGTTTTCCCCTCGGTCCTCGAGGGCTTCGGGATCGGCCCCGCGGAGGCCCTCCGGGCCGGCTGCCCCGTCGCGGTCTCCTCGATCCCCGCGCACCTGGAGGTCAGCGGCGACGGCGCTGTCCACTTCGCCCCTGACTCCCCCGACGACTTCGCCCGGACCGTGATGGAGTGCATCGCAACCTCGGAGGTCCGCCGCCCCCCCGGCACCACCCGCCGCTGGGACGACTGCGCAGCGCGTTGGTACGAGGCGCTGATGCGCGCGTCCGCCTGAACGGCGAGGGGGAGGCGTCGGGCTCCCCGCTCGCCCCTCAGCGCTCCTCGAACTTGAGGACCAGGTTCTGGTTCCCCTGGGAGCCGAGCTCGAAGGTCAGGGACTTCGTGCGTCGGCGCCCGGACCACGCGGAGGCCGTGTAGGTCCCCGGCTTGAGGCCGCGGACCGAGAACTCGTCCCCCTCATTGAGCGACACGTACTTGGCGCCGCGCCGTTCCCCCTTGCTGCTGATGCTGAAGCCGCGTGAATCGGACTCCATGAAGCTCTCGGGGAGGATCGCCCGCCCGCTGCAGGGGACGGAGCGCGTGAGCCGCAGGGTCGCGTGCGGCGCGGGCCCGTCGGGGTCCAGGGTGACCTGAGCCTTCAGCTCCTCGTACTCCGGGTGCGAGACCGAGGCGCTCTGCTTGCCCTTGCGCTCCACCTGGATCGTGATGAGCCCCTCTGAGTCCGTGCCCGACGGCTGATCAGCGGGCTCTACCGTGGCTTCGACCGCCATCGATCGCGCACCGCGGAATCCGCCCCAACCGCCGCGGCTCCGTCCGCCGATACTCACCTCTGCTCCGACGACGGGCGAGCCCGTGTCCGCGTCGAGGACCTCGACCACCACCTCGGCGAAGTTGAGCACCACCTCGATGCGGTTCTTGTCCTCGTCGACGTTGGGCTTCTTCCACTCGGAGAAGAGCTCCCGCTCCTCCACGGCGCCGCCGGGGAGCTGGACGTCCCCAACGATCTCGATGTTGACCCAGTCGTTCGTGGAGAGGGGGTCGGTCCGGAACTCGCCGCTGCTGTTGGTGCGGAACTCCATCTCCTCGGGCTGCTCCTTGTTCCGCCGGTTCCCGGGGGTAACGGTGACCTTCGCTCCAGCGAGCCCCTCTCCGTTGACCTCGACGCGGCCGGTGAAGATGGCCCGCGGGGCCTCCCCATCGGGCTCCAGCTCGATCTCGGTGAAGTTCTCGTCGCCGGACGCGATCTCCACGGGCTGGGTCAGGACGACCTCGGGCTCCTGCTGCTTGATGATGAACTCGAGGGGATCGCTGTCCAGGAACCGCCGCGAGAGGACCATCTCGTAGCTGCCGGCCGCGAGGCCGCTGAACCGGAACTCGCCTGCCAGGTCGGTCAGGGTGGTCCTGGGCGAGGACATCATCATGGACATCATCATCGTGGTGTCGCCGCCAGACATCCCCTCTCCGCGCTCGGACGGGCGCCGTACGAGCGACACCATGTAGATCTCGAGCGGCGCTGAGCCCGCCCATGTGACCCGTCCGTTCAAGGTGCACGCCGGCGTCATCTCGAAGACCACCTGGTCGCTCTCCTTGGGCAACAGCTTGCCCTCGGAGCCGTAGGCCGGGTGCTCGACCGTCATGATCGGCTCGAGGGTGAACCATCCCATGGACTGCTCCAGCGCCTTGTCCCCGGGGCGGGGGAGCGGGCCGAGGACGGCGCGGCCCTCGACATCGGAGAACCTCGCGGCGAAGCCCCCGAGGAGGCGGTCGCTCTGGCCCGCGACCCGCACGTATGCGTTCTCGATGGGCAGGCCGGTCGTAGCGTCGAGGACGACCGCGGTGACTGTGCGCGCCGGCCGGCAGGTGATGACACACTCGGTCTCCTCCGAGCTGTGCTTGATCTTCGACTCCGCGGGCGCGTGGAGCTCGGACTCGACCCGGACGACCCACTCCCCCAGGCCGAGGGCGTCCACGACGTAGAGCCCCGGCTCGCGCTCCTTCACCAGGGGCGGCGGGGTGGTGGTGCGGATGTTCAGCATGGAGAGCGCCAGCGCCGGGATGGCCTCGCTCTTCCCGTCCTGCTCGCGCAGCTTGACGCTGGCGCCGGAGACCGGCTCCCCCTCCTCGTCCTCGACGCGCACCACCAGGCGCGCAGCGGCGCTGAGGACGATCTCGACGCCGCCGTTGGCCCCGCTGGCCTTCTTCGTCACCCAGGAGTCACGGCCGGACCGACGGGCGGAGGCCATCGGGGTGCCCATCTCGCTGATCCCGATCACCTCGAAGGTCCCGTCCTCGGCGGTCACGTTCGTCGGCTGAAGGATGCCCACGGGCGCCAGCATGCTGGTCACGCCGGCGCAGACCTCCGCGCCCGCGACGGGCTCACCGAGCTCGTCGATGACGCGCCCGGCGACGCGTCGGCCGACCTCCAGGTCCAGCTCACCGACCGACTGCTCCTCCTGACTCATGGTGAAGGTGGAGATGACCGTGGCGACGTAGCCGGGCTTGTCGACGCCTCCGCACACCGTGGCGAACGGCACACCCTCCAGGCGGAACGTCCCGTCCTCTGCCGTGGTCGTGGTGGGGATCGGGAGGCGCTTCATGTTCGCCATGAGGAAGTCGGGGAGCTGAACCCCGAGGGCCTCCCCCCCATCTGCCCCGGCGACCATGCACTTCTCGCGCAGGTCGAGGATGCCCGTCCCTTGCAGGGCGATCTCGGGGATCGGGGCGATCCTCACCCGCGCCCCGGGTACCGGCTCTCCGTCCTCGTCGTAGACGGTGCCCGTCACCGTCCCGCAGCGGGGGAGCACGATGTCCCCCACGTCCGTGAGCCGACCGGGCTCGAGCCCGTGCTCCACGACTCGGAGCGTGGAGCGGCCCCCGCCGCTGTCGATGGCGAAGGCGTGCAGCCCGTTCGAGACGGCACCGGGGATGAGGAAGCGCCCCTCGGGATCGGTGATGGACTCGCCCGCCGACAGGTCCTTGTGACCCATCGCGGTGAACTCCGGCTCGAGGAGCGCGCCCAGGTCCGACTCCAGGAGCTCGACTCGGATGGCGACGACCGGGGTCCCGTCCTCCTCGACGATGCGCCCCGTCACCCCCGCGAGATGTTCCGCCCACGGGTGATCGATCATCGACGCGTCCGCTGCGCTCGCCTCGACCGCGTCGCGGCGCCCAAGCTCCGCCGGGCCCTGGGCGGTGACCGCAAGTTCGACCTCCGCGTCCGCTTCGGTCGGGGCCTCACGCTCCACATCGCGACGGACCTCGACCGACATCTCCGTCGGGGAGCCTCCGAGAAGGAGGTAGGCGCCCAGCGCAGCGGCGAGGGCGATGGAGACGAGCAGCAGGTTCCGGAGGGACATGGTTGTCGTGAGGGACTGGGGCGACGATGCGGGAGGAGGCGCGGGCTCGGGTTCATGCGATCCCTCACGCGCCTATTTCCTTAAATTCGAGGCTAGAGGATCGCCCATCTGGGCTCGCTTCCGGGGGATCCATTCGAGACTTGTAGGTAAATTTCCCGCTCATCGCACAAGCCCTTCAGGGGGCACGGGCATTCGACGATTCGAGAAGGTGATGACGTCCGCATTGCCCGCGCCCCAACCAGATGATCCTGCCGCTCGCCCTCTGCACCCTCCCTGCCTTCCCCGTCCAGGCCGAGGAACCCGCAGACCCAGTCGTCGCGCACCCTGCCCCCCGCGCCTCGTGGCTCGAAGCCTGGGAGCAGAACCTGCGCTGGAAGTTCGATGTCAGCGGCCGCGGGGTCTTCGACGACTCCGGGTACCTGAAGTCCCTGGGGTTCTTCGGACTCGACCTGCACAAGGTCTTCACGAGCGGCAGCCGCGACGTCGCGACGCTCCTGTTCCAGCCGTACCTGACGCGGGCGAACGACCTTGTCCCGACCCCGCCGGTCTTCGACGGGCCCGATGACTGGGAGCTCATCTGGAGGATCGCCAACGTCAACCTGAAGCTGCGGCAGGACGGGGCGCTCAACCTGCGGGTCGGACACTTCGAGCTCCCCTACGGCCTCGAGCAGACGCTCAACACGAATGGAACCCTCCGCGACTACACCCACGGCGGCAACTTCGGGCTCAAGGCGGACTGGGGCGCGACGGTCAACGGCGACGTCGGTGACCTCGAGTACGAGTTTGCCTGGAGCCGCGGATCGGGGAATGAGTACAGGGACGACGGAGGGCGAGGCGTCCTCAGCGGCCGCCTCGGCACTCAGCGCGAGGGTGCTGAGGTCTTCGGCGTCTCCTTCGTCGACGGAGAGTTCCAGACCCCCGGCGGGATCGTCCCGCGCACACGCCTCGGCCTCGACGCGCAGGTCTACCGCGGGGCGATGGGTTACTTCGCGGAGTTCTCGGCCGGTGAGGACAACGACACGGACGACATCGTCCGGGCGCTCGGCGAGGTGAACTGGCGAAACACCGACGAGACCGTCCTCGCCTGGGCGCAGGTCGTCGCCACCGACAAGAACCGCAGCAGCGGCCTCAATTCCCTCGTGGGGGTCCGCTGGGAGCCTGCGCTAGGGTGGTCCTTGAGCACCCAGTACGTGCAGGTCCTCGAGCCGCTCGAGGACGACGGTGGAAACCCGGGGACCCTGACTCTTCAGCTCCGATACCGCTTCTAGTCTCCCGCCATGAGAAGAATTGTCAGCTTGATCCTGCTCGCCGCGGCGCTCTGCAGCGCCGTCCATGCCCAGGCCTTTTGCGCGCTCCGCGACCCGAACCGCCAGATCTATCGGCTGTTCCCGAAGGCCACCAGCTACCGCTCCATCGTGCGGACCGTGGACAAGGACGCCCGCCGTGAGGTGGGCGCGCGCCTCCCCTTCAACCTCCACTTCAATGAGCTGGGGCGGCACACCCTCTACGTCCCCATGCGGGGTGACGAGGCCCTGGGTCTGGTCCACGTCCGCAGCGAGGCCGGCCGGTGGGGACTCGTGGAGGTGGCCTGGGGGCTCGACCTCGACCTCCGGGTGATCAACTACGAGTTCCAGCGCTGCAGGGACCGGCAGCGGGATGCGCTCGAGACCGAAGGGGTTCGTCGGCGACTGACCGGCGCCGACTTCGGTGCCCTGAGGGCCATGCTGTCCGAGGAGGGCGACGAGCTCGCTCCGGGGCGTCTACCCGTGGAGCCCGCAGCGGTGGACCTCGCGCTCACCGTCCTGCGGAACGGGCTGAAGACGATCGCGGCAACCGAGGCGGCCTGGATGGATGACCTCACGGCGCTCCGGGCCGACGCCCTCGCGAGGGAGCTCATGCCGGGCGCCAAGACTCTCAAGCGGGTCACGCCACTCCATGACAAGCAGTGCCTGGACCTCCTGAACTCGAGGGTCGGGGAGCAGGGGACCGGCATCCAGCGCGGATCCACGTCGGGGTGGCAGGTGCTCGACCGCGAAGGGAAGAGGCTCGGCTCCGTCATCACCACAGCCTGGCAGCTGGATGAGTTGACCGTTGACCTCGTATGTGCCGTGGACCGGGAGGGGAGAATCCTGGGACTCCGAACCCCGGGCTCCTGGCCGACCGAGGAGGTCGAGCGGCTCTACGGCGCGCAGGTCGGAAAGTCCCCGGGGGACTACGAGACCTGCGCCGGCCCGGTGGAGCTCGCCGTATTCGAGCTCCTCACCACCCTCGAGAGCCATGCCCTCTTGAAACGGCGCAACTAGCTAAGCTGCAGTTATGCGCATTGGGAGCCACATCGCAGTCCGGATCGCGGGCCTCGCCCTCGCCGGTGCGGGGCTCCTGCTCGTGGGTCGCGATGCTGCGGTGACGGTGATCGACACGAGCAACGAGCTCAAGAGCGATGCCCAACAGCTGGAACGGCTCCGGCGCTTTGAAGACAACACGAGGTTCCTGCTGTTCACCGGCGACCTCGTCCTCACCGGCGAGTCGACGTACATCTCCACCCTCGCCACCGAACAGGCCGAGTCCGTCAAGAGGCAGCTGGCCGAGCTGGAGGGCAGTCCGCTCTCCAGGGGCTCCGAGGATGCGTGCGCGCTGATCTCGGGCCAACTCGACAAGATCCTCGCCGCGATCCATGAGGCCGCGACCATCGAGAGGGAAGAGCGCGACCTCGCGATCGCTGAGCTGGACCAGGACTTCCAGGCGGGTTCCGTCGCCCTGACCGACGGCCTCGAGCAGCTCAGCACGGGCCTGCGGCAGATGGCCGAGGAGCGGCGGGTCGCGGCGGACTCCGAACGGAAGGAGATGAAGATCCGCTCGTGGGCGAGCGCCCTCGCCTTCCTGGCCCTGCTCCTCGTCGGTTGGCGCCAGATGTCCTTCACCATCGAGCGTCCCATCCGCCAGCTCGCAGGCCGGGCCATCGAGGCCCGCGAGCACGGGCGGTTCGAGGATCCGGAGCGCGGCCCCACAGAGGTCCGGGAACTCGGGGCTCGCCTGAAGGAGCTCATCGAGGCCCAGCAGCGCGCGCGAGAGGAGCTCGAGGTCCAGGTCGAGGCGCGCACGAGCGAGCTCCAGGAGGCCCTCGCGGCCCGCGCCGCCTTCCTCGCCAATACGAGCCACGAGCTCCGGACCCCCATGAACGCGATCCTCGGCTTCGCGGCCCTCATGGGCGACGAGGACGTGAGCGAGACGGACAAGTCCGAGTTCACCTCGAACATTCAGGAGAGCGCCCAGCACCTGCTCGAGTTGATCGAGGACGTGCTCGACCTCTCCAAGATCGACGCCGGGCACGTCGGGCTCCGCTCGCTCGCCGTCTCGCCCCGCGCGATCCTGAAGCAGGTGTCGAGCATGCTCGGCCCCGCCGCCTCCTCCAAGGGCCTCACCTTCGGTGCCCGCTGCGACGCGTCGGTGCCCGACGCGGTCAGGCTCGACCCCATCCGCTTCCGGCAGATCCTGGTCAACCTGGTCAACAACGCCATCAAGTTCACGGACGATGGATCGATCGAGATCCTCATTTCGTGGGCGGAGGGGGAGCTCCTGACCCGCGTCTCGGACACAGGGATCGGGATCGAAGCGTCCAAGATGGAGGCCATCTTCGAGAGCTTCGAGCAAGCCGACACCTCGGACACGCGGGCCTATGGCGGCACTGGCCTCGGCCTCGCCATCTGCCGAAAGCTCGCCGAGCTGATGGGCGGCAGCGTCGAGGTCGAGAGTGAGGTGGGCGCAGGGAGCGTGTTCTTGGTCCGACTCCAGGCACCCGCTTCGACGACGCCGGCCGCGCGCGTCCAGTTCCCGAGCCCTCGGCCGGCTGCTCCAAGCGAAGGCCCGGCCGCTCGCGCACGGGTCCTCCTCGTGGACGATGTCGCGACCAATCGGCTCCTCGGAAGGAAGGTGCTCGAGCGAGCTGGGCTGGACGTCGTGGAGGCCACCACGGGCGAAGAGGCCCTCGAGGTCTTCCAGCTCAGCGAGGAGCAGGGTGCGCCCTTTGCGCTCATCCTCATGGACCTGCAAATGCCCGTGATGGACGGGTATCAAGCCGTGGCGACCATTCGTTCCTTCGGCTACACCGGCCCGATCGTCGCCCTCTCAGGCGCCGTGATGAAGGACCAGCAGGAGCGCGCGCTCGAGGCCGGCTGCTCGGGCTTCATCTCGAAGCCCATCGTTCCGGCCAACCTCATCGAGACCGTGCAGGAGATCCTCGGCGAAGCGAGCCGCCACGGATCCTGAGGTATGGGGAACCGGGATCTCCCCGGACGACCCCGGGGGCCCGCCAACGCCCGTGCCCGCCTCCGTCCGCAGCGACCTCAGTCTCCGATCGCAGCGGACTGGGCGCGCGCCGTGCGGGTGAGCTCGAAGGCGCCGTAGGCCACGCCTGCCGCGAGCCCGACGGCGAGGAAGATGAGCAAGGCGCGCTTCCACCCGGGGAGCTGACCGAGGTCATCCCCGCGCCGGTGCTGGGCGTACTGGAGGACCTGCCCGCCGGTGCCCGCCGAGCTCGCCCCCGACCTGGGTCGAGCTGCGCCACCCGGGCCCTCCAGGGCAGCCGCGCGTCGCGCCGCTCGCTCGCCCGCCGCCCGCTCCCGCGCGGCCCGCTCCCTCGATGCACGGAGGCGCTCCTGGTCCTCCGCCACCGCCGTCGACGGCTCCGGGCTGGACGCCGGCGCGGAACTGGGGGGCGCGCCGGGGAGTTCGATCTCGTCCTCGAACTCCAGCTCGAGCGCCCCGGTGGCCGCCGAGAGCTCATCGGGCTCGCCCTCGCCGGGTTCATCCCTGAGACGGAACTCCACGTCCCCGAGCAAGAAGGTGTCCCCGTGACGGACGAGCGCCTCCTCGACCCGCTTCCCCCCCACGTGTACGCCGTTGCTGGACTTGAGATCACGGATCTTCCAGACCCCGGGCTCCGGCGCGGGGATCAGCCGCGCGTGCCGCCGGCTGATGGAGGCCTCCGAGATGACCACGTCGGCGTCCACGCCGCGCCCGAGCACCGTGGTGCCGTCAATGTCGTGGGTTGCGCCGATCGAGGCGCCGGAGAGGACGAACAGACGTGCCATTGCGCGTATCGTAGCGGCTCCCGCCCGACTCCCGGGCAGGAACCCATGACCAGCCCTGCACCCCCTTCCCAGTTCGCCGTCGAGGCGCGCGGGCTCGGCCGCGTCTTCCGCGGCGGGCTCGGCTGGCGCCGGAGGACGGCGCTCTGCGGCGTGGACCTCACCATCCGCGGCGGGGAGACCCTCGGCATCGTCGGTCCGAACGGCTCCGGGAAGTCGACGCTCCTGCGCCTCCTCTCCGGGGTCGACCGGCCGAGCACCGGATGGGTCGAGGTGTTGGGTCACCCCCCCACTGCCCGGGCGGTCCGCCGCCGGCTCGCATTCCTCCCCGACGGGTCCCCCTTCCCCCCGGAGCTCTCCGCCCGCCGGGTGCTCGACCTGATCGCCTCTCTCGGCGGGATGGCCCGCCCGGAGCGCCGCCTCCGTATCGGCGAGATGCTCGAGCGGGTCGGGCTCAGCGGGGCGGGAGAGGCCCCGATCCGGACCTACTCGAGGGGCATGCATCGGCGGTTCGGGCTCGCGCAGGCCTTCCTCCACGACCCGGAGGTGGTCCTCCTCGACGAGCCGACCGCAGGCCTCGACGCCCCGGGGTTCGCCGTGCTCGCGGACCTCCTCGGCGCGGCCCGTGGGCGCGGGGCCACGGTCGTCCTCGCCTCCCACGTGGCCTCGGACCTGATCGAGCACTGCGGTCGCCTCGCGCTCCTCGTGGGCGGCGAGGTCCAGCGGGTCGGGACCCCGGACGAGCTCCTGGGCGACCCCGAGGTGCTGCAGCTGCGCATCCGGGGGCTCTCCGAGGAGGGTGCCTCGGCGCTCGAGCAGCAGGTCGAACGGTCGGGAGCCGAACTGCTCGAGTCCGGTCCGACCCACCGGCCGTTGCAGGAGCTCTACAAGACCCGTGAGCCCCGCGGCGGCGGGAGCGGGCCGCGATGAACCTGGCTCTGCTGCGCCTGTCCGCGAGGCGTGCGGCTCCGACCGTGGCCCTGCTCGGCGTGGCCGCCATCACCCTCCTCGCAGCCGCAGGTCAGCCTGGCCGAGCTGAGATCGTCGAGGTGTCTCCGAGGTTCGAGGAGGTGATCGTGAGCGCCGGGGAGCTCGCCGCGAGCACCGCCTGGATCGCGGGCCTCGTGGTCGCCTCGGCCTTCACCGTGCTCTTCGCCGCGCGGATCCCGGACCGCTGGTTCCAGCACGAGGGCGACTGGCTCGGGACGAGCGGGGCGTCCCGCTCCTCCATCGTCCGTGCTGGCCTGGCGGGGACCGTGGCCGGAGCTGCGGCGCTCTCCGTCATCATCGGGCTGATCGCGGGGTCCTGGGGCAGGGCGGGGTCAGCCGGTCCGGCATCCGAGGGGCCGCTCCTCGAGCTCGCCATGCTCGCGGGCCCAAGCCGCTCGTTCGTGCTCATGCCCGGCGAGCGCTTCGAACAGGCCCTGCCGGAGCGCACCCTCCCGCCCGAGGCACGGGTCCGGGTTCGCGTGGCGCCGGCGCTCGGGGCCGAGGGGCCCACCACCGAGGCCCTGATCGAGTCTGCTGGCCAGACGTCCGAGCTCAAGGTCGCGCGGCAGGCCTGGCTGGAGGTGCAGGCTCCGAGCTCCGGGGGCCTGATCGCCGTGACGAACATCGGGAGCGGCGCGCTCGCCCTGATGGGCCCGGACCCGGTGGAGGTCTGGCGCCCCTCGAGCGCCCTGGGCAACGGGCACCTCCGGCTCGGCGTCCAGGCGGCGCTCCACCTGGCCTTCCTCGCCGCCCTCGCCTTCGGTCTGGGCGCCTGGATGGGCCCGGGAATCGCCGCGTGCCTGAGCCTCGCCCTCTGGCTGGGGGCCCGCATGGCCCTCGCCTCCACGGGCGCGGCGGATGCGCTCCCGGGGGGCGCTGCCCTGGGCGCAGCCATCGACGCCATCGCCGAGGGACGGAGCCCCCAGCTCGTCCGCCCGGCGCTGGCGCTCACCGCCGCCGGGGCGGTCCTGGCAGGATTCGCCCTCGCGCGAACGTCCCTGGGGACCTGGCGCCGGGAGTCAAGGAGCTCATGACCGTGGGAGCCCAGTCGGCCCGACGGCTCCTGGCCGTGACCGCGGCCTTGGTCCTCGCCCTTGCGGCGGCGCGCCCCCTCAGCGCCCCTGAGCTCGAGGGCCGGCGACGCATGGGCCCCGTGCAGCGGCTGCTGGGGCCGATCGCCTCGGCCGCCGCCAGCGTCGAGTGGGCGCGCTACCTCGGCGCGCTGGACGACGGGGACGTCACCAGGGCTTACGGGCACGCGGCGCGGGCGCTCTCCCTGGATTCCCGGGCGACAGCCGGGTGGCTGACCCTGGCCGACCACTTCGTCTTCATCCGCGCCTCCCCCCTGGAGGAGGCCGACCCAGAGGCCCGTCGGCGCTGGATCCGTGAGGGCTTCGCCGTCCTCCGCTCCGGGGAGGACCGCGCGGCCTCCCCCGGCGTGCTGGCCCGCTACGCCGCCACCATCAAGGCCGCCTTCCTCGCGGACCTCCCCGACGAGGGCCTGGGGTGGCCAGGGGGGCCCCGTGCCCTGCTCAGCGAGGCCCGGGAAGACCTGGAGCGCGCCGCCTCCCTCGGCGCCGAGGAGGTGGAGGTGACCCTCGCCTACATCGAGGAGCGCGAGCGCGAGCTGGCGGAGCAGGGCCGCTGAAGTCGCGGCCGCCTCGCCCGAGGCCGTGGCGGCCGCGACATCGAGTCCGCCCCGCACCCCACCACCGCGGCGCCCATCGCTGCTACCCTCCGGGCCGTGGCGTGGATCCTCGAAAACCAGCCGATGCTCGGCGGCCTCCTGTCGGAGCCCGGGTACCTGGCTCCCTTTCTGGTGCTGGTGCTGTGCGGCTTCGGCCTGCCGGTCCCCGAGGAGATCACCATGCTGGGCGCAGGCTTCCTCCTCTACCAGGGCGAGGTCGACATGGCGCCGATCATCGCGGTGTGCCTCGCCGGCACGCTCCTCGGTGACTCGGTGCCGTTCTTCATCGGTCGCCGCTTCGGGCGCCGAGCGCTCCAGCTCAAGGCGATCCGCCGCGTGGTGCACCCCGAACGCCTGCGAGCCATCGAGCGCCGGTTCGAACGGCAGGGCGCCCTCGCGGTCTTCGTGTGCCGCTTCATCCCGGGGCTGCGCCTGCCCACCTGGTTCACCGCGGGGACCCTGGGGATGCCCTATGCGAAGTTCATCGCATACGACGGGCTCGGAGCCATCATCCTCACCCCCACGCTCATTCTGCTGGGCCGCGAGTCTGGCGAGCGCCTCTCGGTGATGGAGTCCAAGATCGAGGACCTGCATCAGATCCTCGGATTCGTCGTCCTGGCCCTCGCGGCGATGTTCCTCAGCCACCTGTGGATCTCTCGACGGTGGCAGGGCCAGGGGAGGCAGACCCCGGACAGCGCCCCCGCCAGGCGCCCTGAGCCCCCCCCCGACGGCGACCGCCCCTGAGGGCTGCTCGAAACGGCACTTGAGGCGATGGAGGGGGCACTTCCGATTGACCCGGAAGCGCCCGCCACTATCGTATTAGCGCCGGAAACCTGGGTGAAGGGCCCTCCGATCCGGCCCCAAGCCCCACCACCCCCCTTCCCACCACCACTATCGCGCGCCCACTCGCGCACCAAGAGCCCATGGACTTCATCTACATCGTCGGCGCTGCTTCCATCGCAGCGCTCGTGTTCGCCATCGCGAAGTACGGCGCGATCATGAAAGCCGACGCTGGTGACTCCAAGATGCAGGAGATCTCCAAGCAAGTTCAGGACGGCGCCGCCGCCTTCCTGAAGGCTGAGTACAAGTGGCTGACCGTGTTCGTCGCGGTCGTCGCTGTCGCGATCTTCATGTCCGACGCCGATCAGGGCCTCGGCCAGAAGACGGCCATCGCCTTCGTCGCTGGCGCCGCCGCCTCCGCGGTCGCCGGTTACTTCGGGATGCACACCGCGACCCGCTCGGCCGTGCGCACGACGCAGGCTGCGCGGACGGGCCTCGCCGAGGCGCTCGACGTCTCCTTCGGCTCCGGCGTGGTCATGGGCATGAGCGTGGTGGGCCTCGCGCTCCTCGGCCTGGTGATCTTCATCACCGCCTACGCCCCTGAGTTCAGCGCCAGCAACCTCGAGTACGTCCTCGGCTTCAGCTTCGGGGCCTCGTCGATCGCGCTCTTCGCGCGCGTGGGCGGCGGCATCTTCACCAAGGCCGCCGACGTCGGCGCCGACCTCGTCGGCAAGGTTGAGGCTGGCATCCCCGAGGATGACCCCCGCAACCCGGGCACCATCGCGGACAACGTGGGCGACAACGTCGGCGACGTGGCCGGCATGGGCGCCGACCTGTTCGAGTCCTACGTGGGCTCGATCATCGCGGCCATGACCCTGGCGGCCATCACCTTCAAGGACGACCCGAACATGGCGAGCCTGGCGCTGCTGCCCCTCGCCGTCGCCGCCATCGGCATCCTCGCCTCGATCGCCGGCACGTTCTTCGTCAAGGCGAAGGACGAGCACGGGATCCACAGCGCGCTGTTCCGCGGCCTGATCATCGCGTCGATCGCCACCATCGGCGGCACCGCTGCGCTCATCTACGGCTACTTCGAGTTCCCCGCTGGCGTCGAGGGCTACAAGCTCCTCGTGGCCGTCATCGCAGGCGTCGGCGTCGGCGTGCTGATCGGCAAGGTCACCGAGTACTACACCTCGACCGAGACGAGCCCCGTCCACACCATCGCCAGCAAGTCCGAGACGGGCGCCGCGACGAACATCATCTCTGGCCTGGCGGTCGGGATGCGCTCCGTGGCCCTCTCCGTGCTGCTCATCTGCCTGGCGATCTTCATCGCCGACTGGGCCGGCAACAGCGGCGAAGGCATCGGCTACGGCGTGTACTGCGTCGCGCTCGCGGCGGTCGGCATGCTCTCGACCCTCGGCATCTCCCTCGGCGTGGACGCCTACGGCCCGGTCGCGGACAACGCGGGCGGCCTCGCGGAGATGGCGGAGCTGCCCCCGGAGGTCCGGGAGCGCACCGACGCCCTCGACGCGGTCGGCAACACCACGGCGGCCATCGGCAAGGGCTTCGCGATCGGCTCCGCCGCGCTGACTGCCCTGGCTCTCTTCAGCGCCTTCCAGCTCCGCGCGGACAGCCTCCTGGAGGCCTCTGGTGCAGACGCCCTCAACTTTTCGCTGACCAACACCGAGGTCCTCATCGGGCTCCTGCTCGGCGGCATCCTCCCGTTCCTCTTCTCCGCCCTCACCATGGAGGCCGTCGGCAACGCGGCCCAGGCGATGGTCGAGGAGGTCCGCCGTCAGTTCCGGGAGATCCCCGGGATCATGGAGGGCACCGGCAAGCCGGACGCCGCCCGCTGCGTCGCGATCTCGACCGAAGGTTCGCTGAAGCAGATGGTCGTCCCCGGCCTCATCGCCGTCGCCGCCCCCATCCTCTGCGGACTCTGGAGCATCGCCGCCCTCGGCGGCCTGCTCGCCGGCGCGCTCGTCGCGGGCATCATGATGGCGATCTTCATGGCCAACGCAGGCGGTGCCTGGGACAACGCCAAGAAGTACATCGAGGGCGGCGCCCACGGCGGCAAGGGCTCGGAGCCCCACAAGGCCGCGGTCGTCGGTGACACGGTCGGTGACCCCTTCAAGGACACCTCCGGCCCGTCCCTGAACATCCTCGTGAAGCTGATGACCGTCGTCGGCCTCGTCTTCCTCCCCTGGTTCATCTGATCCAGTGAAGGTGGCCCCGCGCCTGGCGCGGGGCCCCGGAGAACAGCCATCGACACCAAGACACTCGCCGCCACGGTCGCAAGGATCGTTGAAGAGAAGAAGGGCGTGGACCTCGTGGTCTACGACGTGGGCGACGCCATCAAGGTCGCGGACTACTTCGTCGTGGTCACGGGGACGAGCCGCCCCCACGTCCGCGCCATGTACGAGGACGTGCACCACCGCCTCAAGCGCCTGGGAGAGGTCCACTCCAGGGCCGAGGGCGCCGACCTCGGCTGGTGGGTCCTGATCGACTACTCGGACGTGGTGGTCCACATCCAGCAGGACGAGGCCCGCGAGTACTACGGGCTCGACGACCTGTACGGCGACTGCCCCAAGCTGGACTGGGAGAGCGTCACGGTGACCGAGACCGGCGCCCCCTCGGACGCCGAGAGCTGAGACCGGACCCTCACCCGCCCTGCACCCATCAAGAGGCCGACTCGCCACCAGCGTGTCGGCCTCTTCTGTTCCTGGGAGGGTCGGGTATGGCCCCATGGGTCGTCGCCCACGGGCGAAGATCCGGAGCACGGGCCGGCTCCCCTAGTCCATGCAGCCCCCCGACCAACCTGACTACGAGGCGCTGCTCGCCCAGCTCACCGTGGACAGCCCCCAGGCGAGGGCGCACCGACAACGGCGCACGTCTCGCCTGCAGGGAGTGCGAGGAGGCGGGGATGGACGAGAAGGTCCTCAAGCCGATCGACCGCGACGAGCTCTTCGAGCACCTCGAGGATGGGGGCGCCTCCGCGCCGGACTGAGGCCCCTTGCCCCGGAAGCCCTGACAGCAGCCCCGACAGACGCCCCACGCTGAGGGCCTGAGCAGGAGCCCCAAGCGTCGGCCCTCTCCGCGCAGCCTCCCCCCTCGCACCTCGCACGCCCAGGGTGCGCGCATCCAGACCGGCCCCTCGGACGATTCCATGGGCATGCGAAAGGCCGCCATCCTCCTGTCCCTCGTCGCCGCGGGTGCGTTCTTCGCGTGCGCTCCGACCCGTCCGCTGGCGACCGTCCCCCACGTCGACCTCGGCCGCTTCATGGGCGACTGGTACGTCCAGGGACACATCCCGGTCGGCTCGGAGTCGGACGCCTACAACGGCGTGGAGTCCTACGCCCTGGCGGAAGACGGCCGCATCCTCACCAGCTACGTCTTTCGAGAGGGGTCCTTCGAGGGCGACCTGGAGGTGATGGAGCCCGTGGGGTTCGTCCAGGACCGGGAGACGAACGCGGAGTGGGGCATGCGCATCATCTGGCCCTTCAAGGCCCAGTACCTCGTCGCCCACCTGGACGAGGCCTACAGCGAGACCATCATCGCGCGCGCCCGCAGGGACTATGCCTGGATCATGACCCGTGACGCGGTCATCTCGGAGGAGCGCTTCGCCGCGCTGGTCGCCCGGCTCGGTGAGATGGGCTACGACACCGCGGAGGTCCGTCGCGTGCCCCAGCGCTGGCCGGACCCGGGGCACCCGGTGACCGACGCCGAGGGAGACCTCGCCAGGTTCACCCGAGCGCAGTAGCGGGAGCGAGCGAGGGCGGTGGCCCCGCGGTCCTGGCGCGGTAGGCCGAGAGGAGCACCAGCGCGAGGATCCACCCGGCCCCACCCAGCACCCGACGCCAGTCCGGGGGTCCGGGCACGGGGACAGCGGCGCATCCGCCCTCGCTGAAGTCGTCCGCGCCGGTGTAGGTGAAGCCCGCCTCGACCATGGAGGCCTGCTGGGTCTCCGGATCCATCACGGTCACCGTCTGCGCTCCGACCGGGCCCGGCGGCGTCGTGAACCGCAGGGTGTTACCATCCACGAACTCGGTGGAGACCGCGTTCCCGCCGGCCCCCGTCGTCGCGCTCGCCCCGAGGATCACCACGTCCCCCGGCTCGAAGCCGCTGCCATGGAGCGTGACCCGGTCCCCGCCTCCTCGGTCTCCACGCCGCGGCGAGACGGACCCGAGCACCGGGTCGGCCTCCGGAACGAAGCTGAAGGCGAGCTGCGCCGAGTCGCCCGCCGGGGAGGTCAGCTCGAGGATGTAGGGGCCACCGGGCAGGCCAGCGGACGTCTGGACCTCGAATCGTTCGGGGGAGACCACCGAGGCCACCGGCTGGAGGACCCCGTCGATCGTGACCGTACTCCCCGCGACGAAGTTCTGGCCGGTGATGCGGATGACGGTCCCCCCCGCCACGCTCCCGACCGATGGGAAGAGCCCCTCGAGCACAGGCGGAGCGCTGACGGTGAAGCCATCGCTGCGGCGCCCTTCGACCCCGGACGCGTCGATCACCACCACGTCATGGGAGCCGGCGATCGTGGTCGAGGTGGTGAGCGTGATGGTCGTGTCGTCGACGACCGTGCACCCCCCAGGCGCTCCGTCCACGTAGACCTGGTCGCCGATGACCACGCGGGCGCCTCGGCGGAAGCCGGCCCCCGTCACGGTGACCGCGGCGCCCCCCAGGGGGTCGCCGGTCCCCGGGCTCACGGAGGCGACCACGGGGTTGGGTGGGGTGACCTCGAGGGCCCCCACCAGAACGTCCCGAGCCCCCGCCGAGGTGGTCACGGTGAGGTCGAAGTGCCCCGCCGCCGCCCCGCTGGGCACCGTCACGTCCACGTGCACGCTGGAGCCGAACCAGAGCACGTTGGAGATCGCCACGTTGGGGTCGCTCGCCACCAGGGTGGACCCGGCGAAGAGGCCGGCGCCGCCGATCGCGAGGCTGCTGGTCTGCCCCGCAACGACCCGAAGCGGGTACCCATCCGAGGCGCGCCCGAGCCTCACCGAGACGTCCGGGCCCACGTGGACCGTGCCCATTGGGTGGAGCTCGGTCCCCACGACCTCGGCGATCCCGAGGACCCCTGCCTCGAAGTCCGTGGCCACGCTCTGCCCTCCCCCGAGGTTGGCCGCGGACACGGGCTGGTCGAGGGGGTCCGCGACGACCGTGTAGCTGCCGGGTTCGAGCCCTGAGACGGTGAAGTGGCCCGAGGCGCTGGCGAGGGTCGCGGCCGCCACCCTGCCGGCGCCATCGCGGACGGAGACGTGGGCGCCCGCGACTCCGGTGCCGTCCGCCGTCCGACAGACCCGCCCGGTGATCCCCCCACGGCTCGAGCCGGGGTAGATGCTCGCCAGACCAGAACGCTCATCCAGGCTGATGCTTCGGTGGAGGATGATCGAGGTGTCGACGTAGGGGTACATCGTGCTGCCGCACACCCCCGAGTGATCGAGGCCGGCCACGTGGCCAAGCTCGTGGGCCATCACGTCCTGGACGTCGAAGCGCCCACCTCTGCCGCTGGTGGTGAAGCGGAAGTTCTTCCCGTTGAACAGGACATCCGCGTCGATGATCCGGCCGTTCTCGAAGAAGCTCACGGGCGTGATCGCCACCGTCCCCGAACCGCCAGTGAAGAACCCGCTCGAGTTGTTCTCGTCGAAGGTCACCAGGTGGATGTCGTTGCTCTCCCAGTCGGTCCGCGAGGTCACTCCGGTGTTCTCGAACCGGAAGGTGGTCTGCCCAGCAGCGTTCCAGCTATCGACGGCGTTCCCGATGGCCGTGACGTGGCTGCCGTCCGAGATGTTGTCCGAGCCCTCCGCCTGGATCGCGATCGTCACCCCCTGGGGGTTGGCCCAGAAGAGGTCGTTCCCGTTCTGGACGTACCGGAGGCGGATGTGAGCCGTGGCGGAGGCGACCAGGGTGACGACGAGGACGAAGTGCAGGAGCCCTGCCCTGCGCCTCCAGGGAGCGAGGAGGCTCAACGCCCCGTCCCCCGCGCGGCGGCGCGAACCTGAGCCGCCGCCTCGATCCGGCCGACCAGCTCGGCGTAGTCGATGACATCCCGCCCGTGGACCTGGCGGGAACGCCCCCCCGAGACGAGGACCAGGTCCTCGGCCGTTCGGACGGCGAGGCGGGTTCCGCCCGGCTCGGTCACGAGGCGGTACTTGCCCTGCCCCAACCCGGTGGGCATTCGCAGGCCGCTGGCGGCCGGAGCGCCGAGCAACAGGACCGTGTCCTCCCCCTCGACGAGGCCCGGCAGGCCAGGGATCATCATCCCTTCCCCCGTGGGCAGGATGCCCCCGGGGAGGCAGATCGTCCTCGACGGCTGGTCCTCTCCCCAGAACGTCCGCTCCACCGAGATCTCGTAGTCGGTGCACACGAGGCCCGGTCCGAGCGCCCGGCTCTCCATCCCTGTCACCCGCCCCTCCAGGACGAGGTCGGACCGCTCGAACGCCTCCTCGAGGTCCATGCGCAGGGCGGTCCCGGCGCGCACGGCAGCGGGCTGCTCCACAGCACGGTCGCTGAGGAACAGACCGGTAACTGCTCCGATCAGAACGGCGGAGAGAGACGAGAGGCGCATGCCATGGGGAGTGGCTCGGGGAGCGGGGTGCTCGGCGCGGGTGGGGCGCAGAGGTGAGACCGCAGGGGACGCGGCCATGATTGAGTTCGACACCTCGCCGACGCCCCCTTGACGCCAGGGGGCCCCGAGGACCTCGAGTCTCAATCCGAGCCCAGCGCCGGGCCCAACTCAGCGGGGTACGGTTCATCAACGACGCGGAGGACCCTCCGCCTCCCCTCCCCGCCCGCTCCCCCCGAGTCCCGACGGAGATCCCAAGAATGGACGCAGAACGCCTCCTGCATCGCATGTGCCGCCGGCGAGGGCTCCCCGCCTCCGAGGCGAGCGAGCTCCTGCCCATGGTCCAGCGGGCAGTGATCTCCTCCGCACGGGTGCGCCGACGGCTCCTCACCCTGATCGACCGGACGCTGGCGAGGCGCTCAGACGGAGACCCGAGCGCGACGCTTGAGAGCCTCGAAGCGGACCTGGATGAGGAGGTCCTCGTCTCGGTGGCCCGGCGGGTCCATGGCTGGAGCCCCCCCTGGAAACACCAGGGCCCCTCGGACGGTCACGCCCCGGGCGACTACGACCTCGGAGACGGTGACCTGCCGGGGGGCCTCGGCGGGAACCTCTGAGCCGCCCCTTCGAGCGGCCCCATGACCTGGCTCAGCGACGGCGGCGCCGGGTCTTCTTCTTCTTCTTCGCCATCTGGACCTCGAGCGGGGCCGCCTTGCCGTCCTCGCCCACGACGACCTTCGCCGTCTTCGAGCCGAGGGTCTCGTGCCAGAGGGAGACCTCGTGCTCACCGGGGGGCAGGCCCTCCAGGGTGAACTGGCCCTTCTCGTCCGTGACGGCCCAGTGGGTGGCGTCGGTGACCACGAGCCAGGACTTCATCCAGGTGTGCATGTCACACGTGACCTTGATGCGCTCGGGCTCGTTGTAGGTCCGCTCCAGGCGCTTGCCTGCGAGGACGGTCTGGTTCAGATCCTCGTTGAGGACCGTGATGAGGTGGACGTTGTGGGACGTCTCGTCCGAGTTGAGGAAGGCCACCTTGGCGCCCTTGGGGACCACCAGCAGGTGCGGGGTGAAGCGGCAGCCCTTCTGATCCAGCTCGTAGGGCTTCTCCGGGATCTCGACCTTGGCGCCCTCGACCTTCACGCTGACCACGACCCCGAGGAGTCCCCGGTCCTTTCCGATGACGAGGCTGAGATCCTTGCGGTCCACCTCCTCTCCCGGCGGGCAGCAGCCGCTGGCGGACTTGGCGGACACGACCAGGTCCTTTATCTCCGGCAGCTCCCCCTCGAATTTGACCGATCCGGTCACGGTCCCCCCCTTCTTGGCCGCGGCGGCCGAAGCGGGGTCTTTGACGGGCTCCTGCCCGAGGCTCGCGCCCGCGAGCATGAGGGTGGTCAGGAAGGACGTGGCCAGGAGGCACCCGAGGGAGAGACTGCCGTTGTTCATGGGCCCAATGATAATGCGAATGCGCAGGGTCGTCGCCTGCGCATTCGCAACACGGGGCCGACGGTTCAGCTCAGCTGAGTCTCGTTGGTCCGGGGCGAGACCGGGTGGCTCGCGAGGCGACCGGGCACGGGGAGCGCCCCGACGAGCGGCGTCGCCCACTCCACAAACGCGCTCGAAACATCGTCCGTACCGTTGATGAACTCCTCGGGGACGTGGCGCGTCGCGGCGGCCACCACCGAGAGGTCATTCACGACGTAGAGCGGCTCGTAGGAGCCGTCGTTGGATCCGCGCTGGATCGCGAGCGAGCCGTGCTGGCGCTCACCGGAGGTGGCGACCCGGACCGCGGCGCGGCCCACCTCGCGCGCCTCGAGGGCGTCCTGCTCGGAGATGACCCCGAAGAAGCTCCGCTGGAGGTACCCGAAGGTGTCGGCCCGGACTCGCTTGGCCGCCGAGACCTTGGACTTGACCAGCTCCGAGAGGTAGTCGCCCAGGGCGCCGGTTCCGGAGAGCTGGATGTTCCCGTGGCTGTCCACCTCGGTGCCGCTGGCGATGACCTTACCCTCGGCGTCGTGGATGCCCTCGGAGACCGCCACGAGGCAGCGGCCGTGCTTGAGGAGCATCTCCTCGACGCGGTCGCAGAACTCCTGCCGGTCGAAGACGCCCTCGGGGAGATAGATCAGGTGGGGCCCGTCGCCCTCGTGGCGCCGCGCGAGGCGGCTCGCTGCGGTGAGCCAGCCCGCGTGGCGGCCCATGATCACGTTGATCTTGACGCCCCCCAGGCTGCGGTTGTCCTGGTCGTCGCCCATGAAGGCCTGGGCCACGAAGCGCGCCGCCGAGCCGAAGCCGGGGGTGTGGTCACAGCCGGCGAGGTCGTTGTCGATGGTCTTGGGGACGTGGAAGAGGCGCACCTCGTATCCGATCTCCAGGGCCGCCTCGTTGAGCAGGTGGGCCGTCTCCGCGGAGTCGTTGCCCCCCACGTAGAAGAAGTACCGGATGTCGTGGGCCTTGAAGACATCGAGGACCCGCCGGCAGGCCTCGGGCGTGGGCTTGCGGCGCACGGATCCCAGGGCGGCGGCAGGCGTCATCGCGACCCGCTCGAGCTCCTCTCGCGACTCACGGCCCAGGTCGATGAGCCGCTCCTCGATGATGCCCTCGATCCCGTTGAGGGCGCCGTAGACCCCGGTGATGTCGGGGTGCTCGACACAGCTCTCCACGAGCCCCACGAGGCTCTGGTTGATGACTGCGGTGGGGCCGCCGGATTGGCCGATGAGGGCGTGGCCACGGAGTTGGGACATCGTCGGTATCAGGTTGTGGGTCGTATGCGGAGCGCCTCACTGACCAGAGGGGCTGGAGGCGGCGCCGGGATCTTAGTGCGCCTCCTTACACGTCAAACACGCAAAAGTGGTTCTGACGGTTGCCGACCGGCGCTTTCGTCCCTAATCTTCCCACCCTCGGACGGGGCGCTGCTCCGACCGGGTCTGACAAGCAGAAGGCAGCCGCGGCAATGTGCCACGGCGCCGCGTGATGGAGCCCGGGTGGCGGAATTGGTAGACGCGCCAGACTAAGGATCTGGTGGGATAATACCCGTGCTGGTTCGATTCCAGTTCCGGGCACCACCTTCCCCCTCTCTCGAGGGGTCGCAAGGTGAAGCCTCACGCGCCTTCTTGCTTGGGACCGATGCCGACGGGCTCGGTCGCCCTGCCCCGCCGGGCCAGCCGGGCCAGCCGGGCCAGCCGGTTCGGCCTGTGACGCACGGTCCGCCCGGGCAGTTCGTTCCGCCCGCGCGACTCGGTTCGTCCCTCGGGCGACAGCTGGCTTGCCGCACGCTGAAGCGCTTCGTGGGAACCGTCCGTCTCGGCGGGAGCGTCACCGCGCGCCGCCGCGCCGCGGCTCACTCCCCCGCGAGGGGGACGTCCGCCCGCAGGGAGAGCTCGAAGTCCTTGGGGGACAGCCGGACCATGGTCAGCACCGAGGCGACCGTGTCCAGGTAGGTCTTCAAGCGCTGCGCTTCCTCGAGCTCTCGCGGCATATTCGAGCTGACCACCTCGTCGGTGAAGGCCAGCAGCTGCTGGTCCACGAGGCCGTCGAGTCGCCGGACGTCGTCCGCGGTGAGCTGGGTTCGCGCACGGCCCCCGAACGCCTTGGCGAGCACGTCGCGCTCCACCTCACGCCGCTTGGTCGCGTAGTCGATGGACCGGGTGATGCGGTTCTTGGCGTCCAGACGCGCCTGGTCCCTGAGCAGCTCGCTCCCCGACGCGGGGTTCAGCCAGGCGAGGACGTTGGCGCTCGGGAGCGAGTCCAGCAGCGCCACCTGGAAGCTCCGGCTGTTGGAGAGGCGCGGCACATCCGAGGACCGCCCGTTGCGGTTCTTGACCAGCGCGTCGATCAGGGCGTAGCGGTTGGAGATGAGCAGGTTCTCTCCGTAGATCAGCGAGGCGATGTGCCCGGTACCCGGGATCAGCTGAGACCAGAACTCGCGCACGAACAGGCCACCGCCGATGGGCTTCTTGAAGTACCCCGACTGGCCCGGGTTGCGCCCCTGGATCCCGATTCTCGGGCCCGCCAGCGCGATGCGCTCTCGGAGGTCCTCGATCTTCTGCTGGTCGGAGACCCACGCCATCGCCGCCCACGCGAAGACCGGCGCCCCGTCGTTCGGGGGCCCCATGTAGACCCGCTCCCCGGTGGCGGGGTCGACCTCCATGTCACTCTCGTAGTCCCAGTCGTTGGGCCTCGCGATGAAGCACACCCGGTCCACGAGGGAGTCGTCGAGGACCCCGATCAGGTCCCCGATGCTGTTGATGCCGATCTGCTTCAGGGTCCCCTCGAGGTTGCGGCGCGCGGCCGGCTCGAGGGAGTCGATCACCATCTGGAGGATGGTCGCGATCGGGCCCCGGACGTAGACGAAGAGCGTGCTGTCATCTGGCGCGAACCGGGCGACCTCGAGGACCTCGTCATGATCGAAGCCCTTGAAGCGATAGATCCGCTCCTGGGAGGCGGTCATGAGCTCCGAGGAGAAGTCGCCGCTGAGGTCGATGTCGACGCCTTGATCGAAGTCCACCACCCCGAGGACCCGCCGGATCGCGTCCAGCGGGAGCAGGCGCGCGAGGAAGGCAGGGGTGAAGCGCTCGTCGTTCTGCTGGAGCAGCCCCTCCGTCCACCCGTAGGACTCACGCAGCTCCCTCACGTCCACCTGGAGCTCGAAGTCGCGCTGCTTCTCGTCGCGGTCCACCGAGAGGATCGAGTCGTTGTACGGGGCGGCGAGGAGCAGCGAGTCCTTGGAGCCGGTGGCCTCGAGCACGATCGACCGGTCCACGAGCTCGCGGGACGTCCCGAGGATCGCCACGTCACGGATCCGCGTCACGTGAATCGGGCGGGCGAGCTGAGCCGACTTGATCGTCTTCACCGCGCCGTCCCCCTCCACGGTGACGCCCTGGGCCTCGAGCCCGAGGAGACCGGGGTAGTCCAGGGCCGAGACGGCGCCGCGCCCCCAGAGGGACAGGCGCGCGTAGGCGGCCCACTCGGCGTCCTCGATGGACCTCCCGGTGAAGTTGGCGGCGACCGCGAGGTCCTCGCCCCCGATGATGTCGAACAGGTCCAGCCCCGCCGGGAGCTGGGCGAGCTGGGTCCGGACATCGGCGAGGACCTGCTCGACCCGCTGCTCCCGGGCGAACTCGGCCCAGGCGGGCGAGCCCATGAGCTCCTGGAAGCCCTCGTTCTCCTCCAGCTCCTCCATCACCTCGAGGTCGGGGAAGCGCGCGAACGAGCTCCGGAGCTCGGCCCTCGCCACGTACAGGTCCACGTCCCGGGGAATCAGCCCGGCCACGTCCGCGTTGAACCGCCCCTCCAGGGGCGAGAAGACGAACGTGGAGAAGGCGAAGTAGCCGACGAACGAGAGGAGCAGCAGGCTGATGCAGCCCAGCTTGAGGAGGCGCTTCTTGAGGGTCATGTTCGGGGCGGTCTGCCTGGGGAGAGGCCCGGGCGGGGCACAGACGGAGAATCTACGACCGGGCGCGCCCGGGCTTCCCCGATTTCAGGTCGAGATTCGTGCCGGAAGGGCGCCCCGATGGGCACCATCTGGGTTTCTCCCCCGGAGGAAACCCATGGAACTGAGTCAGCGCGTCTCGAGCCTCAAGGGCTCGGTCACCCTCGCCCTCGCCGCCGCCGCCAAGGAAATGGCCGCCGCGGGCCGGGACGTGATCAACATGGCCGTCGGCGAGCCCGACTTTGACGCCCCCCGCCTCGCCCGCGAGGCGGCCATCGCCGCCGTGGAGAGCGGCGCGGTGAAGTATACCCCGGCCGCAGGCCTGAACTCCCTGCGGCAGACCGTGGCCAGGCACCTGCAGGGGTCCCGGGGGGTCCCCTACGAGGCCGGGAACGTCGTCATCTGCCACAGCGCCAAGCACGCCCTGAGCCACGCCCTGCTCGCCCTGGTGAACCCCGGCGACGAGGTCCTGCTGCTCAACCCGGCCTGGAGCAGCTACAGCTCCCAGGTCAAGCTCGTCGGCGGCGTCCCCGTCCAGGTGGAGCCCCTTGCGGACGGCACCTGCGCGCCCGACTTCGAGGCCCTCCGCGCTGCGATCAGCGGCGCGACCAAGGGGATCATGTTCAACTCCCCGAGCAACCCCTCGGGGTACGTGTGGAGCCGTCGGGAGGTGGAGGAGCTGGCCGCCATCTGCGTGGAGCACGACCTGTGGATGATCTCCGACGAGATCTACGGTCGGCTCGTGTTCGACGGGGCGGAGCACGTCTCCCCCGCGTCGGTCTCCGAGGCCATGAGGGCCCGCACCATCCTGGTGGACGGGGCCAGCAAGGTCTTCGCCATGACGGGCTACCGCATGGGCTACCTCGCGGCGAGCCCCGACCTCGCCCGCACGGTCGGGAACCTGCAGAGCCAGGTCTCCGGCTGCCCGAACTACATCTCCCAGCGCGCCTTCGAGGCCTGCCTCAACGAGGAGCCGGAGGAGGTCGAGGGGATGATCGCCACCTTCGACCGACGGCGCCGGATCATCGTCGAGGGCCTCGAGCGCCTCGGCCTCAAGGCCCCCCAGCCGAAGGGGGCCTTCTACGCCTTCCCGGACCTCTCCGACCGCTTCGACGAGCGCGGCAGCGCGGGCTTCTGCGCCGACCTCCTCGAGGCCGAGGCCCTCGCCACCGTCCCCGGCGAAGCCTTCGGGGCCCCGCGCCACATCCGCCTCTCCTACGCGCTCGGCGAGGAGCAGCTGGTGGAGGCCCTCGCGAGGCTCGAGCGCTTCCTCGCGAGCCGCCCCTGAGCCCCCCCTGAGCAGCCGCAGTCGGCGACCGCTACCGTGGCCTCAGGCGGGCGCGATCGAGTACACGTTCCGCGCCCCGGGAAACTCCGCCGCGGCGACCTCCTGGACCTTCAGGAGCACGTCACGATCCGGGTCGTCGCAGAGGACGTAGAACTTCCACAGGTCCCGGTAGGACCGCTCGAGGTCGCCGAGGCGAGGGACCCTGTCGGCGAAGTCGGAGAGCGGGCGCACGCCTTCCACGCCGGGCCAGCGCACGTGGATGCGAGCCTCCTTGAGCTGCATCTCGCGGGCCGGGCAGTAGACGATGACCTTGATGTCACGACCCGTGGCGAACCGCACCGTCTCCTCGATGCGCCCCTCCACCAGGGCCCGGGCCTCTCCCCCGCCAGCGGCGAAGAAGCGGTCCACCAGCTCCGCCTGGACCTCGGCGTTCTCGTAGGCCGGAAAGACGCAGGCCCGCTTGAACAGGCGGCGCTCCTGGAAGCGCTCCACGAGGTCGCGGACGGTGGCCTGGGTCGCGGGCTGACACTTCCCCGAGGCGCGCAGGAGGACCTCGAGGATCGAGCTGTCCGTGGTCCCATAGAGGTCCGCCTCTCCGAGCGCTCCTTCGCGGACGAGGAGGTCGATGGCCCGGGCGACGAGCGCGCCGGCGGCGACCTTGGCGTGGTGGTAGTAGACCCGCTCGCTGAAGAAGTACCGCGCCTCCAGCATCCGGACGATCTCACTCAGGATGTCCTCGCGCAGCAGGTCGTGCTTGGCGAGGTCGATGTAGAGGTTCCCCGTGGAGCGGTCGATCTTGAAGTAGCTGTGGACCCGCTCGTCCACCTGGAGCCGGAGCCCCGTGAAGTAAGCGTCCCGGGCGAGGTAGTCGAGGATGTCCGCGGCGATGGTCCCGGAGAGCACCTGGCTCCAGTACGGGGGGACGTCACGGCGCCCGGGCGTCCCGGGCTTGGTCAGGACGCTGAAGACCTCCTCCCGGAGCCCCATCTCCTCCAACGCGCGCCCGATGGGCGTGTCGCGGGAGAACATCCGCTCGTAGCGATACGCCGAGTCGTGACGCTCGAAGAGCGCGTCCTGGTCCTCGATGTTGTGCCCAAACGGGATGTGGGTCACGTCATGGAGCAGCCCGGCCATCCGGATGACGCGGGCCTCCTCCTCCCCGATGGCGATCCCGCGGGCGGGGTCCAGCTGGAAGGAGAGGTTGATCGCGTCGATCATCTTCTGCGCCACGTGCACCGTACCGATCGAGTGATCGAAGCGGGTGTGGAGCGAGCCGGGGAAGACCAGATAGGCCGGCCCCAGCTGCTTGATGCCGCGCATTCGCTGCATCTCCGGCGTGTCGAGCACGCGGAGTTCCTCATGGGTCAGGTACACGTCCCCGTGCACCGGATCCCGCATGACGCTGAAGCGCTTGCGAGCGGCCATCTCTCGACCCTCAGCCCATCAGCCCAACGGCCGCGGAGGCGACGTCGCCGGGGCGCCGGAGCATGCGGTCGACCTCGCCGAGGTGCTGCTCCTCGGTGGCGAGCATCTGGCGCGCGTACTCCTCGAGCATCACCGAGTGCCCCTCGACCTGCTGGCGGAGCTCGTTGTAGAAGCCCAGGGTCGTGCGCTCGTGCTCGAGGGACTCCTTGAGGATGGCCTCGATGTCGTGGTCGTGGGTCTCGAGCAGCGGGCCGATGGCGAGGCTCGGGTGCTCACCGAGCTGGGTGATCATCTCACCGGCCTGCTGGGCGTGCAGCAGGGACTCGGTGGCCTGGGCCCTCAGCCAATCCACGATCGGCATACGGTAGGGCCCGTACACCATGAGCGAGTAGTGGGTGTATCGGACGACCCCCGCGAGCTCCATCTCGAGGATCTTGTTGAGGGTGGCGATGACGGCTTGCTTGTCCATGTTCTCCGGGCGTTGGCGGTTACGAGCCCCCATGATCGGCGGCGCCCTTGGAGGCGACAAGCCAGATCCCCGGAAGCCGATCCCACGGGCCGATCTGTCGGCGCTCGGCGGCTAGGATCGGGCCGTGTCCTCCCTCTCGATCGCGTTCTTCGAGCCCTGGTTCGGGGGCAGCCACCGCGCCTTCCTCGAGGCCTGGGGTGCCCGCACTCGACACCGCCTGGCCATCCACGCGCTCGCGCCGCGCCACTGGAAGTGGCGGCAGGAGTCCAGCGCCTGGGAGCTCGCCCGGGAGGTGGACGCGGCGGCACCGCCGGATGTGATCGCGTGCAGCGGGTACGTGGACCTCCCGCGGCTCCACGGCTTCCTCCCGCGGAGCTGGGCCGACCGGCCGTCGCTCATGTACTTCCATGAGACCCAGCTGACCTACCCCGGGGGCGAGTCCGAGCGTGACCTGACCCACGGGTTCAGCAACATCCTCAGCGCCGTGCGCGCGGACCGGGTGGTCTTCAACTCCCGCTTCCACCTCGACGAGTTTCGCGGAGCCGCGGACCAGGTCCTCCGGCGCCTCCCCCGCCCGACGCCCAGGGCGGCGCTCTCGGACGCCCTCGACGCCGCCGAGGTGGTGCCCCCCATGCCGGAGCTCGCGGGGGTCCCCGTCGGGCCCGGCGGTGAGGGGCCGCTCCGGATCGCGTTCCCCCACCGCCTCGAGCCCGACAAGGACCCGATGGCCTTCGCCGACGCCCTGGTCCGCGCCGCCTCGAGGGGGGCGAGCTTCGAGGTCGAGCTCCTGGGCGGGCACCCACAGAAGGCGAGCCCCGAGATCACGGAGGCGCTGGCCCGCCTCGCCCCCTGGCTGAGGAACTCGGAGCACATCGAGGACCGGGCCCGGTACCTCGAGGTCCTCGGCCGCTGCGACCTCGTCGCCTCCACCGCACGCCACGAGTTCTTCGGCGTGGCCTTCGCCGAGGCCATGGCCGCAGGCTGCTCACCGCTCGCCCCCGGCCGCCTCAACTACCCGGCGCTGCTCGCGGACCACGGCGGTGGCGCGGCCGGGACGGGTACCTACCTGGACCTCCCGGACCTCACAGACCGCCTCATGGCCCTGGCAAGTGCCCCCCGCCTCCTGCGCGGCGCGCCCGCGCGCGGCGCGGCCAGGGACGCCGTGATGCCCTTCGACGCGGCCCCCTCCAGCCGGGAGCTGGACCGCGTGGTCGAGGGGCTCGCCCCCTGACCTCGCCAGAGGCCGGCGGGCCCTCAGAAGCCCGGGAGGCCGTAGCCCTTCCGGCGGGAGTAGTCGACCCAGGCGTTCGCCTCCTCCTCCTCGAAGCGCCAGGCCGCGGGATCCCAGGTGAGCTCCTTGCGGTGCCAGTAGGCGATGTTCATCAGGTGGCAGATCGCGGCGCTGCGCGCGCCCACCTCCACGTCGCAGACGGGGGTGCTCCGATCGCGAACGCACTGGAGCCAGTCCGCGACGTGCCCGTCGTGCCTGGGGAGGCGCTCCTCGCCCTCGGCCTCCCACTCGAGGACGCCCTCGGGCACGCTCGAGATGCGCCCCCGGTCCACGGCGATCACGCCCTTCTCCCCGATGAACGTGGCGCCGCTCGGGCCGCCGTGGACGAGCCGGACGCCGTCTCCGTAGACGAGCGTGGCGCCGCGCATGGCTGCGGGATCCGAAGGGGGCACGACACGGACGGGGCCCGAGCGGTCCATGTCGAGGGCCCACTGGGCGATGTCGAAGTGATGCGCCCCCATGTCCGCGAGCCCGCCGCCCGCGTACTCCCGGTAGGACCGCCACTTGGGGTAGTGGCCGTGGACTCCACGGGGGCTGAGGATCTCGTTGTAGGCGCGCTCGGGCGCGGGCCCGAGCCAGCGATCCCAGTCGAGGCCGGGCTCGGGTGCCTCCCCAGGTAGATCGCACCAGACCGGGGAGTCCCCCACCCCGACGTGCACGGTCATGACCTTGCCGATCCGCCCTGCGCGCACGGCCTCCGCGGCGCGCACGAAGCGCTGGCCGAACTCCGTCCGCTGCTGGCTCCCGGTCTGGAACACGACCCCGTGCTTGCGCGCCGCCGCGATGACCAGCTGTGACTCCCGGAGGGTGAGGGTGAGGGGCTTCTCGCAGTAGACGTCCTTGCCGGCCACGCAGGCGTCGATGATCTGGTGGGTATGCCAGTGGTCGGGCGTCGCGATGAGGACCGCATCCACGTCGTCCCGGGAGAGCACCTCCTCGTGGCGGTCGGTGGCCACGCAGTCGAGCCCATGTACCTCGTCCACCCGGCGCTTCGCGTCGAGGCGGCGGTTGAGGTCCACGTCGCACACGGCGGTGACGAGGACGCCCTCCTTCCCGATGAGGCTTCGGTTCATCAGGTTGCGGCCGCGGATCCCGATGCCGATCACGCCGACGCGAACGGGTTCCATGGGAGCGGCGGCCAGGCCGCTCGCCAGGGGGGCCGCGGCGAGTGAGGCGCCTGCCGCGAGCAGGGTTCGACGGTCCATCAGCAGTGGGCTTGCGTACATGGTGTCGCACCCTACTCGAAGACCTGCGGGCTTGGGAACCCGGGCGCGGCCGTCCCATCGCCGCGCTGATTCACGGCCACTTCCACAGTGCCCCAGTCGTCCAAGCGAGGCTCCCGCGCGAGCCGCGAAGGACGGATCCACCAAGCTGAGACACCGTCGCCCCTAGGGCTGATGCTGTTTTCCCTTGGGCCCCGGACACCTTCAAATTCCTGGCGAACTCGCCGTGCGGTGGAGGTGCCAACGGCGCTCTGCCACGTCGCCGAAGGGGAACGAAGTCGCGCCGCGCGATCGACGGCGGCGCCGCCGCCCCCGTCGCGTTCTCAATTTTTCGCTGTCGTAGCGGGGTACTACCCGCACCGAACGCCCCGCGCCTTTTATTTTGAACTTATGCCCGCCGCTCTGGCGGCACCAGGGACAACGCCACCACCATGACTGAAAGACCAGACGAACGTCCGCCCACCGCCCCTCACGGCCGCCAGAGGATCCTCCGTGCCTCCTTGCTTGCGGGAAGCGCTCTCCTGCTCCTCGGCCTCGCCATCTTCGGGCACTCCGATTTCCAGTGGCCCGTCGACCGCCAGGACCAAGGAGGCCCAGGGCAGGCAGAGGAGACCGCGTCCCTCGCCCCCCTTCCCGGGGCCGGCTCGGGCGAGCCCCGCCTCTCGCCCGTACGCCGAGATCCCAGCGCGGCCGGTGATCGCTCCGCAGCGCGCTCCACCTCCGCGTCGAACACCACTGCGCTCTCGGACCTCTCGCTCGAGGGACTCGAGGCACTCAAGGAGAGGGAGCGCCGCTTCGCGCTCGCCGGCGCGAGCGCCTCTGACCTCGACGAGCGCTCGCCCGCTGACGCGGAGTTGATGGAGGAGCTCGACCGCCACCTTGAAGAGGAGGGCTTCGACGACGCCCAGCTCGAGATGGAGCTGATCCGCGCCCAGGGTTCCCTCCAGATGCTCCGCGCCTTCAACGAGGCGTCGAAGGACCGCTGAGAGCCGCCCGCTCCCGCTCACCAGAGCGGGCCACACCCGACCGCTGATCGGCGGCCACGACCGATCGACTCACCTGTTTCCACTCTTCCTCCGCTCACTTCCCGAGCAGCAATTCACTTCCCGAGCAGCAATGATTCATACCGCCCTCCTGATCAGCCTCGCAACCGGGCTATCGCCAACCTCCGCTCCCTCGCAGTCCACATGGACCGCCTCCGGGGCGGTGACCACCCCGCAGAACGCGCCCGTGATCGGTGCGTCGGTTGCGGCCTTCGACACCACTTCCCTGGACCTCATCGAGCTGGTTGAGGTGGACTCGGCTGGCTTCTTCCAGATCGACGACCTACCCGCGTCGGTCCACCTCTTCGCCAAGCCGCCCGCCGGGAGCGACCTGGCTGGCCAGTGGCTCTTCGATCAAGACCTCCAGATCAGCCAGGCTGAGACCTTCCTTCTTAGGCGCGGGGCACCGGTTTCCTTCACCGTTCAAGACCGCCAGGGCAACCCCATCGAGGGCGCCGAGGTCGCCGCTTACACCGCGGGCGCTCACCGGCTCAACGGGATCGGCGTCATCGACGTGGCGGTCACGGGAGCGGACGGCTCCGCGACGCTCGTCGCGCCGAGGTATGCCCACCTGGTCGCGGACGCCTCCAGCCAGGGCTACCTCCCCTCCTGGCGCTTCCGGCGCCGCCTGTCCACGGGGGGGACCTCGCAGCTGTTCACCCTGGACACCGGCACCCCGACCGCTGGCAGGGTCTTCTCGTCCAGCCTCCAGCCCCTCGAGGGGATGACCGTCAGCGCCTGGTCCTACTCGAACGGGTGGCACTGGAACGGGCTGAAGCAGACCGACGCGTCGGGCTCCTACGACATCCTCGCCGGCGACCGACACACCAACGTCCGGGCCTACGACCCGAGCAAGGAGCGCGTCCCGGGCCGAGTCTGGAAGCGAGGTGCATCAAGCTCTCCACTTCGAGACATCACCCTCCTCGACGGCGTCCCGCTGGAGGTCCGCACCGAGGACCCTGCAGGTAACCCGCTCCGGGCGAAGGTCTGGTCGTACGCGGTGGCGACGCGCACGTGGATGTTCCTCGGCTACACCGAGTCCGGGGAGTTGGCGGCGACCGTCCCGTCCTCCTATCACCTGGTGATCCGCCCGGTGGACCAGACCTTCATCGGGAGGAACCTCTGGAACCTCACCGGCAGCGCTGCCGGAGAACAGGAGGTCATCCTCGATCCCGGGCGGAGCGTGGAGGTCACCGTCACCGACACCACCGGCGCGACGCTCCCGAACGTCGAGGTCCGCGCTCGGACGGGCGACGGGACCTGGCTCGGTGGCCGGCGGACCGACCACCTTGGCAACGTGACCGTCCAGGTCGCCCCCACGGGCATCAACAAGATCCGCGTCTGGGACCGCTCCCACGGCTCGACGCTCGAGCGCAAGGTGCTCCGCCTGAACGGGGCCGCGGACACGACGAGCCTCTCGGTCACCCTGTCCGGCAGGACGACCACCAGCGGAGAGATCCGCGGGCTGGATGGCGAACTGGTCACAGAGCCGATGCGGGTCCTCACCCGGAGCCAGATGGGCTGGCAGCGCACGATCACCGAGACCGGGACCTACACGGTTCCGACGGGTGATCGCTACCACCTGCTCGTCCTGCCCCTGGACCCGGACTCGACGTTCCTCCCCTCGTGGCACTGGCACAACATGCTGCCCGCCGACGGCATCCACAGCCGCGGCCCGGTGTTCCTCACGCGGGGCTATCCAGCCGAGGTACAGGTCGTCAGCAAGGAGACCGGGGACGGCGTCCCGGGCGTCCGGGTCGTCGGCGGCTGGCCTCGTCGGTCCTCGGACAGCGATGGCTGGGTCAAGACCCTGCTGCGTCCGGTCTACAGCCTCCGGAACTACCCGCCGCGCGTCTCGCCGTCCAATCCGAACCCGATCATCCCGGACCACTTCCGGGCTCACACCACGATCGAGTCTGAACGTACCCGTGAATCCGGCGGCCCCCTTCCGCCGATCGAGGTCTTCACCCAGCTCGGCACCATCGCGAGCGGTCGCGTGACCGGGCCCCGGCCGGATGGCACGACGGGGCCCCTGGCCGGGATCCGCGTCACCACCCACGGTGGTCGCCGCTACCTCGGCGACAGCGTGACCAATGCCAACGGAGAGTTCCACGCCCTGGGGATCAAGCACGACTCGGAGTATGGGTTCACCACATCCTTCGTGGTCCGCCCCCGCCGGTCGCAGCCCTACCTGGCGGATGTGCTCCGGAACCAGGAGCTCGGCACGCCCGCCGGGTCCGGCACGAACCCCGTTGGAGACATCGAGATCAGTGGCGCGGCCTACGGTCGAGGGCGCGTGGTCGACGCATTCGGCGAGGCCATCGATGACCGGACGGTCGCCTTCCGCGCCCGGCGGATGGATCGAACGCCCAGGTGGCACATCGGCGGGGGGCGCGCCAACGCATCGGGTGAGTTCTTCACCAAGCTCGCCACCCGAACGAGGCTCATCTTCTGGACCCGCTTCTGGAATCAGGGCTGGTTCCGCAAGCGGTTCGACGAGGAGCAGACGTTTGGCCTGGGCGAAGACGTCGCGCTGGGCGACTTCCAGCTCGGCCAGGCGCCCATCGTGGAATTCCGCGCGCTGACCTCCGCCGAATCGGCGGGTGGATATGCGTCGCCCATGGCCAACGCGTTCGTCCAGCTGGTGCGGATCTCCGACGACAAGGTCATGGACTGGGGGCGCACCGATAGCAGCGGTGACCTCCAGCTCCGCGGCCCCGCCGGCGAGCCGCTCAAGCTCCGGTTCAGCTTCTTCGTCAACAGCTACTGGATCCTGGGGGTTCCGTTCGAGCCAGTATTCAGCGAGGCCTTCGAGCCGCAGGAGACCGAGCCCTTCACCCTCACAGGTCCGATGACCGACCTTGGGGACTACTACATCCTCTCGCCGCTGAAGAGCCAGTCGCTCGAGGTGGTGAAGGTCCTGTCCGAGGTCGACTCCTCGGTGTTCACCCTCGGCTCTTACGTCCAGGGCGCACTCGTCGTGGCGGCAGAGTCCGGCGGCCGTCTGGCCGCCCTCGCTGAACCGGAGGTCGACACCGCCGTGGCCAAGAACCTGCTCGGGGAGAGCGCCGCGCTGTATGGCCGGATCTACCAATACCTCAACACCCCGGGTAACGTGAACGACCCGAACGCCCAGGCCGAGATGTCCTCTGCCGTGGCGGCCACGCTGAACGACATCAACCTGCTCATTGACAGCCTCGAGCTCTGATCCGAATGAAGAACCAAACCAAGATCATCGTCGCCGGAGCTCTCGCCCTTGCAGTGGGCCTGACGAACGTCACCGGCACGCCCTCCGCCACCTCCGGGTCCGGATCCACGGTGGACTACGCCCCTGCTGCGGCGGCCCTCACCGCGCTCCAAGGACAGCTTGAACAGCTCCCTTCGGAGTCGTGGAAGCACACGCTCTACAAGGAGAGTGCCGTCCACGCCGCCGCCAGCGCCCAGCTGACCTTCGAGAGCGCCAGGACGGAGACTGACCTCGCGAAGGCCGCGGGCATCCTGGAGTTCGCCGCCTGGCACCTCGACTCCATCATCCTCCACGTGGACGGGCAAGCCGGCGAATCCGACACCGCCCACGAGGACGACTGGCTTGAGGACGCGACCTCGACCGCTGCCATCCACGGGCTGGCCCTCCAGGCCCGCGCGGAGGTGTTCCGAGCACGGCGCGAGCCGTAAGCCCCCTCGGGGGCACCCTGAACTTTCCCGAGACGGAAGTACCCTGCCAAGCCGAGCGGCCGCCTAGATCCTCGATCTACGCGGCCGCTCATTGACTGGGCCGGTCCATGCCCGCCCGCTCGGGTCGTCGCGGCGCCCGGTCAGACGCTGGCGGCCACCTTCTTCAACTCGGCGGCGACCAGGTCCCCCACCTCGTTGGTGGGGTGCATGCCGGTCCCGGCGCCCTGGAGTCGGCCGTCGGCGAACAGGTCCGCGATGGAGCGATCGATCGCCGTGGCGGCGGTCTTCTCGCCGAGGTAGTCGAGCATCATGCCCGCCGCCATGATCGCGGCCAGGGGGCTCGCCACGTTCTTGCCGGCGTGCTTGGGCGCAGAGCCGTGGATCGGCTCGAAGAGGCTCACCCGGCCGGGGTGGATGTTGCCGCTCGCGGCCATGCCCATGCCGCCCTGAATCATCGCGCCGAGGTCCGTGATGATGTCGCCGAACAGGTTCGGGGTGACCGCCACGTCGAACCACTCGGGGTTCTTGACCATCCACATGCACGCCGCGTCGATGTAGGCGTGGTCCGTCTTGATGCCGGGGTGCTCCTTGGCGACCTCCGCGAAGACGCGCTGCCACAGGTCGTGGGCCCGGACGGCGTTCGCCTTGTCGATGAGGGTGACCTGTGCCTCGCGGCCCGCGGGGCGCTCCCGGGTCTCGGCGAGGTGGAAGGCATAGCGGATGGCGCGCTCGACGCCCTCACGCGTGTACACCATCGTCTGGGTCGCGACCTCGAGGGGCTGGCCCTTGTGGGCGAAGCCGTGCATGCCGGTGTAGGCGTCCTCGGTGTTCTCGCGGACGATGAGCATGTCCACGTCCTCGGGGCCCTTGCCCTTGAGGGGGCACAGGCTCTCCTGGAGGAGCTTCACCGGGCGCAGGTTCACGTACAGGTCGAGGTCGAAGCGGCAGCGAGCGATGACGCCGTACTCCACCTTGCCAGGCTCACACCGCGGGTCGCCGATGGCGCCCAGGTAGATGGCGCCGGACTGCTTGGCCTCCTCGAACATGGCGTCGGGGAAGGCCTCGCCGTGCTTCAGGAAGTAGTCGCTGCCGACGGGCAGCTCGTTCTTCTTCAGGGAGAAGCCGAAGACCTCGGCCGCCGTGTCGGCGACCTTGAAGGCCTCCTTGGTGACCTCGGGGCCGATGCCGTCGCCGCCGATGATCGTGATGTCGTATTGGCTCATGGAACCTTGGGGGTGGGCCCGCGCGCGGGCGACCAATCAGATGAGACCGCTCAGGCGGTCGGGACCGGGGATCGGAACATCCCCGGGGTGTAAGCAACGATCCGCCCCTCGATCGCGCTGGCGGCGACCGTGAGCGGGGAGGCGAGGTAGAGCTGGCCGGGGCCACTGCGGCCCCGGAAGTTCCGGTTGATAGCGCTGACCGAGACCTGCTCGGCGTTGTCAGAGACGCCCGGCCCGCAGCCGATGCAGGCGCCGCAACCCGGGGAGATGACCTCCACCCCGGCCTCGCGGAAGATCGCGTCGAAGCCCCGGTCGCGGGCGTAGTCCCGGACAGCGGTCGACCCGTACTGCACGACCATGGTCACCCCGTCGGCGACCTTGCGGCCCGCGTCCAGCGCGTCCTTGAGGACCGCAGCGTAGAACTCGAAGTCGTCGGCCTTACCCGCGGTGCAGGAGCCGGCGTAGGCGATGTCGATCTTGACGTCGCCCAGGTCCGCGATGTCCTTGCCGTAGGTGGGGTCCCCGGGCTCGGCCACCATGGGCTTGAGCGCCGAGAGATCGACCGTGTGGACGCCGCCCGCGTACTCGGCGCCGGGGTCCGGCGCGACGAAGTCGGCCGCGATGGCCTCCGGGGACCGGCCGCCCCGGCGGGGCGACAGCCACTGGGCCAGAGCCTCATCACCCTCGCAGATGCCCGACTTGGCGGAGCACTCGGTGGCCATGTTGCAGAGCGTGGCCCGCTCGTCCGGCGTGAGCGTCGCGAGCCCTGGCCCCCCGAACTCCATGACCCGGTCGAGGGTGTCCTCGCGCTTGGCGTAGGTGTCCAGGATGTGGAGCATCACGTCCTTCGCCGTGCAGCCTGCGTCGAGCTCGCCGACGAGCTCGAAGCGGATGGACTCGGGGACCTGCACGAAGGTGAAGCCGGCCGAGATCAGCCCGGCGTACTCCGTCGCCCCCACGCCGTAGGTGAGCGCGTTGCTGCCCCCGCCCATGCAGGTGTGGCTGTCGGTGGCCTGGATGAAGTCACCGGGGTCCACGAACTCCTCCCGCGCGACCTGGTGGCAGATGCCCGGCGAGACGCCGTCCTCGGCCGAGTAGTCACGCACACCCGTGTGGCTCTGGAACTCGTTCTGTAGGCGCCGGAGGGTCTCGATGTCGGCGGTGAACGGCTTCATCCGCTCCACGCCGGTGGCGTAGAGCAGGTGGTCCTCGAAGATGGCGAACTTGGTCGGGTTCTGGACCTCGTAGTCGTCCCCGTACTCCTGCCCCAGGAAGTGGTGCACCTGGGCCGTGGTGAACTCGTGGCTGTATCCACCGTCGACCTTGACCAGGCAGACGTCCCCCGGCTGAAGGGAGACCGCGCCCTCGGCGCCGACGACCTTCGAGGCGAGGATCTTCTCCCCCATCGTCATGGGCCGAGCAGCGGTCGTGGGCACCGGGACCTCGACCTCGCCAGCGGCGTACATCTTCGCGAAGGGGAAGAGGCCGCCGGACTCCAGCATGACGCGGGTGATCGGGTCGTACTCGCCCGTGAGGTTCTCCAGCGGCACGTCCTCGCCGGCCTGCAGGCGCTCGAGGACGTCGTACCCCGCCATCAGCTGGCCGAGGTTGAGGTTGTTGCGCTCGTGGATGGGCGCGAACGAGTGCGCGATCACCAGCCCGATGCCGGACCACTTCTCGCATTGGGGCGCGGTCTCCCTGGAGGACCCGGTGCCCTTGCGCTTGCCGCTGACGATCACCTCGAACCCGCCGTCCATCAGCGCCCGCGTCCCGAAGACCCGCTCACCGTTCTCGTCAAGCAGGCCCGCGTAGGCGTCGAGGGCGATGTCCTCCGGCCGGTGACGGAAGCAGACCCACGCCGGGGTCATGGTGTCGGTGTTGATGTCGTCGAGCAGGTCCGCCGGGTCCACGTCCGCCATGGAGAGGTCGATCTCACCGCGCAGCTGCCTGCGGATGAGCTCGAGGTCCTTGGTCAGGAAGAGCACGCGCTTGCCGGGCGAGAGGCGCACGACGCGCTCGCCAGCTTCGTTCTCGTGGATCAGCTTGTTCATTCTTGGGTCGTCCTCGCCTCGCGGCCTGGTCCGCAACAGCGGGCCAGGGCACGAGATCATTGCCGCGTGGGTGCGCGGCGGGTGCAGGGGCAGGGGTCAGGCCGCGGGGTTCTCCACGAGGATCGCGATCCCCTGGCCGCCGCCGATACAGGCCGAGGCCACGCCGAACTTCTTGCCCGAGCGGCGGAGCTGATAGAGGAGGGTGAGCACGAGGCGGGTCCCCGTGGCGCCGAGCGGGTGCCCCAGGCTGATGGCGCCGCCGTTCACGTTGCAGCGGTCCCGGTCGAGCTCCAGCTCCTTCTCGCAGCCCAGGTACTGGGCGCTGAAGGCCTCGTTGATCTCGAAGTAGTCGATGTCGCCCGCGGTCATGCCCGCCTCCTCCAGGAGGACCTTGATGGCCGGCACCGGGCCGATGCCCATTTCCTTGGGGTCCACGCCCACGCACGAGTAGCCGCGCACGATGCCCATCACGTCCAGGCCGTCGGCCTGCGCCCGGTCAGCGGTGGTGCAGACCACCATGGCGGCGCCGTCCACGATGCCGCTGGCGTTCCCCGCCGTGACGGTGCCCTCCTTGCCGAAGGCGGCGCGCAGCTTGGCGAGGCCCTCGATGGTCGAGTCCGGCTTGATGTGGTCGTCGGTGTCGACGGTGATGTCGCCCCGACGGTTGGGGATGATCACCGGGGCGATCTCCTCGGCGAAGCGGCCCGCGGCCACGGCCTCGGCGCCGAGCTTGTGGCTCCGCAGGGCGAACTCGTCCTGCTCCTCCCGGGAGATCTCGAGCCGGCGGGCGATGGCCTCGGCCGTCTGCGCCATGTAGGTGTCGCCGTAGGGGTCGTAGAGGCTCGCGAAGAGCAGGTCCTCGAGGTTCGGCTGCACGCCGAACTTGAAGCCGTCCCGCGCCCCGTGGAGCACGTAGGGCGCCTGGCTCATGTTCTCCATGCCGCCCGCGAGGACCGTCGTGGCCTCACCGAGCTTGATCAGCTGGGCGGCGCTCACGATCGACTGGATGCCCGAGCCGCAGAGCCGGTTGACCGTCAGGGCGGGCACGGTCTGGGGCAGGCCCGCCTTGAGCGCCACGTGGCGCGCGCCGTAGATCGCGTCGTTGGACGTCTGGAGCGCGTTACCAACGATGGTGTGGTCAATGGTGTCCGCGGCGATCTTCGAGCGCTCGATGGCCGCCTTGGAGGCGTGCGCGGCGAGGTCGATGGCGCTGACGCCCTTCAGCTTGCCGAACCCGGGGGTGCCTGAGTACTCGGCCATGGGGGTCCGTGCCCCGCCGACGATGACGACTTCGTTGCTCATGTTGATGCTCTCTGGTGGGGCCACAGGCCCGCTCGGTACGGGGCGCGAGGCGCCCGCCTTGTGATCTGGTGAAGAGGTCCGGCCCGCCGAACCTCGGCGGGCCAGTCGACGCGCGGGTGAGGCCCGCGCTCGGGCCTCAGCGGCCCTTGAACTCCGGGCGACGCTTCTCGAGGAACGCGCTCATTCCTTCGCGCATGTCCTCCGTCAGGGCGGCCTTGCCGAAGTACTCGGCCTCCAACGCCTCGCCCTGGGTCTGGTCGAGGTCCCAGCCGGACAGCACGAGGTCCATGCAGAAGCGCAGGGCCACGGGGCCCTTGGTGACGATGCTCTTGAGGAGCTTCTGGGTCCCCTCCTCCAGCTCCTCGGGCGCAAAGACGCGGTTCACGACGCCGACCCGATGGGCCTCGTCGGCGCCGAACATGTCCCCGGTCAAGACCCACTCCCGGGCCACGCCCGGACCCGCGATGCGGGAGAGGCGCTGGCTGCCGCCGTAGCCCGGCACGATGCCGAGGCTGGCCTCCGGAAGGCCGAAGCGCGCCTTGCTGGAGGCGGTCCGCAGGGTGCAGGCGAGCGCGAGCTCGCAGCCGCCGCCCAGGGCGAAGCCGTTGACCATGGCCACGGAGGGCTTGCCGAGCTGCTCGAGGAGGCGGAAGACGTCCTGGCCCGTGGTCGAGACGCGGATCGCGCCCTCGGCGCTGCCAGCCTCCGCCAGGAGCTCGTTGATGTCCGCGCCGGCCACGAAGGCCTTCTCGCCCGCGCCCGTGATGAGCAGCGCGCGCACGGCGTCGTCCTCACCCGCCTTCGTGAACGCGTCCTTCAGCTCGCCGAGGGTGGCGTCGTTGAGGGCGTTCATCTTGTCCGGGCGGTTGATGGTGACCCGGGCGATCGGTCCTTCGACCGCGTAGAGGATGTTCTCGTAGCTCATGGGATCAGCCCTCGGTGGGCTCGACGACGACGGCCTTGGTGACGGTGACGGGCTCCTTGGGGCGGGACCCCTCGCCGCCGGGGAGCGTCGGCGCGTTGGCGATCTCGTCCAGCACCTCGAACCCGTCGAGGAGCTTGCCGAACGCCGTGTACTGGCCGTCGAGGAAGCCCGCCTCACCGTGGCAGACGAAGAACTGGCTGCCGGCGGAGTTCGGGTCCTGGGAGCGCGCCATGGAGAGGATCCCGCGCTCGTGATGCACGTCGTTGAACTCGGCGTCCACCGACCAGCCGGGACCGCCGGTCCCCCACATGCGCTCGTCGTCCTTCTTGGTGTTCGGGTCGCCGCCCTGGATCATGAACCCGGGGATGACGCGGTGGAATCGCGTCCCGTCATAGAAGCCGTCCTTGGCGAGCTTGACGAAGTTCTCGGCGTGGCGCGGGGCGACCTCGGTGAGGAACTCGACCGTCATGTTGCCGGCGGTGGTCTCGAGGCGCACTTGGACGCCGCTCAGTTCGTGAGTCATGGGATGCGGGGGGTGTTGCGGGTCGCGGCGACGGGACGAAGTAGCCCCGCGCGTACGCGGTCGCGGTTCACTTCTTCTTGGGCCGGGACTTGGTCGCACGGACGACCACGGCCCTGTCGATGGTCTGAAGGGGGAAGGGGTCGTGGAGCGCCATGGCGACCTGGGGGTTCCGATCGTCGATCCGCACGCCCCCCTTCTTGAGCTTCTCGAGGAGACGGTCGTTCTTCTCCACCGTGTCAACGATAGCCTCGACGGCCTCCATCCCGGTGAGGACCTGCCCGAAGGCGCTATAGGTCCCGTCCAGGTGCGGCGACGTGCGGTGGACGATGAAGAACTCGCTCTCGGCCGAGTCCATGTCGTTCCCAAGGCGCGCCGCGGACAGCACCCCCGCCACGTGGCGGCGGCTGTTGAACTCCGCCTGCACCTTGCGCGGGGCCGGCTTCTCGTCCTTCGACCGGCCCGCCTGGGCCATGAAGCCCGGGATCACGCGATGGAACGGCGAACCCTCGTAGAAGCCCGAGTCGCACAGGTCGAGGAAGTTCCGCACGTGGTTCGGCGCCACATCCGGCCAGAGCTCCACCCAGATCGGGCCCCCGCTGGTGAAGAGCACGACCTGGTAGTCCTCCAGGAGGCTGCCGGAGAGCGTGGAGTAGTCGATGTCGGCCTCGGGTGCGCCGAGCCAGATCACGTCCTGCTTCGTGTCCTTCGCGCCTTCGACGGCGAGGGAGAAGTCGGTCGGCTGGGCAAAGCGCTCCTGGATCAGGGGCGCCAGGTCGAGGGTCACGGCCAGCACCTGGCCGGGCTGCAGCGGGACGCTGGCCTTCTTCGGGCGTCGCTGGAGGGCCTTGCGACTCGCGGACCACGCGGCGGGCGTGAGCATCCAGGCGGGCAGATCTACAGGGGAGTCGCCGGTCGCCGTGATCTCGAGGGACACGACGAACGGCTCGCCCTCGAGGAAGAGCGGCGGGATGGTCGCGGAGAGCTCGACCCCCCGCTGGCTGGCGGACGCAGCGGAGAGCACCGGCGCCGGGCTGGCGACGGAGGCTCCACTCGAGCCGGGCCCGATCAGGGCGGCGGCGAGGGCGGGGGCGAGCAGACCGGCGATCATGCCTTCTTGTCGCCCTCCCACTTGTAGTAGCCCTCGCCCGTCTTGCGACCGAGCTTGCCCTCGGCCACGAGGCGCTCGAGGGACGCGGGGATCTTGAAGGCCGGCTCGTCCGGGTAGCGCTCGGTCCAGCCCTGAAGAATGAACAGGGTGGTGTCGAGGCCCACGTAGTCGGTGAGCGTCAGCGGGCCCATGGGGTAGCCGCAGCCGAACTGCATGGCGGCGTCGATGTCCTCCTTGGAGGCGTCGCCGCGGTCGAGCATGTCGATGGCCTGCACCATGTAGGGCACGAGCAGGCGGTTGACCACGAAGCCCGGGGTGTCCTTGCAGGACACGGGGGTCTTGCCGCAGGCGGCGCCGAAGGCCTTGGAGGCCTCGAAGACGTCCTCGTCGGTGTCGTCGGTGCGGACCACCTCGACCAGGCGCATGAGCTGAACCGGGTTGAAGAAGTGCAGGCCGACGAAGCGCGAGGGGCGCCCCGAGGCCGCGGCCATCTCCCCGATCGGGAAGGAGGAGGTGTTGGAGGCGAAGACCGTCTCCGGCTTGCAGATCTCGCCAAGGGAGGCGAAGAGCTCCTTCTTCACGTCGAGGTTCTCGACGATGGCCTCGACCACGAGGTCGCAGTCCGCGACGCCGCTGCGGTCGGTGGTACCGGAGATGCGACCGCGCACCTCGGCGACCCAGGCGTCCGCGGCCGCCTGGTCCATCTTGCCCTTCTCGACGTTCTTGCTGGCGAGCTTGGCGAGGCTCTTGTCGACCCGGGCGAGGCCCTTGTCGAGGAAGGCCTGCTCGGACTCGAGCGCGATGACCTCGCAGCCCCCTTGGGCCGCGACCTGGACGATTCCGTGGCCCATGAGGCCGCAACCGACGACGCCGACTTTCTTGATCTGCATGTGAATGGGTGGTGCGTGGTCCGGGCGAAGGCCAGGACAGCTTCTTGGTGGGTCGGCGTTCAGAGGCCCGTGCGGTCGAACGCGACCGCCAGGCCCATGCCGCCGGAGATGCAGAGGGTCGCGAGCGCGTGCTCGCCCCCCCGCCGGGTGAGTTCGTGGAGCATCGTCGTGACGATGCGAGCGCCGGTGGCGCCGATGGGGTGGCCGAGGGCGATGGCGCCCCCGTTGACGTTGAGCCGGTCGTGGTCGAGCCCGAGGTCGCGATCACAGGCGAGGACCTGGGCCGCGAAGGCCTCGTTGAGCTCCACGAGGTCGTAGTCCCGGGCCGCGCGCCCGGTGAACTCCTCGAGGCGACCGCAGGCAGGGACGGGTCCGAGCCCCATGACCGTCGGGTCCACCCCCGACTGCGCCGCGCGCCCCACCCAGGCCAAGGGGGACCAGCCGTTGCGCTCGCAGGCCGATTCGGACGCCAGCACGAGGGCGGAGGCGCCGTCGGTGATCCCGCTCGCGTTGCCGGGCGTCACCGTCCCGTTGCCCTCGTACCGCTTGCCGAACACAGCGGGCAGGCGCCCCACCTTCTCAAGGGTCGCGTCCGGGCGCGGGTGCTCATCCGCGTCCACCGTCACCTCGCCCTTGCGGGACTTCACGACCACCGGAGCCAGCTCCGCGGCGAATCGTCCCGCCTCGATCGCGGCGCCGGCCTTCCGCTGGCTCTCCACCGCGAAGGCGTCCTGCTCGTCCCGGGTGATCCCGAGCTCCTGGGCCAGCTTCTCCGCGGTCTCCCCCATCACCATGTCGGCGAGGGGGCAGTCGAAGCCGTCCTTGTACATGGCGTCCACCAGGGGCGCCGATCCGAGCCGGTACCCGCGCCGCATCTTCGGGAGATAGAAGGGCAGCCCGCTCATGGACTCCGTGCCGCCGGCAACCGCGACGTCCACCTCACCACGACGGATCGCATCCGCCGCGAGGACGATGGACTTCAGGCCTGAGCCGCACGCCATGTTGATGGTGGTCGCGCAGGTGGTCTCGGGGATGCCCGCGCGGACCGAGATCTGACGCGCCACGTTGGGCCCGCCGCCAGCCTGTCGGCCGTTGCCCATGAAGACCTCCCCCACGGAGGCTGCCCCGACGCCTCCCGCAGCCAGCGCTGCGCGCACGGCCTCGACCCCCAGGTCCGCCGCGCTCAGGTCCGCGAAGGATCCCAGGTACTTGCCGATCGGCGTGCGCTTGGCCGCGACGACGGCGACCCGCTCGGGGCCCTGGCTGGGTGCGTTTTCCATGGAGGCGGCGTGGTGAGGGGGTGCGACTGGCAGGCGCGGGCCGGGGCCGGCGAAGGCCCCGCGGGGGGCCCCCAAGCCGTTTTCCGGGCAAAGAGGATAAGGGGAGGGCTCAGGGCGGGCAATCTCAGTCCGCCAGCACCCCGCACCCATTTACGCCATCCTTCCCTGGGGCCCCCTCCGGCCCTATTGGCGCGGATTTTCGGGCTAGCTGCGCCAGCCCGGACGCCCCCGGCGAAGTCCTCGCTGATCCGATGCCCCAGCCGCCCTCCCCCGAAACCCTCGTGCCGCTCCTCGGAGACAGCTCCGCCACCTCCCGCAGGACGGTGAAGGCGGCCCTGTTGGAGCTCGGCGCGGCCGCGATACCGGCCCTCCGACGGGCCGCCGACGGGCCAGAGCCGGTCCTGCGCGCCCGGGCCCGACAGGTGCTGATCGAGCTCCGGCGGCGGCGCGGGCTCGACCAGCTCCGCGAGCTGCTGCTCGACCCCGGCGCCTCCCTCGAGCCGGGCCTGCTGGCCATCGACGAGGTGCTCGGGGCCGCGGACCCGGCCCTGGACATCGCCAGCACGCTGGACGCCTGGGCAGCCGCCACCCGCGACCGGATGGGCCCCAGCGCGACGGCGGAGGAGGCCGGGGCCGCCCTCCAGCAGGTCCTGGCGGGCGAAGCGGGGCTCATGGGAGCCAGCAACGACTTCCACAACGCCCTCCACGTTTCCCTCACACGCGCGGTGGAAGACCGGCGCGGACTGCCGCTGACCCTGTGCGCCATCTACGCACTCGTGGGCCGGCGAGCCGGGCTCGATGTGGCCCTCCTCCCCTTCCCCGCGCAGGTCCTGCTCCTCATCCGCGGGGAGTCGAGCCAGCAGATCCTGGACCCCTTCGGCGGCGGCACGCAGCTGACGGAAGCGGCCTGCGTGAGGCGCCTCAACCGGCTCGGGGTGGCGCCGTCGCCCCGCTGGTTCGAGCCCGCAACCGACGCAGAGATGCTCACCCGTCAGCTCCGCAATCTCGCGGCAGCCCTGCGCCGGCACGGGCGCGACCGGGACGCGATCGAGGTCATGGCCCTGCTCGAGCACGCCTGAGGCGCGCCTGGCGATCGGTGCGCCAGGGGAGGACCGCAGGGTCCGCGGCGTGGATTCCCCGGGCCCGCAGGGTTCCAAGGAGCGCAGCAGGCCCTAGCTTGTGGTCATGACGGAGATCCCTGACGTCTGGCCCCCCGAAGAAGACCCCCGACCGGCGAGCATCCTGCCGATGTTCCCGCTCAAGGGCGTCTTCCTTCTCCCGCGCCAGATCCTCCCCCTGCACGTCTTCGAGCCGCGCTACCGGCAGATGATCGACGACGTGCTCGACGGCCAGGGGAGGCTCGCCATGGGCACCGTGCTCGAGGGGCAGGAGCCCACCGTCGACGGTGAAGAGGAGCTCGCCCCCCGGATCCTCCACGTGTCAGGGGTCGGTGAGATCGCCCGGCACGAGAAGACCCCCGATGGGCGCTACTTCATCTGGCTCTTCGGGCTGGGCCGCTTCGACGTGGAGGAGGTCCCCTCGGACCGGCTCTACCGCAAGGTCAGCGCGAGGCCCCTGGAGGAGGTCCCCCTGGACCACGCCCAGGAGGAGGCCATGCGAAACGACCTCCGCGAGGCCCTCGACGCACGGACCGAGGAGCCCCTCATGCTGCCCGACGACGTGCCCGTGGAGCTCCTCACGGACGCTTTGACGCAGAAACTCCATCTTCCCCAGAATGCGATGGAGCCGATCTTCACCGAGGTCGATATCGAGAAACGGGCGCGGATGACTCTCCGCGCCCACGCGGCCTTCCCGCCGCCGAAGCTCGACTGAGGGCGCGCTCGGATCGAGAGTCGGCCCCAGTTCCCTGAGGGTCGTCGGGCGGGAGGTTGCACGTCTCCCCCTCGATCGCGACTCTATTCCTGGCGCCTGCAGCGCCCGCGCACCCGGTGCTCCAGCTCCTACGATCCCTCAAGGCCAACAGGGCCCTCCTGTGGAGCTTCGTGGGCCGTGACCTCAAGTCGCGCTATGTGGGTTCGAGCCTCGGGTTCTTCTGGTCGGTCGTCTACCCGATCATGAACCTGGCGGTGTACCTGCTGGTCTTCCAGATCATCCTCAAGATGACCTGGGACCCGGACAAGAGCTCCCAGGAGGTCGTGCTCCTGATGCTGGTGGCGATCGTCAGCTGGACCGCCTTTGCCGAGGCGGTCTCTCGCTCGACCAACGTCCTGGTGGACAACCAGAACCTGATCCAGAAGGTGGTCTTCCCCTCGGAGGTCCTGCCCGCCTACCTGACCATCTCCGCCATGGTCAACATGATGATCGCGCTCCCGATCGTCCTCCTCGCGCTGCTCTACGCGAAGATCAACCCGACCGACGACCCCGCAGTCCTCGCCGCCGCGGCGGCCAGCGGACACCAGGGCGTTCAGATCGGCGCTCAGCTGATATGGGTCCCGCTCCTGCTGGCGCTCCAGGCCCTGTTCACCGCCGGGCTCGGGTACTTCCTCGCCACCTTCAACCTGTTCTGGCGGGACACCTTCCACGTGATCGGCGTCGCCCTGACGGTCTGGATGTTCATCACGCCGATCTTCTATCCGCCCCAGCGGATGGTGGACAAGGACTACGGGTGGATGCTCGACGTCAACCCGATGCACTGGCTGATGGACATGTACCGAGGGGTCCTCGTCCAGAACCACGCCCCCGACCCGCGGCAGCTGCTCAGCTTCACCGCGGCGGGGATCGTGGCGTTCGCGATCGGGTCCACGTTCTTCAGCAAGCAGAAGTCCAAGTTCTCCGATCTACTCTGAGACCGCCCTCTGCGGCCCCCCCACAGACTCTCAGGTCCCACCAGCGGCGCCCCCATGTACGACAGCAGCAACTCCGCCGAGGCTCAGCCCGCACCGAACGCCATGGGCGGCTCCGCCATCGTCGCGCGCGGCGTGAGCAAGGCGTACCGCATGTACGACAAGCCGGTCCACCGGCTCTGGGACCTGGTGCTCCCGGGCGGCCCCCGCGGACGTGAGTTCTGGGCGGTCCGGGACGTCTACCTCGACATCCCGAAGGGCTCGACCGTCGGCATCATCGGCGAGAACGGCGCCGGCAAGAGCACCCTCCTCAAGCTCCTGACCGGGATCACCCAGCCCACCAACGGCGAGATCCTCACCCGCGGACGGATCGCCTCGCTGCTCGAGCTTGGCGCGGGCTTCCACCCCGAGTTCTCTGGCCGCGAGAACATCCGCCTCAACTGCTCGATCCTGGGGATGACCGAGGAGGAGACCGAGGAGCGCTTCAACGCCATCGTCGAGTTCTCCGAGCTGGGAGAGTTCATCGATCGGCCGGTCAAGACCTACAGCTCCGGGATGCACGTGCGCCTCGGCTTCTCGGTCGCCACCACCGTCGACCCTGAGATCCTCATCATCGACGAGGCCCTCTCGGTGGGCGACGAGCACTTCAAGGGCAAGTGCATCAATCGGCTGAACGAGTTCCAGGAGCAGGGCAAGACCACGCTCTTCGTCTCCCACGACATGGGCTCGGTGAAGTCGATGTGCAAGCATGTCGTCCTGATGCATGAGGGCCGCGTCCTTGAGCAGGGCACGGCGGAGGAGGTCGCCGACGAGTACCTCAAGCGCGCCCACGCCCGTGGCAACGAGCGGATGTCGGCCATCAACCGCCAGCTCGACGCCTATCCCAGGTGGGGCTCCGGCGAGATCCGCACGGGCAAGGTGGAGCTCTTCAGCGGAGATGGTGCGGCCACCAACGTCTTCCAGCCTGGCTCACCGTTCCGCGTGAGGATCGAGTTCGAGGCCACGGCGGACTGTCACGAGCCGGTCTTCGGCCTGGGGGTCTACCGCTCCGACGGGACGTACGTCAACGGCAGCAACCACCTCTGGCGGAACGAGCCGATCGAGCTCGGCGACGTGAAGGCCGGTGCGAAGGGACACGTGGAGATGGCCTTCGAGAGCCTCCCCCTCCTGCAGGGCGGGTACTACCTCACGGTCTTTGTCTACGACCACGACAAGGCGGCGCCCACCCCCATCGACCACCGCGAGCACGCGGCGACGTTCGAGGTCCACGACGCCAACCACCTCCAGCACGGCCTGCTCTTCCTGCCGACGGAGTGGTCGGTGGCGATGGACGGAGCCGAGCCCAGGCTCTCCCGGGACTGATTTCCCGGCAGCCAGCGGCCTGGCTCGACGCGGGAGGCGGAGCTGGGGACCGGGGCCCCAAGGACCTCACCCCAGCTTGCGGGCTCCCGTGAGCCAGCGGAGGACGACGGTCCGACCGAGGCGGTTCCAGAGCCGCTGGGACTCCTCGCGCAGCATCTTGCGCTCGCCCTCCGCCTCGGCGAGGTCTCCCTCCAGCTGCTCGATCGTGGCCGTCGCTTCGGAGAGAGCGGCCTCTGCCTGCGCCGCCTCCTCTCGGGCCTGATTCCGCTCGGCGAGCCGGAGGTCTCGAGCCCCGATGATGATCTCGATCTCCTCCTCGAGGGAGAGCTCTCGCCCCTTCGCCCGCTGCAGACGCTCGCTGAGGGTCTCGGCGCAGTCATCGGCGAGCCGGACGGCACCTCGAGCCCGGGCCTCCTGGTCGACGAACTTCTCGATTCGCCGGACCGTCTCGTCGAGCTGCTCGCGGGCCCGGCGAATAATCTCGTTTTGCGCGGTGAGCTCCCGGTTGACCTCATCCAGGCGCTCCCCGCGGGTTTCAAGCTCTCCGAGCTCCAGCGCGCGCAGCCGCTCCAGCTCACCGAGCTTGAGGCGGTGCCCCTCGAGGTCGGCGGTCAATGCGCCGATCCGCACGTCCTTGTGGGCCAGCATCTCCTGGACCTCGGCGCGCTCGGTCTCGACATCACGCCGGCTCGCCTCGCCCTCCTCACGCAGCGCCTTGACGGTCTCCGCGTGCCCGGCGAGGTCGGTGGCCAGGTCCTCGGCCTCGCTCCGGTGCCCCTCGAGGTCCTTCTCCATCGACGCCACGACCCCGTGCAGCCGCTCCATCTCCGGCAGGTAGGTGTCGCGGAGGCTGTCGTAGCGAAGCAGCTCCCGGCCCGCCTCCACCAGGGCCCCGTCCGCTGCGTTGAGCGGAGACGGCGCGGCGCCGAGGACGGCGTCCGCGCTGGGCATCGGAGCGTCGCCGAACGCCGCGATGACGGCGTGCCGGTACACGACCTCCCCGTGGTCGAAGGGGAACAGGTAGTCGTTGTAGAAGCGGTAGAGCTGGGGCGCGAAGTCCTTGAGCAGCGTCTCGTGCTCGATGTAGAGCTCCACGCACATGAGCGCGAGCCAGCGCCCGAGCTCTCCGTGCCCCACGGTCGCCGTGCGCGCCCCGGCCTCCTCGAAGATCTCGAGCGCGGCAGGCATGGACGGCAACCCGTTCACCCGGTGCTCGAGCAGGTACTGGTGCTCCCAGTCGAGCCGCGCTCGCAGGAAGTCCAGGAGCGCCTCCTCCGCCTCGGCGACCCGCGGTGAGTCGTACGGCCCGGCGAGGATCACGTAGCGGCCAGCGACCCTGGCGCACTCCCGGACGAAGTCGTCCCGGAGCGCCGGCGGCACGTGCTCGAGGGTATCGAAGGCGCAGACCGCGTCGAACGCTCCATCTTGGAAGGGCAGCTGGGCGCCGCTCCCGAGCACCAACCCCTCGACCTCCGAGGGGACCACGTCGACCAGCTCGATCTGGTCGGAGGGGAGGAACTCCCGCAGGAGCGCGGTGCGCCCCCCCACGTCCAGGATCCGGAGCCGCTGTCCGTCGACCCTCACGCTCTCGAGGAGCGCCCGCACCAGCTCATAGCGCTGGAACTGGTCGAAGGGGAGGTCTCGAACGTCGGACATGGGGTGCTGCGACCGTCGGGCCGCTGCTCGGAGTATCGGCAAGCGTGCCCCATGAGCATATGCGGGGCTGTCAGGATCCTTCCCGCAGACGGAGAAGAAGGCTCGCTGGAGCGATCCGGGGGGGGCCTCGGCGGCGCCCCCCAGCCGCCCCTGGGGCTGCTCAAGCGATCGTGCAGATCACCGGCGCGTGGTCGCTCGGCTTCTCACCGCCCCGGGCCTCCAGGTCCACCGTCACCCCCGTGCAGGCGTCATAGGCGGGTGGCGAGAGCAGGAAGTGGTCGATCCGGAGACCGTTCCCCCGCTTGAAACCGAACGTTCGGAAGTCCCACCAGGTGTAGACGCCGGCCTCGTCGTTGTGCTTCCGGAGCCCGTCCTGGAGCCCGGGCGCCATGATCTCGGCCAGGGCGTCTCGCTCGGGCTTGCTGCAGAGGATCCGGTCCCGCCACTTCTCGGGGTCGTACACGTCGCGGTCATCGAAGGTCACGTTGAAGTCCCCGGTCACCACCACCTTCTCGTCCATCGGGAACTGCTCACGGACGTACGTGGCGACGTCCTTCATCCACTCGAGTTTGTAGTCGTACTTGTCACAGCCGACCTCCTTCCCGTTGACGACGTAGAGGTCGAGGAGCATCACGTCCTCGACCACCGCGGCGATCACGCGCGCCTCGGGGTGCTCCGTACCGGGGATCCCCATGACCACCTGCTCGATGGGCGTCTTGGAGAGGATCGCCACGCCGTTGTAGGTCTTCTGGCCATGGAAGGCCACGTGGTAGCCAGCCTCCTCCAGCGTCTCCCGGGGGAAGAGCTCGTCCACCACCTTGGTCTCCTGGAGGCAGACCACGTCCGGGTCTGCACGCTCGAGGAACTCGAGGACGCGGGGCATGCGGGACCGGAGTGAGTTGACGTTCCAGCTGACGATATCCACGGCGGAAGCTCCTGGGTGCGGGGTGGCCCGCGGCGCGCGGCCGACCCGCGGGCGGGGTCCAACGCGCCGCGTGGCGGTGGAGAGGGAGTCTAACCCCGTGGACCTGCCGTCACGGCTGCCGGGGGAAGAGGCCGGGTCCATCGAACCCGCCCGGGGGGAATTCGCGCGGAGCGCTGCGGTGGAGGCCCCCGGATGCGTGCAGCCCCAGGTATCGCTCAAGGAATCGGCCGAGAATCTCGATCCCGAGGGAGGGCTGGGGGCCTTCAAGGGCTTACCCTCCCCACCACAAAAGCGAAGCTCCGGCGCGAGCGGCCCTCGACGGGACGAGAACGAAACCGTCGACGACGCACCCCCACCGCACTTCTGCGGATGACAAGGATGGCCCTGCGAGACCAAAGCGGCCCTCCCTCAACGCGCGCCGGGACGACACCCGTCCTTCAGACAGAGCGACGCCGGGCAACCCGGGGCGAACCATGCCCACGGGACACAGTTGCCCACCCGCCGACGCGGGACTCCAATCGACAACCAACGAATGACTGACCAACGACGCGCGGGCGGACAGAGCCGCTCGCGACGCTCCGGCCGCAGGGGATCCAACCCCCGCCGAAGCTCCGGCCGCGACGCGGCCCCGAAGACGAACAAGAACATCACCCCTCTCACGCCCACCCTCGAACCGCCCGACATCGAGTCGTTCGAGGAGTTCAACCTGGCGGAGAACATCCAGAGCGCGATCAAGGGGATGGGCATCACCAAGCCCACCCCGATCCAGGCGCTGGCCATCGAGCCGGTCCTCGCGGGCAAGGACGTCATCGCCAAGGCCGAGACCGGAACGGGGAAGACCCTAGCCTTCGGCGCCCCGATGATGTCGAAGATCGACCCGAGCCGCTCGACGGTCCTCGGGCTTGTCCTCTCGCCCACCCGCGAGCTCGCCGAGCAGGTGCACGACGTACTCAAGGAGCTCGGCGCCGCGAGCGGGGTGAAGACCACGCTCATCGTCGGCGGTGAGCAGATGGGTCCCCAGGTGCGCGCCCTTCAGGCCGGCGCGCAGGTCGTGGTCGGGACGCCCGGCCGCGTGCTGGACCTCCTGAACCAGCGCTTCCTCCAGTTCCCCTGGACCGAGTTCGCGATCCTCGACGAGGCGGACAAGATGCTGGAGATCGGCTTCATCGACGACGTGAAGAAGATCCTCGACGCGTGCAACGAGTACCGGCAAACGCTGCTGTTCTCCGCCACGTTCCCGCCGCCGCTCCTCGAGCTCGCCCGCGGTTACACCACGGACCCCGCCGAGATCGCCACGGCGAGCGGCGTTTCCACCGTGGACAACATCCACCAGTACTTCCTCCGCTGCGGCGAAGAGGACCGCGCCCGGGAGCTGGGCCACCTCATCGAGGACTCGGCCAAGGACGACGTCTTCCTGGTGTTCTGCGAGCGCAGGACCGACGTGGACCAGCTCATGCGGAAGCTTGAGCGCCGTCGGTTCTCGGTCAAGGCGCTCCACGGCGGCTATGACCAGGCCGCGCGCTTCCGGGTGATGGGCGCGTTCCGGACCGGCGAGGTCAAGTGCCTCGTCGCCACCGACGTGGCCTCCCGCGGGCTCGACGTGAAGCACGTGACCCACGTGGTGAACCTCGGCGTGCCCCGCGACGTCTCCGACTACACCCACCGCATCGGCCGCACCGGTCGGGCCGGCGCCCACGGGGTCGCGGTCACCTTCGTCTCCCGCCGCAACGAGCGGGACTGGGAGAACCTCCAGCGGCAGTCCGGATTCGATCTGACCGAGCTGCGCCGGCCGCGGGAGCTCTTCACCATCGAGGAGCGTCGCCTGCGCGATGCCGCCCGGGACGCTGAGTCCGAGACGGAGGCCGACGAGGTCGCCGGCAGCGAGGCTCCGACCCGCAGCGATGAGCGGCCCCGCCGCCGTCGGAACCGGGATGGGCGACGCAGGGAGCGGGGTGACGAGGAGCGTGAGGCCAGGACCACCGAGCCTGAGCGCGACGAGCCCCGATCCTCCGCGGATGAACCCGCCGAGGGCGAGCGACCCAGGCGCCCGCGCCGCCGCGGTCGCTCCAAGGAGACGGAGAGTGAGCCGCGCAGCGAGCAGCAAGACCGGGTGGAACGGCACGAGCCGGAAGCCCGTGAGGAGCGAGCCCCCTCCGAGGAGCGCCCCCGCCGGGCCCGTCGCCGTCGCGGCGGCCGCGGCGACGACCGCGCGCCCCGCGAGGGGCGGAGCGACGACCGCGACGCCGAGCGTGAACCGCGCGAGCGCTCCTCGGCTCCCCGGAGCGAGGAGACCGCGACCCGCGGCGGGGAATCCCCTGCCGCTCCGGCCGGCGGCTTCGGCCTCGGGCTCAAGGAGGAGCCGTCCAAGGGATCCTCCGAGGACGCCGACGGCGGCGAGGAGCGCCCGTCGCGACGGCGCCGCAGGCGCAGCCGCGAAGGCCGCTCAGATTCCCCCGAGAAAGGGGGCGAAGATCGTCCCAAGAGCGAGACGCGAAGCGACGATCGTCGCCCGCGGACCGAGTCCAAGCGTGACCCCGAGCCGAAGAGCACCCCGAGCGGGGGCTTCGGCGCAGGAATCTGACCCCGAGAAAGAAACTAGAGCAGCGGGCAGCCCCAACCCACGGGCTGCCCCCACCAGGACATGGGCGGCATCAACCCCTACCAGGAGCAGGTCGAGACCCCGCTCCCTGACAAGAGCTACTCCGTCACCTTCATGCCCATGGGCAAGAAGGTCTCCGTGGATCCCGCGGCGCTCCCCCTCTCGAGGGAGGGGCGCCCCGGCTCCATCCTCGACATCGCAGACGGTCACGGCATCGAGATCGACCACGCCTGCGGCGGCGTCTGCGCCTGCTCGACCTGCCACGTGATCGTGCGTGAGGGCTTCGAGTCGATCCCCGAGGCGTCGGAGTCCGAGGAGGACATGCTCGACGAGGCCCCCGGCGTCGAGCTGACCTCGAGGCTCGCCTGCCAGGCGGTGCCCAGCGGCGCGGCTGACGTCGTCGTGGAGATCCCTGGCTGGAACCGTAACCACGCCCGAGAGAGCCACTGATGACCCCGGACATCCCCGCCAACCAGGGCGAGGAGGTCGTCCTCGCCAACCCCAGGGGCTTCTGCGCCGGTGTCGACCGGGCGATCCAGATCGTGGAGCGCGCCCTCGAGGTGCACGGCGCCCCGGTCTTCGTCCTGCACGAGATCGTCCACAACAAGCACGTGCTCGAGCGGCTGCGGTCCCTCGGGGCGCGCTTCGTCAAGGACCTCGAGGAGGTCCCGGAGGGGGCCGTCACGGTCTTCAGCGCCCACGGGGTCTCCGACGCCGTCGTGAACGCGGCCGCGAGCCGACGGCTCGAGGTGATCGACGCCACGTGCCCGCTGGTGACCAAGGTCCACCGGCAGGCGATCCGCTACGAGGACCAGGGCCGCGAGGTCATCCTCGTCGGGCATCCCGGCCACCCCGAGGTCGAGGGCACCCGCGGCCGGATCAAGGGCAAGGTCCACGTCCTCTCGACCCCCGAGGAGGTGGCCGCGCTGGAGATCACCGACCCCGAGCAGCTCGCCTACGTCACCCAGACCACGCTCTCCGTGGACGACACCCGGGACGTGATCGACGCGCTGCTCAGCCGCTTCCCTTCGATCCAGGGGCCGGCCCTCAAGGACATCTGCTACGCCACCCAGAACCGCCAGACCGCGGTGAAGGACATGATCGGGGACGTGGACGTCCTCATCGTCGTGGGCTCCGAGAACTCCTCGAACTCCAACCGCTTGCGTGAGCTCGGCGAGCGGGGCGGCATCCCGTCGTACCTCGTCGACCGCCCCGAACAGGTCCAGCCCGAATGGGTGGCGGGGAAGAAGACCGTGGGCGTCACCGCCGGGGCGTCCGCCCCGGAGGACCTCGTCCAGTTGATCCTCGCGCGCCTCCGTGAGCTGGGCGTGCGCAACACCCGAGAGCTCGACGGGGAGAAGGAGACCGTCGTCTTCCAGATGCCCGAGGGGCTCTAGGCCTCGCCGCCGGGGAGCAGATCCCCCCAAAGAACCGGAGGCCGGTCGCGCGCGTGCGCGACCGGCCGCCGGTTGGTTGGGGGGCGAGCCCGCCTGAT
>JADHOC010000025.1 GCA_016779205.1 Planctomycetota bacterium | reverse complement strand
GCCCAGCCCCCAGGACACGCAGGCGAAGAGCGACACCACCCCGACGCGGATCAGCGGCACGTAGCAGAGGAACCGATAGGGCGCGGGGCCAGGCTGTGCCTTCGTCCAGCGCTGGAAGGCCCAGAGCAGGATCGAGAAGGCCGGCACGGCGAGCAGCAGGAGGGATGCGGCCATCGCCCACTGATAGATGAACACGGAGTCCGGATTGATCCGGTGTGAGGAACTGAGGATGGCATCGAAGCTCCTCAGGCCATTAACGAAGCGCGTCGTCGCCCGATCGATGCCGTCGCCCTCGAAGCGGCTTACCAGCGCCGCGATGGCACCGACCGGGAAGGCCAGCAGCGCGACGAGGTCCGGCCAGTCGAAGCTTCGAAGCAGGCTGGGGGCGCTCCAGGGCCGGGGCGCCGCCTCCATCTCGTCGACCTCGCTGACGCTGGACTGCCCGTGATCCACGGGGGTCTCCCGCGCGACTGGCGTCCCCTCGCCGTCACGGACCCTCTTCAGCTGGCGCTCGATGTCAGCGGCGCTCTGGGGCCGCCGGCCAGGCTCCCGCTCGAGAGCGGAGAGGACCACGTCGTCGATCCCCGCGTCGACGCCGGCCACACGCGAGGGCGGCTCGACGACGCCGGCGGGCACGTGGCCCGTGAGCATCTCGTAGAAGATCACCCCGAGGGAGAAGAGGTCCGCGCGGTGGTCCACCTCCCGGGGGCGCTCCAGCTGCTCGGGTGCCATGTAGCGGGGGGTGCCCATGGCCTGGTCCGTGCGGGTCAGCTGCAGGGCGCCGTCGTCGCCACTCAGCTTGGCGAGGCCGAAGTCCACGAGCTTGACGCCGCCGAAGCGGTCGAAGAGCACGTTCTCGGGCTTGATGTCCCGATGCACCACGCCCCGGTCGTGGGCGTACTGGAGCGCTTCGCACAGGGCGGGGACGATGGCCAGCGCCTCCGCCTGGGGCAGCCGTCCCTCCTCCAACATCTGGCGCAGATCGGCCCCGTCCACGAGCTCCATGACGATCCAGGCGAGGTCCTCGCCCTGGCCGAAGTCGTGCACCGAGACGATGCCAGGGTGCACCAGCCGCGCGAGCGCCTGGGCCTCGCGCTGGAACCGCTCGGACCAGCCCTCGACCTCGCCGGGGGGTGGCAGCAGCACCTTGATCGCGACCTCTCGGTCGAGCTTCACCTGCCGCGCCCGGAAGACGGCCCCCATGCCGCCCCGGCCGAGGCTCTCGAACAACTTGTAGTCGTCGAGCTCGGCCTGCACTCTGTCGCGCAGCGCTTCGAGCTCCTCCGACGAGACCCGCGCCTTCGCAGCGGCCTCCAGATGGTCCGCACCGGAAGGGTGGCGTTCGGCTGGGATGACTCTTCCAGGCTCGAGTCCCGGCCCAGGAGCCGGCTCAACAGGGTCCGAGAGAGGTGCTTCGACCACAGGACGGTCGGGCGTCCCGGACGGGGGCGCGGAGGGCGGCCCCGCGTCGCCCGCGGGACCCTTCGAGTCACGCGCGAGCTGGAGCAGGGCCCAGATCACGACGCCCGTCATCAGGATGAGGAAGAGCAAGAGAAGGCCGGCCTGGATCCATGGCGCCACCCGATCGAAGATGGGGGGAGACTGACTGTCGGAGGCCTGGGCGAGCACGAGGAGCATGGGAGTGTTGGGCGGGCGTGGCGTGGAGCGAGAGGTCCGACCCTCGGGGTCCCCCGCTCGGGGGCGCCCGAGGCTGGACAGGGTGACACACGGGAGGCCCGCTGCCCCGTTACACCGGATCTCGAGATTCGCCCGAGAGCGCCGCAGAGAGGAGCTCGAGCTCCTGGCCCGCCTCCTCGGCGGACCCGACGCTGTCCGTCACCACCTGGACCAAGAGCTCCCGGTAACGCCGGCGGAGCCGCATCAAGGTGACCCGCAGGGCCACGGGCTTCATGTCCAGCTCCCGAGCCAGCTCCTCCCGGGGGCGGTCATCGCCCCCGATCGACAGCTGCGGGCCCAGGACCTCGAACCTGCGCGCGTCCCCGCTCCGCTTCATCTCCTGCTCCAGGAGCAGGAGCCCCTGGTCGAGCACGCTCAGGGCCCAGGCCCGGTCGAAGGCCCGGACCGGGTCGTCCAGGGACTCCCCCGCGAGCTCGAGCCGGCGCTCCCCCTCCTCCGGGTCGATGGGGATGGGCACCGCGCCCCCGCCGCGCTTGAGCGCGCGCTCGCGGGCGACCTCGTCCCGCTCGTGGTTGCGGAGCGCTCCCATCAGCCACGCCCGGAAGGGGCCGACGTCCTCCTTCACCGTGGACAGCCCGTCCCGGGAGAGGAGCTGGGCGAAGAAGCCCTGCACGAGGTCGGCGGCCCGGTCGGCGTCGCGGCCCCTCCGGCGGAGGTGGGCGTAGAGCGGGAACCAGTACTGGTTGCAGAGGCGCTCGAGGGACACGCGCCGAAGCTCGGCGTCGGCGCTGGCCCCGCCGCGGACGACGGACCAATGCGTGGAGTGGAAGGTGGCGTCCCCCATGGCTGACGAGGATCACCGTCGGTCCTCCGGATCGCAACCGGGGAGGGCCATAACGAGCCGAGGGGAGCTCAGAGGGTCATCCACTGGACCCAGACCGTGGCCCCCTCGGCTTCCTGCCGGACCCACGCGCTGAGGACGCGCGCCGGCGCCGGCTCGAGGTGGTCCAGCACCACGAGCTCCCCCTCTGCGCCACTCCACCAGTCCGCCGTGCACGCGGCGGGGTCAAAGGACCCGGGACCGAACGCCGCGGGGTCCACCATCGACGGATCGAAGATCTCCGCGGGCGCGGACGCGTCGGTGCGGAACTGGAAGTGGATCAGGTCGTCGAGGCTGTCCTGCAGCTCGAAGCCGAGGGGCGTGATGTCCTGCCCGCTGGAGAGGTACATCACGCGCCGGCACCTGTCGACCTGGGCCGTCGACGGGCTCGTGGTGCTCACGTCCTCTCCAAAGTCGAGGCACGAGCTGAGCGAGACGACGGAGGCGCAGAGGAGCAGTAGGACGCGTCGATTCATGCCTGGGTGGTTCGGGTCAGTGGCGTTGAAGCCTGCGCTCAAAGGTCCACGGAGAGTCCCAGGCCCAGCTCGCGGGCACGGGCCAGCGCCCGCGATGCGGCGGCCACGTCCTGGACCGCGTGGCCCACGGACTTGAAGAGGGTGATCTCATCGTCACGGCTGCGCCCCGTCGCGGCGCCGCGGGCCACGGCCCCGAGCGGCGTCCACCGATCCCGCGCGCTGAGGCCATCCCGCTCCGCGGCCACCAGCTCTCCAGCCTCCTCGAGGGCCGCCTCCACGTCATCCACGAAGATGGTGGACCGCTCGATGGAGCGCGGGTCGAGCTCGAGCATGTCGAGGGTGAAGCTCCCGACGCCGTTGAGGTGCGCGCCCTCCTTCAGATCCGCGCCGTCGAGCACCGGCGTCCTCGAGGTGGTCGCCGCGCAGATCACGTCGGCGCCCCGCACCGCGTCGGCGGCGGAGGCCACCGGGATCAGGCGGGGCTGCACCTGGTCCTGCATCCCGCGGCAGAAGCGCTCCGCGGAGTCGAGGCTGCGGGCGGCGACGCGTACCTCGGTGAGGTCTCGCACCGCGTCGATGGCCAGGAGCTGGGTGCGGCCCTGGGCGCCGCACCCGATCAGGGCGCCGATGGCGGCGTCCTCGCGGGCGAGCAGGTCCGTGGCCGCGCCGCTGGCGGCGCCGGTGCGCCACGCGGTCAGCGCGGTCCCGTCGATCAGGGCGTCGGGCTCCCCGGTCTCGGGGTCGAGCACCTCCACGAGCCCGGTCACCACCGGCCGGCCCGCCTTCGCGTTGTGCGGGAAGAGCGAGACCACCTTGGTCGCGAGCCCCATGGACGGGATGTACGCGCCCATGAGGAGCGAGACGGCGTCCTGGTCCGGGACCGAAAGGTGAGTCCGCTGGGGGGCGACGGCTTCGCCGGCGAACAGCGCCCCGAAGGCGTCCTTCATGGCCTCCACGGCGTCACGCATGGGGAGCGCCTGGTGCAGGTCACGCTCGGACAGGATGAGGAACTTCACAGCCCGACCATACCGAGTCACCGCGGCCCGGACGGAGGAGAGATCACCTGCGGAGTGGAACCTCGGGGGCGCGCTACCATGGGCCCATGGCCACGTCCCTCCCCCCCAGCATCTTCAATGACGTGGTCGGTCCCGTGATGCGCGGGCCGTCGAGCTCCCACTCCGCCGCGTCGGTCCGCATCGCCCGCATGGCGAGGGACCTGGTGGGCGGCCAGCCCGACCGGGTCCTGGTGGAGTTCGACACCGAGGGGTCCCTGGCCACGACCCACGACAGCCAGGGCTCGGACATGGGCCTCTTCGGCGGGCTGCTCGGCTGGGACGCCGACGACCCGCGGCTGGGGGAGTCCGCGGAGCACCTCGCGGCGGCAGGGGTCGAGCTGGAGATCAGGACCTCGCGCCTCGAGGACCCCCACCCCAACACCTACCGCCTGACGCTTTGGCGCGGCGGCGAGGCGCACCGCATGGTCGCCATCTCCACCGGCGGGGGCATGATCGAGGTCATCGAGGTCGACGGCGCGCCGGTGAGCCTGCGGGGGGACTACGACGTCACCCTCATCGAGCTCGATGGCGACGCGGCGCGGTGCGCCGAGGCGCTGGCGGAGAGGCCCGATGTGGACGTGGCGGCGCCAGCGGGGGACGCCATGGTCGCGGCGCAGGCGAAGGCCTTCCTCTCCGACGGCGACCTCTCCGGGCTCGCGGGCCTCGGGCGCGTCCGCCGCATGGCCGCGGTGCTCCCCGTACGATCCCGGGCTGGCATGGCCGTCCCGTTCCTCCACGCGGGCGAGATGGTGGAGACCGCCGACCCGAAGAGCCGACCGCTCTCCGCCTTCGCGCTGGAGTACGAGTGCGCCCGCGGCGGCCTCGGCGAGGCGGAGGTCATGGAGCAGATGCGCCGCATCCTCCAGATCGTCCGAGGGGGAATCAGGGAGGGCCTCGCGGGCACGGAGTACGCCGACCGCGTGCTCCCGCGTCAGAGCCACCAGTTCGCGGAGAAGCTCGCCGCGGGCGAGCTCCATGACGGGGGCGTGCTCAACCAGGCCATCCTCTACGTGACGGCGCTCATGGAGGTGAAGAGCTCCATGGGCGTGATCGTCGCCGCCCCGACCGCGGGCTCCTGCGCCACGTTCCCCGCCACCTGCGTGGCGGCGGCGGAGGCCATGGACGCCGACGAGGACCGGACCCTGCGCGCCATGCTCGCCGCCGGGCTCATCGGGGTCTTCGTCACCACACGGTCGAGCTTCGCGGCCGAGGTCGGCGGCTGCCAGGCGGAGACCGGCGCCGGCGCTGCCATGGCCGCCGCGGCCCTGGTGGAGCTCTCTGGCGGCAGCGCGGCCACGGCCCTGGGCGCCGCGAGCCACGCCCTCCAGAACGTGCTGGGCCTCATCTGCGACCCCGTGGCCAACCGGGTCGAGGCGCCCTGCCTCGGCCGCAACATCACCGGCGCCGCCAACGCCATCGCCAGCGCCAACATCGCCCTCTCGGGCTTCCTCCACCTCATCCCCCTGGACGAGGTCCTGGACGCCCACCGTGAGGTGTCCGAGCGCATGGCCCGCGAGCTCCGCTGCACGGCGCTCGGCGGCCTGTCCGTCACGCCGAGCTCCCTCGCCATCGAGCAGCAGCTCCGCGAGGGATGTGGTGGCGGCGCCTGCGGTTCCTGTTGACCGGCACTCGAACCAGGCGCGGCGAGGTGTCTCCGATGGCGTCCCTCCCACGCCCGCCGCACACCGCCGCCCCGGTGGACCATTCGTGGAATCCAGGGAGCCCCGTGGATCTCGCGCGGAGAGTCCGGAGCGTGACGGTGACCAAGGTCGGAGTAAGGGCTTGCGGCACTTCCCCGCCTGTTACCATCGAGATCTTAGGGGGCAGGTCGCTGCCCAACCGTGTTCTTCCCTCCGCGCTTCCCGGGAGCCTCATTCACCTCCAGCCCTGAATGGGGGCGGGGTCGAGCCGAGGAAGCGCGCCGCCCGCGTCTCCCCTCCGCCACGTGTCCGTGATCCCCCACCCTCGCCTGCTCCTGCCCCTGCTTGTCCTCGTCGGCGCGTGCAGCGGAGGCAGCGACGGGTCCAGCACCGACACCCGAGGTGAGTCCACCGCCCCTGACCGAGCGGAGGAAGACGCGCCCCTCCCTGCGCCCGAGCACCTGCTGTTCTCGCGCCCCCTGAGCCTCGTGGAGATCGAGGTGCCCTCCGAGGGCTCCATCATCAGCCAGCTCCTCGACAAGGACGTGGTCTGGGTGGCCGGAGAGTCCTACGGACCCGGCGACTTCAAGGGGCGGCTGGTACCCGAGCGACTCAAGGGCAAGGCGGCGCTCTTCCGGGCCACACCGAGGATCCTGCCTGCGCGGAGCGTCCGCGGCGCCATCGAGGCCTTCTCGAGGCTCGACGTCCGGGACACGGTCGAGGTGTCCGAGGAGCCCATCGACCCGCATAGCCTCGAGATCGGCGAGATGCTGATCGATAGCTCGGGCATCTACGCGATGGTTGACGCCTCCGTCCGGAGCATCGAGACGAGGAAGCTCTCTTACCCCACCTCGGCCTCCGCGACCCTGGCCGAGTTCATGTCGACGCCCCCCACCGTCGGCCAGCCCTCCGAGGTCACCGAGGTCAGCCTGGGACGGGACACTCGACGCACCCTGCAACTCACGTCCGCGTCACGCCTCGGGTGGAGGTTGACGGCGGAGGACGCTGGAGCGGAGGTGGCCTTCTCCTTCGGGATCCCCGAGTCGATCCCGATCGTCCTCGACGAGTCCGCCATCGCCTTCTGGGACCTCAGCGGCGTCCTGATCACCTTCGACGTGGTCTTCCAGCCCGAAGAAGGGGAGCCGAGGCGGCTCTGGCAAGGCCAGGTTGGAGGACCCCGCGCGGGACGCCGCATCGAGGCGAAGATCGACGCGTTGCCCGACGACGTGGCGGGTGGTCAGCTGGTGCTCCAGACGCGGGCCGCCAAGAGCGTCAGGGAGGACGGGGTCGTACCAGCCTTCTGGTCCGAGGTCACCATCCGCAAGGAGCCCAGCGAGGCGCCGCCGAACGTGCTGGTGATCCTTCTGGATACGCTCCGCGCGGACCGTCTCGGCTGCTACGGATACCCCCGCCCCACGTCCCCTGTCCTCGATGAGCTCGCCGCCAAGGGGGCTGTCTTCGAGGACGTCTGGAGCAGCGCGCCGTGGACGTTGCCGTCCCACGCCTCGCTCTTCTCCTCCCTCTACATGTCCGAGCACGGGGTCTGGGACCGGAGCCAGCGCCTCTCCGACGACGCCGTCACGATCGCCGAGGTGCTCCGCTCCGAGGGCTACGCCACCAGCGCCTTCACCGCCTCGGGCTACCTCAGGCCGGAGTACGGCTTCACCCAGGGCTTCGACCGGTTCTGGTACGTGAACAACGACCCGGCGCTCACGTTCAACACCGCGGCCGAGTGGATCGAGGCCAGCGTCGGCCCGTACTTCTCCTTCGTCCACACCTACCACGTCCACTCCCCCCATGACCCCGAGGGCGCGGCGCGCGAGGCCATGGTGCGGCCCTATGCGGGCGACCTCCCGGAGGTCGTCCACACGCCGGACCACCCCTGGGGTCGCCGGCAGGGTCCCCCCCTGGGAGTGGAGGACCTTCAGTACGTCAACGACCTCTATGACGCGGAGATCCTGGAGATCGACACCCTGGTCGGCGAACTGCTCGACCGCCTCGAGGCCGCGGGCAAGCTCGACAACACGCTGATCATCGTGACCAGCGATCACGGCGAGGAGTTCCAGGACCACGGCCACTTCGAGCACGGATGGAGCCTCTACCAGGAGCAACTCTTCGTGCCCCTGATCGTCCACTACCCGGGCATCTTCGAGGGCGGCCTCCGCATCGACTATCCGACCATCGGGGTCGACGTGGCGCCGACGATCGCCTCCATCGCGGGCGCGGCGATCCCCAGCGCCTGGTCGGGGGTCGCCCTCGGCCCGGAGGCGCCGGAGACAGACCGCCCGATCTGGATCCCCTACCGCCAGCGCGAAACCGGGACCCCCGCGACCGCGCTGCGGGACGGCGATCAGAAGTACATCTACTTCCCTGAGATCACTCGACCCCACGACCCCGGTGGGGATCAGCGCCTCTACGACCTGGCCGAGGACGCGGTCGAGCTGAACGACATCTGGCCGTCCAACGCCATTCGGCGGAAGCGGTGGGAGCGCGCGGTGCGAGCCTATGAGCAGGCCTACCCGCTCCGGCACACCTCCTCCGAGGCCAAGAGTGGCGGCGACCTCGCTGACCAGCTCAAGGCCCTGGGCTACGGGGGCGACTGAGCTCCGCCCCCCCCGGCGGGTGACCGGGGCGAGCCCCGCGGAACCCCCGTGGGTCACCCCGTGGGTCACCCCGCGGGCCTCGGCGCCCGTGAGCCGCGCCTGGAGCGGCGTGTAGCGGACGCGGCCCGCCGCTGCCACGGGCGCCTGAGGCGGCCATGCCGGGTCCCGGTGCCGTGGGCCATCCGGACGCCCTGGACCCCGATCGAACGGAGCCCCTCCGCCCCCGCGCGGTGGGGCTCCGCTGCCATTGGGCAACCCGACGGGGACGTAAGCGCATTACAGGTAGATACTTGCGGGCTACCTGACAACAAGGGAGCGCGTTCCTGTCCGGCGCGAGCGCGGAGAGGCACTTGGGAGTGAACGGGCCATCGAGCCCACCCCATCCAAACCCCCAATACCTCACCAACAACATCCATCAGTCCGATGAACACCAAGTTCCACACCACCGCCCTCTTCTCCTTCGCCGTCGCCGCCTGCATGACGACGTCGTCCTTCGGCCAGCGCACCGCGGAGCACCTCCCGGTCGCCCCGAAGAAGGCTTCGTCCACCGCTGCCGACGCCAACGACCTAGGCCCCCGGGCCGCGACCCGCCGCGCCGACCTCGGCCACGGCCTCGACTATGCGAGCCCCGCCCCCGTCGGGAAGCGCTTCGTCGACCCGTCGACCCCCGAGGCCTTCACCGGACTCTCCGACGAGGACCTCGCGGTCGCCGAGACGGCCTCCCCGAACTTCGCGCCGAACCGGTCCCAGGTCTACTACACCGAGCACGCCGACGGCACCTGGATTCGCGGCCGCAACTACAAGGCCCACGCCAGCCAGGACGGCTTCACCTTCATCCCGTTCCTTGGCTCCGACGCCGAGCGGAACTGGCCGGTGGAGTTCCGCCTCAAGTCGGCGGTCCTCGACGGCAGGGCCCTGGACCTCGACGCCGATGCCGCCGTCTCCCGCAGCGGTGACCGCCTCGTCCTCGACCGCGGCCCCGTCGACGTCGTGTACGACATCGACAACCAGTGGATCGAGCAGTCCTTCATCCTCGACGCCGCCGGCGCCGAGGGGGACCTGGTGCTCGAGCTCGACGTCAAGAGTGACCTCGCGAAGGTCTCCGACGGCGCGGGCTTCCAGTTCGTCGGCGCCCGCGGCGGCATGACCTACAGCGCTGCCATCGTCCTCGACGGCGCGGGCCGGACCGCCGAGGTCCCCGCGACGCTCGACGGCGACAAGCTCTCGCTGACGGTGTCCGCCGACTTCCTGCGGACCGCCCAGGGCCCGATCGTGGTCGACCCCATCCTGACCACCTACACGGTGGACGACATCTCGGGTGACCAGCGGGACATGGCGCTCGCCTACGACCGGACCTCCGACACGTTCACCTACGTCTACGAGGACACCTTCTCCGCGGCCGACATCGACATCTACTGCACCACCGTCGACGCGTCGGGGGCCACCGTCAACTCCCGGTACATCGATAGCAGCTCCGACGACTGGACCAACCCCGAGATCGCCAACCTGAACAGCGCGGACAAGCACCTCATCGTCGCCCAGCGCGAGAACGGTGCGACCGGCTACTCGGAGGTCATGGGCCGCATCCTCGACGTGCCCACGGACACCCTCGGGCCCGAGCTCGTGATCGGCACGGCCACGGCCAACTGGGACAACTTCCGCCCGGACGTGGGCGGGAACGCCTCCAACAGCGCCGGCACCGTCTTCGCCGTGGTCTGGGAGCGCCAGTTCAGCACGAGCACGCAGCCCCGCCTGCGGACGGTGCAGCCGGACGGCACCCTCGGCCCGATCTCCTTCTTCGATTCAGGCAGCTACGAGCGCACGGGCGTGGTGATCTCCCCGTCCACCGGTGACCCCTCCGCGGTCAACGTGTGGAACGTGGCCTACCGCTCCGTGGAGAACGCCACCGGGATCGAGTCCGTCCGAGGGGTCCAGCTGGACGCCACCGGCGCCCTGATCGGCTCCCCTGCGGACCTGTGGACGGCGCCCGCCGGCGATCAGCTCAGCCAGATCGACATCTCCGACGCCCTCGACCTCGACGGCCTGGCGCCCACGTACGCCATCACCTTCGAGCGCACCCCCTCCCCCGTCGAGGACACCCTCGTGATGTTCTGCCGCGAGGGCTCCCGGGTCGGCGCGCTCCGCGACCTGCACCTGAGCGAGCACGCTGACCTGACGCTCTCCCAGAACGGGGCCCGCATCGGAACCACCGCGGAGGACTTCCTCGTGACGTACCACGAGCTGGGCGCCTCGAGCCTGAACACGGTCATCACAACCTTCGACCTCACCGAGGACCGCTACATCGCCATCTCCGAGCGACGCACCCCGGTGACCAACCAGTCGATCCTGTTCAGCGACGTCCCGATCGCCTCTCGCTTCTCCGGCGGGATGCTCTCGAGCCGCATCGTCGGCCTCGGCTGGAGCGAGGACAACGGCACGGACCTGGACGCCCACGGCGCCCGCTTCTTCGCCAACGCTCCCCTGGCCCAGGCCTTCCAGTACGGCTACGGCAACCCCAACAGCACCGGGGATCGCAGCTTCCTGACGATGTACGGCGACCGTTCGACCACCGCACCGAAGACCCTGCGCGCCTCGGCCCTCCCGGCCAGCTCCTTCGGGTTCTTCATCTGCGGCCCGGACATGAACAACGTCCCGAACCCGGGTGGTAGCGACGGCGTCCTCCTGGTGGGCGGCTCCATCGGCCGCTACGTCGCCGCGGGGCAGATCAAGAGCTCGGGCGCCAACGGCACCTTCAGCCTCGACATCGACCCGACGGACCTGCCCCAGCCGACCGGCTCCGTCGCCGTGGCCGCCGGAGAGATCTGGCAGTTCCAGGCCTGGCACCGCGACACCGGCAGCGGCGGCGGCGGCCCGACCTCGAACTTCACCAACGGTGTGACGATGCTGTTCCGCTGATCGCAGCGCGAGATTGCGACGCGCCCGCCCCGACCATGTCGGGGCGGGCGCGCTTCGTTCCAGTCACCTTGATCCGTCGCCCACGATCCGGTCATGGAGCTCGTCGGCCGTGAACTCGGCCCCGCCCAGGAGCGAGAGGTCCACGTCGAGCTGGTCCAACGCGATGCCCTCCTCGGAGACCTGCGCCACGAACACCCGGCCGCTCCCGAGGTCCATGGGCTGATCGGCGGGGACATGAACCGAGCCGAGGGTGAACCCGCCCAGGAGCCGCTCCTCACACACCACGGCGCCCCGAGGCCTGTCGGCGCCGGGAGGCACCATGTCCACGGCATAGGCGAGCGAGATCGCGGCGCCGCCGCCCGCCAGCTGGAGCTCGGCCAGGAGCCCCTCGTCGTGGGACTCCGCCCGGCTGGAATGGGTCGTGGACCACCCGGAGGTCCCGTCCCAGTCGAGGCCCTTGACCATGACGACGTAGGCGAGCCCCTGGGGCCCGCCGGGGAACGTCGCGGTGGTCCAGACCAGCGCGGTGGAGCCATCGTCGAGGAGCTCCATGGAGTGGGCGTTGAGCTCGTATTCCGCGCCGTGGAAGTCGCCGGCGATCGAGGGTCCGGTGGCCCCCCAGGCCTTGCTGACGGAGAGGAAGGAGCCTGCGGAGACCACGTAGGCCGCGAGGCCCACCAGGAAGGCGACGAGGAGGAGGACGAAGCGCATGGCGAGGGGGCTGGGTTGGGGGGAGGGCTCGGACAGTGTTTCGGATAGCAGCCCCACACGTTTCATCTCAGCCTCGAGATCGCTCCCGAGAGCCCCCCACAGGGTCCCGAGCCCTCTGCTATCGTCGTCTCGTGTCCCTCCTACTCCTGCTGATCGGTACCTCCCTCCTGGGGGCCCAGGCCCCCCAGGTCCCCGGCGAAGCCCCCCCCGGGTGGAGCGAGGAGGTCCGGCCGATCCTGGCCGAGCACTGCTTCGAGTGTCACGGGCCCGACCCCGAGACCCGCGCGGCACGGCTACGGCTGGACACGGAGGACGGGTTGATCCGGTCCGCGCGGGACGGCGCGGAGAGCGAGCTCCTGTACCGGGTCACGTCCACGGACGACTTCGACCGCATGCCCCCCCCGGAGCACTCCGCCGGGCTCACCGCCGACGAGGTCGACGTGCTCTCCAGGTGGATGGAGGCCGGCGCGACCTGGGAGCCGCACTGGGCCTACGCGCCTCTCTCGGAGCCCGCCGCGGATGCGGCCCACCCGATCGACGGCTTTGTCCAGGCCCGCCTCGAGGAAGAGGGCCTCTCGGCCGCGCCCCTCGCCGCGCCTCGGGACCTGATCCGACGCCTGCACCTGGACCTCACCGGGATGCCGCCGTCGCCGGAGGACCTCGCGTCCTTCCTGGAGGACCCGAGCGAGGTGGCATACGCCGCGCGGGTGGACGAGCTCCTCGCCTCCACCGCGTTCGGCGAGCACTGGGCGCGGCACTGGCTCGACGTGGCGCGCTACGCCGACAGCCACGGCTTCACCATCGACGGGGGCCGGACCATCTGGCCGTGGCGGGACTGGGTCGTCCACGCGATCGCCACCGACCTGCCCTTCGACCAGTTCACGATGGATCAGCTGGCGGGCGACCTCACGCCCGGCGCCACCCGCGCCCAGCGCATCGCCACCGGGTTCCACCGCAACACCCAGGTGAACCAGGAGGGCGGCGCGAAGGACGAGGAGAACCGCGTGCACGCCGTCATCGACCGGGTCGCCACCACCGGCGCGGTCTGGCTCGGCGCGACCGTGGGCTGCGCCCAGTGCCACACCCACAAGTTCGACCCCATCACCCAGGCCGAGTTCTTCGGCCTCTACGCCCTCTTCAACACCACCGCGGACAGCGGCGTGTCGTCCGGGCCGACGATGCTCGTGCCCCGCACGGCGGAGGAGGCCTCGAAGGCGCTGGCGTGGGAGGCCGGGTGGACCGATGCCGACGCCGCCTGGCGCGCGGCCTGGGACGCGGCCGGCGCGGGCTGGCGGGTCTGGCAGCCCCGCCGCGCCACCGGCTCCAACGGGCCCGAGCTGAGGGCCGAGCCCGACGGCTCGTACCGGGTGGTGGGCCAGAGCCCGATCTACAGCACCTACGTCCTCGAGGACGCCCCGGGCGCCGGCCCGCTGGCCGCCCTGCGCCTCGAGGTGCTCCCCGACGGGGGCCCAGGGCGCTCGGGCAACCGGAACTTCGTCCTCCAGGAGATCCGCGTCGAGCGCCTCGCCGCCGGGGCCGAGGACTGGTCTCCCCTGCCCCTCACGGCCGCGCGCGCCGACTTCGAACAGGACACCTCCGCCGACGGCGGGCACCACTACGCCGTGGCGGGGGCGCTCCCCGGGAGCGGGCTGCGGGGCTGGGCCATCAAGCCGGAGTTCGACGCGCCCCACGCGGCGGAGTTCATCCTCGCCGAGCCCGTCGAGTTCGCCGAAGGGGACCGCCTGCGGGTCCTGCTCCAGCAGGAGCACGGCGCGCGGCACACCCTCGGCCGCTTCCGGATGCTGCTCGCGGGGGAGGACCCCGGCGCCGACCGGGACCTGGTCCCCGCCGCCTGGAAGGAGGCCTGGACCGCGCGCCGCGCCCAGGCCCGGCGGCGGCCTGGCCTGCCCATGACCATGGTCATGGAGGAGCGTGAGGTCCCCCGTGAGACCCGCCGCTTCCACCGCGGCTCGTTCCTCGACCCGCGCGAGCCGGTGGCCCCCGGCGTCCCCGCCGCCCTGGACCGCTTTCGCGCAGAGCCTGGCCCCGTCACCGACCGGCTGGACCTCGCCCGCTGGCTCATGGACCCGGGCAACGCCCTGGTGCAGCGGGTCACCGTGAACCGCTGGTGGCAGCAGCTCATGGGCGCGGGCCTGGTGGCGACCGAGAACGACTTTGGCCTGCGCGGCGCGCGGCCGAGCCACCCGGAGCTCCTCGACTGGCTGGCGGCGGAGCTGCGGGACAGCGGCTACTCACGGCGGCACGTGCTGCGCCAGATCCTGCTCTCCCGAACCTACCGGCAGACCGCCCTGACCGACGCCGCGCTCCTCGAGCGCGACCCGGACAACGCGCTGCTCGCCCGGCAGACGCGCCGCCGCCTCTCGGGAGAGCAGCTGCGGGACTCGATGCTCCTGGCGGCGGGCGTGCTCGACCCGAAGGTGGGCGGCCCGCCGGTGCAGCCGCCCCAGCCCGAGGGCGTCTACGCCTTCACCCAGAACCGCAAGAACTGGAAGCCCAGCGAGGGCTCGGCCCGCCACCGCCGCTCCCTCTACACGCGCATCTGGCGCTCCGCGGCGTTCCCCTTCTTCACCACCTTCGACACCCCCGCGGCCAACGTGACCTGCACCCGCCGGGTCCCCTCGCGCTCGCCGCTGCAGGCCCTGGCCCTCGCCAACGACCCGCTCGTGGTGGAGCTCGCCGCCGCCTTCGGGGCGCGGATCGGCGCCCTCGAGGCCGCCTCAGACGACGCGCGTATCGACGCCGCATTCCAGCTGGCCCTCGGGCGGCCGCCCGCGGACGCGGAACGTGAGCGCCTCGCGAGCCACGTCCGGTCCGTCCGTGAGGCCCGCGGCGAGGAGGCGGCCTGGTTCGCCCTCGCCCGGGTGCTCTTCAACCTGGGGGAGTTCACCCACCGGCCATGAGCGAACCCCTCCACCACCTCTCCCGCCGCTCCATCCTGCGCGCCGGCGCCAGCGGCATCGGCGCCCTGGCCCTGGGGGACCTGCTCGCCCGGGACGGCCTGGCCGACGTGCAGCGTGCACGGCTCCCCGTGGCGAAGGCCAAGCGCGTGATCTGGCTCTTCATGGCCGGCGCCCCGAGCCAGCTGGAACTGTTCGAACCCAAGGAGACCCTCCAGCGCCTGGACGGCCAGCCGCTCCCCCCGAGCCTCTCCGCCGGCAAGCGCTTCGCCTTCATCGACGGCGAGCGGGCGAAGCTCCTCGGGACCAAGCGCACCTTCACCCGCCACGGCGAGTGCGGCGCGCCGGTCAGCGAGCTGCTCCCGAACATCGCGGGCATCGTCGACAAGCTCTGCTTCCTGCGCGGCATGCAGGCCAAGGAGATCAACCACGGCCCGGCCAAGCTCTTCATGAACACCGGCTCCGGCCAGTTCGGCCGGCCGAGCATGGGGGCCTGGAGCCTCTACGGCCTCGGCTCCGAAGCGGAGGACCTGCCCGGCTTCGTGGTGCTGCGCTCCGGCGGCCGCGGCCCGCGGGGCGGCGCGCCCCTGTGGGGCAACGCCTTCCTGCCCACCAACGTGGCGGGCACCCCCTTCCGCGCCCAGGGCGACCCGGTGCTCGACCTCGCGAGCCCCGAGGGCGTGGGCGCCGACGAGCAGTCGGACTTCTTCGCCGCCGTGGGCGACCTGGACCGCATCGCGGCGGACCGCACCGGCGACCCCGCCTTCCGCGACCGGGTGAAGACCTACGAGCTAGCGCACAGGATGCAGACCAGCACGCCGGACCTGATCGACCTCTCCGGCGAGACCCAGGAGACCCGCGACCTCTACGGCCTCGGGGACGGCCGCCCCTCCTTCGCCCGCAACTGCCTGCTGGCCCGCCGCCTGGTGGAGCGCGGCACCCGCTTCGTCCAGCTCTACCACACCGACTGGGACCACCACGGGGACCCCGGCAACCACCTGGGCGAGCCCCTGGAGCGGCGCTGCAAGGAGGTGGACCGGGCCACCGCCGGGCTCATCCTCGACCTCGAGCGGCGGGGCCTGCTCGAGGACACGCTCGTCGTCTGGGGCGGCGAGTTCGGGCGCACGCCGCTGGGCGAGGTGCGCGACTTCGTGGGGCGCGACCACCACGTGAGCGCCTTCACGCTCTTCATGGCGGGCGGGGGCATCAAGCCAGGCCACTCCTACGGCGAGACCGACGAGATCGGCTTCGCCCCCGTACAAGGCGCCATGGACGTCCACGATCTCCACGCCACCATCCTCCACCAGCTCGGCCTCGACCACGAGAAGCTCACCTTCCGCTTCCAGGGCCGCGACTACCGTCTCACCGACGTCCACGGCCGGGTGATCCGGGACGTCCTCCGCTGAGGCGGCGGGGCTCCCCCGCCGGGAGGCGAGGGGTCTCCGAGTACTGGGCCGCGACCCTGCTGGCCTCCGGGGGGGGGCGCTTCCGTACTGGCCTGCGATCGCGGACACCGAGGAGGTCAGCAACTCAGGGCTGGGCCCGAAGAGGCAGTCCACCGGGGATCCCTCGTCGGACCACCGGAGCGCCCAGGCCTCCGCTTCGGAACGTCAAGGCGCCTGTTCGCAACGCAACATTGCCAACGGGATCCTCACATGCGCGCACTTCGCGCCATGCGCCCCTAACAAACGGCGGCGCCGGCTCGCTCGCTTCATTCGTACGGACGGCGATTCATCGAAGGCACAACCAAGTCGTAGGGGACCTTGATCGGGCTGGAGCGAAGTCAGCACCTCATTTCGAACGCCGCTCGGCGTCTCGTCGATTTCGTCCGGAACACCCCACGCGGGCACTCCATATGTTCACTCTTCGCACCACCTCCGCCGCGCTCGTCGCGGCGGGGCTCGTCGCCGCTGCACCGGCGCAGTCCCGACTTCAAATCCTCCACGCCTCGGACCTCGAGGGTGGCGTCAACGCCATCGGAGACGCCCCCAACTTCACCGCGGTGGTGGAGGGTCTGGAGGCTGATGCCTCCGCGAATGGCACCGCCTCGATCCTGCTCTCTGCGGGTGACAACTACATCCCCGGCCCCTTCTTCTCCGCCGCTGGCGACTTCTCCATGCGCGCCACGTTCCGCAGCGTCCTCGGTAACCCCGACGCCCGGGAGGCGGTCGGCCGCGCGGACGTCGCGATCATGAACCTCATGGGCGTGGACGCCTCGGCCGTGGGCAACCATGAGTTCGACGCGGGGACCTCGGTGATGGAGGACATCATCGGCCCGGACATCCGGGACTCCAACGGAGACCAGATCCTCGACCAGCCGCGCTGGCTCGGGAGTGACTTCCCGTACCTCTCCGCCAACCTCGACTTCTCCGGCGACTCCAACATCGGCGGCTTCTTCACCTCGCAGATCCTGCCCTCGACGGAGTTCGCCGGCAGCCTCAACGACCTCGCGGCGGCCGCGGGCAAGCCCAAGATCGCGCCCGCGACGATCATCGAGCGCGGGACCGAGCGCTACGGCGTGGTGGGCGCGACGACGCAGCTCGTCGCCTCCATCACGTCCCCCGGCGGCGTCACGGTGATTGGCGGGGACGGCAACGACATGGCCATCCTCGCCGGGGTGCTCCAGCCGACCATCGACGCCCTGACGTCGGCCGGGATCGACAAGATCATCCTCGTCAGCCACCTCCAGCAGATCGCCCTCGAGGAGCAGCTCATCGGGCTGCTGGAGGATGTGGACGTGGTCATCGCGGGGGGCTCTGGCACGATCCTCGCGGACGCCGACGACCGACTCCGGAACGGCGACGTCGCGAGCGGCACCTACCCGATCGAGACCACCGACCTCAATGGCAACCCGGCTCTGATCGTCAGCACGCGGGGCCAGTACTCGTACGTGGGCCGCCTCGTCGTCGACTTCGACGGCGCCGGCAACGTCATTCCGAGCAGCGTCAGCACCTCGGAGAGCGGGATCTTCGCCACCGACGACCAGGGCGTGATCGACCTCTTCGGCGACCTCACGACCCCCTTCCTCGCCGGGACGGACGCGAACCTCGTGCAGGAGCTGACCGGTGCCCTGCGCACGGTGGTGCTCGCCAAGGACAGCAACATCTTCGGCCGGACCGACGTCTACCTCGAAGGGCGCCGAGGCGCGGTCCGCACCCAGGAGACCAACCTCGGCAACCTCACGGCCGACGCCAACCTCGCGATCGCGCAGTCCTTCGACCCGACCGTGGCGGTCTCGCTGAAGAACGGCGGTGGCATCCGGGCGTCAATCGGCTCGATCGACAGCATCACCGGTGCGCTGCTGCCGCCGCAGGGCAACCCCGAGGCCGGCAAGCTGGTGGGAGAGGTCTCCCAGCTCGACATCGAGAACACCCTCCGCTTCAACAACGGCCTGGTGCTCATCACCCTGACCCGCGCCCAGCTCAAGCAGGTCCTCGAGCACGCCGTCGCCGGCGTCGCTCCCGGGAGCACGCCCGGCAGCTTCGCTCAGGTGGGCGGGGTGTCCTTCAGCTACGACCCCACGCGCTCCGTGGGCGACCGGGTCCGCACCGCTGGCATCCTCGAGCGAGACACCGGCTTCCCCTTCTTCGTCTTCGACGGGACGGTCATCGGCAGCGAGCCCATCCGGATCGTGACCCTCGACTTCCTCGCGGGAGGCGGTGACGGCTACCCCTATCCCGACTTCGTTGCAGCCAACCCGGGCTTCGCCAACCGGGTCGACCTGGAGACCGCCGGTCTCGCAGACGGCGTTGCGACATTCACCGACGCCGGCTCGGAGCAGGACGCCCTCGCCGAGTACCTGTTCGCCGAGCACGCCAGCATGCCCTTCGATGCGGCCGACGGGTCGATCTTCCAGGACCTCCGGATCCAGGACCGAAGCCTCCGCCGCGACCTCGTGATCGCCTACGTCCTGCGCTCCGTGTTCTTCTGATCCTGCGGATCCCGGCGGACGTCGGATCGGTTGGGGGCCCGCTGCCCGGGCTCCCGAGCCTCGAATCAAGGCTCGCCGCCGTTTCGCCACAGCTACCAAGAGAGCCCCTCGGTCCCTGGACCGGGGGGCTCTCTTCATTCGACCCGACCGCGGGTCAAGGGGCGCGGGGCTCCTTGCGAACCCATGCCCAGAAGCCATGGCCTGCCTATCATGGGACCCTGCGCCGCCTGGCGCTTCAGCCCCTGAACCCGAGGATGGAACGCGCAAGCCCGAGAGCCGAGGACGTGGTGGCCCATGCGGACTGCCATTGGGGTGCACCTTGCGCGGGCTGTGGGACCGACCTCGTCGGGCACGATGCCGTCCTGTCGCTGATGCTCGGCTTTGGAGACAGGCCATGCTGCATCACCTGCTTGGCCCGGCACCATGACCGCGAGCGCCCCGTGTTCCTGGAGAGCGTGTGGCGCAATCTCTCACGGCTCGCGTGCTATCGCGCGGGCTGGCGCCACTCGGACGCGCGCCTGGCCGCCCAGGCGCCCTGGCCCGAGGCGCGCATCCCCAGCCGCCTCCGCATGGATCCAGATGACGACCTGGACGGCGAAGAGGGGGACGGCGACCAGGCCCTGTCCGTCGATGCAGCCCTCGCAGCGGCCGCGGGATTCGAGGAGTGGGACGCTGGTGACCGAGGCTGCGGTGAGCTGGCCCTGGAGCTGAAGCTGCGCACGTCGCGCCTCGACCCCGGGGCGCTGCTGCTCCTCCGCACGACGGACCTGGGCGCCCCGGCAGACATCCCCGCGTGGTGCCGGCTGACGGGTAACATTCTCGCGGCGGCTGAGCCGCCGCGCTTCCTGATCGAGCGCAAGCCTCGCTCGATCGACCCTGCCACCCCTTGACCCCGCTCTCCCCGCGGCCAACGAGATCCATGAACAAGAACTTCGTCGTCTCACTCACACGTGACAAGTCTGACCCCGACCGCGCCACGGTGGCCTTCGTGGTGGCCAACGCGGCCCTCGGCTCTGACCAGGAGACCGTGGTGTTCCTCAGCACCGACGCGGTGCACCTCTCCCAGAAGGGGGACGCGGACGGCGTGGCCGAGGAGGGCTTCGCGCCCCTGGCGGAGCTCATCGCGAACTTCGGAGAGGCCGGCGGGAAGATCTACGTCTGCGCTCCCTGCTTCAAGAAGCGCGGGCTCGACGAGAACAACCTGGTCGCGGGCGCGGTGGTCGTCGGCGGCGCCAAGCTGGTCGAGTTCATGGCCGGCGGCTGCCCCAGCGTCTCCTACTGAGCGCGGACCGCACGAGCCCGTGAGCCAGCACCCCTTTCCCCCGAAGGACAGCTTCGACGGCGGCACCCTCGACTGCGGCAACGGCCTCCTGCTGCTGATCCGCAAGCACATCGACCCCCTCGCCGGAGGGGAGCTGCTCGAGATCCTGTCGGCGGAGTCCTCGGTGGCCGAGGATCTCCCGGCCTGGTGCCGGCTCACGGGCAACGAGCTCGTATCCACCGTCGAGGGGGAGGGGAGGATGAGCTTCCTCGTCTCCAAGGGGGCTTTCGACCCGGAGCGCGCGCGAAGCGCGCCGGACACACGGGAGCCCATGCCCCTGACCCAGGAGGTGGTCGAGATCGAGGTCCCCACGGACCTCCCCGCCCCCGCGCCCGCGCCCCCCATCGAGCCCCTGTCGGTCATGGGGGTGGGCAGCTGGCCGCGGCCGACCTGGCTCCTGCGCTCCCTGCACGAGCGCCTCCAGGGGCGCCTCTCGGACGAGGAGTTCGACGCGGCCGCGCGGGACGCGGTGCGGTTGGCCATCCAGGCCCAGGAGCGCGCGGGCGTGGACCTCATCACCGACGGCGAGCAGCGCCGGGACAACTACGCCAGCTTCGTGGGTGGGCTCCTGGACAACTGCCAGCTCATCCCGCTCACCGACCTCCTGCCCTACGTCGACCACCCCGAGGAGTTCGAGCAGGAGCTCGACTCCCTGGACGTCCCCGCGAGCGAGGTCCGCCACCCCGCGGTCTTCGGCCCCCTCGGCCGCAGCCGCCCGTTGGCGGTGCACGAGGTGGAGTTCGCCCGCTCCGTCACGGATCGCCCCATCAAGGTCGCCCTCCCCGGACCCTACCTGCTGACCCGAACCATGTGGATGGAGTGCATCTCGGATCGCGCCTACGCGGACCGTGAGGCCCTGGCCCGGGATGTGGTCCGCGTCCTGCGCGAGGAGCTGCACCACCTGCTGGCGGCCGGCGCGTCCATGGTGCAGTTCGACGAGCCGGTGCTCACCGAGGTGGCCCACGGCGCCCACTCGGAGGGCGGCCGGAGCTTCATGTGCGGGGCGCTCGGCGAGCGAGGAGAGACGGTGCAGGAGCTCGGCTTCGCCGCGGACCTTCTGTGCGAGGTGATGGAGGGGCTCCCCGCCGAGCGCCTCGCGCTCCACGTGTGCCGGGGCAACTGGTCCCCCGACGAGAGCGTCGCCCTCGCCGGCGACTACACGCCGCTCCTGCCGCTCCTGGATCGGGTGCCCGCGGAGACCCTCGTGCTCGAGCTCTGCACCCCGCGCGCGGGCGACGCCGAGCTCCTGCGGGGCCTCTCCGACCACCGGCGCATCGGGGTCGGCGTGGTGAACCAGAAGCACCCGCGGGTCGAGACCGTCGACGAGGTCGAGGCCAAGATCCGGCGCGCGGTGGACCTGTTTGGCGCCGAGCGTGTCCTGCTGAACCCCGACTGCGGCTTCGCGACCTTCGCCGACAACCCGATCACGGCCGCCGAGGTGGCCGAGGGCAAGCTCGCGGCGATGGCGGAGGCGAGCCGGCGGGTGCGCGGCGGCTGACCTTCGCAGCCCGAAGCGGCGCTGCAGCCGGCCCCTTGGGCGAGCGATCGAACGGGCTGGAGACCGCCCATCTTGGAGCTCAGGCCTCGGGCGGCGGGCAGGGCGAGGGTTGGTAGGGATGCCGGGGATCGAACCCGGACGGCCTAGGGCCTTCGGATTTTAAGTCCGATGCGTCTACCAATTCCGCCACATCCCCTTCCGGCCCGAATCGTAGCAGGGGCGCCCGATCCCCCGCGCCGTGCCCGGCGCTTCTCGGCGCGACTCCTACCCACGGCCCCCGGTGAGCCGTGTCGCCCATTGGGTCGCCTGCTCGGGTTGACGGACGCTGGGGGGTCCCTATGATTCCCCGTCGGCTTCAGCCAGGGCACTCGCCCTGGCGATACTGGAGCCAGAGGCGGCATAGCCAAGTGGTAAGGCGATGGATTGCAAATCCATTATTCCCCGGTTCGAGTCCGGGTGCCGCCTCCATCCCTCCCCTCCCCGAAGCGGGTCGAGGACGGTCGCGAACGCGACGCGAAGGGGTGGTTCGAGGTCCTCGGGCAGGAGTCCTCAGAGCAGCTCGTAGCCGTCGCGCACCGTGTAGATCATCAGGGACGTGCGCGGCCCGCCGAAGCGGCGGACCATCTCGATGAGCCAGTCCTCCTCGCCGGGCCAGGGGTAGGCGTAGACCAGGTCGAAGTCCGCGATCTCCATGCCGAGCTCGCCGTAGGCGTCGGCTCCCTCGGTGGGCGTCATGTAGTCGCTCTCCAGGAGCCCCACCTCGTCCCGGTAGTCCGGCGGGACAAAGCTGCCCTCCACGAAGCGCGCGCCCGAGCCCACCTCCTCGGCGAGGTCCTCGGCGGTCGTGATGAGCGCCGGCTCGATCTCGATCCCTACCGCCTCGAAGCCGATGATGTCGGCGAGCACGGTGATCACGCCCGTGGCGGACCCCAGCTCCAGGAAGGTGTTCGCCTGGCTGCGCTGGTCCTTGAGCATGTCGATGGCCAGGCGCTGGTCCGCCGGGATCACCCGGTGGAACTCGCCCGCCCGCTGGGCGCAGAAGTCATGCCAGGCCTCGGTGCCCAGCCGCAGCACCTCCTCCAGTCGCGCGTCCGTACCCCCTTCCATGGGGCCGATGAGAACATGCCGGGTGCGACGAATCCCCGAGCCTGTGCGATACTTCAGGGGTGATCACCATCCTGCGACGCCTCCACCACACCGCCACAGCCCCCGCCCTGCTGCTCAGTGTGGGGCTCTGGAGTGGCTCGCTCATCGGCTGCGCCGCCCACGGCGACCTCGATGCGCTGGGCCCCGGGCTCGTGGATCCGGACGGCCCCTTCGTGGTCGCGCTGGGCACGGCTCAAGACGGCGGACTCCCCCAGATCGGCTGCGCCCGCGAGTGCTGCGTCGCGGCCCGCGAGGACCCCTCCCGGGCGCGCCTCGTGACGAGCCTCCTGCTGGTGGACCCCCGGGACGGCCGCCGCTGGCTCTTCGACGCGACCCCGGACATCGCGCGGCAGGTGGAGCGGGCGCGTGGGCTCGGCGGGCCGGCCGAAGACGCGCCCGGACGCCCCGCGCTCTTCGACGGCATCTTCATCACCCACGCCCACCTGGGTCACGTGGTCGGGCTGCTGCAGCTGGGCCGCGAGGCCTACGGCTCGGCGCCAGTCCCGCTCATCGGCACCGAGCGCATGGCGAGCTTCCTCGGGTCCAACGGACCCTGGAGCCTGCTCTTCGACGGCGGCTACGCCCGCCCCCAGGTCCTGCAGCCCGGCGAGACCCTGGACCTCGCCGAGGACCTCTCGGTGACCGCCATCCAGGTCCCCCACCGCGACGAGTTCACCGACACCGTCGCCTTCCTCATCCGCGGGCCCGAGCGCTCCGTGCTCTACCTGCCGGACATCGACAAGTGGGAGAAGTGGGACCGGGCCCTCGAGGACGTGATCGCCAGCCTGGACGTGGCCCTGGTGGACGGCACCTTCTACGGGCCCGCCGAGCTCCCCGGCCGCGACATGTCCCAGGTGCCCCACCCCTTCATCGTCGAGACCCTGGCGCGCATCGCGCCGCTCCCCGAGACAGAGCGCGCCAAGGTGGTCTTCACCCACCTGAACCACTCGAACCCCGCGACCGACCCCGGGAGTGACGCCGCCGCCTCCGTCCGCGCGGCGGGCGCCTCGATCCTCGACGACGGCGACCGCATCGGCCTCTGAGGGGCCCCGGGTCGAGGGGGATGATCAGCCCAGGGCGCGCTCGTCGAGCAGCCCGTCCGCCACGAGGCGCGGCCAGAGCTCGGCGGGGAGCTCCGCGGCGAAGTGGTCGAGGTTGGCGCGCACCTCGTCCGGCGTGCGGCAGCCCATCAGCACCGACGCCACGGCGGGGTGGGCCAGGGGGAACTGGAGCGCGGCGGCCTCGAGGGCCACGTCGAACTCCCGCACCACGCGCGCGAGCCGGTCGCGCCGCTCGATGAGCTCGGTGGGCGCCTGGGCGTAGTTCCAGGTGCTCCCGCCCGCGAGGAGCCCGGAGTTGAAGGCGCCGCCCACGACCACGCTGGTGCCCGCGCGCTCGCAGCGCGGGAGGAGCTCATCCAGGGCGCCTTGCTCCAGCAGGGTGTAGCGGCCCGCGAGCAGGAACACGTCCCAGTCGGCGTGGTCCATGGCCGCCAGCAGCACCTCGGTCTCGTTGACCCCGATGCCGATGGCGCCGACGCGGCCCGCGGCCTTCAGCTCCTGGAGCGCCGCCAGCCCGCCGCCCATGGCGTCTTCGAAGTGCCGCTGGTGCTCGCCGCCGTGGGTCATGCTCCCGATGTCGTGGAGGAAGAGCGTGTCCACGCGCTCGAGACCCAGGCGATCCAGGCTCTCCTCGAAGCTCCGCAGCACGCCCTCGCGGCCGTAGTCGTGCACCGGGGCGAAGGGCAAGGGATCGGGCCAGCCGTTCGCCGGGCCCGGCGGGTCGTCGCTCGGCTCGAGCCGTCGGCCCACCTTGGTGGAGAGGCTCCAGCCCGCGCGGCCTGCGAGCGCCGGTCCGACGCGGGTCTCCGCGCGCCCGAACCCGTACCAGGGGGCCGTGTCGAAGAAGCGAACGCCCCCCTCCCAGGCGGCGTCCATCACCGCCGCAGCGTCCTCGTCGCTGACGGGCTCGAAGAGCCCGCCCAGGGGCGCAGTCCCGAGGCCGATGGTGGTGACCTCGACGTCGGTGCGCCCCAGCCGCGCGGTCCCGAGGCCCGCGGCGCTCATCCCTCCGCGCCGACGGCAGCGTTCCGGAGCACGCCGAGGCCCTCGACCTCGACCTCCATCACGTCGCCAGGCTGGATGTAGATGGGCGGCTTGCGGGCGAAGCCAACGCCGGGGGGCGTGCCCGTGGAGATCAGGTCACCCGGCTCGAGGGTGATGAAGCCCGAGAGGTGCGCGATGAGCTCGGGGATGCCGAAGATGAGCTGGTTGGTGCTCGAGTCCTGGAGCGTCTCGCCGTTCATGCGGAACTGCACGCGCAGCGCGTGCGGGTCAGCGACCTCGTCGGCGGTGGCCAGGAAGGGGCCCGCGGGGCAGAAAGTCTCGCAGGACTTGCCCCGCTGCCACTGGCCGTCGGCGAACTGGAAGTCGCGCGCGCTCACGTCGTTGACGTTGCAGTAGCCGAGCACGTACTCCATCGCGTCCTCGGCCTTCACGCGGCTCGCGGTGCGGCCGATGACGACGCCGAACTCCGCCTCGTAGTCGACCTCCTTGGCGCCCGGCGGGAGCACGACCTCGGCCTCGGGGCCGACGACGCAGCTGGAGAACTTGCTGAAGACCAGCGGGAGCTCGGGGATGTCCATGCCGCTCTCCTCGGCGTGGTCCCGGTAGTTCAGGCCGATGCAGATGACCTTGCCTGGGCGCGGGACCGGCGCGTCCAGGGTGACGCTCGCCATGGGAACGACCGCGCCCGAGGCCGTCAGCTCATCCATGCGGCTCTCGACCGCATCCACCCGTCGTCGCGCGGCCTGGTGCGGCGCGCCGTCAAGATCACACCACTCCAAGGGCCCGTCCGCCCGGGGGAGGGCGGCGGCGGGGTGGGTGAAGTCCAGCACAAGGTCACCGGGCAGGAGGGCCCCGGTGCACAGGGCCTCGTCGCGGAGGAAAGAGACGATCTTCAAGATTCGAGAGCGGGCTGGGGAGCGAGGTGGTGGGCGGTGCTCCAGGTTTCGGGCGGACCAGCATAGCCGCCGGATCCAGACCGGCCCGGAGCATGATCCCGAGTTCCTCCCCAGCGGGCCCCCCCCAGGCCGCTAGGGTGCCCCCATGAGCGACACCAACACGATCGCGGACGGCGCTGTCGTCACGATGCACTACAAGCTGACCCTCTCCGACGGACAGGTCATCGACTCCTCCGAAGGCCAGGACCCGCTCGCGTACCTGCACGGCGCGAACAACATCGTCCCGGGCCTCGAGGCCGCCATGGGCGGCAAGGCCGCCGGTGAGTCCTTCGAGGTCAACGTCGCCCCTGAAGAGGGCTACGGTCCGAGGATCGACGAGGCCATCCAGACGGTGCCCCGCGACCGCTTCCCCGCGGACGCCACCCTCGAGGCCGGCATTCCGTTCCAGGCCACGGACCCGGACGGTAACCCGCTCATGGGCACGATCACCGCCGTCGAGGGTGAGGACATCACCGTGGACTTCAACCACCCGCTGGCCGGACAGACGCTCAACTTCTCCATCGAGATCGTTGAGGTCCGCGAGGCCACCGAGGAAGAGCAGAAGCACGGCCACGTGCACGGCCCCGGCGACCACCAGCACTAAGCCGAGACGCCCCCCCCACACCATCCACCCGTGCAAAGAGCGCGGGCCGCGATCTCCCGCGGCCCGCGCTCTTCGCCTGGCTCGATCTGCGCGTCGCTCGAGGCCTAGACGGTGCTGGTGGTCGCGACCGTGCAGCGCGACAGGGTTTCCTCGGTCAGCTCGAGCCCCACGCCGGGCGCGGTCGGCAGCTGATAGTGGCCGTCGACCACGTCGATGGGCTCGACCCAGATGTCCTTGATGGACTCGTAGCAGTTCTCGAGCATCGGGCAGTGGGGCGTCGCCGCCGCCAGCTGGCTGTGGAGCTTCTGCTGCACGTTGGTATGCGGGACGATGGGCAGGTCGTGGGCGCCCGCGAGCGCCGCCACCTCGAGCCACTCGTCGATGCCCAGGAGCTTGGTGGCGTCCGCCTGGACGATCCCCACGGCGCCCGCCTCGATGTAGTCGCGGAAGGCGTACTTGGTGAAGATCGTCTCTCCCACCGCAACGGGGATCGAGATGGCCTGCTGCAGCTCGGCGTGGGCCTTGACGTTCTCGGGCACCATGGGCTCCTCGAGCCAGTACACGTCGAAGTCGGCGAGCTTGCCGCCCCAGAAGCGCGCCGTGTTCAGGGTCCAGGCGCAGTTGACGTCGGTCATGATCCGGATCTTCGGGCCCACCGCGTCGCGCACGGCGCCGATGCGGTCGTAGTCCTCGCGGGGGTCGTCGCGGCCGAGCTTGATCTTGACCGCGTGGAAGCCGCGATCGATGAGCGCCGTGGCGTCCCGCACCAGGTCCTCCTGACTCCAGGTCAGCCAGCCGCCGTCCGTGCTGTAGGCGAGGACCTTGTCACGGGCGGCGCCGAGGTAGTGCCAGAGGGGCATGCCCGCCCGCTTGCACTGGATGTCCCAGAGAGCGAACTCCACGGCGGCGATGCCGACCCGCGAGGCGCCCACGCGGCCCACGAAGTGGTTCGTGAGGAACATCTCCTGCACGAGCGCCTTGCGGAGCGTGATGTCCTTGCCGATGAGCACCGGCGCGTAGTTCTCCTCCACCATCACCTGCGCCGCGCGCAGGCCCGGGGTGTAGGACCAGTTGGTGCCGACGCCGATCACGCCCGCGTCGGTGTGCAGGCGAACCGTGAGGAACTCCACCTCGTCCACCTTGCTCTGGGAGTCGGTGATCTGGCGCTGCTGGAGCGGGACGCGCAGGAACGCGGTCTCCACCTTGGTGATCTTGGGGCCCATGGTTCTTGGCGGTTCAGCTGTCGAGGTCGGAGGTGTCGAGGGTGCCCGCGGCGTGGAGCTCGCGGAAGCGGCGGAGGGTCTCGGCGATCCCCTCGCGGATGGACGTGTTCGGCAGGCCCGGGAGGACCTCGCCGATGCGCGCGCCGTCGATGGCGCCCGGGACGGGGAGCTCCCCGCCCTCCACACGCACGAGGTCTCGCGCGGCGGGCTCCTGGGCGCACAGCTCCTCCACGAAGGCCGTGACGGCGATGGACTCACCGGCGAGGTTGAACACGTGGGCCCCCTCGGGGCCCCGGTCCGCCGCGGCGATGAAGGCGTCGGCGCAGTCGCCGGCGTACAGGAAGTCCGTTCGGCCGCCGAAGCCCACCGTGTAGGGGCGCCCCACCACCGCGGCCTTGATGGCCTTGGTGGGGCCGCTGGTCATGCCCTGGTCCCGGCCCACGCCGTAGACCGTCAGGGGGCGAAGCCCGACGCTCGAGGTGCCGTGCTCGAGGAAGGAGACCCGGGCCGTGCCCTCGTTGGCGAGCTTGTAGACGCCGTAGTGGGTGTTCGGCGTCGGGGACGCGTTCTCGCACGGGGCCCCGCCCGCGCGGTCCTCATCCGCACGCTCGTAGACCGCCGCGCTGGACGCGTACGCCACCCGCTGGATGCCGCGCTTCGCAGCCTGCTCGAAGACGTTCACGGTCCCGAGGACGTTCACCGTGGCGCCCGCCATGGGGTCGGCGCGGCAGAAGGGCACCTGGAGGCCTGCTAGGTGGACGATGTGGTTCACCCCGTGCTCGTCCATGCAGGCCCCGAGGGCCGCCGGGTTGGCGATGTCGCCCTGCACGAACGAGACCCGCGCCAGCGCCTCCGGTCCGAGGAGGTCGCGGATCCGCCGCGGCTCCGTGCCGAGGTCGAAGACCACCGGGTGGTCGCCCTTCTCGAGGAGGCGCTCGACGACCCAGGCGCCGATGCAGCCCAGGGCGCCGGTGACGAGGTAGGTGCGTTCGCTCATGGTCCGCTGAAGCTAACCGCTGGGCGCGGATCGCGGTGGGCGCGACCCCCTGGAGACGCGCGGGGTCTCGGCCCCAAATCGCCTCGCTGAATCGCCCGCCGCGCGTCCCTGCCGGTCAGAGCCCGTCGCCGCCCTCGAGGGGCGCGATCCAATCCCAACCCTCCGCGCGGCTCAGGTCCACCTCGGGATCCACGAGCGGTCGGAAGGGCCGACCATTGAGGGCGCAGAACGCGTTCGCCCGGACTACCACCCGGCCGTGCCCCTGCGCCTCTGCCCGGGCGCGAAGCTCCCGCGCGAACCATGCGATCAGCTCGGGGGTCCCCGCGAGGATGTCGAGCTGGTCCTCCGTGAGCAGGGCGCGCCAGTCCATGGGCACCTCGCGGGGCGGGTCCCCGGCGGTCACGACAAAGTCGAGCTCGCAGTCCTTGCTGGAGATCATCATCCGCCAGGAGAACAGCGCCCCGCGCTCGGTCCAGGCGGGCTCATCGGACAGGACCCAGGGGCGCAGCGGGACGATCAGCTGGACCGCGAACCAGAGCCCCAGGGCAGGGAGCACGAGGGGCTGCACGCTGGCCGAGGGGGACCACCGCCGCGGGGGCGAGGCCGGCGCGCCGAGGCGCAGGACCCGCCGCGACCAGGCCGGGTCGAGGAAGAGGAGGGTGAGGGAGAGGGCCAGGAGGGGGAAGATGCCGATGGGGAACAGCACCTGATTGACGCCGTGGAACAGCACGGAGGCCACCACCGCCGCCGCCCGCGTCCGCTGCCAGAGCAGCGCGGGGATCACCAGGAGATCGAAGAGCATCCCCGCCCACGACATGGCGACCCAGGCCTCACGGCCCGCGAGGGCCTCGGCGAAGGGCCACCCCTGGGCCTCCGCCACCGCGAGCACGTGGGGGCCGAAGGGCTCCCCCTGCTGGAGCCAGTCGGCGTTCCACTTGGAGAGCGCCCCGAAGAGGTAGACCACGGCGACCTGGCCCCGAAGGAGCCAGAGGGTCCAGGCGGGCACCTCGTCCACCGCCCGGGACGGGTCCGACCGCACGTCCCGCGAGCCCGCGCGGCCCAGGGGCAGCCAGCAGGCGAGGAAGGCCAGGAGCACGATCAGGTAGTCGTGGTTGTTGGAGTGGGTCCGCTCCAGGAGGAACGTGTAGGCGAGCCCCGGGCAGAGGATGAGGGAGGCGAGCCGCGTGCGGAAGCCCGCGGCGAGCGCCAGCGCCGCGGCGACGAGGGCGCCGAAGTGCAGCACCATCCCGCCCCCAGCCCACGGCTGGAGCCACCCGAAGCCAGGGTGCGGCACGCGCAGGACAGGGTCGACGTAGACCCTCTGGGCCCACCCGTACTGGAGGTAGTCCACCAGGTGCCACGCGAGCAGCAGGCCGAACGCCATCCGGAAGAAGACCAGCGGCGCCACGTCCACGGGCGCGGCGAGGACGCCGCGCAGGCTCGCCCTCCGGTCGTCTCCCTTCGATCCGCCCACCATGGTGTGGGAAGGCTAACCGATGGAGAGGACCGCCCCTTGAGGGTCTGAGGAGTACCTCGCGTGCAACGATCGAGCAAAGCCGCGGTGTTGATGGCAACATCCTGACTCGATGCCGGTAGCCCCTGGGCACGCATCGACCGGCCCCTCCGAGGCTCGACCCACTCCGACCATGACCCACCTCCTCCTGGCCCTCGCGGCCCTGGCGCCCTCCGGGGACGCCGGCGACGATCTCATCCTCTTCAAGGCCCCGGTCCAGCTCATGGCCGGCGACGCGGAGCTGGGGCGCAGGAAGATGTATCCCTCTCCGGCCGCCTTCGACGTGGACGGGGACGGGATGCAGGACCTGGTCCTCGGCGGCCTGTCCGGGCGCGTGACCTGGTCGCGGCGCACGGCGGCCGGGCTCGGCCCGGAGGTGCCCATGGAGCGCACCGACGGGAAGCAGCTGAGCTTCAACAACTGGTGATGCATCGGCATGGGTTCACAGTTCGTGGACCTCAACGCCGACGGACACCTGGACTACCTCTCGGCCACCTTCGACGGATCGCCCCACGCGAGCTGGGGCGGCGCGGACGGCTTCGCCGAGCCGGCGAGGATCGAGGACGCCGCGGGTGAGCGCTTGCTCGTCTCCTACTACTGGGACTACGACGAGGACGCGCACCTGACGACCGGGCGCTCCATGCCCGACGGTAAGCCCAGGAACCTCCGGGGCATCTCCGCCGTGGCCATGGACTGGGACGGCGACGGCGACCTCGACCTGCTGCAGGGGAGCTACGAGAAGGGGCACCTCTACCTGCAGCTGAACGAGGGCTCCCCCTCGGAGCCCCGCTTCACCGGCAAGAACGTGCGCGTGATGGCCGGCGGCGTGCCGCTCGAGGACGAGGCCAAGATGACCGCGCCGCGGCTGGTGGACTGGGACGCCGATGGCGACCTTGACCTCGTCTACGGGACCTTCGGTGGGGCCGACGGCGGCGCCGGGATCTACCTGCTCGTCAACCAGGGCAAGGGCGGGGCGACGAGCTTCGCCGCCCCCCGCACCCTGCTGCGGGTCCATGGCGAGAGCCTGCCCACCTCCCCCACCGGCCCCGCCGAGGGCCTCTACCCCGAGGTCATCGACTGGGACAAGGACGGGGACCTCGACCTGATCGTGGGCGGCTACTCCCGCTGGCGCGCCGAGGCGCCGACGCTCAACGACGAGGAGACCGCGGAGCTCGCGCGGCTGCGCGCGGCGCACGAGGCCGCCGAGGCCGCCGCGGATGAGGTCTCAAAGGCCTTCAACAAGAAGTTCAACGCCGAGGAGGCGAAGGCGAAGACAGAGGAGGAGAAGGAGGCCGCCTTCAATCGCGTCTACGGGGAATTCGTGGATCGCCTCGATGCCACCCGCAAGGCGTGCAGGGAGCTCCAGCAGAAGATCGACGTGTTTGATCCTCCGACGAAGCGCACGCCCGCCGTCTGGTTCTTCGAGCGAGCCTGACGTGCGCCCCGCCCGCCGCCGCTCCCATGGCCTCGCGGCGCTCGCCCTCCTCTGCGCATGCAGCGCGGATGAGGTCGTGACCGCGCGCGCCGACGGCGCGATCGAGGCGATGATTCGCTCTGCGGGGGGCGCTGCCCCCGAGCTACCGGTGGTGGGACCCCATCTCAACTGGTCGCCCTTCCTCTGCATGATGCCGCCCGCCGCCCGGGCGCTGCACTCCACGGTGGAAGCCGAGGACGGCCACGGGTCGAAGATCTACGCGCTCCGCTCCAACCAGGGCGAGGCGTACATGAAGCTGGGCACCGAGGAGGAGGTGGAGCTCCCGCTCTTCACGGTGCTCGTGAAGGAGGCCTTCGCCCCGGTGCTCCACGCGGGGGAGAACGCGCCCTCCCCCCACTCGACCCCGGGCTGGGAGCTGGCCGCGAGCCAGGGCTACATCCCCTTCGCCGAGCGCGACGGCCTGACCTACCGGACCGGCGCGCCCAGGGGCCTCTTCGTCATGCTCCGCCTGCCCGAGGGCACCCCCGACACCATGGACGGGTGGGCCTTCGGCACCGTGGACGCCGCCGGTCGCGTCACGGGAGCCGGGGCCATGGAGAGCTGCATCCGCTGCCACCGGACCGCCGAGTACAGCGGGCTCTTCGGGTGGCGAGAGGAGTAGCGCCGCCCCCATCCCACGGGATGGAGCGCCCCCTCAGCGGCTCGTCGGTTCCCAGTTGACGCCGATCTGACGAGAGATGTTCGAGCCCGGCTTGCCGGGTCCCAGCTCGATCTCCAGCGCCGCGCCATTCCTGTCCACGGTGAGCCGGACCGCCTCGGTGTCGAGGTCCAGGGTGAGGCGGTTCCAGAACGAATTTTGGTCGACCGCCTTGCCGTTGACGGCGGTCACGAGATCCCCGACCTGAAGGCCAGCCGCCTCGCCGAGCTTGCCCTCGCTCATGGACCCCACGCGGTACGCATTGATGGTCTTGACCTCGAACAGGACCTCGCCCGAGGGGACGGTGACGTCCATCGAGGACTGCCCCGAGTTCGACCAGGTCCGCAGCTTGTACTCGCCCGCCGCCACGTCCTCGAAGGTCGCGCGGTGCTGATCGTCGAGCTCTGCGCTCCCGCTGCCGCCCCACCAGCCGCTGTCCGGGGCCCCCTCCCGCTCCAGCCAGAACCCGGTTCCCTCCGGGAGATCCGGCGCGTGGACCACGAACCGATGGAAGGTCGGAGCGCGGAACGAGATCTCCTGGGCGCCCGGCCGAACGGTCATCTCCTGCCAGGCGAGCGCCGAGTCCCCCCTCGAGCGGTTGCCCCGGGATGCCTTCTTCAGCTCGACCCGGAAGAGGCCGGGCTGGAGCCCGAGGATCCGCGCCATGCCGTCGCTGCTGACGCGGGTCGCGCTGCGTGAGGAACGCAGCCGCCGGTCCCCGCCGTCGTCCTTCTTCACGATGGACACCGCGCTGACCATGAACCCGGGCGAGAGGTCCCCCGTCACCCGAACCAGGAGCTCCGCGCTGCGCTGGAAAGACATGGAGACCTCGTTCTGTCCCTGGACCAGCGGCTGGATGAGCTCGCCGTATCCCTCGGCGGTCGCGGTCAGCTCGACCGAGGTCACCTTGCTCCATTCGTTGCCGTCGAGGACCTCGCTGATGGGCAGCCAGTACGTCCCCGGCCCCCGGGCGATCGACTCCACCCGTCCGCTACCCGATCCACCGCCGGTGCGCTCCACGCGGTGTGAGAAGGAGACGTCGAGCAGATTCCTGCCGGACGGCCCGGTGCAACGCACGACCAGGAACTCGGCCATGTCCACCCCGCCAAGGGTGAGTGACTGCTCGACGAGTCCGCCATCGAGCAGCACCTCGGCCGTGACCTGCACGGGTCCAGCGCCGAGTCCCGCGCCAAGCAGGTAGCTGCCCGCGTCCAGATCCGCCACGCTGAAGGCGCCAGACGGGGTCCTCGCGAGCGACCTCTTCTCGTCAAAGAGGTCATCGGGGTCCTCGCCCTCGGCCTTCGACGCCTCGACGATCTTCACCCAGGGCTCGATCCGCGGCACGAGGCCAGACTCGTCCTCGATCGTGACCCACAGGAGCGAGCGCGCCTTGAGCTCGAAGAGGTGTGGCCCCTCACCGTCGTGCTCCAGGTCGATGACCCTGATGTCAGAGGCCAGCTCGGAAGAGTCCGCTCGCTCGTATTCTCCGCCCTGCACGCGGCCAACCATGGCCTTCAAGGAGGCCGTGGAGCGGGTGAGACGGATCGTCGGTTCGTCGCTCGTCCAGCGGTAGCTCCCTCTGGTCCTGCGCTCGCCGACGAGCGCGATCGTCGCCTCCTCCGGGACCGTTCCGTCTGGGAGACGAAGGTCGAGGTGGAACTCCGACACGGGCTTGCCGATGAACTGGGCGCTCTCGCCGACGCGGACCGTCTGGCTCTCGAAGACCATCCCTTCGAGGTAAGGCCTAAGCGTGAAGCGCCCCGCAGGCAGATCCGCGAACTCGAAGCCGCCCGCTGCGTCGGTCGTCGTGGTTCGCTGGCGGCGCTGCTTCTCGAGCAGTGTCTTGGCGTTGGCGGCGAGCGCCCCGCGGATCTCCGTCGGTCCAGACCATCCCCGCCCGACGCTCTCCGTGCTCCGCCCGCGGTTGCTCCCCTCGCCCGCGGAGTAGAAGTTCACGGTCACGACCGTGGCCCCCGCGAGGGGCGCTCCATCGCCGTCAAAGACCCTCCCGGTGATCGTGCCCTCGCCGGTCAGGCCGTCCTCAGCGTCCTCCGCCTCCATCGAGATTCGGGCGAGCGTCGCGTCCGAATAGTCGTCCGCCTCCGCCGCCAGCGCGCGGTCAGTGGCGTCGGTGTTGACCCGTGAGCTCGACGTTCGATCCGCCGGGTCGAGGGCAGCCAGGGAGAGCCCCTGCTCCCCAGCCGGCCCGCGCCGCTCCACTCCGGTTCTCCGGACCATGGACGAGTCCGCGGCCTGGACCGCCGGGCCGCCATCGCCCCCGAGGAGGAACCCGATGCCTCCTCCCAGACCGAGGCCGAGGATGAGGGTGAGCAGCGCGATTCGGGTAGAGGCCATGGGGTCCTGTGGCAAGCGTTGGGGACCCTTCGAGTCTAGCCACGCGCCCGGGGCGGGCTGCGTCCATCCTCGATCCGGGCCCCGGGATCTCCGACCGATCCACCGCACCGCGGCCCCGCGCCCCGTGGGGCACCCGTCTCCCGCTGTGCGTTTGCGTCAATCTGACCTCGCGCCCACCCCCAGCCAGGAGAGGGCAGCGGTGACCCGCGCCGGAACCGGTGGTGGCCGATAGGATCCAGCGTCCATGAAGGCTCGCGACCGCAGCATCTCCGCCGCCCCCCTCGCCTGGTGCGGGTGGGTCAGCCTGGCCCTCGCCGGCTGCGGCGGCGATTCGCCCGCCGGGGGCGCCCCTAAACCGGAGGCCGCCGATGGCCCGGTGAGCCAGCTGTTCACCGACGTCACGGCCTCCTGCGGCGTCCGCTTCTCCCACGGCTCCGGGGCCACAGGTGACTGGATCCTGACGGAGATCATGGGCGGCGGCGGGGCGCTCTTCGACATGGACGGCGACGGGGACCTCGACCTCTTCCTCCTCCAGGGTGGCACCGACCCCGGCTCCCCAAGGACCGCCCAGGCCGGCGACGGTCACGCCCTCTTCCGCAACGACGGCGCGGGAGCGTTCACCGACGTGAGCGCGGGGGCCGGGTTCGAGTCCCTCACCGGGTACGCCATGGGCGCCGCCGCGGGCGACGTGGACGGGGACGGCGACGTGGACCTCTACGTGTCCCAGCAGGGAAGCGACGCCCTCTTCCTGAACGGGGGCGACGGGCGGTTCCAGGACGCGACCTCGGAGTGGAGCGCCGGCGTGGAGGGCTGGTCCACCTCGGCCGCCTTCGGGGACCTGGACGCCGACGGCGACCTGGACCTCTACGTGGCCCGATACATCGAGCTCGACCCCAAGATCATCTGCAACGACGCCGCCGGGCGCCGCACCTACTGCCCCCCCGGCAGCGGCGCGCCGGTCCACGACGTGCTGCTCATCAACGAGGGCGGGTCGTTCCGCGACGCGAGCGCCGAGGCGGGGCTCGTGGGTGCCCCCGCGCCCGGGCTCGGGGTGGTGATCGAGGACCTCACCGGCGACGGCAGGCTCGACGTCTACGTCGCCAACGACGGCCAGGCCAACCAGCTGTGGGTCCCCGACGGGGAGGGAGGCTGGCGCGACGAGGGCTCCACCCGCGGGATCGCCCTGAACCAGAACGGCTTCGCGGAGGCCAGCATGGGCGTCGTCGTGGAGGACCTCGACCGGGACGGGCTCTCGGACCTCTTCATGACCCACCTCCAGGAGGAGACCCACACCCTCTACCGTGCGCGCGGCGCGGGCGCCTTCAGCGATCGCACCGGGCAGGCGGGCCTGGGGGTCATGACCCGGCCCAACACGGGGTTCGGGGTGGCGGCCTTCGACGTGGAGCTGGACGGTGACCTCGACCTCGCCATCGCCAACGGACGCGTCCGCATCGGGCCGGTCCCCGCGGGGTGCGAGCTCGAGGGCGCGTGGGCCCAGCTCGCCGAGGGAAACTCGCTGCTGGTCGCCGAGGGGGCCCGCTTCACGGACGAGAAGGAGCGCGCCGCCGCGCTCACCGGTCCGCTGCTCGTGGACCGCTGCGTGTTCCAGGGCGACCTGGACGGCGACGGCGACGTGGACCTGGTGGTCACCGGGACCGAGAACGCGGCCCGGGTCTTGCGGAACGACGCGCCCCGCGAGGGCAGCTGGGTGACGATTGACCCCAGGCTCGATGGGACCAGCGCCACGGGGCTGGGGGTGCAGGTCAAGGTGACCGCACCCGACTTCGAGCTGACCCGCACCACCCGCGCCTCGGACGGCTACCAGTCCAGCCGGGATCCCCGCGCGCACTTCGGCGTGCCGGGCGCCCCGGACGGGGCCCCGGTGGACGTCGAGCTCCGCTGGACCGACGGCCTCCGCGAGCGCTTCGCCGGGCTCGAGACCGGCAAGATCCACCGACTGGTCCGCGGGAGCGGAGAGGCCGTCCGATGAAGCGTGCGCTGCTGACCTCCATCCCCCTGACCATCGCCCTGTTCGCGGCGGCCTGCGGTGGCGCCGACCCCGCCGGGGGGCTCCCCGCCCCGCCCGCCCTGGACACCAGCACCATGGAGCCGCTGGTGGCCGAGACCCTCGGCGCGGCTCGCGCGGCGGTCATCGCCGACCCGGAGGACGCCCAGCGGTGGAGCGAGCTCGGCCTCGCCCTCGACGCGCACTTCTTCCTGGAGGAGGCCGAGCAGTGCCTGGCGGTGGCCATCCAGCTGGACCCCACGATCTTCAGGGCGGTCTACGACCACGCGGTGCTGGGGACCATGCTGGAGCGCTCGGTGGACGACGTGGCGGCGCGCTTCGAGCGGGCCGGGGCCCTGCGGGACGACTACCCGCCCATCCACGCCCGCCTGGGCGACTTCCTCCTGGTGAGCGGGGACGCCGAGGGCTCCCTGGCCGCCTTCGAGCGGGCCCGGGAGGTCTCGGCGGGCCTCGACTACGAATACGACTACGCCGAGCTCGGCATCGGGCGGGCGCTCCTCGACCAGGGCGAGACCGAGGCCGCCGTGGAGCGGCTCTCCAGGCTCCACGAGCGCTTCCCGGGCGACCCTGCACTGGCGACGGCCCTCGGTCAGGGGCTCACGATGCTCCAGCGCGTGGACGAGGCCGCGGCGGTGACCGCGCGGCAGAGGGCGACCGAGGAGGCCAAGGTCCAGCTGGGGGACTCGGTGCGCCGGGACATCATGACCCGCTCACGGTCCGCCGCTATGAACTTCCAGCGCGGCGAGGCCATGGTCCGCCGCCGCGAGTTCGCGGCCGCCGCCGTGGAGTTCCAGCGCGTCCTCACCGTGGACGAGGACAACCGCACCGCGCGGCTCTACCTGGCGAGCGCCCTGATGGAGCTCCGGCGCATCCCCGAGTCCCGCGCCCAGCTCGACGCCGTGCTGGAGGCCAGCCCGGGGGACCTGGACGCCCACCGGATGCTGGGGCTCCTCGACGCCGAGTCGGGGGCCTTCGAGGAGGCGGACCGGCACTTCAAGACCGTCACCCGCTCCGCGCCCCTCGACCACCTCGGCTACCAGGCGTGGGTCACCGCGCTGGGGAGCATGAACCGCTGGGACGAGGCGCTCTTCCGCATCGAGCAGTGGCGCACGGCGTCCCCCACCCTGGCCGAGCCGGCCTACCTGCGGGCGATGGCCCTGTTCAACGCGGATCGGCGCGAGGAGGCTGTGGAGGCCCTCGAGGCCGCCAAGGCCCTGGCGCCGGGTCACCCCATGCGCCCCCAGGCCGAGCGCATCCTCGCCCGCTGATCAGGTGAGGCCGTAGGCCGCCTCCACGGCGGCCTCGGCGTCCACGGTCGCGCCGACCATGGAGAGCGACGCGTTCCAGCGGGAGAAGACCTCGTGCACGCGGGCGTAGGGGGCCGCGAGGGTGCACACCGGCCAGTCCGATCCGAACAGGAGCCGCTTCGGACCGAAGGCCTCGAAGGCGACGTCCATGTAGGGGGTGAGCTGGTCGTAGGTCCAGGCTCCGTGGTCCGCCTCGGTGACCATGCCGCTGACCTTGCACGTGACGTGCTCCATGGCGCCGAGCTCTCGCATCAGCCCGGCCCAGCGGTCGATCTCCCCGGCTGCGATGCGGGGCTTGGCGAGGTGGTCGAGGACCAGCCGCTGCCCCTCCATCGCCCCGCAGAAGCGGACGGCCTCCTCCAGCTGGTGCTCGAGGATCAGCACGTCGTAGGCGAGCCCGCGGGCGCCGACCGCCGCCACGCCGCGGCGGAAGTCCGCGCCGTCCAGGAACCCCTCCGCCTCGGCCTGCACCACGTGGCGGATCCCCACCAGGCGCTCGCCCCCCCGCGCCGCCGCCAGGCGGTCCAGCTGGCCCTCGACCTCCTCCGAGGCGAGGTCCACCCAGCCCACGACCCCGCGGATCCAGGGGTGGTCGGCCGCGAGGCCCAGGAGCCACTCGCTCTCCTCCAGGTCCTGGCGTGCCTGGACGGCGACGGTGCCGTCGACGCCACGCTGATCGAGCAGCGGGCGGAGGTCCTCGGGGAGGAAGTCGCGCTTGAGGGCATGGAGGCCGCCTTCGGCGATCCAACCGTACCGCGCCTCGTCGTAGGTCCAGAAGTGCTGATGGGCGTCGATGGGCATGGGGAGTCAACCTAGCAAGAGAGCCCGAGCGGTTAGGCTGGTTCGACCGCGACTTCCCCCATCGTCATGAATCAACGACTTCGACTGGCCGCTGCCCTCTCCCTCCTCGCGCTCTCCGCATGCGGGGGCGCCTCGAACGACGACGGCACGCTGCAGATCGCCGTCGTGCCCAAGGGCACGACCCACGAGTTCTGGAAGTCCGTGCACGCTGGCGCCGAGGCCGCCGCCCGGGACCTCGGGGTGAAGGTCATCTGGAAGGGGCCCATCCGGGAGGACGACCGCGCCGAGCAGGTCCAGATCGTCGAGAACTTCGTCGTCCGGGGCGTGGACGGGATCGTCCTCATGCCCATGGACCGCAAGGCCCTCGTCACGCCCGCCGAGGAGGCCGGCGGGCAGGGCATCCCGGTGGTCGTCGCGGACAGCGACCTGGACTGGGAGGGACGCACCTCCTTCGTCGCCACCGACAACCGCCGCGGCGGCGAGCTCGCCGGGGAGGCCCTGGTCGAGATGATGGGCGGCGAGGGCTCGGTCATCCTGCTGCGCTACCAGGAGGGTTCCGCCAGCACCTTCGAGCGCGAAGAGGGCTTCCTCGCCGCGGTGGGCAAGGCCGCGGGCATCGAGGTCATCTCCTCCAACCAGTACGCCGGCGCCACCAACGAGGGGGCCTACCAGGCGTCGGAGAACCTCCTCAACAGCTTCAAGGACGTGGACGGCATCTTCTGCCCGAACGAGTCCGCGGCCTTCGGGATGCTGCGGGCGCTCCAGGACTCCGGCCGCACGGACGACGTGGCGTTCGTGGGCTTCGACGCCAGCGAGAAGCTGGTGGAGGCGCTCCGCGCCGGAGAGATCGACGCCCTCGTGCTCCAGGACCCCGTGCGCATGGGGGAGCTCTCCGTGCGCGCCTGCGTCGCCGCCGCCCGTGGTGAGGCCGTGGAGCCCCGCATCGACACGGGCGTGGTGGTGGTCCCCTCGGCCTCCATCGACGACCCCTCGGTCCAGGCCCTCCTCAAGCCCGACCTCTCGATCCTCGACGAGTGATGGAGTCCGGCGCCGTCCTCCGGCGGCGTCGGCCGCCGCGGCTCCAGATCAAGGGAGTCACCAAGCGCTTCGGCGGCGTCCACGCCCTCCGGGGAGTGGACCTGGAGGCGGACGTGGGCGAGGTGCACGCCCTCCTCGGCGAAAACGGCGCGGGCAAGAGCACCCTCATGAAGATCGTGGCCGGGGCCCAGGCGCCGGACTCGGGGGACCTCTGGATCGACGGCGCCCCGTTCGCCCCCGCCTCCCCCCGCGAGGCCCGGGAGCGCGGCGTCGCGATGATCTACCAGGAGCTCAACCTCTGCCCCCACCTCTCCGTGCTCGAGAATGTCACCCTCGGCCGGGAGACGTCGCGCCTCGGCGTGAAGCGGCTGGACGCCGCGCGGGTGCGGCTCGACCAGGTCCTCAGGGACCTCGATGTCTCGAGCTTCACCGGCGACACCCTCGTGAGCGACCTCGGGCCCGGAGACCGCCAGCTGGTCGAGATCGCCCGGGCCCTCTGCCTCGACGCCACGATCATCGTGTTCGACGAGCCCACCAGCTCGCTCTCTGCGCCCGACGTGGAACGCCTCTTCCGGGTCACCCGGCGCCTGGTCGCGTCCGGCGTGACGGTGCTGTGGATCAGCCACTTCCTCGACGAGGTGAAGGCCATCGGGAACCGCTTCACCGTGCTCCGCGACGGCGAGACCGTGGGACAGGGCGATGTGTCGGAGACCAGCACCGACGAGATGGTCACCACCATGGCGGGGCGCTCCGTGGCGGAGGCGTACCCGCGGTCGTCGAGGATCCCGGGAGAGGTGGCGCTCGCCGTCCAGGGGCTCGCCGGCGCCTCCGGCCCGCGGGAGGCCAGCTTCGAGCTGCGGTCCGGCGAGATCCTGGGCGTGTTCGGCCTGGTGGGCGCGGGCCGCACGGAGATGCTCCGCAGCCTCTACGGTCTGGACCCCATGACCGCGGGCCAGCTCGAGCTGCGCGGAGAGGCGCTCCGTCGCCCCCGCCCCCGCCGCTGGGTCGAGCTCGGCGTCGGGCTCCTCAGCGAGGACCGCGCGCGGGAGGGCGTCGCCCTGGACCTCTCCATCGCGGAGAACATCACCCTCTCCAGCGTCCGGCGCCTCGCGAACCGCGTGGGAGCGGTGACGCGGCAGGCCAAGGAGGCCGCCGCCGAGCCCTGGCGAGGCCGGCTCTCGCTCCGGGCCAGCTCCACCGGGCAGCCCGTGCGGGACCTCTCGGGCGGAAACCAGCAGAAGGTCGCCCTCGCGCGCCTCCTGGAGTGCGGCGTCGACATCCTCCTCCTCGACGAGCCCACCCGCGGCATCGACGTCGGGGCCCGGGTGGAGGTGTACCGGCTGCTCGACCAGCTGGCGGCGGAGGGCAAGGCTATCCTCATGGTGAGCAGCCACCTGCCGGAGCTCCTGGGCACCTGCGACCGCATCGCCGTGATGCACCGGGGCGTCCTCGGGCCCGCCCGCCCCCGTGAAGACTGGACCGAGGACGCGGCGCTCGCCGCCGCCACGGGAGGAACCCGCTGATGGAACCTGAAGATCAACCGCTCCCCGGCCGCGGCGCGGCCAGAGCTCGCCAGGTCGCCGACCTCGTGGGCCCGTTCCTCGGCCTGATCGTCGTGGTGGCGCTGTTCGGGGCCGTGGCACCCGAGGGGTTCCTCTCCGTCTTCAACGCCAAGACCATCGCCACCCAGACGGTGATCGTCGGCCTCGCGGCCATCGGCGCCACGTTCATCATCCGCTCCGGCGGCATCGACCTCTCCGTGGGCTCGGCCATCGCCCTGGCGTCGGTCGTGACGGCCCTCTCCATGAAGGCGGGCCACGGCGAGCTCCCCTCGGCGCTCCTGGGGGTCCTGGCGGGCGCCGCCGTGGGCGCGGTCAACGGCGGGCTGATCACCCTCCTCAAGCTCCCGCCCTTCATCGTCACCCTGGGCACCCTCGGCGCGGCGCGCGGGGCGGCGAAGTGGCTGGGCGACGAGCAGAAGGTGGACGCCCCCAGCGGGTGGCTGAAGCAGTTCATGTCCAAGAACCCCGACCTCTCGGGGCTGCCTGGGTTCATCCGAGAGAACGTGCCCGACTGGCTGGTCCTCGCCCCCGGGGTCTGGCTGATGGGGCTGTCCGCCCTCACCGCCGCGTTCCTCCTGCGCCGCACGGTCTTCGGGACCTGGACCACCGCCATCGGCTCCAACGAGCCCACCGCCCGGCTTTGCGGGGTGCCCGTGGAGCGCACCAAGTTCGCGATCTACGTCTTCGCCGGCGCCATGGCGGGGCTCGCCGGGGTGCTCCAGTTCGGCCGCCTCACGGTCGGCGACCCCACCACCGCCATGGGCAAGGAGCTCGACGTCATCGCGGCGGTGGTGATCGGCGGCGCGTCGCTCTCGGGCGGAACGGGGACGATCCTCGGCGCGATGATCGGCGCCTTCCTGATGGCCACCCTGGCCAACGGCTGCAACCTGTCGGGAGTGCCCAACTTCGTCCAGGAGATCCTCGTGGGCGGGATCATCGTCGGAGCCGTGACCCTCGACGGGATCCGCCACGGCCGCCGGGCCGCCTGAGCGTCTCGGAATCGAGCCCCGAGGGGGTGGACCCATCCTCAGGCCCTCGCGAGGGCGCAGAAGCGTTACCTTTTGTCGCATGCGCTCCGACCTAGATATCGCCAGAGACGTCACGCTCCGCCCCATCCAAGACGTCGCCAGTGAGTACGGCTTCGACGCCGACGGGCTCGAACCCTACGGCCGCTACATGGCCAAGGTGAACCACAAGCTGGCCGGCGACCCGGGGGACAGCAAGTCCCGCTACGTCGTGGTCACGGCCATCACCCCGACCCCCGCCGGCGAGGGCAAGACGGTCCACACGGTCGGGCTCTCCCTGGCCCTGAACAAGCTCGGCAAGAAGGCCGCCTGCGCGATCCGGCAGCCCTCCATGGGACCGGTCTTCGGCATCAAGGGCGGCGCGGCCGGGGGCGGCTACAGCCAGGTGGTCCCCATGGAGGACTTCAACCTCCACCTGACCGGCGACTTCCACGCGGTGACCGCGGCCAACAACCTGTTGGCCGCCGCCATCGACGCGTCGATCCTGCTGGACAACCCCCTCGACATCGACCCGGCCACGGTCACCTGGCGGCGGGTGCTCGACGTCAACGACCGGGCGCTGCGGCAGGTCACCTCCGGCCTCGGGGGCCCCAAGAACGGCGTCCCGCGCGAGACCGGCTTCGACATCACGTCCGCGTCCGAGGTCATGGCCATCCTGGGGATGAGCAACGACCTCGCGGACGTGCGGCGCCGCCTGGGCCGCATCGTCATCGGCTCCAACCGCAACGGCGACCCCGTCACGGCGGACGAGCTCGAGGTCGCAGGCGCCATGGCCGCGATCCTCCAGCGCGCCATCGACCCGACGATCATGCAGACCACCGAGGGCACCCTCGCCTTCGTGCACACCGGCCCCTTCGCCAATATCGCCCACGGCAACTCCTCCATCGTCGCGGACCGCGTGGCCCAGGGGCACGTGGACTACCTGGTGACCGAGGCCGGCTTCGGGGCGGACATGGGCGCCGAGAAGTTCTTCGACATCAAGTGCCGCGCCTCAGGCATGAAGCCCGACGCCGTGCTGCTGGTCGCCACGATCCGCGCCCTCAAGGTGCACTCGGGGAACTACCCCACCCGCCAGGGGCGGCCGCTCCCCGCTGAGCTGTTCCAGGAGAACACCGAGGCCGTCCTCAAGGGCTGCTCCAACCTGGAGGCCCAGGTGAAGAACGTCCGCAGCTACGGCGTCCCCGTGGTGGTGGCCATCAACCGCTTCCCCACGGACACGGAGGCGGAGATCGAGGTGGTCAAGGAGCGCGCGCTCGCCGCGGGCGCCCGCGCCGCGGAGGTCAGCGAGGTCCACGCCAGGGGTGGCGAGGGCGGCGCCGCCATCGGGCAGGCCATCATCGACGCCGCCGAGTCCGGCGAGTCCGACTTCAAGCTGCTCTACCCGGACGAGGCCTCCCTGACCGAGAAGGTGGAGGCCCTCGCGCTGAAGATCTACGGCGCCGGCTCCGTGGAGTTCTCCGCGGCGGCCAAGAAGACCTTCGCGCGCCTGGAGGAGCAGGGCTACGGCAAGCTCCCCATCTGCATGGCCAAGACCCAGTACAGCCTCAGCCACGACGCCCAGTTCAAGGGCGCGCCGGAGGGGTTCGTCTTCCCCGTGCGCGAGGCGCGGCTCGCGGCCGGCGCCGGCTTCGTCGTCGTCTATGCGGGCGCGATCATGACCATGCCTGGCCTGGGTCGGACGCCCGCTTACAAGCAGGTGGACATCGACGAGAACGGCGAGATCCTGGGCCTCTTCTGAGCGACCGCGCCCCCTCCGGGGGGCGCTCCAGGCCCCAGGGAGGGTGTTTCCGAGGTACATCGAGGGGTTCTCAAGGAATCCAGGGATCCCGTCGATAGCAGGCAACGCAGGCCCGCCCAGGGCCGGCCGATCCTTCCGGCGCCCCAGCGCCGACCCTGCGCACGAATCCAATGCCTCGTCCTCACAAGCAGTCCGGCTTCACCCTCATCGAGCTGATGATCGTGATCGCGATCATCGCGATCGTTGCCGCCATCGCGATTCCCAAGCTGGTGAGCGCCCGCGTCTCGGCCAACGAGAACGCCACGATCTCGACCCTGAGGTCCATCGCGACGGCGCAGCAGAACATGATCTCGAGCGTCACCATCGATACCGACATCGACGGCGGCGGCGAGGCTGGGTACTTCGGGGAGCTCTCCGGTGAGACCCCGGTCCGGGTCTGGTCGCAGGTGGGGACCGGCATCGGCTCCGTCGGCGACAGCGCGCAGCCGTCGTTCCTGTCCAAGCAGTTCGCGGTCTTCATCTCCGACGCTGGCGACGGGGTGATCGAGCGCAACGGCTACTACTTCAAGATGTTCCTGCCCGACAACAGCGCCTCCGCGCCTGTCGGCGGACTGGCGGAGCGTGACACCGGCGGATCCAAGCCTGGGCCCTACCCCGGGAGCGCCAACGCGGAGCTGATGTGGTGCTGCTATGCGTGGCCCAAGCAGATCAACCGCACCGGCCGTCGCGCGTTCATGATCAACGAGATCGGCGACGTGGTCGCGACCAGGAACACCATCGACCAGACCGGCGGCGCCTATGACGGGCTGAACCGCACCCCCAACTTCGACGCGGCCTTCTCGGCCAGCGCCGACATGAGCTCGGACGTGGCGCTCGCCGCCGCCGGACTCACGGCCCAGGACGGGCTGATCTGGACGCCCGTGGGCAACTGATCGGCTAGCGCCGGTCGAGGAGCCCGAGGCGGCTCCTGGTCCAACCGAGGAGCGGCTTGAAGCTCAGGCCGACGGTCGTACCCCCCTCACCGGCCCGGTCCTGAAAGATCAGGTCCAGGACGAAGTCGTGGCTGAATCGACGCAGCACGAACTCGGTGAGCAGGGACTCCCCCACGCGCAGGTCGCGGGAGTAGCGGGCCTCGACCTCCCACTTGGGGTCGATCAGCCACCGGCCGCCAATCCCCCCGGTCTCGTAGAGCTCGGCCCGATCGATGGCGCGCGCCTGACCGTAGCTGACCTCGAACAGGTAGTCGTCGGCGGGGCGCACCGCGAAGGTGCTCCGCGTGTAGGTCGTCTCGGTGTTCTCGACGTCGTACCTGGCGTCGTGGAGGATCCCGATCAGCCCCTCACCGCTCCCGTAGCCCGTGATGTAGCGCCCCAGGGTGCCGATCTGCTTGAGGTCCTCCCGGTCGCCTGAGCGGTCCTGGAGCAGGGTGGCGCGGACGTCGAGGTCGAAGGTCTCGAAGGTGTTCGGCCGCTGCCACAGGGCCCGCAGCCCGGCCTCGTACCGGTCGCCGTCGATCGGCTCCTCGGTGCGGTCGAACGGGATGAGCTCACCGCCTTGCTCCTCGTACCAGAGGTCCGTGGAGGCAGAGATGCGGGGGGCGAGGGCGTGCAGGTAGCCGCTGTCCGTGATCTTGTGGAGGGTCGTCGAGAGCTCCATGCCGGCGATCGCGGCGCCGCGCAGCGGGTCCTCGCCCGCTTCGTCCAAGGACTCGGTCCACGCGGTGCCGCGGACCTCCGCGAAGGGCGTGGCCTTGATCGCGCCGACGCCGGTCTGGATCGGCAGCGCGACCCGCTGGATGAGGTCCGCGCGCCCGGACTCGCCGTCCCCGATGCCCAGCTGCGCGCCGCCGGGGAGGTCGGAGAAGAGGTCCTCCTTCGCGGCCCCCTCGCGGCGGCGGAAGTAGCCCGCCTCGAACGACCCGCCGTAGAGCAGCGGGACGCCGGCGACATCGGCCACGGCGCGCTCACCGCGGTAGGCCATGAAGGAGGGCAGCTCCTCCTTCTGACTGCGGAACGAGTTGATCCGCTTCTGGGCCCCTGCTGCGAGGTAGTCCGCACCGAAGGACTTCCGCCAGCGCACGAAGGTGTCGCGCTGGTCGAAGCGCTGGTAGTCGTTCTCGTAGAACTCCGACTGCACGCCCGCGTCCGTCTGGGACGCCACGGCCACGTCGATCCACTCGCCCCGGACGATCGGGTAGCGGCTCCTGACGTACCCGAAGAGGCGCAGGGTGTCTCGCTCGCTCTCGGGGACCCGGACCGTGCCTCGGTCCATGCCGCTGTCGGGGATCCCCCCGACGAAGGCGTCGACCCGGAAGTCCTCCCCGGGGTCATCCCCGGGCTCGTGCTCCCGCAGGCTCAGCCCGAGGCCGAGGAGCGGCCCACGGTCCCACAGGTAGCTCGCCGAGGCGTCCCACTTACCCTCGATCTTCTCAGGGTTCATGCCGATCCGCTCGCCGATCCAGGAGCCGAACCCGCCCACGTCGAAGCGGAACGCCGCCCCCAGCGTGGCCCCGAAGCGCGCCGTCTGGGCCACCGCGATGTCGCTGAGCGGGGTCACCTCACCGGCCTCGTCCTCGAGGCCCTCGACGCCGAACTCCTCGTCCAGGACGACGTTGCCGATCGACGGGAGGGGCATTCCGAAGCCGCCCTCGAACTTGATCCGGTTCCCGCGCGCGGCGAAGCGCCAGCGGCCGTCATCGCGCGGTGACAGGGAGAACTTGCGGGTCCGGACCACGAAGTGGGGGACCTCGTGGCTACAGGTCGTGAGCGTGGCACCGTTCGCCACCAGCGCCCCCGCCTCGTCGGACTCAAGGCGGTCGGTTCGGATCCGAAGGGGGACATCCTGCCCGCGGGTCTCGAGGGGGTAGGAGAGCTCGAAGCCCTCGGCCCACGCCGCCGCCATGGGCAGGTCGATGTAGACCCGGTCACCGGTCGCCGAGCGGTTGTCGCCGCGCAGGACCTCGAAGCCCCCCTCGATGTACAGCGAGCGGATGTACTGGCCGAACTCGCGGGTCTGGAGCTCGAAGAGGAGCTCGGCCAGGAAGTTCGGCTTGGCTGACGGCGCGGGCGCGGCGGGGGCCTCGGACTCAGGCTCGGGGATGCCTCGGTACGCGCTGTCCCCCCGCGCCTTCCAGCGGGCCCGGTCGAGGAAGAGCGCGACGAAGTCCGCTCGCGCGCTGTCCGCGCCGGAGGTGAACGATGGCGCGTTGATCGTGACGAGGATCTCGTCGCCCACGAGTTGTGACTCGATCCCGGCGAACTCGACCTCCTGGACCGCGGCCGACGCCTCACCCAGGCTCCGGATCACGCCACGCCCGGTCTTCAACAGGTAGTCGACGAGGTCTACCTCGATGGACTCGGCGGCGACCTCGAAGCCGGCCACGCGGAGGATGGCCGGCTTCCCCTCGAGGCGTAGATGATCTCCGTCGAATTCGCCGAAGTCCCCCTTGAGGAGCCGCCCGTTGCCCAGGGAGAGCTCGAACCCGACCAGCTCCACGTCGTCATCGTCCGCCCGGGCCGGGGGGACGGGTTCGTGGGGGCCGATGTTGAGCTTCGGAGCGCCGGCATCCGTCTCCGCCTCCCCGATACCGCCGAGGGGGAACTCGAGGCGGCGGGCCTTGATCGAGACCTCCTGGCCCTCGTCGTTCACGCCGGTCCCTAGCACGGGCGCCTCGCTCGTCCCCGACAGCACCGCCATCTCGCGGGAGGCCTCCAGGTACTCGCCGGAGATCCTGGAGAGGCGGATCCCTCCGAACTCCATCAGCGGGTTCGACCCGCTGAGCTCGAGGATCGGCTCCACGGCCCGGAGCTGAATACGGGAGAAGTCCACGGAGCGAGCCGTGAGGACGTAGGGCTCGTCCCGGTCCGGCAGCATCCCCCGGGCGCGCACCCGCTTCCCCGGGTCGGCGCCGAGCTGGCCACGCTGGCCGTCCATGAGCAGGAAGCGGTCCCCGCGCCCGAGGATCGGGGGGCGGCTCGGGTTCATCATGAAGGAGGTCTCGACCCGCCCCGTCGCGATGAGCGAGGAGCCAACGAGCGCGGCGTCCCGATCCTCGTCGGTCATCGACGCCTTGGACCCGACGACTCCGTCCACCTCGAGCCGGTCCGCCGTGATGTCCGCGCTGACGCCGGCCGCCTCGTAGTGGGCACGGGTCACCTCGTCGGCCACCAACGTGAAGGGGGCGCGCAGGTCCGCGCCCCGTGCCTCGCGCTTCAACGTGGCGGAGGCGGCTTCCACGCTCCACATGGCGAGGAACTCCAGGGGTCCCTCCGGCGCGAGGCTCTGGATCGTGGCGCGGACGCCGCCCTCGGCGCGCACCTCGGACGACTTCGTCTGGTCGATGGCCACCTCGGCGCCCGCCTCACCGAGCATCACGCCATCCACCCAGATCTTCTCCGCCTCGAACCTCGAGCGCTCGAGCCCGCTCTCGAGCTGCAACTGGCGGACGCCGAGGACCTCGAACTGGAAGGGCGTTGCGGCGCCCCCCTCGGCCACCCCGCGGCGCCCCATGAGCTGGTCACAGTCGAGCCGCCACACCCCGTCCGTCCCCTGGAGCTCGGCGATGGCCTCGCCCACGGCCGTGAAGGTGTCCCGCGACACGTTCAGGGTGGCCGCGCGGACCGTCCCCGTGCTCACCCCCGCGACGCGCTCGGCGGCCTCACGAAGGCTCTCGCCCTCGGGGAGGAGGTCGAGCACCACGGGCTCCCCCTCCTCGCCCACCAGGTCGATGGCACCGCCGCCGGTCAGCGTCGCCGCTGCGGCGCGGGCCTCGCCCCAGAGGGACTGGTAGCGCACCCGCCCTGTGGCCGAGAGGGTCTCGGCGGCGAGGTCGACGTCGCGGACCTTCTCCGCGGAGATGCGGTGCGGCTCTTCCCCGAGCGCCTCGGCCTCGAAGTCGCGGGCCTCATCGATGAACCAGCTCTCCCCCTCGAGGCGCGCCGTCAGCCCCCCGCGCGCCTCCGCGCGGAAGACCCCGTCCTCCCGCCGCGCCCGGATGGTGGAGGGGCCCTCGGTCGTCAGCAACGCGCCCCCGGCCTCGCGGTAGGTCGCCAGCACCGACTCGGACTCCAGCTCCCCCTCCACCGAGATGACGCGGACCGATCCGCTGAGCAGGACCGTCGCGCCGGAGCGGTCGGACAGGCCCCGCCCCCGGGCCTCGTTCTGGAAGCTGATGGTGCCCCCGCGGTCGGTGGCCACCAGGGTCCCCGGTCCGAGGAAGACGAACTGCTGTGCGCCCGGTGCAGCGGCTCCATCCCCGGCGTCGAGGTCCGCGGTCACGGGCCCCTCGCCGGTGAGCTCGAGCCGGAGCTCCTCGTCCGACTCCTCGACCACGTAGGCGACGGTCGGCTCGCCTCGGAGGGTGACGCGCCGCGGCCGCGCACCCTCGAACTCGATGTGCCCTTCCTGACCTTGGAAGCGGTCCCGGCCCCGGCGGACCTCCATCCCGCCGCCGGCGCGGGCGTCGAGGATCCGATTCGGCTCGCCCTCGCCGCCGATCTCCAGGTCCACGTCGACGAAGCCGGCCTCCACGGCGACCGAGTCGCCATCGGCCATCGCCCCCGAGGCGTCACCGAAGACCAGCAGGACCCCGCCCTCCGCGCGGACGCGGATCATGCGGCGCTCCGTCCCCTCCACCTCGGGGCTCGAGATGATGTTGAGCTGTCCTCCCTCCTTGGAGCGGATGCGGGCCGCGCGCTCGTCGCCGAGCTCGAGGGTCACGTCCGCGCCCCCCTCGAAGGAGAGGCTTCCGATCGCGCCGAGCCCCACGAGGCCGCGCCCCGTCCCTCGGATGTCCCGGGAGGTGAAGGTGACCAGGTCGTCCCCCACGGACCGGAGCTCGTCGAGGGCCAGTTTCGCGTCCAGGCGCGCCGCCTCGAGGGTGAGCGGGGCGAGGGGCGTGTTCATCAGCTGCTGGACAACGACGGCCTCCAGCTGAACGTTGATGTCCTCGTCGAACTCCAGGCCGAGGTCGTCGGAGACGAGCTCCAGGTAGCCCTTCTCCGCCTCGATGCTGCTGCTCTTCGGCTCCTCGGCTCGCGGGGCGCCGTTGACCACGAAGGAGTCCACCTCGATGCCCGTCAGCTCGTATCGGGTCCCCTGCTCGTCGATGGGCTGCATGTCCGACGTGACGAGGACGAGGCGAGGCTCGCCGACGCGGCGTGGCGGCAGGTTGGTTCGCTGGGCACCGCTGGTGACCGCGCGCTCGCCCTCGAGGAGCGCGCCCTGGTCATCGGGCGTGACCTCGGGGTCTTGCGGGACGGCCGGGCCCTCCTCGTCGCGCTCCGAGGGGGGCACGAAGGGCGGGATCGAGGTCTCCGTGGGTCGCTCCACGCCCCTCAGGCCGGCGCGGTCGGAATCCGACCTCAGCCGCTCCGACTCGAGGTACCAGAGCAGCGAGGCACCCCCGCCGAAGACGAGGGCAAAGATGATCAGTCGGCGCACGACTGGTTCAGATCCCGACCTCGATCAGGTCCTGGACATCGAGGAGGCCTACCGGGCGGCCCTCGGCGTCGATGACGGGCGCGTTGTCGATGCGGTTCTCCCGCAGGAGCCGGTGGGCGTCCACGGCGAGGTCACCGGGCTCGAGGACCTTCGGCTCGCTGGCCATGAACTCATCGATCGGGCGCTCCAGGTGCGCGAACTCTCCGCGCTCGAGGAGCCGGCGGAGGTCGCCGTCCGTGAAGATCCCGGCGAGGCGCCCGGCCCCATCGACCACAAGGGAGGCGCCCGGGCGCCCGGGGGTCTTCGAGGTCTGGATGAGCGCGTCTGCGACGCTGGTCCCCGCGGTCACCAGGGGCAGGCTCTCGCCCTTGCGCATGACCTCGTCCACCCGGAGCAGGCTCCGGCCGAGGCTGCCACCGGGGTGGAAGATCGCGTAGTCGCGGGGCCCGAAGTCCCGCTCCTCGAGGACCGCCATGGCCAGCGCATCGCCGAGGGCGAGCATCACCGTCGTGCTGGCGGTGGGCGCGAGCTGCATGGGGCAGGCCTCCTCGACCCGCCCGATCTCCAGCAGGCAGTCGGCGTAGCGCCCGAGGGTCGAGTCCCCGCGCCCGGTCAGGCCGATCAGCGGGACCCCCAGCTTGCGCACCGCCCCCATGACCATGTTCACCTCGGCGGTCTCCCCCGAGTTCGACATGGCGAGGACGACGTCACCCTGCCGGACGCGCCCCAGGTCCCCGTGGAGGGCCTCCGCGGGGTGGAGGAAGAAGGAGGGTGTGCCGGTGCTGGCCAGGGTGGCGGAGATCTTCTGGCCGATCAGGCCCGCCTTGCCCATGCCGGTGACCACCACCTGACCGCGGCACCCCAGCACCATGGCCACGGCCGCTCCGAAGGCGTCGCCGGAGCCGCCGACGTCCCCACCGAGGCGCTCTCCGAGCCTGGCGATGGCCTCGGCTTCCTGTCGGAGCACCTCGGCGCCGCGCGCCGAGGGCGCCCTCTGATCATCCTGCGTCATGCGGCGTTCGGGCGTGGAGCCCGGGCGCGGCATCCAAGGGGGAGGCCACTGGGCCCGATTCTACGGACGAGACAAGACGCGGGACAAGAACAGGAGGAACCTCGTTCCTGGCTTCGTGTTGACTAGGGGGTCCCGAAGTCGCGGCAGGATGGCGGCGGGGCCGCCCCCTGCCCGATGATCACCCCGAGAAGCCCATGCCCATGACCTTCACCCGAAGAGCTGATCGAAGCGCCGCGCTCGGAGCCGCCCTGCGCCTGGGCGCCACCTTGCTCGTGCTGTCCCCGGTGGGGCTCACGGCCATGGCCCCCCAGCAGGACCGGGGTCGGGCCCTCGAGCAGATGGTCCGACGCTTCGACAAGAACCTCGACGGGAAGATCGACCGGGACGAGTACCCGCGCACGCCCCGCAGCTTCCGGCGCCTGGACCGCAACGGCGACGGGTTCATCTCGCGGGAGGACCTGGAGGCCTCCGCCGGCTCCGAGCCCGCCGCCGAGGCCCCCGCGGCCGACCGACGCCCCCCCACCGAGGAGGAGGTCGAGTTCTTCGAGACCCGGGTCCGGCCCGTCCTGGCCGAGGCTTGCTACTCCTGCCACGCCGAGACCTCGCCGCGCATCCGCGCCCGCCTCAAGGTCGACTCCCTGGAGGCGCTGCTGCAGGGGGGCGTGTCCGGCCCGGCGCTGATTCCCGGCGATGTGGACGGCTCCGCCCTGATCGAGGCGGTCCGCTACGAGGACCTCACCTTCGCCATGCCCCCCAGCGGCAAGCTCGAGGAGGACCAGATCCGTGACCTGGAGCGCTGGGTCGCCATGGGCGCCCCCTGGCCCGACGGTCCCGAGCCCTCGATGACCATGGTCTCCGTGCCGGACTCCGCCGGCGGCGAGCCCCTCGAGCGCGAGATCGACATGGAGGAGGCCCGCGAGTTCTGGTCCTTCCGGCCCGTCACCCGGCCGGAGGCTCCCGAGCTGAAGGGGGACCGATGGTCGTGGACCGAGGTGGACCGCTTCCTTCGGGCCGCCATGGAGGAGGAGGGCGTGCGACCCGTGGGGGACGCCGACCGGCTCACATGGCTCCGGCGCGTGACCTTCGACCTGACCGGGCTGGCCCCGACCCCCGAGGAGCAGGAAGCCTTCGAGCGCGATCGGTCGTCCGACGCGTACGAGAAGGTGGTCGACCGGCTCCTGGCGTCCCCCGCCTACGGGGAGCGGTTCGGCCGTCACTGGCTGGACGTGGCCCGCTTCGCGGAGTCCAGCGGGATGGAGAGCAACGTCCTCTACCCCCACGCCTGGCGCTACCGCGACTTCGTGGTGGACGCCATGAACCGGGACATGCCCTTCGACGAGTTCCTGAAGAAGCAGCTCGCCGGGGATCTCCTCGAGGCGTCAGGCCCCGACGAGCGCGCCGAGAACCTGGTGGCCACGGGCTACCTCGCGCTGGGCGCCAAGAGCCACAACAGCCGCGACCCCAGGGAGTTCAGCCTGAACCTTGTCGATGAGCAGATCGACGCCATGTCCCAGGGGATGCTCGGACTCACGGTCTCGTGCGCCCGCTGCCACGACCACAAGTTCGACCCGATCCCCATCGAGGACTACTACGCGCTCGCGGGCATCTTCCTGAGCACCGAGACGCACTTCGGCACCTACCCGGGGCCGGGCAACAACCACACCTCCGAGCTGCTCCCGCTCCCCGAAGGAGCGGACCTCCCCAACGGGCCCAGGCTGGCGCCGGAGGTCCAGAGCACGCTCGAGCGGCTCGTCCGCCGGCTCGAGCCCGAGCCCGAACCGCCCATGAGCGCCGGGGGCCGGATGCAGCGCGGACAGCTCAGCGCCGACGAGCGGGCCGCCGCCCGCAGGGAGCGGCTCCAGCGTCAGCAGGTGGCCATGGTCAAGGACCTGCTCAGCCGCTTCGACGAGGACGGCAACGCCCTCCAGAGCAACCGGCTCACCATGGGCGCCGCCGATGGCACGACGCGGGACATCGCCGTCCTGCGCCGGGGCGAGCTCAACCAACCCGGCGAGGTGGTGGAGCGCGGCATCCCCGAGGTCTTCGACCACGCCATCGAGGTCGGCGAGGGCAGCGGGCGCCTCGGGCTCGCCAGCTGGGTCGCCTCGAAAGAGAACCCCCTCACGGCCCGGGTCTGGGCCAACCGGATCTGGCTCCACCTCTTCGGCAGCGGCATCGTCCGGACCCCCGACAACTTCGGCAGCGGCGGTCAGCGCCCCGACCACCCCGAGCTCCTGGACTGGCTCGCAGCGGAGCTCATGGACTCGGGGTGGTCGACCAAGTCGCTCGTCCGCGAGCTCGTCCTCTCCCACGCCTACCGGTTGGACAGCGACCACAGCGCGTCGAACGACAGGATCGACCCCGACGTGGTGACCCTCTGGCGCATGCCCGACCGGAGGCTCGAGGCCGAGGCGATCCGCGACGCCATCCTGCAGGCCGCGGGCACGCTGGACCGTGAGCGCCCGGTGGGGTCGCCGGTCGGCATGGTCGAGGGTGTCCTCCGGCGCGAGGAGCTCGCCGACCTCCTGACCTCGGAGCGGCCGGTCCGCTCGGTGTACCTGCCGAACCTGCGGGGCGCCACGGTGGACGCCCTGGGGGTCTTCGACGCCCCCGACGCCGCCACCGTGGAGGGGGACCGGGACGAGACCAGCGTCGCGACCCAGGCCCTGTTCATGATGAACAACGAGGACGTGCTGCGGGCCTCCGACGCCATGGCCGCGCGGCTGCTCGCCACCGACGGCACCGAGCGAGAGCGGATCACGCGCGCGTACCGGCTGACGCTCGGCCGGGCCCCCTCCAGCTCGGAGGCCCAGGCGATCTCTCGCTTCCTCGACCGGTACGAGGAGCTGACCCCCGAGCCCGAGCCCCGGCGACAGAGCCGCCCCGGGGGCCGCCCCAGGGGTCGCCGCAGGGGCCGCCCGGCGGCCCGCGACGTCTCCTCGGACCTCGCGCCCCGGTCCCCGGAGCACGCCGCCTGGGCGGCCTTCTGCCAGTCCCTCTTCCAGACCGCCGAGTTCCGGACCCTGTACTGATCACGGCCCGGCCAGGGCTGACCAGGCAGCACATCCAGCACCAGGACCTACCCATGAACCCGTTCACCAACCCGAGCCGGCGCGACGCGCTACGGATGATGTCCTCCGGCTTCGGCATGCTCGCCCTGAACGGCATCGCCGCCTCCCAGGTCAGCCAGCAGACCTCGGCCGCCCTGCCCGGGCGGGCGAAGCGGGTCATCTTCCTGTGCATGACCGGCGCCCCGTCCCACGTGGACACCTTCGACCACAAGCCCATGCTCACCAAGCGGGACGGCGCCAGCCTCTCGGGCTTCCGTCGCGGCGCCAAGCTCATGGGCTCCCCCTGGGCGTTCAAGCCCGGCGGAGAGAGCGGCCTGATGATCTCGGAGCTCCTGCCGGAGATCGGCAAGCAGGCCGACCACCTGTGCCTCCTGCGCGGCATGCACACCGACGTCCCCGCCCACGCCCAGGCCACCACCAAGCTCCACACCGGCAGCTTCCAGTTCGTGCGCCCATCCATGGGGGCGTGGACCCTCTACGGGCTCGGGACCGAGAACGAGAACCTCCCCGGCTTCGTGACGCTGAATCCCCCCCGGAACCAGGGGGGCGCGCAGAACTACGGGAGCTCGTTCCTGCCCGCCACCTTCCAGGGCGTGCCCATCAAGGTCGGCGGCGGCCAGCGCGGCCGGCAGGCGGAGGACCCCGTGGCGGACATCCGCAACCCCCGCCAGTCCGACAAGCAGCAGCGCGCCCAGCTGGACCTGCTGCGCAAGCTGAACGAGACCAACGCGCGGCGGCGCAAGGGGAGCGACGACATCGAAGCGGTGATCCAGTCCTACGAGCTCGCCTTCCGCATGCAGAGCGAGCTGCCCGAGCTCCTGGACATCTCGAAGGAGAAGAAGAGGACCCTCGAGGCCTACGGGATCGGAGAGGCGGAGACCGACGCCTTCGGGCGCCAGTGCCTCACCGCCCGCCACCTCGCGGAGGCGGGCGTGCGCTTCATCGAGGTCGGCATGGGGGGCTGGGACCACCACCGCAATCTGCGGGAGGACTTGCCCGCCAAGTGCCGCGAGATCGACAAGCCCATCGCCGCCCTGCTCGCCGACCTCGACCGCTCCGGGATGCTGGAGGAGACGCTCGTGGTCTGGAGCGGAGAGTTCGGCCGGACCCCCTTCGCCCAGAACGGGGACGGCCGTGACCACAACAACCGCGGCTTCACGTCCTGGATGGCCGGCGGCGGCGTCAAGGGCGGCTTCTCGTACGGCGCCACCGACGAGAACGGGATCGAGGCGGTGGAGGGGCGCGTGTCGATCCACGACTGGCACGCCACGATCCTCCACATCATGGGCCTCGACCACGAGCGGCTGACCTACCCCTACGCGGGGCGCGACTTCCGCCTGACCGACGTGCACGGCGAGGTCGCGAGGGACATCCTCGCCTGACCCCGCCGGCGGCTCACCTCCTCGTCGCCGGGATCAGCCCTCTCCGGGGACGGCGAAGCCGTCACGGTAGGTGCCGCGCATGAGCGCGGTGGCCTCGTCGTCGCCCACGTAGCGCTCCTCCTCACGGTCCACGGCGAGCACGCGACCGAAGGTCGGGAGGTGCTCGTTCAGGTCCACGCCGTTGGCCTCGAGGTGCGCCCGGAAGCGCTGGGCCGCGTCCTGGGCCTCGGGGTCTCCGCCGAGGGTGCGCTCGATGGAGCCCATGGAGTCCTCGCACCCGAGCACGTAGGAGTCGTTGGCGAGGTGGCAGTACGCGGCCGAGATGTGCCCCTCGTTCACGTCGGCGTTGAGCACCTCCGGGTCACGCTTGCGGACCGCGTCGATGAAGTTCGCGAAGTGGTCGCCGCCGCCCTCCCAGCGGCGGATCTCCTCGCCCTTGCGGTCGTAGGCGATGGCGCGGCCGTAGTTGGAGCTGATGGCCAGGCGGCCGTCCTCCGCGTGGAGCAGGGAGCCGATGGTGAGGCCGAACTCGCGGTCCATGCTGCCGCCCCACTTGCCGTTGGTCTGGGCCTCGAGGTCCCTGGGGAGCCCGCGGACCTCGAAGATCATCGGCGCCGGCTCGAGGTCGTAGAAGGCGAACATGGTGTTCGGGGTGGTGCCGTCGTCCTCGTAGCCGAAGCGCCCCCCCACGGCGACGGTCCGGCGCGGGAGCTTGCTCACCCCGAGCATGCGGCGGCACAGGTCCACCTGGTGCACGCCCTGGTTCCCGAAGTCACCGTTGCCAAAGGGGAACTGCCAGTGCCAGTCGTAGTGGTATTGCTGCCGCTCGACCGGCCCGGCCTCCCGCGGCCCCGACCACAGGTCGTGGTTGACGCCCGCGGGCGGCGCCTTGGGCCCGTCGATGAGGCCGATGCTCTTGCGGGGTTTGTAGCAGAGCCCCTGGGCGTAGCGGGGCGCCCCGATCCCGCCGGCGTCAAGCCAGGCGATGGACTCCTGCACGGCCCGGTGGGAGCGGCTCTGCATGCCGGACTGCACGATGCGTCCGGTGCGCTCGGCCACCTCCACCATGCGCCGGCCCTCCCAGATGTTGTGGCTCACCGGCTTCTCCACGTACACGTCCTTGCCCGCCTCGCAGGCCCAGATGGTGTGCAGCGCGTGGAGATGGTTCGGGGTCGCGAGGGACACCGCGTCGATGTCATCCCGGGCGAGCATATCCCGCACATCCTCGAAGGCGGCCACCTTGCGGTCCGCCTTGCTGACCCCCGGCTCCAGCTCCGACGCGCGGCGCTCCAGGACGCCCGCGTCCACGTCGCAGAGCGCCACGACCTCGACCCCATCGAGCCGGGAGAACCCCTGGATGTGGTTGCCGCCGCGGCCGCGAAGGCCCACGACCCCGACGCGGATGACCCCCTCCTGGGAGCGGCTGCCCAGCGCGAGGGCCGGGGCGGCGAGGAGGCTGGCGGCGGCGGCCGTGGTCCCGCGGAGGACATCGCGGCGGAGGACTTGCTTGTTGGAGGGGTTCATGGGAATCGGCGGGTAGCGGGGATGCGAGAGGTTCAGTCCAGCGGCTCGATGGAGCCCTCGAATTCAATGGCGATGACGCTGACGGCGGGGTCGGGGGCGGCCCCTGTGAGCCGGAGCTCGAGGCCATCCTCGGTCTGGGTGACCTGAACAGGGTCCGACGGGCGCGCGAGGAGGGCCGCCGACGTCGGCCGCACGCGGGCGCCGCTCAGGCTCAGGGTCCCACCCTCGGGCCAGCGATAAACATGGAGGTAGAGCCGGCCCCGGCCCTCGTCCCAGGTGGTGCGCCCGAAGGGCTGCGCCCCGAAGGGGCTCTTCGAGCAACCGTAGATGGCCTCGCCGTTCACCTCCAGCCAGCGGCCCATGGCCTCGAGGCGCTCCACCTCGAAGTCGGCCAGGGTGCCGTCCGCCTTGGGGCCGAGGTTGAACTCGATGTTCCCGTTGTCCGAGACCACGTCGACCACCATCTGCACGGTCTCCACCAGCGACAGGATGTTGCCCTCGTGCTCGTTGCGGTTGTAGCCGTAGCTGTTGCCGAAGCCGCGCCACATGGCCCAGGGCTTGGTGCGGTCGATGTCCGCGTGGTACTCGACGTGGTAGAAGTCGCCGTACACCCCGCGGGTGTCGGAGACCCCCTCCTTGGCCTGGCCGAAGCGGTCGTTGACCGCCACCTGCTGGCCGCGCTCGGCCGCCTGGTTGTAGTAGTAGGCGATGATCTGGCGGCCACGCCAGTGGGGATAGCCGTGCTCCCACTCCCCGTCGAAGCACAGGCTGTCGGGGTGGTAGCGGTCGATGAGCTCCTTGATCTGAGGGATCATGAAGTCGTCCACGTACTCGGACGGGTCCCCATCGAGGTCGCGGTCCTCGAGGGGCTGGAACCCCTGGTAGCCCGCGTGCTCGGGCCTTCCGGTGTAGGCGGGATTGAACCACTCGTAGAAGGAGTAGTAGAGCCCCACCCGGATCCCACGCTTGCGGGCCGCCGCCACGAGCTCACCGTAGAGGTCGCGCTTCGGGCCGCAGTCCGCGGCGTCCCGGCCGGTGTAGGCGCTGTCGAAGAGGCAGAAGCCGTCGTGGTGCTTCGCCGTGATGAAGAAGTACTTCGCCCCCGCGCGCGCGAAGAGCTCCATCCAGGCGTCGGCGTCGAAGTCCTTGGCGAAGAACCCCTCCACCTCGCCGGTCACCCGGTTCGGGGTGCCGTCGATGAACGCGTCGTAGGGCACGCCGCCGTAGGTGGAGGCGTGGTACTCCTGGACGGCCTTGTTGGACTGCATCCACTGCCAGTACCACTCCGCGTAGGCGACCCCGTACGGGGTGTCCTTGCGGGGGGTCCAGCCGGGCACCGCATAGGGGCCCCAGTGGGCGCTGATGCCGACCTTCGAGTCCTCGAACCAGCGCGGCAGCGGATGGGTGACGAGGGAGGCCCAGGACGGCGCGAAGGGACCCTGCTGGATGGTCGGGGCCAGCATCGGGTGGAGCCGCTCGATGTCCGGATCCTCGGTGGGAACGCCCGCCGGCGAAGGGTCGTCCTCCCCCTGGGCCGCTGCCTCCACCTCGCCCACGGCCAGCGCGCCGGAGAGGCCGAGGAGGAGGACCGTCACGGCTGATCGTCGAGTGGAGCTGGGGGCGTGGGGCTTCATGGCGGTGGTGGGTTGGGCGGCGAGGGACACCACCCTACCCCGAGCGCGCGGAGCCCTCAGGGTCGGAGCCGCGACTCGCCTCGAATGCCAAGCACGGACTCACCGCCGCGGCGCGGGCCCGGTTCGCCGAGGGGGCGCCCCCATCGCACCGGGCACGCGGAGGGCCCACGGTGGCGGTGGGTCGCAGCGCCGTCCATGAAGGAGACTCCCGCGGGGCCAGACCGAGCGCCGACAGGTTCCGCTCCACCATCGCTCCCGTGCCACCGCTCGCCGTCCTATCTTCGGGGCATGGACCACCTCGTCCGACCTGGGAGCCGAGCTTGCTGCCGCTGAGCGCGCTGGGCGGAGCCACGCCACTGGCCCTCACGGGGGCGGTGCTCTCGTCCGCCATCACGGCGGCGGCCGTGGGCCTCGGTCTCGTCGCGGCGATCGCCTGCCTCCTTCCCTCGAGGCGGACCTCCCCCGTGCGGCTGACGGCGCTGGCGCTGGTGGTCTCCGCAGGATCCGGGCTCTGGTTCGGGAGCGACGCGTCCCTCCCGTTCCATGCCCCCCAGCCGCCAACGGACCGTGTTCTCGAGCACCCGTCGGAGGGCTACGTCACGTCCAACGACTGTCGGGCGTGCCACCCCGGCCAGTACGCCACGTGGCACGAGTCCTACCACAGCACGATGACCCAGGTCGTGGAGCCAGGAACCGTGCAGGCGACTTTCGAGGGAGACCTCCGCGTCCGCGGCCGGGACTACCGCCTCGAGCGGCGCGGGGACGAGTACTACGGCTCCTTCCCCGTCGACTCGCCGGGGGGTGAGAGCTCGGAGTCAAAGACCGTCCGCCTGACCCAGGTGACCGGCAGCCACCACATGCAGGTGTTCTGGTATAGCTTCGGCGACCAGCGCGGACTGGGGATGTTCCCCCTCTACTTCCACCTGGAGGAGCAGCGCTGGATCCCCTGGTCCTCGGTCTTCCTGATGCGCCCCGAGTTCCACGCCAAGGAGGACGTGGGGCGCTGGAACACCCACTGCGTCAAGTGTCACACCACCGACGCTCGCTCACGCATGCTCGAGATGACGCCCGCCGCCACCGCCGCGGCGGAGACGGAGGTCGGCGAGTACGGGATCTCATGCGAGGCGTGCCACGGGCCCGGCGACGTTCACGCCGGGCTCAACCGCAACCCCCTGCGGCGCTACCTGCACCACTTCTCGGACTCGGCCGACGACTCCATCGTCCACCCCACCCGGCTCGACGCGGAGGCGTCCGCCCACGTCTGCGCCCAGTGCCACTCGGTCCACGCGCTGCTGCCCAAGCAGTTCGAACGCGCGCAGGAGTTCGGCAACCCGTACCGGCCCGGCGATGACCTTGAGGCGAGCCAGATCATCTACGGCGGGAGGCGAAAGCGGGGGACCGAGGAAATGGCCCGCTCTCAGCCGGACTTCGTGCGGAACCACTTCTGGTCCGACGGGATGGTCCGGGTCGGCGGGCGAGAGTTCAACGGCCTCCAGCGCTCCCCCTGCTACACCCACGGGGACCCCGAGCGGGGGGTCATGACCTGCTCCTCCTGCCACTCCGCCCACCGCTTCACCGGCGACGGCAAGCGGCCCGCCCAGACCACCGAGGAGTGGGCGGACGATCAGCTAGGGCCGGACATGAGGTCCAATCAGTCCTGCCTGCAGTGCCACGGGGAGCTCACCGATGACGCGGCCCTGACCCATCACACGCGGCACTCCCCGACCTCGAGCGGCAGCTCTTGCACGAACTGCCACATGCCCCACACCACCTGGGGCCTGATGAAGGCGACTCGCTCCCACGAGATCTCATCCCCCAGCGTTCAGGTCCAGCTCGACACCGGCCGACCCAACGCCTGCAGCATGTGCCACCTGGACCGCTCCCTTGGCTGGGTGAACAACGCCCTGGTGGAGGGGTTCGGGGCCTCCCCGGTGGCCATGGGCGCGGATGACCGGGACCTCCCCGTCGCCGTCGTGGCGGCGCTCCGGGGGGACGCGGGCCAGCGCGCCCTCGTCGCATGGGCGATGGGTTGGGAGCCAGCCCTCCAGGCGTCAGGCAGCGGGTGGATGGAGCGCCTGCTCGCCACCCTGATGCTCGACACCTACGACGTGGTGCGCTTCAACGCCATGCGCGCCCTACGTCTCCAGCCGGGCTACGAGTCCATGGACCCGGACTTCCTCGCGGACGAAGGCGAGCTCGAGCGGGTCAGGGACGAGATCCTCGAGCGCTGGCGGGCCGAGGGCAGCGGCGTGCAGATCCCCGACGACCTGCATGATCGCCTGCTCCAGGAGCGTGACCTGACCCCCCTGTACCTGTCGGAGTGATCCTGTACCCGTCGGAGGCCTCCGCCTCGGGCGGGCTGACTCAGCCCACCGCTCGGGTCCCGCGCAGCGTCAGCGCCGCCGCGACCAGCAGAAGGACGGCGCCGATCGGGAGCAGCAGGATCCCGACGCCGGGGTCCCCGCCGTAGAAGATGACGCCCCCGAGGAAGAAGCCAGCGGGCATCAGGACCGTCGCGCCAATCAAGCAGCGAGAGGCCACGGACCGCGCACCGGGAGCGAAGCCGGGGGCCCGAGTGAGCGTCCACGCGAACGCGAGGTTGACGAGGCCGAGCAGGGTCCCGTGCGCGTGGGCCAGGGTCCAGAGGTGCTTCCTGGTCTCGTTATCGACCCCCAGGTAAGCGTCTACTTTGAAGCCGTGGAGGGCTTCCAGCCCGATGCCGCCGGCGAGGAAGACCAGCAAGGCCAGCCACCCGACCCGCAGGTGCCTGTGCTCGATCCCGGAGGTTGTGATCGGCGCCTGACCGGTGTCTGTACTCATGCGATGCGCGCCCGCTTCCGCGGCTCGTGATCCAGGGAGCGTGTCGTCCACCCCGGGGGGCCTATCATGCCCGCTAGCCCCACCCGGCGCGACCCGAGCCACCGCGGCGGTGGATCCCCGGGCTGCTATCCTCTCCGCCCGGGACGCGACCGCGCCGCCCCTCGCCCATGAGCACCGACACCTCACCGTCCGCCAGCGCCGCCGTCGGCCGCGCGCTGGCGCGCGCCCCGTGGGGGACCATCGCCACCATCGCCTTCGTCGGGGTGGCGCTTCGGGGCCTCCTGCTGTGGCTGGTCCTGCCCCTGGATATCCAGTCCGACGAGGCGAACTACCTCTACCTCGCGCTCGCCAAGGAGCGGCTCGGGATCTACTACGACCAGCACCGCTACTTCTGGCCGCCCGGGTACCCCTGGCTGCTCTCGAAGTCGATCCACGCCTTCGGCATCGAGGGGCTGAACGTGCTGCGAGCCTTCCAGGTGGCGCTCTCCAGCGTCATCGGCGTGACGACGATGCTCTTCGCCTGGCGGCTGTTCTCGCGCCGCGCGGCGATCGTGGCCGGGGTGATCTGGGCCGTGGATCTCCCCCTGGGCGCGTACACCCACTTCCTCTGGACGGAGACGGTCTTCCTCTCGCTGCTGCTGCCGGCCCTCTGGCACTTCGTCCGGGCCCTGGACCTCGCGGACGAGGGCGATGACCTGGGCGCCACCCGGCGCCTGCTCCTGAGCGGCGTGCTGTTCGGGGTGGCCCTCTACATCAAGGAGTACGTCCTCTTCCTCGTCCCCGTCTTCGCGGCCGTCGTTGCGCTCCGGTCCCGCGGCGCCGGGTGGCAGGAGGCCCTGCGGCGCGCGTCCCTGCCCGTCCTCGCCGTGGCGGTGGTGACCCTGCCCTGGACGCTGCGCAACCACGAGGTGTACGGGCGGACCGTCGTCGGGGGTGCGACCCTGGGCGAGAACGTCTTCGTGGGGCTGAACGCGCGCTCGATGAACTTCGACGTGCTGCCCCTGCGCAAGCGCCGCGCCGACCTGGGCCTCCCGCAGATCGAGACCCTGGCCCGCACCTCCTTCACGGAGGTCCCCGCGGGCTGGGTGCCCGAGGACCGGGACGGCAACGGTGAGATCGAGGTGCGTGACGCGGGGTGGGACCGTGAGTTCGACGCCATCCACGCCATCGACCGTCACTCCAGCCAGCTCCGCGCGGGCCTCGCCTTCGCCGCGGAGCACCCCGCGTGGACCCTCCGCACGCGCCTCAAGAAGTGGAGCGAGCTGGTGACCCCGCTGTCCTTCTTCACGCGCCACCAGGCCATGGCCATGTACCCCGAGGGTGGCGTGGTCGCCGGGGCCCTGCGCGGCCCCCTGGTGTTCCTCGCGCTGGCCGTCTCCACGCTCACGATGCTGCTCGGGGCCGCCGGCTACTTCCTGACGCTCCGGCGGGGACCCTGCCGCGCCGTGTTCACCGTGCTCATCGGCTACGTGGTCCTGACCTCCCTGCTGGTGGCGATGTCGCGCTTCCGCGTCCCGCTGGAGCCCGTCCTGATCGTCATGACCGCGGGCCTCCTCGCCCACGGGCCGCAGGACCGATCCCGGTCGCGCGTGGTCGGCCTCGCCGTGACGCTCCTCGTCCTCACCGGGCTGTGGTGGATCTCCTGGCCGGAGACGGTCGCCGCCGCGCAGATGGCCCTGGGGGTGACCCGATGAGGCCCAGGAGCTGGATGCCCCACCTCGTCCTGCTGGCCATCGCCGCCGCCATGGCCCTGGTGGCCGGGGTGAAGCACCTCTCCACCGAGGAGGCGCTGCGCGTCGCCTTCGACGGGGAGGCCCCCACCGATGACCGTCTCTGGGCCGCCCACGTGGCCGCGAATCGCGCCGTCGCGCGGGACCCCCGGCTCGGGGACGCCCTGGTGCGCGCCTTCCTCGCCGCCGACGATGAGCGCCTGCGGGAGGGCGCCCTGACCATCGACCTCAGCCGCCACGCGATCCATCCCCCCGGCGCCCGACCGGACGCCGCGCCGCCGCTCCAGAGCGCCTACGTCTACGCGGCCCTCGAGGGCGGCGAGTACACCCCCCACCGGGTGCGCTCCCGCGTGCTCTTCCGGCGCAAGGTCGGCGGCTCCTCCGTGGGTGGCATTCGCCGCATGGCCCTGCCCGAGGCGCGCTGGTTCATGGACAGCCTGCGGGGCACTCCGCTGCCCCCCCGTGAGGAGATCGACCGCTACCTGATCGAGCGCTCCCGGGAGCCGGTCAACCTGCGGAAGCCGCGCTAGGCGCGGCCCGCCCCCTCCGGCCGGCGGCTCAGCGCGGGCGGTCCTCGCCCAGGTTCCGGGGCAGGTGGTGGCGCGCCCCGCGCTCGAACGGCGTCCAGAGAGCCGCGCGCTGCCCCATGGCCTTCACCGCGCCGTTGGCCCAGGTGTTGCACGTCCGGAAGAGGTGGTAGCTCCCGCGCCCCTCGAAGAACCGATCCGAGGTCCCGTAGCCGGGCGCCGCCAGGAGAATGGGACCGCCGGACCCGTCCAGCTCGAATCCGCGCTCCACGAACTCCACCAGTTCCTGGTACGGCTCAGGACCCAGGGAGACCCGGTGCACGTGCTCACCCGGGACCGGGGGCCCCCGGTGCGCGGTGGCCCGCATGGCCGAGGGCGTCGGCCAGAGCGCCCCGCGCAGGGCGACGCCGGCGGTGAGGTCGTCCCAGGTGGGCACCTCCAGGTAGAAGTCATGGTCGCCCCACCCGAAGGCCA
>JADHOC010000005.1 GCA_016779205.1 Planctomycetota bacterium | reverse complement strand
CTCGATCACGAGGAGCACTACAACGGCGGCCGCGGGACCCTCGCCAAGCTCCTTGAGACCCCCGAGCTCAAGGAGCGCTGGGGCTGGGTCCGTGACGACGGCGGCACCTGGGCCGAGCGCGAGGACGTTGGCGTGTGGTACCGCTCGGTCCACGAGGAGAAGAAGGGGCCGCTGTCCATCGGCTACGCGGTCTATGGGGGGCGCCATCACTTCGGGCCAGAGCTCGCCCTCGGGAAGGTGCTCGGCGATCGCTTCGACGGCCCGGTGCTGCTCGTCAAGGCGTGCTGGGGCGGGAAGAGCCTGCACGTTGACTTCCGCCCGCCGTCGGCGGGCGGCGAGGTCGGGCCCTACTACGAGCGGATGTTCGAGGAGCTCGACGCGGCCCTCGCCGACGTGGGGTCGGCCTTCCCGCAGTGGAAGGACCTCGAGCCCGAGCTCGAGGGCTTCGTCTGGTTCCAGGGGTGGAATGACGGGTGTGATGGGGAGGCGACCCGGGCCTACGCCGAGAACCTCGAGCACCTGATCGACGACGTCCGCGAGCGGCTTGATTCGAAGAAGCTCCCGGTCGTGGTGGGGCAGACCGGGAACATGAACAACCCTGCCCTGCACGAGGGGCAGGAGGCCGGCGCCAAGGCCGCGGGGCGGCGCGGTCCCACCGCTTACGTCGAGACGCGGGACTTCCTGCGTGAGGCCGAGGACTCCCCGAACACCACCCACGGCCACCACTGGTACGGGAATTCGGAGAGCTACCTCCTGGTGGGGGACGCCCTGGGCGAGGCCATGGTCGAGCTCCTCCCGAAGCGCCGCCGCCGCTGAGCGGCGCGGCGCGCCAGGCGAGATCGGGGTACCCTTCGGCCATGGCTCAAGGATTCGAAGGGGACGGCTGGAGGATGACTGGCCCGGAGCGCTGGGAGATGGCCAGCGAGGACGGGGCGGTGATGTTCACCTCCGAGGGGGGCGGGTGCCTCCAGATGCAGGGGCACAGGAAGAAAGAGGGGGACGTCAACGACGACGACCTCGACGAGGTCGCGAGCGATCACCTGGAGGCCGGCGCGCCGGTTCGCGATGTGCGCCTGGGGGACTTCGTCGGCTTCGAGGTGGACTACGACGCCGGCGAGCTGAGCTGCCGCGAGTGGTTCCTGCGCAGCGGCCCCGTCCTGCTCTTCGGGACGCTCGTGCGCCCCGTGGAGCGGCGTGGGGCGGAGGACGAGGCCGTGGAGCTGGCCCTGGTCTCACTCCGGGTGGACCTCGGGCAGCCCCGTGGGAAGCAAGGGGGCAAGGGCTCAGGACGCCGCCGACGGCGCCGCCGCCGCTGAATTCGACTTCGTGACAGTCGGTCGCGGCGGGGTCTCGTTCTGGAGCATCGGCTGCGGGGAAGCCCCAATCCTGGGGCGTACGGGCGGGGAGCGGGACCGGATAAGCTTTCACCCATGCGCTTCCCCACCGCGACCTTCCTCACGCTCGCCGCCCCGGCATTCGCCGCCGCCCAGTCCCTGCCAGCGCCGCCCTTCCCGCCGGAGAACCCGATCACCGAGGAGAAGCGAATCCTCGGCAAGGCGCTCTTCTGGGACGAGCAGCTGTCCTCGGACAACACGGTGGCCTGTGGCACCTGCCACATCCCGAGCGCCGGCGGCTCCGATCCTCGCTTGGACATGGGGAGCCGGCATCCCGGACTCAACGGGGTCTACGGAGACTCCGACGACCGCTTCGCCTCGGCGGGCGTGCGGCTCGCGGACTCGAGCGGCAACCTGACGCCCGACGCCACCTTCGGGTTCTCCCCCCAGGTCACCGGCCGACGGTCGCCGTCGCCCATCGGCGCCGCGTTCTTCGACGAGCTCTTCTGGGACGGCCGCGCCACCTCGACCTTCATCAACCCCGAGACCGGTCAGGTCAGCATCCCGAGCGGTGGCGCGCTCGAGTCCCAGGCGGTGGGCCCGATCCTCTCCTTCGTGGAGATGGCCGACGAGGGGCGCACCTGGGCCGACGTGAGGTCCAAGCTCGAGCAGGTCCAGCCCCTGGCGCTGGCCGCCAACCTGAACCCCGACCTCGCCGCGGCGCTGGCCGTCGACCCGTCCTACCCCGACCTCTTCGAGAACGCCTTCGGCGACCCGGCGATCACCGCCGAGCGGATCGGCTTCGCCCTCGCCACCTACCAGCGGACGCTGCACCCCGACCAGACCCCCTGGGACCTCTACCAGAACGGAGTGTCCGGCGCGCTCAACTCCACGGAGCTCCAGGGACTCAGCCTGTTCATGTCGGGGGGCCTGCGCTGCTCCCAGTGCCACACGCCGCCGCTCTTCTCGGACGGCACGTACCGCAACATCGGCATCCGCGACATCGCCGAGGACAACGGGCGCCAGGGCGTCACGGGCAACTTCTCGGACCGCGGCAAGTTCAAGGTGCCCACCCTGCGGAACGCCGACCTGCGCACGCGCTACTTCCACAACGGTGACCCCGCCTGGGCCAACCTGTTCCTGGCGGTGTTCATCTACAACCAGGGCGCGGGCCCGTTCCTCGACAACAAGGACCCGCTGGTCAACAACGTGTTCTTCTCGCCGGGGACCGCCTCGACCATCGAGGCGTTCATCCGCGGCGGGCTGACCGACCCCCGCGTGGCGGCGGAGCTTCCCCCCTTCGACCGCCCGCTGCTGCGGAGCGAGATGGGCCCCGCGGCGACCCTCGTGGGCAACGGCCGTGCGGGGACGGGCGGCAGTGAGCCCCAGATGCTCGCCTTCTCGCCCCCCAAGGTGGGCAACGGGCAGTTCCGCGTGGCCGTGACCGAGGCCCTCGGCGGGGCCCCCGCGATCCTCGCGATGCGTGACCAGGCCCCCGGGGCTGGCGGCGGCGGCTCCATCGGAGGCGTCATCAACCGCTCCCCGAGCCGCGTCGCCTTCCGTACCCAGCTCTCCGGCGTGGGCGGCGGCCAGGGCTTCGGCACCTGGAACGCGGCCATCCCGGCGGACCCTGCCCTGGTCGGGACCCAGTTCTGGATGCAGTGGAACGTCCGCGACGCCGCCGCGGCGGGCGGCGTGGCCCGGTCCAAGTGGGCCGAGGTCACCGTCTACTGACGGCGCGCTCCGCGCCCGCGGAGACCAGAGATTAGAGCAGCGCCCGCGCTCCGAGAGGAGCGCGGGCGCTGTCGTTGATCGGGGAGGCAGGGATCAACCGTTGGGGTCGATGCCGCACTGGTTCTCGAGGGTGTTCCGCGTCGTGATCCCGAGCTGCGAGCGTGTCGCGAGCATCTTCTCCACCAGGTCCGGCGCCAGGGGCTCGAGCCCGCCCTTGGCCACGTGGGCGAGCCACAGGATCTTGGCGGTGTGCTCGAGCATGTCGAGCTTCTTGTAGGCGTCCATCAGGTTGGTGCCGAGGGTGACCGACCCGTGGTTCTGCATCATCATCACGTCCGAGCAGCGGACGAGGTCCCGGATCGTCTCCGGCAGCTCCGGGGTCCCGGGAGTGCCGAACGGGGCGGTGGGGATGCCGCCGATGGTCACGATGATCTCCGGGATGATCGGCGTCTGCAGGTCCACGCCGGCGATGGTCAGCGCGACGGCGTGGGGGGGATGGGCGTGGCAGATCGCCTTGCAGTCCGGACGCTCCTGGTAGCTGACCAGGTGGATACCCACCTCGCTGGACGGCTTCGGCCCGTCGTCGAGGGCGCGGCCGGTCATGTCCACGTGGGCGATATGGACGGGCTCGAGGAAGCCCTTCATGGCCCCTGTGGGCGTGATCAGGATCGTCCCATCGCTCATGCGGGCGCTGATGTTCCCGTCCGCGCCGACGATGTAGTTCCGATCATAGGAGAGCTTGCCCACCCGGCAGATCGCCGTGCGGAGCCGCGACTCCTCCTCGCTCCAGGTCCGCGCGCTCATCGCTCGGCTCCGTGGTCGTAGACCCGCTCACCCCCGAGCTCGACCTCGTCGACGAAGCCGATGATGAGGGTCTTCACCGGCGCGTCTGGCGCCGCGAGGATCTGGCGCCCCGAGTTGCCCTCGTCGATGACGAGGACGCGGTCGCCGACGCCGGCCCCGATCGTGTCCACGGCGACCCGCGGCTTGGGGCCGACGGCGGCCCCGGCGGGTTGGACCGGCCGGACCACGAGGAGCTTGCGGCCGTCGAGGGCGCGCACCTGCTCGGACGGCGAGACCACCGTCCCGATCACCTCGGCGAGGATCATCCCTGCCCTCCGGCCCCGGGGCGATCCAGGGGCAGCTCGACGCCGTTGACGTCGGCCTGCTCCACGAAGCCCGTGATCGCGACGTCCACCGGGACGAACGTCTCGTCGGGGAGCGCGAGGGCCGCCTCGCGCCCGTCGATGTAGTGCACGAGGTCCCCGGGCCCCACGGAGAGCGCGCAGGCTGCCACCAGCTGCTCCCCGGTGGGCGTCCCCGCCTCGTCCAGGGGCTCGAGGAGCTGGAGCTTCACGTCGTCCATCCCCTCGTAGCGGACGGTGGCGACCAGGCGACCTGTGACTCTGCCGAGGTACATGGCGCGCTCAGCTGCTCCACTTCTCGTAGACGTTGTCGCCGCCCACGTCCCAGGAGTCGACGATGGCCATGACGACGGCGTCACAGGGCTTGTCCTTGGTGGTGGTCGTCTGCCGCGCGGAGGAGCCGGTCGCGTAGAGCACCAGGTCCCCGGTGCCCGCGCCGACCGCGTCCACGGCTACGACGTACTGGTCCTTGGGTTGATTGGAATGGTCACGGACCTGGACCACGAGGAGCTTGAAGCTCTCGAGCTGCTCGTCCTTGCGGGTCGAGACGACGCTGCCGACGACTTCTCCGATCAACATCTGGGTGCACCGATGAACATGGGGGGGACGCTCACTTGGAGTCGAGGTAGGTGATGACGGAGTCGCGCGAGAGCGACTCCTCGAGGAAGCGCCGCCGCAGCTCGCGGTGGACGTGCTGGCCCATGGTCTCCCAGGTGGGGGCGGGGAGCCGATTGGACAGCTGGGCGAGGATGACCCCGTTCTGGAGCCGGATCGGCCCGATCAGGGCGCCCTCCGGTCCGAGCTTCCCGCCCAGGCGAGCCAGCTCGGCGAAGGTCGCCTCGCGCAGGGGCTCGGGGACGCCGGGGGTGCCACGGGTGAAGCGGCCCACGAGGCCGCCCTCATCCCGGGTCGTCCGGTCCTCGCTGTGAATCTCGATCACGCGCGCGAAGTCAGCGGGGGCTTCGATGGCCGCGAGCATCTGGGCCATCTCCGCCTCCACCTTGGCGAAGGAAGGGCGCAGGGGGTCGTCCTCCCGGGGCGAGGCGTTCCGGAAGCAGACGCGGACCTCCACGGACTCGCCGAAGAGGCCGTCGAAGTACTCGCGTTCGGCGGCGTAGACGGCCTTGAGGCTCTCGTCGTCGTGGGCGCGGTCGACGGCCTCGTGGGCCAGGGCGGCGGCGCGGATCGCCGGGTCTCGACGGACCGCCTCGATGGAGAGGCCGCGGGCGTCGAGGAGCTGCTCGTAGGAGGCGCCCTTGTACCGGGGGTCCGCGGCGACCTCGGCGGCCCGGCGCTCGACCTCGCGGTCCAGGGCCAGCGTGAACCCCTCCTGAGTGACCTCCGGCATGCGGGCGCGGACGGCGCGCTCGAGCAGGATGAGGTAGAGGACGTTGCGCTTGTCCTCGTCGTCAACCTGGCTGCGGAGGTGGCCGCCGAACTGCTGGCGTGTGATGGTCACGTCCCCCGAGACGCAGACGACCCCGTCGGGCCAGGGGTGGGCCTTCTCGGTCACCCCCCGCTCGGTGAGCGTGGACTGGAGCCAGAGCTGCTGCTGGTCCGCGGTCAGCGGCGCGTCGTCGGCGAGGCCGAGGGCCTTGCGGGTCAACGCCTCGTGGATCATGGCGAGGCGGAGATACTCGCGGAACTCGGCGGGCGCGATGCCCCTGGCCGCGATGTCCGCGGCGAGGCCATCCTCGGCGCCGCCCTGTCGCGCCAGGGCGTCGAGCTCGTCGAAGCGGGCGCGGAGGGCCGCGTCGGTGATCTCGAGCCCCTCAGCTCGGGCCATCGAGTCGAGGATCCGGAGCTCGAGGAGCTGGCCGAGGGCTTGCTTGCCGTTGGGGCTCCGCCCGTCCCGCCAGATGAGCACCTCATCCAGATCGGCGAACGAGACCAGGCCGGCAGCCCCGTGGAGCGCGGCGCCCTCCTCGGCGAGCGGACCGGCGATCCGAGCCGCTGGGTCCTCGGGCGCGCTCACAGCGCCCCTCGTCGTTGGACCGGAGTGGGCCCCGGCGGCCGGGGCGGGGCCGGCGAGGAACGCCCAGGACAGAGAGGCGGCGAGGAGGAGGGGGCGAGACGCGGACATGGGGTGGCGAGACTTCACGACCGAGAGCATAAGGCCCCGGCCCGCCCCTCGCCGCACCTGGTCCGTCCACTCAGTCCTGGATCAGCCTCGCGCCCGCCTTCATCGTGGCTCCCGCCGCCTGCCCGCCGCGGAGGTGAGGCCCCAGGGCGCCGTCCATCGGGAGCAGGAGCACGGTCTGCTCGTCCAGGACATGGCGCCGCAGCGGCGTGAACCCCTCGGCGGGGTAGCGGGCGCCCCGGGAGAGCCGCACCTCGTCGATGTCACCGTCCAGGGTCGAGGTGGCGCCGCCGCTGGCGAGGACGTCGCCGCCGACGATCAGGGGGAGCTGGTTGGGCGTGCGCTTGCCCCTGGCGCCGGCGCGCCCGACGACGGCGCCGTCCAGGTAGACCCGGATCTCCTCCCCGTCGAACACCCCGGCCACGTGGTGCCAGGTCCCCGGGGTCATGATCGTCTGCTCCGGGGCCCTGGCCTTGGCGTAGGCCCCGTCGAGGTGGACGGAGAAGCTCAGCCGGCCGCCGTCGGCGAACAGGCCGTACTCCGAGTTCTCGGTGCGGCAGACCAGCCCCTGGCGCGCCGCGAAGGCCCGCGCCCGGACCCACGCCTCGACGGTGAAGGGGCCGTCGGGGAGCGGGACCGCGGCCGCGCCCACCGACGCGTGGGCCGCGCCGGTCAGCTGCAGGACGCGCTCGGAGGCGGGGCGAGGGATGGGCGGGAGCGAGGACACGTCCAGGGGCAGCGCGTGGTCGCGGACCGGGATGGCGAAGCGCGCCGTGTCGGTCAGGTAGTCGAAGCCCACCGAGAGGGAGGGCGCCTGGAAGGCCGCGTCGATCGTCCCGGGCGCGTGTTCCAGTCGGAGCTTGACGGTCCTCGTCCCGCGGGGCGGTATGCGGCCATGGGCGTGGTCCGGAGTGAATCGCCAGCGCGGGTCGGCGGAGGTGAGGCGCAGCTCCATGTCCACCGGGCGCGACACCGGGTTCTGCAGGGTCACCTCGATCTCCGTGTTCACGCTCCCGTCGGGCTCAATGGCGATGGGGCCGCTCACCGCGGGGACCACCCGGGTGAGGCGGGGCGCCTCCGCGCTCACCTCGCCTGTGATCTCCCGCGGGTCCATCGCCGCACCCACGGGGAGGGTCGCCCGCTCGATGCGGTCAGGCCGGACCGTGACCAGGTCATAGCAGTGCAGGTAACCGGCCTCGGGCACCGCGCCCCCCTGGTGCCCGCCGACGGTCGCCAGGGCGAAGTACTCGATCCCGTCGCGCGGGTCGTACCTCATCCGGTGGATGTGCCCGCCGAAGACCCCCTTCACGTTCCCCGCCGCCACCAGCCGGCGGTGGACCTTGTCCCAGTCGTTGCCGTACTTGCCGCCGATCCAGCGCGGGTGGTGGCAGAAGACGAACACGTGCTCGGCGTCCTTGGTGACCTCCAGGGTGTCATCCAGCCAGGCGAGCTGCTCCGGACTCATGGTCTGGCACTCGGCCTTGTTGAAGTTCCGCTCCCCGGTCTCGGGGTTGGGCTCGTCGGTGTAGAGCACGATGAACCACGCGCTCTTGTGCTTGAAGGCGTACCAGAGCGGCCCGAAGTGCATCTCGTAGCGGCCCTCGTGCTCCTCCGCGGGCGGCGGCGTTCCCGCGGGCCCGCGGTAGTAGACGTCGTGGTTGCCCGCGACGGGGAACCACGGCGCGCGGAGACCGGACATCGCCTCCCGGAACTCACGCATCTGCGCCATCCAGGGCGCGGGGGTGTTGTAGCCCTGGATCAGGTCCCCGACGGTCATCACGAGGTCGGGCCCGAGCAGGTTGGTCTCGTCCACCGCCGCGCGGAGGATCTCCACCCCCGCATCCGGGCCGCCGGTGCGGTCGCCGTAGACCACGAAGAAGAACGAGTCGGTCTCCTCGGGTAGCGGGAGCTGGACCTCGCTGCGCCGCGAGGTGATGAATCTGCGGGCGTCGACCCGTGACTGGGGCGCTTCCTGGACCAGGGGGGGGGCATCGGTGCCCCGGGCCCACGAGGGCGCAGCCAGGGGCTGGGGCGGAGCGTGGAGCGGTATCAAGAGCAGGAGGTTGAGGGCGCGGTGCATGGGGGTCACTCTATCGAGCCAGCGGACGGAGGCGATCAGGGGGGCGTCCGACCCTGAGGAGGAAAGTCCCTCGCAGTGCCGTAGGAATAGGAGGAGGGGGAGCCACGTCTCGGGTATTCTCTCGCCGATGTTCCAGCCGTGACCCAGTCCCCTCCGTCAAGAACGCCGTCCCTCGGCGAAGCGCAGGCCATCGCGCTCCGGGTCGTGTTGCTGATGGGGCTGCTCTACCTGTTCCTCGTGGCCATCAAGCTCCTGGAGAGCGGGATCAAGCTGGCCGGCGCCGGCGCCGCGGAGGGCCTCTTCGACGGCGTTTCCAATCCCTTCGCCGGACTGGCGGCGGGCATCCTCGCCACCGTCCTCGTCCAGTCCTCCTCTGTGACCACGTCGACAATCGTCGCGCTCGTGGGGTCCGGGACCGTCAGCCTTGAGGCTGCGGTGCCGATGATCCTGGGCGCCAACGTCGGGACGACGATCACGAACACGCTCGTCTCCCTCGGCAGCGTCGCGCGGCGCACCGAGTTCCGCCGGGCCTTCGCCGCCGCGACGGCGCACGACTTCTTCAACCTGCTGGCCGTGGCGATCTTCTTGCCCGTCGAGATCGCCACCGGCTTCCTTGCGAAGACGGCCTCGCTGATCGCGGACAAGCTCCCGGTGGGGGAGGCAGGCGGGAAGCTGGATAGCCCGATCAAGAGCGCGGTCAAGGCGGGGGCGGGGGTCGTCAGGGACGGCTATGAGTCCCTTGGCGCGGGGGGGACGCTGCTCTCGGTCCTGCTGCTGATCTCCGGGCTGGGTCTGGTCCTCGTCTCCCTGACCACGATCACTCGTGTGATGCGGAAGGTCATGGCCGGCCGCGCCGAGCAGGCGCTGAACGCCGCGGTGAGAAGGTCGGGACTCCTGGCGGTCACCGCAGGCGCCCTGATCACGATCTCCGTGCAGTCGTCGAGCATCACGACGTCGCTGCTGGTGCCCCTGTGCTCCTCCGGCGTGCTCTCCCTCGAGAACGCCTTCCCGCTCATGCTGGGCGCCAACGTCGGCACCACGATCACGGCCTTCATGGCATCGCTCGCCACGGATCTAGAGGGCCTGAAGATCGCGCTGGTGCACATGATCTTCAACACCATGTCGGTCTCGCTGGTCTTGCCCTTCGCCGCGGTCCGCCGGATCCCCATCAACATGGCCCGCGGCCTCGCGATCGCCGCGGTCCGCAGCAAGCTCTACGTGGTTGGCTACGTGGTGGTGACCTTCATCTTGATCCCGCTGCTCGGGATCGTGCTCTTCTGACGGCGCCGCGCGCCCAGTCCCCAAATTCCCCCGAGATCCCTACCGATGTTCCACTGGCTCAAGCGAATTCAGGAGAGCGCCGACAGCGCGGACGAGATCATCCGCTACTTCGGCCAGATGCTCGAAGACGGTCGGCACATCTTCGACCTCGCGACCGGGGCGCTGCTCGGCGGGACGGACGCGGACTCCATCCGGAGCGACATCTGGGGGACCGACAAGCGGATCAACAGCAATGAGCGGCGGATCCGGCGGCGCATCCTCACGCACCTCACCGCGTTCGGCGCGGAGGGCGTCGGCGGGCACCTGGCGATGATGAGCATCGTCCGTGACGCGGAGCGTATCGGCGACTACGCCAAGAACCTGTTCGAGCTCGGGGCCTTCGGCGGGGAAGTCCCCGCGGGATACAGGGAGGACCTGATCGAGCTGCGGGACCGGATCTCCCGGATGCTCGCGAAGGCGCGGAACATCTACGACACGGAGGACGAGGTCGCGGCCCGCGCCTTCGGGCAGGACGCCGACGCCGTGTGCCGCCGATGCGACGAGCAGATCGAGGCCATCATCGCGGGGGACGGGCCCGGGGGCGCGGCGGCCACTGGCGCGCTCGCCTATCGGTACCTGAAGCGGGTCACCGCCCACTCGGCCAACGTGGTCACCAGCGTCCTCGTCCCCGTGGACCAGCTGGGCTACTGGGACGAGGACGACTCCTGAGCGGCCCGGGGGGGCCGGTCCCTCAGGCGAAGTTCAGGAGCTCGTGGTCGGGGTTCTGCTGCGTCGCGATGCGCTTGTCGAGGTCGCTCACGAAGAGAATCACCCGGCGGCCGCGGTCGTCCCGGGCCAGGAGTGAGTTGGTCGGCGCCTTGAACGAGTCCTCGTCCCCGGAGACCCAGGCGCTCGACGAGTAGGGGAGCGCGGTGAGCCGGGTCTCCACGGCGTACTCGTCCTTGAGCCGGTACTGAAGGGACTCGAACTGCAGGGCGCCCACCGCGCCGATCAGGGGCTCCTTGGGCCCGACGTCGGGCCACAGCTGCTGGACGGCCCCCTCCGTGATGAGGTTCTTCATGCCCTTGTCGAACTTCTTGCGGTCCGAGGTGGTGAGCGGCGCGATGCGCGCGAACAGCTCGGGCTGGAACTGGGGCAGGGGCTTGTGCGCGAAGCCGACCGTGTCGGAGAGGGTGTCGCCGATCTGGTAGAGGCCCTTGCCGACGAGGCCCACCACGTCGCCGGCGAAGGCCTCCTCGATGGAGTGGCGCTCCTTGGCGACGATGCTCTGGGGGCGGGCGAGGCGGACCTTCTTGCCGAGGCGCCGGTGGTTGACCTGGAGGTCGGGGGTGTAGCGCCCCGAGCAGATGCGCATGAAGGACACGCAGTCCCGGTGCCGCGGGTCCATGTTCGCCTGGATTTTGAAGATGAACGCGCTGAAGGGCTCGTCCGCCTCGCGCATGACCTCCTCGCCGCCGTCCTCGTCCACCATGCGGCCAGAAGGGGCGGGCGCGAGCTCGACGAAGGCGTCGAAGAACGGCTCCAGGCCGAAGTTGGTCAGCGCCGAGCCGAAGAAGGTGGGCGTGACCTCCCCGCGCAGGAAGCGGTCCAGCTCCATCTCGTTCCCGGCCACCTCGAGGAGCTCGAGCTCGTCCCGCACGCGGGCGACCTCTTCGGCGCCGAGCCGCTCCTCCGCGATGGGGGAGTCCAGCGGGATCCGCTCCACCTCGGACTTCTGGCTGCCGCCGGCGGCGGTCTTCTCGAAGAGCATGAGCTCGCCGGTCCGCCGGTCCACCACCCCTCGGAAGCCGCGCCCTGAGCCCACGGGCCAGTTCATCGCGGAGCTCTGGATGCCCAGGGCCTCCTCGACCTCGGCCATGAGGTCCAGGGGATCGCGCCCGGGGAGGTCGAGCTTGTTGACGAAGGTGAGGATCGGGATGCCCCGCAGGCGGCAGACCTCGAACAGCTTGCGGGTCTGGGCTTCGACGCCCTTGCTGGCGTCGAGGACCATGATCGCCGAGTCGGCGGCGGTCAGCGTCCGGAAGGTGTCCTCGCTGAAGTCCTCGTGTCCCGGGGTGTCCAGGACGTTGATCACGTGTCCGCGGTACTGGAACTGCATCGCGGAGGAGGTGATGGAGATCCCCCTCGCTTGCTCCATGCCCATCCAGTCGGAGGTGGCGAGCTTGCCCTTGCGGTTCTTCACCAGGCCCGCGCTCTGCACCACGCCCGAGTACAGCAGCAGCTTCTCCGTGAGGGTCGTCTTGCCCGCGTCGGGGTGCGAGATGATCGCGAAGGTCCGCCTTCGGGAGATCTCCCGCTGGATTCTGGGGTCGGTGGTCATGTTGGCGTGGGCCGGGGGGGGAGACCCCGGGGCGAGACGCGCCCCTGACCTGCGGTCCGATGGAGCCGGGCCGGCCGGGTCAGGGCCGAACACTCTACGCCCCCCGGCTCTCGCCCGGGCGGCCCCTGCTGGCTCTCTTGTGTGGATCCGAGGCCGCGCCCTGCGCGGTCTTCAGGGCGAGGCTCGCGGTCGGCCCGGCTCAGCCCGGGGGCGCGAGGCGGATCCCGGAGAAGAACCGCTCCGCCGCCGCGCCGCTGCCCTTGGGCTCCGTGGACGGGCGCCGCGTCGAATAGAGCAGGACGACGGAGCGCCCGGTGTCCTCGGGGTGGAGGAACCAGCACCCCCGGTTCTCGACCCTGAGGGTGCGCCCCTCGGCCGAGGGGGCGCCCCGGTCCAGGAAGGTCTCGGTGTACTCCACGCAGAAGTCCCCGTGGCGGCGGGTGAGCCGCGCCTCGCAGGTGGCGCCGATCGCGCGCTCCTGGTCACGACCGTCGGTCAGCACACGCTCCACGTGTCGGAGGAACCCCGCCGGGGAGGCGAAGGTGACCTCGGACTCGCCGGTGGAGGCGGAGGCGAGGGTGGAGACCGCCTCATCGGCGTACTTGCGGGCGAAGACGAGGTTGCGATCATCCTCCGCCACCACATACCAGTTCGTGCCCTGGGGGGGGAGGACCGAGAGCCCCTCGAGGGCCAGCGGCGTGGCCGGGTCGGTCACGGGCTGGGACCAGCGCGACGTGCTGCAGGAGCACAGGGCCAGGAGGGCGGCGCTGACCGCGGGGGCGAGGAGGCGGAGCTTCATGGCCGACACCCTAGCAGGCGAGGGGCCGCGCCGTCGCGCTGGAGTGTCCCGGGGCGCGACGCTCAGGCGGCGTCGAAGCGAAGCTCGCCGCCGCGCGCGCGGACGACGACCTCGTCCCCGCTGCCGGAGAGCAGCACGTCGGAGAGCCGCGGCTCGATCTCGCGCTGGATGACGCGCCGAAGCTCACGGGCACCACACTCGGGGCGGAACCCGCGCCCGGCGACCCAGCTGGCCACGGCCCGCGTGAAGCGGACCCGCATGCCGCGACCAGCGCCTCGTTCTGCCAGCTCGGCGAGCTTTTTCTGGGCGACGCGCTCCACCGTCTGGCGTGAGAGCTCGTCGAAGACGACGATGTCGCCGATACGGCCGAGGAACTCCGGGGAGAAGGTCCTGGCAAGGGCGTCCTCGGTGATGACTTCGAGGGCGGCGCGACCGATGGTGGGGGTGCCGCCGAAGCCGACCGCCCGGGTCGCCGAGGTGACCTCCTCGGCGCCGCAGTTGGAGGTCATGACCACGATGGTCCGCTCGAAGGAGACGCGGCGGCCCTTGCTGTCCGTCAGGGCGCCCTCCTCGAGGATCTGGAGCATCAGGTTGTGCAGCTTCGGGTGGGCCTTCTCGACCTCGTCGAAGAGGACCACGCACTCGGGCTCGGCGGCGACCGCGTCGGTCAGCTGGCCGCCGTCGTCATGGCCGACGTACCCGGGGGGCGAGCCGATGAGCTTCGAGTACTCGTGGGCGAGGGCGAATTCGGAGCAGTCGATGCGAACCAGCCCCTTGTTCTCGCCGCGGGCGAACAGGCGCTCCGCCATGCGGCGTGCGAGCTCGGTCTTGCCCGTGCCGGTCCTGCCAGGGAAGAGGAAGGACGCCAGGGGGCGGCCGGTTTCTCCGAGCCCCGCGGCGCACGCGCGGACGGCGCGGGCGACGCTCTCGATGGCGCGGTCCTGCCCGAGGACGTCCCGCTTGAGATCTCGGCCCAGGGTCCTGGCGACCCCGCGGAGGTGCTCCAGGAGGGCCTCCCGGGCCTGGTCTCCTTCGCCCGCGCTGGCGGCCTGGGGCCTCGCGGCCGCGGCGGCGTCCACGGTCAAGCGGACCTCGTGGATGTCCAGCCCGGGGTTGACCTCAACGCACAGCTGATAGAGGAGGTCCTCGACCATCAGGGGGTCGTCCGGGAACAGGCGCTCCAGGCGGCCCTCGAGGTCGCCGCGGAACTCGGGCATGCACGCCTCGATCACCATCTTCCGGTAGCCCGCTCGGCCCAGCCCGGGGCGGTCCCGCAGGGTGAGCGCCCCCTCGTCCAGCGCGAGGATCTGCACGAAGCAGTCCGCGAGGTCGAAGTAGCGATAGAAGCTACGTTCGGGAGCAGTACTGGACACGGTGGGAGGGGATGGGCGAGGGGGAAGCGGCACGGCAGGGCGTGGAACCGGTAGTTCGTCGATCGGAGGCACCGATCTTGACGCAAGACTGCGCCAAGCCCGATCTGACGCACCCCCCGCCGGGCTTCTCGTCCGGAAGCGGGACGCGCGGCGTGCCCGGCCGGGGGGCGAGGCCTAGACTGACCCCTCCATGTCCTCCGAAGACGACTTCAGATTCCTCGTCAAGCTCGTTCACCACGGCCACCTGGAGCGTGAGCAGGCAGAGCCGCTCCTGGCGCGCCTGAAGGACGGTGTGGCCCTCCCGGAGTTGCTCCTCTCGCTCCCCGGATGGGACGAGGAGCGGGTGGATCGGATGATCCGGACCGACGCCGGCGAGCGCCCGGAGGTCACCGGCCACGAGGTGCTGGCCTCCCTGGGTGTGGGCGGGACCGCCCGGGTCTTCCGGGCCCGGGAAAAAAAGACCGGTCGCCAGGTGGCCCTGAAGATCCTGGAGTCGAGCTACGCCTCCAACCCCGTCGAGGTGAAGGCGTTCGTGGACGAGGCGCGGCTGCTCCAGCGCCTCGATCACCCTGGCCTCGTGAAGGGCTTCGGGCCCGCCAAATCGCAGGATCAGCTCCTGTCCCGCATGGAGGTGGTCGAGGGCCGGACCCTGCTCGAGTACCTGGATGATGGACACCTCTTCCAGGAGGACTCCGCATTCAAGATCGTCCTCGAGGTGGCCGAGGTGCTCGCCTACATGGCGACCGAGGGGCTCGTCCACCGGGACGTCAAGCCGGGCAACATCATGCTGACGGACTCGGGGCGGGTGAAGCTGATCGACCTCGGCTTCTGCGCCGCCCAGGACGCCAAGGACGGCGAGGGTACGGCCCGCGGTACGGCCCAGTACCTCTCCCCCGAGCAGGCCGAGGGGGGCGCGAGCGCGGACATCCGCAGTGATATCTACGCCCTCGGGGTCACGCTCTACCAGCTGACCATCGGCAAGCTCCCCTTCGACGGGGATGAGAACGAGGCCGTGCTGCGCCAGCACGTCATGGAGAAGCTCTCGTCCCCCGAGCTGAAGGGCCGCGGGCACTCGCCCTACCTGCATTACTTCATCGAGAAGATGATGTCGAAGGAGGCGGACCTCCGGTACCAGGACTGGCCCGAGCTGGTGACCGACATCGAGGAGCAGGTCCAGGGCGCGGAGAGCCTGGACTTCAAGGCGTCGGCCAGCGACGGGCGCGGTCGCCGCCGGGTGAAGTCCACCGGCCGCTCCAAGCGGAGAGGGTGATCGGTTGACCGATCGCGCGCAGCCCGAGGCCCCCGGCGAAGAGCAAGGGGTCGATCCCGGACTGGAGGGGGTCGTGCCCTTCCAGTTCTCCTGTCACCGCTGCGGGCGCTGCTGCACCGGGGGGGAGGGGTACGTCTGGCTGGCCGAAGGCGAGGCCGAGGCCATGGCGGCGGCGCTCGACATGACCGCGGAGGCGTTCCGTGAGCGGCACGTCCGGACGGTCCCGGATCCAGGCGACCCCGGCGTGATGCGCGAGGCGCTCCGGGAGCGGAGCGAGGGAGACGGTGGCCGGTGCACGCTCCTCGAGGGGAGCAACCACTGCTCCGTCTACGGGGCCCGGCCCGAGCACTGCAAGTCCTTCCCGTACTGGCCGTCGGTCATGGGGACCGAGGACGGCTTCGAGCGCGCGCGGGCGACCTGCCCGGGGATCCGGGTGGAGCCCACAGAGGAACAGCGCCGCGAGGGAGCCCGGCAGCTCGCGGAGATCTACGCGGAGCTGGACGAGCTCCTGGACGCGGTCCGGCCGGTGTGCCTCGCCCGCGGGATCTGCTGCCGCTTCGAGGAGGCGGATCATGTCCTCTACTCCACCGGGCTCGAGGCGGACCACGCCGCAGCGACGCTCCCGGAGGCCCCCGCACCCGAGGCGGAGGGGCGCTGCCCGTACCACGTCGCGGGCAAGTGCACCGCGCGGGAGGCCCGGCCCCTGGGGTGCCGGACGTACTTCTGCGACCCCTCCATGCAGGACGCGCTGGAGGCCACCCATGAGCGCTTCCTCGCGCGCATCCGGGAGGTCGAGCGCTCCCTCGGCTACCCCGCGGTCTACGCTCCGTTCCCCGCGCTCCTGGCGGACCGCGGCGTGGGGCAACCTGGGAAGGATTCGACGCCAGGGTCGTCCTCACCGACATGCACGCCGTGAAGAACGAACACCCGGAGGCTCACCCGTCACGCGAGGGGCGCGGCGCCTGGGTGGTGCTGGCCTTGTTCGTCGCGGCCTTACTCGGGGCCGTCGCCCTCAAGGCGCTGTCGCTCTTCCCCGGGGGCTGGACGGAGGGGGAGCCAGAGACGCCGGTCCGGCCGGCGCTCGCGGCCCCGGCCCCGGCCCCCGAGGTGGCGGCGTCAGGCCCCGATCCGGTGAGCGAGCCGGTGGCCATCGACGAGCGGCCCTACGACCTGAACGATCAGGCCATTGCGGCGCTCGAGGATGGCCGCTTCGACGAGGCGATCGATTGGCTCGAGGAGGCGGCGACGGCGCGCCCGGACGTGCTCACCTTCGGGGCCAACCTCGGTGAGGCCTACCTCCGCCGGGCCCGCGCGGGTAAGGGGGGGCCGGCCGCCGCGGTCGAGGACTTCGAGGCGGCGCTCGATCGGATCGACGACCCGGACCGGCGCGCGCTGATCGAGGAGCTGCTGGAGCGCCACCGGCGGATTCGAGACGAGGAGCGAGACTTCGTGGTCGAGCCGACCCTCCACTTCACCTTCCGCTATGACGGCTCGCGGGACGGCGTGACCGACGGCGTCGACCGGCTCAAGGTCCTCCTCGAGGACACCTACCAGGAGTTCGGTGAGCAGTTCCGGCGCAGGCCGGTGGAGGCGGGGGAGGGGCGCATCGAGGTCGTCCTCTACGACGCCGAGGGCTTCGACAAGGTCACCGGGCTCGGCGACTGGGCCGGGGGCGTGTTCGACGGCAAGATCCGCGTGCCGGTGGAGGACCTGCGGAGCGAGCTTCGCTTCGCGCGTGTGAAGGGCGTGCTGCGCCACGAGACCGCGCACGCGTTCACCCATTCCATCGGCGGCGCCAAGGTCCCTGCCTGGCTGAACGAGGGGGTGGCCCAGTGGCTCGAGGAGCCTGCGCGCCGCGCCAGCGACGTGGGCGTCGCCAGGGCCCGGCTCGCGACGGCTGCGCTGTTCCCCCTGGCGCGTCTGAACGGGAACCTCGTGGGGTGGGAGGATCGCGCGGAGGTCGCGCGAGCCTACGACCAGGCCCTGGCCTTCGTGGACCACCTCTCGGCCCAGTACGGCCCCGACCTCGTCTTCTCGATGATCGGCGCCTGCCGCGAGGGTGGGGTGGAGGGGGCCGCCGCCCACTTCAAGGAGCGAACGCTGGTGGACCTCGAGGCGGTCCTCGGCGACCTCGCGGACTCCCTGGCCCGCTGAGCTGGGTTCACGTCGGTCGCGGGGCGTCACCCGTCGGCGCTTCGATCGTCCCACCCCTGCTGAACTGGCGGCTCCTTCACCGCTGGAGCCCGGACGACGCAACCTCGGACGACGGAACCTCGGACGACGGAAACTCCGGCGACGGAAACTCCGGCGAAGGGGGCCCAAACGGTCGGGCCTCCCGTCGCTGCAGGCGGACACCGCGGAGCGCATTTTCTTGGGACAGACGGGACGCGACTCCACGGGGCACCACCGCTCAGGCTGGGCCGCCTCCACGCGGGCGGCGCGCCTGACTGGTCGCGCCGCAGGTCGGCTCACCGAGCGCCGCCAGCGAACCCTGGCCCAGGCGATCACGGACCTGGGACTGGCCCGGGTCGCCCGGCTCGGGCCGGCGAGCCTCGCGGCGGAGTGCGGATTGACTCGATCCCAGGCGCAGCGGCTCGCCGCGATGTTCGAACTGGGTAGAGAAGTGGAGCGGGCGGGGGCCGGCAGTGGGGCCCATGTCCGCCGGCCCGCGGACGCCGTTCGGTTGCTCGCGCCCGAGTTGCGAGGCCTCGAGGTGGAGTCCTTTCGGGTCCTGGTCCTCGACGTGCGCCGCAGGGTCATCGGCAACGAGGAGGTCAGCCGCGGCACCCTCGACGCGGCCCTCGTCCACCCCAGGGAGGTCTTCCGTCCGGCGCTTCGATTGGGCGGAGCCTCCCTCCTGCTGGCCCATAATCACCCTTCTGGCGATCCCGAGCCGAGCCCGCAGGATTGGAGCGTCTCCCTGCGCCTGGTCCGAGCCGGACGCTTGCTCGGCGTTCCCGTGACCGATCACCTCATCCTGGCCGGCTGCCGCTGGGTCTCCATGGGGAGCCGCGACCGGTGGCCCCGGGCCTCAGACGTGGGGGCTCCGGCCCCGGCCGAGCGGGCTTCTGACCGACCGGGAACCGCCAGATCCTGACCCAAGGAGATCGTGAGGCGGCGGGGGCTGGCGGGTAACCTGTACGGCCCCTGGAGATAGGCCCGTGCCAGGCCGCTCCCCCGCTTCGACCCGCTCTCCTGAGCCCAGAACCCCCACATGGACTATCAGTACGCCCTGCGCTTCGAGACCGGCGAGCGCCGCGGTGAGGTCGTCCCGATCCTCGTCGACGCCGCCGCGGGCGGCGTATTCACCGTCGGACGGCGGCCAGGGAACTCCCTGCAGGTGACCGATGGCTCGGTCTCGGGCAAGCACGCGGAGGTCATCGTCAGCGCGGCGGGCGTCACGATCCGTGACCTCGGGAGCACCAACGGCACCCTCGTGGGCGGTCAGAAGGTGTCCGAGTCCGGCTTGCAGCACCTCGGGCGGTTCGCCCTGGGCGCGGTGGAGTTCACACTGCTGGATCAGGCCCAGGGGGCCCCGGACCCCGGCGGGTTCGGCGGCGAGGAGCTGATGCTGGAGGAGCCCGAGGAGCTGGTGCTCGAGGAGCCGGCCGCCGCCCCGATGCCCACGCGCCGGGCGGCCCCCGCGCCCGCCCCTGCACCCGCCCCCCGGGCCATGCCGGCCGCGGCGCCCCCGGCGCCCGCTCCGGTGCCCTCGCCGGTCCCGATGGAGATGCCCGAGGAGCAGGAAGAGTCCCTCGTCATCACGGCCGATGACCTCGCGCGGTCGCGCAAGAGCTCGAAGCTGGGGCCGATCCTCGTGGTGGTCCTCGCCCTCGCTGGCGCCGGCGCCTGGTGGTGGATGGGCCAGAAGGCCGACGAAGGCTCACGGGCCTCGGGCAACTCCATGGCGGTGGCCGAGGTCCCCGGCAACCTGATTCGCGCGGGCTACTCCTTCGAGAAGTCCGAGGGCTGGACCGTCGACGAGACGCGCGCCGGCCTCTGGGATCCCTCGCGCGCCGCCCGTCGGAGCGGACGGAACGGGATCCGCACGGAGCTCTTCGGTGGCGATGTGGCGGTCATCGCCTCCGACCCCATTCGACTCAGCGCCGCGTCACGGAGCGTCCAGGCGGTGGCCCAGGTCCGTGGCGACCAGGGTGCGGCCGCGAGGCTCGGGCTCCGGTTCTCCGGCACCGGCGAGGAGAGCCCCTCGGTCACGGTGTGGTCCGAGGCGCTCCCGGGGAGCGAGGACTGGACGGAGCTGGTGCTGAAGGGCACCGCGCCGCGCGGGTTGGACCGGGCAAGCGTCGTGGTGCGCGGCGACGGCAGCGGCGCCCCGCGCCCCGAGGACGACGCCGGCGACGTGGAGTCCAGCGTCCTCGACGTGGACGACGTGGCGCTGCTTCCAGCGGACGCCGCGGGGCTGCGCCTCCGCGAACATGACGAGTGGTCCATGGCGATCGCGGGCATGGCGGCGGACGGGGAGACCCTCGCCGTCTCGCTCTCTGCGCTGGATCAGCCGCGGGTCTCCTCCCTGCGGATCCTCCGCGCTGGCGCGGCCCAGGATTGCGTGGGGATCACCCTCGGGGGAGGCGACGGGACGTGGGAGCTCGCCCCCAAGGAGGCGGGTGAGCTCGTCCTGCGCGCCGAAGGGGAGCTCGTCTCCACGGGACTCGCGACCCTCGGGGCCGCCGGGTACGTGGCGCACGGGACCTCCTTCGAGCTCTCCGAGGCCACCGACCTCCTCCTGGGAGCCGACGCCGGCCTCGTCCGGATCTCGTGCAGTGAGCCCCTGCGGTTCTCCTCGAAGCCCTCGGGGGATGACGCCGTCCTGCGGGCGAGCGTCCCCGCCGGCGTGACCCTCAAGGTCCAGGTGGAGTTCTCCGACGAGCGCATCCAGGCCGAGCGGCTGGCCCGCCAGGCGGGGGAGCTTCGCAAGCGCGGGAGCCGCGGTGCGGCGCTCGCCACGTGGCAGACCCTCCTGAGCACCGTGCCCTTCGACGCGGGGCTCGTGGACCGCGCCATCGTGGCCCAGGCCGAGCTCGGCGCCGAGGCCCGCGCCTCCCTGAAGGAGCTGGAGGGCGAGCTCGAGCGTGCCCGCTTCTTCGGGCTCTCCGGCATCTTCGAGGAGAAGCTCGCGCACGCGCTCTCCCTCGCCAAGGAGTACGAGGGAGCCGGTGAGGCCGAGGCGCAGTTTCGGGAGTTCGCAGGCCAGATCGAGGCCGAGCTCGCGAGCCTGCTCGGGGAGAGCGACCGCTTCGAGCGCCAGCGACTCGAGGCGATCTCGACGGTGCTCAAGAATGACGGCGCTGTCGACCTGGTGAAGCGCCTGGACGAATACGCCGCGGGCCTCGGGTCCGGGGAAGGAGAGGAGCGCTGATGGCGAAGACAAGTACAGGAGCAGACGTCGGGGCGCGTTCCGCTGTCGCGATCCGCGGCGCGTGGAAGGGGGGGACGTTCCATGTCTCCAACTACGCCGCCGGCGAGAACGACCTCGGCACCGTGGACTCGGGCTGGGCGTCGCTGCAGGCGGACTTCAAGCTGGGCGCGACCCGGATCGCTGCCTCGGGCCGCGAGGTGAACGTGCGTTACACGCGCGTGCCCGGCGTCCCGGACTGGCAGCTGCGCAACCTCATGCGCTTCGAGGTCCAGGAGATCGGGGATCAGTCCGGCGCCGAGGTGGCCTCGGACTTCAACCTGCTCCCGCGGCCCCCCGAGATCGAGGGTGAGGACGTGGTGCTGCTCGCCATGGCGCGGGAGTCCCTGCTCGAGGGGCACTCCGACGGCGTGGAGGTCGCGGGGGGGAGCGTCGAGGCGTTCTCGCCGGCCTCCATCGGCCTCTACAACGCCTTCGTCCGCTACGGCGTGGTGGAAGACGACACGGTGCTGCTGGCGAACATCGGCCATGAGACCACCGACGTGGTGCTGGTCCGCGGCGCGGACCTGGTCTTCGCCAGGAACCTGACCGGGGGCTCTGGGCTCTTTGACGAGGCCCTCGTCCAGCGCCTGCAGCTCTCACCGGCCCGGGCCGAGGCCACCAAGATCGACCACGTGGACCTGACCCCCGGGGCGCGCCACGCGACTCCGGAGGGAGAGAAGGCCACGCGTGCCGTCATGGCCGCTGCGGGGCAGCTGACCTCGCTGCTCCAGAGCGCGGTCATGTTCTGCAAGTCGCAGGTGAAGCTCACGGGCCTCAAGGTCGACCGCGTCCTGCTCTGCGGCGGCGGCGCGGCCCTGCGCGGGCTGCCTCGCTACCTGTCCGCCGGCATGGGGGTCCCCGTCGAGCTGTTCGACCCCTTCCGCGTGGTGGACACCTCGGCCCTCGATCCCGAGGCCGCCGACCGACTCGCCGCCCACCAGCTCGAGTCCGTGGTCGCCCTCGGTATGGCGACCATGGCCTCGGATCCCGAGGCCTACTCCCTCGAGATCGTGCCCGAGGCCCTCGCGAAGAAGCGGGCGTTCCTCGGCGGGACGATCTGGCTCATCGCCGCGGCCGTGCTGGCGGTGGCCTTCCTGGGCTACCGGGTGACCTACCTCAACGCCAAGCTCGATCGGTTGACCGGTGAGAACCGCGGGCTGGCGTCGGTGGTGGCGCGGGCGCGGGACATTCACTCCGAGACCGAGGCCCTGGTGGCGGAGAACGCCCGCCTGGTGGCCGAGACCACGGCGCTCCAGAGCATCGCGGGGTCCGGCGAGCAGCTGGCTCGCGCGGTGGCCTTCCTGGATGACAGCCTGCCCGGGGACTTCTGGATCACCCGGGTGGAGAGCGCCTTCGGGACCGACAGTGAGCTCCGGGTCGAGCGCGGGAACGAGCGCCCCATCCTCTCCATCCAGGGGCAGGCGAGGGACGGCGTGCAGTCACCGACCGCGCAGTTCCAGCAGCTACTGGCCGAGCTCGAGGAGACCATGCCGTACGCCGCGCTGAACCCGTCCATCGACCGCAACAAGTTCAAGATCGAGATGACGTCCTTCGCGGGCGCGCTGGAGGAGACCGGGGAGGACGACGATGGATCTGAATGACATCTGGCAGGAGAACAAGCGCTTCATCACCACGGTGGGGTCGGGGTTCCTCGTCTTCCTCATCGGGTACTTCGTGGTCGAGGGCGTGTACGCGGGGGACATTGACAACATCAATCGAAGCAACTCCCAGGCGCGCCGCAAGCTCAACACGGAGATGTTCACCGCCGACGACCGGGAGGTCGCCCAGGGCGAGAACGACGCGCTGCTGAAGAGCTTCGAGACGCTCACCGCGGCGGTGGCCTTCACCCCGCGCCCCGAGTTCGACCTGGAGGGCCGCGCGGGCTCCGCGCGGAACGTCTACATGTCCTCGGTGGACCAGGTGCGCAACCGGGTCGAGGACCTGGCCAGCCGCCGCCGTGCCCGCTTGCCCGAGGGCCTCGACCTCGAGCGACTCGAGACCAACAACGTCGACGCCATCGAGCGCAACCTCCACGCCCTCGACCTCCTCGAGCGCGTGCTCGTGCTCGCCGTCGAGTCCGGGGTGAAGCAGGTCCGCAGCGTGGACATCAAGCTCGACCCCGCGTTCACCGCGCGGCGGGGCCTTGGGTCCATCGAGAAGACCAAGGTCGCGGTGGATATCGTCGCGAGCCCGTACGCGGTGGCCCGCTGGCTGCTCGCCTGCGAGACGCCGGAGGATCCCGGCGGCGACCCCTCGGTGCGCCAGCAGGCGCTCCCGATCGACTCGATCGACGCGCGCCGCGCCACGTCCAAGTCGGACGAGGTTCAGGCCAAGGTCACCTTCGTCGTCGTTCGTGTGAACGAGGTCGAGGACTCCGACGACGAGGACGCCTGAGCGCCTCTCCCACCGACCATTCGCTACCCCCAACCGTCGAGCTAGATGCGCAAAGAGCCCATCGTCTTCCTGATCTTCGCCGCCTTCGTGGGCTGGAAGTTCAACGCAATGCTCTCCGACTCCGGGTCCGGGAGGCGCTCCACCAGGGTCAAGCCCAAGGAGTACGTGAGCCTCCAGGCCCCGGACGTCGACCTGGCGCTGGCGGACCGGGAGCGCTCATTGACCCTGGATCGGGACCTGTTCTCGCCGCCGTCGCCCACGTCGTCGCTCCCGCCCCTGGGCGTGGTGCTCCCGCCCCTCGAGCCCATGTCGGCCCTCGCGCCGCCCACGGGCTGGGGGCCGATCCCGGCGCTCTACGGCGAGTTCCTCCGTCGCCCGGAGCGTCCCGCCAACGCCAACGTGGTGCCTGGTCTCTTCGACTCGGTCGCCGGCGGTGGGGCGGGGATGGAGGGCGAAGAGATGCCCTCCGGGGAGCTGACCACGGAGCTCTCTGACGACCCCGAGGCGCGCGCCGCGCAGATCGCCGGGCTCAAGAAGGAGTACGACTGGATCTACACCAACAAGTTCGAGTTCGGCCGGATCCTGAACGAGAACCGCTACGAGCTCCCGGACCTGGACGACCCCGAGCTGGTCTTCCTGCCCGTGAACCCCGCGACCGGCTCACCCCTCTATCGGACGCCGATCACCTATGAGCCGGGGCGGGTCGATGAGTTCGGCCTCGTGGACAACGCGCTGACCGAGGTCGAGGTAGGGCTCGCCCGCTTCGGCGACCCGCTCCAGCCCGGGGAGTTCGAGTCCGCGCTCCAGTTCGCTGACTCCTGCCTGCTCAAGCGCAACGAGACGCCCCGAGCGCTGGAGGTGGCAGAGACGCTCTATCAGCGCGCCCAGCAGATCAACCTCCAGGACGACGCGCGGCCCCGGATGGGCCTCGCCACCTGCTACCAGCTCGGCTTCCGCTTCGAGGACGCCTACGACACCTACCGGTCGCTGCTCGAGAGCGGTCACGAGACCAACGCCTCGATCCACGCCCGCCTCGGCGTCCTGCTCGGTCAGCTGCGCATGAAGGACGCCGCCGAGGCGAGCTTCCGCGAGGGCCTCCGTATCGAGCGCACCAACTGGGAGGCGCGCTACTGGTACGGGCGCTTCCTGGTCCGTGAGGGGCGCACCCTCGAGGCGCTCGAGCACCTCCAGGAGGCGGTGCGCCGGGAGCCCAAGGCTCCGGAGGAGCGGGCCATGCGGGTCCGGATCCGGCTCGCCTACGCCGGGGCCCTCCTTGGCGCGGGCAAGATGGACGAGTCCGTCGCGGCCTTCGGGACGGCGCTGAGCGCCGACGCGGCCAACGAGGTCGGCCTGCAGGCCGTCGCGGCCGCCGGGACCCTGTCGGCCATGCGCTTCACCGACGACGCGTCCTCGCTCATGGGGGCGGGGTTCGGCGGCGGCGACGGGGCCCCCGTGGAGGGCGGCTTCGACGTGCTCCTGGCCGCAGGGCTCTACGCCATGGACGCCGGAGAGTTCGAGGTGGCCGCCCAGACCCTGGGGCTCGCCCTGGACGCGGACCCCTTCCGTCGCTTCGAGGCCCTGCGCGCCATGAGCCGGCTGGCCGAGGTCTCCGGCAACCGCGAGGAGGCAGTGACCTTCGCCGATGAGGCGCTGCGCGCCGCGCCGGGGGACCCCTGGACCCTCTATCAGCGCGGTCGCCTCTATGAGCAGGACGGCGACGAGTTCGAGGCGCGCGCGGCCTACCGTGCGGCCCTCGACGTGGAGCTGGACCTCGTGCCGGCCCTCGAGTGCATGGGGTCCCTGCTCCAGGCGTCCGGCGACCACGCCGGCGCGGAGCGTTACTACGAGCGCGCGCTCGCGGTGGAGAAGGGGAGCGCCTCGCTCTGGTCACGGCGCGGCTGGAACGCGCTGCAGGCGGAGGACCTCGCCCGCGCCGAGATCTGCTTCGGCGAGGCGCGCCGGCTCTCGCCCGCGCTGGCCTCGGCCCGCGCAGGGGTCGCCTGGTGGAACTACGCCTCGGGGGACTCCGCCGAGGCCATCACCCTGTTCAGCGAGATCGTCGACGACCGGCGGGCCGCAGGCGACGAGGACGCGGTCACGGTCTACGCCACCGCCCAGGGCGCGCGCATCGTCGATCACGAGTCCAAGGAGGTCTGGCTCGACCGCTTCGACCGCGCCCCCGGGCGGGTCGGGAACGGCTGGGTCCTGGACCAGGGCTTCGGCCCCCTGGTGGACATCCGGGACGAGGGCATCGCCATCGAGGGCCAGAATGACCGGGGCGGGCGCACCCGCGCCTTCCGGTCCCTGCCGCCCGATCGCTTCCTGGCCTTCTCCTGCGTGCTGACCGTGGGGCCCAAGGCCAAGGGTACCCGCGCGGGGGTCTTCATCTCCTCGGAGCGGGCCCGACCGGGCGGCGAGGCCCAGGTGACCGCCGAGGTGGTGGTGTGCCGGAACCGGGACGGGCTGATCGAGGCCCGGGTGCAGAAGTCACCCACGGATGAGGAGGCGACCTTCAAGCAGCTGGTCGGGCCCGAGTGGCCCATCGGCGAGCCCATCCGGGTGGAGATCGAGCGGGTCGGGGACGACCTCGACGCCACCTTCACCATCTACATCGACGGCGAGCCGGTGGCCACCAACGTGGAGTGCGACCGCCTCACGTCCTCGCGCCAGCCCATCAACTTCGGCGTCTTCGTGGGCGGCGAGGCGGGGCGCCGGGCAGACCTGATGATGGACGACGCTCGGGTCGTCCGGAGGCGCTGATCCATGATGCACCATCGAACCCTTCGGCGCCGCGGCACCGCCAGCACTGCTCGCGCGGGCTTCTCCCTGATCGAGCTGCTCGCGGTGATCATCATCGTGGCGCTGCTCTTCGCCTTCCTGATCCCGAACCTGCTCTCCTCCAAGGACGCGGTCAACTCCAAGATGACGGGCACCTGGCTCGACCAGGTGTCGGCGGAGATCTCGGCGTATGCGAGGGAGAAGGGCGACTTCCCGCCGTCGACGTTCCCCCGCAAGCTCGACCCCAAGCCGAGCAAGACGAACATGGGCGTGGAGTCGCTCCTGATCGCGCTCATGCCCGCCGACGGCTCGTACCTGGCGGGTGGCGACTACGACGACCGCCTGGGGAACACGGACGGGGACGACAGCAAGAAGCCCCACTCCCGCTTCCAGAGCTCCGAGGTGTTCGAGCTCTGTGATCACTGGGACAACCCGATCGTCTACCTGCACCGCCGGGACTACGACAAGGGCGGGACCTACCTGACCTTCAGCGAGGAGGCGGGGGACTGGATCGAGGAGAAGGTCTCAGCCGCGATCAACCCGACCACCGGTTCGCCGTATCGCCAGGACACCTTCCAGCTCATCTCGGCCGGACCGGACGGCATGTTCGGGACGGCGGACGACATCGGCAACTTCAAGCGCTGAGCCCGGGCGGACCCAGAACCGATGTGGAATGAACCCGCCCGCCGCGCGCTCGCCGCGCCCCTCAGGCCTGGCCTGAGCGGAGGCCGCCCTGACCGGCGGCGGGGGAGGGGGTTCACCCTTGTCGAGTTGCTGCTGGTGATGACCCTGATCGGCATCGTCCTCGGGGTGGGGCTCGGGAGCTTCGCGTCCTTCGATCCAGGTCGGGGCGCGGCCCGTGGCCTGGTGGCGAACGCCCTCCGGCAGACGCGGAACACCGCGATCGAGCGGGGTGCTCCGGCGCGGATCCTGATCGACCGCGAGCGCAAGGCGGTGCGGTCAGAGGCGTTCACCGTGGCGGGGACCTGGCGCTTCGAGGATCAGTCCCTGGCGGGGGCCCGCGGGGTGGACGGCATCGCGGACGGCTTCCCCGGACCCTTCCTCTCGGAGGAGGGCTACGTCGGCAAGGCCCTCGACCTCGACCTGGGCCCGCGCGGGGCCAGGGTGCAGATCGACCTGAGCTCCGACCCCATCTTCGACCTGGGGAGTGGCTTCCGCCTCTCGGTGATGCTCCGCCCCGTGTCCTTCGTGAACGCGGACGTGGTCGACCTGGGCAAGGTGGTGAGGGTCAAGGCGCAGAGCGATGGCTCGGTGACCTTCGAGCTCACGACCCAGCGGGAGGACGGCCTCGGTCGGCCCGTGAAGGGGGAGACCATCAGCCTCCGCTCCGGAGGCGGCGTGCTCGAGCCCGGGCACTGGACGGCCATCGAGCTCCGCTACGACCGTCGCCGCGTGGTCGCGCTCGCGGACGGGGTCCCCGTGGCCGAGCGGGAGGAGACGCGTCCGATCTGGGGCCTCGAGGGCGCCCTCGTCCTCGGCGGCGGCCGCCAGCGCTTCCCCGGGCGTGTGGACGACGTGGTGCTCTCGGTCATCACCGTGGGGGACGAGGTCATCCTCCCCAAGAGCGCGGAATTCCTGGCGAGCGGCCCGACGGAGGTTCGCTTCGACGAGAGCGGGGCCCTCGACCCCGTGTTCCACGCGGGTCCGGTGGGCATCGAGTTGATCTTCGACGACGGACGCACGGACCTGATCACGGTGCGGGCGCTGGGAACGGTGGACGCATGAGGAGCCCGGTCCACCGCACCGCCGTCCGCCGGTCCTGCGCCGCGCCCGCCGAAGAGGGCTTCGTGCTGGTGCTCGTCCTCTTCATCCTGCTGGCGCTCTTCGCCCTGACCGCGCCGTTCCTCGCGACCGCGCGCAACGCGGACGCGGCGAGCGAGTTCGAGAAGAACGACGTGCAGCTGCGCCTCGCCCTGGACGCCGCCGGCAGGCACGCGCGGCTGAGCCTCGATCAGACCCACCCCGCCCTCGATCCCACGCCCTACTACGACGGCCTGGACGAGGTGCAGGTGTCCATGGACTTCCCCGCCGGGGTCTTCGATCCCGCGGACCCCAACGGGGTCGCCTTCGGGCTGGGCGTGGTGGACGTGGCCGGGCTCGTGGACCTCAACAGCGCGTCTCCCCACGTCCTGGGCAACCTCCTGGGTCAGGTGGCGCGCCTCGGCGCTCCCACGAGCGGCGGTGGCGACTCGCTCACCCTCGCGGGCGGCAGCGACTTCGCTCCGGGCACGGTCGTGTCGGTGGACGGCGAGCTGATCCGGCTGGGCGACCCGGACAAGAAGGACGAGAGCGCCCAGATGGTGTCCGAGCGAGGGCTCGGGACCGTGCAGGACGACGAGGGGGCCTGGCAGACCACCGGGCCGCGGCCTCCCTCCACCCACGGGGTCGGAGCGGCGGTGCTCGGTCAGCAGGCCTTCGCTCCGGCCATCTGGCGCACCCTGTCGGCAGACGGGGAGCCCCAGGCCATCTCGACCCTCGACGAGATCAGGGCGGCGGACCAGTTCGCCCTCTCGGGCGGCTTCGACGAGGCGTCGCTGCTCCTGCTGCGGAGGACCGCCACGGCCCACGGGGGCCTCAGCGCCGGCCCGGTCTGGCAGCGGGCGACGCGCCTTGTGAGCCCGCTCCAGGCGGGGCTCGCCCTGTCCTTCCGGCCCGAGCAGGGCCGCTGGATGGGGGTGGGGAGCACCGTGCGGATCTCGGACGGCGTCAACTCCGAGCTGCGGGTGATCATCCAGCGCGGCCGGGATGGGCGGGTCTACGTGGACCGGGTGCTGGACAACGACTACGAGGCGTTCCTGACCACCGTGGAGGTCCTCGCGCGCCGGCCCGTGAACATCAACACGGCGCCCCGCGAGGTGCTGGTGGCGCTGTTCACCAACCTGACGCTCCTCGGGCAGAACCACCGGATCGACGAGCGTGAGGCGCGCAGCCTGGCCGCGACGGTCATGGAGTCCCGACCCTTCACGGGAATGGAGGACTTCGCCGAGCGGCTGGTGTTCCCGGCCGGCGGCATCGATGTCCTGCCCAGCGACGCCCCGGTGGTCCCCGCGGTGTTCGAGGGTGACGGGTCGATCCTCGATGATCCCCGGGATGCGGCGGCCCTCTACATGAACGGGCTCAACGCCAACGACGCCCGGCTCGGCTTCGCGACCATGCCCTTCGGCTTCACCTCGCGGCAGGTGTTCGAGCTGGAGCTGCGCGCCAACGTGAGCGCCGAGAGCGGGATCGCCCGGGCCAGCGGCGCGCGGGACCGCCTCGAGCTCGTGGTCCCCCAGATGGAGGAGCTGCTCACGGTCGTCGCCCGCCAGGAGGACTTCGAGGACCAGTTCCGCCTGACGCGCTCCGCGCCCTACTGGCTCACCGGCCCCGAGACCACCGGGCGCTATGACGGAGGCGTGACGCCGCCCTCACGGCTCATCCCGAACCTCGGAACCCTCGACGGGCAGAGCTACATCCCCGGGATCAGCGAGCCCGTGGTCGACGGGGACGGCAACCCCGTGCCTCCCGTGCGGACCTTCGCCTCCCGGGAGGAGGACGGCTTCGTTCAGCTGGACCCGATCCGCGTGGAGGGGACCCAGTTCACGGCCGGGCGGATCATGCACTTCGACCAGGAGAGCCGCACCCTCGAGGGGCGCTACCTGCCGGACGAGACGGTCACCCTGGAGACCACGGACGAGATGGTGAGCTGGACGGGGCGCCTCGCCCCGGACGTACTCGCGCCCCTCAACGTCTCCATGTGGGTCCGACCGGAGAGCGGCGGCGACGGGACGATCATGTCGGTCGGGGACCGTACCGACGCCTCGGACCGCGTCGTCCTGGGGATGTCGGGGGACAACCTCGTGCTACGAGTCCTCGACGGCATGGGGGACCACCGGGACACCGCGTTCCAGGAGGTCTCCGAGCTCCGCTACCCGATCGCGAGCGGCGCCGGGATCCCCGGCCTGCCCATCGGGGTCTGGAGCCACATCTCCGTGGACGTGCGCGGGAACCGGCCGGACCAGATGAACATGCTGGTCAACGGCAACGCCACGGGGGTGGAGCGTCTGGGCATGACGCGGCTCGCGGGCCCCGTGGGAACCGGAGACGGCACGATCCTCGTGGAGTCCACCGAGGGCTTCCCGCCGGTCTGCGCCCTGCGCATCGGCAACGAGATCATCGAGGCCACGGTGTCCAGCGAGACGTCGTTCCTCGTGCAGCACGAGTTCGTCGGGCCCAACGCCGGATTCGGCGGCCGACTGTCACGGGTCCGCTTTGACGTGGAGGGCTCCGACTCCGCGACGCCCGTGGCCCAGGCGGCGGCGGTCATCACCGGCAGCTACGGGGTGGGGACCCCGGTGGTCCACTACGGCTACAGCCTCCCCCTCACGCGCAACGTGCCCTCGGGCCAGTCCGTGCTCCCCGGGGAGCTCGGCCCCTTCCGCGTGGGTCAAGCCGTCGGCCTCCCGGGCGACAACTCCCTCGAGCCTGTCCAGGTGCAGGGGCCCTTCGGCCCGATCACGGTGGGCCGCGGCTGGGGACCCGAGGTCCTCGGCCCCCTGACCCTGGCCCTGGGCGATGCGCCGGAGGCGGATCCGGAGGGCACCGACCTCATGGCGGGGTTCAACCCCAACGGCGGCTACGCCATTCTCTCGGGGCCGCGGCTCGGGCCCGTCAACGGGCTCGACCCCAACAGCCCCGACGGCGCCACGGTCGGCGGCATGGAGGTCATCCGTTACTCCGGGTACTCGGGGAATCAGCTCCAGGTGGTCGGGCGCAACGTGGAGCTGCAGCGCATCACCGAGCAGGAGGACCCCGACGGGAACCTCGGGGGCGCCCACGCCTTCGTGTTCTCCTGGGACGTTCAGATCCTGGTGGGCGGCGCCACGGGGACGGCGTACGACGGGGACGAGCTGCTCCAGATGTCGACGTTCTGCTACCCGATCTCCATCGGCGTCCCGGGGGCCTCCGACCTGAGCTTCGCCCAGCCCACCACCGGGCAGTCGCAGTTCGCGCAGATCACACGCCTCGATGACGGCGAGCAGACCGAGTGGATCCGCTACGACGAGATCGACCTCGCCGCCTCCCAGCTGGTCCGTTCGGACCCCGGCACCCTGACCCGCGTCCACAACATGCTCCACTCCCTCGGTGACGCCGAGGTCCAAGGAGCTGGCGGCGGCGGCGCGGGGCCCGGTGCCGGCGGCGTTGGAGCGGGCGGCGCCGGAGCGGGTGGCGTCGGGCCGGGCGCAGGCGTGGGAGCCGGGATGGGGGAGTCCGTCGGCGCGGCCGAGTCCCCCTCGACCTCCTCGTCGCCGGTCGCCATGACCGTCGCCCACGCTCCGGAGGTGGAGACGTCGGTGGCGGGCACGGACTGGGACCCCAGCCGAGGCGAGGACCCGAACGAGAACTTCCCGCTGTCCCGCGCGGTGGCGAGCATCCTGAACTTCCGCGGCGCCCTCGGGACCAGCATCGGCACCCACCCCTCGGGCGTCCCGGTCCTCCCGGTGGTCCAGTTTGCCGTGCCCGACCTCGCCTTCGAGCGCGGCCGGCCCGGCGCCAAGGACGCCGTGTTCATCGTCGACGGGGACCTCGGTGCCCTTGGCTATCCGGTGACGATCCACCGGGCCCACTACCCGGCCCCGGCCCGGGTGGTCCACGGGTTCGAATCGCAGCCGGAGTCCCTGGTGGCCACCGCCGTGGCCTCCAGCGTGGAACCCCAGGGCGGCTTCGCCCTCGGCAACGCCTGCTACGTCGCCTACGAAGGCCCCGTGCTGACCCCCACGAGCCCGGGGAGTGGCGGCGCGACAGGCGGCATCATCAGCGACCCACGCTACCTCGGCCGGATGGTCAAGTTCCCCAGCGGCGAGATGCCTCGGTCGGGGCGGACGGTGACCATCGGCGCCGGCGCGGGAGGCCTCGCGGACTTCGGCGTGGCCTCCGCGACGGTGGACGAGATCGTCTTCGGTAGCCCCGTGGCCAACGCGGGGTGGGGTGGGTCCCAGCCCGCCGTGCACGCTGCGGGCGGCGCCCTGTTGCTGTCGGCGCGGGTCGGAGAGACGGACCAGTCCCTGCAGATCCAGGAGAACGTGGTCCGGACGGCCAGCGGACTGGTGGGGCAGCAAGGGTCGCCCCTCGGCGCCTTCCCCGACAGCGGCGGCCTCGTCGCCGTGGGCGAGGAGATCATCGCCTTCACCGCTTCGGCCGCCGGCAGCGGGTCCATCACCGTGGCGCCGGGGGGCCGAGGGCTGCTCGGGACCCGGCCCCAGGCCCACGAGGTGACCGAGGCGGTGCACTGGCTCGAGGGGTGGCGCTGCTCGGCCCTGGCCGGGTCGATCACGCCGGGCGACGCGGTCATCCCGCTCACCTCCACCGAGGGGTTCCCGTCCCAGGGCACCGCGCTCATCGGCTCGGAGCTGATCCACTGGACCCGCGTCCAGGGGGGCGCCCTCATCATGCCGCGGACCGCGGACGACGATGGCGAGGAGGACGGGATCGGGCCGGGGGCCTTCCGTGGCCGGTTCGGCACCCTGCCCGGTGGGTACGCCTCGGGGACCCCGGTGGTCCTCTTCCCCTGCCGCTACTGGGACCGCTACGCGCCCCGCTTCGATGGGCCGGAGCTCGGGTACTTCGGCCTCCACGTCGACCAGCCCGGCGCCTGGTGGGCCGGCGTGACCTGGCAGGGCGAGGAGCCCGGCGTGGGCGGGGTCGAGCTGGTCGTGCTCCAACGCGGCGCCGACGTGCCGTGGGACGCCGACCCGGAGGAGACCCCTGGCCTGGTGCTTCTCGAGGACGGAACCAAGGCGGACGACCTGATCCCGATCGGGATCCAGGCGGACCGCATGGAGTGGCGCGTGTTCGCGAGGTACAGCCAGGGCGCCTTCGACCCGGAATTCGGGCTCCAGCACGGCTGGAAGCAGACCCCGCGCTTCGACCTGCTCGGGGTGACGTACTCGGCGCCGGGCCGCGTGATGAGGAGCACGGATCGATGAGGGCCGCCCTCCACACTCGCCGCGCAGGGGTCACCCTCGCCGAGCTCATCCTCGCCACCGGGTTGGCCTCCATCGTGGTCGCCGCCACGGTGTCCATCGTGGACACGACGCTATCCCTGTGGACGCGAGGGGAGACCGTTCGGCAGGCGCGCGAGGAGGGCTCTGCGGTCCTGTCGCTGCTCGGCACGGACCTGCGCCAGATCCACGGCGGGGAGCAGGGAGACCTGCTCGTGGACTGGGAGGTCTTCGACGTGGAGCGCGACGGGCAGGTGGAGCGCTATCTCCCGCGGATGCGCTTCCTGCGCGACGCGGCGGCCAGCGAGGTGGCGCGCATCGAGCGCCGCCGGCTCGCGATGGAGGCCCGGGCGGAGCGCGACCGCATCGCCTTGGCCCTGGGAGATGACGCCCAGAAGCTGGAGGAGGCCCTGGCGGAGTCCGAGCTCCTCAAGGCCGCCGGCGTCAGCGCAGAGCAGGCGTCCCTCGGCCTCCTGGGGGCGCCGGACCTGCGGGCCTCCCGGCTCGTCGAGGTCCTCTATGCGGTGGTGCCTGAGGGGCGCGAGGGAGACCGGCGGTACACCGGGGTGCTCTACCGCTCGGAGCGGGTGCACACGCCGGACACGCCTGCGGTGCTGCTCTCCGACTCGGCCTTCGACCGCACCGGGATGCCGGACCTCTCCATGGCCCGCGAGGTGGCGCGGGGGGTGCTCTGGATGCGGCCGCTGATGGCGACCCAGACCACGCGCCTGACCCCGGGGGAGAACGGCCGCTCTGGCTGGGGCATCGAGCGGAACGCCGCGGGCGCCGCGACCTCTTGGGACGCCTGGCGCCTCGCGCGGCCGGACCCGGACCTGACCGTCTGGAATGAACCGGCGGTGGGCATGCGGCGGGCGGGGAGCCGCCCGCTGCTGCCGCGGCGGATCCGCGTCGAGCTGGAGCTCCAGCGCCCGGGTGACTTCGACCGGGCCCCTCGGTTGCTGGACTCGGTGGAGCCTTCCGCGGAGTTCTTCACCGTCACCAACGGGGCCGCGCTGCGCCCTGCGGTGGGGGGGCACCTCCTCGTGGCGGGGGAGTGGATGGAGCTCAAGCGAGTGGTCGGTGACCGGGCGGTCGTGCGCCGCGCGACCCGCGGGACGGAGCGGCGGCGCCTCCCCATGGAGTCCCGCGTCCTCTTCGGACAGCCGATCGACATGGACCTCCCGATCGCGCTCCACGAGGACAACTGGATGCTCTCCAGCGGAGACGACCGATGATGGGCTCTCCCCGGAACCACGACGCCCGACGCGCGGGCTTCACCCTGCTCGAGGTGATCCTCTCCGCCAGCCTGCTGGCCGCGGGGATGTCGATGATCCTCGGCGTCTTCAACTTCGGGGCGGCGGTGGTGCGCAACGCCGAGCTCCGCTCCCTGTCGGCGACGGCCGTCGAGGCGCTCATCAACGACCTCGAGGAGAACCTCTTCGAGCTCCGCGCCGACGGCACGGTGGGGGAGCCCGCCCTGATCGTCGACCGCCCGGTGCCGGGTCGTCCGGACGTGCGCTACACGGTCAACGCCATCCCGAACAGCGAGATGCTGGACCCCCAGGGGGTGCCGCGCGAGTACGTGGTCGAGCTGGTCGTGACCTGGTCCTCCTCCGGGGTCGAGCGCGCGGCGAGGTGGACCACCATCATGCTGCGCGAGGTCCCCTTCGGCGCTCGGATGAGGCGCCGGTTCGTCCGCTGATCACCTGCCGCGTCAGGACCCCCCAACGCATCCACAGCAACCCACCCCACACCGGCCCGGCGCCCCTCCCGCCCGCCTGGCCTGACCTACAATGCCCCGGCGCCCCTCAGGCGCCCGCCACTGAGAGAAGAGAGTGAGAAGCATGATGAACGCCAACGGAATCCGAAGGGTCGCCCTCGTGGCCTGCGTCGCCTGTGTCGGAGCCACCGCCCACGTGCTGGCGCAGTGGGGGCAGGAGACCGGCGCCGCGCCGGCTCCGCTCCAGGAGGAGCTGTTCGCGATCCCCGCGCCGCCGGCGGCGGAGGACGTGATCATGCTCAAACTCCGCGATGGGCGGATTCAGTGGGGGGCCATCGGCGAGCACGACACCATCGGCTTCCTCTTCCAGCGGCTGGACAACGGCGGCGAGGTCCGCGTGCCCTGGTCCCTGCTGGACCCGCGCCAGTCGGACCAGCTCCGCACGGACTATGGCTACGTGGAGGTCGAGGCCGAGGAGGTCTACGTCGACGCGGAGCGCCTGCTCCTCGAGGGCGGCGGGACCGTGGAGGGGGTGATCGTCTCCCGGGAAGGGGACTCGTTCCTCGTCAAGACGGACGGCAACCTCCAGATGGTCCCCAAGCGCCGGGTGCGCGGGATCGAGTCCGGCGTCCGCCTCCCGGCCCTCGACGTCTACGGCCGGGAGGAGCTCTACACCCAGTTCTCCTCCGAGGCGGACGAGACCTCGGCGACCTCCCAGCTCGACCTCGCCCGGCGGTGTGAGGGCATCCTGGACTTCACGAACGCGGTGAAGCACTACGAGGCGGCGGTGGAGCTCGGGCTGACCGAGGACCTCTTGAAGGTCCAGGGGATGCTCGCGAGCGCCCGCATCAAGGCCGACAACCAGGAGCAGATCGAGTACCTGCGGACCGCGGACCGCCTGCGCAAGCGCAAGCGCTTCGATGACGCGCTGGCCCTCCTGCAGGCGTTCCCCACCAAGTACGCCGGCAGCAGCCTCCTCGCCGACGCTCGCAAGCAGGAGGCCAAGCTCCTGCTCGATCGCGACGAGGTCGCCAAGGACCTCGTCCGCTCCCGCTGGAAGTACCACACCCGCAAGCTCACCCGTGAGGCGGCGCGGACCGACAACTTCGAGGCGGCGCGCACCTGGGCGACCGAGGAGGCCAGCCAGGCCATCGCCGCACAGGTCCTGGCGGACGTACAGGACCGGGTCACGAGCGCCATCTCCGAGGACGACGTGCTTCGCCTCTGGGAGGAGCGGGACCGCGGCCGCTACGAGTCGTCCACCTATGGCCTGGGGACCTGGCTCCTCGGCGAGGACCGGGCTGGCGCCAACGGGGACAACCCCGCGGCGGCCGCGGAGAGCGCGGTGTCGGCCGTCGACGAGCAGCGCAAGGCCATCGAGGATCGCATCAAGCGCTACCTCGAGAACCAGAAGATCTCCCGCCGCAACCAGGCCTCGGACGACGAGGAGGATGTGGCCCAGACCTTCTGGGAGGACTGGACCGTGAACGGGCGCTCCCTCTGGCTGATGTCCTACTACCTCGAGGAGTCCGGGGACTTCGAGATCCGCCCGCGGGCGAGCCTGAAGCCCTGCAAGACCTGCGGCGGGCTCGGCGCCCTGCAGCTGCTGGTGACCGGGACGGTCCTCAGCGGTGAGACCGCGAGCGTCGCCTCCTGCCCCGTGTGCCGGGGGGTCAAGGTGACCCGCCGCATCTACTTCCGATGACCACCTCCCGTGGCCCCTGGTGGCCCGCTGCGCTCGCAGGCGCGACGCTGCTCCTGGGGTGCAGCTCCCCGGAGATCCGCGAGGTCCTCCCCGGCTCGCGGCCCATGGCCCAGGCGCCCGAGGTGGAGGAGGCTCCGGAGCGGGACGAGGCCGCCCAGGAGGGCGCCGCGCCGCCGAGCGGGGAGCCCGCATGGGACGGCAGCGTCGCGGCCAACCTGGCGGCCGGAGTGAACGTCGTGTGGCCCGACGAGGTGGAGGGCGGCGCGGACGCTGCCGTGGCGTCCGTGGCCGGTCGCACGATCAGCGTCTCTGACCTGATCATGAAGCTGGTCATGAGGGACGCGGACCTGGCCCGCGGGCTCCTGGATGACCTGCTCCTCTCTCGAATCGTGCTGCTCGAGGCCGGAGCCCTCGGCCTCGAGCCTCCCGCCGAGGACGTCCAGGCCCGCGTGAACAAGGCGCTGGACGCCGTGGAGGCCCGGGCGCGGAAGGCCGGCGCACCGGATCTGGCCTCCTTCGTCCGGGCCCAGATGGGGCTGGAGCCAGACTCCTACCTGCGGGAGCTCAACGCGGACGCGGCCATCGATGCCCTCGCCCCTCGCTGCATCCGCTCCTGGTTGATGTCGTGCGATCGCCGAGAGGTGCGCGCCATGTCCGTGGAGGGACGCCCCGCGGCGGATGAGGCCATGGCGAGGCTCGCCCGCGGTGAGGCCTTCGAGTCGGTGGCGCGGGACCTCTCCGTGGACGCCTCCCGGGACAAGGGGGGCCGTATTCCGGCCCTCGTCCGGGGGGAGAGCGTGCTCGCGAGGGCCGCCTTCGCCACGGAGGTGGGGTCCTGGACGGGGCCCGTGCGCGAGGGGGAGCTGATGCTGTTCCTCGAGGTCGAGGCGATTCCTGATGTGGTGGAGGGGACCTGGGCCGAGGTCGGGGACGCGGTGGAGGCGAGCCTGAAGGCTCAGCCCGTGGAGGACGCCGAGTTCTGGCAGTGGAAGGAGGCGATGACTCGCCGGCACGACGTGGACACCGGCCCCTTCCAGGAGCTGATCCGGTGAGCCGCTCCCCGGGAAGAAGCGCGGCCGCGGGTCGTGAGCGCGCTTGAATTGGGGGCGCGAGATCGCCACTCTCGGACCATGGACGACGCGCTGCTTGGAGCGGAACTCGAGGACATCGAAGCGACTGCTGTGATGGAACAACCGGAAGACTCCGCCGAAGAGGTCGAGCCCGAGGGCGAGGCCCAACCCGAGGTGACCGACGAGGCCGCCGGGAATGCAGGTGCCGAAGAGGCCGCCGCCGACGCCCCTTCCGAGGAAGAGGAGGCGGACCGTGGCCCCGGACCCGGCGCGGACCTCACCGATGAACAGCTTGAGGAGCGCGCGCTGGCGCTGCTCTTCGCCTCCCCGGACCCGCTCTCCGTGGGGCGCCTCGTCAGCCTCCTGGAGCGCCCGCCCGCAGCTCGCGTGCGGACCGCCATCGAGTCCATCGGGCACCGCCTGCAATCGGCGGGGCTCCCGCTCCAGCTGCGGGGGATCCGTGGCGGCTACATGGTCATGACGATCCCCGAGATGGGGGAGGTCGTGGGGCGCCTGGCCCGGGGACCCGCGATCGAGCGTATCAGCCCGGCCGCCCTGGAGACCCTCTCGATCGTGGCCTACCGGCAGCCGGTCACGAAGGCGGAGATCGAGGCCATCCGCGGGGTCCAGGCGGGCCCCATCCTCCGGTCCCTCGTGGACCGCGGGCTGGCCCGGGTGACCGGCCGGGCGGACGTCCCCGGGCACCCCCTCCAGTACGGGACGACCAAGGACTTCCTGGACCGATTCGGGCTCATGGGCCTGGACGATCTGCCCAGGGACGCCGAGCTGGCCCGGGACTGACTCCCCGGGAACCGCGCTCAGGACCCGGACGCATAACTCCGGAGGCCCCCTCGGAGGCTGGCCGGTCTGCCCACGGGGTTGATCCGGACGGCAACCGGACGCAGGTCTGGGGGGCTCCGCAGGCCGCGGGCCGTTCCCCGGGGGCTCCGAGGGGGGCCCTGACCGTCCCAGGCCAGCCGGCCGCTGTTGCCTCGCTCCATCGGCGCCCCGTACACTCTTGCCCCGCCTGTCCGGCGAGCACAGCTGCGCGTGGAGCGAACTCCCCGTTCACGTGCCCCTAGCGGTCCAGAGGACCGTCTCCCGACTCGATCCCATGTCCCAACAGCCCCAGAACCACGGCGCCACGACCGAGAAGCACCACGAAGATGACCTGATCGTCGTCCCGGAGGGGAAGAGCCGCCTTCGCTACCTCGCGACGATCGGTCTCGTCCTGTTTCTCCTGATCATCTTCGTCGTCGCAGACACCTTCCAGTCGGCCCTCACCGGCGGCGGGGGGGCGCAGGAGGATCCGACCTACATCACCTGGAAGGATCCGGTCGCGGGCACCCAGAAGCAGGTGGCGGAGAAGGAGTTCTTCTCCACCAGCCGGAAGCTGAGCATGATGGCTGCCACGGGGATCTTCAGGCCCTTCAGCCTCGACTACGGCGACCAGGACAGCACCTCCAACCGTCGGCGGAGCCTCACCGAGGAGGACGTCGCGTCGTTCCTCGTGCTCGAGGCGATGGCGACCGACTCGGGGCTCGCCGTCAGCAATGAGGAGCACCGGGCGCTGCTGGAGGTGGCCTTCGGTACCGCCCAGCAGCTCAGCGCCACCGCCGCCCGGGCAGGGATGACGGTGGAGCAGTTCGAGCAGATCATCCGGCGCTGCGAGCTCGTGCAGAAGCTCGTCCAGCTGATGTCGCGTTCCTTCATGGTGCCCGACGCCGCTGCGATCGAGGCGGCCTGGCAGGAGGAGAACCCGCTCTTCAAGTTCAATGTGGTGACGGCCAAGACCGAGCCGTTCCTCGACACCGCCCGCGCGGAGGCCCCGGACGACGAGACCCTCGCGGCCTGGTTCCACGAGCTGCCGATCTTCCGCCAACAGACGCTCTTCACCCAGCCCACGGTCACCCCCGACGTGGCCTACGTGGCCGTCGGGGAGGGCGCGGGCTTCGATCCGGCGGCGCTCCTCGCCGCGTACCCCGCGCCGGAGGGGACCGACCTCGAGGAGCAGGCCCGTAGCTACCACGTGCAGAACCGGAGCACTCGCTTCCGGGTGCCGGCGGAGCTGCAGATGCAGGGAACCGTGGGCGAGGACGGAGAGCTGGTGGTGCCCGATGCTCCCAAGCTGTTCTACGACCTCGAGGAGGTGCGTGAGCAGGTGGACTTCGAGGCCCCGATCCACGCGGCCATGCGCGCCCTCCTCACCGACCTCCAGGATCGCGCCACCCAGGGCGAGGAGATCGACTTCGCCGCGGAGGCGGCCAAGTACGGCCTCACCTTCGTGGAGGGACCTGAGGGTGGCTTCGAGCGCGAGGCCATCACCACCCAGGACCCCTGGGGCTCGACGATGATCGCTGGCCAGCTCATCTTCGCCCAGGAGGGCTCGTTCCTCCCCAGCGTCATGGTCGGCGAGAAGGCGATCGTCATCGCGCGCGCACGCGCCAAGCGCGAGCGGGAAGAGCCGCCCTTCGCCGACATCCGCGAGGAGGTCGTCGAGATGTGGGCCAAGGAGCGTTCCAAGGAGCTCAGCGTCGAGACCCTCGATTACCTCCGGCAGACGCTGGCCGCGAAGCCGGACGAGGTCGAGGCGGCCGATTGGCGGCCCGAGATCAGCGTCGAGGACCTGCGCAGCAGCGCCGGCGAGGCCGGGTACTCCTTCGTGGAGCGCGACTGGCTCGCGCAGAACGCGGTGCCCGGGGACGACTTCAACGCGGCGACCCCGCTCCAGCGCTTCCTGCGCGGCAACGTGGACATGCACGCCCTGGAGGCGGGGCAGGTGGCCCCGGCCGTGGCGAGCCCCGCAGGCGACGAGGCGTACCTCGTGCGCATGGAGGGCAAGAAGAGCCAGGAGATCGAGGAGATCGGCGCCCAGGGGCTGCTCGCCGCCCGGCAGCGTGCCCGCGTCGATGCCTTCTCGGCCTTCGGAGAGAAGGTCTTGCTGGGTGACGGCGAGTGGATGACCGGTACCGCCGAGCTCCGCTTCCCCGAGCGTGACCGCCGGGAGGCGGAGAAGGCCGGGAGCGCAGACTGACCGGACGCGTCACGGCGCTGGGCCCGCGAGGGCTCACCGAGCGCTGAGGGGGAGGGGACGCCGAGGCGTCCCCTTCTTCGTGTCCGTCCTCTCGCCCGGGTGGGAGCTGGGGCAGCCTCCGCGGTCGGCCGCCGCCGAGGCTGTCAGGCGCTCTTCAGCGTGACCCTGAAGATCGACCCACCGCCCTCGCGGGGGTGGACGGACACCTTCGCGCCCATGGCCCGAGCCTGGAGCGCGACGAGGTGCAGCCCGAGGCCCGTGCCCTTGGTCTTGCGAGTGGCCTCGTCGCCCAGCCGCCGGAAGGCCTCGAAGATCCGCCCCCGGTCCTCCTCGGCGATTCCGGGGCCGCGGTCGAGGACCTCGAGCACCGCCCTGGACTTCCGGTCCAACCGCGTCTGGACCAGGATGGCGGCCCGGCCTTCGAGGTCAGGCTCCCCGTCGCCGTCGGCTCCGGGGGTGGCGTACTTCCGCGCGTTCTCCACGAGGTTGGTCAGGATCACATGGATGCCCTCGGAGAGCAGCTGGACCCGGGGCAGCTCCTCGGCGAGGTCGAACTCGAGGTCGTCGGCGGCGGTCCCCCCGACGAGCTCGAGGCTCGGCCGCACGGACGTCACCTCGGCGTTGAGGGAGCCCGGGGACGGCTGGTGGTCCTGGTCCGAGAGTCGGCGCCTGAGCAGGACGCGGTCCACCAGCTGGTCGAGGCGGTCGGACTCCGCGACGATGCGCGTCAGGTAGTCCACCCGGCGCTCGTCATCCTGGAACCACCCGTCCTTGAGCATCTCCCCGTAGAGCTTGACCGCGGCGATGGGCGTGCGCAGCTCGTGGGTGACCGACGCCACGAAGTTCCGCGTCCGCTCGGTCTCCTCGCGGCTCCTTCGGACGCTGCTGAGGAGCAACCGGATCCCGATCGACATGGAGATCATCAGCACCAGGGCGACCGCGCCGAACCACGAGTTCTGCACGCGGAACCCGCGGCGACGCTCGCTCAGGTCCCCGGCCACGAACATCGTCCCCCGGGACATCACGTCGGGGGCCACCTCTTGCTCCATGCTGAAGAAGGGCAGGAGGTTGTCGAGGGCGTAGTAGACGTCGGGGTCCGGGTCATTGGGGAGCCGGGTCCCCGGGGGCATGAACCGCAGGGAGGGGCCGAGGACCTGCGCCGCCTCCTCCTCGGGGAGCTTTGAGAACAGCCATTCGGGGTCGAAGGCGAGGCCCTGGATGTACATCAGGTCCCGCGTGATCGGCTCGAAGCAGGTCTCGATGAGCGGGATGGTGAGCTGGGGGAGGACCACCCGGCGGTAGGCGATCAGCAAGGGGCGGCCCGAGGGCTCGACCCGCGCCGTACGGAAGGAGAAGTAGCTGACGTGGACGTCGTGGACCTCGCCCTCGTAGAGCTCCTGGTTGGCGTCGAGGGCGGACCGGCACTCCTCCACGCCCGCCTCGGCGATGTTCAGGAGCACCGCGCGCAGGTGCCGCGAGCGGGTCTGGCCCCAGCCCTCGAACTCCACGCTCTCAAGCTCGGCGGTGGCGAGCGACTCGGTGGTATCCACGCCCTCGAGGAATTCCGCGCGCACGATCTCCCCGAGCAGCGAGGCCTGCGGATCGAGGACCGTCGGGTCCCCCGGGCCCCGAAGCACCTCCACCGGGATCTGCCCGCCGAAGCGCCGGCTCGCCGGGTCAGGCGCCACGAACGAGAACCACCCGAGGATGGACTCCGGCCTCGGCTCCGCGATGAGGGGGGAGGGCTCGGTCCGGATCGGCCCCAGGTCGTCGACGTAGGCGTCGCCGCGGTACGCCTCGAAGGGGCGCTGGAACTCCCGTTCCAGCTCGTCATTCACACGCCGGAAGCACTGCTCGGCCAGGCGGCGCGCGGCGTCCTCGCTCTCCTGGGGGAGCTCGAGGAGCACGCGCTGTTGCTCCCGCTGGAGCTGGCGCCACAGCAGCCCGCCGAAGACGACGGCGGGCAGGACCACGAGCAGGACGTAGAGGAAGAGCGCAGTCCGCCCCGAGGGGCCCGGGTTCTTGGGCGGGCGGAGCGCCATCGGCACGGGGTCCTCAGGAGTACCAGCGGTAGCCCTTGCCCCGGACGGTCTGGATGAGCGTCGGCTTGCTGGGCTCGGGCTCGACCTTGCGTCGGAGGCCCACGATATGGATGTCCACCGTGCGGGTCTCCACGTTGGCGCTCTGGTAGTGCCAGACGTCGAGCAAGAGGTCCTCCCGCGTCACGACCCGGTCGTGGTGTTCGATCAGGTAGCTGAGGATGTCGCCCTCGCGCGGGGTGAGGGGGATGGTCGTGCCGTCCCGGTGGACCTCCAGCCTCGCCAGGTCGACCTTGATGTCGCCGGGGAGCTCCAGCATGGCGGGCGGTGCCGACTCGAGCTTGTCGCGGCGGAACTGCGCCTCGATGCGGGCGACGAGCTCCCGCGGCGAGAACGGCTTCTTCATGTAGTCGTCCGCGCCGGCCTCGAAGCCCCGGATCAGGTCCTCCTCGTCGGCCAGGGCCGTGAGGACGAGGACCCGGACCGTGTGCTGGTTCTCGCGCAGCTTACGGAGCACGTCGAGCCCGCTCTGGCCGGGGAGCATGAGGTCCAGGACGATGAGGTCGAAGCTCCCGCCCTGGGCGATCTCGAGGGCGGCGTCGCCGTCGTGGGCCATCGAGACGGTGTGCCCCGCATGCTCGATCGCGTCACGGATCCCGAGGGCGAGGGCCTCCTCGTCCTCGACGACGAGGATCTTGCGGGTGGCCTTCTGGCTCGCTTGGGTGCTGGGGTCGGTGGTCATCGTCGGTATTCGTTGGGGTCAGGTGCGTGCGCGACGCCTTGTCTTACGTAATGGACCCCATGCGGTGAGCGGAGATCGGACGCCTCACAGGGGCGTGGAATGCCCGGTGCAAGTCCCGTAAGAGATCTTCGGGCGCTGGATACGCATCCCGGTACCGCTAATGCCCCTTTTTGGCGGTTCTGGTCCTCCCGGGCGGCCGGCGCACTCAGGGACGCAGGCCGGCAGTGGGGGCGAGGGGCGCAGGGGCTGGGGCGGGGTCAGCGGTCGGTCGAGAAGACTGGGACTTGGTCGATCCTCATGGGCATGCTCTCGACGAGTCCTGTGTTCAGGAGAGCCTGCCGGGCCTCGTGGGGCAGGAAGACGTACTCGAGGCGCTGGAACGGCCCGGTCTCCATCCACCCCGTCGCGACCGGGATGTCGCCAGCGGCAGCGAACGAACCGGCCATCAGGAGACGCAGGGTCGTCGTGTCCACGCCAGCATCTCGGGCCTTCTGGTACGCCAGGCGGAACTGGGTCGCCGCCTGTTGAGCGTTTCCGCCGCTCAGGTCCTGGACGCCAAACAGCACCTTGGTCGCCACCGCGAAGGCGTCTCGCTCGAGCGCCTCGCCTCGGGCCGCCGCGTCCTTCTGGGCCCGGTACGTGGCGTTGGCGTCATCCAGGTCGATCGCCTCGAGCCCTTCGGCCGCGCGCCAGCTGGCCACCAACGGCGCCGCGACCCGCAGGCGCCCCTCCAGGGTCTTCTCGAGGGCCAGCTGGCGGACGAAGGCGGGGTCGAGGCGTCCCAGGTCGGAGAGCATCTGGAGCCCCTCTTCGACGTCGGTGTCCCATCGACGATCGCAAGCGAGGCGTACGAGGTTCTCGAGCAGCACGGGGGAGCCGCGGTCCAGGCTGAGCGCCCGATGGAAGGCCCTCTCGGCCGCCTCGTATTCCCCCTCGCGCGCCTCGAGTACGCCGCGGTTCATGAGCGCGGCGAAGCTGTGCGGACGGCGCTTCAGCCAGGCATCCAGCGCGGCGCGCTGCTCCTCGGCCGGGGCACCCTCGGCCGCCAGCAGTGCTCGTCGCGTCTCCAGGACGATGGGGCTCTGGGGAGCGTGCTCGCCAGCCCGATCGAGAATGCCGCGGAGCCGCTGGGCGTCGAGCTTCTCCCTCCCGTCGTCGAGGACGATCCGTGCGTCGGGGACCTCCGCCATGGCCCTGCCGTAGCGGATGAGGGAGACGGCCCGGGGGGAGAGGAGGAGGAGCGCCACGAGGGCGAGGCCGGGAGCGAGGCGGTCGTACCACTGGCCGCTCAAGACCCTCGGTCGCTCGGCGCCCGCTTCGCCGGAGGGGCCGCTCCCGTCACGCCCGAGGACCGAGCCGATCAGGCAGAACCCGATGAGCGGGGCCACTGGACCGTACAGGAGGGGAGAGTTGACGGTGCAGTTGGCGAGCACCGCGACGGTGGCGAGGGCGAGGTCCCGTTGATCGTCCTCTCCGCTCGCGATCAGCTTCACGCAGCGCACGAGGGCGAGGAGCAGCAGGAGCACGAAGGCCCCGCCGCCCACGTACCCAAGCTCGGCGACGGCGGTGAGCGGGTCGTTGTGGGCGTGCTCGACCTCGATCGGGGTGGGCTCACGCCGATCGAAGGAGGACGCCTCGATCTCCGCGGGGTCCCGGAAGGGGGGGAAGGCGGCCTGGAATTGACCGGGGCCGGCGCCGAGCGGCGCGTGAACGCCGAGGAGGGTGGGGACCCTCGCCCAGGTCTTGAGCCGGAAGGCGAACCCGCCGGTGGTCGTGTCGGCGCCGGCGGTGTCCTGCCCGCCGGCCACGAGGACCTCGGCGGGGGCGGCCTCGTCGCCGCCGCTGGTGGCGAGCCGATAGCCCATCGGGGTCAGGCCGACCAGGAGTGCCACGAGCAGCAGCCGCAGTCGACGTGCGCAGCTCGCCCGCCGGTCCGAGTCTTCCCCGGCGAGCGGCATGCCGATGGCGGCGGCGAGGGCGGCGGCGCCGAGGCCGAGGAGGCCGGCGTACACGGGGATCGCGCCAACTTTCGCGGCGAAGAGACCGAGGACCGCCAGCCCGAGGACGGAGAGCAGCCCCCTTCCCCGCAGGAAGAGGCCCGCCCCGAGGACCGCGCCGGGGAGGGCGGCCTCCGAGAAGTCTCCGGAGTTCCCGAGCGCGGCGCCGCCGTCGGTGGTGAAGGCGCCGACGAGCAGCAGCAGGGAGATCACCGGCAGCCCGCGCGCGACCACCATGCGGCCGCCGGGGCCGAGCGCGGTCCCCGCGATGGCCCAGCCCGCCGCGGCGGCGAGGCCGGTCACCGACCGCCAGGCACCGAAGGTGTCGGCGGCGCGCGGCAGGTGGTAGGCCGCGAAGGCGAGGACGATGTAGAAGAGGGGGAGGCCGAGCAGGCGGCTCCCGCGCCCGCGGAGGGTGGCCAGGAGCGCCGCCGGGATCGCCGAGAGGGCGACGATGCCCACGCCGATGGAGGTGGTGTCCGGAGCCCCCTGGAAGGGGCTCAGCGCGCCGGAGCCGGCGGAGAGGAGCTCGCCCGGGAGGCAGAGGACCGCCAGCGGGAGCAGCACAAGCCAGCCCTGGAGCACCTCCAGGGACGGCGCGTCGGCGCGTCCGTGCCCGGCGTGGGCCACTGTTTCGTTGGATTCCATGGGTGGGACCGCGCGGGGCCCCATGAGAGCTTCCCCCCGCGGCAGGACCAGATCAAGCTTCGGCCCGCTCGCCTGCGGCCGGGCCCATACCTTGCGCGGCACTGGTTCTTCCCTGCGAGGCCCGGAATCGGGGGATCCTGTTTGGGCGACCACCCGGGTCGAGACCATGATCCCGCCATGGTCGCCTTCCGCTTCCTCGCGCTCCTGACCGTGGGCCTCTCCCTGCTCACGTTCGTCTTCCTCCTCAACGTCTCCAACGCCCGGTTGGAGCGGGAGGCGCTCCGGCAGGTGGTGGGGGAGCCCTTCGCGCTCCAGGCAGGGGAGCCGGTGAGCTGGACGCTGGACCTGGGCGGGTCGCGCGTCGAGTCGGCCTGGCCCGGCGAGCAGCGGCAGCCGCGGCTCTGGGTTCGAGCGCAGCCGGGGGCAGAGATCGCCGCCCGGGCGGAGTATCGCTCCGAGGGCGGTGCCGTTCTGCTGGCGGCGCTCGTGGATGGTGAGCGGGTGGTCGCCAGCGCGGATCCCGACGGGCTCGTGGGCTTCGGCGCCCTCTGGCTCTCCTGGGAGCATCCCCTCACCGTCGAGTTCGAGGTCCTCGCAGGGGGAGATGGAGGGGGCGAGGCGGTGCCGTTCCTGAGCGGCCAGCCGTCCAGAAACTTCACGGCGGCGCGCGCGATCAGCCGGACCCTGTGGATCGTCTTCACGATCATCGGGGCCATGGGCTTCGCCGTGCTGGTCGCGACGCAGCGAGACCTATTCGGAGCGCCCCGCGGAGGGGCGCGGCCCTGACGGGCGGGCATGTCCCGGGGCGCGTCCCCGGGCCGGCTCAGGCCGAGCCGACGGTCCGCGTCACGATCGCGTCCACGAAGGCCTCGGGGTCAAAGCGCTCCATGAGCTCCATGGACTCCCCGGTGCCGATGTAGCGGACCGGGAGCCCGAGCTCGCGGTGGATGCCGAAGATCGCGCCGCCGCGGGCGGTGCCGTCGAGCTTGGCGACGATGAGGCCGGTGACCTCCACCGAGCGAGTGAACTCCTTGGCCTGGCGGATGGCGTTCTGCCCGTTGGTCCCGTCGATCACGAGCCACGTCTCGTGGGGGGCCCCCTCGATCTTCTTGCCGATCACCCGCCGCACCTTCTCGAGCTCCTGCATCAGGTTCGACTGGGTGTGCAGCCGCCCGGCGGTGTCGATGATCGCCACGTCCACGCCCCGGGCCTCGGCCGCGGCGCAGGTGTCGAAGGCCACGGCGGCGGGGTCAGCGTTGTCGCTGTGCTGGCGGACGATGGCCGCGCCGTTGCGCTCCGCCCAGACCTCGAGCTGGTCGGCAGCCGCGGCGCGGAACGTGTCACCCGCGCCGAGGATGACGGTCTTGCCCTGCCCCTGGAAGCGGTGGGCCAGCTTGGCGATGGAGGTGGTCTTCCCGGACCCGTTGACCCCCACGATGAGGATCACGGTGGGCTTCTCGGTGAAGTCCGGCTCGGGCCGGGCGCAGTCCCCGAGGATCTCCAGGAGCTTGCCGCGCATCGCCGCCCGGACGTCCTCCTCGCCCTTGAGCTCCCCGCGCTTGTGGAGCCGTGCCAGCTCGGCGGTGAGGTCCGAAGCGATGGAGCCGAGGTCGCTCGTGTACAGGAGCTCCTCCAGCTCGTCGAGGAGCTGCTGGTCGATGGCGCGGCCGCCCCGGAAGAGGCCGGAGATGCCGTCGGAGATCGCGTCGCGGGTCTTGGAGAGCCGCTGCTTGAATCGATCGAGCAGGCCCATCTCAGCGCTCCTCCTCGGCGGCGCGGTTCTTGATCTTGTCGAGGATGCCGTTGATGAACGCGCCGGAGTTCTGGGTGGAGAAGCGCTTGCCGAGCTCGATCCCCTCGTTGATGGCCACCTTCGGCGGGATCTCGTCGCAGTGCAGGATCTCGAACGCAGCCATGCGGAGCACGTTGCGGTCGATGACCGCCATGCGGTCCACCTGCCAGTTCTGTGCGACGAACTGAATCTCCGCGTCCAGCTCGGGGGTCGCGTCGACCGTCCCCTCCACCAGGAGGCGGGCGTAGCGCGTGGTCTCGGCGTCGCCGCCCTCGGCCTGCTCCTGGAGGAAGCCGGTCAGGTCCTTCAGCTTCTCCGGGCCCAGGAGGTCCACCTGGTAGAGGAACTGGAGCGCGAGCTCTCTGGAGCGAGTGCGTTTCTTCAATTGTCGGAGCGCGGGTGGATCAGAAGCCGGCCGGCCGTCGGTCGTCGGTCCCCGCGCTGGCCTCATCCAGCGCGGCGAGGGTCACGAGCGCGGCGCGCGCCACCTCTCGGCCCTTGTCCTCGGCGCCCCCCTCGTCGGCGGGGAGGGCCCGAGCCCTGGCCTGCTCCAGGTTCTGGCAGGTGAGGACCCCGAAGTGGATCGGGGTGTCGGTCTCCAGGGAGGCCAACGTGATGCCCTGGGTGGCACCCATGGCGACCCAGTGGTCGTGGGTGGTCTCGCCGGTGAGCACCAGCCCGAAGCAGAGGACGGCGTCCACGTCCTCACGCCGCGCGAGCCGCCTCGCCACGAGCGGGAGCTCGAAGGCGCCGGGGACCCAGACGACCCGCAGGCCGTCCTCCTCCATGCCCGCCGCGCGGAGCTCAGCCTCGGCCGAGCGCAGCATGGCGCCGGTGAGGTCCTCGTGGAAACGTGAGATCGCGACGCCGATACGTACGCCGGGGCGCTGGATCAGATCGCGAGCAGCGCTCTTGGGATCGAGTGCCATCGTGAGGGGCGGGGTGGGGGAGGAGAAAGAGCCGGGGGAGACGGGCGGAGAGTGTACGCCCGGCGGCCGCCGCCCGCACCTCGGTCCCCCGGTTGTCCGCTCACGAGGCGGGGCGCCCGCCGGTCACGCGTCCCGGGGGCTCGCGAGCGCCGGCCGCGGCGGCTCGCCGCCGCTGCGCGTGCGCTTGCGGGCGAAGGAGCGGCGCCCGAGCCAGCCCAGGGTCAGGGCGAGGTCGTCGATGACGGTGTAGGCGAGCGGGACGACCCAGAGCGTGAAGAAGGTGCAGATCGCGAGGCCGCCGGCCACGCAGGTGGAGAGGGCCCGGTAGTCGATGCCCTGGGGCGGGGCATCCCCGAGCGCCATCGGGAGCAGGCCCACCACGGTGGTCAGGGCGGTCATGAGGATGGGCCGCACGCGCGCGCCGGCGCCCTCGATGACCGCGTCCTGGCGGCTGAAGCCCTCGTCGATCCGGAGCCGGTGGATCTTGTCGATCAGGACGATGCCGTTGTTCACGACGACGCCGACGAGGATGATGATCCCGATCCAGCCGATGGAGTCCATCGGCGTGCCCGAGGCGAATAGCGTCCAGAACGCCCCGAGCACCGCGAAGGGGATCGTGGTCAGCACGCTGAGCGGGAGCAGCAGCGACTCGAACAGGATCCCCATGAGCAGGAAGACGAGCACGACCGAGAGGAGCATGGCGTTCTGCAGGTCGCGCATCTCCTGCATCCCCTGCACCACCACGCTCGTGTCCCGCCCGAGCTCGTAGCCGCGGGGCAGGTCGAGGCCCTCCAGGGCGGCGTAGCCCGCGCGGACCAGCTCGGACTGGCGCGCCGGATCCGCCAGCCGGGCGGTGATGGCCTCGCTGATCTGCCCGTTCTTGCGGGAGATGCGAGACGGAGCCGGCTGGAACCGGACGTCGGTGAAGGTCGCCAGCGCGACCTCCCCCTGGCTGCCCCAGATCGACAGGTCGCGCAGGGTGTTCAGGCCCGCGGAAACCGTGTCGTCGTACTCGATCATCATCGGGACCTCGCGGTCCTGCTCCTGGAACCGCGGGAGCTGGGCGCCCCGCAGGGCCCAGGACACGTTCTGCAGGGCGGCGTTGGAGGACACCCCGTAGGAGAACGCGGTGTCGCCGTCCACGTCGAGCAGCAGCTGGTCGGGGGCGTCCTCGCTCGTGACGGAGACATCCTCCAGTCCGGGCACGCGCTCGAGGACGGCGATGGCCTCGGCCGAGAGCTCCCGCAGGCGATCGGGGTCGGGACCGCGCAGCTCGAAGCTGACGAACTGCTTGGACGAGTCGCTCACGTCGGCCTTGTCGCGGAAGTACACGCGGTGCCCCGCCTGCCGCGGGAGCTCGCGGCGGATCCGCGCCCGGTAGAGGTCCAGCTGGTCGGGGGCGATGCGTTCGGGCCAGCGCATCTCGACCTCGCCGCCGCCCGGGTCGAAGCGGGCGATGATGTTGCGGAAGCCGAACTGCTCCTTGTAGCCCTCCACGAACTCCTCGTAGAGGCCGATCTCGTCGCTGGCCTCTGCGAGGGTGAAGTTGTCCTCCAGGTCCACCCAGAAGGAGAGTCGGCTGGTGTCCTCGTCCTCTCCGAAGGCGGTGACCGACGTGTTCCCCCAGGGGATCACGATGGAGAGGAGCGCTGCCACGGAGAGCAGGCCCGCCTGCCAGCGGTGCTGGAGGGTCCAGGAGAGGAGCGAGCGGTTGAGCGACTGGGCCCAGGCGACGATCGAGGTGCCAACGGGCACGAAGGTCGAGGGGCGCGCCGGGGGGCGTTGCCCCCTGCACTGGAGCGCGGGGACCACCGCGAGGGTGAGCAGCAGGAAGACGCCGCAGGCCAGCCCCGCGGGGAGCGCCGCCCCCACGAGGGCGCCGCTCATGGAGCGCGGCACGTCGAGGGCGACCAGGCGCTGGCCCGCGGCGACCGCGTCGGACGAGGCCGTGACCTGGGCGTAGGCCAGATACGCGGCGCCGGCGGCCAGGGGCCAGCGCAGCGGGCTCGCCAGGACCCGGAGGGTGACGCGCTCGACGGCGTGCATGGCCCGAAGGGTCCAGTACCACAGGAACCGCACGGAGCCGATGACGAGGGCCACGAGGCGGGTGGGGAGGGCCGCCACGGGAGCAAGGATGCGCCCGAGGCGCTCGGCCCAGGCGGGCCGATCCCCGAGGGTGCGGGCCGAGGCGGTGGGGATGAAGACGAGGGCGATGAGCAGGCTGAAGACGAGCGACGCGCACAGCGGCACACCCATGGCCTGGAGCATGATGCTGATGCGCTGACCGCCCATGAAGATGAGCGGGAGGAACACCACCACCGAGGTCATCGTCGCGAGCCCGACCGCGAGGCCGACGTCGCGGGCGCCGAGCACGGCCGCCGCGCGCGGCGAGCGCCCCATATCTCGCTGGCGCGCGACGCTCTCGATGACCACCACGGCGTTGTCCACGAGCATCCCGATCCCGAGCGTGAGGCCCGTCATGGTCAGCACGTTGAAGGACCCGCCACGGGCGGCCTCGAAGGCGATGGCGAGCAGCGCGGAGACCGGAATACAGAGGGCCACGCACAGGGTCATGCGCGCCCTGCGCAGGAACATGAACAGCACGAGGATGGCGAGCCCGCCCCCCTGGACCGCCGTGCTCTCGAGCCGCTCGATCGAGCTCTCGATGAAGTCGGCCTGGTTGAAGAAGACCGTGGTCGAGATCTTCCCGGAGACCCGCGGGTCCTCCTGGATCTCTGCCATCTTCGCCTCGAGGGCACGCCCCACCTCCACGACGTTGGCGTTCCCCTCCTTCTGCACGAGGCCGTAGTAGGCGTACCCGCCGTCGATGCGCGTGATCTGGTCTCGCACCGAGTTGACCCGCTCGACGGTGGCGATGTCCTTGACCCGCAGCCCGGGACGCACCGGATACTCGCGGATGTCGTCGAGGTCCTTGAAGCGCATGTCGGAGCGCAGGAGGAACTCCTTGCCGCCCTCGCTCACCTCGCCCAGCGGCTCGGCGAAGTTGTCGGACGCGAGCCCCTGGACCAGCTTCGTGAGGTCGAGGCGGGCGGCGGCTACCTTGTCCTCGTCGAGGAAGATCCGGATGGAGTCGTCCAGCAGCCCGAAGATGCTGACTCGGCTCACGCCGTCCACGGCCTCGAGCCCCTTCTGGACGTACTTGTCCACCAGCACCGCAGCGTTGTCCGAGCGGTCGTCTGCGACCGCGGCGAACCACATGATCGGGAGGTCGCCGTCGTCGCTGGCCCAGATCCAGACCTGCTCCACGGTGTCCGGGAGGTCCGGCCTGGCCCGCTCGATGCGGTCGCGGAGCTCCGCCTTGGCGAGCTCGGTCTCCGCCTCGCCGTTGAACTTGACCCGGAAGCGGACCTGGTCGTTGGAGGAGCTGGAGGAGATCTCGTCGATCCCCGACAGCGTCCGGAACTGCTCCTCCAGGACGCGCGCGACCTTGTCGACGTTCTCCTGGGCGTTGGCGCCGGGGTTGGGGACGAAGATCGTGAACCGGGTCCCCGAGAGCCCCCCGGGTAGGAACTGCAGGGGGATCCGCCCGTAGGCGATGACGCCCACGAGGACCAGCGTCACGAACAGCACGCCCATGGCGATGGGGCGTGACACGGTGAGGCCGAAGAAGCCCTTCTGCTCGCGGTGGTCCATGGCCGAGGCGTCCGAGCGGTCAGCTCGCGGGGGCCGCGTCCCCGGCGCGGTCACGGATCAGCAGGCGGTACATGACCGGGATGACGAACAGCGTCAGCAGGGTCGAGCTGAGCAGGCCGCCGATGACCGCGATGGCCATGGGGGCGCGGAGCTCGGCGCCGGCGCTCCCGATGAAGCGCTCGAGGCCGGGCAGACCGACCAGCCAGCCGGTGAGGGGTACGAGGCCCAGCACGGTGGTCGCCGTGGTCATGAGGATCGGTCGCAGCCGCGCGCGGCCGGCCTCGAGGATCGCGTCGGCGACGGGCATGCCCTCGGCGCGCTTCTGGTTGATGCGGTCCACCAGCACGATGGCGTTGTTCACCACGATCCCAGCCAGCAGGATCAACCCGATGAAGACGACCACCGAGAGGGGGACGGACAGGGCCTCGAGCATCAGCACGGCGCCGACCCCGGCGAGGGGGACGCTGAGCAGGATGACGAAGGGCTGGACCAGGGATTCGAACTGGCAGGCCATCACCACGTAGACGAGGAAGATCGCGAGGAGCAGGGCGAAGCCGAGGCTCCTGGTGCCCTCGTCGAGCTCCCGCTTCTGGCCCCCCAGGCCGATGGAGACCTCCCGCGGCGGCGTCAGGCCGTTGAGAGCCTCCTCCACGCGATCGTTGAGGCCGCCCACGTCGTCTCCGGTGCTGGCGGCAGTGACGACCACCGCGCGCTGACCGCCGATCCGGCGGATCTCCGCGGGGCCCTGGGTCCGCTCGATGGAGGCCACCGCTGAGAGCGGGACCGGCTCCGACGCCGTCGGGTTCACGATCAGCTCCGACACGTCGTCCAGAGAGGCGAGAATGCGCTCGTCGCCGCGGACCCTCACGTCGATTCTGTCGTCGCCCTCGATGAAGCGGGTCGAGACCGACCCCAGCACCTGGTCCCGGACGAACCCCGAGACCTGGGCGAGGTCGAGGTCGTAGGCGAGGGTCTTGTCCCGGTCGAACGTCACGAGGGCCTCGGGATAGCCGGGCCGGACGGTGGTGCGGATGTCGGTGAGCCCGGAGATCCCCTCCAGGCGCGCCGCGACCTGGTTGGCGGCGACCTCGAGGTCGCCGAGGTCCCACCCCTTGACCTCCACCGCCACCGGCGCGTCGAGGGCGAAGGGGGTCGGGCGGCGAACGTCCACGACCTCCATCTCGGGCTCGGCGCCGACCATCGCCCGGACGCGCGCGATCATGCGCTCCTCGTCGGCGGGGCCCAGCCCGGGCTGGAGGCGGACGGTCAGGCGGGCGGTGTGCTCCCCCTCGATCTCTCGGGTCAGGGTGTCGGCCTCCACGCCCACGGTGAGGGAGGTGACCTTGACCGGCTCGAGCCCGCGGACCCGCTCCTCGAGCTGGGAGTAGACGCCCTCCGAGTCCTCGATGGGGGTGCCCACGGGCAGGGAGAGGAAGGCCGTGAACTCGGACTGGTGGACCTCCGGCAGGAGCTCCAGGCCGAGGGCCTTGGCGCGGTCGGTGGCGAGCCACCCCAGGGCGCCGGTGCCCACCAGCACCAGGAGCGGGGCGGCGAGGGCCGCCTTGAGCATCCGGGGGTAGGCGCCCGCCACCGCACGCCAGGCGATATCGAAGGTGAAGCGGATGGGAAACGTCACCACGAAGAGCACGGCGCCGAGCGCGATCCCCAGGGCTCGCAAGGCGCGGAGCGAGGCGAAGGAGGCCATCAGGACCACCCCGCTCAGGAGGCCGGCGAAGCGCTCTCCGAGGGCGGCCCCGGGCCGCGGGGGGAAGAACTCGCGCAGGGTACTCGGGCCCCGGCGCCGGTCCTCATCCGTGAGCTCGACCTCCACGCCGGCCAGGGCCTTGCGCGACGCGAGCATGGGGATGAAGAGCAGGGCCACCAGGAGGGAGACCAGCAGAGCCGAGACCACGGTCACGGCCTGGTCACCGAAGATCTGCCCGGCGATGCCGCTCACGAACACGATGGGGGCGAAGACCGAGACCGTGGTCAGCGTGGATGCCGTGATCGCTCCCGCGACCTCCGTGACGCCGCGCACCGCCGCGCGGGCGAGGGGGTCACCCTCCTCCCTGCAGCGCGCGATGGACTCGATGACCACGATGGCGTTGTCCACCAGCATGCCCACGCCGAGGGCGAGCCCGCCCAGGGACATGATGTTCAGGGACACGTCGAGCAGGAACATCGGCGCGAACGTGACCAGCACGGAGATCGGGATCGCCAGGGCGATGATCAGCGTCTGGGTGACCTTCCGGAGGAACAGCCACATCACGATGACCGCGAAGAGGGCGCCGAGGATCGCGGACTGCTTGACCTCGTCCACGGCGTCGGCGATGAAGGTGGACTGGTCGGAGAGCAGCTCGATGCTGGCCTCGTCCCTCAGGTTCCACGCCACGAAGTCGAGCTGGCTCCGCTCGTACCACGCGATCTCCTCGACGCGCTTCTCGGCGTTCCGCGCGGCGACGTCCGCCTGCTCCTTCGAACCGAGCACGGCCTCGCGGACCCGCCGAGAGACGTCGACGATGTTGGCCCCGGCCTCCCGGTAGATGGCGACCTCCACGGCCTCGCGGCCGTTGAGCTGGGTGACGACCTCCCGCTCGGCGTGGGTGCGGTCGACGGTGGCGATGTCGCGCACCCGGACCACGGCGTTGCCGACCCGGGCGATGGCGAGGTCGCGGATCTCCTCGACGTCCTGGAACTCGTTGAGGGTCCGGACGAGGTAGACCGTGGACCCCTCGCGGATCTGTCCCCCGGAGGCGTTGAGGTTCTCCTGCGCCAGCCGCTGGCCGATGAGCGCCGGATCGAGGTCCAGCGCGGCCATCCGGAACGGGTCGACGCGGACCCGGATCTCCTCCTCCATGCCCCCGCGGACCTGGACGGCGGCGACGCCGCGGATGCCCTCGAGGTCACGCTTGATCCGGTTCTCCGCCAGCCAGCGCAGGCGGATCAAGGTCTCCTCGTCGGAGCCCGCGCGGCCCTCGGGGGGCGCGACGCCGAAGCGCAGGATCGGGTCGAGGTTGGGGTCGTAGCGCAGGATGAGCGGCTTGTCCGCCTCCGCGGGCAAGAACACCCCATCGAGCCGGTCGCGCACCTCCTGCACGGCGAAGGTCATCTGGGTGCCCCAGTCGAACTCGAGCAGCACGTCGCTCGTCCCGGCCCGGCTGATGGAGGTGGTCTCGACCAGGTTCGGGAGCGTGGCCAGGGCCTCCTGGAGCCGGGTCGAGAGGCGGTCCTCGATGTCCTCGGGGGCGGCGCCCGGGTACGAGGTCCGCACCGTGAGCGTGGGGTAGCTGATCTCCGGGAGCAGGTCGACCGGCAGCTTGGCGAAGGAGACCACGCCGAAGACCCCGAGGGCGATCATCAGCATGGAGATCGCCACGGGCCGCGTGGCCACGAAGGCCAGGGCTCCCTCGGTGGCGCGGGCCGCGCCCTCGCCGCGCGTCTCGGGTCCGGTGGACTCGTCAGGCATCATCGGCCTGCTCATCCGACGCCCCGGCGTCCTGGGCAGCCGGGCTGCCTGCCCCGGCCCAGGGCGCGGCCTCGACGGCGTCGCCGTCCTCGAGGTCGCGGTTCCCCACGACGGCGATCAGGTCGCCCGCGGCGAGGGACTCCCCCTTGGCCGGGATGACCTCGACGTGGTCGTCCTCGGAGAAGCCCTCGGTCACCGCCACCCGCCGCGCGGAGTCTCCCTCCACGACGAAGACCCAGTGGGAGTCCCCCTCGCGCAGCAGGCCGCGCTTGGGGATCACGAGGGCGTCGGGGTGGCGCTCGGTCACGATCCGGATGCGGAGGAGCATGCCGGGGAGGATGGGGGGGCGCTCGTCCCCGGCCTCGGGCTGCTCCACGCCGATGGTGACCCGGAACTGCCCCGACGCGGGGTCGATGGTCGGACTCACGAACTGGATCCGCCCGGTGTACGTGAGCCCGGGGAGGGCCTCGGGGGCGATCTCGATGTCCAGGGCCGCCTCGTCGCCGACGTTCGTGGCGCGCTGGGCGCGCTGCTCGGCGCCGCGGAAGAACACCAGCTCCCGCTGGGAGCGAGAGACCACCGCGCGGACGTTCTCGGGGTCTGTCAGGGTGAAGGCGGCGGACGCGGTGGAGGCGAGGTCGCCCACGCGCACCGTCCGGCTGGCGATGACCCCTGCGAACGGGGCGTCGACCGACGCGAAGGAGCGATTGAGCTCGGCCGTGCTGACCTGCAGGGCGGCGCGCTCAATGGTGATCTGCTGGCTGGTGAGGGCGGCTTCGGCCTTCGACTCGGCGATCTTCGCCGCGTCACGATCGGCGCGGTTCGTCGCGACGGTGAGGCGTAGCTGGTCCAGCTCGTTGCGAGAGATGATGCCCTCGCCAGCGTCCTCCTTCCGCTCGAGCTCCCGGCTGGACTGGTCGAACCGTAGCTGGGCGCTCTCGAGGCGAGCCTTCGCCTCGTCCACGGACAGCTCAAGGTTCCGCTTGCCGTCCTCGGCCTCACGCAGCGCGATGCGGGACTCGGCCAGGGCGGCCTCCAGCTCCCGCGCGTCCAGCTCCATCAGGGGGGCTCCGGCGGCGACGACGTCGCCCTCCTCCACGGCGACGGCGGTGACCACGCCGGAGATCCGCGGGAAGATCTGGATCTCCTGCTCCGACTCGGCGTTGACCGTGGTGGACAGCGCTCGGACCATCTCACGCTGCACCAGCGGCGCGGTGAGCACCCGCGGCGCGGTGGACCGCTCGAGGCCCTCGAAGGTCGAGGCGCCCTCACCGGGGGCCCCTCCCTGGCCAGCCTCGATGCTGCAGGCGCAGAGGAGCAGCGGCAGGAGGGCGAGCATTCCCGGGGCCCCTCGGTAGGAGGCCGGCCAGATGGCTGAGCCGATTCCGGGGGGCGGGGGGGAGGCGGGCTGGCTGCGGTCGATCATTGGGTGTGGACGCCGTGGGCGTCGGTCGTCCGGGGAGTTGGCCCTCGAACGGCGGGAGTCGAGCCCCAAGTCCGTAGACTTCGAGCCGCAACGGTGGAGACTGGTTGCGGACTCCGGGTAAGCCCTCCGGCGCGCGACACGGCGTCAGGCCGGCCCTAGTGTCTGCGCTCAGGCACTCCGGGCCTCGCTTCCAGGTGGAAAAACGTCTGTAACGAGTCCCCACGACCATTCCTGGCCCACCCCGAGCGAAGAATGAGAACGCCCCTCAAAGCCCGCGCGCGATTCCTCTGGACGCTCGCCACCTGGGTCCTGATCGGCCTCGCCCAACCTGGGGTACTGCGGCCCGACGGGTTCGGCCATCTGGCGTTCTTCGCGGTGGGGCCCTGGGCGCTCGCCGCTCGCCGGCCGGGCCGTCGGGCCTTCCTCGCCGAGTGGGCCGCCCACTCCATCGGGCTCGCGGCGGTCTTCGGCTGGATGGTGGCCTTCTTCCCACCGTTGTTGCTCCCCATGGCCATGATCCCGGCGATCTACCCGGCCCTGGGCGGCCTCGCCCTGCGGCGCGCTCCGGCCTGGCCCCTGGCGCTGCTGGCGCCGGCGGCGTGGATGCTCGCCGAGGTGGTGCGGTGGACCCTCCCCGTGCCGCTCTCCTTCGGCTGGTTCCGGCTCGGCTTCCTGATGCACGACACCGAGTGGCTCGTGGGGTCGGCGGCCTGGTTCGGCACCTGGGGCCTGACCTGGGGGATGGCTGCCCTGGGCGGGCTCGCCGCCGACGTGGCCCTCGCCCTCACTCGCCCCCCCGGGACGCGCTCGAACCTGGTCCAGGCCTTCGCGTTCGGGCTCTCCCCGCTGGCGATCCTGGTCCTCCTCTCCAGCCGTCCCGGCGGGCCGACGGTCAGCGGCCCGGATGTGCTCGTGGTGCAATCCGGCATCGAGCAGGAGATCAAGGCGGCGCGCCGTGACCCGCTCCTCGACCTGTTCGTTCCCCAGGTGACGCGGACGCTGGAGGCCTTGATCCAGACCCGGCCAGCGGATGCCGCGGGACCGCCCGACGTGGTCATGTGGGGGGAGACCTTCCTCCCGGGCAAGCTCCACGACCCGGACGTGCTGAGGGAATACCGCGCCGGCGTGCGCCCCACGGAGCTCTCTGGCCGGGTGAGCCTGACGGAGAGGGAGCTGGTGGCCCAGGACGAGCTGGCCCAGGACCTGGTCGCCGCGCTCCTGGGGACCGGGCCGGGCACGCTGCTGACGCCCGCGGTCTGGCGGCAGCTCTTCGAACGTGAGCCCGCCGCCGAGTGGGCGGACCGGGTGGCCCGCGGGGAGGGGCTGCTGCCGCCGGGGACCTCTTTCCTGTCCGGGGTCGAGGGCTGGGTCTCGGTCCACCTCGACGGTGAGCAGGTCCTGCGCAGCGTCAACGGCGTGAAGCTCTGGTCGCCCGATGGGGGAGAGACCCCGATCGCGAGCAAGACGCACCTTGTGCCCGGGGGCGAGTCCCCGGACCCGCTGCGGGGCATCCCCTTCGTGCTCGACGCCGTCCGGCGGATCGCGAACTCCATCCCGGACTTCGTGGCCGCCGACGAGCCCAGGGTGCTCCTGATCCCCGGCGCCGACGGTCGCGTGCATCGGGCGGGGGTGGCGGTGTGCTTCGACAACGCCTTCGACGATCCCTTCACGACCCCGCTCCGGCGGGGGCCGGTGGACCTCTTTGTCGTGGTGAGCAACGAGGCGTGGTACGGGGAGAGCCCTGAGATGGACCACATGCTGGCCTTCACCCGGATCGCGGCGGCGGCCTCCCGTCGCTCCATCGTCCGGGCGACCAACTCCGGGATCTCGGCCGTGGTCGGGCCGGACGGGGCGGTCCGGGCCGAGGTGCGTGGGGGGGGCGGGCGGCGCAAGATGGTGGCCGGAGCCCTGCGGGCGCGGGTCCCCGTGCCCTCTCGCCAGGGGCCGGGGGCCAAGGCGCCGGAGGCGACCTTCTTCGTCCGGACCGAGCCGCTCCAACCCCTCGCCTGGGGCGGGGGAGCCGCCCTGATTCTCCTGCTCGCCCTGGCTAGTCGGCGGTTCGGGCAGCCCGCCCGGCCGCAGGCTCCCCGGCCGTGACCCCGGGGGCCGCTCGGGCGCCGAATTAATGGGGTAACCGGTCGGCCCCGGGTCCTTATGTTCTGCCGCCACGTCGCGGATTCGGGGTCCCCAAGGGGCTCCCAGGAGCGGGAACCTTTCCAAGGACCGGATCTCTCCTGCGAGCCACTTCTTGACCCCCTGCCGCGGTGGCCTCTACACTCCCTCGGTCTTCCCGGGCCCGCTTCCTTGTTGCGCGCCGGGACGACACTCTTTCGCACCCCAGTTCCATCCGGCGCTCGCCGCGGCCCCTGCCGCGACCCACGGGCACCGGTCCCCCCAGGGTCTCCTGCGTCCAGCACCTCGGTGTTGCCGCCCAGGGCGAACCCGCCCCGGGCGTCCCTGCGACGCCTAGACCACCGAGAACTCACAGAGTTCCCCTCCACGAGCCAACGTCATGAGCCCGATCGGACGGATCTTCGTCATCATCAATCTCGCCCTCTCCGCCGCCTTCCTCGGCTTCGCGTCCAACAACCTGTCGGCGGCGCAGAAGTACCGCGGTCAGTTCGACGCCGTCACCGCCGAGCTCGCGTCGACCAAGACGTCGATGCAGGCCGACATCGATCAGATCACCGCTGATCGTGACGCCGCCAACCGCATGCGCACCGAGATGCGGAACCAGAAGGAGGCCCTGGACGCCAAGAACACGGCCCTCGAGCAGGAGCTCGCTTCCGCCACGGACGAGCTCAACGAGCTCAAGTCCGACATGGGGAACATCAGCTCCTCCATCGGCGACCTCTCCTCGAGCCTCGACGACATGAAGAGCCAGGTGGCCCAGGCCAACGAGGCCCGCGCCGAGGCGATCAACGCGCGCCGCGACGCCGAGAGCGCCCGCGACGCCGCCGTGGCCGCGAAGGAGAAGGCCGACGACCGCTCCAACGGTCTCGCCGCCGAGCTCGCCCAGGCCGAGCGCGACCTGACCGCCACGAGCCGCAGCCTTGATGACGCCAACACGACCATCGCCATGGTCGTCGAGGCCACGGGCTTTGACATCTCGCGCGGCATTGGCGCCCCGCAGATCGACGGCGCTGTCCTCCAGTACCGCGCCGACCAGAAGCTCGTCCACATCAACCGTGGCACGAACAACAAGGTCAAGCGCGGCTACATCTTCGACATCTACAGCGGCGGCACCTACAAGGGCCAGGCGCGCGTCGAGGTGGTGAACCCGGACACGTGCACCGCCGTCGTGGTCGCCACGACCGGCTCCGAGATCGCGCAGGGAGACCTCGTCTCCACGCAGATCTGATCCTCTCCCTCTTCTTTCGAACCCACCAGGGAGAACCACATGGCACGTTCCAAGAGCCGTTCAGGATCCAGCCGCCGAGGCGCTGCTGCTGAGGTTGCTGAGGTCGAGGTCGTCTCCGAGGAGTCCGGTATGGGCTTCGAGGCTGGCCTCGCCATCATCACCACCATCATCCTCCTCGCAGCGGTCCTGATGATCGACTACGACCGAGGGGCCCACTACGGGGAAGGCATGCTCTTCAAGGACAAGTACGCGGCCAACGCCTCGTCTGCCTCCGAGTGACCGGCCACGGATTGCCCCCCGGGGTGATCCTTCGAGACCGCAATCGAGCCCGCGGCGCCCAGGCGCCGCGGGCTCGCTTCATGAAATGTGGCCCCTCGCCGCGTTGTTCTTGTTGAACCCGCCCCCTCGGTCCTTCAGACTCCAGCCGGAGTCGCGTCCGCGGTTGAGGGGCCGCAGCGATTCTCGAACGCCGCACCGTTCGTCACCGCACAGAATCCATGAGGCCGAATCGCATGATCCAGCTGTCGACCCGACGCTGTTTCCAAGCGGGTTCCACGGAACCCGCCCGCCACACCATTGTTCCGCACGCTGACGGGGCCCCGAGCCCGGAGGCGGCGCGATGAGCTTCTTCAAGCCGATGGAGTGGGCCTTCGGTCACCTCTCCACCGACATGGGGATCGACCTCGGCACCGCGAACACCCTCGTGTGTACGCGCGGTCGGGGGATCATCCTCAACGAGCCGAGCGTCGTGGCGGTGAAGAAGGGGACCAACGAGGTCCTCCTCGACGGCATGGCGGTGGGTAACACCGCCAAGGAGATGCTCGGGCGAACGCCGGGCAGCATCCAGGCCATCCGCCCGCTGAAGCACGGCGTCATCGCCGACTTCGACGTGACGGAGAAGATGCTCAAGTACTTCATCACGAAGGTCCACGAGGGCCGGCACTGGGTGAAGCCCCAGGTCGTCATCGCAGTCCCGGTCGGTATCACCGCCGTGGAACGTCGCGCGGTGATTCACTCGGCGGAGCGTGCGGGCGCCCGGCGGGTCTTCCTGATCGACGAGCCCATGGCTGCGGGTATCGGCTGTGACATGCCGGTGACCGAGGCGCGCGGTTCGCTCATCGTCGACATCGGCGGCGGCACGACGGAGATCGCGGTGCTCTCCCTCGCCGGTGCCGTGGTCTCGACCTCGCTCCGGATCGCGGGGGACGAGATGGACGAGTCGATCCTCTCGCACCTCCGGCGTCACCACAACCTGCTCATCGGCGAGCAGTCCGCAGAGCGCATCAAGCTGACCATCGGGTCCGCATGGCCCATGGAGCAGGAGCTGTCCATGGAGGTCAAGGGGCGCGACTCGGTGCAGGGTCTCCCTCGTCGAGCGACGGTCACCTCCATCGAGATTCGTGAGGCCCTGAGCCACCCGGTGCGTCTCATCTGCGAGGCCATTCGCGGCATCCTCGAGGAGGCGCCGCCCGAGATCAGCGCGGACCTCGTCGACACCGGCATCACGCTGGTCGGCGGTGGCGCGCTCCTCTACGGCATGTCCCAGGCGATCTCCGATCACCTCGGCGTCCCCGCCCGCGTGGCGGAGGATCCCCTCACGGCCGTGGCGCGCGGCACCGGGATCTTCCTCGACAAGCTCGACGTCTTCAGCCGCGTGCTGTCGACGGAAGACGACGATTGATCCACTCGCAGCGCGCAGGCGTCCTGCCCCGTCCAGGGGGCGGGCCGCCCGCGGCGCTTCACAGCGACGCCGCCCTGGGCAGCCGCTGATCGACCGGGTCTGGGGGGACCCATGCACATGGCGACGATGCGGACACGAAGGCTTGGTTGGACCATCGCCGCGGGCGCAGCGTTGCTGTCCCTCCGGCCGATCGGGCCCTTCGAGCGGCTCGCGGACCTCGCCCTCGCGCCCGCCCGGGTGCTCGGCTTCCTCGGCGCGCCCTCCCTGCTTGGCGGGCGGGGGGGCCTCCCCGCCGACGCGGGCGGCGCTCCCGGCAACCTCGAGCTCGAGCGGGACCTGTCGGCGCAGCTGGAGCTGGCGATCCTCCGTTCCGCGGAGCCCGAGCAGGTGCCCTGGCCCATCCGCGGCGTGGTCCCGATCCCGGGAGAGGTCGACGTCTCCGAGGACGTGAACCGGGACCGCGTCTCGCTGCGCGTCTCGGATCCCGGCCCCATCGAGCGGGGCCAGGCGGTGGTTGCGGGGGATGTGTTCGTGGGCACGGTGGAGAAGATCCCCGTGCGTGAACCCTACCGCGACCGACCCGGGCTCCTCGAGAAGCTCCTGCGCCGCGCCGGGCTCTCCTCTCCGCCGGTGCCTCCCCCCCGGGACCTGGTGATCGTGCGCCTCATCACCGACCCGTCCGCGCGGGTCGGTGCCCGGGTGGAGGGCCCCGCGTCGTGCCGGATGGTCGTGGGGGGGCTGGAGCGGTTGGAGGACCGTGTCTGGCTCGCGGTGCACAACCCGGAGAGCCAGAACATTCACTCAGGGCGGGTGGTCGTCCACGAGTCCGCTCCCGTGGTCGATTCGGCGGACTCCATCGCCAGCGGGTTCCTGCTGGGTGACCTGAGCGAGACCACGGTCGCAGCCACGGACCGCACCCCCCGCCGGCAGGTGGTGGGCGTGGATCCGCTCCTGGACTTCGAGGCCGGGTTGAACCAGGTGCTCGTGCTCACGCCGGGCCGGGGCCCCGGCGTCGTGGACCCGCGGCGCTCGGACATCGTGGGGGTCCTGGAGGCCACCGGGTGGCGGCACGTGGACATGGCGTCCCTGGGTGACCTCTGTGCCTGGCGATCCACGGGCCGCCTCGACGTCGGTCGCAACGTCGGCGTCCGGGCCGGGGCCGCCGTGGTGGACGGTGTCCGGCTGGTCGGCCGGGTCTCCCGTAGCGACCAGATCGGATCGACCGTGGCGCTGCTCGATGACCCCGGCTTCCGGGTCTCGGCCCTCGCGCAGCCCGTGGACGATCCTGGCGCCACCCCGCTGGTGCTGGGCGAGCTCGTCTCGCAGGGCCGGAGCGCGGGAGGCGACGTGGTCCTCAGGTGGCAACCGGCGTCGGGAAGCCGGCACGACGAGTGGATCCAGCGGCACTCCGGTGGCGGAGACGAGATCGACGTCCGGCTCTGGACGGGCTCGGGCATGCGGCGGGTGCCGCGCGGCCTCCTGCTCGGAGCGGCCTCTCTGCGGTCCCTGGGCGCGCCGGGCGGCGCGCTGCTCATGGAGCTGACCGGCGCCGGGGACCCCGGGGCCGAGCTCCAGGTCCGGACCGGCAGCTCCCGGCTGGCGCGGCCCGCGGCGAACAACGTGGTGTACGCGGCGGAGGGGGAACGATGAAGCGACTCACCTCCCTGGGCATCTTCTTCCTCTGGGTCTCCCTCGCCGGCGCCGCGCAGCTGTTCCTGATCAGCGGGTCGGGGGGGCCCGGGGTGGACGGTCCCGCCCTGGGGCGCGCCTGCGTCCCCGATCTGATGACGCTGGTCCTCGTGGTCGCGGTCGGGCGCCTCGATCGTCGGGACGTGGTCACCCTGGCCCTCATCGCCGCCGCGGCGCGGGCCGCCTGCACGGCGGCGCCGCCCTTCGCGGTCCTCTCGGGTTGCCTGGTCGCCGCGCTGATCGCGGACACGATCCGTCGCTTTGCGGACCTGGACCGTGCCTGGCTACGGGCGGGCGCCGCCGGCTCGGGGGCCCTGGCCATCGGGACCTGGCTCCTGCTGGTGGACCTGGTCCGCGGCAGCGAGGCGCGGGTCACCGGGCGGCTGAGCTTCGGCCAGGCGAGCGACGCCGACTTCGTCCTCGCGGCGCTCACCGCGGCGGTCACCGCCCTGGTCGCGCCGCTCGTGTGGCCGGCGCTCCACCGGCTCCCCGGCCTGCGCCGGCTCGAGAGGAAGGCGTTCTGATGCTCCGCCGCTTCCTGCCGCTGCTCGCGCTCTTGGCCCTCTCGGTCGCGACGCTCCTGGCCCGGCTCTGGGACATCCAGGTCGTCCAGCACGACGTCTGGGCCACCGAGGCGGCGAACATCGTCCGCTCCTACGGGATCGAACCCTATCGCCGCGGGGCGATCCTGGACCGCGACGGTGAGGTCATCGTCCGGGACGAGAAGCGGTACGTGCTGGAGTTCATCTGGCGCGACTTCCGGCGCGGCCACCCGCTCGGTCAGCTGGCCATGCTGCGCTCCCTGGCGCTGGCGCGCCCGGTGGGCCTTGACGAGGCGCGCCGCAGCCCGGTGCGCGCGGCCCGCGGGTACACCCTGCTCTCTCCGGATGACCTGGAGCGCTTCTCCCTGGGTGGCGAGCTCGACGCGGACGTGGACTATGTGCCGGCCATGGCGGCGGAGAGCGAGAGCGGCCGCCGGGAAGGGGCCCGGAGCGCGCGGCGCCGGTCCAGGGCTGGGGACATGCGCTTCTACATCCAGCGACTCCTCGAGCTCACTCCCCGCGAGGTGAAGGAGCTCGGTGAGCTGGTGGAGGAGGAGGACTGCGGCGACCTCTCCTTCGTCCAGCTGGCGGGGCTGATCAAGGACGAGTCCACCCAGGACATCCTCCGGCGGGTGGAGCGCGACGTCGAGGTGCGCGATGAGCAGCTCACACGCCTCGCTCAGCTGGTCGAGTGGGAGTCCACGGAGGGCCCCGCAGGGGAGGGGGACCGCCTGGTGGAGCTCATCGAGGAGCGCCGCCGCGCGGTGGATGATGAGACGGCGGACGCCCTGTTCCGGATCGCGCTCGGCTTCTCGCCCGTACGGCTCAACGAGGCGAACCTCGAGGCCATCGACCTCTCCTGGCTGCGCTCCGCCCTGGACTGGGACCGGACGCGCATGGGGGAGTGGCGGCGCTCCCGTGGGACGGCGTTCGTCAACTCCACCCGCGCGGGCTTCGTGATCGCGCGGTCGAAACCCCTCCGGGAGGGCGTCAGGGATCTGGGCGATCAGGCCGCGGGGGATCGCTTCATCTCCGCCCTCGCTCACTCGTTCCGGGCGGACCCGAGCGGCTGGGAGGCGCGCCACCCGATGCCGGAGGACTGGCGGCAGGTGGATCGCTTCCAGGTCCTCGACGGGCTGGCCGGCCGCCTCGCTGGGGCGCCATTCGACGAGGCCCAGGCCCAGGCCGGGATCTTCAGCTTCCAGGACGAGCGGCTCCGGGACCTGGGCTCCAGGGACGAGCCCATGCTCCTCGCGCTCCTCGGAGACCTCCTGGCCGCCGCCCGCCCGGGGGAGTCTCCCGAGGTGTACGCGGCGCTCGCGGGCGAGCTGGTCGGCCTGGCCCGGAACGTCCGGGGAGAGTGGCAGGCCGAGGACGCGGAGCTCGTGGAGGCCCTGCTCGGCCTCATGCACGACCGGTTCCAGCGCCGCGTGGCCGAGGTGCTCGCGAGCTCGGCCGGGGGAACCCTCGAGCCTGGTTCGGTGCGGGTCGCCGCGCCCTGGATCGAGCGGGCGCTTGAGACCCGGCGCTACGTGGTCCGTGACCGCGGGGCGCGGCCGAAGAAGGTGGGCCAGGACCCGAGCATCGACCTGGTCCTGCTGGTGACCCGCTACCGGGAGGAGTTCGCCGGCTTCCGAGCCCGAGCCCAAACCTCGCGGGTCGCCGTCGCGACCACGGTGGACAGCGAGCAGCCCGTGGCCTCCAAGCTGATCGGCAAGGTGCGCAGCCCCTTCCTGGTGGACGTGCTCCAGCAGCGCGCGAAGGCCGAGCGCCTCATTGACCTCCAGCGCAAGCGCCGCCTGCCGGAGGAGGACGCCGCGGAGATCCTCGCGCTGGTGGACTCCACGCGGCGCGCCGGGGAGACGGTGGGGGGGAGCGGTCTCGAGGCGTGGCTCGACCGGGAGCTCTCCGGCAAGTCCGGATACCACGAGATCCAGGGGCTCCAGGACCGCGTCGAAGGCAACCGCACGCCCATCTATCGCGGCGCCCAGGATGGGCTGGACGTGACCCTGACCCTGGACATCGACCTGCAGCGGGCGGCCGAGGCGACCCTGCTCGACCCCGGCCCGTTCCCGCCGGAGGGGCACACCAACCTCGACGGCAGCACGGACCTCAGGTGCGACGAACGATGGTCCGAGTCCCCGGTGGGGGCGCTCGTGCTCGCCACGGTGGAGGGCGACGTCCTCGCGGCAGCCTCGGTCCCGATCGCCCCGGTCGACAGGGAGGGACTCTCGGGAGCCGCGCTGGCGTGGCTCGCGCTCACCGACGGAGAGGCCCTGAAGGCTCCCGACCGGACGCTCACGCGACCCAAGGCACAGCCACCGGGCTCCGTGGTCAAGCCGCTCCTGGCGGCGTACGCGCTCCAGCACCTCGGTCTCGATCCGAACGAGGTCCTTCAGGTCTGCGACGATGACCTGCCGAGAGGGGGGACCTCTCCCAAGAAGAGCTCGTTCGCTGGCTACGGGCAGATCAACTGCAACTATCAGTACGGCCACCAGGAAGTGGACCTACACCGTGCGCTCCAGAAGTCGTGCAACGTCTACTTCGCGGCGCTCGGCGAGCGGGTCTACGGGCCAGCGTCCATGCGGGATGCGTACAGGAGCTTCGGGTTCGGCGAGCCGACCGGGATTCGCTTCGATGACGACGGGCTCCGGAGCGGGCTGGTGGATAGCTACCGCATGAACCCAAGCGGCCCCCTTGCGGCGGGCGCCCCTGTGGAGGGAGTGAACGAGGTCGTTCGCCAGTTCCTGGGTAATGGCCTCGCCCATGCGGACGTCAACGTCATGCAGGTCGCTCGGGCCTACGCCGGCCTCGCAACGGGCGCGTTGCCCCGCATGCGATTGGTCCGCCGGGTCGGTGATCTGGAGGTTCCGTCCGAGCGCCTCGATCTAGGTATCAGCAGCGAGCACCTCGCGACCATCCATGAAGCGCTCGGGTCGGTGGTGCGGAAGTATGGGTCCGCGCAAGACGCATGGCTGACCCCCGATCGGATCGGCTTCAAGCTCGCAGCGAAGACGGGGAGCGCCGACTATCGGGAGGGTGCCGTCCCTCCCTCCGGTGTGCCGTGGGCCCCGATCGAGGACTACAACGAGAAGGGGATGCGGAAGCACACCTGGCTCGCTGGGTGGTTCCCCGCCGAGGAGCCGCGCTTCGTCATCACCGTCTACGTGCACGACACCAGCGCCACAGCGAGTCACTCGGCGGCCTATGTCGCCCGGAAGTTCCTCCTCACCGACGCGGTGCAGGATCTGATGGCTGAGCCGGTCCCTTCAGGGCAAGGGTCGGCGGTGGAGGCGAGTGCCAAGCGGGGGAGGGACCGATGATCGAGGCCATTCGCAGCACGTTCGGCCGCATCGTCTCCACGGGTCACGTGCGCTGGTCCGAGTTCGCCTGGCCGGTCCTGCTGATCGCTGCGGGCCTGCTGGCCGCGGGGATGACCTTCGTCTCCGTGATGGCAGACTCGGCGAGTAACCCTGAGCTCGGGGGCGTGGACTACGAGGGCCACCGCCAGAAGCTCCTCGTGGCGCTCCCGGTGTTCTTCGCGGGGCTGTTCCTGCGGCCGAGCTGGCTCAAGCGGAACGCGGCGCTGATCTACTCGGCGTGTGTGGTCCTGTTGGTGCTCGTGCCCTTCATCGGAGACGAGCGCAACAACGCCCGGCGCTGGATCCAGCTGCCCAAGTTCGACCTCCAGCCGAGCGAACTCGCCAAGATCGGGGTGATCCTCATGCTCGCCCGGGTGCTCCACGAGAACCCGCTCAGGACCGGACGGGACTGGTTGAAGCCCATGCTCGTGACGGCGGTGCCGATGCTGCTCGTCGCGGCCCAGCCCGACCTCGGGACGGCCCTGACCATGGTCCCCGTGCTGGCGGGGCTCCTGTACCTCGCGGGCGGCAGCGGACGCGCCCTCGGGGTGCTCGGCCTCACGGCCGTGGCGGCCGGCTTCGGCATCTGGCAGAGCGGGCTCGTGCAGTCCTACCAGCTGGAGCGGATCGAGACCTGGGTTGAGTCCTTCGACGACCGCGAGCTGATCGAGTCACGCAACGGCCTCGGCTTCCACACCTACCACGCCCGCACCTTCACCGGGAACGGGGGCCTCTACGGGCGGGGCCTGGGCGAGGGGGTCGCCAACGAGACCGGGCTCCTGCCCGAGCGCGACTCCGACTCGATCATCGCCGTGATCGGTGAGGAGTGGGGCTTCGCGGGCACGTCGCTGGTGATCTGCCTCTACGGCCTCATGGTGGGGCTGCTCATGTTCCACGCCGCGGGGCTCCGGGACCGCTTCTCCCGTCTCGTGGTGGGGGGCGTGGCGATCTACTTCGCCGCGCACCTGTTCATCAACGTCTCCGTCAACCTCGGCCTCCTGCCGATGACGGGGCTGACGCTGCCGCTCTTCTCCACCGGGGGCTCGTCGCTCCTGGCCACGTTCCTCGCCCTGGGGCTGGCGCTCGGGCTCTCGTCCCACCACGAGCGCAGCCTCGGGGGCGACGCCTTCCGTCGATACTGAGCGCGGCCTCTCCTCGCCGGCGCGCCGGAACCCGCGGGAGCGGGGCGGCGCCGCGCGCGGCGGGGGTCAGGACAGGAGGAACTGCAGGTCGTCGGAGTCCAGGTCCGATAGCGACGACGCGGCGCCGCCGAGGACCACCGACGACAGGTCGCGCTTCTTCTCCTGGAGCTCGAGGACCCGGTCCTCGATCGTGTCGCGGGCGATCATCCGGTACACGTGCACGGGGTGCTCGCGGCCGATGCGGTGGGCGCGGTCGATGGCCTGGGCCTCGACGGCGGGGTTCCACCAGGGGTCCAGCAGGAAGACGTAGTCCGCCGCCGTGAGGTTGAGGCCCGTCCCGCCCGCCTTGAGGCTGACCAGGAACAGGGGCACCTCGGGGTCGTTCTGGAAGGCGTTGACCTCGGCCTCGCGCTTGCGGGTGCTGCCATCCAGGTAGGAGTAGCGCAGGCCCTTGGCGTCGAGCGCCGCCCGGACGATGCCCAGGAACCCGGTGAACTGCGAGAAGATGAGCGCCTTGTGGCCCTGGTCCACGAGCTCCTCCACCAGGGGGAGCAGCACGTCCAGCTTGGCCGAGGACTCTCCCTGCCGCGTCGGATCGATGAGGCCGGGGTGACAGGAGGTCTGCCGCAGGCGGAGCAGCGCCTTGAGCACCTCGACGCCGCCACGGGAGCCGGCCGCCGCGAAGCTCGAGCGGTAGTGCTGGCGGATCTCGTCGTAGTCCTGGCGCTGCTTGCCGTCGAGGGTGCACTCCAGGACCTGCTCGGTCTTGGGCGGCAGGTCGTCGAGCACCTCGTCCTTGGTCCGGCGCAGGAGGAAGGGCCGCACGGCGCGCACGAGGATGTCCCTGGACTCGTCGTCGAGCCGTGCGGAACGCCCCTTCGCGCGCAGGCGCTGGCCAAGGCGTGTCCCCTCCAGCGTCCCGGGGTTGAGGAACTCCAGGAGCGAGCCCAGCTCGCCCAGGTGGTTCTCCACCGGGGTACCGGAGAGGGCCAGGCGCTGGCGGGCCTTCAGGCTCCGCGCGGCGGCGGCCGTCTGGCTCGAGGCATTCTTGATGGCCTGGGCCTCGTCGAGGACCACCAGGTCGAAGTCGATCTGCGCGAGCTCGGCCTGGTCGCGGCGGAGGGTGCCGTAGGTCGTCAGCAGGATGTCCGGCGACTCGGCGGTGTCCAGGGCATCCAGGCGGTTGGCGCCCGTGTAGTTCACCACCCCGAGGTCGGGGGCGAAGCGCTTGGCCTCGGCGCGCCAGTTGAAGATGACGGAGCGCGGCGCGATCACGAGCGAGGGCCGGCGGTCCTCCATGCTCCGTGCTCGGTGCAGGAGGTAGGCGAGGATCTGGACGGTTTTGCCGAGGCCCATGTCATCCGCCAGGCAGCCGCCCAGCCCCAGGTCGCTGAGCTGCTTGAGCCAGCCCAGCCCCTCACGCTGGTAGGGGCGCAGCTCCCCGACGAAGGCCTCGGGCTCGTCCATGGGGACAGGGGAGGAGGCCTCGCTCAGGAGGGAGCGCAGGTCGGCGAAGGGCTCGTCCATCTCCACCGCATCGAGGGTGGCCTGGCGCTCGAGCAGCGCCGAGAGGACCCAGCCCTGCTCCTTGCTGAAGCGGACCTTGCCGTCCTCGGTCTGACCCACCTCGAGGAGCTTCCAGCGGGAGGCCCAGTCCTTGGGGAGCAGGCCGCGGGAGCCGTCGGGGAGCGTGACGAACTTGGCGCCGCGCTCCGCTGCCGCAAGGAGCGCGGGGAACGGGACCTCCTGGCCCTCGAAGGACACGTGCCCGTCCAGGTCGAACCAGTCGATCCCTGACTGGACCGAGGCCGCGGAGCCGGTGCTGGAGCGCACGCTATTGCCGTCCGCCTCCACGTCCCAGCCCTCCGAGAGCAGGCGGGCGATCATGAACTCGATGTCCTTGGCGGGGACCCGCGCCGTGGCGATCTCCTCCTCGGGGTCGAGCTTGCGGCTACCCCCGGCGTCGAGGAACGTGCGCAGGGCGGCTCGCTCTCCCTCGAGGTCACGGGAGAAGACCTGGCCCGTCTCGTCCTCCAGGGACCAGCCGTAGGTGTCGGCCGCCACCTTGCGGGAGCCGTAGACGAAGGTGATGTCGGCCTCCAGCGACTTCGAGCTGCCCTCCTCCTCGTCGGGCAGGCGCACCACCAGGAGCGGCGTCACCTTGGGGCCCGTCTGGATGGAGCCCGGAGCCATGACCTGGTTCCCGAGCTGGGCGAGGGCGCGCCGCAGCCTGGACTCTCCGCCGGCGGGGGTCTTGAGCTCGCCGCGCTGACGCAGGACCGCGGTCACCGGCGCAGCGGCGAGGGGGTCGAGCCGGGAGAGGGCGCCGTTGATGATCACGTGGCCGTCAGCGGAGACCATGGAGACCTCCGAGAGGTCGAGGTGCTCGTCGCCCCGGTCCAGGTGCCCGGTGAGGATCAGGGGCTCGTCCTCGCCGCCGTCGCGGCCGAGGGACAGGCGCACCTTCCAGGGGTGGTCGAGCTCGTTGCGCAGGGGCGCTGGGAGGCTGCTCCCTTCGGCCTCCTCGGCGCTCGAGCGGGCCACGAACAGGCGCTCGGTGTCCACGAGGACCCGCATGGCGGCCTCGGTCCCGGGCCCGCCGAGGTGCCAGCTCTCCGGCGGGGCCTCGTAGCCGGTCACGGCCCGCCCGCGGCCACCGGGGCCGTCCAGGAGCGCCACGATCTCGATGTCCTCGCTGCGGGACATGCGCACGTCGTCCCAGTCCTTGCGCCCGATCTCGAGGGCGGCGCCCCAGGAGCCGTCCGCCCGGCGGCGACGCCGGCGGATGGAGATCGAGAAGCCGGCTGTCGCCCCAGGGGAGGGGATGTGCAGGGCGTATTCGATGCGCAGGAAGGCCTCGCGCTCCAGGGCCTCCCAGGGGCTCGCCCCCTCCTCGACCCTTGCGGCCTCGACCACCGCATCCAGGAAGTCCCGCCGCTCCCGGTCGTCCTTGCGGACCTCGGTCCGCTCGGCCCGCCAGCCGCCCAGCCCCATCTGACGCGCGGCGACCACCAGCGCCGCCCACACATGCCGGCACCCGCCCTCGATGGCGAAGCGGTCGCAGGTGCACTCGGCGTCCACGAGGCCGCCTCGGCCCACCCGGACCAGGTAGGGCTCGTCCCTGTCGGTGACGGTCACCGAGAAGCCTCGGGTCTCCAGCTGGATCTCGCCCACGAGGTCACGTCGGGCGAGGCCCTCGCCCCGGCCGCGCTCCACGCCCTTGAGGCCACGGAGCATGGCCTGGCGAGTGTCCTGCACGATGGCCCGCAGCTCCTCGCTCAGGTCCAGGCTCTCCACGACCTCGGCCAGGGAACCCTCGCCGCCCTGGGCCTCGCCGCTCGCCACCTCGGGCGCGGGGGCAGAGTCCGGATCGGGGTTCACTGTGGCGTCGCCGGGGTCACTGTTCATGGGTCTTCAGGCCTCGCGGAGCCCGGCACCACATTCTGGACGCTTCGCTATCGCTGAACCATCAAGTTCCCGCTGGAACCAAAGAGCAAATTGACCCGGGACTTCGCGGCGCGTCAGCGCGGCGCGGGCCTCCACAGCGCGTGCACGCACCAGCCCACCGCGAGGACTCCCACCCCGAGCATGGTGACCTTTGGGCTCGTCACGACGAGGTTCCCCACGACGATGGCCGCGGCGAGGGCCGCGTAAGTCGCGGGGAAGAGGGGGAACCAAAGGCTGCGGAACGGACGGTTCGGGCCGAGCCTCTTGGCGAGGGTGATGAGCGCGAGGCCGGCGAGGCCGTGGAAGATCCACTCCGCGAAGACCACCGCGCCGGTGAGGGTCTTCACGTGGTCCGCGTCGTAGGCGCTCCACGCGAGGTAGAAGAGCACCAGCAGGCACTGGGTGACCAGGGCCACCACCGGCGCGCCCGTGCGCGGGTGCATCCGGCCGAAGGCGCTCAGGAAGAGGCCCTCCCGGGCCATGGCCACGTAGACCCCGGGGGTGGTGATGAGGGTCGCCACCAGGAAGCCCAGGGCCGAGATGGCCATGGCGGCGGTGATGAACGTCGCGCCCACGTTGGCGCCCAGGGCGAGCTCGGCCATGCGATTGGCCATGGGCTGATCGGACTGGGCGGCCATGCCCCCGATACCGAGGACGCGCAGGTAGGCGAGGTTCACCAGGAGGTAGATCACCGCCACGCCGGCGACGCCCATGACGATGGCCCGTGGCAGGTTGTGCTCGGGGTCCTTGACCGCCGGGGCGATGTAGCTGATGAGCTGCCAGCCCCCGTACGAGAACAGCACGCTCAGGGAGGCCCCGAGCATGCCGTCCACCAGGCCGTCGGAGGTGCGGTCGGCAGCGGCCACGGCCACCGCCTCGGCCGGCTCGGCGAAGAGTGCCAGGCCGAAGACGATGAACGTCCCCACGGCCGCGATCTTGAGCAGCATGCAGAGGTTCTGGAAGAGCGCCCCGCTCTTCAGCCCCGCCAGCCCGATCCCCGTCACCAGCAGGACGATGCCCGCGGCCACGGCGAGCTCACCGCCATCCCCGAGCCCCGCGAGCTCGGCGACCTGCGCCGAGAAGAAGCGGGCCACCAGGGCGCAGGCGCCGGTGGAGACCACCAGCAGGACCACCCAGGCGAACAGGAAGGACGTCCGCGCGCCGAAGGCCTCGCGCAGGAAGACGTACCAGCCCCCGGTGTGAGGGTAGGCCGCCGACAGCTCGGCGAAGGTCATGGCTCCAGAGAGCGCCGCGAGGGCGCCGAGACCCCACATGGCCAGGTAGGCCCCGGGCTCGGTGACCTCCCGGGCGATCTCGGGGGGCGTGAAGAAGATCCCGATGCCGAGGATCCCGCCCATCACCAGCATGGTGGCGTCGAAGAGGCTGAGCTTGCGGGTCGTGGCGTCCGTCATGGCGTCAGGTGAGCAGGAACTCGAGGTCCTCGGGGCCGAGGTCGGAGAGGGTGGTCGCGGCGCCCTCGAGGGCGGTCCTGGCGAGGTCGGACTTGCGGTCCTGGAGCTCGACCACACGCGCCTCGACCGTGCCCTTGGTGAGGACGCGGTAGACGTGAACCGGGCGGGTGCGGCCGATGCGGTGGGCGCGGTCCACGGCCTGGGCCTCGGCCGCGGGGTTCCACCACGGGTCCATGAGGAACACGTAGTCCGCGGCGGTCAGGTTGAGGCCGGCGCCGCCGGCCTTGAGGCTGATCAGGAAGACGCACCCCTCGGGGGCGGTCTGGAAGCGCTCCACGACCGCGCCGCGGTCTCGCGTGGCGCCCTCGAGCACGTGGTAGGGGATGCGCGCCGTCTCGAGCCGGGTCCGGATCAACCCGAGCAGCCGGGTGAAGGAGGAGAAGACGATGGCCTTGCGGCCGCTCGCCACGAGCTCCTCGAGCATCGGGAGGACGAGGTCGAGCTTGCCCGATCCCTCGGCCAGCAGGGAGGGGTCCACGAGGCCCGGGTGGCAGGCGGCCTGGCGGAGCCGGGTGAGGGCCGAGAGCACGTGCATCTCCACCTCTCCCGGGTTCTCGAGGCGCTCCTTGCGCCGCTGGCCCTTGCTCTTGGAGAGCTCAGTTCGGAAGTACCTCGAGAGGTCCTCGTAGGTCGTTCGCTGGGCGTCGCCCATGGGGGCGCTGAGCACCTGCTCCACCTTCGGCGGGAGGTCGGGGAGCACCGCGTCCTTGGTGCGGCGGAAGAGGAAGGGGCGCAGGGCTCGGGCCAGGAGGTCCCGGCCCTCCTCGGGGAGCGCGTGGCGGCCGCGGGGGGCGCCGAGGCTCGCGAAGGCGGCGTGGGCCCCGAGCATGCCCGGGTTGAGGAACTCCAGCTGGGACCACAGGTCGCCGAGGTGGTTCTCCATGGGCGTGCCGGAGAGGGCGAGGCGGCGGCGCGCTCGCAGGGCCCGCGCGGCGAGGGCGGTCTGGCTCCGCCGAGAGCGGATGGCCTGGGCCTCATCGAGGACCAGCACGTCGAGCTCGGTCTCCGCAAGCTGCGCCGCGTCCCGTCGCAGGGTCCCGTAGGTGGTGACGAGCAGGGACCCGGGCGGCGCCTGCTCGAGTCGCACCCAGCGGTCGGGCCCCGTGAAGTCCAGGGTCGACAGCGTCGGCGCGAACCGCGCCGCCTCGTGGAGCCAGTTGAAGACCAGGGAGCGCGGCGCGACCACCGCCGAGTGGCGGCCCCCGCGGACCGGGGCGCGGCTCAGGAGATACGCGAGGACCTGCACGGTCTTGCCGAGGCCCATCTCATCGGCGAGGCACCCGGAGAGCCCGACGCGGTCGAGGGACTGCATCCACCCGAGCCCCTCCCGCTGGTAGGGGCGCAGCTCGCCGCGGAACCCTGCGGGGGGGTCGACGGCCTCCGGCGCCCCGAGGGTCCCCAGCTGCTCGCGGAGCCGGGCGAAGGGTTCGTCCACCTCGGCGGCGCGCTGCTCCGCGAGGGCGGCCACCGCCCACGCCTGGGAGCTGTCGAAGCGTAGGCCCCCGTCGATCTCCTCGCCCAGCGCGGCGAGCTTCCAACGTTCGAGCCAGCGTTCCGGGAGGAGCCCGCGGGACCCGTCGCCGAGCTCCACGAAGCCGCGCTCGTTGCGCGCCGCGTCGAGGGCGACGGGGAAGGGGACCTCCTCGTCCCCGAAGGACACTCCGCCCACCAGGTCGAACCAGTCCACCCCCGAGCGCACCGAGAGGCTGACCGACCCCATGCCGCGGACCAGCTGGTCGCGGGCGGTGACCTGCCATCCTTCGTCGACGAGGGTGCCCACCATGCCGAGGAAGCGCCCGCCGGGGACCGCGGCGGCGGCTCCGGTGCCGCCGCCGGCGGGCCGACCGCCCAGGTCCCGGAAGCGGAGGATGGCGGCGGCCTCGAAGAGCGGCTGGCGTGGGACCGACCTCCCGTCGAGCCCGGGCACCACCTTGGTGCGGTCGTCGGGCCGGACCCGGGTGCCCGAGTAGTCGAAGGTCACCTCGCACTCCACCCGCGCCTCGCCCTCGGCCTCGAGGGGGGCCTCGGCGCGCAGGCAGGGCACCGGGCGCGCTGGCTCGGCGATCTCCGCCAGGCGGGGACCGACCAGGGTGACGGTCCCCGCGATGGCCGAGAGGCTCGGCGCCTCCTCGGCGGGGAGCTCGAGCGGCCCGCCCGAGAGCTCGATGACCACGGCCGTGGCCTCGCCCTGGGGGAGGAGCAGCAGCCGGCCCGACCCGCCGAGCACGCAGAGCCCGTCATGGGTGACCCGGGCGACCTCCTCCGCGCGGATGCGCTCGGCGCCGTTCACCACGAGGCTCGCGTGGACGCGCCAGAGCGAGCGAGCCTCGTCCTCGGCCTCGAGCTCGAGGCCCACCTCGCGGTCCAGCTCGAGATGGAGTGGCCCGGGGGCGGCCCCCGCCTCGAGAGACACCAGCAGGGGCGCCGCCGCCTGGGCGGCAGCCAGGAGCGGACGCGCCACCTCCCGGGTGACGGCGGCCACCGTCACGGCCCGGTGGGTCGGGTCCTTGCGCCAGCCTGCGTCGCTGGCGCCGCTGGCGACCGCGGCGACTGCCGCATGGGCGGGGCCGAGCAGGGAGAGGTCCACGTCTCCCGCGTCGGCGCCGGAGAAGGGGATCGGCACCCAATTCGCCTCCGGCCCACCGCGCCGGACCTGGCACTCGAGGCGAGCCCCCAGTCCCTCGCGGCGATCCCCGAAGCGCAGCACGTAGCGGACCTCGAGGCTGGCCGGGTCCGGGGCGCGCCACGGATCGAGGCGGCGTCCGCTGCCGGCCTCGATCCGCCGGGTCACACGCTCGAGGCGCGTGAGCCAACGGGGCGCGTTGCGGTCCTTCGGCTCGGGCGTGTTGGCTTCATCGAGGGCCGAGAGCGCGGCTTCCAGGAGGGCGACGACGTGGGGGCAGGTGCCGCGGCGGCGGAAGTCCGCGCAGGGGCACCGCGCCGACCCCGGGTCCTCCCAGCGGAGCTCGACCCGGATCGCCTCGCCATCGTCGTCGCAGACGGCCGCGGCCCCGCTGGGATCCGCGGAGACGGCGGTGAGATGGGCTCCCGCGACGAGGCGCCGTGCGCGCTCGCGCACCCGGGCCGTGGCGTCGCCCCGGAACTGGGCCAGGAAACGCCGGGCCTGGGTCTGGATCTTGGCCCGGTCCGAGGGGCTGAGGGAGCGGGGGTCGGGGGACGCCATCGGTCAGAGTGTAGACGGAGGGGGCCCCGGTGCCGCGCGGCGCTCGGGCGCAGCCTCCCATGTGAGGTTCTCGTCCGGACCTCCCAGCAACCGCGGGACCTCGTTGCCCGCAGATGGGGCCAGCCCTAGACTTGCAGGCCGCATTCCACCGCGGGGGCCCAGGGGCCGCCGCGACCCCATCTTCCGACGAGCCAGGAGCTCCACCCATGGCGAACCCCGCCGCGACCTCGAAGAAGCCGATGGCACTCGGCATGGTCGAAACCAAAGGACTGGTCGGTGCCATCGAGGCTGCCGACGCCATGGTCAAGGCCGCGATGGTCGACCTCAGCGGACACGAGCGTGTCTCGGCTGGCCTCGTGACGTTCTTCGTCCAGGGCGAGGTCGGCGCGGTCAAGGCCGCGACCGACGCCGGCGCCGCCGCCGCGCGGCGCGTTGGCGAGCTGGTCAGCGTGCACGTGATCCCGCGCCCGCACGACCAGCTGTGCAAGATCCTCCCGGAGATGCGTCCGACCTCGGGCGCCTCCAGCTGATCGACTCCGGGGGCCACCACGGCCTCCCTGGACGATCTTGAAGGGCCTCGATCCGGACCTGCGCGCCTTGCAAGAGGTGCGCGACGCCGTCTCCCGCGCGAAAGCCGCGCAGGTGGTGGCGGCTTCGTGGACCCAGGAGCAGACGGACCGCGTGTGCGCCGCGATGGCGACCGCCGCGGCGGCCGCGGCCCACGACCTCGCGCGGCTCGCCGTGGACGAGACCGGCATCGGGCGCGTCCACTACAAGATCCTGAAGAACCTCTTCGGCTCCGAGGGGGTCTGGGACTCCATCCGGGACGAGCGGACCGTGGGCTTCGTGAAGCGCGACGAGCGCAGCGGGTTGCACGACGTCGCGACGCCGGTGGGGGTGGTGGCCGGGATCGTGCCGACCACCAACCCGACGTCCACGACCATGTACAAGGCGCTGATCTCCGTGAAGGCGCGCAACGCGGTCGTGATCAGCCCGCACCCCCGGGCCAAGCGCTGCATCGCGGAGACCTGCGAGATCATCCGGCGCGCCATCGAGCGCGCGGGTGGCCCGCCGGACCTCGTGGTTTGCCTGAACCACCCGACCATCGAGTCCACCGGGGCGCTGATGAAGCACCGCGACGTGGCGGTCATCCTCTCCACCGGCGGCAGCGGTCTGGTGCGGGCGGCCTACTCCAGCGGCAAGCCCGCCTACGGCGTGGGGCCCGGCAACGTGCCCTGCTACGTGGACCGAACCGCGGACCTCGGCAAGGCGGCCGAGGCGGTGGTCTCGAGCCAGAGCTTCGACAACGCCACGCTCTGCTGCTCGGAGCAGGCCCTCGTCCTCGACCGGCCCATCGCCCAGCGCTTCCTGGCCGAGATGCAGGCCCGAGGGGCGCACGTGGCCACCGACGCCGAGCGCAAGCGCCTGGAGGCCTACTGCAACCGCGGCGGCCAGATGAACGCCGACATCGTGGGGATCGACCCCTGGCGGGTCGCCGACCAGGCGGGGTTCCACGTGCCCCAGTCGACCACCGTGCTGCTCGCCTTCCAGGATGGCGTCGGACGGGACCACCCCCTCTCCATCGAGATCCTCTGCCCGCTGCTCTCCGTGCACGTGGTGGACGGCTGGGAGGAGGGCTGCAAGGTCGCCAAGCAGCTGCTCCACTTCGGCGGGCTCGGGCACACCATGAGCGTCCACGCCATGGACCAGGGCGTGCTCGACTCGTTCTTCCTCCAGAAGCCGGCCAGCCGCATCGTCGCCAACGGGCCCTCCTCCATGGGCGCGGTGGGCTTCTCCACCAACCTCGTGCCGTCCTTCTCCCTGGGCTGCGGTCCCCAGGCGGGGAACATCACGAGCGACAACATCACCGCCCGCCACCTGGTCAACATCAAGCGGGTGGCGTTCCCCACGGGGGACTGGAAGGAGCGTGAGCGCAAGGCCCACGAGCGCGCCGCCGCCATGACGGGCGCCGGCATGCCCCGCGGGTCGATGATGGACGGAGACCCCGGCCACCGGGGGTCCACCGCCCCCGTCCCCGACCTGCCCGCCGCCCCCGCGCCGACTCCGCGCGTCCCGGGCGGGACCTCGTTCACGCCTCCCGCTCCTCCCGTGGTGAGCGCGCGGCCGGCCGAGCCGGCGCACCGCCCCGCGCCCCCGGTCGTGAAGGCACCCGCCGCGCCAGCCCCGTCCGGACCCGACCCCACCCAGGTGGGGGGGCTCGGCTCGGCGCCCCGCTTCACCGCGGACCGCCCCGCGCCAACGCCTTCCGCCCCTGCCGCGGCGCCCAAGGCGGCGCCCGCCGCGCCGGCGCGGGCAGAGTCCGGGGCCTCCCTCTCCGCCTTCGAGATCGAGAAGATGCTCGAGAACGCCGGCGCTGGCTGCCCGTTGGGCCCCTGCCAGGGCTGCCCGCACCACGACGTCCAATCCCACACGTGCACCGCCTGACCGCGCGCGCGTCTTTCCCCTGAACCGAATCCTCAAGTCATCCCATGGCTACTGAATCCCAGATCGCCCTCGGCCTGATCGAGACCAAGGGTCTCGTCGGCTCCGTCGAGGCCGCGGACGCGATGTGCAAGGCCGCCAAGGTCACGCTCCTCTCCAAGGAGAAGTCCGGCGCAGGCCTCGTCACCGTGATGGTGCGCGGCGAGGTCGGCGCGGTGAAGGCCGCGACCGAGGCCGGCGCTGCCGCTGCCCGCCGCGTCGGCGAGCTCGTCAGCGTGCACGTCATCCCGCGTCCATCCTCGGACCTCGAAGGCTACTTGCCCGAGTAGGCCGTACTTGTCCGGAACGCTTCATGCCGTGGAGCTCCGCGGTGCGGTTCATCTCGACCAGATGCAGCCGCAGCTCACCGCGATCAGCGCCCTGAAGTCGGACGGCTACTTCCCCGTGGAGGGGGATAGCGCGTTCTGGCTAGAGGTGCGTCCCGGCATCGTGGTGAACCGGCTGCTCGACATCGCGCTCAAGCGCTGCGACGTCACGCCCGGAGCGCTCACCACCGAGCGTCACTACGGCAGCCTCGAGGTGCACGGCCCCGACCAGGGCCAGGTGCTCCAGGCCGGCGCCGAGGTGCTGAAGGCCATCGGGCGCAGTTGGGCGGACCAGCCTGCCCCCGAGGTGCTGACGGACGAGGTGATCCGGAAGGTCACATCACACCACGCCAACCTCCTCAACCAGGCCCGCGGGGGCATGCTGGTGCTGGCGGACGACGCCCTCTACACCCTCGAGGTCTCGCCGGCCGTCCACGTGGTGCGCTGCGCCAACGAGGCCGAGAAGGCGGCGCCCATCCGCATCGCCTCCATGCGCACCACGGGCGCGGTGGGGCGCCTGCGGCTGGCCGGCGGGGACGCGGAGATTGACGAGGCCGTGCGGGCCGTTCGCCGCGCGCTCGACACGGTCCGAGAGGACCCGAGCCGGTCCGGGGGGCGCTGAGCCATGTTCCTCGGACGCGTCGTCGGACAGGTCTGGGCCACCCGGGAGGTGGACGACCTCAGGGGCAAGCGGCTGCTCGTGGTCGAGGCCCTCGACGATGCTTCGGAGCCTGGCGCCCCGAAGGTCACCCCGGTGATCGCCGTGGACCCGGTCGGCGCTGACCTGGGAGAGCACGTGATGGTCGCCTTCGGCAAGGCCGCCCGTGTGGCGTGCGGCGGAGACGGCGACCTCGCCTACGAGGCGGCCATCGTGGGCATCGTGGACGACGTCCACGCCCCCGGAGCACCTGAGTCCTGGAGGCCCGAGTCGGCCAGGGGACGCGCCTGATGCACGTCGCCACGGTCATCGGCTCGGTGTGGGCCACCAAGAAGGACTCCTCCCTGGACGGGCTGCGGCTGCTGGTCGTGCGCCCCTACACCACGGACGGCGAACCCTCCGCCGAGACCATGATCGCCGCCGACCCGATCGGCGCGGGCGAGGGCGAGCGGGTCCTTGTGGTGCACGGCCGCGCCGCGCGCCACGCCATCGGGAAGGGACATGACATCGGCTTCCAGACGGCCATCGTGGGCATCATCGACAGGATGGAGCTCGCGGACGGACGGACCGTCGGGCCGCACGTCGACTTTGACGAGGGCTGAGCATTCGACGAGGGCCACAGGGCTCGCCAGGCAACCGCGCACAGAACACAGACTCCAGGATTCAGCGAACGCACGGGGACGACCCGCCATGCAGAACAACGACCACAACCCGACGCTCTCCGGAGCGGAACTGCAGCCGGCCATCGCGCTGCTCGAGACCGCGAGCGTCGCGGCCGGGATCGAGATGACGGACGCGATCCTCTGGGAGTCCGACATCGAGCTCCTCTTCGCGACGCCCGTCCAGCCCGGCAAGTACGTGGTGCTCTTCACCGGGAGCATCGAGGACCTGCGCAGCGCCCTGCGGCGCGGGGCGGAGGTCGCCCGCGGTGACCTTGTCGACCAGCTGCTCATTCCCCAGGTGGAGGCCGGCGTCTGCGAGGCACTCCGTCGCCAGGGCGAGCCGCTCCCCGCCGGCGAGCTGGACGCGGTGGGGGTCGTGGAGACCACCACGGTGGCCTCGAGCATCCTCGCGGCGGACATCGCCCTCAAGGAGGCGAGCGTCGACCTGCTCGACCTGCGCGTGGCGAACGGGCTCGGCGGCAAGAGCTTCCTGACGGTCACCGGTGAGGTGAGCGACGTGCGGAGCTCGGTGCAGGCCGCCGCCGGGAGCGCGGAGTCCTCCGGGCGACTCGCCCGCCACGTGGTCATCCCGCGCCCGCACCCCGAACTCTCGGCGCACCTCTGATCCCTCGAGGTCGGGCGAAGTGATCCATGGCGTCGAGAAAGAAGCTCGTGACGGAGGCGGACGTGCGGCGCATGGCGTCCGGCACCCGCGAGCTGATCCTCGGCCCCGAGCGGATCGCGACCCCCGCGGCCCTCGACCTCGCCTTCTCCAGGGGCATGAAGGTGATCTACGCGGAGGCCGAAGCGGCGTCTCCGCTCCCCAGCGACCTGTGGTCGCGCATCAAATCACGGGACGGCACCTACGTCGTCCAGGTCGAGAGCGGACGGGCGACCGTCACGCGCCTCGGCCCGGCCGGCCCCGAGCCCATCGGCGGAGAGTGAACGAGCTATGACGAAGAGATTCCTGACAGCGGAGGACGTCCGCCGCCTCGGCGGGCCCGAGATCCTCCTGGAAGAGGGCACCGTGGTGACGCCCCAGGCCGCGGAGGCCGCGGCCACGGCTGGCGTCCGCCTCATCGGCCCTGCCGGCGCCTATGCGCCGCCCCTCCCGGACCGCGGCCCCGATGCCGCGCGTGCCAAGGCGACCCTGCCGCACCTCCCCGAGCCCTCGACCACCGATGGAATCGGGCTGGTGGTGACCGTCGTCGGGCGGAACCGACCCGGCGTCCTCGCCGAGATTACCGCGGCCCTCGCCTCCCACGAGTGCGACGTGGCGGACATCAGCCAGCGCAACGTCGGCGGCTACTTCCACACGGTGTTCACCTGCGCCGTGCCCCCCGGCCGAGACTTCGGCTCGGTCAAGGACAGCCTCCAGTGCCTCGGCGGGGAGGGCGACTACGTCGTCCGCGTCATGCACGAGAGCGTCTTCCGCTTCATGCACCGCGTCTAGCGGAGGACCCACTATGCCATTCACCGATCACGAGATCCTCGAGACCGTCAGGATGTTCGAGCTGGAGACGTTCGACATCCGGACGACCACGCTCGGCATCAACCTGCTCGACTGCGCGGACCCCGACCTCGAGTCCTCCTGCGAGAAGGTGTACGCCAAGATCGTGCACCATGGCCGGAACCTCGTGGAGACGGCGGGCAGCATCGAGTCCGACCTCGGCATCCCGATCATCAACAAGCGGGTCGCCACGACGCCCATCGCCCTGGTGGCGGCGGCGTCAGGCTCCAAGGACCTCGTGCCCTTCGCGCGGGCCATGGACGCCGCGGCCGAGGAGATCGGGATCGACTACATCGGGGGCTACACCGCCTACGTTCACAAGGGGTACTCCAACGCGGACCACGCCCTGCTGGAGTCGATTCCCGAGGCGCTCGCGTCCACGGCGAGGGTGTGCTCCTCGGTCTCTCTAGCGACGACCAAGGCCGGGATCAACATGGACGCGGTGTCCCACTTCTCCAGGGTGGTCCTCGACACGGCCCGCCTGACCGCGAGCGAGGGGGGCCTGGGCTGCGCCAAGCTGGTCTGCTTCTCCAATCCGGTGGAGGACAATCCGTTCATCGCGGGCGCTCACATCGGCATCGGCGAGCCGGAGACTGTGCTCAACGTCGGCGTGTCCGGGCCCGGGGTCGTGCGCTCGGCCCTGGAGCGGCTCGGGCCGGAGGCGGACCTGCTGGCGGTGGCGGAGACCATCAAGCGCACGGCCTTCAAGATCACCCGCATGGGCGAACTGGTGGGCCGTGAGGCTGCGCGTCGGCTCGGGACCGTGTTTGGCATCGTCGACGTCTCCCTCGCGCCGACCCCGGCGGTGGGGGACTCGGTCGCGGACATCCTCGAGCTCATCGGCGTGGAGCGCACCGGGGCGCCGGGCACCACGGCGGCCCTCGCGCTGCTCACGGACGCGGTCAAGAAGGGCGGGGCCATGGCCTCGTCCAGCGTGGGCGGCCTCTCCGGGGCGTTCATTCCGGTGTCCGAGGACGCGGGCATGATCCAGGCGGTGGCGGACGGGGCCCTGAGCCTCGCGAAGCTCGAGGCCATGACCACCGTGTGCTCCGTGGGCCTCGACATGATCGCCGTGCCCGGCGACTGCAGCCAGGCGACCCTGGCGGGGATCATCGCGGACGAGATGGCCATCGGCATGGTCAACCAGAAGACCACCGCGGTGCGCGCGATCCCCGTCCCCGGCAAGGGCCCGGGTGAGACGCACGACTGGGGCGGCCTGCTCGGCACGGCCATCGTGCAGGACCCCGGGAAGTTCGGGAGCGACGTCTTCCACTCCCGTGGCGGGCGGATCCCCGCGCCGATCCAGAGCTATCGGAACTGAGGGAGCGGGCGGCACGGACGGGGAGGCCGCGCCCCCCGGTCGGTCGGTGGGGCTGGGCCCCCTGCTGGGGGCGAGCCTCGCCCTCGTGGTCCTCGGGCTGGCCGTCGCCATCGAGGACCTGAGCGGAGCCAACCGACCCCACGAGCTGACCCTCTCCCCGCTGGTCGCGCTCCTGCTGCTGGTGAACGGCGGCGTGGTGATACGCGTGATCAAGGTCCATGGTCGGAGCCTCGCGCGGCGGCCGACGGCCCTTCGGAGCCTGCTGCAGGCGGGGCTCTGGGTCTACGCCGCCGGCTGCGCTCTGCTCCTCCTCATCGCCACCTCCACGGCGATCGAGGTGTTCCTGGCCCGCTAGGGCACCCCGCCCGAGTCACCCACCGTTGCACAGCCTCCCCCGTAGGAGCGGCGCCCGCCAGGGGGGGCCGTCCGCTCATGAGACGGGGAGGCGCTGGCGCGCGGCCGGGTCCACGGATTCTCGGGGTGGCGCCTACGATGGCCTCAGCCTCCGGTCCCTCCGCCTCTCCAGCCCCAGCCCCATGCGTCATCCCCTGCTCCTCGTCGCCGCGTCCGCCTCCCTCCTCGCCCCGTCCGCGGCGGCGCTCCAGGCAGAGGACCCCGGCCGAACCGACGCTGACACGCGGATGCGCCTGTACGGCGAGCACCAGGATCTCGTGTCGCGCACGCCCCACGGGGACCTCCGCTGGCAGTTCGCCGGGCCGACGAACATCAGCGGCCGGATCACCGACGTGGCAGTCACGAGCCCGCGCGGCGAGTCCTACACCCTCTACGTCGCGGGCGCCTCGTCCGGCGTCTGGAGGTCCGTCAACGAGGGCGTCTCCTGGGAGTGTGTCTTCGACGAGGCGCCGACCATGTCGATCGGCGACGTGACCCTGGACCCCTCGAACCAGGAGACCGTCTGGGTCGGCACGGGGGAGGCGAACATCTTCCGCAGCTCCATGGCCGGCGCCGGGGTCTACCGCTCGCAGGACGGCGGGGAGACCTGGGAGCACCGGGGCCTGGCGGAGACCCACACGATCGCGCGCATCGTCGTGCACCCGGAGGACCCCGACACGGTCTACGTGGCCGCCTCAGGCAACGAGTGGACCACCAACCCCGAGCGCGGCGTGTACCGGACCCGGGACGGCGGCGAGAACTGGATCCAGGTCCTCTCCGTGGACGACGAGTCCGGCGCCATCGACCTCGTGATCGACCCCGCCGACCCCGACACGATCTACGCCTCGACCTGGCAGCGCACGCGGCAGCGCTGGAACGATCCGCGGAACACGCCGACCACCTCCGGGAGCGGTATCTGGCGCAGCGATGACGGCGGCGACAGCTGGAGCGCCATCAACGAGGGGCTCCCCGAGCCGCACTTCCGCGGCCGGATCGGCATCGACCTGTGCGCCTCCCAGCCGGAGACCGTCTACGCCTTCGTGGACAACTACGAGCTGGGCGAGGTGGGCGAGGACGAGGTCGACTCCTACAACCGCAAGCGCAAGGCGTCCATCAAGGGGGCCGAGGTCTACCGGTCCGACGACCGCGGCGCCTCGTGGCGCCGGGTGTCGGAGTCCAGCGAGACCATGCGGCGGCTCTCCGCCACCTATGGGTGGGTGTTCGGTCAACTCCGGGTCGACCCGACGGACGCCGAGCGGGTGTACGTCATGGGGCTCGCGCTCAACGTCTCCGAGGACGGCGGCAAGACCTTCCGCAGGCTTCGTGGCATGCACGGCGACCACCACGCCCTGTGGATCGACCCGAGGAACCCGCGCTACCTCGTGAACGGGAACGATGGCGGGGTCGTCATCTCCTACGACGGCGGCGAGCGCTGGCGGACGTTCTACGACAACCTGCCGCTCGCGCAGTTCTACAACGTGGGTCTCGACATGGCCGAGCCGTTCCGGGTGTACGGCTCCGTTCAGGACCACGGCTCCTACCGCGCCGAGGTGGACCTGGCGCGGGGGCGCGACCGCGTGCGTGCGGTGGACTTCGAGAGGGCGCCGGGCGGGGAGGCCAGCTACCACGCGGTCGACCCCACCGACGACAACGTGGTCTACCACGAGGGCTTCTACGGGTCGATCCGACGCGCCCACATGGAGAGCGGGGAGCGCGTGACCCTCGAGTTGCCGGTGGAGGACGGCGAGGAGGACCTGCGGGGCCAGTGGCTGGCACCCTTCCTGATCTCCCACCACAACCCGCGGATCATCTACCACGGGATGAACCGGGTCTTCCGCTCCCTCGACCGCGGGGAGAACTTCGAGGCCATCAGCCCGGACCTCTCCTTCGCCAGGGACGAGCGCAAGGGGGACATCCCCTTCCAGACGATCACGACCCTCGCGGAGTCACCGCTCCGCTTCGGGGTGCTCTACGCCGGCACGGACGACGGCCGGCTGCACCTGACCCGCGACAGCGGCGCCACCTGGACGGAGCTCGGTGACCGGTTTGCCCCGGACCGCGCGTTCTCCCGGGTCGAGGCGTCGAGGCACACGGAGGGGGTGGTCTTTGCGGCGCAGAACGGCAAGCGCAACGAGGACTTTACGCCCTACCTGTGGATGTCCCATGACCACGGGGAGACCTGGCGCAGCATCGCCGGCGGAATCCCCCTCGGCCCGATCAACGTGGTCCGCGAGGACCCGAAGAACCCAGAGGTGCTCTACGTGGGCACGGACCTCGGCGTCTACGTCTCCTCCGATCGCGGGGCGACCTGGGACGCGCTCGTCGCCGGGCTCCCCAACACCTTCGTCCATGACCTCGCGGTCCACCCCCGCGACGACATGCTGGTGGCCGGGACCCACGGGCGCGGGGTCTGGGTGCTCGATGTCCGTCCGATCCAGGACCCCGAAGCGGCCCGCATCGCTCGGGAGGCGGCGGAAGCCGCCGCGGCGGCCGCTGCCGAGGAGGCGGACGGGGATGATGAGGAAGAGGAAGAGGAGGACCCCGCGGAGGAGGAGGCCGCGGCGGCTCGGGCGCGGGCCGCAGGCGGCGCGGGCGCCTGAGAGCTACGGGCGATGGCCGGCCGATGGGCGCGGACGAGTGCCGCAGGGCCATCAGGAGGGGGGGCCCAAAGAATCTCGGCCCGCAGAAGTCGTAAACGGCTATCGAACCTCATGCTAGAGACAGATTCATCGATGGCGCCTGGAAGCGCCTGCGGACCTTGACCAACAAGTCGCCATGACGATCAGCCTCCTGCTGACAGCCCTCCTCGCTCCCGCCCCGGCGGGTGAGCTCACCCTGCTCGACGTGAAGGCGTACCGAACATGGAAGATCGAGCTCCCCGCGGATCCGTTCCAGAAGGTGTCTGGCTCGATCCCGGTGCCCCACGCGGGCGGAGACGGCTTCCTCGTGGAACCCCGCGGCCAGGGCCTCGCGGTGGACACGGACGGGGACGGTGAGGTGGATCGCGAGCTCAACGGTCGCAAGGATCCCGACACCCAGGTCCGTCATGCGCAGGTGGTCCTTGAGGGCAAGGCCGTGGACGGCGGCGACCTCCGCTACCCCGTCCGGTTCAAGGACGAGGGGGCGGGCTGGACCTGGGCCTCCGGCGGCGCGCTCGTCGGCCAGATCAACGGCGTCGGGCTCCAGGTCATCGACCTGGACGGGAATGGTTCCTTCCACGACGTGGGCCGGGACGCGGTGGTCGTCGGCGGAACCGGCGTCGCGCACTTCCTGGGAGAGACCCTCGCCGTCGGCGATCAGCTCATGCGGGTCACCCTGGAGGACAGCGACCGGGGCCTCTTCGCGGAGCCCTTCGATGGGGCTACCGGCACCCTGGACCTCGCCTCCGACTTCGGGGGCAAGGGCGTCATGCTCTCCGCCGTGGTGCAGTCCGTGGACGGTCGCCAGAGCTTCGAGCTCGGCGCCCACGACGGCAAGGTGACGGTCCCCGAGGGCCGCTACCGCCTGATCACCGCGGCGCTCGGCCTCGGGGACGCACGGGTCGAGGTGGACCCGGCGCGGATGAAGGCGGTCGAGGTCTCCGGAGACGCCACCGCCAAGCTCGGATGGGGAGCGCCCATCCGCGCGACCTTCGACTACAAGCGAGAGGGCGGCGAGCTGACCTTTGACCCGCGCCAGGTGAGCTACGTCGGCGCTGGCGGCGAGCGCTGGATCGGCTGGAACCCCATCGGCAAGAGCCCGAAGTTCCAGGTCAAGGAGAAGGACACCGGCGACGTCCTCGTGGACGTGGTGTTCCCTGGCTCCTGCTGAGGCAAGGGCTTCGTTCCGGCCACCGTGAGTGTGCCGGCCACCAAGGACATCACCGTCGATATGACCGCTCAGACCTGGGCCTTTGGCGAGATCAAGGGGGCTCCGCTGGCGAGCCGCTGACCCCCGAGCACCAAGAGACGACCCGGTGGGAGCACCGGGCGTCCCGTCGCGCGCTCGATTGCGAGTTCGCGTGGACGGTCCCGACAACACCTTCGGCGGGCCTTACGGGGCCCGCCGAAATCACTCCCTTCCCACCGTGCCCTCCGCTGCCCACTTGCTCCTCGGCGTCTCCCTGCTCCTCTGCGCCCCCGCTGCCGCTTCCGCCCATTTGGGTGAGGTCCAGGGGGGAGGGTCGATGGCCGTCTCCGTCGTCGGGCAACGACTCATCGTCTCCTGCGACCTCTCCACGGCGGCGAACCGGATCCCGGTCAACCTCTTCGTGGAGCTGGAGGGGCGCCATGGCCTCCAGCTGGCCAACAAGGCCGCGGCTGGGCTGAAGGCCGAGACGAGCGACGGCAAGCCGCGCCCGATCACCATGCACTTCGGCGACTTCGAGGTCGTCGTGCCCGCCCGGGAGCTCGGGGACGAGGACCTCTTCGCGGCCTTCACCAAGTACCACTCCGCCGAGATGGGGGAGAACGCCCTGGTGGGCTCCATCGGGGTCGAGGTCCTCAGGGACTGGGACCTCACCCTGCGGGTGGGCGATGGCCGGATCGACCTCAGCCCGATCCAGGCCGACACCTCCGCTCCGCCGATGGCCCTCGACGTCATGGACGACGGCACCGTCGTCACGCCCCTGACGCTGATCGACGACATGGCGTGGATCCCTGTCCGCTGGAGCGACGGCGCCGCCGGCGGCCTGATGGTGGGCACGGCGGTGTACGACACCCGCATCGACGCGCGGGCCGCGGCCCGCCGCGGGCGGCCCGCCGGCGACGTCGGCTCGATCAAGCTCGCGGACATCGACCTCCACCGCTACGTGGCGTTCCGGCCCGAACCCGTGGTGCAGGTCCACCCCGACAGCGTCGTCGGCATCACGGGGATCAACCTCCTGCGCTGCCTCGAGGTGTCCCTGGACAGGAGCAAGAACGAGCTCCGGGTCCGACCGGTCCGTGAGGCCCAGTTCCCGGACGCCGACCTGCAGTTCTTCCAGGCCCGCGCGGACGAGGACCCTGAGGCGGTCCTGGACTTCCTCGAGGACCACCCCGAGGAGCGCCTGGCCGGTGAGGCGGCGCGCCTGCTCCTCGACTACCGCATCGAGGACGCCGCCCCTTCGGACGAGATCGACGCCGCCGTGGGCTGGGTCTTCGAGACCGAGGTGGGCGACCTGCGCACCACGCGCATGCTCGACCTCATGAAGGAGATGAGCGACGCCGGCGAGGTCGGGGTCGTGATCGCCGCCGGCCGGCTCGGCGTGGACGCGGGCCGCGACGACCGCTATCCCAACGCCGTGCACGAGGTGCACGGGCTGCTCGGCCGGACGCTCCTCGACGAGGGCGAGGGGGACGAGGCCTGGCGGCACCTGCTCTCGGCGGCCTTCGGGCTGCCCGAGGACGGCAGCATCAACCTGGACCTCGGCCGCTTCTACGAGCAGCAGGGCCGCTACCGCCGGGCCTTCTCTCGCTACGTCCAGGCCGTTATCCGGCCCGAGTCGGGCGCGGGCGGGCTCGAGGGCCTGCAGCGGGTGCAGTCGCTGCTGAAGAACGAGGAGGGGGACGCGGAGCCCTTCTCGGTGCGGACCATCGAACGGATGATCGCGGGCAAGGTGCGAAACTTCGGCGCCTCCAGCCGCTTCGTGCCCGACGAGGAGAACCCCGCGCTGCGCACGGTGCTCTGCGAGTTCTTCACCAACGGGCACCTCGGTTCCGAGGAGCGCGGCGGCGCCATCGGCGGGGCCCTGGCCTTCGAGGGCCTCGAGGGCCGCTTCGACCCCGAGCACGTGGTGCTCCTGCAGTACCACCTCCCCGCGCCCCAACCGGACGCCCTCTGCACCAGCGTGGCGCGGACTCGCGCCTCGGTCCTCGGCGTGGGGGACCCGACGGTGATGGTGCTCGACGGCAAGACGGGCTCCCCGGGGGCGGGGCGCTGGCGCCAGGCCGAGGAGATCTACGACCGCGCGCGCAAGATCGCCGTGAAGCGCCTGGCGAAGCTCACGGACTACGACGTGGACATCTCCGCCCGGATCGAGGGCGACCGGGTCGTCGGCTCCGCCGTGGTGACGGGCGCCGAGGAGGTCGGGCTGCGGGTGCAGGTGCTGCTCGCCGAGGCGGCGGTCCTCTATCCGGGGTCCAGCGGCGTGGTGGTGCACCGCCACGTGGCCCGGGCGTCGCTCCTCGGTGACGACATGGGGGCCTGGTTCGAACCGGAGGACTTCGAGCAGGAGTTCACCTTCGATCGCAGCCTCGCGGAGATCGAGTCCGAACAGGTCGAGTTCCTCGGCGAGCTGGAGGCCGAGGGCCTCGGGACCGCGCCGTTGATCTCCACCCGGGTGGACCCGGCGGAGGCGCGGGTCGTGGCGTTCCTCTACGACGGAAGTACGGGAGAGGTCCTCGCGGCCTATTCGGTCAAGCCGACGGCGGCGGACGAGGCGGCGGTCGCCACCGAGCCGAGCGAGGAGGCCCCGCAGGGCGCTGACGGCGCCGGGAGCGGCGGGCGGTGAGCGCGGAGCAGAACCTCACCCGCGACCTCGATCAGATCGAGGGGCGCGCAGGGACCATGCTCCAGGGCGTCGAGTCCCGGGCGGCCTTCATGGCGGCGGGCTTCCGCGCCTTGCCGCTGCTGGCGGCCGTGCCGGCGGCCTTCGTGGTCGCGCAGCTCATGCGGTGGGCCGGGGGCGGCGAGCCTGTGCTCCTGCCGCTGCCCTTCGTGCTCCTGCTCAGCCTCCTCGCGCCGGGGATCCCTGCCGCGAGAGCGGCGGCCACCGCCCGCGCCCGTCGAGTCTCGCGGTCCCGCGCCCTGGCGGAGGCCGACCGGCAGCTGGAGCTCGCGGACCGACTCGTGACCGCCGACGAGTTCCTGCGCCATGGCGCCCGGACGGGCTTCCAGCAGGCCGCCGTGGAGGACGCCGCGCGGCGTAGCGAGGCCGCGGCGGGCGCCGCGCTCGAGGCCCCCGAGGCGGCCATCGCGGGGTCGCGAAGGCTCCCCGCGTGGGGCGCGCTCTCGCTCGTCCTGCTGGCGCTCTCCGCGTGGGTCAGCACGTTCGAGCCGCGGCCCGTGGGCGGCGGAGGGGTGACCGAGGCCGCGGCCGCCGAGGCCGGAGAACCGCTCGACGAGGAGGCCGCCGAGGACGCGGTGACGGCCGAGGATCGCGCGGCCCCCGCGCCGCCCGAGGCCGTGCCCACGGAGCGCCGCGCCCAGGACCCCGCCGAGGCCAAGCGGTCGGAGAGCGGTGAGGACGTGGACGACTCCGTCAAGGAGTCGTCAGGGCGGACGGGTGCGGGGCGCTCCTCGGGAGCGCTCTCCTCCTCCGCGGCCAGCGAGTCGCGCAGCGCGCCCTCCACCCAGGGCCAGTCGTCGAAGCCCGCGGAGCGCGACAAGAAGAAGCGCGAATCGAAGAAGAAGAAGGAGCGCAAGGCGGGCGACCAGCCGACCCCTGAGCGCCGCCCCGAGGACGAGCAGTCCGGCGCGACGGCGGGGAAGGGGTCTTCCAAGGGCTCGAACCGCAACCCCACGGCGTCCGAGTGGCAGAGCAAGGACCAGGTGACCGAGGTCGACGACCAGGAGGTCGAGGACGACGAGGACACCGACGAGGACGAGGAGGAGCAGGAGAACCGCGGCGGCGTCCAGCCGAGCCTCCGCGACCGCCGGCCCCCGGTGAGCCGCGACCTCCAGATCGGCTTCGGCAACCGTCCCAACCCCGACGCCAATGGCCGGGGCGGCCCCTCCGAACAGAAGAAGTCACGGGGCGTCGCGTCCCTTGTCCTCGGCGTCCCCGTGCCCGACCGGGTCAAGGGCCGCCCCGGCCCTGGCCCCACCAAGATCACCCAGGAGCGCATCGAGCCCCAGGCCGAGGAGGCTGGCGCCCTCGCCGCCTCCGCCCGGGCTGCGCGCTCACGCCCGGTCCCCGCCCTCTCCAGCGTCGAACTCGGCCCCCAGCTCCGCGAGCTGGTGCGCGCCTACTTCCTCGCGCGCCGCGCCGCGGCGCCCCCGGCCTCCGCGCCGCAGTAGCCCTCCCTCACCGTCTCCACCGAGCCACGGAAAGCCCCTGTTCCCATGACTGATTCCAACGCCGACGCCGCGCGCGCCGATGCCCAGCGTTTCCGCGAGACTTACGAGTCCATCCGAGCCGAGGTCTCCCGGCGCATGGTGGGCCAGACCGACGTGATCGAGGGCGTGCTGACCGCGCTCCTGGCGGGCGGCCACGTGCTGCTCGAGGGCGTGCCCGGGCTCGGCAAGACCATGCTGGTCTCCTCCCTGGGCGAGGCCCTGAAGCTCAGCTTCAGCCGGATCCAGTTCACCCCGGACATGATGCCGGCGGACGTGCGCGGCACGTCGGTGCTGGTGGAGAGCGAGGGCGGCGGTCACGAGCTGCAGTTCGAGCAGGGCCCCATCGTGGCCAACCTGGTGCTCGCGGACGAGATCAACCGGGCGACGCCCAAGACCCAGTCGGCGCTCCTCGAGGCCATGCAGGAGCGGCAGCTCACCATCGGGCGGCGCACCATCAAGCTCGAGGAGCCGTTCTGCGTCATGGCGACCCAGAACCCGGTGGAGCAGGAGGGCACGTACCCGCTGCCCGAGGCCCAGCTGGACCGCTTCCTGTTCAAGCTCGTGGTGGGCTACCCCGAGGAGGGCGACTACCGGGAGATCCTCCGCCGGACCACCGGCGAGCAGGAGGTCGAGCTCAGCTCCGTTTCCAACGCCGAGACCATCAACGCCATGCGCAGCACCGTGCGCCAGGTCCCCGTCCCCGAGCACGCCGAGGACTACGCCATCCGCCTCGTCATGGGGACCCAGCCGGGCAGCGCCTACGCGCCTGAGCTCGTGAACCGCTACGTCTCCCTCGGGTCGAGCCCCCGCGGCGCCCAGGCGCTCCTGCTCGGCGCCAAGGTGAAGGCGCTTCTCGCCGGCCGCTTCGCCGTGGCCACCGAGGACATCGCCGCCGTCGCGCGCCCGGTGCTCCGCCACCGCGTCCTCCTCGGCTTCGAGGGGCTGTCCGAGGGCGTCACCACCGACCAGGTGGTGGACGAGGTGCTGGCCAAGCTCCCGGTCCCCGAGGAGGCGGCCGGTTGATCGAGGAGGGCCGCGACCCCGCCGGCCTCGAGTCGGGCCAGCTGTTCGACGCCGCGTTCCTCGCGGCGGCGCAGCGGCTCCGTCTCGTGGCTCGACGCGTGGCGCCACGCGGCCGCTTCGCCGACCAGCGCTCCAAGGACCGCGGGTCGGGCCTCGAGTTCCAGGACTACCGCCCCTACGTGGCGGGCGATGACCTGCGGGCCATCGACTGGACCGTGTACCGGCGGCTCGGCCGCGTGTTCCTGCGCCTCTTCGAGGAGCACGAGGACCTGCCGCTCTACCTGCTCCCCGACGTCTCGCGGAGCGCCTGGGTGGAGAGCGAGCCGCGAGCCGTCCCCGGCCTCCAGGCGTGCCTCGCCCTCGCGGCGGTGGCCCTGGGCCAGCACGACAGCGTGGGCGTGTTCCCCTTCGCGGACGACCTCGCCGTCCTCCAGCGCCCCACGTCCGGCAAGAACCGGGTGATGGAGCTGGCGCACCGGCTGGAGAGCGTCACGCCGGGCGGGGAGACCGACCTCGGCACGGCGCTGCGGCGCTTCCGCGGTCTCGGCCTGCGCGAGGGCCTCGTGGTCATCGTCTCGGACTTCTTCGACCCCGGCGGGATCGAGGCGGTCACCGAGGCCCTCTCGGGGCTCCGGCACCGGCTCCTCCTGGTCCAGCTCGTGCGGAGCTCGGACCGCGACCCCTCCTGGGCGCGCGGGGACCTGCGGCTCGTGGACTGCGAGAGCGGGGACGCCCAGGACGTGTCGGTCACACCGCAGGTGCTCGACCGCTACCGCGCGGCCTATGACCGCTTCGCCGAGGGGCTCGCGGACCTCGCGCGCCGCCGCGGCGCCGGGCTGCTCGCCCTGGACGTGGAGTCCGACGTGATCCCCCAGGTGGCGGACCTCTTCGAGAACGGGAGGCGCGAGGTTTGACCTTCACCGCGCTCTCCGGCACCGCGCTCCTCGGCGGGCTCGTCGCCACGGCCGCCGTGCTCTATGCGCTGCAGCGCCTGCGTGTGCGCCACGAGTCGCGCACGGTGGTGACCTCCCTCTTCTGGCGCGAGGCCACCGAGGAGACCCGCGCGCGCTCGCTCTTCGAACGCTTCCGCCACCCGCTGGCGTACGCCATGGCGCTCCTCTGCGCCGGCCTGATGCTCCTCGGCGTCGGGCGACTGGACTCGGAGCGCGAGGAGGGGCTGCGCCACGTCTTCCTCCTGGACGCGTCCGCGGGCATGGCCCGCGCGTTGGGGGAGACCACCCGCTTCGAGCAAGCCCAGGCCGCGCTCGCCGCGGAGCTGGAGCAGAGCCCCCGCGACCGCACGGAGGTGCTGTGGTGCGGCGAGCACGTGCGGACGATCCTCGCGCCCGGGGAAGACCGCGCCCTCCTGGGCCCGCGGCTCGCCGGCCGAGCCCCCGACCTCGCGCCGGGGACCCTCGACCGGGCGCTCCGCTCGAGGGCCAGCATGGGGGGCGGGGAGGGCGCCGGTCGCCGCTTCGTCCTCTTCGGCGACGCGCCCGTGCCGCCCTCCACCCTGGCTGCGCTCGGCGCGGACGAGCGGGTGGAGCGAGCGGCCCTCGATCCCCCCGTGGACAGTGGCGTGGGCATCACCGCCCTCGGCGTCTCCGAGCCGGCCTCCGGGCGTTGGGGCGTGGTCGACCTGTTCATCGAGGACCGCGGCGGCTCCCGCGGCTTCTTCGACCTCGCCCTGACCCTGGACGGAGAGCCCTTCGAGCGTGGCGGTGTGATCGACACGGATGGGGATCGTCGTTCCTTCCGGATCTCCGATGTCCCCGCCGCGGGGGCGCTGCTCGAAGTGCGCCTCAACGCGGCCGGGGGAGCTGCGGGCGCGGGCCTCAGCGCCGACGACGTGGCGTCGATCCGGCTCCCGAGTCGCCCGCCGATCCGAGTCGCCGTGGATGGACTGGCCCCGGCCTTCGGGGACGCCGTCCGCGCCGTGCTGACGGCGGACGCCGCCGTGGAGCTGGTCGAGGGAGCCGGAGAGGCCGACGTGGTCGTCGGCGGAGCCGCAGCCGGGCGGCCGTCCCTCCGCTTCCCTTCCTCCGCCGACCAGGAGGAGGCGATCCTCATCGGACACGATCGGGCGGTCGACTCGTCCGCGGCGCTCGCCAGCGCGGTGGGGGAGCTGGGCCTCGACCGGGTCGACGCCTCCGCCCTCGCCGAGTCCCTCGGCCGGCCCCTCGCCGTCGGCGCGCTCCCCTCGGACCGCCGGAGCGTTGCCATCTGGTCCGAGCTCATGGACCCCGCCCGGACGAGCTTCCTGGAGAGCCGGGCGTTCCCTGTGCTGCTGGGCCGGTCGATCCGTTGGCTCGCGCAGGCTCCTGGGCTGACGCCCTACCGGGCCATCGGCCGGCTCGAACCCACCACCCTCGAGCGGGCGCGGCCTCCGCTCGCGGCGATGATCACCTCGGACCTCGAGGCGGCCTCGCTGCTCGACCCGACGACGACGGCGCCAGTCACGGCAGGCGCGCCCCTCGCAGTGCCCAGCCCGGAAGGCGCGGGCCCTTGGCGCCTCTACACCTGGGTCCTCCTCCTCGCCCTCGCCGCCCTCTCGGCGGAGTGGGCCCTCTTCCAGCGCGGACGCATGCCCTGAACGTCATGCAGTTCCTCCAGCCCACGCTCCTCGTCCTCGCTGTGGCGGCGCTCCTCCCCTGGGTGGGGCCGCTCCGCACCAGCGACCGGACCCACGCGGTGCTTCGTTCCCTCGCGCTGCTGCTGGTGGTCTTCGCCGCCGCTCGACCGGTCTCGCGGGTGGTCGATGCGAGGGCCCACCGTGTGCTGGTCATCGACCGGACCGAGAGCGTCACCGCGGAGGCCGACGGGGCGGCGCGCGAACTCGTCGCGGCGGCCATCGCCGGACGGCGCCCGGACGAGTCCTACACGGTGGTGGAGCTCGGCGGCGACGGCCGACCGGCCCTCGAGGCATTCGAGGACGTCGAGCGACGTACGGTGATGGGCTCGGGCGGGTCCCCCCTCGGTCGCGCCCTCGAGGCGGCCCTGCGGGAGATCCCCGAAGGGGCGCGAGACGCCTCCGTGACCGTGCTCTCCGACGGCCTCGCCACCGATGACCCCGGCGGCGCACACTGGGCGCGGGCCCTCGCGGACGCGGCCGCCCGCGGTGTCGGCTTGGAGTGGACGGCCCTCGACGGGGCCGCGGGTGACCTCTGTCCCGTGGGGCTCGATGTCGTCGGCGGCGCCGGCCGGGTGGGGCAGCAGGTGAACCTGGACGTCACCCTCCTGGGTGGCGGGCAGGTGGTGACCTGCGCCCTGATCGGGCCCGATGGCGAGCTCGATCGCGCGGAGGGGGTCGCCGTGAACGGGCGGACGCGCCTGCGCCTGGGCTTCGAGCCCGAGGTCGCCGGGTTCATGGACCTCGCCGTCGAGGTCACCGTCACCGACGGTGCGGACCCGGTGGGCGGCGACCTCCGGATGGAACGAACCCTCTGCGTCCAGGACCCCACCCGGGTCCTCTACCTCGGCGACCGCGTGGCCGGCGGCGGCGAGGCGCTGGCGGACCTCGTGGGCGGCGGGTTCCAGGTGGACGTGGTGGATGGCATGCCCACGGCGGAGTCCCTGGATCGCGCGGAGCTGGTGGTCCTGGATGACCGCCCCGCGACGGCGGTGCCCGAGGCGTGGCAGGAGGAGCTCGTCCAGCGCGTGTCCGCCGGCAGCGTCGGCCTGCTGGCCGCGGGCGGCGACGCCGCCTTCGGACCCGGCGGCTTCCACGACCAGCCCCTGGAGGAGATCCTCCCGGTGGAGTTCGTCCAGAAGGAGGAGAAGCGCGACCCCAGCACGACGCTCGTGGTGATCATCGACACCTCGGGCTCCATGGGCGGCAACCGCGTCCAGCTCGCCAAGGAGGTGGCGCGGCTCTCCATCCGCCGTCTCCTGCCCCACGACAAGGTGGGGCTGGTGGAGTTCTACGGCGCCAAGCGCTGGGCGGTTCCGATCCAGCCCGCGTCGAACTCCATCGAGATCGAGCGCGCCCTCAACCGCCTCGATGCGGGCGGCGGCACGGTGATCCTGCCCGCCATCGAGGAGGCCTACTACGGCCTGAAGAACGTCCGCACGCGCTTCAAGCACGTGATGATCCTCACCGACGGCGGGGTGGAGACGGGCGCCTTCGAGCCGCTCCTGCGCCGCATGGCCCAGGAGGGCATGAACGTCTCCACGGTCCTGATCGGATCGGACGCTCACTCCGAGTTCCTCGTGGGGCTCGCGAACTGGGGGCAGGGGCGCTTCTACTCCGTGCCCAACCGATTCAACCTCCCCGAGATCCTCCTCAAGCAGCCGGCGAGCGCCAAGCTCCCCGCCTACCGCCCCGGCGTCGTCCAGGTGCGCGCCCGCGGGGGCGCCGCGTGGTGGGGGGACGTGGACCCCGAGTTGACGCCGCCGCTGGGGGGCTACGTGGAGACGCGGGCGCGTCCGGGGGCCGAGCGGGTCCTCGAGACCGCCGACGAGGGGCACCCGGTCCTCGCCTCCTGGCGCTACGGGCTCGGCCGCGTGAGCGCCCTGACCACCGAGCCCACGGGGCCGGGGACCGAGCCCTGGCAGGGCTGGGACGGCTACGGCGAGCTCATGGCCCGCGCCCTCGCGCGGACCGCGTCGGACACCGCCTCGCCCTTCGCGTTCCGCCTCGACCGGGACCCCGACGGCGCCCTCCTCGTGGCGGAGCGGCGCGCGGCGGCCGTCGGCGCGCGACCCGCCGCCGAGCGCGTCGTCGAAGGCGCAGATGAGCCCGACCGACTCGCGTTCGAGCAGGTCTCACCGGATCGCTTCGAGGTTCGGCTGCCCGTCCGTCAGGACGAGGGGCTCCGGGTCCTCGCGGGCGCCGCGGATCGACCGGCTCGGGAGCGCCTCGCCCTCGATGCCCTCGGCGGCGGCGTTCGCGAGCTGCAGGTCGATCCCGCTGTGGCCGGACGGTTCGGCGCGGCGCTGGCCGCCTCGCCCACCGCGGAGCGGGAGGGGGGCGTGATCGCCCTGAAGGAGCTCTCCCCCTGGTTCGCCTTCCTCGCGCTCCTCGCCTACCTCCTCGACATCGCGTACCGACGCTGGCCCCGGGGCGAGACCCGACGCTCCTCATGACCGACGCCCCCCGCGCCATGAACCGCCTCGCGCTCGCGCTCGCGCTCGTCCTCACGGGCTCCGTGCCCATGGAGTCCCTGGCGGCGCAGTCCATCCAGGGCATTCGGCTCGCCCCGGCTCAGGGGCTCTCTGTGCTGAAGCGCGCCTCCGCCGTGAAGCAGGGCGGCGCCGTCGTCGTGATCAACAACGCTGCGGGGCAGGAGGGGCCCGCGCCGCCCGCTCCGGAGCTGGAGCCGGTGGTCAAGGAGCTCCCCCCTGAGCTCCTGGCGCGGCTCGCCGGGCTCGAGGGGCAGGGGCTCGATTCCGCCGAGGCCCGCACCGAGGCCGGCGCCCTCTTCAGCGCCGCGGCGGCCTACCCGGAGGGCGTCGACCTCCTCAAGGACGAGCTCCGCAACCTCTCCCGTGGCAAGAGCGACGCCGTCACCACGCGCCGGATCCTGGGCTGGGTGGCCTGGCGTCACGGCGACCTGAAGGACGCCACCCGCGAGTTCAAGCGCCTCGCCAAGGACGAGGGGGACCTCGACAGCCGGTTGGCGTACGCGCAGCTCCTCGACGCCCGCGGCGAGACGGTCGACGCCCTCGAGGCCTACGGCGCGCTCTTGCCCGACGTCGCGGACTCCGAGCAGCGCACCCGCCTGCGCCTGCGCATGGCGCTCATGTCCATGGAGACGGGGGGGGAGGACCAGAAGGACGCCCTCGCCGGCTTCGCGAGGGAGCCCGGCGTCACGCCGGAGCTCCGGAACCGCTGCGCCACCGTCCTCGCGCTCCTGGGGCGGCCCGGGGAGGCGGCCGCGCTCTACGTCGTGCCGACCGTGGCGCCGGAGGGCGCGCCCACGGACGAGGTCAAGCGGCGCCGCAAGGCGGCGGCCAACGGGGAGCTCCGCGTCGCGGAGTGGTCCATCGGCGCCCGGGACTGGGCGCGGGCCCAGGACGCCGCCTGGCGCGGCGTGCACCTCTCCACCGTGGCTCGGGAGCGCCGCTACGGCCTGACCCTCCTGGCCGAGGCCCACCGCGGCGACGGCTCCCTCCCGGCGCTCCTCGAGCGCTTCGACTCCGAGCGGGATGGCCTCCCGCCCGAGGCGCGCCGCATGTGGATCGAGCTGCTGCGGGAGACGGGAGAGACCGACGAGGCCATCGCCATGACCCAGGGGGACTCCGCGGCGACCTTCAGCCGCGAGGATCGGGTCCGGCTGCTGGAGATGTACCGCGAGGCGGACCGGGTGGAGGAGATGCTCGGGGTCTACCGGGAGTGGATCGCGGGCGAACCTGACGAGCTGCTCTGGCGCCAGGGACTCTGCCGTCACTACCTCGAGAACGGGGACCGGGCCGCGGCCATCGACGTGTGGGAGTCGTGGTTTCCCGCAGAGGACACCGGCTCCATCGAGCCCGGCGCGCTCCTCCAGGCCGCGGAGATGCTGCGGAGCCTCGGGCTCGACGAGCTGGCCGTCCGCGCCGCCGAGCGCGTGGTCGACAGCGCCGAGCTCCGCGAGACGGCGCTGCTCTTCCTCTTCGAGCTCCGCCTCGAGCGCGGGCAGATCGACGCCGCCCGGGAGAGCCTGGATCGCCTCGACGGGATGGCGCCGGCCGGGTCCGCCGCGCGCATGCCGCTCTCCGACGGTTACGAGCGCATCGGCGAGCTGGAGAGCGCGGTCCGGACCCTGGAGGGGGTCCGCGCCGCCCGCGGCGAGGGCCGGGCGGGCGAGGACCTCGAGATGCGGCTGGCGTGGCTGTACTCGGAGGTCGGCCGCGAGGAGCAGGCGCTGGAGCTGTGGCGCGAGCTGTGGCGTCGGGTGAAGTCCCTCGCCCGCCGACGCTTCGTGGAGGACCGCATGATGACCGTGGCGGCCCGGCTCGGCGTGCTGGCCGACATCGCCATCGACATCGAGCGCAAGCTCGTGGGGGGCGAGGCCACCGATCGGGACAGCGGGCTCCTCGTGCGCCTCTACACCAAGGTGGGGGACGCGGTCTCCGCCGCCGAGATCATCGACGAGTTCCTCAAGCTGAAGGGCGGGTCGGAGCTGGAGGCCCTGTCGGAGAAGGCGCGGGTCTATCTCGCCTGCAACGACTTCTTCAACTACGAGGAGGCGGTCGGCCGCCTCATCGAGATCGACCCGGACGGCCGCCCCGACTACTACCGTCAGCTCGCCATGAGCCAGCTCGAGCGAGGCCGGCCGGACGAGGCGCGGACCACGCTCATGCGGCTCCAGGAGCTGCCCGGGGGCGACGACTCCTCGGCCGAGTTCGAGGCGGGGGTGCTCTCCCTCTCGGGCATGCGCGAGGAGGCCATCGACGCCTACCGGCGCGGGCTGGTGGCGCACCCCGAGCGCATCGACTCCTACCTGCTCATGGCGGGCCTGATGAAGCAGGTCAAGCAGGCGGACCGCGCGGTGGGGATGTTCCAGTTCCTGGCGGAGACGGCGCCGAAGGACGACGTGTTCACCATCGCCATCGACGGGCTCCTCAACATGCTCGTGGACGCGCCGCCTCGCCCGGAGATGGTGCAGTGGGCGCGCCGCATCACCCTGGAGCGCCTCGCGGGACGTGAGGATGCGGCGTACCTCTACCAGCTCCTGGCGGACCTCGCGGAGGAGACCGGGGACGACAAGGGCCAGGTCACGGCCCTCCAGAGCCTGCTCGCGTCCGCCGGGCCGCGCCGCGCGTCGGTGCTGCGGGAGCTCATGGAGCTCTCCAAGCCTGCCCGGGCGAGCTTCAACGTGAAGGGGCGCGAGGGGGACGAGGAGCAGCTGCTCGCCTTCGGTCGCCGGCTGGTTGGGCTGGGCGAGCTGGTCCCGCCGGAGGTCTTCCTGGACCTCGGCGACGCCTTCCTGGAGGCGGGGGACGAGCGGTCCGCGGCGCGGACGTTTGACCTCACCCGGGAGTTCCCCGACGGGGAGATGTATCAGAAGAACGCGGCGGAGCGCTTCGAGAAGGCGGGCTACACCGAGCGGTCGCTGGAGCGTTACCAGGCGGTGCTCGCGGCGAGCCCGTCGGACATCGGCCTGCTGACCAAGGTGGGCGAGCTGCGCGAGGCGCTGGGGGACGACGCCGCCGCGCTGGAGCTCTACCGACGCGCCCACGGGATCCTGATCGGTCGCCGCTTGCTCTTGGAGAACAAGCGCGAGGAGGAGGAGGACAAGCTCCGCCGCTTCATGCCCCGCAACGTGGACGAGCTGGACCAGTTTGGTGAGCGTGTCCTGCGAGGGATGCTCGCGACCATGACCGAGGCCGAGCTCGACGGCTTCCTCGCCGACCAGGTCGGCGCCGTGGAGCTGGAGCTGCCGCGGGCCTTCGCGTCCGCAGACGCGGACCGCGGCGGAGAGGGGGTGGAGCCCTCGGCGCGGCGTATCGCGCAGCACCCACGCCTCGGGAGCCGCGCCGAGATCGTGCGGCGCGTCAGCTTCGGGACGGGCCGGGTCGACGCCGCCCAGGTCCTGGACGAGCGGTTGCTCGCGGCGTTCCCCGGGGATGATCGGCTCCTGGAGGACGCCATGGTGACCCGGGTCCGCTGGGGCCTGGTCCCCCAGGCGACGGTGCTCCTGGCGAGCCTCCCCGAAGACCGCGACGACGCGAACCGCTGGCGCTCGCGCCTCGGCGGGGGGAGCGCGGAGCTCGGAGACAGCGGCGGCCAGATCCCCTTCGATGAGGCCGTCGCCGCGGCGCTCACCGCCGTCGCGGCGGGGGACCTCGAGCGGGTCCGCGCCGTCGTGCAGCGGGCCAACGTGGGGCGGCTCGAGGAGGACGAGCTCCAGGGCATGGCGGTGCTCTTCGCGGCGGCGAGGAGCGCCGACGACGAGGAGCTGTCCCTCCGCGTCGCGCGCGACTGGCTGCGGCTCTCCCTGGCCAGCTCGCCGAATCCCTACCAGATCGAGGAGCTGATCGACGCCCTCGTGCCAGCGCTCGGCGAGGAGACCGGCCTCGCCCTGGCCCGCTACCTGGTGGGCCTGATCGTGGGGGACCCGGAGAAGAACTCCCGTCTGGTGCGGGTCCTTCCGAAGCTCGCCGATCGCTTCGGGGAGGCGGCCGTCTCGGCCGAACAGGTCCAGGCGCTCGTGGACGGCTTCAGCGAGGCCTACGCGTTCGGGCTGGTCCCGGTCCTGCTCCTGCTGCCGGAGGAGGACCGCTCGTCGTCGCTGCGGTCCATCTGGTCGAAGCTGGAGGCCCAGGGGCGAGCGCGGTTCCTGCTCGGCATGATCGCCGAGGCCCCCGGGGAGCTCCCCGAGGAGATGGCGAACTTCATCCGCGACTCCCTACCGGGTGCGCTGGAGGACGGCGCGGACCTCCTGGAGTTCTATGTGTCCCGGCTCGTCGACGTGCCGCACAGCCACCAGCTGGTGCTCGACGTGTGCCGTGAGATCCGGTCGACCCTGGGCTCCCAGGTGGAGATCCTGGACGCCGCGATCGTGATCCACCGCTGCGCGCTGGAGGGACCGGAGGCGCTGGTGGGCGACGGCGCGCAGGCCTTCGTGGCGCTCGCCGCGGACAGCGAGGACGACTATCAGCGCCGCCAGGCCAGCGAGCAGCTCGCCGCAGCGTTCGACGGGCCCGCGAGGGATGCCTTCATGGCCGCGCTCGCGGAAGAGGCCCCCGAATCGTCGACGGCGACGGCACTGGACTTCGCTCGGGCGCTGCTCTACTTCCAATGGGACCGACCGGGGGACGCCCTTGCGCTGCTCGAGGGGTTCGAGCCGGACGAGGAGACGGAGTGGAGGCGGCTCGACCTGATCCGCGATGCCCAGCTGCAGCTGGGCCAGGAGCTCGCCGCCGCGCAGACGCTCATACGCCGCGTCCCCGTCGCGAAGGACGACGATGACAAGAAGCGCGTGCTCCGGCAGGCCGTGCGGGCCTGGGAGCGGCTGGAGGCCCCCGAGATCGCCCTCGAGGCGCAGCGAATGCTCGACGACCTCGGCGACGGGTCCGAACCGGGTTCCTCCGGGTTCGTCCTCCCGCCGGGCACCATGTCCCTCACGATCGGCGCCGTCACCTACAACGCCGATGACAAGCCGGAGAAGGAGGGGCTGCCACGGACGTTCCGTGAGGTCCGCGAGGCGTTGGGTGCGGGACAAGCGGAGGACGCGGCCCGCATCTTCCGTCGGCTCTGGCGAGAGTTCCCCGTGGGCCAGCCCGCGGCGCGCATGTCGTCCTTCCTCTTCTATCGCCGCTCTCCCCTCGGCAACCTGCGTTGGCCGGGGGAGACCGCCCCGAGCGGGGATGACCCCGGGGCCGAGGCCCGCAGGCAAGGAGGCCTCGTCGCCTTCCGTGCCCCCGAGGCCCCGGAGCGGCCGCCGGCGCCCGACGCCTACGAGAAGCTCGCCGCCTACCCCGAGATCGTGGCGGAGCAGGAACGCTACCTGCGCGGAGTGCAGCCGGCAGAGCTGGACCGGATCCAGAAGCTGACCCGGGGCATGCTCCAGGCCGAGGTGGCCGAGCGCGGCGCCGAGGTGGTCCTCGAGCGGCTCCTGGCCGAGGTGAGGCGGTCCGGGGGGCGCCTGGCGCAGATCCAGCTCCTGACGCTCCTGGATCTCCACCCAGCGCTGATCTCAGGGGAGGCCGCGGTGGCGCTCGAGGGCCTCGTGAGCACCATGCCCCCCATGGACGCCGCCCAGGTCATGCGGCTGGCGCGGACGCTCCTGCGGAGCGGCGACCGCGGCATGGCGCTGCGGTTGTACGAGTGGTGCGCCCTGATCGGGATCGCCAGCGAGAGCCCCTTCGGTGACGACGGCGCCTACGTGATCTCGAGCGTCCCGCTGCCCGAGCTCATCGAGGATGTGAAGGAGAACCTCGTGGGCGACGAGCGCATCGCTCCGATCGCCGCGCTGCTCAGGAGCATGTCGGGGGGCCGTCCCTGGGAGGTTGAGCGAACCCAGGCGCTCGCGGTGAAGACCTGGGCCGAGCTCGTCGGGCCCGCCGAGGCGCTCCAGCGACTGGGCAAGATCGCCGTGGACAGCCTGGATCTCTCGAAGGGGCTCCAGCGCTCGGTGGCGGTGCAGCTCGCACCCCTCTACCTCGCCTCTGGCGACGAGGACCGCGCGCTCCGCGCCCTCGAGGTCGGGACCGCCCGGTTCAAGCCCGCCGAGGTCAGCAACCCGGACAGGTTCTGGATGGCCCAGCCCGAGGAGCCCATGACCCTCCCCGGGGATGTCCTCGAGGCGGTCCTGCCCGAGGGCGGCGCGGGGCTCGAGGAGCCCGGACGGTGGTTCAAGCGGTTCGCCGAGAGCCACCTGGCGTGGCTCGGGGACGGCCGGTTGCGGGAGGACACCACCGTGCAGGCCCTCGCGCTGTGCGCCGTGCGCATGGGCGAGGTCGGGCTCGCCGATGAGGCCATGGATCTCGCCCTCGGGCTCGCGGACCTCGAGGGCATCCCGGCCCGAGCGCGGCTCTGGGTGGTGGACGCCCTGCGAGAGCTGGGCGGCGCCGAGGCTGCGGAGCGCATCGAGGTGCAGATGCTCACGGACGGCGAGCTCCTCACCTCCAGGGTGGCGGGCGTGGTCGAGGGCGTGCTGGAGCGGGAGGGCCCCGAGGCCGCCCTCGCCGTCGGCGCGCCGACGGCGGCCTTCTCGCGCCCGGAGGCGCTCACCGCCGCCCTGATCCGCGCGGCGACCGAGGCCGGGGACGAGGACGCCGTGGCCCGGTGGACCAAGGCCGCGGAGACGGCGGCGCGCGCCGCCGAGAAGCTCGAGGAACGGAAGGCCGAGGCCGCGAAGAAGTAGAGATGATTCAACTCGTGACGCTCATGGTGATGGGGGGGCTCCAGGCCCCCGACTCCGACCTCTGGGTCAGCTACCCCGGCGCCGGGGACGACGCGCCCCACGTGGTGCTCATCGCGGGGGACGAGGAGTACCGCAGCGAGGAGGCCCTCCCGCAGCTCGGCAAGATCCTGTCGGTGCACCACGGAGTTCGCTGCACGGTCCTGTTTCCGATCGACCCCGCCAGCGGCGAGATCTGCCCGACCTGCCTCGACAACATCCCCGGCCTCGAGGCCCTGGAGACGGCGGACCTGATGGTCATCGCCACGCGCTTCCGGGACCTGCCCGACGAGCAGATGCGGTCCATCGACGCCTACCTGACCGCTGGCAAGCCGGTGCTGGGGATGCGGACGGCCACCCACGGCTTCCGGAACGCGAAGGACGGGCCTTGGGCCCACTACGCGAACGGATACAACGGTCCGAAGGCGGAGTGGAAGGGCGGCTTCGGCCGCCTCGTCCTGGGCGAGAAGTGGGTCGCCCACCATGGGGCCCACAGGAGCCAGAGCACCCGGGGGATTCTCGCCCCCGGGAAGTCGGAGCACCCCGCGCTGCGCGGCCTCTCCGACGGTGACGTGTGGGGCCCGAGCGACGTGTACCGGGTCCGGATGCCCCTGCTCGAGGGGACGGAGGTCGTCATGCTCGGCCAGTGCCTCGATCGAGCCGGCCCTGGCGACGAGGGGGACCCGCTCATGGGCATGCGTCCCGGCGATCAGGTCGCGGAGGGGGCCCGCAACGACCCCCTGATGCCGCTGGCCTGGTTCCGGACCTACGAGCTCCCCGGCGGCAAGCCCGGCCGGGCCTTCACCACCACCCTTGGCGCCGCCACGGACCTCGTGGCGCCGGGGTCGAGACGGATGATCGTCAACGCCGCCCTGCACCTCCTCGGGCGGGAGGTCCCCGAAGGGGGCGCCGAGGTCGCGGTGGTGGGCAAGTACGAGCCCACCCGGTTCGGGTTCGGTCAGTTCAGCCGCGGCGTCCGCCCCTCGGCGCACGCGCTCGCGCCTCGCTGAGGCGCGCCCGCGGCGGCTCCGGGAGGGATTGGGCCACTGGGGGAGGACCCAGGGAGCCGGTCCGCCCACAATGTTCGTCCACCGAACCACCGGGCAAGACCGATGATCACGAGAACGACCCTCACCCTCCTCCTTCTGGCGGCGCCCCTTCACGCCGCCGTCCCCGCGCCCCAGCAGCAGAAGTCGAGCTGGCCGCCGCCCAGAGCGAGCGTCTCCGACGCCCTCCGGGACTGCCAGGTGGAGAAGCCCGAGAAGCTCTTCACGGTCGAGCGCGTGGTGGATGGAGACACGATCTACATCCAGCGCAACGGCGAGCGCGAGAAGCTCCGCCTGCTCTCGGTGGACACGGAGGAGAAGTACATGGGGGGCAAGGACATCTCCGCGTCCAAGCCCTCCACCCGCTTTGCCGAGCAGTCCACCGGATGGGCCACGGGCTTCTTCCTGCCCCGGAGCCCGGACGAGGGCCCCGCGAAGGTCGGGCTGAGGTTCCCCGGCGGCGAGGAGGCCCGCGACATCTACGGGCGGCTCCTCTGCCACGTGGTGACGAAGGAGGGGATCGACTTCAACCTGCTCCTGGTCCGCATGGGCCACAGCCCGTACTTCAACAAGTACGGCAACAGCCGCCTCGACCACGAGCGCTTCCTCGAGGCCCAGCGCAAGGCCATGGCGGAGAAGCTCGGGATCTGGGACTCGAAGACGAACGAGGGCGGGAAGCGCCGGGACTACCCCCGGCTGATGGCCTGGTGGACCGCGCGCGCTGCGGCCATCGACGCGTTCCGCGCCCGCGCGGCGGCCAGCCCCGGGCGCTTCCTGGCCTGCGACGATCCGGACAGCCTCGAGGCCGCGCTCGAGGCGGGCGGCGGCGAGGTGACGCTCCTGGCGTCGGTGGACCGCTTCTTCGACGAGGATGACGGCTCCTGGACCATCCTCCTGCGGTCGGGCGACCGCAAGCGAGCGGTATGCATCGGAGTCCCGGCGTCCGGCCGCAAGGCGCTCGAGGCCCTGGACCTGCCCGGGACCAAGGACGAGTTCAGGCAGAACTACCTCCTGGTGACCGGCGCGCTGACCCGTGGCCCGCGCGGCTTCCGGCTGGAGGGCGTGGGGGCCGCCGACTGGCGGCGCGCCGGCCCGGAGCCGGCGACGGGCGGCCAGGGCCGCTGATCCGAGCCTGCCGGATATCCTTTGGTCGGCGATTTTGGGCGCCCGAGCCTCGGGGAGGACGTAAGTCCTTCAACTGCCGCTGGCGGGCGGGGTGAATTGTGAGCGGTGCCCCCTAAACTACATTTCCCCGCGAAGAGCTTCCACACCGCGGCGTAGTACTCACCATGCGAGCCTTCCTCCGAATCGTCCTCCTCGCCATCTTCGTGCTGGTCGCCGTGCCCTCGACCGGCCTTGCCCAGAAGGTGGCTCGCAAGCCGGTCGCATGCCCCGAGCATGGCTTCCAGTTCAAGCCCCTCGACGAGTTCGATGCGGTGCCCATCGACAGCGGGAAGGGCGGGACGGCCGCCCTGAAGTTCGCCCAGGACCGCCGGGAGATCGTCGCGCACGCGTTCGAGGCCGAGGGACCTTCGGAGGAGGTCGAGGAGGGGAGCACCGTCGCCAAGAAGCGCCGCCGGAGCATCATCGGGTTCCTGAAGCAGTACCGGGGGTTCACCGACAAGGTGGGGAAGAACCCGCAGGTCGAAGAGGAGGTCGTGATCGACGGTGTGGACGCGAAGCACCTGCGGTTCGAGCTGGACGGGTTCGTCCTCGATGTCTGGTCCTACCCCCTCAAGCACGCGGACGTCCACCTGGTGTACCTGGTCACCGGCGAGCTCGATCGGAAGTGGGACAAGGCGATCCGCGACTCGGCCGAGTCCTTCGAGGTGATCGAGCGGGTCGCCGCGGATGAGATCGACACGAGCTCGCGCAGCTTCGAGGACCAGCTCGCCTGGGCCGAGGCGGAGGCCGCGAAGGTCGAGGGCTGGCGCGCCATCGGCACCCCCTCCAAGCGCTTCGTGGTGCTCACCAATGCGACCAAGAAGGCCTTCATCAAGGAGGTCCTCAAGCGGCTCGAGGTGTCGCGCGATGTCTACGAGCAGGACTTTCCCCCGCCCGCGGACTTCAACGCGGTGTCGGTGATCCGGATCTGCAAGAGCCGCGAGGAGTTCCAGCGCTTCAGCGGCGCCGGGGGCGGCGTGGCCGGGTACTTCAGTCCGATGTCGGTGGAGCTGGTGCTCTATGACAACGTGGAGACCGACCGCAACTCGACCTACGCGGTGGTGAGCCACGAGGCGTTCCACCAGTACTGCCACTTCCTCTTCGGCCAGTCCGAGGCGCACCGCTGGTTCGATGAGGGCCACGGGGACTACTACGGCGGGATGAAGATCACGGGCAGCCGGGGGAAGATCACCCCCAAGATGCCCTCCGGCCTCGACCGCCTCTCGGTCATCCGGGAGATGGTGTGGATGGAGACCTACAAGCCGCTCTCCGAGCACCTGTACTACAACCACAGCCAGTGGCAGTCCCAGGGGCCCTCCAACGTGAGCTGTTACGCCCAGTCCTGGTCGGTCATCTACATGCTCCGCCAGGGCGCCCTGCGCAAGGTGAGCCGCAAGGTCTGGAAGGACGAGTACGCCGACATCATCCCCAACTACGTCTCGATCCTGAACCAGGGCTTCCAGGACGCCTACAAGGAGATCCGGGACAAGCGGATCGAGCGCGCCGAGAAGAAGGGCATCGAGCTGGACCCCAGCGACCTGAAGATCAACCGCTTCGACCTGGACCCGCGCCAGAAGCAGAAGATCTGGGACGCGGCCATGGAGGCCTCCTGGGGGCAGATCGACCTCGACGAGTTCGAGAAGGACTGGGTGCTCTACATCCAGAAGTACCTCAAGTGACCCCCTGGCCGCGGGGCGCGACCCTGCCGGCACCTGGACAAGTCCCCGCTGGGGCCTGAATCGGGGCGACGCGCACGTTCGAACACCCGGGTATGGAATTCGGCCGCTTACCCGACGTCCGCCAGGTGGACTTCACCTTGCCCCCCGACGGGGCGCGGAACAGCTCCTTGCTCGAGGGGCGGCGTGCGGCGGACGGGCGAGGCGGCTGCGACCTGCGGATGGGGCTCCCGAGCTGGTCCGATCCGGGTCTCGCAGGGCGACTGGGTGGAAAGAGCCCCGCCGGGGTGCTGCGGGCCCACGGGGCCGCCGTTCCCTCGAACGAGCTGAACTCCACGTTCTACGGCTACAGCGCGGAGCGATTCGCCCGCTGGGCCGCGGCGGTTCCGGAGGGGTTCCTGTTCTGCCCCAAGCTCCCGCGCGCGGTCACTCACGACGGCGTGCTCGAGGGGGTGGAGGACGAGATGGGGGCGTTCGTCCGCGCCACCGAAGCCCTGGGGGACCACCGCGGGCTCACGTGGTTCGCGCTACCGCCGTACTTCGGCGTCGCCCGCCTCGGGACCCTCGCGACCTTCCTCGAGGAGTGGGCCCGGGAGCTGCCGCTGGCGGTGGAGGTGCGCGACCCGAGCTGGTTCCAGGACCCGGGGGCGAGCGACGCGCTCTTCGGGCTGCTCGAGGCCCTGTCCGTCACCGCGATCATCACCGACACCGCGGGGCGCCGTGACTGCGCTCACATGACGCTGTCGACGCCGCGGACCCTCATCCGCTTCGTGGGCAACGCCCTGCACCCCTCCGACTTCGAGCGGCTCGACCGCTGGGCCGAGCGGCTCACCCGGTGGGCGGACGCGGGACTGGAGCAGGCCTACTTCTTCTTCCACCAGCAGGACGAGGCCCAGACCCTGGACCTCGCCCAGCACCTCGAACTCCGGCTCGCCGAGGCGAGCCGCCCGGTGCTGGGGCCCTGGCGGGCCGGATCCGGCTTCATCCCACCCGGCGCGCAGCTGGGGCTCTTCTGACGGGGTCCCGTCCGCCCTTTCCCAACCGATACAGCGCCGTTGGCTGGATCTCCACGGGCGAGCGTGACCAGGAGCCGACAGAACGGTTCAGATCACTCCTCCCGACAGGGCCCGTCCTCCCGGTGCCCCGCAGTCCTCGACCCCAGACCCATGCTCCGATCCCTCGCCCTGCTCGCCGTCTCCGCGGCAGCTCCCTTGCTCCCTGCCAGCGTGGCCGACGTCCAGTGGTCGCCCTCGTTCGAGGACGCCCTGGAGGTCGCCGCGAGCGAAGAGAAGGTGATCTTCATCGCCGTCAACATGGACGGCGAGCGGGCCAACGACCAGATGGCCGGGAAGGTCTACAAGGATCGGGACATCAAGGAGCTCGCGGCCGAGACCGTCAACCTGATCGCCTCCGCGGACCGGCACCGCAAGAGCGGCAAGTGTCCGCGCTTCGGGTGCGAGTCCTGTGAGCAGCATCGGTTCGTGGATATCGCCGTGCGGGAGCAGATCCTCAAGCCCTCGGCGACGGGCGCGGTGATCGCGCCCCAGCACGTGTTCTGCAAGCCCGACGGGAGCGTGATCCTCTCGGTGCCCTACGGGATCTCGGCTTCCGAGCTGGAGTGGTGCTTCCACGAGGCCGCGGCGATCCAGGCGGGCGTCGAACTCGCCGATCGGTCCCACTCGGGGCGCAGGCCTCGGCGTCTGATCGTGGGGGACGTGGCGCAGCTCGGCGGAGGGGACGGCCCGGTCACCCGCGACGAGGCGCTGGAGCTCATCGCCACCCTCAAGAAGGGGGGCAACGGCGGCGAGCAACGGGAGATGATCCGGCGGCTCGCGACCTCCGACGAGCCGGAAGCGCGGGAGTACGTGCTCAGTGTCCTGCGCGCGGGCGGCGGCAGCGCCCGCGGTGGGGGTGGCGGTCGTGGCGGGCGCGGCGGCGGCGGACGCGGGGGCAACTCGGACCGCGAGCGGGGCCAGCTCCTGCGGTGGATCGGCGAGCAGTCGCCGGCCAGCTACTGGGAGGTCTGCGTCGAGTTCGCGGACAGCGGAGCAGAGGAGGTCAAGCAGGAGGCCATCGTGGCGCTGGAGCAGCTGGGCGCGGAGGACTCGCTCTCGGTGCTCATGAAGGCCCTGCGGCGGAGCGGGTCCGAGCCCGAGCGGCAGAAGAACGTGCTCCGCGCCATCGGCTCGGTGGCCCGCGACGACCGAAAGGCTCGCTCGGCGCTCCTCAAGGCCTCGGTGGACCGCAAGCAGCCGTTGATCCGGGCCAACGCGCTCATCGCCCTCGGCTGGCTGGACGCGGACGACGACGTGGCGGACCGCCTCAAGGCGGCGGCCATGCCGGCGGTCCACGGGGACCTCGCCAAGGTCGACGCGGAGGAGGTCACCGAGGAGGAGCGGTTGGGAGCCGTTGTCGCCATGGGGATCTCCCGTCAGCCCGAATGGAAGCCCTTTCTCGAGCAGCTGGTCTCCTCGGAGGAGGAGCCGGCGTTGAAGGAGGCTGCCCAGGCGAGCCTCAGCGTGCTCTCCGGGAAGCCCTACGCCGGACTCCGCTCGTTCCTGGAGACCGCCGGGTCCGACGAGATCCCCAGGGAGCGCCTCTTCGGCCGCGGCCGGGGAGGGCCTGGTGACCGTGAGGAGGGGGAGCGCGAGGGCGGCCGTCCGGGTCGAGGCGGCGATGAGGGCGGCGAGGGCGAGGACGGCTGAAGCGCCGCCTCCCGGGCGCGCTCGGGGGCGAATCCCTGATGATCGATGGCCCAGACCCCACGGGGGCTCTCGGCCCACCTCCTCCAGCACCACCTATTCCATGACCCGCTTCACGCTCCCCAAGGCCCTCCTGGAGCGGCCGATCCACGTCTCCCGGGCCCTCGCTGGCACGCCTGATCTCCGAGCGGCCCTTGGTGACGAGCCGACGATCGTGGTCTTCGTCCGGCACCTGGGGTGAACGTTCTGCCGGCGTGACGTCGAGAACCTGCGCGCCCGCGCCGCCGACCCGGCCTTCCCGCCGGCGCTCGTGGTGCACATGGGCACCCCTGAAGAGGGGGAGCGGTTCTTCGACGAGCGCTGGCCGGAGGCGCGTGCCGTCTCCGACCCGGAGAAGACCCTCTTCGACGCCTTCGGGCTGGAGCGCGGGTCGCTCGGTCAGCTGATCGGGCCGAGGACCTGGCTCGCGGGCTTCAAGGCCCGCCGCCACGGCGTCGGGCTCCCCAAGGGGGACCCGCGGGTGCTGGCTGGATCCTTCCTCGTGCGCGGGGCAGAGGTCCTTGAGTCGGACCTCGCGACGAACTCTGCGTCGGTTCCCGACCTGGAGCGGCTGGCGAGCGCGGCCCTCGCCCTCAGGGAGTGACGGGAGGCGGGCGCGAGCTCGCCTCCCGTGGGGCCGCTCCTCAGGGGAGGCGGTAGTAGCGGACCACGCTGTCGTTCAGGTCGCCGTCGCCGTTGAGGTCCACTCCCGCCATGAACTCGTCCGTCAGCAGCGCTCCGAACTCGACCTCACCCACCTGGAAGTAGCTCGCCGGGGTGGGGGCGTTGTCCGCGGTGGCCATGTAGGTGCTCGCGAAGGCACCGACGAGGCTGAAGCGCTGGAGAATGAAGTCCGTGCTGTCGCCGTCGCCGTTGAGGTCCGAATTGCCCTGGGCGGCCTCCGAGATCCGGTGCACGCCCACGTTCTGCTTCGCCCGAAGTCCCGGACGGGTGGCGGCGTTGGCGAACGCGACCCCGGGGAAGGTGAGGCGGTTGCCCGAGGCGACCGTGGGAATCGTCGAGATCGAGTCCACGAAGTCTCCGTCGTTGTTGCCCGTGTAGCCCGGGCCGAGCCCGTCGAGGAGGCTCTCCTCGGTGATCGCCGCGAAGAACCGCGCGGGGTCCTCGCTGTCCGGCTGGACCCACGTGACACCGACGGGGGTCAACGTGCTGGACCCGTGGTCGAAGTTCCAGGACTGCCCGCTGGCGGAGGGGACGTGGGCGGCCACGAGGTCCTGGTCGAGGCCAGGGTTGCCGTCGTGGTCCCTGCCGTCGGCGTCCTCATCGACGACGATGGCCCAGGTGTCCTCGAGGGCGATGACCCCGCCCGTGCCGCCCGCGATGTTGCCGCGCACGGCGTGCAGGCGGACGGCGTTGGTGACCGGGAGGACCGGGGCGAGCGGGTCCGACGCCGCGACCCAGCGGAAGATCCCGTCCGTGGAGTCGCCGTCCCCGTTGAGGTCGCAGCCCGGGCCGCTGCCCTCGTCCGCCTCGGGGGAGACGGTGCCGACGAACTGGTCGATCATGGCGTAGGCCTGGTTCGTTCCCACGAGCCCCGTGTTGACGGCGGCGGTCCCGCCGATCAGGTCCCCGAGCTGGAACCAGTGCAGGACGGCGTCCGTCTCGTCGACGTCCGCGACGGCCGCGCAGTTGGCGGGCTGCCACGCCCCGGTGAACAGGGTCGGGTCATTGAGGTTGGCGTCCTGGGACGCCTCGTCGACGAGGAATGCGGCGAGCCACTCTCCGCCCCCGGTGACCGGAACCGCGTCCGGCGTCGAGGCGGTATCCAGAGCGAGGGCCACGTTGACGATCTGTGGCGTCAGGGCGCCTGCGTCCACCGCGGCGAGGATGTTGTTGTCGGTGGAATCCCCGTCTCCGTTCAGCTCGCCGTCCACGGCCTCGTCCGCCAGAAGAAAGACGAAGCCCGCGTGCTCGCTATGGATCGAGTAGGTGACCCCGTCGGCGTTCGGGTCACTCTCGGTGAGGATCATCGCGGCCGCCGAGGGGGCAGCGCCCTCCGCCGTGACCGCAGCGAGGTAGAGGTTCGACTCCATGTCCGCCGTGGGCGCGGTGGCCGAGGGGTAGAGCAGGCGGTTCGCGGCGCTCACGAGTCCGCCGCTCAGGGTGGCGGGGACCTCGTCGTAGTAGACCGGGTTGGCGGCGCCGACGGCGTGGTAGAGGAGGACCCGGTCCGTCTTGTCCAGGTCGCCGTTCCAGTCCACGTCGTCCTGGGCCTCGTCCACGAGGATGAAGAGCGTCTCGTTGACGAAGATCAGCTCGAGCGCAGCCACGTTGAGCACCTCGGCGACCCGGGTCTTCGTGTTCTGCCGCACGGCGATCGAGTCGAGGAAGTCACCGTCCCCGTTGAAGTCGGTCCCGGGGGCTGCACCCTGGCCAGCCTCGGAGAGGCGATACGCCAGCCAGTCGTCGTCGGCGAGGAGCGGCTCCGTCGTGGTTGCCGCGGCGTGCTCCGTGCTCCTCACGATGAAGGCCTCCGAGGGTTCCTCGTCGCTGGAGCAGCCGGCGGCCGCGGCGCAGGCGAGCGCCAGGCTCAGCAGGGTGGGACGGGACGGAATCGAAGGGGAAGGGATGACGCGGGTCACGGTGCTCATGGGGTGGCGGTGTGTCAACGAGGTGGTGAGCGACGGCGGGAGCTGTCGCCCTGCGACGCATTGTGCATGAAGTGGACTAGCCACGCAGGTCTTCCAGTTCCTCCCAACGGGCGAAGACTTCGTCCAGGCGGCTCTGGGCGGCGTCCCGCTCGGCGGTGAGGGCCTTGGGTCGCTTCGGGTCGGCGCCAGGGGCGTAGAGGTCCGGGCTACCGAGCGATCGGTCCAACTCGGCGATCTGCTGCTCCAGCTTGCCCACCTCGGCCTCGACCTCCACGAGTTCCTTCTCTTGCCATGGGGTGAGCCGCTTGCGGGCCCGGGCGTCCGGGCCCGGCTCCCCGGGGGCGTCCGGGGCAGGCTTCTGGCTCGCCCCCTTGCGGGCGCGCTGCTCCGCGAGCCGATCGGCCTCGCGCTCCGCCGTGATCTGGGGCAGGAGCTCCGCGAGGCCACCGTGGTGGAGCCGGACGCCGCCCTTGCCGTCGAGGTACAGGAGGTGGGTCGCCACGCGGTCCAGGAACCAGCGGTCGTGGCTCACGACGACCGCTGCGCCGGGGAAGAGGGCGAGGGACTCCTCCAGCGCGCGGAGGGTGGTCAGGTCGAGGTCGTTGGTGGGCTCATCGAGTACGAGGACGTTGCCGCCCTGGAGGAGGAGCTTGGCGAGCAGGACCCGCGCGCGCTCCCCGCCGGAGAGGGTCTTGACCAGCGAGTCCCTGCGGCGCGCGTCGAACCCGAACTTGTCCAGGAAGCTCTCCACGCGCACGGTGCGGTCGCCCACGGCGACCACGCCCTGCCGGCCCGCGACGTTCTCGGCCACGGTGGCCTGGGGATCCAGCTCCGTGCGCTCCTGGTCGACGCCCATGAACGAGACCGTCTCGCCGACCTCTCGGCGCCCCGTGTCCGGGGGCTCCTGGCCCAGGAGGAGCCTCAGGAAGGTCGACTTCCCCGCGCCGTTGGCTCCGATCACCCCCAGGCGCATCCCGGGCCCGAGTTCGAGGTCGAAGGGGGAGAGGATGGTGCGCTCGCCGTAGCTCTTGGTGACGCCCTCGAGGTGGACGACCCGCGCTCCCAGGCGCGGACCGGGGGGCAGGCTGAACTCCAGGTCCTCGGGGCGCAGCTCCGGGGCGGCGTCCACCAGGTCCTCATAGCGCTGGATGCGCGCCTTGGACTTGGTGGTCCGTGCGGGAGGGCCGCGACGGATCCAGGCGGTCTCTCGGCGGAGCACCGCGAGCCGGCCGGCCTCGGCGCGCTGCTCCGCGATGAGGCGCGCGGCGCGCTGCTCGAGGTAGTCGCTGTAGCCGCCCTGGTACGACCAGAGCTTGGACGCGTCGAGCTCGACGATCCGATCGCAGACACGCTCGAGCAGATAGCGGTCGTGGGTCACGAGGACCAGCGGGATGCGGGTCTCCAGGAACCAGTCCTCGAGCCAGTCGGTGACGAAGGCGTCCAGGTGGTTGGTGGGCTCGTCGAGCAAGAGGACGTCGGGCCGCGAGACCAGGAGACGCGCCAGCGCCACGCGCCGCTTCTCCCCGCCGGAGAACGGGCCGCACTTGGCGTCGGGGTCGGGGATGTCGAGGGAGGTGAGGGCCTCCTCGATGCGGTGCTCCACGTCGTGCCCGCCGGTGTCCTCGAGGCGCTGCTCCAACCGCTCGAGGCGGGCCAGCAGCTTCTCCATGGCCTCGTCCTCGGCGCTCCCGAGCTGCTCGTGGACGGCGGCGAGCTCGGCCAGGATCTCCTCCCGCCCGGCGAGCCCCTGCCGAACGACCTCGCGGGCCGAGAGCGCCCCGTCGAGCTCCGGCTCCTGCTCGAGGAAGCCGACGCGACGGCCGGAACGCAGGGTCACCACGCCCTCGTCCGGCGGGTCGACCCCGGCGAGGATCCGCAGCAGCGACGACTTGCCGGAGCCGTTGCGGCCCACGAGGCCCACGCGCTCACCTTCGCCCAGCTCGAAGCTGACCCCCTCGAAGAGGGTCCTGTCGTTGAACCCCTTGGTCCCGTTCTCGAGGGCGATGAGCGTCATGGGGGGCACGGTCCTCGCTGCGCCCCCGCAGGTCAAGGCCGAGTGGGGAGGCTCTCGCGAGGTTCTCGCCCGCCACGGCGGAGATCCTGAAGGGAGACGCCGTACCCCTGGCCTATGCTCCAGTGAGGCACCACCCCGGTGCGCCAAGGCCATGCCGACCTCCCTCCGCCCAGCGATCCACATGACGTGGCGCGACCTCAGCTTCATGCACTGGCGGGTGGACGCCGAAGCGCTGCGGCCGTGGATCCCCGAGCCCCTGGAGGTCGACCTGTTCGACGGAGAGGCGTGGGTGGGGGTGGTGCCGTTCGAGATGAGGGGGACGCGGCTCTGGCCGCTCCCCGCCGTCCCCGGCCTGCGGCACTTCCCCGAGCTCAACCTGCGCACCTACGTCCGCCACGGCGACCGGCGGGGCGTGTGGTTCTTCAGCCTCGACGCCTGCTCCAAGGTCGCGGTGCGGGTGGCGCGCCAGACCTTCGCGCTGCCGTACCTCGATGCCCGTATGTCGATCGAGCGTGAGCCGGGCGCCGGGGAGGACGGGTGGGTCCGGTACACGAGCCAGCGCCAGGGCGCGTTCGGCGCCCCGCGCGGCGTCTTCCGCGGGCGATATCGCCCCTGCGGTCCCGCGGCGCCGGCCGCCGAGGGGTCCCTCGAGCACTTCCTGACGGAGCGCTACTCCCTCTTCGCCCAGCGGGGCTTCGGCGTCCCCCGGAGCCTCCGGGGGGGGCTGGTGCGTGGCGACATCGAGCACGACCCGTGGCCCCTGCAGCCGGCGGAGGTCGAGCTGGAGGAGCTCGACATGTTCAGGATCATCGGCCTCCCCGTCCCCGAGGGGCCCCCGCTGATGCACTTCGCCCGGGAGCTTCGGGTCCGGGCCTTCCCGCCCCGCAGGGTCGGCCGCTGACGCTCCCGCTCAGCGGGAGGTCTTCACCTCGGGTGGATCGCTCTCGAGCTCGAGGGTCGCGGCCTCGCCCGCCCGCACCTGGACCTCCGCGACGTCGGCGCCGTCGATCCGGAGTCGGTAGTCGCCCGCCGGGGTCGGGCCGAAGTGGAACTCGCCGCGGGCGCCCGCGAGGCAGATGGGCACCGCGCGCGTCCCTGCGAGGCCACGGGCCTTCATCTCGTCGTCCCCAGGAACGAGCATCAGGACGCGCCCCGCAGCGCCGCGGATGGCCCAGCGACCGCGGACTGTGCCCACCGATGCGTCGAGGGTCAGGGTGGGGGCCTCTTCGCCTTCGCCGAGCGGGCGAACGGTGATCCGGTCGGCGAGATTCCCCAGGGCGAGGACCTCGACTCCGGGGCCCGTGGCGCCGCGGACCTCCAGGCGTCCCTGGTCGTCGGTCAGCGCCCGGAAGGCGGGAAGGGGAGGGCTCACCACGAGCACCTCCCGGTGCGCCGCAGGCTCGCCTCCGGGTGAAGCCACCTGGAGGAAGGAGGGTTCCTGGGGCGTGCCCGGCGCGCGGACCGCGCCGGCATAGACCCGGTCGAGCCGCGCCACGCCGGGCTTGCTCCTGAGCGGGGCGGCGCCGGGGCGGACGGAGAAGGGCTGGGACGTGAGGAACAGATTCCCCTGCTGGGCGAGGCGGATCCACCCCTGCTCGACCTCCGGGAAGCGGAGCTTGCCGCCGAGGTCCACGGGGAAGACCACCAGGACGGGGGCGCGCTCCACGCCGGGGCGAGTGCCCGGGGGCGGGGCCTGGTCCGAGCCGAGGGAGGAGAGGGAGGCGGGGGCGTCCACGGCGCGCATCAGGTGCTTGGGGAGGCGCGGGCGGGCACCCGGGCGGCCGTCAAGGTCGCCGTCCACGCTGACCGGGATCACCGAGGGGACCCTCAGCGGCGAGGATTCGAAGTCGAGGTCCGCCACCACCAGCTCGCCGTCCGGTGCGAGCGCCTGCAGGCGCTGGAACTGGATGGTGTCGAACGGGGCGAGGAACAGGGTCTCGGGCCCGTCCTCCAGCCGAACCCTCGCCGTGGAGGTCTCACCGGCGGTCATGCTCACGAGCAGCGGGGCGCCGTTGCGCAGCGTCGCGGCGCCGAGGGACCCCTCGCGGGTGACGTACAGCGTGCCGCGCCCGGCCCGGGCGCGCAGGCGCCCGCGGGGTCCGGTGAAGGTGACCGAGGCCTGGGCCCTGCGATGGCTCGCTGGCTCCGGCCGGGCGTCGGTCCACGTGGCGTGGAACCGGTCGTCCGGCCGGGCGCCGACGACCTCGATCTCGAGGGTCCCGGTCCGCTCGAGGACGCACACCGCGGGCTGGCGCAGGTCGAGGGTCGCGAGGCGCTCTGCGCCCCCAGTGTCGTCCTCGAGGTCCCGCTCTGCGTGCACGTAGGCCACCGCCCAATCGGGGTCCCCGGACCGGACATCGAGGGCCTCGGGCGCTCCGCCCGAGGGCCAGCGCACCCAGCCCGTGTCGTCGCTGCGGGCGCCGCCTGCGAGCCTCGCGGAGAGGCTGGTGCCCGGGAGCCGGTCGAGGAAGGCCAGCTCGACACCAGGGACCGGGGTGCCGGACGTGTCGACCACCAGCAGCGCCTCGGGGTCCTCGTCTCCGCTGCCGGAGTCCTGCGCCGCGACGCGCCCACCGAGGAGCATCGCGCCCAGCGCCGCGAGGCCCAGCGCGGCAAGGGAACGACCCGGGACCGCCGAGGGGGCGTGGGGGCGGCGCGTGGGCGGAGCGGCGGCGGGCAGCGTGCGGCGGGGGGTCATGATCGCCTGAGATTATCCGAGTGACGGGTCGGTGTTTCGGGTCTCTCCGTGGCTTCTGATCGGTTCCGCAGGCACCCTCATCGCCCGCGGAGCGCCACGGCACTCCCGCTCCCCATGGAGAGTCACTGGAAGCGAACGTACTGGGTGGTGTGGACCGCCAACCTGATCACCTCGATCGGGATGATGAGCTTCCTGCCCTTCTTCCCGAGCCTGCTCGAGGAGATGGGTGTCGAGGGCGAGGCCTCCATCAGCCGGTGGGCGGGGGTCTGCTTCGCCGCTGCTCCGCTCTCCGCCACGGTCTCCGCACCCCTGTGGGGAGCCATCGGTGACCGGTTCGGCCGCAAGGTCATGGTGTGCCGCGCCATGCTGGCCATCGCCGTGTTCGTGGGAGGGATGGGCCTCGTCCAGACCCCCGGGCAGCTGCTCGCCATGCGCTTCGGTCAGGGCCTGTTCTCGGGGTTCATCCCGCCGAGCATCACCCTCGTGAGCGTGGTCGCGCCGGAGGACCGGCAGGGCCGAGTCGCCGGCAACCTCTCCACCGCCCTCGCGGTCGGGGGCCTGCTCGGCCCGCTCCTCGGCGGGTTCCTGGTGGCGCTGCTGGGCTCCTATCAGTCGGTGTTCTTCGTCGTGGGCTCCATGGCCTTCGTGGGCGCCGTGATCGTCTGGTTCGGCGCGGTGGAGGACACGTCCAAGCGCGAGGTCCGCCGCAGCGAGGGCCGTGAGGGCCAGACGGGCGCCGCCGCGGTCCTGCGGACGACGGCCAGTGACATCGGGGATGTGCTCCGGCTCCGGGCCCTGCGCTCGGCCGTGCTGGTCGTCTTCGCCCTCCAGTTCGGCCTGGGCGCGGTGAACCCGACCCTCGAGATCTACGTCGAGGAGCTCTTCGCGGGGCGCGTCCTGGAAGGGACCTACTGGGAGACGCTCACCTCGGCGGCGGGCACGGAGGGTCTCGGACTGCACGAGCGCGCCGTGGCGCTCGCCACCAGCCTCTCCTTCGCGGTGATGGCGATCGCCAACCTGCTCAGCCTCTCCATGTGGGGGAGGTACGGCGACTCCATCGGTCACCGCCGAGCGCTCATCCACTGCGCGGTGCTCTCGGTGCTGGCGATCCTCATCCAGGCCGCCGCGCCCGTCTTCGCTCTCCTGCTCGTCGGCCGCTTCGCCATGGGGATCGGCATGGCAGGGGTCGGCCCCCTCGCCTTCGGGCTGGCGGCGGGCGAGGCGACCGTCGGCCGCCGCGGCGGCGCCTTCGGCGTGGTCTTCTCCGCGCGGACCCTCGCCGCGGCCACGGGAGGGATGATCGGAGGGGCCCTCTATCCGCTTCTCGGCGCCCGCGGCGTGATGATGATGTGTGCGGTGCTCCTGGTCGCTACCCTTGGGACGTTCCGGTTCGCCAGGCGCGCTCCGGAAGCGTCCTGATGCAGCCGCCTGAAGAGACCCCGCACCGAATTCGACGCGCCGAGGCTGTCCTCCAGCGGCGCACCTCGCGGCTTGTGCTCATCCTCGAGCGCCCCTGGAACGACGACAACGTCCAGGCGGTCCTGCGCACGGCCGAGGCCTTCGGGATCCAGCACGTCTGGACCATCAAGCACCCGCACAAGCGGGTCCGCGCCCATCGGTCGGTGACCAAGGGCAGCCACCTCTGGCTCACGCGGCGCTTCTTCACCGAGATCGACGAGTGCGTCGCCGCCGCGCGGGAGGAGGGCCTGGAGCTGTGGGCCACGGACCTGGATGACGGCGCCCTCGAGCTGACTGGCCCCGAGGTCCTGCGGCCCTTCCCCGATCGGGTCGGCCTCGTGATGGGGCGCGAGATGGCGGGGGTCAGCGACGAGCTCCGCGCCGCCACGGACCGGCAGGTCTACCTCCCCATGCACGGCTTCACCGAGTCCTTCAACCTCTCCGTGGCCGCCGCGCTCGTGATCCAGCGTTGCTTCGACGCGGAGCCCGCGCTCGTCGGGGCCATGGGGGAGGAGGAGCGCAGCGAGCTGCGGCGTGGCTGGTACTCACGGCTCGCCGGGAAGAGCGACGCCAAGCGCGAGGTGTACGAGCGGCTGGCCGAGGAGGGCGTGGTCCCCCTCGACTCCACGCGCCCCTCCAGCGAGAGCCGGATGCCGCGCATCAAGAAGTCCATGCACGGCTACTTCGACTGATCGTCGCGGAGCTCGGCCAGTACTCGCCGGGCGTTATCACGGTCCTGGCGCGCCCGGGGCCCCAGGTCCACGCCCCGGCGCTCGCCCATGAACTCGGCGGCGGCCCGCATGGCGCGGTCCGGAGAGTCTCCGTCCGCGAGGCGCGCGGACAGGTGTGCGCGGAGCGCCGTGAAGTAGTCTAGCTCCTCGTCGATGGCGGCGAGGGCCGCGTCGCGACCGTCGATCAGGTCGTTGTGGGCCGGGATCACTCGCTCCACGCCCCGGGCCTCCACCAGCTCGCGCAGCCGGCGGTTCGCCGCCTCGAAGGGAGCGGCCTCCCAGCGACAGTAGGGGAGACCGGGCGACACCAGGTAATCGGCGGTGAGCAGGGCGCGAAGCGCCGGGACATGCACCACGCTCGTGCAGTTGGAGTGGCCCGGCAGGAACTCGAGGGCGAGGTCGAGGGCGCCGACCCGGACCTCGAGCCGCTCATCGAAGGTGCGGTCGACCTCGGGGTAGCGGAAGGCCGAGTCCTCGACGCCCAGGCGCTCGTCCACCTTGGCCTTGCCGGCGAGGATCCGTGCCCGGGGGCCTGCCTCCTTCTCCGCCACGACGCGTGGGGCGATCACCTCTGCTCCGGGGAAGGCGTCCCAGCCCCGGATGTGGTCGTGGTGGCTGTGGGTGAGGATGACCCGCGTCACGCGGCGGCCGCCGGCCTCCAGGGTGGCGCGGAAGGAGGCGACCTCGTCCGGGGTGATCCCGGGGTCCACGGCGCAGGCCTCGCCCCCCGAGACCACGCCGATGGAGTTGTAGCCCCACAGGCTGCAGCGCTGGACCACCAGGCCGTCGGCTCCCGGGGCGGTGTCGACCAGGAGGGTCATACGTCGAAGATGTCCTCGTCGTCCGCCGCCTCGTCGTCGTCGTCGGGGAGCACCCACGCGTCGCGTACGGCGTCGAGCACGTGCCGCTTGATCTCGAGGGGCTCGAGGCGGCTCCAGCCGAGCGCCTTGCCGGCGTGCTCCGCGTAGAGGTGGAGGTGCTCGTTCCCGAACCACAGCTCGGGGGTGGCCCCGGCCTGGGGCTGGTGGTGCCAGCGGTGGCCGTCCTCGCGTTCGCCCTCGAGGCCGTTGAGCCGCGCGGCGAGGGCGGCGAGGTCCGGGCGTCCTGACGCGGGGCGCGAGACGATGTCGAAGAAGGAGCGCGTCCCCACAACGAACCGCGCGGAGGTGCCCTCCGGCCCGGTCCCCAGGAGCAGCGCCCGATCATGTCGACCCGAGCCCAGAAAGGCATGGCGGCCGGGGTCGAAGGGCCCGGGGCTGGGGCCGGGGAGGGCGGCGCTCCAGACGCCGAGGTCCATGTAGACGAGGTCGTCGAAGAGCGCGCCCTCCAGGGCCTCGCGGTCGGCGCGGAGTCGCTCGAGGGCCGACTGCCAGCGTTCGGGCTCCGCCTCCTCGTCCTCGAGGAGGGAGGCGAGCAGGTCGAGGGCCGCGTCCAGGAGGGCGTCCCGGTCTCCGGTCCACCGACGGCCGAGGTCCTGCAGGGCCATGTCCACCGCGAAGGCCCGGTCGGAGCGAACCTCGAAGAGGTCCCCCGAGGCGGCGACCTCGTTGAGCAGCTCGCGGTGGGGGCGGCAGACCTCCGGTCGGCTCAGCGCCAGTAGGGCGCAGACGCCGTCGGTGTCGTAGTGGTTCAGCACCAGGGCCTCGCAGCCGCTGGTGAGCTCTCGGCGCCTGGCCTCATCGAGGTCAAGGAAGGCGAAGGCGATCTCCGTGGAGAGGTCCCGCCGCAGTTCCTGGGGCGTGCGGTTGCCTGGCCAATGGGCCAGGTGCAGGCCGCCCGCGGGCGCGGCGCCGAAGGAGCCGTCGACCATCACGACGGCGCGGCCCTCGACCGCGGTGGGGCCAGCGGCGAAGCGGATGGGGAGCATCGGAGGCTCGCTCAGGGGCGGCTGCCGTCCTCGCCTTTCTTCGCGTCCTTCTTCTTCTGGCGCTCGAGCGCGGCCTTTAGCAGCTTGCGGTTGTTGCGCGCGTCGCGGAGGGCGATCTTGACGATCTCCTCCTCGCCCTCGGCGAACTCGCCCTTGGCCTGCATCTCGAGGGCCAGCTTCTCGGCCTCGTCGTACATGGCGATGGCCAGCTCGGGGCTGCGCTGGAGCCCGTAGTGAAGGATCACCGCGCCGTCGTTGAGGTACTGCGGCTTGCGGTCCAGCTCGAGGGCCTTCTGGTAGGCCTCCCAGGCTCGCTCGTAGTACTCGGCGGGTGACTTCTCGGGGTCCTCTGCCTTCGACCGCCGGACGAAGTCCCCGGCGTCACGGCTCATGAGACCCACGTCGTTCCAGAGCAGCGGGTCGGTCCGGTCGGCGATGAGCCGCACCTCGGCGAGGTCCGCTGCGGCCACGAACTTCTGGGAGTCCCAGAGGCGGAACAGCAGGCGGCCGGGGTAGGCCTTGTTCTGAGGGCTGGAGTTCACCATCTGGGCGAAGCTCCCGGCGTCCGCCTCCGCATACCGACGGAAGGCGCGTCCCGCCTCCTCGTCGTGCTCCTTGCCGCGGAAGTACTGGCTGAGGGCGATGTACCAGTGGGCGTTGGAGTAGGCGGGGAACTTGGAGACCGCACGCTCGAAGGACGCGATGGCCGGCTCGTAGCGTCCGAGGGAGTACTGGCCGTACCCCAGCCACCAGAGCAGGCCCGCGTCGGAGCTGATGTTCTTGCCCCAGCGCTTCTCGAACTGGGCGGCGCCGTCCTCGAGGGCGTCGACGAAGGGCGCCACGGTCCCCTCCGAGTCCGCGAGGCTGCCGAGGAGCTGACCGAAGTCGACCTGGGTCGGATCCCAGCCCATGGCCGTCGAGTACGCGGCCGCGGCCTCGTCCTTCTTCTCCAGGAAGAGCAGCCCAACGCCGAGCTGGAGGTGCACGTCGGCCTGCTGCCGGGCGAGCTCCTTCTTGCTCCCCATGGCCTTCGCGGCCTCCCGCGCGTCGCGGACTCCCTGCTCGATGGCGCGGACGCCCGCGGGGCGCGTCTCCTCGGCGCCCATGAGCCCGGCGCCGCGGGCGATGCGAATCTTGGCCGCGAGGCCGAGCGTCTCGCCGTCGCGAGAGACCTCAAGGGCGCGGTCAATGGAGGAGGACGCGGTCTCCATGTCGCCCATCCATCGCGCGGACGCGGCGAGGCGGAACCACCCGTCGGGGAACTGCTCCCCTTCGCTGGCCATGACGTCCTTCAGGTAGGCGGCGGCCTCCTGATAGGCCCCGCCGGCTTGGGGGCTGCCCTGGAGCTCGAGGCGGCGGCCGAACTCGTAGCGCGCCACCCCGATGAGGTACTGCACGCCGACCCCGCCGCGGCCCTCGGACTCGAGCTCGATGACCCGCTCGAAGGCGGCGTCGAGCTCACCCTTGGCCATCCGCGCCCGCAGCACCCAGATCTCCGTGTCGACCTCGCCGCCGTTCTTGTCGTTGGCCTCGCGGAAGGTGGCGAGGGCCGCGTCGAACTTGCCCGCGAGCAGCTCCGCCTTGCCCCTGCGGACGAGGTCTGCGACGTCGTCGTGGACGGACTCGGAGGCGAGCACGGGGACGGACAGCGGGGCCGTCGCGAGCGGGGTGCAGGTGGCCAGGAGGGTCAGTTGAAGCAGCATGTCGCCGGGGGCTTGGTGGTGGACGGGGGCGTCGCGCCGCGGGGCGCGCCGGGAATGATGGCCAAGTCGGCCCGAAAATGCTCTCAGGGTCTGTGGGCCCAGATGGTTCTGGCCTCGATTTCGTTGAGGGAGGCCGGGCGGACGCCAGTCTCGATCCACTCATCCAGCCTCGGGAGGACCTCGGTCCGCAGCCACTCCCGCGACGGCGGCCCGATCTCCAGAGCCTTCACGAACCAGTCGCGGGCCGGCGCCGGGTTGTCCCGGAGCGTCATCTCGAGGATGCCCATGTTCTGGTGGGCGTCGCCCCAGGCCTCGTTGAGGGCGTAGCGCGCCTTTTCGTCCATGTCGGCCTGGATCTGAACCGTGCCGTCGGCCACGGCGTCCAGCAGGTAGCGCTCGGCGGCCTCGGCGTCGGTCCGGAGGTAGTAGGTCATGATGAGGCCCGTGTCGTTCACGACTCGCACGTCATCGGGCGTCATGGCTGCGGCGATGCAGTACGCGGCCCAGCTGCGCTCGATGAGCTCCTGGGCGCGGGCGCGGCTGGCGGCGGCCGCGGCGCGATCCTCGTCGGACTCGGCGCGGGCGAAGCGCGCGCTCGCGTCCATCTCCCGGAGCACCGCAGCGTCGCGGTTCACGAAGCCGACGTTGTTGGCGAGGTTCGGGTTCTCTGGCCGCGCCGAGAACATGCGGTCCGCGAGGCGCGCGCCGCGCTCGAGGCCGACGAGGCTGGTGGGGTCGGCGGTCGCTCGCCGGACCAGGAAGTCGAGACCGGCGAGGGCGGAGGGGAGTCGCTTGGAGCCGTTGGCGCCCGACAGGAAGAGGTCGAGCCCGGCGGCGCGGCCGCGACGCGCGGCCTCCGAGCCGAGGGGGCGGAGGTCCTCGGCGGAGAAGAACATGGCCTCCGCGTCCGCGTCGCGATCGAGCTGGTAGAGGCACCAGCCCGCTGCGGTTCGGCACAGGATCTCGTAGTCAACGCACGCGTCGTTGAACCCGGGCTCGCGCGTCCGGCAGGCCTCGAACAGGCGCTCGGCCTCCCCGAACCCGGCGACGTCGTACCCGCCGTCGGCGCCGGACTCGAACCGGTCGAGGGACTGATAGAAGGTCTCGAACGCGCTGTACCAGAAGCCCAGCGCGTTCTCGGGGTGGCGCTCGCGGAACGTGGCATAGGCCCCGAGGATCGCGTCGTAACGGGCCTGAAGCGCTGCCGCGGCGTCGGCGCCGGCGGCGGTCGCCTGGGCCTGGGAGAGGTCGCCCAGTTGCCGGACGAACGCGGTGTGGATCCCCTCATTGTCCGGGAGGATCGCGAGGGCCGTGCGGAGGGTCTGCAGGGCCTCCGGGCCCCGCTGCTCCCAGAGGAAGAGGTTCGAGAGCTGCTCGTAGCCCCAGGGGGAGGTCGGCGATTCACCGATGGACCGCTCGATGGCACGCCGCGTCTCGTTGAACAGGTTGGCCCTGGTCTGGAGCGAGCCCGGCGTCCCGTCCGCGGCCTGCCGGTACTCGACGTAGCGGCTGAAGGCGGCCTCACCCCAGGTGCGGGCGAAGGGCTGGTCCACGTCGAGCCCGGCGGACCGTCCGGGCACGGCGTCGATCCAGTTCACGGCGGCGCGGGCGTCGTCGAGGGCCTGTTGGTTGAGGTTGAGCATCCGCGCCGCGCGGCTCGCCCGGAGGGCCGCGCTCACGCCCGCCCCCTCCTTTGCCGCCCGCTCAAACGTCTCGAGCGCCTCCTCGAAGAGCGACGCGTAGCGGGTCGAAGCGCTCGCGGCCGCGAAGGCGGCGCGGCCGCGGACCATCAGCATCGCCGCCCGACGCTCGCGCCCGACCAGGTCGAGCTCGAGGGCCTGGTCGATGGCGTCCAGGGCTCCGAGCCCATCTCCCTCCTGGAGCAGGCGGAGGGCGGTGCGCTCCCGCTCGTCGACGAACATGGCGTCCACCAGGCGCCGGGCGGTTGTCATGTCCCCGCGACGCAGCGCGTCCACCGCCTCGTCCAGCCTGGGGTCCTGCTCGGACTGGGGGAGGAGGGCCGGGGCCGCGGGGGATGCCGTGGGGGAAGCCGCGGGGTGGGCGATCGAGGGGCTCGCGGCTCCCAGGGCGAGGAGCGCCGCGGCGAGGAGGGAGGGCGTTTGAGGAGAGGTCATGGGGCCGAGGGGAGGCTCGTCGCTGGAGGGCAGGTGGATGGGGCGCTGGCGGGGTGGCCAGGGCTCGCGGCGGGCCGCTGGCCCGCCAGGGCGGCCCCGTCGGTGTTTTGTAGCCCCGGGAGAGCCGAGAGTCACCTGGGTCCGGCGGCCCCGGGCCCTATAGACTAGGGACCGCCGGCAGCGAGGGCGCCCCGCCCCCCGCCGGTTCAAGGTCCGCAATGCCCGGGAAGATCCCCCGGGCCCCGGCGTCCCACCAGGGCCGCTGGGAGCCCTCCCCGCCAGGCCGCGGCCCCCTCACCCCGCCCCTCGACCTCGATGCTCGACCGCCGTCCGCTCTCCGGAGCCCTCCTCCTCGCTGCCCTGGGCCTCGGCCTCGTATCGAGTTGTGACAACCCCACCTGCGTGTTCGTCGACGGTTGCACCGGCTCGAACAGCGGCAACGGACCCGGGGGGCTCGGGAACGCAGGCGCGACCTTCCCGGCCGAGGGCGCCTTCCTGGCCGCCGGGGCCCCGACCCTCGTGGCCGCCGCCCCACGGATCCAGGACCTCCACCCCCGGAGCCCGGTGTTCCTCGAGTTCTCCGAGAGCCTGAGCCCCGAGGGCCTCGGGGACGCCTTCCGGATCATCGACGTGGTCTTCCAGCAGGAGATCCCCCTGTCGCCGCCGGCCCTCGTCGGGGACGGCCGCGTCGTGGTCCTCATTCCGGCCACGGGGTACGCCCCCGACCGTCAGTACCAGCTCCTCTACGCCGAGGACGCCAAGGTCGTGGACCTCAACGGCGAGGCGCTGAGCGCGAACCAGAACGAGGTGCTCCTCGACTTCGCCGTCGTGGACGCGTCGCTCCTGCCGGAGCCGCGCCTGCTCTACTCGTACCCGCCCGACCTCTCCACGCTCCAGGGCGACGCGAGCGAGATCGTGATCGGGTTCGACCGGCGCATGGAGACCTCCACGATCACGGCGGACACCTTCGACGTGCTCGTCGACGGGTTCCCTCCGGCCTTCGATCCTGCGCCGGAGTCGCTCCAGCTCGGCACCTCGGGGCTCGGCTTCGGGTTGACCCAGGTGTGGCGCTGGATCCCGCGCGATGCCGACGGGCGAGCGGTCCCCCTCGGCACGGACGTGCTGGTCCAGGTCAAGCTGGCCCAGGGTGCCGATGAGCTCACCTCCGAGGAAGGTGACCCCCTGCCTCCCTCGGAGACCGAGTTCCAGACGCTCGGGCTGAGCCTGGCTGCAGAGGTCCAGAAGTTCGCCGGGGCAGGGAACCCCGACACCTTCAGCGCGGCCGACGTCTTCAGCGGGGCGCCCATCGTCGAGGTCACCCTGTCCGAGCCTGCGCCGAGCGGCGTGATCGCCGAGGCTTTCCTCTTCGGCACGAGCCCTGAGAACCCCCAGCTGTTGAAGGCGACCGTCGCCACGGTGGACTTCCCCGAGGGGGCCTCGGCGCTGAGCCTGACCCCGAGCGAGCTGGGGATGATCGACGCCCTCGGAGACGCGGAGTTCGCGGATGGTGACTTCGAGTGCGCGATCCAGCTGCGCCGCTTCGGCTCCCCGACGGGCGTGCGCCTGTTCGACGGTGACCCGGCCACGAACGCCGCAGAGCGCCCCTACTTCGACACGGTGGCGCCCATCCTCCTGGGGCTCGGCGCCGCAGGGGCGGACGTCTCGAGCTTCGTCGGGGACCTGCGGGACCTCGCCATCGTGGGCAGGGCCAGCGAGCCGGTCGCCTTCGCCTTCGTGGACGCGGGCGCCAGCGGGACCAACGGTGGGAGCCTCGCCAGCCCGCCCCGGACGGCCTTCGCAGGGGAGGTGGACTCCTCCGGGGAGGCTCTCTTCGTCACCGCGGCGGTGCCGCTCGGTGCGATCAACCCGGGCAGCGGGGGCGTGAACTACGACCTCTCGATCTTCGACCGGGCCGGGAATTCGACCACCGTGCCTGCCTCCGGTACCTACCTCCAGCGCGGGGTCATCGGGCCCGGCGCGGACCCGACCGGGGGGAACGTGCAGGTCCGCGTCTACGACCGCCGCTCGCTGCGCGGGATCAGCGACGCGACGGTCCACAGCCACTCGGAGAGCGGCGGGGCCGTGGCCTTCGTGGATTCGAACACGACGAGCATCATCGGTCAGGCCCAGGTGCAGGGCGCGCCAGCGGGGGACACCGTCATCACGGTGGACGCTCCGGGCTACGACCTCTTCACCTTCCACGGCGTCCCCCGGAACTCCCTGGAGGTCCTGCTCGACGTCTCGAGCGAGCCGGCGGCGGCGGTCCAGGGCAAGGTGACCAGCGTCTTCCCGACCGGCAACTTCTCCGGCGCGGCCACCAAGGTGGCGGACACGAGGGCGCCGCGCCTGCGGCGCCTGAGCGACGTCTCTCTCTGCTCGCCGAACTCCAACGCGACACTCTTCGAGTGCAACTACGGGCCCGTGCTCATCGAGGGCTCCACCCTCGGAGCGATCTCGTTCCTCGCGACCCAGGACGACCTGCCCCAGTTCACCTTCAACCCCGTCACCTACCTGCGGGGCTTCGGCTTGAGCGCGCCGCTCCTTCCGGTGGCGGCCGGTGAGACCGCCCTGGACGTGGACATCGACGCGGGGGACCAGCTGGCCTTCTCGGCCCCCGACCTGCAGCCCTTCGCCCTCACCCCGCACGTCCTCGACATCTCGGGCCTCGTCAACTTCGGCGCGCCTGCCGACGCGCCCAGCATCACGGCGGAGGCCGTGGGCACGGGCCTCGCGGGGCCGGTGGTCGTGGGCCGAGCGAATCCCTATCCGCTCGGGGGGGGAGGGACGACCTGGACCGCCCTCGGCGCGGCCTCCGGGCTGGCGAACGTGGGGGGGGAGCTGGATGTCCGTGGTGCCATCGACACCGACCTCCTGCTGCGCGCCGCCGTGAAGGACGTGGCCGGCAATGAGGTGTCCGCGCGCCCGCGGCTCTCCACCAGCGCCAATCAACTGCAGCCCATCGATGTGCCTCGACTCCTCTCCCCGAGCCCCGGTGGCACGACCGGTCCTGGCGGGTTCAACCTCGTGGTCGAGGACACCCTGCCGGACAGCATCGGTGGGGACGGGATCGCGGAGGTCCAGCTCACCTCGAGCACCGGTCGGAAGTGGAAGCTCTGGACGCTGGATACCTCCGATGCGAGCGGAGATCTGCTCCTGTCGGTCCCGGACCTCGCCGCCGAGGGGGGCGCGGGGCTCGAGCCGGGGATCCTCTCGGCGGAGGTCACCCTCTGGGGCTGGGACTTCGACCGCAATGAGTTCCTCTGGAGCGACATCGAGCGGGAGCACGAGCGCGCAGGCTTCGCTGCGGCTGTGACCTTCACCCTGGACTGATCGGCCCGTCCCCTTCCCCGCGGCCCTAGCCCCGGGCCGCCTGGGCCCAGGGGGCGCTCCAGGGGCCAGGAGGCCCCCTGGCGGGGCTCTGGAGCGGGCGGCTCCAGGCATCCGGTGGCCCAGGTGGGGGGTGCGGTGGACGTCCGGGAGGTCCGCGGACCTCTCGAGAGCCCGCCCCGGCGGGCGCCCCGCGACCGCGAGCCACCGGAACGGGCACTGGACCCTCGAAATCCCGCGGTCGGTTCCCGTAGCATCCGGCCATGCAGAGCGCGATTCGAACCCTCACCCTCGTTGCGGTCCTCGTCGGGGGCGGGACCGCTTGCCAGACCACGCCGAGCCCGACGGGCTCCCTCGTGGAGTCAACCTCCGTTGGCGACATCGCCGCGGTGAACCCGGTGGACATTGCCGTGCTCCCCGTGGAGACGGCACCCGGTGTCCTGAGGGCTCCGACGGATCTGATCCGGAATTCAGCGGCGAAGGCCCTGGTTCGTCGGCGCTATTCGCCCCTCGCCATGGACGCGGTGGACGAGACCATCGCCATGGCCGCCCCTGCGGGCGGTGGCGTGCAGGAGGCCAGCTTCTCACCGGGGGCCCTCGGAGAGGACGCTTACCTCGAGCTCATGATCGAGCAATGGGACATGCCGGACTGGATGGCGCTCCACTCCATCGACGCGACCATCGCAGCGAGGCTCGTCGACCCGCGGAATCCCGGGGGGCCGGCCCTCTGGGAGGCTCGATTGAACCGTGAGTTCCGTTTCACGACGTCCGGCGGCACCGCGAGCAGCACCGATCGGGACCTGCGCGAGGCGTGCGACGAGATCCTCCGGGTCCTCCTCTCGACCCTGCCTGGACGCACCCTGGCGCCCGAGATGCTCGAGGAGCTCTCGGGCAACTGAGGCTGTTCAGGGAGGCGGCGCGCCCCTTCCGGAAGCGCTGGCGGCCATCTAGGCCATCTGAAGGGCGTCCAGCCACCTGGCCGGACCGTGAGCCGGGGCCGTGAGCGTGGGCCGTGGGCCGGGACCGTGCTCTGGGACCACGCGCCTGGGCGGGGCGTCGGCCCGTCGTGTGGCGCGCGGAAATCGAGCCGGGGAGCCCCCTCCGCGGCGGGCTCCCCGCTAAACTCCTCGGCCTCAGAGGCGCGCGAATCCATTCTCGCACCCCGGAACCGAGGTTCCCGTCCCCCGATCGGAGGGCGGCTCTTCGATCGGGGCAAGTCCGCTCCACTGGTCCCATGCGTCGCCTCGCTGTGGGGATCAAGGAGCCCAGCTACCGCTACATATCCATGGCAATCGCCACCGATCGAAAGGCCGAGATCATCAAGGAGTTCGCGAAGGCGGACGGTGACACCGGTTCCCCCGAAGTCCAGGTCGCGCTCCTCACCGAGGACATTCGCTGCCTCACCGAGCACCTCAAGGTGCACCGCAAGGACTTCACGTCCCGCCGCGGCCTGCTCCTCAAGGTCGGCCGCCGCACGAAGCTGCTGCGCTACCTGCGCGATCGCTCCCCCGAGAGCTACGCGCAGCTGATCGGCCGCCTCGGCCTGCGCCGCTGATCCCCAGCCCGGTCCCAAGACTCGTGCTCCGCGCCCACAGCCCCCAGCGACCCACCCCCGGTGGGACCTGTGGGCGACCGGGCGACACGAGCGCGGTCCGGGTCCAGGCGCGAGGGTTGGACCCGCGAGTCCAGCCGGCCCCGGTCCTCCGCGCATGGCGCGGCGCCCGGTCGGCATGACGGTCCGGCGACCGCCCTCCTGGGCGGGGCGCTGGATCCACCCGTACAACCCACTGTTATTAGCAAGAAGAGAAACCGAGGCGAGATGAGCCTCACCAACACCATGAGCATGAAACCGACACGAGTCGAAGCGACGATCGCTGGCAAGAAACTCACGCTGGAGACCGGCCAGGTGGCCCGTCAGGCCGGCGGCGCCGTGATCGCAACCCTCGGAGAGACGCGCTGCTTCGCAGCCGCCACCGCAGGTAACGCGCGGGACGACATCGACTTCTTCCCCCTCGTTTGCGACTACCGCGAGAAGACCGAGGCCGCGGGGAAGATCCCCGGCGGCTTCTTCAAGCGCGAGGGACGTCCGACCACCAAGGAGATCCTCACCATGCGCCTGATCGACCGCTCGATCCGGCCCATGTTCGCCGAGGGCTTCAAGGCCGAGGTCCAGGTCATGACCAGCGTCATGCAGTACGACGGGGAGAACAACCCCGACGTCGTCGCCATGATCGCGGCCTTCACGGCCATCCGCATCGCCGGCATGCCCTTCGAGACGACCCTCGGGGCCGTCCGGATCGCCCACATCGACGGCAAGCTCGTCGCCTTCCCCTCGGACTCCGATCGCCGGGAGAACAGCCGCCTCGACCTCGTGGTCTCCGGTCACGAGAACGGCCTCTGCATGGTGGAGTCCTCCGCCCAGGAGCTCACCGAGGCGGAGATGATTGACGCCCTGGCCGAGGCGGAGCGCGTCGTCCTGGAGATCATCGACCTCGCCAACGAGCTCGTGGATCGCTGCGCCAAGCCGGCCATGGAGTTCACCGCCCCGAGCATTGACGAGGACCTCAAGTCCCGCGTGTTCGAGTTCGAAGGTGACCTCGCCGACGCGATGAAGACCGACGGCAAGCACGAGCGCGGTGCGGCCATGAGCGAGGTCAAGAAGAAGGCCGTCGAGGCCCTCACCTCGGGCCTCGAGGGCGACGACCTCAGGGCTCAGACGAAGGCGGTCAAGGACTTCTTCGGTGACCTGAAGAAGCACTGTGAGCGCTCCGCGATCCTCTCCGGACGCCGCGTGGATGGCCGCGAGTGGGACGAGATCCGTCAGATCACCGTGGTCCCGAACTTCAACGAGCGGCAGCACGGCTCCGTGCTCTTCACCCGGGGCGAGACCCAGGCGCTCGTGAGCGCCACTCTCGGCACGCCGGACGACGAGCAGATCATCGATGGGGTCGAGGAGGAGTACAAGAAGCACTTCTACCTGCACTACAACTTCCCCGCGTACTCGGTGGGTGAGACCCGCCGGATCATGGGCCCGGGCCGCCGTGAGATCGGCCACGGCATGCTCGCCGAGCGCTCCCTGAACTCGGTGCTGCCGGAGAAGGAGTCGTTCCCGTACACGATCCGCGTCGTCTCGGACATCACCGAGTCGAACGGCTCGTCCTCGATGGCCAGCGTCTGCGGTGGTTGCCTCTCGATGATGCTGGCCGGCGTTCCGCTGACCCAGCCCGTCGCGGGCATCGCCATGGGGCTCGTGCAGGAGGGCGACAAGACCGCCATCCTGTCCGACATCCTCGGCTCCGAGGACCACAGCGGCGACATGGACTTCAAGGTGGCCGGTTCCGGCGTCGGGATCACCGCCCTGCAGATGGACATCAAGATCAAGGGCGTGTCCCGCGATCTGCTGGAGAACGCGCTGGAGCAGGCCAAGAAGGGCCGGATCCACATCCTCCGCAAGATGCTCGAGGCCGTCCCGGCCCCGTCCTCCGAGGTCAGCCGGTTCGCGCCGCGCATGGAGACGATCAAGATCCCGAGCGATCGCATCGGCTTCCTCATCGGCCCCGGCGGCAAGAACATCCGCCAGCTCCAGGCCGACTATGGCGTCCGGATCTCCATCGTCGACGACGAGGGCCACGTCCAGATCTACGGCACCGACGCCGACAAGACCCTGGCCTGCCGCGACGCGATCTCGGCGACCATGGAGACCCCGGAGATCGGCTCGAAGTACAAGGGCACGGTCAAGAGCGTGCGCGACTTCGGCGCGTTCATCGAGATCCTCCCGGGTGTCGAGGCGCTCTGCCACATCTCCGAGCTCGGCGAAGGCTTCATCGAGCAGGTCTCCGACGTGGTCAACGTCGGCGATGAGATCGAGGTCATCATCATCAACGTCGACGATCGCGGGAAGATCAAGGTCTCCCACAAGGCCCTCACGCAGCCCAAGGAAGAGGGCGGCGACGGTGGCGGCGACGGTGGCGGCGACGATCGGCCGCGCCGCAGCGACCGTGACCGCGGCCGCGAGGACGGGGAGCGGGGCGGCGGAGGCCGCCGTCGCCGTCGCCGCGCCCCGAGCCGGTGAGCGCCTGAGCTTCCAGGACCCCATCGGGGCCCTTCAGCGCCCCCGCCCCTCCATGGGGTGGGGGCGCTCTTGCTTGGCGTTTCGGGAAGTGCGTCGTGGGGGTGATGGAGGCTTTGAGCAGCCCTTACCTTCTTGCCAGAAGGAATCTGTGGGTTTTTGGCAAGCTGCGCGCGCGGCGGTCGAAGGATCACATGACGGATCCTTAATCCCGGCTTCCGGCGACGTTCAGCGTAGGACGTCCTAAGATGCTGCCGCGCTGCTTGCTGGCGTCAGAACCCGCTTGTTCCACACTTGAAGCTCCTCGCACTCATCCTCCTCACCCTCGCAGGGCTGCCTGCCAGTGCGACGCCCCTTCCCACGGGACAGGAGAGCGTCGCCCCGACGGTGTTCGGGGGACCTGATGACGGCCGCGGGACGCCCTACCACGTCAACAAGGCGGACAACATCTGCGGGCTCGACGAGCCGCGGCAGCTCACGAACCCGGCCTCGGTGAATTACTCCGCGCTGCTCGACGCCACGCCGGAGATGAAGAAGATCGTCAAGGACAAGATCGACCCCACCTCGTCGGAGGGGATCACCCTCACGGCCAAGGCTCGCTCCAGGGTGCTCAGCGCCTGCGAGTCGGTGCGGCAATCCGGCGGCTACTGCAGCGTCTGGAAGTCCATCCGGCGCAGGGACAAGAAGGCGATCTCCGACGTCACGGACTCGGTGAAGCGCCTCCTTTGACGGGGCCGAGCCGCGCATGAGCCGCCCCGGGGAAGACCCCGAGCGCCCCGACGGGGACGTCCGCCCAGGCGGCACGTCCCCGCTCCGTGGGTGGGGCGGGTGCGCCACCTCGCCCTTCGGCGGGCGCGCCCGCACCGGTGGCGGCGGTCTCCCGCAGGGGCTCGCCCTTGTCCTTGCTCCATTGGTCCTCCTCTCGTCCTGCCTCGGCGGGGGCAGCGACTCCCTCGAACGGCACCGCAAGGCTCAGTCCATGTTCGAGGACCTCCTGACCCGGGGCCAGAACGCGCCCGCGGGGGTCGAGTCCTTCGATGACGAGGCCGCCTTCGAGGGGGTGGAGGCCGCGTACATGGACGACCCCATCGCCGACTATCCGTCCGCGGGAGCGGCGGCGGCTGGCGGCGGAACGGCTCCTGGGCCCGAGGTTGCTCCGCCGGTGGGGCCCGAGCTTCCCTCCGAGGCCGGGGGTGAGGACGAGGTTCCGACCGGCGTTGCCGAGGGCGACGAGCTGGAGTTCCTGAGCGGACTGGTGGAGGAGGCGGCGCCGGCGGATCCGCCCCTCAACCCCTACCTCGAGTTCGGCAAGAACATCATCTGGTACGAGCTCAGGGACGGGGACACCGAACGGTTGATCATGAAGCCGTACACGTTCCCCGGCGGAACGGGCTCCAAGATCTTCAGCCTCCTGCAGAGCTACGGCGCCTTCACCCTGTTCGCGGCGGTGAAGGACGGGGCGATGCCCGAGGGGAGCGGTCCCCAGCCCCAGGACACGGTGCTGCTCGACCTGCGGGAGGGGTTCTCCGTGGAGGCCTACTCGGACCCGCGGGGGAGCGGACTCCGCGCACCCCAGTCGATCGCCCTCAGCGATGTGCTGTTTGTGACCGCGGCAGCGAAACAGCTGGGCGAGGTGGAGCACTTCATCGACCTGTTCGCCGCCGAGGTCAGGCAGATCGAGATCGAGGCCAAGATCGTCGAGGTGACGACCCGCGACTCGCTCGACCTCGGCGTCAAGCCGGTGGATCCGTCCACGCCGGTCTTCGGCTTCCCGAATCCGGGAACGTTCGTCAACCAGATCGACTTCTCCTTCGCCAACAGTACGGACGCCAGCAAGGCGCTCTTCCAGCTGGGGGCCGTCTTCGACGGCGTGACCTTCAACGCGGTGCTCGAGGCGGTGGCCTCCTTCGAGAACGTCTCCATCATCTCCCGCCCGAAGGTGGCGGTCCGGGAGGGGGGGCGAGCCGACATCGTCAACGTCAAGAAGATCCCCTTCTACAACGTCACCGCGATCAGCGCGTCCGGCATCCCGACCACCTCCCTCCAGTTCCAGGAAGTGGGGGTCCAGATGTACGTGGTCCCGCGCGTGATCGGTCGGGACACCGTCATCTTGAACATCGACATCGAGGCGTCGCAGTCCACCGGAACGGCCGTGAGCTTCACGGTGGGGGACTCGGTGATCTCCGTCCCCGAGATCTCAAAGCGGAACGCCCGAACGGTGGTCCGGCTGGAGCCTGGCCAGGCCGTGATCCTCGGGGGCCTGATCTCCGAGCGCACGGTGACGCGGGAGAGCAAGGTCCCGCTGGTGGGGGACATTCCGGTCCTCGGGGCCCTCTTCAGGAGCAAGCTGAAGAGCAAGGAGCAGACGAACGTCCTGTTCTTCATCCGCCCGCGGATCCTCGAGGGCTCCGACCTCAACAGCCCGTTCTGAGCCCGAGGTCTGGCCCCGGGGCGACGGCCCTTAGCCCCGTCCGAAGTGCGGGGAAGAAGTCGTCCCCTGGCGCGTATGATCACGGCCAGCGGCGCACCGCACCGCCAGACCGATGAAGATCTTCCGCAAGAGCCTCTCCGGAGCCCGGGACGCCTGCCGCGGCGCAGCCCTCCTGATGGCGTTCCTCGTGCTGATCGTGATCATCGCGATCGTCTACCAGATCAACACCGTCACCCTGACGGACGAGCGGATCACCTACAACGAGCTGACTCGGGCCCAGATGGACCTGGCCATCGAGTCGGTCCTGCTGCAAACCTACGAGGACCTCCTTGAGGATGCGCGCGCCGCCCAGGCCTCCGAGGGGGAGGACCCCGCCGCAGCGGGGGGGGGCTCCGGCGCCGCGTCGGAGCCCGGCGAGGCGCCGCGGAACCCGGACTCGGTCGACTCTCAGATGGACCGCTGGTACACGCCGCAGTCCACGAGCTTCGGCGACATCCAGCTGCGGATCTTCATCCGTGACGAGAACAGCAAGTACAACGTCCTCAACCTCCTGCAGCCCGACGAGGAGCTGGCGGAGCTCGCCGTGCAGCGGGTGGCGCGGATCCTGGACTATGCGCGCGGGGGGACCTCCGAGGACATCTCGACCGGCGACGCCGAGGAGATGGCGCTCTCAATGCAGGCCTACATGAGGGAGCGCATGAGCATGACGGACCTCCCTCAGCCGCAGCTCCTGACGACCGACCTGGAGAACTCGGAGCAGTCCGTCCCCTTCACGTTCAGTGAGTTCCGGATGCTCCCCGGGTTCGAGGACAAGATGTTCGAGGACTACTTCGGCCAGGACGAGGAGCGCATCCACGCCATCACGTCCTTCCTCACGGTCTACACCTCGCCGGCGATGGGCGAGGAGGAGGAGGCGAGCGGGCTCCCGGTGGGGGACGGCGGCTGGGGGGTCAACGTCAACACCGCGCCCTTCGCGGTGCTCTCCGGCCTCTTCTCTGGTCGCGAATACCCGATCTCCATCTGGGAGGGCGTGCGTGACTACCGCAACGAGCCTGAGGACCCGCTCGAGGAGGAGGGGGAGGAGGGCGTCGAGGACGTCGAACCCGAGCCCATGCTGGACGAGTTCGGCGAGGAGATCTTCCCCAAGCAGATCTTTGACAGCCTCGACGAGCTCGACGAGGTCTACGACTTCCAGGCGCTCAACGAGGGGGACAAGTCGACCATCACCGAGTCGCTCGAGGTCACCAGCGACGTCTTCGAGATCGTGATCGCCGCGCGGATCTCGACGGCATCGGACGTGAACCAACGGCTGGACTTCGAGTCGCGCCGCGAGCAGGAGGAGTACTTCCGGTCCGGGGAGCACCTAGTACGGGTCGTGCGCTCCGTGGTCTGGCGACGCCCCCAGGACGACGACGTGGTGATCGTGCCGCTCGTCCGATGGGAGGTGCTCGACAACGCGCCGCTGCAGGTGCTCGACTTCCCGGACGAGGACTGACCGCAAGGATGGCGGATCCCACGGAGTCGATCGACCCGCTCCGGGTCGAGGTCTTCCATCACCTCTTCGCGTCCGCGGCCGAGGAGATGGGGGTCGCTCTCCAGCGCTCCGCGTTCTCGGTCAACATCAAGGAGCGCCTCGACTTCTCCTGCGCCATCTTCGGCGCGGATGGGCGGGCCGTGGCCCAGGCGGCTCACCTCCCCGTACACCTCGGGGCCACGCCCCTGTCCGTCGAGGCCGTGATCGCCACCCACGACCTACGGCCTGGGGATATCGCCTTCCAGAACGACCCCTTCGGGGGCGGGACCCACCTGCCGGACATCACCTCCGTGGCGCCGGTCTTCGCGCCGGGCGCGGATGGCCCCGACGATCGCCCGGCCTTTTATTGCGTCTCCCGAGCCCACCACGCCGACGTCGGCGGGGCGTTCCCCGGCTCCATGGCGCCGGCGAGGGACGTCCACGGTGAGGGGCTGCGGCTCCCGCCCGTTCGCATGGTGCGCGGCGGAGAGATCGACGAGGATCTCCTGCGGGTATTCCTCGCCAACATGAGGGTTCCGGAAGAGCGGCGCGCCGACCTCTTCGCGCAGGTCGCGGCGAGCCATGCGGGCCACGCGCGGATGCAGGCGCTCATGGAGGAGCACGGTGCAGCCGAGCTGGCGGCCAGGGGGCGGGACCTCATCGCCTGGACGTCGACCCTGACCGGTCGCCGGATCGCGGACCTCCCCCAGGGCACCTGGTCCTTCGAGGATTCCCTCGAGGGCGGCGCGGACGGGACAGGGGAGCTGCTCCCTGTCCGCTTGACCGTGACGCGGGAGGGCAGCGGCCTCACCTTCGACTTCCGCGAGAGCGCGCCCCAGGCGCTCGACGGGTCGCCCGTCAACACCACGCGTGCGGTGACGGTCTCGGCGGTGGTCTACGGGATCCGGCTGCTCATGCCCGAGGGGACCCCGACCAACGCCGGACTGCTCGAGGGCGTCGAGATCCTCACCACCCCGGGGACCGTGGTGGATGCGGCGTACCCTGCGCCGGTGGCCGCGGGGAACGTGGAGACGAGTCAGCGACTGGTGGACGTCATCCTCGGTGCCTTCGGCCAGATGCTCCCCGGGGAGGTCCCCGCGGCGAGCGCTGGGACGATGAACAACCTCTCCTTCGGCGGTGTCCGGCTGGATGGCGAGGGCGGATCCTTCACCCACTACGAGACCCATGGCGGCGGCGCGGGGGCGGGGCCACGGCTTGGCGGCGCCCACGCGGTGCAGACGCACATGACGAACACCCGCAACACGCCGGTGGAGGCCCTGGAGAACGAGCTCCCAGTCCGTGTGGTGCGGCAGACGGTGCGCCGCGGCACGGGGGGAGACGGAGCCCGTCCGGGCGGAGATGGGCTCGTCCGTCGACTGAACTTCCTCACGGATGTCCGACTCTCTTGGATGGCCGAGCGCCAGCGGTGCGCGCCCTTCGGGGTGGATGGGGGAGCCAGCGGCGCCCCGGGGGAGGCCTGGGTGCGACGTGCTGGGCAGGGGGCGGACCAGCGGTTGACGCCCAAGGCGGCGCTGGACCTGCCGGCGGGTTCCGAGGTCGAGATCCGAACCCCAGGCGGCGGGGGGCACGGCCAGGCCCGGCAGGCGCCCTCTCCCGGCGCCACGGCGGATGGCGGGCCGGACTGAGGCCGGTTCAGCGGTTCCAGGGGGAGCGGGGCAGGCGGGGCCGCTATCATCTCGGCCAAGCTCGTGTGGCCCCCGGCCATCCAAGGGGTCGCACCCCCTTTCCTTCACCTCTGCCCGGTCTCTGACCCGACCAGCCCATGCCTTCTCTCAGTGTCTTTGGAGCCCAGTGGGGCGACGAGGGAAAGGGGAAGATCATCGATCTACTCAGCGACCGCGTCGATGTCGTGGTCCGTTATCAGGGGGGCGCCAACGCGGGGCACACCGTGGTCGTGGACGGGGTCAAGTGGGTCCTCCACCTGATCCCCTCGGGCATCCTTCACGAGGGCAAGGTGAACGTGATCGCCACGGGCGTGGCGATCGACCCGATCAAGCTCCTTGAGGAGATCGACGGACTGGAGGAGCGCGGCGTCAAGGTCGGCCCGGAACGGCTGCGGATCGCCGCCAACGCCCACGTCATCTTCGAGCAGCACAAGCGCATCGACGGCCTCTCGGAGCGCTGGAAGGGCGACGGCCGGATCGGCACCACCGGCCGCGGAATCGGCCCGGCCTACTCGGACAAGGCCTCCCGGACCGGGCTCCGGATCTGCGACCTGTTGGACGCCGAGCGCTGCGCTGAGCGCCTGCGCGCGAACCTCGCGGAGAAGAACGCGGTGATCGAGAGGGTCCACGACGAGGAGCCCCTCGATGTCGAGGCCATCGTCCAGCGCTACGTCGAGGTCGGTGCCCGTCTCGCGCCCTTCGTGGCCGACACCGGCGCCGAGCTGAGGAAGGCCCACCGTGAGGGTCGGCGCATCCTCTTCGAGGGTGCCCAGGGCGTGATGCTTGACATCGACCACGGCACCTACCCGTTCGTGACCTCCTCGAACACCGGCCCCGGCGGGATCCCCTCCGGCGCCGGCGTGCCCCCGAGCGCGGTGGGGCGCTCCATCGGGATCGCCAAGGCGTACTGCACGCGAGTGGGCGAGGGACCCTTCCCCAGCGAGATGTTCGGCGAGCAGGCGGATGAGCTGAGGGCGGCCGGACACGAGTACGGCACGACCACCGGTCGGCCCCGTCGCGCCGGGTACTTCGACGCGGTGGCGGTGCGCTACTGCCTCGACCTCGCAGGCGCCGCCGGGTGGATCATGACCAAGCTCGACGTGCTCTCGGGGCTCGGCGACCTCGAGGTCGTGACGGCCTACCGGGTCGGCGGCGAGACGTACAGCGAGTACCCCGCGCACCTCCCGACCCTCGACGGGGTCGAGCTCGTGACCGAGACGCTGCCTGGTTGGTCCGAGGACGCGGCCTCCGCGCGGACCTTCGACGCCCTGCCCGCGGCGGCGCGCCGGTACGTGGAGCGGATCGAGGAGCTGGTCGCGACCCCCATCGTCATGGTGTCGGTGGGGGCGGAGCGCGACGCGGTGATTGACCGCGCACCGATCTTCAGTGCCGACTGGCAGGCACCGGACCCCACCCCGGAGGGAGCGCTGTCGTGAGCCCGTGGAGTGGAGGGCACGACGGGGCCACCGGGCCGCCGGAGCCGACGCCTGAGGCTCTCGCCTTTCGCGAGTCGCTCGGGGGGGTCTTCCCCGACCACGTCGCCATCATCATGGATGGCAACGGCCGCTGGGCCCAGGAGCGCGGGTGGGTCCGTGTCCGCGGCCACAAGGAGGGCACCGAGTCGGTGCGCGCCATCACGACCATTGCCGCCGAGCTCGGGTGCAAGAGCCTGACGCTGTACGCCTTCTCGCGGGAGAACTGGAAGCGGCCGGACTTCGAGGTCTCCACGCTCATGCGGCTCCTGCGCCTCTACCTGCGCCGCGAGCTCCGGACCCTGATGGAAAACGGCATCCGCCTCGTGGCGATCGGCCGGCTCACGGACCTCCCCGAGTACGCCCAGCGGGCGCTGCGGGAGACCATGGAGAAGACGGCGGGCAACACCGGCATGGTCCTGCGGTTGGCCCTCTCCTACGGGGGGCGCACCGAGGTCGCCGACGCGCTGCGGTCCTTCAGTGAGGATGTGGCGGCGGGCCGCCGTCGACCCGACGAGGTCGACGAGGAGACCCTCCGCGAGTACCTCTACGACCCGGGTACCGGGGACCCCGACCTGATCATCCGCACCGCGGGTGAGATGCGGCTCTCCAACTTCCTGCTCTGGCAGGCGTCCTACGCCGAGTTCTACGTCACGGAGGACTGCTGGCCCGACTTCCGGCGGCCGCAGTTCGAAGAGGCGCTCCGCGCCTTCGCCGCGCGGAAGCGCAAGTTCGGCGCGCTCCCGGCGGAGGCCGAGGAGCAGGCCGACCTCGAGGGCCTCGAGGATGTCCTCGAGCTTGAGGGCAGCCCCGAGCACAGCGAGGGGGGGGCGTGAGCGAGCCGGCCGTCGACCCCGCCGCCGCGAAGCGAGCCAAGCTGATCCTGCGGACCAAGGTCGGGGGGACCCTGGCCATCTCGGTCGCGGGCCTGCTCTGGGCCGCCTCCCTGCCCGCAGGAGTGACGCTGACCCTCGGGTTCGCCGTCGTCCTCTCCCTGTGGTCCATCCTCGAGGCCGCGCGGATGAAGATCTTCGGCGGGGCGCCTGCCACCGTCGGGGCCGTCGCGGCGGTCGCCTACGGCGCATGGGAGATCCACTCGAACTTCATCGCTCGAGACGTGCTGGCGCTCCCGGACGCGGAGCAGGCGCTCGCGCAAGGCCTGGGGCTGGCCCTCCTCTACAGCGCGGTGGTCGCGCTCGTCGTCCGGAGCGCCGCGGCCGTCACCAAGGGGCAGCTCCTCTGGCGCCTCGGCGAGCGGCCGGGGTTCGGGGGGCTCGTGTTCCTCGTGGCCCTGCCCTTGCTGGCCCTCGTTCCCATCCGGCTCGTTGGCGGTGCCGGAGGTCTGGCCGTCTACCTCGTGCTGGCCAAGATCGGCGACATCGCCGGCTACTACGTCGGCAGCACCATGGGGAAGCGCCACCCCTTCCCCAACCTCAGCCCCGGCAAGACCGTGGCGGGCTGCGTGGCGTCGCTGCTCGTGGGTATCGGCGCGGGGGCTGGCTTCGTGCTCTTCGGCGCGCTCGAGGGTGCGCGCTTCGGAGTCCTGTCCGGTGTCGCGCTCGGGCTGGTGGTGAACATCACCGCGCAGGCTGGTGACCTCATGGAGAGCGGCTTCAAGCGCCGGGCTCAGGTCAAGGACTCCGGCACCACCTTCGGCCCCTCCGGCGGCATGCTCGACCTGGTCGACAGCCTCCTGCTCTCAGCGCCCCTCGTCGCGTTCCTCTGGCCGCTCCTCTTCGAGCTGCCCTCCTGACGGTCTCTGCACCTTGCCCGAACTCACCATCCCCCTGCGCTCCCACGAGGAAGCGATCCTCGTCCTCGGTCCCTACGACCGGTACGCCCGCCTGCTCCGGCAGGATCTCGACATCGAGATCTACGCTCGCGCGGGGAACCTCCGCCTCAAGGGGGCCGACGGCGGGATCCGTGCCGCCTCCGAGCGGATCGAGCACCTGCTCGGCAAGGCTCGTAAGGGCCGAGACATGAGCGTCCGGGAGATCGAGGGCATCCTCCTGGATCGGGCCCCCGTGACGACCGAGACGGCGACGGTGGGCGGCGAGCGCCGCGGCGGCGCCAAGGACTCGGGCGGCGCCGGGCCTGCGGGCTCCGGCTCCCGCTGGGGCGGCTCCCACCGCCCCGCGGTCGTGCGCTTCCGCCCGCGACCCGTCGAGCCCCGCAGCGAGAACCAGCGGCGCTACTTCGAGGCCATCGAGAAGAATGACCTCGTCTTCGGCTTGGGCCCCGCGGGAACCGGGAAGACCTACCTGGCGGTGGCTGCTGCGGTCCAGCGGCTCCGTCGCGGCAAGGTCCGGCGCCTGATCATCACGCGCCCCGTGGTCGAGGCCGGGGAGCACCTCGGCTTCCTCCCTGGGGACCTGCAGCAAAAGCTCAACCCCTACCTGCGGCCGATCTACGACGCCCTGCGGGACATGATCGAGGCCGACGACCTCGCGCGCATGGAGGAGGCGGGCATCATCGAGATCGCGCCCCTCGCGTACATGCGCGGCCGCACGCTCTCGAACGCCTTCGTGATCCTCGATGAGGGGCAGAACACCACGGCCTCGCAGATGAAGATGTTCCTGACGCGGCTCGGGGAGGGCTCGAGCATGGTCGTGACCGGCGACCCCTCGCAGAACGACCTCCCGCGGAACCAGCGGAGCGGACTCGTGGACGGCGCGCGGCGCCTCCGGGGCTTCGAGGGCGTGGGCTTCATCGAGTTCGAGGCGGCGGACGTGGTGCGGCACCCGCTGGTGGCGCAGATCGTCCGGGCCTATGACCGCGACGGCCGGGACCGCGGCGCCGCCCCCGGTGAGGGCCGTGCGGACGACTCCGCGGAAGGCGCCTCCGGGGGGGCCGCCGAGTGACCGAGGGGTCCGTCGTCTGGACGGTGCCCGAGGTCCCCGGGGAGCTTGGCGAGTCCGGCGCGCTGGCCGCCCTCGGGGCGGCCCTCGCCCACGGGGGGGAGCCGGAGCTCCGCGTGGACGTCATCTTCGTGGATGACGCGGAGCTCGCCCGGCTCCACGGCCAGTTCCTGGGCGACCCGACCCGCACGGACGTGATCACCTTCGACCTGAGGGACGACGGCGTGCCGGATGAGCACGGCCCGGACGGGGAGATCTACGTGAGCGTGGAGCGGGCCCGAGAGGTCGCGGCGGCGCGGGGTGCCTCGGTGGAGAGGGAGCAGGCGCTCTACGTGGTGCACGGCGCCCTTCACCTCGTCGGCTTCGACGATCACGAGCCCGAGGAGCGCGCCGCCATGCGGTCGGCGGAGGCGGTGGTCATGGAGCGCCTCGGCTACGACGAGGACCTCGGCGAGCACGAAGTCTGAGCCCTTCAGGCGTGCCGTCGGCGGGACGCGAGGCCGCCCACGGACCGTTTTCAAACCAAAAAAAATGCGCGCCCTCGAGGGAGGGCTGCGGGCGGGCGAAACGGCCCCATCGGGGTGCTAGGAGCCAATTGCGAGCGTTTCGGGGTGGGGGGGCATCGGGCCGAGATGACGCACTCGGGGGCGCTGGCAGAGGAACTGTTGAACGGGCTGGTCTCGTATCGGTACCTACTACTCAGAGAGTGCACCTCGAGCCTTCGCTCGGCGATACGGCGGACCGCCCGGTGACCTCTTCGAACCCGTATATCACTCGACTTGGCGCCCCAATCCGACCCCACCTCTGAACCTGGATCGTCCCCCGGGATGCCTGGCAGCAGCGCGTCCCCCGCGGGTGCCGAGGCCGAGATGATCGACGTCCTGTGGGCCGCCTTCCGGGCCGAGCCTGGCGACGACACCCGGAACGCGCTCGTCGAGCACTACCAGCCGCTCATCAAGCAGATCGTCCGCCGCTTCGGCGCACGGCTTCCTCGGACGGTGGACCGCGGCGACCTCATGACCGCCGGCAACGTGGGCCTCATCAGCGCGGTGAAGGGCTTCGACCCGGAGCGGGGGGTGCGCTTTGAGTCCTACTGTGAGCTCCGGGTGAAGGGGGCGCTGCTGGATGAGCTGCGCTCCCAGGACTGGCTCCCCCGCCCGTGGCGCCAGAAGATCGAACAGCAGAAGCGGACGGTCGAGCAGCTCCGCCGCGAGTGGGGGAGGAACCCCAACGACAGCGAGGTCGCCTCGGCCATGGGCTTCGACCTCGACGTCTACCAGCAGACCTTCGGCGTCGGCCTCCCGGGGACCCCCAGTGGTTCCATGCCCGCGGACGACGGCGGAGAGGATGGGAGCGGGGCCAGCCCCCTCGACATCGTGCAGGACCACGGCGTGGACGCCCCTGGCGACCGGCTGTCGCGGGACGAGCTGATGAAGCTGGTCTCCCAGCGCATGTCGGATCAGGAGCGTCGCATCGTGTACCTGAAGTACTGGGAAGAGCTTCCCATGCGTGAGATCGGTGACCTCACCGGGCTCTCGGAGTCGCGGGTCTGCAAGATCCACACTCGGCTCATCGAGCGTCTCCAGGACCGCTTCAGCGCGCACGAGGCCGACACGCTCGTCTGACGCCTCGCGGCGCCTGGTCGAAAGAGAGAGGGCCCGGACCCTCTCGGATCCGAGCCCTCCCAGGACTCCCGGCCTCGAGCCAAGAAGGCTCTCCGGGAACGCAATCGGGCGCGATCAGATCACGTCCGACCCCCTTGCGTCCCGAACGACGGAAACCGCCGGACCGAGGTGCGGATGCGACGGAAGGGTCCCCAACCTCCCGACGTCGCACGATTCCTTAAACACGACACCCGAACTCGCCGTCCCCACGGCGGCCCGGGATCCGCTCCTCCTCGCAGAGGGCGTCCGTGTCCCCACACGTTCGCCCTCCAGCCCACGTCGCCCCTGGCCGAAGCCGTCGAGCGACGAGAGGTCTCTTGATCCTGCGCGGTCCCCATGGAGCCCTCCCCACGACGCAACGCGTGCCTGCCCCAGGGAGAGGCGCGGCTGAGACGGAGAGTCGTTGTGACGAGGCATGGGAGCTGGTGGATCTGGCGGCTCCCTGGCGGTCTCGGCCTCGACGCGGAGGAAAACCGTCCCGGGGCCGGCCGGAGCCGACCCCGGTCCGGCAGGGCAGATGAGGAACGGTTGTTCCCATCCGACCCGCGGTCCTCAGTCCGAGGCGAAACCGTTGCGGGTTCCGCGGCGCTCCTCGGACGACGATCCCGAAGGGTCGGGCGGTCGACATTCGGAAGCTCGGCTGCCCGCGAGGGGCCCGTGGCTTTGCGTCCCGGACTCGCGTCCGGTTTGCCTTTGTCGTGTCGCCTTTGGAGCCCCACAGGATAGCCAGGAAATTGCATTTGGCAAATGGAGGCCCGGGATTGGGCCTGGAAACGTTTTCCAGCCGCTCACATGTACCTGACTGGCAGGGGCTTACAGAGCAAGGTAGGCCTCCACGCTCCGCTGAGATTGGGGCCTGGCCGTGTGCGAAGCACAATCTCGCCCCCCCTAGCGCTGTCCCTCCGACCTCCCTCCGATCGTGATCCCTCTCCTCAGCCTGAGCCTCGCGGCGACCGCTTCCTTCGCCCCTCTGCCCCTCTCCGCCCCGGTGGGCCAGGAAGCGGACGAGGGCGCCCTGGCGCGCCCCCGCCTGGTCGTCCTGCTGTCCGTTGATCAGATGATCCCGGAGCAGCTCACGCGGTTGAGGCCGGCGTTCACGGGGGGCTTCGCGCGCCTCCTCGAGGAGGGGACGGTCTTCGACGCCGCGACCCTCGACTACGCGCGGACCGAGACGGGGGCGGGGCACACGACGCTCTCGACCGGCTGCCTGCCCAGGAGCCACGGGATCGTGGGGAACGGCTTCTTCGACCGGGAGGCCGGGCGATTCCAGTACTGCGTGGAGGACGAAGCGGTGGCCTCGATGACCTCCAACGGCCGGGTCGAGGCCCCGAAGACCGGCGCGGGCGCCGGGCAGGGGCGGCGCTCCCCTCGAAACCTGGCTCGCCCGACCCTCGGCGAGTACCTCCAGGCCCAGATCCCGGGCGCCAAGGTGGCCTCGGTGTCCGCGAAGGACCGGGCTGCCATCGGCATGGGGGGGCGGTCGAACGGCTCCGTCCTCTGGTGGGACAAGCTGGGCGCGGGCTTCGTGACCTCGACCTGGTACGCGGACTCGCTCCCGAGCTGGGTGAACGAGTGGAACGCGACCTGGCTGGAGCGCGCCGGCGGATGGGAGTGGGTGCCGTCGCTTCCTGACAACGTCGAGGAGCTGGGCACCGCCCCGGACAAGCGGCCGGGCGAGCGCCCGTTCGGCACCCGCGGTACCGAGCTGCCCTACACCCTCGGCGACAGCTCCAGCCCCGCGCGGCTGGCGGGTGAGGTGTACCAGACCCCCCTCGTGGACCGCTTCACCGCAGAGATGGGCCGCGTCGCCCTGCGGGAGCTGGAGCTCGGCATGGACGACGCGACGGACCTCCTGGCCATGAGCTTCTCGGGCTGCGACGTGGTCGGGCACGGCTTCGGGCCCTACAGCCGGGAGGTCACCGATCTCCTCCTGCGCCTCGACGTCGAGCTCGGCGCCCTCTTCGACGAGCTCGATGAGCGGGTCGGGAGAGGCCGCTGGGTCGCTGCCCTCAGCGCCGACCACGGCGTGCTCCCCCTTCCCGAGTACGTGGCCGACCGGGGCCAACCCGCCCTCCGTGTTCCACTCGCCGAGGCGGGCAGCTTCACAGCCAAGCTGAGCCTGGAGCTCTCCGAGGCCCTCGGGCACCGTGTCCGGGTCTATCGCCGCGACGGGGGCCTGGTCATGGATCGCAGGGACCTCGCCGCCGGCGAGCTCACGGTGGACCTCGCCTGTGATCGTCTGATCGAGATCGCCCGCAGGGTCTCGGCCGAGACGGAGTGGGTGCAGAGCGCCCACGACTATCGCGCCGTCGCCGCCCTCACCGAGGAGGTCACCGGCGTCGACGCGCTCCTGCGGAACACCTACTTCCCCGGCCGCTCGCCGGACGTGGTGCTGCTCAACCAGCCGGGCGTGCTGGTCCCCAGCGGTCTCGGGACCTCCCACGGATCGCACCACATGTACGACCGGCGGGTCCCGCTGGTCTTCATAGGCGCTGGCGTCTCCTCCACGACCCGCAGCGATCGCGTGGGGACCGAGGACACGGTGCCCACGCTCCTCTCGCTCCTGGGGTGCGCCCCGGTGGAGGGGCTGGACGGCGTGGACCTCGGCGTCCGCTGACCCCGGATCGCGGGCGGTCTAGACGGCCGCGTGGACGGCCATGAGCTCGTCCAACACGGCCGGCATGTGATCGAGCAGCACCATGTTCGGCCCGTCGGAGGGGGAGCTGTCCGGATCGGGGTGGGTCTCCATGAAGAGCCCGTGGACCTCGCCGGTGGCCACCGCCGCGCGCGCGAGGAGCGGCACCAGCGTCCGGTCGCCGCCGGTGCGGTCGCCAAGAGCGCCGGGGCGCTGGACGCTGTGGGTAGCGTCGAAGATGACGGGGTGGCCCGTCTCGCCCATATCCCGCAGCCCGGCCATGTCGACCACGAGCCTGCCGTACCCGAACGAGGTCCCTCGCTCGGTGACCATCACCGCCTCGCCGCCCGAGTCGGTCACCTTCTTCACCACGTTCGCCATGTCCCAGGGCGCGAGGAACTGCCCCTTCTTGACGTTGACCGGCTTCCCCGTCCGGGCGGCGGCGACCAGGAGGTCCGTCTGCCGGCACAGGAAGGCGGGGATCTGAAGGACGTCCACGACCTCGGCCACTGCCGCGCACTGCTCGGGGAGGTGCACGTCGGTCACCACCGGAACGCCCACCTCGGTCCGGATCTCCGAGAGCCACTGCAGCCCCTCTTCCATGCCGGGGCCGCGGCCGCCGCCGATGCTGGAGCGGTTGGCCTTGTCGAAGCTCGCCTTGAAGATGAAGGGCAGCCCGCGCTCGGCCATCAGGTCCCGGAGGGTGCCGGCGATGTCGAGGGCGAGCTGGCGCGACTGGAGCACGCAGGGACCGGCGAGGAAGAAGAGGGGGCCGTTGCCGATGGGCTGGCCGCCGATCTCGAAGGCGTTGGGGGCGGGGCGGGACATGCGGGGCACCATAGCGACCGGCGGCGAGGGAGGGGGAGGGGATTCACCGGCCCGGGGGCGGGCCTCGCTGGAGTACCCTTCCCGGCGTGGAACGGACGACCTTGATCACCGGCGGGAGCGGCTTCCTCGGAGCCCATGTGGTGGCGGCGGCGGTGGCCCGCAGTCAGGCCGAGGCGACCCTCTCCGAGCCGCTCGGCCCGCTGGTGGTCGCCCAGAGCCGGAGCTCCGCGCTGCTGGCGCCGCGCTTCTGCTCGCCGCGCGAGGCGGCGCAGTGGATTGAGGCGGACCTTCTGGTGGACCTCGCGGCGCTGCTTGAGCGCGTCCGTCCGACAGAGATCATCCACTGCGCGGCCCTCAGTCGCGCCGCGGACTGCGAGGCGGACCCCGCCGGCGCCCGAGCCATGAACGCGGAGGTGCCCGCCCAGCTCGCCAGCTGGGCGGCCGCCAGCGATGCGCGCCTCGTGCACGTGAGCACGGACCTCGTCTTCGGCGGGGAGGACGCGCCCGCCGGAGGCTTCGACGAGGACGCGCCGCCGGCGCCCCTCTCGGAGTACGGCCGGACCAAGCTCGACGGGGAGCGCGCCGTCATGGCGGCGTCTCCCGCGGCGACCGTGGCGCGGCTCCCCCTCCTCTACGGCGACTCGGCTGGCCGGGGGCTCGGGGCCAGTGACTCCCTCCTGGGGCAGGTGGACCGTGGGGAGTCCCCGCGCCTGTTCGTGGATGAGTGGCGCACGCCCCTGGAGGTCTCCAGCGCCGCGGCGGCGCTCGTCGAGCTCCTCGACTTCGACGCCCCCGGCGTGGTCCACCTCGCCGGCCCGGACCGGGTCTCCCGGTACGAGCTGGGGGTCGAGGTGCTCACCTCCATGGGGCTTTCCCGGGATGAGGCGGCGGCGGAGCTGACCCCCACGCGCCAGGCGGACCTCGACGCGGGGGCGCCACGCCCCAGGGACGTGTCGCTCGACGCCACCCGGGCCGCGGCGGCGCTCTCCGTCGACCTGCCGGGCGTGGCGGCGGGGCTCGGGCGGGTGCACTGACCTCGGAGCCCGGCGGCCCCGGATTTCGACGATCCGGCGGCGCGGGTTGACCGGCCCGCGCCGGTCGGATGCCATGTGCCCGCTCGATCATCCCCGTCGGGCCCGGATCCCATGGAACTCTCGACGCGCTACACACCCAAGGACATCGAGGAGCCGCTCTACACCAAGTGGAACGACTCCGGCTGCTTTCAACCGCCCGCCGAGGGCGAGGGGAGCGGGAAGCCGTTCACGGTGATGATCCCGCCGCCCAACGTCACCGGGGTCCTCCACATGGGCCACGCGCTGAACGGGACGGTGCAGGACATCGTGGTCCGCCACCGGCGCAAGTCGGGCTACGACACCCTCTGGGTGCCGGGGACCGACCACGCCGGGATCGCCACCCAGGCGGTCGTCGAGAAGCGGATCTACGCCGAGGAGGGCAAGACCCGCGACGACCTCGGCCGGGAGGAGTTCCTGCGCCGGATCTGGGACTGGAAGGAGGAGCACGGGAACATGATCCTCCGCCAGTTCAAGAGCCTCGGGTGCTCGTGCGACTGGACGCGGACCAAGTTCACCATGGACGAGGACATGTCCCTCGCGGTGCGCACGTCCTTCGTCGACCTCTGGGAGAAGGGCCTGATCTACCGCGGCGCCCGCCTCGTCAACTGGGACTGCGTGCTCCAGACCGCCGTCAGCGACGACGAGATCGAGTACGTCACGAAGAAGGGCAAGCTCTGGCACCTGCGCTACCCGATCACGGGGCGCGACGGGGAGTTCCTCGTGGTCGCCACCACGCGGCCCGAGACCATGCTCGGCGACACCGGGGTGGCGGTGCACCCCGACGATGACCGCTACCGGGACCTCGTGGGCAAGACGGTCCAGCTGCCCTTCGTGGATCGGGAGATCCCGATCGTGGCTGATGACTCCGTGGACCCGGAGTTCGGCTCCGGCGCGGTGAAGATCACTCCCGGCCACGACCCCGCGGACTACGAGCGCGGTCAGCGGCACAACCTCCCGATCATCAACCTGCTCGAGAAGGACGGCTCGCTCAACGACAACGGCGGCCCCTTCGCCGGGCTGCCGCGCGAGAAGGTGCGCAAGGACCTCGTGGCGCAGATGGACGAGATGGGCCTCCTGGCGGAGGTCGAGGACATCACCCACAACGTCTCCACCTCGGACCGCTCCAAGTCGCCCGTGGAGCCGCTCGTCAGCGAGCAGTGGTTCGTCAAGATGGAGCCGCTCGCTGAGCCGGCCATCGGCGCCCTCAAGAAGGGCGATCTGCAGTTCCGACCGGAGCGCTGGGGGAAGGTCTACCTCCACTGGCTCGAGAACGTCCAGGACTGGTGCATCTCGCGTCAGCTCTGGTGGGGGCACCGGATCCCCGTGTGGTACGACGAGGACGACGTGGCGGTGGCCTCGGTCGACGGGCTCGAGATCGGGGATGCGCACCCCAAGACCGGCAAGCCCATCGTCCGCCAGGACCCCGACGTGCTCGACACCTGGGCGTCGTCATGGCTCTTTCCGATCGCGACCCTCGGGTGGCCGGACAAGGACGCCACGGACCTCGCCCGGTTCTATCCGACGCAGTTTCTCTCGACGGCCCAGGAGATCATCTACCTGTGGGTCGCGCGCATGGTCATGGCCGGCTACGCCTTCATGCCGGAGCGCCCCGAGGGCGAGCGCAACCCGTTCTCCACCTGCTACATCCACGCCACGGTGCTCGACGCCAAGGGCAAGCGCATGAGCAAGTCGGCGGGCAACGGGATCGACCCGCTGGACATGATCGAGCAGTACGGCGCGGACGCGGTCCGCTTCTCGCTCGTGCTCCTCACCAAGGAGGGCCAGGACGTCCGCCTGGCGCCGGACCGCTTCGAGCAGGGCAGCCGCTTCTGCAACAAGGTGTGGAACGCGGCGCGCTTCGTGATGCTCAACCTGGCCGGTGACCGCTCGGACGAGCGGTCCTCGCGCTTCGAGGACCGCTGGATCATGAGCCGCCTCGCGCGCACGATCGGAGAGGTCTCCTCGGCCCTGGATGAGTACCGCTTCAACGACGCGGCCTCGACCATGTACCGCTTCGTCTGGAACGACTTCTGCGATTGGTACGTCGAGCTCTCCAAGCACCGCCTCACCGGAGACGACGAGGCCTCGGCCAGGGACGCCCGCACCACCCTCGCGCGGGTCCTGAAGGACACGCTCGGGCTCCTGCATCCCTTCACCCCTTACATCACCGAGAAGCTCTGGGAGGCGCTCCACGAGACCCTCGGGGAGACGCCCGAGCACATGCTCGCCGTGTCACCCTGGCCCACGGGCGAGGGCCTGGCCGTGGATGAGGGCGCCGAGGGCGAGATGCAGGCGGTCCAGGACCTGGTCGGCTGCGTCCGCCAGGTCCGGGCGCTCACCATGGTCGCCGAGCGCCGGCCCCTGCCGGTGATCGCCAACGTCACCCGTGAGGACCTCCGGGAGGTGCTCGACCGCCACCAGGGCGCGATTCGCTCCCTGGCCGTCCTGGAGTCCCTGACCCTCGACAGCGCTGCCCCGCGGCCCGAGGCGAGCGCCGTCGCCGTGGCCGGCGGAATCGAGGCCTACGTGGTGCTCGGCGAGGACGTCGACTTCGACAAGCTCAAGACCGTCCTCGAGGGGCGGGCCGCGAAGGCAGGCAAGGCGCTGATGGGCGCGAAGAAGAAGCTCGAGAACCCGGGCTTCCTGGCCAAGGCCGACGACGAGGTCATCGCCGCCGAGCGCCTCCGGGTCGAGGAGCTGGAGCTCGAGAAGGAACTCCTCGAGCGCAACGTCGCGGGCTTCTGATCGGGCTGACCACCTCCGTCGCCTCGGGGGCGGGGGTCGTCAGCGCGCCGGTTGTTGCGCCGCGGCGTCCAGGCCGGGGGTCGGCAAGCCGAGGGCCACGGCCCGCCGCTTCTCCAGCCAAGCGCTGGGCTTGGCGTCCGCGGCGATCCTGAGGAGGTCCCCGGTCTCATCGCCGAGGGCGGAGAGGGCGCGGTGCACGAGGACATACCAGTCCGGCGCCAGGCCCTGGAGGTCGACGAAGGGGGCGAGCATGGCCATGGCCTCCGCGGGGTTGCCGGCCTCCACCTCGATCTCCGCTGCCAGCAGGGACCGGGCGAAGCTCCAGGCCCCCTCGGTGGTGGGCAGGGCGGCACGGGCGCTGTCGAAGCGGCCCTCGCTCAGGTACAGCCCGCTGATCTTCAGGCGAGAGAGCTCGTCCGTGATGGAGGGGAGGACCGGCTGCGCGAAGTGCTGGCCGTGCGCAGCGAGCACGGCTTCAAAGCACCGGTGCGCCTCGACGTTGTTCCCGAGGCTCGTGTGGGCCAGGCCCTCCACGTAGACGAGGTTCGGGTGGAGGTCGGGGGTGAACCGCAGGGAAGCCTGGACCGTGGCGAGCGCGGCGGCGTGGTCACCGGCCTCGGTCTGGAGGAGCCCGAGGGAGTACCCGATGCGGACCATGTTCTCGGCGTAGTGCCCCTCTGGACGGTTCTCGTTGCGCTCGAGGAACGGCCGAAAGTGTCGCTCGCCGATGGCGCGTGCCTCGGCGTGCTCCCCGTCCTTGATCAGCTGGACCACCAGGTAGCCTGCGATCTCGCCGTCGGCCGGGTCGTCCTCCAGGCACATACGAAGGAGGCGTGTGTTGCGGTCGTCCTTGCGGAGGCCCGTGCGGTGGGAGGGGACGTCGCCGTAGTGGATGAGCGCCGCGCCCACCGCGGAGGTGTCTCCGAGCCCGCGGGCGTGGAGCTCGTTGAACCCCACGGTCAAGGTCTCGTGGACGCGCCGGTGGAAGCGCATCTCCGGGAGGTTCCTGAAGAGCCTGGGGACGAAGGCGAGCTCACCGAGCTGCTTCGCGCCGGACATGACCTCCTCGGGGTCCGCGTCCATCTCGCTCGCGTTGTACAGGGGCAGGCAGCCGAGGAGGACCTGGGGGTTGTTCGCCGCGTCGAGGAGGTTCGGCCCCATGTTGGGGGCCAGGCGCTCGTCGGCGTCGAGGACCAGGATGTGGGTCCCCGTGGCGCGCTCCACGCCCGCGTTCCTCGCCCGCGCGAAGTCATCGCACCAGGGGAAGTGCACCACGATGGCGCCCTCGGCCTCGGCGATCGCGACGGTGTCATCGGTGGACCCGGTGTCGACCACGATCATCTCGTGGACCACGCCGCGCACGGATCGAAGACAGCCAGCGAGGAAGCCGGCCTCGTTCTTCGCGATCATGCACAGGGAGATGCGGGTGCGCGTCTTCATGGGCATAGCGTGCCAACGCACGGGGGGTGATTCCACGAAGAAGCCCCACCGGCGCGGTTCGGCGCCGGGGGGGCTCTGGGGGTGAGCCGAGCTCAGCGACGCCAGCCAGAGCCGATGGCGCCGTTCTCGACGCGCATCCGGAGGCTGAGCGGGATGATGCGCGACTTCGCCGTGCGGCGGACCTTGGCGTCGAAGGTGAGGAAGTCGTGGGTCTCCTGGACCTTCTCCTTCACGGTCGCGCCCACCCAGACGGTCTTCTGCTCGGCGGAGACGCCAGTGACCGAGGTCCGCTTGTTGTCCTTCTGGTCCTGGGCCTTCTTGGTCTTCATTGAGGCGACATACTCGCCGGTCTCGGCGTCCATGAAGATGATGAGGTTCTCGTTGAGGTCGATCTGGCGCAGGAGGCGCTGCTCGGTGCTCAGGAGCTCGAGGGGCGTCTCGTCCGTGATCTCGGCGGGGGCGGCCTCCTCGCCATCCTCGCCTTCGTCGCTGGCCTCTGCCTCGGCCTCCTCCTCGGAGGTGATGACCTTTCCCTTCTCGCGGTAGGCCACCAGGTAGTTGCCCGGGTCAAGCTTGGGCTCGGCGAAGGGAATCGTGGTGGAGAAGTAACCGAACAGCACCGGGGCGATCCGCGAGGCGCGGTTCAGTTCGCCGCCAGGGCTCTCGGCCAGCTCGTTGCGGGGCACGAACACGGCGTACTCGTAGCCATCGATGATGGCGTAGCCCTCGGGGCGGTTGCCCTCGATCTCCTTCGTGGAGTACCGGTCGATGCCCACGGACTCGCTCGAGTCAAAGGACTCGCCGCCCTTCCGGGCGCCGGAGTTGCGGATGACGTTGCGCCAGACCGCGTCCGCGATGTCGCGGCCGGGGACCGTACTCGCGGAGATCCGGAAGCCGAGGCCGTCGGTGGTCTCGGTTCGGGGGGTGGCCCGGCGGGTCGTGACGCGGGCAGCGAGCAGCTCGAACTGGAAGGCGCCGCCCATCACCACGCGCTGGTTAGCGTTCCAGCGGGGCGCAGGCTCGACGGTCTCCTTGCGGCCGCCCGACTTCTTGAGCTTGTACTTGTTCGGCTTGAACTTCGGGTACGCGGTGTAGTTGCCGGTGGTCCACTCCCAGACGCTGCCGGACTGGTCCATCACGCCGTAGGGGCTCGCACCATCGGGGAAGGAGCCGACGTTGAAGAGCTTCTTGCGGCGGCTCTCCTGGGTGTGGGCGCGGCCCTCGGCCTCCCACTCATTGCCCCAGGGGAACCACTGCTCCTTGTTCCCGCGGGCGGAGTGGATCCACTCCTCCTCCGAGGGGATCCGCACGCCGGCCCACTCGCAGTAGGCGGACGCGTCGCTGAAGTCGACGAACACCACCGGCGCGGACTCGAGGCCCTCGGGGATGGACCACTCGGCGTCCGCCCAGTTCTCGTCCCACCAGCGCTTCTTCATGCCGTTGTCCCACTTCTTGCGGACGTAGCGCTCGCCGGCGTCGCGGGCGGCCTTGGCCTTCTCTGCCTCCTGGCGACCGAGCTCCGTCTGCGCGGCGAAGATCGCGGCCTCTCCCCAGTGGGTGGGGGGGCGATATCCGGTGTCCTCGACGAAGGCGAGGTACTGCTCGTTCGTCACCTCGAACTTCCCCATGTGGAAGGGTTCGATCTTGACGTCATGCTGCGGCGTCTCGCCGTCCAGCGTCCGGGCGTAGCCCTGATAGGCCTCGGTCTGGAGGAGCTCCTCGATGTCCTTGGGGTTTGACCCCACACGGGTGCTGCCGCCCTTCACCGGGACTGTCCCCGGGGGCGCGACCTTGGAGGCCTCGACCATGGGGGAGGCGTCGTCGCCCTTCTTCTTGTCCAGCACCGTGGTGCTGGGAGTGAGCCTGAGGGCCGGGGAGGACAGCGTGAATGCAGCCAGGCAGAGCGGGGCTGCGAGGGCGTTGAGGGTGGTGCGCATCTGATTCGACGTCGTGGAGGTCATGGATCCCACTGGGGAGGCCCCTCACCTAGCGACGAGCGTCGCTGGCGTTTCTTCAACAGGCAAAAAAAGCACCGGGGCCGACGCGTCGAACCCGGAGGAGGCCGAACAGTTTAGCCGCGGAGCTACGGCCCCACTACCCCCTCCGGCGGGATGGGGGATGGGAAGGGGGCCCGGCGGGATCGTCGGGCCCGCCGCACTCCCTCAGGGGCGGACGGTCGCGGCCTGGGCCGGGCCGATGGCCGAGGAGGGAGGGGCCCCGGCCTGGGGGGGCTCCGTGGTCCCCCTCTCCGCCGGGACCAGCAGCCCCGCCGCCGCGAGGTCGGCCCTGGGCGCCATCAGCCACTCCTCCCCGTGCACCTCGAGGAGCCGGAGGAAGGTGTCGATGATGTCCGGAGCGAAGGCCCGGCCGGACTGGGACTCGAAGAAGTCGATCGTCTTCTGGAGCGACCAGGCGCCCTTGTACGAGCGCCGGGTCGTGAGGGAGTCGAAGACCTCGACCACGCAGAGGATCCGTCCTGGCCGGGAGATCTCCTCACCGCGCAGGCGGAACGGGTATCCCAGCCCGTCCCAGCGCTCGTGGTGCTCCACCACGTACTGGACCACCCGCTTGAGCTGCGGGTGCTCGCCGAGGCGCTCGGCGCCGACCAGCGGGTGCCGCTGCATCTCGCGGCGCTCGGCGGGGGTGAGGGGCCCCTTCTTGGTCAGGAAGCCGAGGTCGTCGAGGAAGATCTTCCCGTAGTCGTGGGCGATGGCTCCCAGCTCGAGGTGCTCGATGGTCTTGCGGTCGAGGCCGAAGTCCTCGGCGACCATCTTGCAGTACTTGCGGGTCCGCTCCCCGTGCCCTGCCGTGTACGGGTCCACGCGCTCGATCGACTTGGCCACGAGGCCCGAGAGGATGTCGACGAGGTCCTGGTAGGGGAGCTCCTCCGAGCTCAGCCGCTGCTCTCGCACGGCCCGCTGGATCGTGGCCCCGAGGAGCTCGGGGTCCACGGGCTTCTGGAGGTAGTCCACGGCGCCCACCTTCATGGCCTGGACCGCGGCCTCGACCCGGGGGTACCCGGTCATGAGGAGGCACACCGTGTCGGGGCGCAGCTTGCGCGTCGCGGCCAGGATCTGCTCGCCCTCGCTGGTGCCGTCGAACACCACGTCGGTGATCACCGCGTCGAAGGCGGAGGCCTCCACCGCCCGGATGGCGTCCGCCGAGGTCGACGCCAGGACGACGTCGAGGCCCTGGGCGGTCAGCGACGCGCCGAGGACGTCGAGGGTCAGCTGCTCGTCATCGGCGAGCAGTACCTTCAGGGGAGGACTTCCTTCCATCGTCCCTGGGATAGCAGTCGGGAGGGCCCGATGGAAGCGGCTAGGTTCGGGTATCGTCTCGGCCGCGGAGCCCACCCCCATGCCTGATCCCACTGAACTCAACCTGGAGATCCCCGAAGAGCAGGGGGGAGCGCGGCTCGATGTGGCCCTGGCGGCGCTGGTCCAGGGCCAGTCCCGGAGCCAGGTCCAACGCCTCATCAAGCGGGGCGCGGTCAAGGTCGCAGGAGAGCCGATCCGCCGAGCCAACACCCCGGTGGAGGCCGGGGCCGCCGTCGTGGTCACGCTGGAGGCCGACCAGGAGGTCTCCACCGACGTCGATGGGGAGGCGATTGTCGAGCTGGAGATCCTCCACGAGGACGCCTCGGTGATCGTGATCAACAAGCCCGCCGGCCTGGTGTGCCACCCCAACCCTCGCCAGACGAGGGGGACCCTGTCCGACCTCGCCGTCGCGCGCTTCGGGCCGCTGCCGGAGGTCCAAGGGGCCAACCGGCCCGGGATCGTCCATCGGCTGGACCGGCTAACGAGCGGCGTCATCGTCATGGGGCGGACCCTCCCCGCGCTCCAGTCCCTCAAGGACCAGTTCAAGGAGCGCGAGGTCTCGAAGATGTACCTCGCGGTGGTGCACGGCACGCCCCGCTTCGACTCGGAGTGGCGGACGGGGGCCATCGGCGCGTCCCCGAAGAACCCCGAGCGCATGCGGGTCGTGCCCGCCGGGCTGGAGGACGAGCTCGTCGAGCGCGGTGAGGCGCGCGCGGCGGAGACGCTCATCGAACGGGTCGAGGAGCTCGGGCCGGCGACCCTTGTGGCCGCGCACCCGCGCACAGGCCGGACCCACCAGATCCGGGTCCACCTGCAGGACGCGGGGCTGCCGATCGTGGGGGACCGGGCCTATTCCCATGGCAGCGCGCAGAAGCACGCGCTGCCCAGGAGCGTGCACCGCATGGAGCGCCCCGCGCTCCACGCCCGCCGGCTCTCCTTCCGCCACCCTGACACCGGCGAGACGGTCACTTTCGAGGCGCCGCTGCCGGCGGACATGGAGGGGCTGATCGAGGGCCTGAGGTCGCTCCGCTGAGGCCCGGCCCGCCGAGCCCCGACACCCTGATCCGGGCCCGGCCGCGCGAGGCCCGGCCGCGCGAGGCCCGGCCGCGCGAGGCCCAGCCGCCTACTCGCCCGCGGGCTCGAAGCGGAGCCGGGTGCGGGTGTCCCGGGACGCCTTGACGGTCACGCGCTTGCGTTCCGTGCGGCCGTCCTGGGCCGTCGCCGTGATCGTGTAGCGGCCGGGCGCCAGCGGACCGAAGCGTTGCTCCGTGGTGGAGACCCCCTCACCGAAGGAGCGGAACAACTCGGTGCCCACCAGGCCGCTGACCTCCCGCCCCTCGCTGTCCACGACGGTCACCTCCGCCCGCACCGGGGTGTCGTCCTCCTCGACGGTCCGGATCACGAGGTCGCTCGCGGCGTCGACCTCGAGGCGCACCTCGGTGTCCTTGCCGGAGCTGACGAGGACGCCTGCCACCCCCTCCGACGCCTGGCCGTCGCCTCGGGCGCTGACCACATAGGAGCCGGGGTTGACCCGGGAGTAAGTGAAGCGCCCGTCGGCGCCGCTGCGGACCGTGGAGATGGCGTCCACCGGTCGGCCGGAGGACTCGCGGACGAAGACCGTCGCGCCCGCCACCGGGGCTCCGTCCCGTCCAACCACGACGCCGATGACCCGGCCCGGGCTGGAGAGCTGGACGTCGACGCCGGCCGTCATGGAGGTGGCGTTCACCTCGACGCCCTCCACCAGGGCCACGCCGAAGGCGTCGCCGGTGGAGCCGCCGCCGCGGCCCCAGCCCCGGCTGCCGACCCGGAGGGCATAGGTGCCCGGGTCCAGGTCGCCCAGCTCGTACCGGCCGTCCGCGTCGGTGGAGGCCGAGCGCGGGTCGAAGCGGTTGAAGGAGAACGACGTGCTCGGCTCGGCCGTGACGCGGATCCCTGGGGCAGGGCGGCCGTCCGAGTCCGTGACCCGGCCGGCGATGCCCCCTTCCGGGAGCTCGAGGTTGACCCGCTGCTCGCCGCTCGCGGGGACGTCGATGAGGAACCCGTTCCGGCGGGAGCCCCGCTCCACGGACACGAGGTAGGCCCCGGGCCGGTCGAGCTCGATGCGGTAGGTGCCGGCCTCGATATCGGCGCGCTTGAGGTTGGCGAACAGGTCGCCGCCCTCCCGGGCGAAGGTGACGTTGCCGCCGCTCACGGCGGTGCCGCCGCGGGTGACCTCGCCCATGACGATGACGGGCTCACGGGGCTCCGCGCCGAGCTCCACGAACACCTGCCCGCCGTCCTCGACGTCGACTTGCTGGCTGAGGTTCTGGGCCATGAGCTCGAAGAAGGCGCTCTCGTCCCTGGCCCCCTCGAACGTCTTGAACATCTCCCGCTCGCCGGGGGAGGCGTTGACCGTCCACTGGCCGGGGGGCACCCGCTCGAACGTGAAGCTCCCCGACGCGTCGGTGGTCGCCGTGTCCGAGCCGCCGAACATGGCCATCGGGCCGCCGCCCTGGGCGTAGGTCACCCGGCGGCCCGACCACGGGTTGCCCTCTGCGTCCCGCACGATGCCGCTGATGGTGCCGCCCCGTCGGAGCTCGAGGACCAGGCCCTCGGCGGTCTCGCCGGCGATCACCTCGACGCTGACGGGCTCGGACTTGGCCCAGTCGTCGCTGGAGGCCTCGAAGCTCTGCGCGCCGGGGCGGAGGTCCTCGAGCTCGAACGAGCCATCGTCGCCCGAGGTCACCCCCTCCTCACGCCGGCCCCAGCCGCCGCCAAACCCGCCGCGGTTCTGGGTCCAGGCCACGGTGGCGCCTGCGATGGGGGCGCCGCCCGGGCCGACCACGATGCCGCGCACGCTGCCGCGGCGCTCGAGGATGAAGCGGGGCTCGGGTCCCGCCTGGGGCACGGTCACCGTCCGGGTCTGGTCCTCGGGGGAGGTGTAGCCAGACGCACGAATGGACACGGTCCAGGTGCCGGCGCTCAGCCCGGCGACGCTGAAGCGGCCGTCCTCGGTGGTGATCGTCTTTCGGAGCCCGTCGCCAGCCCCGGACCGGGAGCTGTAGCCCTCGCGCGCGGCGCGCACCTCGAACTCGGTGACCGGCTCCCCGATGTCGTCGAGGACCACGCCCGCCAGGGTCAGCGTCGGCCGCAGCACGAGCTCCAGGGGCTCGCTGCCCTCCGGCGCCACGTCCTCTGCGATCGCGACCAGCTGGGACTCGGAGCCGTCCGCCGCGGTCTGCTCGGCGGTGGCCACCACCCGCGCTGCCGTCTCCGTGAGCGCGGCGAAGCGGAAGGTCCCGTCGTCCTCGGTGTTGGTCTCCTTGCGCTCCGGCCCGCGGTTGCCTCCACCCCAGAAGCCCCGTCTTCCGCCCTCCTCGCCGCCTCCGGCGCGTGCTTGTTCGAGGCGGACAGGGACGCGGGCGGCGGGGGAGCCGTCGGCCATCAGCACGCGGCCGGTGATCTCCAGCCCCCGGATCATCGTGATGACCGTGCCGGTGCGGGTCATTCCGTCCTCGACCTCCACCCGCTCGTCCGTCTTGCCGCCCCGCCAGTCGTCGAGGCTCGCGGACACCGAGTAGTTCCCAGCGGAGAGGCCGCGCAGCTCGTAGGCGCCGTCGGCGTCGCTGGTCGCCTCCCGAGAGGGGCTCCTGCCGCCGAACATCATCCCGCGCTGGCCAGAGGCGCGGAGGGTGGCGCCGGCCACGGGCATGCCGGCCTCGTCGATGACCTGGCCCGCGATCCCGCCGCCCTGGCTGAGGGGGATCGGGCAGTTCGTTCGAGCCCCCGGCTGGAGGTCGAGGGCCTCGCTCCGTCCCGGGGCGAGGGTGGGGATGTCGACGCTGACGGTGACGGTGAGGTCGGGGCGGACGCCCCGGAACTCGAACGCGAGGTCCTCGCCGAGCTCGGCCTGGCGGTCCGTCCACCCCATGCCTCGCCCGCGACCGCGGCTCATGGTGCCACCCGAGAGGGAGACCGTCCCGTAGCTGCCGTCCTCGTCTGCCTCCAGCTCGACCCCGCCGGTCTGCACCGTGCCGGTGACCCACGCGCCCAGCTCGGGCTCGAGGACCACCCGGTCCACGCCGGCTTGCAGGTCGACCGTCACCGGCTCCGCGAGGAACAGGTAGCGACCATCGAGCTGGATCAAGCCCTCCTTGACGCCCTCGTCGAAGCGCAGCTCGACCACGCCCGTGGGCGCGGCGGCGGACACGCTCCAGAGGAGCTCGTCCTCGTCGCTGAACTCAGCGATCGACCGCAGGGCCGAGGCGCCAGAGGAGCGCCGCCGGAACCGCCGCCGCATGCCCTCGTCCCGCCAGTCCATGTCCTCACCGTCGACCTCCACCTCGGACCAGCCGATGATGCGCAGCTCGTCGTCCACCGGGGTCCCCGGGGGGAGCCGGAGCTCCACGGCGACGAGGCGAGCGCGGTCGTCCTCCACGTTGCTGGAGGCGCTGGCGAGGTCGAGCTCCAGGGGCTCGGGGGTGAGCTCGACGCTCGCCCGACTCTCCCGCTCCGTGCCGAGGTTGGCGAGCGTCTCGGCCGGACGAGGCGCTTGATCCTCGGAGGGGCCGGCGGCGCGTGCCACGGTGGCCGCCTCGAAGGACTCGCCATCGGCGGTCGGTCCGCCTCCAGAGAGCACGAGGATGGCGCCAATGGCGGCGAGGGCGGCGGCGCCTGCGAGGGCGAGGAGGGTCTTGGAGTTCATGCGATCGTCGGGAAGGGAGCCCGAGGGCGTTCGCTGGGGGCACCCTACGGGCCGCAACTTTCATGCAGATCCCGCCCTGGCCGCGGGGTGGTGATCCCCCTTGATCATGGCGGCACGGCGGCCCTGGCTCTGTAAGATCTGCGCCGCGCGGTCCCCCCCGGCGTGGCGCCCATCGCGGCGCCGCCCCTCGCCGGCTCCCCTGCGGGATCCCCTGAACCACCACAACGCTGAGCCCCATGACCATCGACTCCACCGCGAGCCCCTCTGACGCCGCCAAGGACCCCGTCCAGAGACTCCGCGAGGCCCGGGAGCAGAGCCTCGTCGGGGGCGGGGAGAAGCGCATCGCCGCGCAGCACGCGAAGGGCAAGATGACCGCCCGGGAGCGGATCGACTTCCTCGTGGATGAGGGGTCGTTCATCGAGCTCGACCGGTTCGTGACCCACCGCTGCACGGACTTCGACATGGACCAGCAGAAGATCCTGGGGGACGGGGTCGTCACCGGCCACGCCCGGATCGATGGCCGGCCGGTGTACCTGTTCAGTCAGGACTTCACCGTCTTCGGCGGGAGCCTGTCGGAGACCCACGCGGAGAAGATCTGCAAGGTGATGGACCTCGCGCTCAAGGTGGGGGTGCCGGTGATCGGGCTGAACGACTCGGGCGGCGCCCGCATCCAGGAGGGGGTCCAGAGCCTTGGCGGGTACGCGGAGATCTTCTGGCGGAACACCCAGGCCTCCGGCGTCATCCCGCAGCTCTCGGGCGTGCTCGGCCCGTGCGCGGGGGGGGCGGTCTACAGCCCGGCGCTCACCGACTTCATCGCCATGGTGGAGGGCAACTCCTACATGCACATCACGGGGCCGGACGTGGTGAAGACGGTCACCCACGAGGAGGTGACCAGCGAGGACCTGGGCGGCGCGTCGGTCCACAGCGCCAAGTCCGGCGTCGCGCACTTCGCGACCCCCGACGACAAGAGCTGCCTCCTGCTCCTCCGAAAGCTCCTCTCCTACCTCCCCCTGAACAACGCCGAGGACCCGCCCTTCGTGCCCACCGAGGACCCCTCGGACCGCGAGGATGCGGCCCTGGACACCATCGTCCCGGAGGATCCCCAGAAGCCCTACGATATGCGCCAGGTCCTCGACAAGGTGCTCGACGAGGGGTCCTGGTTCGAGGTCCAGGAGGGCTGGGCCCAGAACCTCCTCGTGGGGTTCGGCCGGCTCGGCGGCCGCGTCGTCGGGCTCGTCGCGAACCAGCCGTCGGTCCTCGCCGGCTGCCTCGACAGCGAGGCGAGCGAGAAGGGCGCGCGCTTCATCCGCTTCTGCGACTCCTTCAACATCCCGATCGTGACCTTCGAGGACGTGCCGGGGTTCCTGCCCGGGACGGATCAGGAGCACGGCGGCATCATCCGGCGCGGGGCCAAGCTGCTCTACGCCTACTGCGAGGCGACGGTCCCCCTGTTGACCGTGATCACCCGCAAGGCCTACGGCGGCGCGTATGACGTCATGGCGTCCAAGCACATCCGCTCCGACGTCAACATCGCCTGGCCCGGGGCCATGGTCGCGGTGATGGGGGCGGCCGGTGCCGCCAAGATCATCCACCGCCGCGAGATCCAGGCGGCGGACGACCCCGCCGCCCTCGAGGCGCAGCGGGCGGCCGAGTACGACGAGACCTTCAACAACCCCTACCGGGCCGCCGCCCGCGGGTTCGTGGACGATGTCATCGAGGCCTCCAAGACCCGCCCCTATCTGATCCGCTCCCTCGAGCTGCTGCGGACCAAGAAGGAGAACCGGCCCGTGCGCAAGCACGGCAACATCCCCCTCTGACCTCCCCAGGCGCGCCCCCGACGGTTTTCCCGGGATCCCCGGCCCCCCTGTGGGTCCTCCAGGGCTAACCTCTCGCGCTTGCGCCCCCTCCCTCCGAATGTCCGGGGGCGCACCACAGACATGGACCTGACTCTTCCGCAGCGCCTCCAGCAGTCCGTTCAGGGCTCGTTCCACAAGACCGCTCTCCTCCAGAAGCGAGTCCGTGAGTTGATCCGTGGCGCCTCGCCGCTGATCGAGACGCGCGAGACCAACCCGATCAAGATCGCCTTCCTCGAGATGGAGCGCGGTCTCATCGAGCTGATCCCCGACGAGGAGAGCCAGGCGCCGCCGACCTCGCTCTGAGGTCCACCCCGTGTCGGCCGAGAAGGTGACCTCAGCGTCCCACCCTCGTCGCCATGATCGCCTCCTCGCCGAGCGCGGGGGGTGGCCGGAGGCCCTCTGGGTCCCGGCGCTGCTGTTCTCCGCGATCGCGCGAGCCAGGTCATTCCTGTACGGACGGCGGCTGCTGAGTTCGTTCGAGGTCGGCGCCCCCGTCGTCAGCGTGGGGAACCTCGTCGCCGGAGGGACGGGCAAGACGCCCATGATCGCGTGGTTGGCGGCGCGTCTCGCCGAGCGCGGACTGCGGGCGGGGATCGTCTCCAGGGGCTACGGCGCCGAGGACGAGGCGGGCGGTCCGGCGCCCAATGACGAGGCAAGGATGCTCGCTGACCTGCTCCCGGATGTGCCGCACCTCCAGGACCGCGACCGCGTGCGGGCGGCGTCGCAGCTCGTGGACCGCGGCCTCGATGTGATCCTCGTGGATGACGGCTTTCAGCACCGGCGGCTCGCGAGGGACGTGGACCTGGTCCTCCTCGACGCCCTGAGGCCCTTCGGTCTGCCTTCCCCCGTCGGCGGCGGTCGGCCCGTGGAGGCGCCGCTCCCGCGCGGCCTCATGCGCGAGCCGATGGCGGCCCTGGGCCGTGCCTCGGCGGTGGTGTTGACCCGCGCGGACGCGGTGGACGAGGCGACGCTGTTGGAGCTGGAGGCACGGGTCGAGCGGGCCGCACCGGGGGTGCCCGTGCTCCGCGCCCAGCACGCCCCCGTCGCCTACCGCGACGCGCACGACCCGGACCGGGAGAGGCGTCCGCTCAAGGACCTGGAGGGGGTTGAGGTGGACCTGTTCAGCGGGATCGGGAACCCCGGCGCCTTCGAGGTCACGGTCCGTGAGCTCGGCGCGGTGGTCCACTCCCATCGCCGCTTCCCCGATCACCACGCCTTCGCTCCCGGGGAGCTCGACGGGCTCGGTCATGGGCGGCCCGCGCTGACCACCGCCAAGGACGCGGCCCGGCTCGAGGGTTTGCCAGGGGTGGAGGTGCCCCGGTCGATGCTGGTCCTCGATGTGGAGATGGAGGTCACCCGCGGGGCGCCGATCCTCGACGCCCTGCTGGACGCTCTCCCGCCCACGCAGAGGTCCCGCGAACGAGCGTCGATCCATGAGGGCCTCCATGGCTGAGGGACCGAACCGCGCCTCCGAGGCGGCGCCCCTGGAGCGGATCCACCGCTTCGATGACGTGCGCCTGGAGACGCCCGTGGTCGATTGGCCCGTGGAGGTCCCGCCCTTCGAGGAGGGGCGCTTCCACAGCGTCAAACACAGGGCGCTGCAGGTGCTCATGAAGGCGGCCCAGGAGAGCGCGCTATGGCTCCCGGGGACTCTCCAGCGGGGGCTGGTGAAGGCCCTCGCCGGCGCGGGTCGAGCGCTGGACAAGCGCCATACCCGGGCGGCGGAGGACTACATCCGATCCGCCCTCCCGCTCGCCAGCGACCCCGAGGTCGACCAGCTCGTGGCGCAGGCCTGGAGGCACCTCTTGAGGATCGCCCTGGTGGCGGTGGGGGTGGAGCGCCAGGTCATGGGAGGTCGCCTGGGCGACCACTACGAGATCGAGGCCTGCCCCGAGGCCATGGACGTGCTGGACCGCCCTGGGGGGGCCATCATGCTGTCCGCCCACGTGGGCTTCTGGGAGGCGTGCTGTCCCGCCATCGTGGGGATGGGGTGGGGCCCCAGCTACGGGGTGGGCAAGGCGCCGCGCAACGACTTCGTGGCCAGGGACCTGCGGCTCGCCCGGGAGAGCCAGGGGATGCGAGTCATCCCGCGCCGGGGGGCGATGGCGGCCGTCCCGGCGGCGGTGCGGGCGGGGGCTTCCGTGGGGATGCTGCTCGATCACCGACCGCGCCAGAAGCCGGTCTATGCGCCCTTCTTCGGGAGGATCGCCGCCTGCGACCGGAGCGCGGGGGTCCTGCTGCGTCGGGTCAAGGCGCCGCTGGTGTTCTACGCGTGCTACTCGGCGGAGGGGACGGACGCGCTGGACTCCTGGCGCTTCAAGCTCCGCTTCCCCGCGGTCATCGAACCAGAGGAGCTGGTCGGGCTCGGTCCCGAATCGATCGCCGCGCGGATCAATTCGGAGCTCGAGCGGCTCATTCTCCATCGTCCGGAGGAGGCCTTCTGGCTCCACGACCGCTTCCGGGGCGCCCCGGAAGCGGCTCCGGGTGAATCCCCGGCCGAATCCAGCGCCGCCCGATGACCTCGGCCCCTCCAGCCGGGCAAACTGTATCGAGACAGGACCCGGAAGCATGAGCGAGAGCAAGCACCCCTTCCCGCAGATGCGGGACCTCGAGCTGTACCCGCTCGAGGACCGAGAGAGCCTCGTGGAGGTCGGAGACTTCTGTCAGGTCCCCGAGCCGGTCCCCGGCTTCGAGGGCTTCGTGGACTCCCTGCCGGACATCTACGCGGGCACGGACTTCAAGACCCTGGTGGGGCGGATCATCAGGGCGCGCAAGGCCGGGAAGCCGGTGGTCATGGCCATGGGGGCCCACGTCCTCAAGGTCGGCCTGGCGCCGCTGATCATCGACCTCATGGAGCGCGGCGTGGTCACCCACGTCGCCCTGAACTCCGCCGGCGCGATCCACGACTTCGAGATCGCGACCGCGGGCAGGACCTCCGAGCGAGTGGACACCCAGCTGCCAGCCGGCCAGTTCGGTTTCGCGGAGGAGACGGGCCTCGGCCTGGCCGAGGCCGCCCGACGGGGCGCCGCGCCCGGTGAGGGAGAGGAGCCGGGCCTCGGTCGCGGGCTGGGGCGAATGTTGATCGAGCGGGCGCCGGAGCACCTCGCGCTGAGCGTCCCTGCCACCGCAGTACGCCTCGGGCTCGGGGTCACGTGCCACCCCTCCATCGGCGCGGACATCGTCCACATGCACCCCGCCTGCGATGGCGCCGAGCTCGGCGCCGCGGCGCTCGCGGACTTCCACCACGTGTGCCGGACGGTCTCGGAGCTCGCGGCGGACCCGGGGGCCGACGCCGGCGGGGTCTGGCTCAACGTCGGCTGCGCGGTGATCCTCCCGGAGGTCTTCCTGAAGGCGGTCAGTGTCGCCATCAACCTTGGCGTGGACCTCCAGGGCATGACCACCGGCAACCTGGACATGATCCGCCAGTACCGGGCGGAGACCAACGTCGTGCGGAGGCCGCCGGGCGACGGCTTCACGCTCGTCGGGCAGCACGAGCTGCTGCTTCCGCTGCTCCGCATGGCCATCATCAGCAAGCTGGAGGGCGGCCGACTCCGCCAGGGATCATGATCGAGGCCAACCGACTCAGGGAGCTGCTCGCCGCCGAGAAGGCGCCGAGGGTGGTGATCATCGGAGACCTGATCGTCGACCGGTACATCTCCGGCGAGGTGAGCCGGATCTCCCCGGAGGCGCCGATCCCGGTGCTCGCGGCCAGCTCCTCGGAGCTGCGGCTCGGGGGCGCAGGGAACGTCGCGGCGAACCTCCGTGCGATGGAAGCGGACGTGGCGATGGTCGGCGTCGTCGGGGACGATAGCCACGGCGTGCTCCTCCGGGAGCTCTTCGAGGCCGACGGGATCGGGACCGGCGGGGTGATCCTCGACAGCTCGCGACCGACCATCGAGAAGACGCGCATGATGAGCGGCGTCCAGCAGATGCTCCGGGTGGACTGGGAGGACACACGCCCCATCGACGCGGAGGTCCTCGCTCGAATGCTGGCGGCCATCCCCAGGGAGCTGGAGGGCGCGGACGCGGTCGTGCTCTCGGACTACGGGAAGGGCACGCTCGCCCGCGAGGCCATCGAGCTGGCGATCTCCGAGGCCAGGGAGCGGTCGATCCCGGTCCTCGTGGACCCCAAGGGCGCGGACTTCTCGCGCTACGCGGGGGCCACCCTGGTGACGCCGAACCGCAAGGAGGCCGAGCTCGCCCTCGGCCGTGACCTGGTGGGCCTCGGCGACCTGCCTCGGGCCGCGGATGAGCTCATCGCCTGCGCCTCCCTCGCGCAGGTCGTGATCACGCTCGGGGGCGATGGCATCTACTTCCGCGCGCGCGACGGCGCGCTCGAGGGGAGGATCCCGACCCAGGCGCGGGCGGTCTTCGACGTGACCGGGGCCGGAGACACCGTCGTCGCGCACCTCGCGTTCCACCTGGGAGCCGGGCTGGAGCTGGAGGCGGCGGTCACCCTCGCGAATCACGCGGCGGGCATCGTCGTGGCGAAGCTGGGGACGCACTCGGTCACCCGTGAGGAGCTGCTCGAGCGCCTGCTGGAGGGCCAGCCCCTCGACAGCAAGGTGGCGAACGCGGGGTCCCTGAGCGCGCGACTGGACGCCTGGCGCCGGGAGGGCAAGCGAATCGTCTTCACCAACGGCTGCTTCGACGTGCTCCACGCGGGTCACGTGAGCTACCTGCGCTTCGCCCGGGCCCGCGGGGACGTCCTCGTGGTCGGCGTGAACGACGACGCCAGCGTCGCGAGGCTCAAGGGGCCCGCGCGGCCCGTGAATCCGCTGGAGGATCGCCTCGCGGTGCTGGGCGCCCTCGAGGTCGTGGACGCCGTGATCTCCTTCGCGGACGACACCCCGAAGGCGCTCGTCGAGCTGGTCTCCCCCGACGTTCTGGTCAAGGGGGAGGACTACGCCGACAAGGCCGTGGTGGGCCGCGAGTGGGTGGAGTCCCACGGCGGCCAGGTGGTGCTCGCGCCCCTCCTCCCCGGACGCTCGACCACGGGCATCCTCGAGCAAGCGGGCGGCGACCCGGGCGCGGCGGGCCAGGGCGCGTGACCCTCCGCGGGCTCCTCCTGTTCCTCGCCGGCGCGGCGATCGCCTTCATCGGAGCCCTCTGCGGGATCGGCGGCGGGCTGTTCGCGGTGCCGATGCTGCACTACCTGTTCAAGCTCGACCTGCGGGCGTCGGTGGCGACGGCCCTCTGCCTGGTCGCGGCCACGGCCTACTCCTCGACGCTGACCGAGGTCCTTCGAGAAGACAGCACCCTCGACCTCCTGGTGGTGGGTCCCCTCGGGGTGGGGGCGCTCCTCGGGGCGCAGCTCGGGTTCCAGCTCTCCAAGCGCCTGGATGAGCGTCGCCTCAAGTCGGTCTTCGCCGTGGTCCTGGTCCTGGCCGGCGCCCGGATGGTCCTCTCTGAGGGGATTCCGGCCCTCGCGGACGGGGCCTCGGGTGGGCCTGGCCCGACGGACATGTTGGTCGCCGCCCTCATCGGAACGGGGGCCGGGGCTGTGGCGCCGCTCCTGGGGATCGGGGGCGGGCTCGTGGTGGTGCCGGCGCTCATGTTCGCCATGCCCGGCCTCGGCGGCCTCGCGGTCCGCGCCGCCTCGCTCGCGGTCGCCTGCGTGACCTCGGCGCGGTCGCTCCAGCTCTACCGCCAGGAGGGGATCATCCGCCTCTCGCTTGGGCTCCCCATCGCGCTGGGAGCCCTCGCGGGCGCCTTCACCGGCGTCCACACCGTGCACCAGCCCGGGATGTCGCAGGTGGGACAGCGGGTGATGGGGGGGATCCTGCTGGTCACCGCCGTGCGCTTCGCCCGGGACGTTGCGCGGCTGCGTCGTGGCTTGGGGTAGGCTCTCCAGCCGTGTTTGAACGCAGGATCATCGCCCTGGAGGAGCGCCTCGCCTTCCAGGAGAACGAGCTGGAGAAGCTCAACCGGGTCGTGGCGGACCAGCAGCTCGAGCTGGACGCTGCGGGGAAGGAGCTCCGGGACCTGCGCGCGCGCGTTCGCGCCGCCGGCGGGACCGAGGAATCGGAGCGCCGCACCCTCGAGGACGACCGCCCCCCGCACTACTGACCCCCAGCCCGGGGCGTCCATGGCTGACGCCCCGGAGGATTGAACCGGCCCAGGCCCCGGAACCCCCATGGCAGCCAGTGACTCGCAAGGCGGCAAGACCACCATCCGGGGACCCCGGGCCTCCCGCGCCACGCGCTGGCGCGCCGGAGTGCTCATCCTCGTGCACCTGCTCGCGGCGATTCACATCGCGCACTGGATGTCCACGGGGCGGACCGTCTCACCGCTCGAGCCCTCCGAGGCCATGGAGTTCGCGAAGTACTCGGTGGTGAACGCCGGGCTGATCTTCTTCGCGATCACGATCCTCTCGACCCTCATCCTGGGACGCTGGTTCTGCGGCTGGGCCTGTCACCTCGTCGCCCTCCAGGACCTCTCCCGGGCGCTCCTCATCCGGGTGGGCCTGCGGCCGCGACCGCTTCGCTCGCGGTGGATGGCCCTCATGCCCATCGTGGCAGCGGGCTACATGTTCCTCTGGCCGGTGATCTACCGCCTGTGGATCGGTGACCCCTTCGAGGTCACGGGGGTGGAGCTGACCCGCGAGGGCTTCTGGGACACCTTCCCTGCCTGGTGGCCCGCCCTCTTCACCTTCGTCCTGTGCGGCTTCGTGGCCGTCTACTTCCTGGGCGCCAAGGGCTTCTGCACCTACGCGTGCCCCTACGGCGCGGTGTTCGGGCTCGCGGACCGGCTGAGCCCCGGGCGGATCCGCGTCACGGAGGACTGCGTGCAATGCGGCCACTGCACGGCGACCTGCACCTCCAACGTGGACATCTCCCGCGAGGTCCACGACTACGGGATGGTCGTGGACCCGGGCTGCATGAAGTGCATGGACTGCGTGTCGGTCTGCCCGGAGAACGCCCTGCACTTCGGCCTCGGCAAGCCCGCGATCCTGGCGCGCAAGCGAGAGGACGCGCGCCCGCCCAAGCCACGGCTCCCGCTGGTGGAGGAGGCCACCGCGGCCCTGGCTTTCACCTTCGGCTACTTCGCCATCCGCGGCTTCTACCAGGAGCGCGGGTTCCTGCTCTCGGTGGGGATCGCCGCCGTCTTCGCCTTCCTGGGCGTCACCGCGGTGCGCCTGGTCCGCCGCCGCGATGTTCGCTTCCCGGGCGTGGTCCTCAAGGAGGGGGGCAAGCTCCGGCCGATCGCCCTGGCCCTGGGCGGGGGCACCCTCGCGCTCTCGGCCTCGGCGGTCCCCTTCGGTCTCGTTCCCGAGGTGAACACCTGGAAGGCCAACCGTGCCTGGGTCGAGCTCGAGGACGCGCGAGCGCGCTGGTTCGAGCCGGGGCGTGCCGGGCTCGATGAGGCGGAGCTCGCCTCGGCGGAGCGGCTCCTCGAGAGCTCCCGGGTGATCCGGGCCCGGTCGGGCGTGCGGTCCCTGCAGAACACCATGCGACTGGCCTGGGGCAGCCTCTTCGTGGGCGACATCCCGGGCTTCGAGGAGCGCCTCTCCGAGGCCCTGCTCTTCGGCCGCGCGGGCGTCGGCCTCCGGACGCTGGCCGCCGATCAGATGCGCGCGAGGGGGGACCTCCCGCGTGCCGAGGCGGCCTATCGTGCGGTCCTCGCCGAGGTCCCCGAGCACGTCCCCGCGGTGGTCCGCCTCGCGGAGCTGCTCGGCCAATCGAACCGCCTCGAGGAGGCCCGCGGCGTGGTCGATGCCGGCCTCCTCCTGTCGCCGGACTCGCCGCCCCTGCTCTCACAGCGCGGGACCTTCCGGCTCATCGCCGGCGACCCCGAGGGCGCGGTCGAGGATCTGCGGGCGGCGCTGGCCCTCAACCCCGAGTTCATCGAGGCCCGCGTGCGCCTCGCGGAGCTCCTGGCCCAGTCCAAGGGCGCCGACGAGGGGCGCGCCGTGATCGAGGAAGGGCTCGCCCTGATGCCGGATGCGCCGCCCCTCATCGCCCAGCGCGGGGTCCTCTCCCTCGTCGCGGGGGACCCGGACGGGGCGATCGAGGACCTGCAGCGCGCGTTGACCCTGGACCCGAGCCTCGCGGCCGCCCGGGATCAGCTCTGGCGGCTGCTGATGGAGCTCAACCGCGGCGCCGAGAGCGCCCGCGTGATCCGCGAGGGCCTCCTGCTCGACGGGGCCCCGGTGGTCCTGCGCGCCCACCTGGCCCAGGTCCTGTTCATGACCGGGGACCGGGACGGCGCGGCGGCCGAGGCGAGGCGCCTCGCGGCGGAGGCCGGGGACAACGCCGCCCTGCTGCAGGTGGCGCGCGAGGTGCTGCGCGCCGCAGGTTTCGCCGCCGAGGCGGACCGTCTCCCGGTCCCGGCGATGCGCTGAGGCGCTGCCCCGAAAAGGGGCAGGGTCAGGCGTAGACGCCGCGGGCCGCCTCGGCCTCGGAGACCCGGCGCACCGCCATGATGTGGGTCGCCGCCCGGAGGGTGCAGTCGAACTCGTCCTGGATCTCCAGGACGCCGTCCCACGCCTCACGCATGTAGCGGCGCAGGCGCGCGGCGACGACCTCCTCCATCCAGGCGTAGCCCGTACGGTTCTGGATCCACTCGAAGTAGGCGAGGACCGCGCCGCCGCCGTTCGCGAGGATGTCGGGGACCACGGGGATCTCCCTTCGAACCAGGATCTTGTCTGCCCGGGGGCTGACGGGGCCGTGGGCCCCCTCGAGGATCATGCGCGCCTGGATGAACTCAGCGTTGCGCGAGTGGACCGCCATGGAGATGGCGCACGGCGCGAGGACGTCGCACGGGAGCCGGAGGAACTCCTCCTCCGTGACCGCGGTGGCGCCGCTGACAGTCTCGGGGAGGCGGCCGTGGGCGAAGCGGTGCTTGAGCAGCGCGGGCACGTCCAGCCCGTCGGGGTCGTGCAGGGCCACGTGGACATCGGAGAGCCCGACCACCTTGTGCCCCTCCTCGTGGAGGATGCGGGCGAGGTTGCCGCCCACGACCCCGGCGCCCTGGATGACGACGGAGAGGCCGCCGGCGGGTCCGAGCCCGAAGTGGGCGGAGGCGAGGCGGAGGATCACGTGCAGGCCGCGGGCCACCGCGTCCTCCTGGTTGGCGCTCCCGCCCATCTCGGGCGGCTTCCCGCTCACCGCCGAGTTGGCGGCGCCGTCCGTGTGTCCGGCGAGGGTGTCGAGGGCCCAGGCCATGAGGTCGGCGTCGTCGGCGAACTCGGGGGTGAGCACGTCCCGGTCGGGGCCGATGGTCCCGATCAGGTTGGCGGTCCAGCGGCGTACGGCGCGCTCGAGCTCGGCGCGGCTGAGATTCGCCCGGTCCGCGACGATCCCGCCGGCGGCGCCGCCGAAGGGGATGCCGAGCAGCGCGCACTTCCAGGTCATCCAGGCCGCGAGGGCGCGCAGCTCGGTGATCTTGAGGTTGCCGTCCACCCGCAGGGGGCCGTGGAAGGGGCCCAGCCCGGCGTTGTGTTGGATCCGGTACCCGTCGAAGAGCTGGATGGACCCGTCGTCCATCTGGACGGGGACCGACACCGCGATCTCCCGGTCGGACTTGCGGAGGATCTTGTACTCCTGCTCGTCGAGGCCGATCCGTCGGGCGGCCTCGTCGAAGTTGGCCATCATCGTCCGGAACGGGGTCTCCTCGTCGAGCTGGGGCGTGCTCGGGAAGCCTCCCTCGTGGGGCTCGACGTCTTGCTTGGAAGCCATGGCGCCCTCAGGAGAAGAGACCGCGCATCCGGTAGACGGACGCGACTCGATCGATCGAGAGGATGTAGGCGGCGGTCCGGAGGTCCACGCCGAACTTCTCGGAGGTCTGCCGGACCTCGGAGAAGGCCTGCACCATGATCTGCTCGAGGCGGGAGTTCACGATCTCCTCCGTCCAGAAGTAGCCCATGCGGTCTTGGACCCACTCGAAGTAGCTGACGGTCACGCCGCCGGCGTTCGCGAGGATGTCCGGGACGATGGTCACCCCGCGCTTGGAGAGCGCCTCGGAGGCGGCCGCGGTGGTGGGGCCGTTGGCGCCCTCCACGATCAGCCGCGCCTTGATGCGGTCCACGTTCTCGGTGGTGATCTGGTTCTCCGTGGCGGCGGGGACCAGCAGCTCGCAGTCGAGCTCCAGCTGGGCCTTGCCGTCGGTGGCGTAGTCGGCGCCGTCGAAGCCCTCGAGGGTCCGCTTCTCGCGCAGGTGGTTGAGGACGGCCGGCATGTCGAGCCCGCGCTCGTTCACGATGTAGCCGTACATGTCGCTGATGGACGTGATGCGGTAGCCCTCGCGGTGGAGGAGCATGGCGCCGAGGCCGCCCACGTTGCCGGCGCCCTGGACGACCACGCGGGTGTCCTCCGGGCGCAGTCCGATCATCTTCAGCGCCTCGTTGGCGGAGATCATCACCCCTCGGCCCGTGGCCTCCCGGCGCCCGCGGGAACCACCGATGGACAGGGGCTTGCCCGTCACGACGGCGGTGGACGTCTTGCGCTCGTGCATGGAGTACGTGTCCATGATCCACGCCATCGTCTGCTCGTTCGTGTTCATGTCCGGGGCGGGCACGTCACGGTCGGGGCCGATGATGTCGAGGATGGCGGTGGTGTAGCGACGGGTGAGCCGCTCCTGCTCCCCGATCGACATGCTGCGCGGGTCGCAGATCACGCCGCCCTTGCCGCCGCCGAAGGGGACGTTGACCACGGAGCACTTCCAGGTCATCCAGGCTGCCAGGGCGCGGACCTCGTCGATGTCCACGTCCGGGCTGAAGCGGATGCCTCCCTTGCTCGGTCCGCGGAGGGTGTTGTGCTGGACGCGGTACCCGGTGAAGACCTGCACCGAACCGTCGTCCATCAGGACCGGGACGTTGACCGTGAGCTCACGGTCGGGCATCGATAGGACCTTCCTTACCCCTTGCTCGAGACCGAGGTGATCGGCGGCAGTATCGAACCCCTTCTGCATGGACAGGAAGGGGTTGAACTCGTCGTTGTGCGCGTGCGTCGCGACGGCGGAACCGGAAGACATGGACGCAGGCGGGTCGGAGGACGCTTGGCGGCTCGCGACCCTTTGATGGGGAGAGGTTCTGATCGGGAGGGGATCAGCCAGCGGCGCGGCCATCGAGAGATGGGGGCGCGCCGAGGGCTCAACGCCATTCGAGCGATCAGGAAGGAGCCGTGGAACCCTATACCGAAGAAATTGAGCGGCACTCGATATGGGAGTTCCGGTTGACGAGCCGCGCCCTCTCCGGCTCCGATGCAGCCATGCCCCCCCGACCCGATCCGATCCAGCTCGCGAGCGACCTCCAGGTGGTCGAGCGGGAGGCGGGTTCGGACTCCCGATCGGCGGGGCGCTGGTCGAGGGCCGAGCTGGCCTCGGCGATGGGGGCGGAGCCGGAGACAACCTGGCGTGCGATTCCGGGACGGGTCACCTTCCCGTGGCCCCAGGGGGCGCAGCCTTCGCCGCCAGGGGGACGGGTCGTGGTCAAGCGGTTTGACCGCGTGCGGAGCTGGCTCGGCCGCCTTGGGCCGGACCCTGCCCGGGCAGAGTACGACGCCCTCATGGCGCTCTTCAGCCTGGGTCTCCCGGTGCCCGAGCCGATCCTCCACGCCCGCAGCCCCCGGCTCGAGCGCTCCATGGTGCTCATGGGAGAGGTGCCCCACCGGCGCTCCCTGCGCCAGGCCATCGCCGCGGACCCCGATCCCGTCCATCGCGCCAGGGCCGACGCCCTGCGGCTCGCCGAGCTCGCGGCTCGCCTCCACGGCGCGGGCTGGTACCACCGGGACCTCTACCTCCAGCACGTGGTCGAGCGGGAGGGGGACGGCGAGCTCGTCCTCCTGGACCTGGGGCGCGCCCGGTGGGGACGGCGGCCCAGGGCACGCTGGTTCCAGAAGGACCTCTCGGCCCTCCACCTCTCCGGTGGGGAGGAGTACCGGGAGGCGCTCCTCGGGGAGTTGCTTCCAGAGTATTTCCGGCTGCGGGCTCTCTCCCCTGGGGCCTTGCCCGCCTGGGAGCGGGCGATCCGGCGTCGGTCGGCCCGGGTCCTCGCCCGGCTCCCGCGCCACGTCGACGAGGGGACGCGGGAGGGGGCTGAGGGGGACGGGGCCCCCCTCGGTTAGCGCCCGGCGCCGGCCCCCTCCACGGGGCTCAGCGAGCGAGCTCCAGCGGGCGGACCCAGATGTTCCGGAAGGCGACCGGGTTGCCGTGGTCCTGGAGCTGGATCGGTCCCTTGGGGCCGTGGGCCGAGTACTTGGCGAGCGCCCGGTGTCCGGTGGCGCCGTCCATGGCGCGTCCGTGGTGGACGCAGACGCCATTCAGGAAGACCGTGGCCATGGCGGGGGACTGCAGCTCGCCGGCGTCGGTGAAGCGCGGAGCCCTGAAGCAGATGTCATAGGTCTGCCACTCGCCCGCGGGCCGGCACGCGTTGACCATCGGGGGCTCCTGGCCGTAGAGGGCCGAGGTCATCCCGTCGGGATAGGTCTGGTTGCCGTAGCAGTCCAGGACCTGGATCTCGTAGCGGCCGAAGAAGAACACGCCTGAGTTGCCGCGGCCCTGACCTCCGGGGCCCTTCGCGTCCCCGTAGGTGGGGGCCTTCCACTCAAGGTGGAGCTGACAGTCGCCGAACTCGTCCTTGCTCCGGATCGCGCCCTTGCCGTTCACGACCATCGCGCCGTCCTCCAGCTTCCAGGGGCCGCCGGTCCATCGGTCCGTGGAGGTCCCGTCAAAGAGGATCACCGCGTCGCTGGGCGCCGTGGCGGCGACCCCGGCGGCGCCGGGCGTCACGACCGTCGGTTGGGGGCGGAGCCCGTCGTGGACGTGCCACTTCGTGCCGGGCAGGACGGGCGTGTCCTGGTAGCCGAGCATGTCGTCCTGGGCCTGGATCGCGAGGAAGGTGGTCGCGGAGGCGACCAGTGCCGTGAGGGCCTTGGAGCAGTGCAGCATGGGGAGGGCGCCGGGGGCGTGGTGAATCCTTGGGAGTGAGCGTCGCCGGGAAGGGGACTCGCCTATCCTCTGCAACGCGCCCGCATCCGCAAGGCGTAGTTCCCAAGGACTCTCGCGACGCCAGACGACCACCCATGACCCAGGCAAGCTCCCAGGCCTCCCCCTCCGGAGGCTCCGTGGCCGATCAGTTCCCCGCCGATGTGCCCGTCGAGCCGGGGCTCGTCTCCATGACCCGGGAGGGGGACCTGGTCCGCCTCTGCATCGAGCGTCCCGACGTCATGAACTGCCTCTCGTTCCCGACGCTGCGGCGATTCCGGACGCTGCTGGAGGAGCTCAAGGGGGACCTCACGATCCGCTGCATCATGATCACCGGCGCCGGGGAGCGGGCCTTCTGCGCCGGCGCGGACCTCAAGGAGCGCAAGACCATGCCCGCCGAGCGGGTGCCTGACTTCGTGCGGAACATCCGCGGGCTCATGGATGACGTGGCGGCGATGCCCCAGCCCACGGTCGCGGTCGTGCAGGGCTTCGCCTTCGGTGGGGGCACGGAGCTGATGCTGGCGTGCGACCTCCGGGTGGCCGCTGAGGAGGCCATGTTCGGGCTGACCGAGACGACCCTGGCCATCATCCCAGGTGCCGGCGGCACCCAGCGCCTGCCCCGGCTCATCGGGGCCAGCCGCGCCAAGGACCTCATCCTCACCGGCCGCAAGATCGGCGCCGCCGAGGCGGAGCGCATCGGGCTGGTGAACCGGATCGCGCCGCGGGAGTCGCTGGATGACGCCGCGCGCGAGCTCGCCGCGACGATCGCCGCCAACGGCCCCGTCGCGGTGCGGGCGGCCAAGGAGGCCATCGACGTGGGCACCGAGGCCCCCATCGGGGAGGGGCTGGAGATCGAGGCGCGCTGCTACGAGAAGGTCCTCCCGACCACGGATCGGCTCGAGGCGCTCGCCGCCTTCGCCGAGAAGCGCAAGCCCGAGTACAAGGGGGAGTGAGCTTCGAGGGGGGCCTCCAGGCTCCCTCGCGCCGCTCAGGCCCCTCGCGCCGCTCAGGCCGGGTCCTCGGCCGACCCGGGCTCCGGGCCGCTCCAGCGCTCCATCCGGTCCTCGTACCAGTCCTCCGTCGCCTTGGCGATCGCGTCCACCGTGTCGGCGCTGTGGAGCGCGCCGTCCCGGGACCCCGGGCAGGTGGCGTTGACCTCCTCGGTCCAGGTCTTCTGGTCGAGGTTGATGTCCCAGAACGGCCAGGTGCGACACTGGACAGGCCGCACGGGATAGACCGTGCACCGGCCGGCGTCGTCCAGGAACTGGCACCGGGAGAGGCCCGGCAGCAGGGTGATCCAGCCGTCCTCCACGCGGACCTGGGTCCGGACGAACTCCACCGGGTCCATCTCCAGGTGCCGGGCGATGGCGGTGACCTCCTCCTCGCGCAGGTAGACGTGGCTGTACTCACCGCGGCTCTTGCAGCAATTCCCACAGGCCGTGCAGGTGAAGGGCAGGCCCTCCTCGTACCAGCGCTCGCTCATGCGGGACACTCTATGGTGCGGCATTATGGGCCACAAGTGCTTCTTGTGCAGTGCCTTAGGTGTGCGCTGGGCGGCCTGTGTGCGATTTTCGAACGGTCAGGCGGGGACCGAGGCGGGTCTGTGCGGTATCGCTCTTCGAGGCCGCCGGCCTGGATCCCCAGTCCCGCTCACCGATCCGGCGGCCCACGGTGCCATGAACATGCGATTGACGGTCGTCGAAGACGGTGTCCGGGCGGAGCTCGCCCTGGACAAGCCTGCCCTCACTGTGGGGCGGTCGGTGGACAACGACATCCGCCTGAAGAGCTCCCGGGTGTCCCGCCACCACACGCGGATCGAGCTGATCGAGGGGGCGCCCTGGATCATCGACCTGGGCTCCGCCAACGGGACGCTGGTGAACGGGCAGCGGGTGGAGCGTCAGCAGGTCGGGCTCGGGGACCGCATCTGCGTCGGGGGCGTGGACCTGGTGCTGGAGCCCGATGAGACCGGGGCCGCCGCGACCATGGGGGGCTCCGAGACGATGACCGGGGCAGGGTCCCGGGATCGTGAGACGCTGCGCGCCTTCGCGAGCATCACGAGGGAGCTGAGCAGCGAGGTGGAGCTGCCCAGGCTGCTGCGGCTCCTGGTGGACTCCGCGGTCGCCCTCGTGGGCGCAGAGAGGGGCTTCGTGCTCCTCGAGGAGGACTCCCCGGGCGTCGGCCGGACGAGCGGGGCCCTCGACGTGAACAAGATGACCGTGAGCATCGCCAGGAACTTCGACCAGTCGGACATCGTCGTCCCGCGGTCGCGGCTCTCCATGGGGATCGCCGGGCGCGCGGCCTCCACGGGTCGCCCGGTGCTGTCGGTCAACGCCAGTGAGGACGACCGCTTCGACGGGATGGCCAGCGTCGAGCACCTGCGGCTTCGCTCGGTCATGTGCCTGCCGATCTTCCTCGACGGCAGCGCCATCGGGGTGCTCTACGTGGACAACCGGCTCCAGCGGGGGGCCTTCGGCGCGGATGACCTCGAGCTCATGGAGCTCTTCAGCGGCCAGGCCTCGTGCGCCCTCAAGAACGCGCGGCTCGTGGCGTCGCTCCGGGAGCAGAACCGGACCATGGAGGCGTCGGCCAAGCAGATCGAACGCCTGAACGAGCAGCTCGGGCGCAAGGTCCGCGACCAGGGGAACGAGCTGGCCGTGGTCCGCAAGGAGCTCGACCGGGAGCGCAGCCGCTACGACTACGGCCAGATGGTGGGGGCCTCGGACGCGATGACGGCCGTCTTCCAGACCCTGGATCGGGTCGTGGAGTCGGACCTCCCCGTGCTGATCCACGGGGAGAGCGGCACCGGGAAGGAGCTCATCGCGAGGGCCATCCACCGCAACGGCTCCCGTCGGGAGAAGCCCTTCGTGACGGAGAACTGCGCCGCGCTCCCCGACACCCTGCTCGAGTCCGAGCTCTTCGGTCACGCGAGGGGGGCCTTCACCGGCGCGTACCGCGCCAAGAAGGGCCTCCTCGAGCAGGCCGACGGCGGCACCCTGTTCCTCGACGAGATCGGGGACATGAGCCCCGAGATGCAGAAGAAGCTCCTGCGGGTCCTGCAGGAGGGCGAGTTCCGCGTGCTCGGCTCGGATCGGACCGTGCGGGTCGACGTCCGCATCCTCACCGCGAGCCACCGCAACCTGGAGGAGATGGTCCGCGAGGGCACGTTCCGTGAGGACCTCTTCTATCGGGTCGCGGTCCTGAGCGTGGACCTGCCGGCGCTCAGGGATCGCCGCGACGACATCCCGCTGCTGGCCGAGCACCTGCTGCTGCGGGCGGCGAGGGAGGCTGGCCGAGAGGTCCCGTCCCTGCCCCATGACGTGGTCGCCGTGCTCTGCAGCCACGACTGGCCTGGCAACGTGCGGGAGCTCGAGAACGAGATGCGCCGGCTCCTCGTGGTGGCGGACGAGCAGATCCGGGTGGAGCACCTCTCACGGTCGGTGGTCGAGGGCTACGGTCGAACCTCGAGCCCCGCAGCCGCAGGCGCGGTCCTCGAGGCGGGCGACATCCGCTCGGCCGTCGCGGACCTGGAGCGCCGCTCGATCGAGGCCGCCCTTGCCCAGGCGGGAGGGAACAAGAGCAAGGCGGCCACCGCGCTGGGGATCAGCCGTTTCGCGCTGCAGCGCAAGCTGGACAAGTACGGTATCGGGAAGACGCGCCGCCGAGGTGGCACCAAGGGCGCGAGCGAAGACGAGCCCGAGGGCGGAGACGCCTGAGTCGAGCGCCCCCGGCGCCTCCCATGACCAAGACCGATCGCGACCCCCAGGACGACTCCCTCGTCGAGCTGGACCCCTCCCAGGCGGAGGCGTTCCTCGAGCGGACGCGGACCGTCAGCGACGGTGAGCCCTCGCCCCCCTCCATCCCGGGGTTCGAGGTCCTCGGCGTCCTCGGCCGCGGCGCGACCGGCGTTGTCTACCGTGCGCGGCAGGAGGCGGTGGAACGCGAGGTCGCCCTCAAGGCGCTGCACCCCGAGCTCGTGACCAACGTGCGGGCGGTCAAGCGGCTGAAGCGTGAGGCACGCCTCGCCGCGCGGCTCGCTCACCCGAGCATCATCTCCGCCATCGACATGGGGGAGGTCAACGGTGTCTGGTGGTACGCCATGGAGCTGGTCGAGGGGGTCTCCCTCGGCCGCCGGATCGCCGAGCGGGGCTCCCTCACCGAGCGTGAGGTCCTCCGGCTGTTCAGCCCCCTCTGCGATGCGCTGCAGCACGCGCACGAGGTGGGGGTGGTGCACCGAGACATCAAGCCGGCGAACATCCTCATCGACGGCCGGGGGAGGGCGCTGCTGGTGGACCTCGGGCTGGCCGTCGGGCAGAACGACCCTGCCATCACTCGCACGGGTGCGACCCTCGGCACGCCCCACTACATCAGCCCTGAACAGGCGCGCGACCCCGGACAGGCGGACATCCGCAGCGACATCTGGTCGATCGGCGCCACCATGTACCACGCGGTGTGCGGCCGCCCGCCCTTCAAGGCGGACGGTGACGGAACGGACGGCGTGGCGGAGGTCCTGGCCCGCGTGCTCCACGATCCCGTGGAGGACCCGCGCGCGATCATCCCGGGGCTCTCCCGGGACCTCTCGCTCCTCCTCCGCAAGTGCCTGACCCGCGATCCGGCGCAGCGCTATCAGGAGCCCTGGGAGCTGGTGGCGGACATCGAGCTCCTGCGGGAGCGCCGGCGGCTCGACCTGCGAGGGAGTCGCCTGGACCCCTACGCGTCGCGGCGCCCGCGGTGGCTAGGCGGAGCGCTCGTGGCGGCCGTGGGGGCCGCCGCCGTGGCGCTCACCTGGGTCATGACCGCCAGGCCCTGGGAGGATCCAGTGGAGGAGGTCGCCCCCCGGTACGGCGAGGTCCTGGAGGACTGGCCGGAGCTGCTCGCGATCCGGGACGGGTTCGAGTCGTCCAGCATGACGCTCGCAGCGGCCCTCGCAGACCTTGGCGCCCAGCGCCCCGAGGAGGTCCCGGGGTCCGGGCGGATCCTCCGTGACCAGCTCCTCGTGCGGCTCAAGGGGGCCCTGGCCGAGGATGTCTCCCGGTGCCTCTCGGGGGCCCAGTCGGAGGTGCAGGGGGCGCTCCAGGAGCACGCGTTTGACCGGGCCGCGCGAGCTTGCGGCGACGGGCTGGACGAGCGCCTTCGTCAGGCCACGGGCTTCGCCTCCCTGGATCGGTTGCCCGCCGGGGCGGCCCGGCTCGAGGCGGAGCACTGGCGCCGGTCTCGGTCGGAGCAGGTCCAGGCGGAGCGGCGCCTGGCGCGGGAAGCGGCCGCTGCCGCGCTGCGGCTCGCCTACCCGGACCTGGTGCGAAGCCGCATCGCTGGGTTGCTGAAGTCGCGTCGCTGGGCCGAGGCGGACGCCTTCCTTGACCGCGCGGACTCCGAGGGTTGGCTGGAGCTTGAGGGGCTCGAGCTCGATCTGCGCGGGCTCGACGCCTCCGAGCGGCTGGAGGTGGCCTCGGAGGTCGACGCCCTCGCCCGCAGCGACCGCTCGAACGTTCGCTACCGCATGGCCGCGGCCGTCGACGAGGTCACCGACTTCATCGACGCGGAGCGCCAGGCGGCGTTGGACGAGATCCAGGCGGGGCGGGTCAAGGGCGAGCGTTCGGTGGTGGACAGCTTCAACGACGCCCTCGCGGCGAAGTCCGCGACCCTCGGCCTCGACGTCGGCCAGCTCACCGCCGAGTTCCGTGCGCCCTTCGTCAGCGAGGTGAACGAGGTGCGGGCCGCGCTCTCCGTGGCCGAGGCGGTGCGGCGTGAGGAGCTCGCCGAGCTGGCCTTGCTCGAGCTCGAGGAGGACCTCGGCCCCCTGCGCAAGCGGCGAGACTACGCGGCCGTGCGGCAGGCCCTTAACGGGGCGCTCGCGGAGCCCTGGCGCAAGTCCACCCACGCCGCGATCCGCGCGCGGGTCCGCGAGACCGAGCTCCTCGACATGGTGCTCGATCGCGCGGCGCAGGGCATCGAGGCCCGAGCGGGGCAGACGGTGGAGGTTCACTTCGAGCGGATCCCGGTGCGGGGCCGGGTCGGCGCGCGCGCGTCCAGCGCACGGCGGCTCGGGTTCCAGCTGACCGCAGGACGAGATCAGCGCATCCCCGTCTTCCTGAGCCCCTCGCAGCGAACGGGCGCCCCCGCCGAGCGGGTGCTCGAGGGGGCCGATGTGCTGCGCTTCGCCGGGCTGTTGGATCCAGACCGCCTGTCCCCCGTGGACCAGCTGGCGGCGGCGGCGTTCCTGGCCGCGGAGGGTGATGCGGAGGCGGCGCGGCGACGCATCCGGCTACAGGACCACCCGAGCGACGAGCTGCTACCCGCGGACCTAGAGCGGCGGGTACGCCGGTTCGCCGAGGAGCGCCCCGACCGGCGCGGGACGACCTCGGGCCCCCCGGACCGGGGCGAGGCGGCGCCGGGCTTGGCGCCGCTCCCCGGGGTGGAGCAGGTCTTCGGCGTGCCCAACCAGGCCTCGGTGGGGCGGCAGGTTCGGCTCGTCTGGGACATGGTGGAGGACGGCAGCTCGACGCGGGAGCTCGGGGTCGCAAGGCCCCTTCCCCGGGGCCGGGAGAGGATCGGGGCCTGGAGCCCTGGGCGCTGGGCCCTGCGCCCGGAGGGCCTCGCCCTCCTCGCGGAGCTGGAGGAGCGGTCGGACTTCACGGGGACGTCCAGGGGGCCGCACCTCGCGCTCCTCGCTCCACTGAACCTCGAGAAGCCAGTCCTCATCCGATTGCGGGTGCGCCCCGGGGATCACCGACCCGAGGGGCACCTGGTGGCGGTGTCGGTCCGGGGGTATCACCTGCTGCTCGCCTGCGATCCCTTCCAGCCCCGGGCCTGGTTCGGATCCGGTGACCTGGGCGCGCTGTTACGTCACGTGGAGGACGGGGCTGCCGAGCTGCCCGGGACCTTCCTGGAGCGACCGTTCAAGGGGCTCACCGACGGCGAGGAGGCGACCATCGAGCTGGAGCTCGGGCCCTCGTCCCTGGAGCGGGCCATCGTGAACGGGGAGGTCCTCGACTTCCCCCGCTTCCTCGACAAGGCCGCCGCGGCGGAGGACGTGGTCCGCCTGAGGTCGGCCAAGCCCATGACGCTCCTCGACGCCGAGGTGCGCGGGACTCGGCGGGCCAGGCGCTGAGGGGCGACGGGGCGTTTCCCGCGGTCGGCGCCCGTCAGTCGGCGCGGGTGAAGCGAGCCGTGACGTCCCTGGCCCGCTCCATTCGGGCGGGGGGCACCAGATCCTCGACGGCGTCCAGCGCCGCCGCGACCTCGTGGGGTTCGGCCCCGCACCGGATGGCCCCGCGCGCGTGGCTGGCCAGCTGGCGGTCGTGCCCGGTGGCCGCGAGCATCACCACGGCGAGGAGCTCCCGATCCCGGGCGTCGAGGCCGTCCCGGGAGAGCACGGAGCCGTAGGCGTGTCCGGCCACCAGTTCTGCGAGATCGGGGTCGAGGGACCGCAGGTGGTCGCGGACGCCGTCCGCGCCGTCCCCGTAGATGCGGTCGAAGAGCTCCCTGCCGGCCCCGGGGGAGCCGGCGGGGCCAGGGTCCCCCGCCTGGATCCCGGCGCCACGCAGGTGGTCCAGCGCGGCGATGGTCCTGGGGAAGCCGCAGAACAGGTGGCACTGGAGCAGGGCCTCCTTCTCCGCGCGCTCCAGTGGCCGGGGGCCGGCCATCGCCGCGAACGCGTCGAGCTCCTCGGGGAGGAACCGGACCACTGCCACGGCGAGCCGCACCAGGGCGGGGGGCATGGGGGGGCGCATCAGGGCTGGACGGCGGAGAGGTCCGCGATGGGCTCGCCCATTCGGACGGTGGCCCCAAGGTCCGCGGTGGGGGCGTGGAAGCCGGGCGGGGTCACCAGTACGACGGTCGAGCCCATCTCGAAGCGGCCGAACTCCTCTCCCCGGCTGAAGGCTCGCGCGGGCTCGATCGGGCCGCGGTGGAGGGGGTCGACGCCGACCACGCGGATGCGCCCGACGACCACCGCGCCCACCAGGACCATGAAGAACGTCCCCTGTGCCGACTCGAGGCGGCAGACGACGCGCTCGTTCACCGGGAGGACCCGGCGGCGCTCGAGGACGCTCGGCTGGACGCTGTGCCGATCCCCGGGGACGTGGACGACCTCCGTGAGCTCGGCGTCCAGGGGGCAGTGGATCCGGTGGTAGTCCTTGGGGCCCAGGTAGAGGGTGAACTGGTGCCCGCCGTCGAGGTCCACGTCCTCGCCCACGCCCGCGAGGAGGGTTCGGATCGGGTAGCGGCGCTCCTTCGCCTCCAGCACCATGCCGTTCGTCACGGGGGAGCTGGCCTGGACCATGCAATCCACGGGGGAGGGCAGCCGGGCCGGGTCGTCGCTGACCGTCCGGGCGCCGTCCTCCAGCCTCCGGACGAAGAACGCGCCTAGGCTAGGGTAGTCCTGGGGGCGGCCTCGCATCTCTCCCATGTCCGCGCCGGTGAAGGCGGCATAGCCCCTGTAGAGCGGCCCACGGAGGATGCTGGGCACGCGGCGGTCGGCTGCCCAGCCGATGAGGAGGGAGAGCCGTCGTTTCACCTGGAGGGGGGAGGCCATGGGCGGACCCTATCCGGCGGCACCTGCCGGGGGGAAGTCTCCGATTGGACGCTGTGCGCCTTGACGCACCTTCCTTGCCCAGCATCATGAGGCCACACCGCTCGTCGGCCGCGCCCCGGGTTCCCGTGTGGACCCCTGGACCGGCCCTCGCAGTGAGTCCACCTGCCCGCTTTCCCCGCCCCCAAGGGACCCCGATGACCTCCGGAACCACCGTCGTGATCCTCGCCGCAGGCAAGGGCACGCGCATGAAGAGCGAGACCCCCAAGTGTCTCCATGAACTCTGCGGGCGGTCCATGCTCGGCTGGGTGCTCGGCGCGGCCGAGGGGCTGTCCCCCGACCGCATCGTGGTGGTGGTGGGGCACGGGGCGGCCGAGGTCGAGGCCGCCGCGCGCCGCGAGCTCCCCGGGGTGGACCTGCAGTTCGTCCTCCAGGAGCCCCAGCTGGGCACCGGTCACGCGTTGCAGGTGGCGGCGCCTGCCCTTGGGGACACCGAGCGGGTGGTCGTGACCTACGGCGACATGCCCCTGCTCTCCACCGAGAGCATGCAGTCCCTGGTGGACGCGCAGATGGGCGCCGGAGCGCCCGGCGCGGTCTCCATCCTGACGGCCATCATCGACGACCCCACGGGGTACGGCCGGATCATCCGCCGGGAGGACGGCTCCTTCGAGCGGATCGTCGAGCACAAGGACGCCTCGGAAGAGGAGCGGATGGTCAACGAGACCAACCTCGGGGTCTACTGCTTCGACCGGGGGACCCTGGACGGGGACCTCGAGCGGCTGGACAACAACAACGCCCAGGGCGAGTACTACATCACCGACCTGGTCGGGATGGCCGACGCCGGCGGGCGCCCCGTGCTGCCGCTCGTCCTCGAGGACGCGGGCGAGGCCCAGGGGGTGAACGATCTCGGTCAGCTCGCCGAGGTGCGCTGGCAGGTCCAGATGCGGATCCTTGAGCAGCACATGGCCGCCGGCGTGCGGATCATGGACCCCGCCACCACGTTCATCGATCACGGCGTGGAGATCGGCTGCGGGACCGAGATCCTGCCGTGCACCGTGATCCGGTCCGGCGTCAAGGTCGGTGAGGGATGCGAGGTCGGCCCGTTCACCCACCTGCGCGCCGGAGCGGTGCTCGAGGACACCGCCGAGGTGGGCAACTTCACCGAGATGAAGAACTCGACCCTCGGGAGCGGCTCCAAGGCCAAGCACCTCAGCTACCTCGGGGACACCCGCATCGGCGCCAAGGCCAACATCGGCGCCGGGACGATCTTCGCGAACTACGACGGCAAGGAGAAGCACCCGACCACGGTGGGGGACGGCGCCTTCATCGGCAGCGGGTCCATCGTCGTGGCCCCCAACGTGGTGCCCCCTGCCGCGACCACCGGTGCCGGCGCGGTGATCACCCGCTCGGCGGAGATGCAAGAAGGGGAGACGTGGGTCGGGATGCCGGCCCGTAAGCTCTCTCCGAAGAGTTGACCCCAAGACCGCGGACCCTCCCCCCCGCCGCCCGCGGTACCACGTCGAGAGCCCCCCCCGCTCCGATCTTCCCCCCAACCCAAGCCCCAGACCTTCGCCGCCCCGTCGCGGCCCCGTCCAATGAGCAGCGCCTACGGTGACATCACCCTCATCTCGGGGAACGCCCACGTCGAGCTGTCGAAGGCGATCTCGGAGAACCTCGACCAACCCCTGGCCTCAGCCCGGGTGGCGCGCTTCACCGACGGCGAGGTCGACATCAAGCTGGACGAGGACATCCGCGGTCGAGACGTCTTCGTGCTGCAGCCGACCTGCCCACCGGTCAACGAGAACTGGGTCGAGCTGCTGCTCCTCCTGGACACTCTCCGGCGCGCGAGCGCCGGGCGGATCACGGCGGTCATGCCGTACTACGGCTACGCCCGGAAGGACCGGAAGGACGAGGGGCGCGTCCCGATCAGCGCCAAGGTGGTCGCGAACACCCTGGTGGCCTGCGGCGCCGACCGGGTCGTCACCCTCGACATGCACGCGGCGCAGATCCAGGGCTTCTACGACATCCCCGTCGACCACCTCTACGCGCGCCCGGTGCTGCTCGACGAGGTCGAGGCCATGGGGCTCGACAATCCGGTGGTGGTCACCCCCGACGTGGGGGGCACCAAGATGGCGCGGGCGTACGCCAAGCGCCTGAACGCGGACCTCGCGATCGTGGACAAGCGGCGTATCTCCGGATCGGAGACCATCATCGAGCATGTCATCGGTGAGGTGGAGGGGCGCAACTGTGTGATCGTGGACGACATGATCTCCACCGGCGGCTCCATCACCCAGGCCGCCGCGATCCTCAAGACCAAGGGCGCGAAGGCGATCGTCATCGCCGTCAGCCACGCCGTCTTCTGCGGTCCCGCCGTGGACCGGCTGGACGCGGCGCCCGTGGACGCGATCCTCGTCACGGACTCGATCCCCCAGGGGGAGAAGCGGCCGAAGAAGCTGAAGGTGTGCAGCATCGCGCCCCTGGTGGCCCAGACCATCCGGAGCATCCACACCTCCGAATCGGTCAGCTCCCTGTTCGAGTGACCCCGGGGCGACCCGGCCGGGCTGCCCTGCGGGCTGCCTGCGGAGGGGCCTCGAGCGGACCCGGTGGTCCCGGCAGCGGGGCCCATCACGGTGGGGCGTCCTGGCCCTCGCGCGGCGCCGGCTGGCCCCCGAGAGGGGGGGCTGGCCGGATGACGCCACATTTCTGGCTGGACAGGGCCCCCGGCGGGGCGTGGGGCTGACTATCCTCTTGCCCTTCAAATCCTGTGCGCCACTCCGGTTCGGGCTCCGCCCGGCGGTCCCGGGGGGCGACGAACCACCCAGGAACATCACATGACCGACGCCAAGATCGACTGCGCGATCCGAGAGACCCTCGGCAGCCGCGCCTCCCGCCGCCTCCGCGCCATGGGGCGCGCCATCGCGAGCCTCCAGGCCGACAGCGACCACCCCCACGTGGACCTCCACTTCGACGAGGCCGAGTTCCACGCGGCCCGCCGCGCCCACGCCCACCTGTTCGACCTGGCGTTCGACGGCAAGACCGAGTCCGCCATCGTGCGTGAACTCCAGTGGGACGCCCTGGGCGACACCTTGCTCCACGTGGAGTTCAAGCGCGTGATCCGCGGCCAGAAGACCGAGTCCAGCGTCCCGCTGGCCTTCACCGGCACCCCGGCTGGCATCCTCAACCACGAGCTCGACACGGTGACGATCTCCTGCATCCCGTCGCTGATCCCGGACGCCATCAAGGTGTCGGTGGACGGCCTCGAGCCGGGGACCCACGTGAAGGCCTCCGACGTCCAGATGCCCGAGGGGATCGACCTCGTGCTCGACCCGGACACCGAGATCGCCGTCATCAGCGAGATCAAGGCCGCCGCTCCCGAGCCCCAAGAGGGCGAGGAGGCCGCGGAAGGGGAAGGCGAGGCGACCGCCGACTGACCCGACCCCCGCGGCCCCGGGGTGGGATCCAGCCGCCCGCTGCAGCCTTCTGGCGCGGCGGGGCTTCCGGACCCTCCCGGCCGCCGCTACGCTCTTTCGCCGCTTCCGGGATCCCCCGGGAGCGGACCCCCGCGCCCTCCCCGGGCTGACCGCCGCGTCCCCCGCGATCGAACTCCCGATGGCAAGACTGGTTGTTGGCCTTGGAAACCCCGGTGCCGAGTACGACGGCACCCGACACAACGTCGGGTTCGCTGTGCTCGATCACCTGGCGGAGAAGCGCGGAACGCTCTTTCGCGGACCGTCTCGCCTTGATGGCTGGACGGGCCCCCGCGGCTTCGAGTGGGCCCGCTGCTTCGCCGATGGCGGGGAGGCGTTCCTCCTCAAGCCCGGAACGTTCATGAACCGCTCCGGTGACATCGTCGCCCCGGTAGCGCGCTGGCTGGCCCGGCGCGGGGAACTCCCCGCCCAGCCTCCGGCGCCCGATCCTGGGGACGAGGCCGCCGAGGGGGGAAGGGACGGGCCCGCTCAGCCCTCATCGGACTCCATCCTCGTGGTCTATGACGACATGGACCTCGACGTGGGGAAGCTCCGTCTCCGCCCGCATGGGGGACACGGGGGGCAGAACGGGATGCGTTCCATCATCCACCGCCTGGCGACCGACAGGTTTTCTCGACTCAGGGTCGGGATCGGTCGTGCGGGCACCGACGCGGCGCGTCATGTGCTGAGTGCGTTCTCCGGACCGGAGAGGCAGGAGATCGAGGTCTCGATCGCGGAAGCGACCGAGGCCATCGAGGCCTGGCTCGAAGGCGAGGCGTTCGCCGATGTCATGACGCGGTTCCACAGCCGCTGGAACCAGCGTGATCTCTGATCGCGCACGACGTCACCTAACCCCGGAGAAGACCCTTGACTCAGACTTACGAGACCATGGTCCTGCTCGACAACGATGTCGTGCGCCAGGACTGGAAGAAGGCGAAAGCCATCGTGACCGACACGGTCACGAAGTACGGCGGCAGCCTCGACTGCTGCCGTCGGTGGGACGAGCGCCGGCTCGCCTACCCCATGAAGCGCAAGAACCGCGCGACGTTCTACCTCGCCTACCACGACATGCCGGGCGACAAGATCCCGGGGTTCCTCCGGGACCTCGAGCTCAACGAGTCCGTGCTCCGGTACCTGATGGTCCGGGTGGAGGAGACCCCCGAGGACGAGCGCAAGCTCGCCGCCGAGGAGGACGGCGCGGAGTACACCGTGCCCGAGCCGCCCGACGACGACCTGATCGAGATTCCCGAGGAAGACGAGACCGACTCCGCCACGGACGTCGACATCCCGGTGGAGATCCCCGCTGAGGCTTCCGCCACGGCTCCTGACCCCGTGAGGGAGGGCTGATCCAATGAAGCGACGCGTCACGACCATGATCGGATCGAAGAACTGCGACGATCCCATCATCGATTACAAGAGCACCGAGTACCTCGAGAAGTTCCTGACCCCCCAGGGCCAGATCCTCTCTCGACGCCGGACGGGCTTCTGCACGCAGTGCCAGAAGCAGCTCAAGTCGGCCATCAAGCGTGCACGTCACGTCGGACTTCTCCCCTTCGTGGGCTGATCGTCGATCCGACGAAAGGAGCACAGATATGAGTGACGTCGAAGTCCTACTGCAACAGAGCGTGAAGCACCTCGGCCTCGTCGGTGACGTGGTCAAGGTCAAGCCGGGCTACGCCCGGAACTACCTCTACCCCAAGCGCCTCGGTATCCCCGCCACGGAAGATGCCAAGCGCCAGATCGCCCGCCGCGCCGCCAAGGTGCGTGAGGCCGAGGCCCTCCGCCTCCAGGAGATCGCCGAGCTCGTCGGACGCCTTCAGGGTCTCGAGTTCAAGATCACCATGAAGTCGGATCCCAACGGCAACCTGTACGGGTCGGTCAACGCCGCGAAGATCGTCGAGCTCGCTGGCGAGCAGGGCGTGACCCTCGCGGAGAAGGACGTCCGACTGGACGCGCCCATCAAGACCGTCGGTCAGCACAGGGTGAAGATCCACGTGAAGGACGACGAGTTCGGTGAGGTCGTCGTGGACGTCGAGGCCGAAGGCAAGTCGAAGGAGGCCCTCGAGGCCGAGGCGGCCGCCGAGGCCGCGCTCGACGCCGAGGCCAGCGCGGAGGGCCCCGGCGGCCCGCCGTCGGACGACTGACCGCCCGTGATCCCCGCCCCGGGGCGCCTGTGAGGGCGGCCCGAGGGGGCGGGGCCCGCGAACGACAGAACAGTGGAGCCCGGGGGGACGCCCCTCCGGGCTCCGCTCGTTATCCTCCTGGGAAGCTCGCGCGCGCGGCGGCGGGCCGTCACCTTGAATCAGCACGACGAGCAGAGCGGCATGGGACCTGGACCGGAAGAGGGGAGCGGGCCCGACCCGAAGCTCGGCGAGGACGACCTGCCCGAGCATGGCGACGCGTTCGCCGGGAGCGGGTTCACGCCGGGCCGCTGGTCCTCCGACGACGCACCCGCGCCAGGGGCAGGCGACCCCGCAGCGGCAGCGGACTGGGACAGCGAGGACGGCTGGGAACCTTCGCCCGCCTCCGGGGAGAGCGACGACTTCACCGAGGGTGAGGAAGCTGACGCCGGCTTCGACGCGGCGGAGATTCACTCGGGCCCGGAGGGCGCCGAGTCCCCGCCGTCCGAGGCGGAGCCGACGGTGGCCCCCGCAGCGACCGAGGCCGCGCCCTCCCCGCAGGTGCCGTCGCCCCCGGCCGAGGTTCCGGCCGCGCCGTCAGCGCCGATGGCTGGCCCAGGTCCTGGCTCCTCGGACGACCTGCCCTCGTTCGATCTCCCGAGGGAGCGCGGACGCGAGTCCTCAGGAGACCGGCCCTCGAGCGGCAACCGGGTGGTGCCCCACGATCTCGGGGCCGAGCGCAGCGTGCTGGGCGCGCTCATGATGAGCCCCGACCGGCTGGTGGAGGTCTCCGAGATCTGCAAGCCCGCGGACTTCTTCGAGCGGCGCCACCGCCTGCTCTACGAGACGATGATCGACGTGGACGCCCGCGGCCAGGTGGTCGACGGCGTCACGCTCACCTCGACCCTGCGGGCCACCCGCAAGCTCGGTGAGGTGGGGGGGATCAGCTACCTCGGCGACGTCGCGAGCTCGGTGAGCACCTCGGCGCACGTCAAGCATCACGCGTCGCTTGTGGCCGAGACGGCCAAGCTCCGCGGCCTCATCGAGGCCTCCAACGAGATCGTGGCCAAGGCCATGGAGACGCCGCCCGATCGCGACGAGGTCCAGACCCTGATCGACGAGTCGGAGTCCGCGATCTTCAGCGTCGCCGCCAGCGGCGAGACCCGGGGCGCGGCCGGGGTGAGCTCGATCCTCGATGAGGTCTTCCACGGCCTCGAGGCCCAGCGCGAGCGCGGGGAGTTCACGGGCATCCCTAGCGGCTTCTACGACCTGGACGAGATGCTCGGCGGCTTCAACCCCGGTGAGATGACCGTCATCGCGGCCCGCCCGGCCATGGGGAAGACGGCCTTCGTGCTGAACCTGATGGACCACGCGGCGACCCACGTGGCCGACAGCCTCGGGTACGCGCCCTCCGTCCTCTTCTTCAGCCTCGAGATGGGCCGCGCCTCCATCGTCCAGCGGATGCTCGTGGCGCGTGCACAGGTGGAGGCCCACCGGCTCCGCTCCGGGCGGCTCCATGACCGCGAGTACGCGGACCTTGTCGAGGCTGCCGGGGCGCTGAAGGGGGCCCGGCTGTTCATCGACGACACCCCCGGCCTGTCGATCATGGCCCTCCGGAGCCGGGCCCGCCGGCTGAAGGCCGAGCACGGCCTCGACATGATCGTGATCGACTACCTCCAACTCCTCTCGGCCAAGGCGGAGAGCCGCCAGCAGGAGATCAGCACGATCTCCCGTTCCCTCAAGGAGCTGGCCCGGGAGCTGGAGATCCCCCTGATCACGCTCGCGCAGCTGTCCCGGAGCGTCGAGTCGCGGGAGGAGAAGCGTCCGCAGCTCTCGGATCTGCGGGAATCGGGCTCGATCGAGCAGGACGCCGACGTCGTCGCCATGCTCTATCGGCCGGAGTACTACTTCCCGATCGACGAGAACAAGGGCAAGGCAGAGGTCCTGATCGTGAAGCACAGGAACGGCGCCACGGGCACGGTGGAACTCCAGTTCCAGGGGGCGATGCTGCGATTCTCCAACCGCGAGCCCTCGATGGCAGAGCCCATCACTGGGCTGTAGCCATCCCGGGCGCTGGCTTTGTACGCTCCCAGCCCCCTCCGCCCCGCCCTCCCCTCGGTGCGGTCTACGGGAGCCCAAAGCAGGACCACCGTGCGCCTCGTCCAACTCCTCACCCTGATCGCCTTCGGGGCGCTCGCATTGGCGAGCCCGACCCCCGCGCGGCAGCAGGGGGGGCCCCCGATGGGCCTCCAACTCGGGGGAGATCGCCCGGTGGTGATGGACGTCATGGTGTCCGGTCTGACTGCCCATGACGCGGACCAGGTGGTGCGCCTGCTCGGCATCGAGGTGGGGCAGCCGATCCCCAACTCGATCTCCGCGGCCCAGAAGCGCCTCTGGAGTGACTTCCGGATCCTGGTCGCCCAGGGCGGGTACCTCTTCCAGGAGGTCGAGGGTGGGGTGCGCGTCCGCCTGAAGTTCATCGAGTCGCCGGTTGACCTCGACCCCCGCTTCGTCGGGAACAACAACTTCGACGTGAAGCGCCTCCGCGAGTGGGCCCAGCTTGACGACCGCGTCGAGGTCTACGTGGACGAGGCGGACAAGATCGCGGAGCGGATCCGGACGGCCTACCTCCGCCAGGGCTACTACTTCGTCGAGGTCGAGCCGCGCTTCAGCGGCGAGGGCGGGGTGCGCTACCAGGAGATCATCTTCGAGATCCGGGAGGGTCCGAAGGTCTACGTGAAGGATGTCCAGGTCCTGGGGAACGAGTCGATCCCCGAGATCGGCTTCCTGTTCTGGAAGCAGAGCCTCGAGAAGTCCGCCTCCCTCGGCACGAAGGGGCGCGGGCTCTTCGCGTGGTGGGGGCACCGCTTCGTGGAGCAGGTGGTCGAGGAGGACGTGGTGGCGATCTCCGAGGTCTACCGCGACCGGGGCTACCTCGACGCCGTCGTCGGCTATGACGTGGAATTCAACGAGGATCGCAGCGGGGTCAAGGTGACCTTTCGGATCGACGAGGGCGAGCCCTACACCGTGTCGTCGGTGAGCCTCAAGGCCTTCGAGAAGGAGATGGTCGAGCTGACTCCCGGCGGGCGCAAGGAGGCGGAGTATCGGGAGGTGGAGCTGAGCCTCCCGGAGGAGGAGCTTCGCTCGCTCCTCTCCCTCCAGCCCGGGGTCACCTACGAGGCGGTGCGGGTCGCCCTCGACGCCCAGTCCATGAGGGACCGCTACGGGGAGGAGGGCCACATCGACGCGGGCTCCTTCGACGACCCCACCCGGACCGCCGGCTGGGCGTTCCTCGCGCCGGAGCTCGTGTACGACGTGGAGAACAAGACCGTCGCGGTCACGTACCGGATCCAGGAGGGCCGCCGCTTCTTCCTGCGCTACTTCGAGGTCGAGGGCAACGAGACCACGAAGGACCACGTGATCCGGCGTCGCTTCGCCCAGCTGGAAGGCGAGCGCGTCGACTCCGGGGAGCTACGCGACGGCCTGCGAAGGGTGAGGGCCACCGGGTACTTCGATGACCAGTACGCCCAGGGCGCCCACCCGCCGCCCTCGCTGCGCTACCGTCCGGTGGAGGGTGAGCCCGACCTCGTGGACGCGGTGGTGAAGGTGAAGGAGGGCCGGACCATCAACGCCAACTTCTCGGGCGGGGTCGCCAGTGACCAGGGGCTCGTCGGGATCATCTCCCTCCAGGTCAACAACTTCGACGCGAAGAACCTGCCGTCGAGCGCCCTGGATACCTTCGGCGAGGTCTACCGCAAGGAGGCCTTCACCGGCAACGACGAGACGTTCGGCATCGACCTCTCGCCGGGCTCCGAGGTGAGCTACTGGCGCGTCTTCTACTCCCACCCCGACTTCCTGCAGCGCTACTTTGACCCGCTGGGTCTCCTCTTCGAGGTGCAGGCCCGGGACCGGGTCTTCCGGTCGCACGACGAGAACAAGCGCTTCTTCCGGGCCGCGCTCACCCGGGCCTTCGGGCAGGGTGACTACCAGGCGAGCGTCGGCTTCCGGACCCAGTCGATCCGCACCGATGACCTCGACCGGACGGTCGAGCTCCCCCGGACCCTCGTCGACTCCGAGGGCACCGAGGACTACGTGGGCCTGACCGGTTCGGTCAGCGCCAACTTCCTGGACAACCGGCGCCTGCCGCGGTCCGGCTGGTCGGCGCGCTGGACCAACTCCCTCTACATGCGGGGGCTCGGCAGCGACGCCAACCTCTGGAAGTCGGAGGCCTCCCTCGACAGGTACTTCCACCTCTCGAGTGACCCCGACTCCGCGGCGCCTGGAATCTACCTGGGGCTCGGGGGCGGGCTCGCCGTGCCCTTCGACGAGGACGAGGGCAGCGTGAACTACGGAGAGCGCTTCTTCTTCGGCGGCTCGAGGTTCGGTCGAGGGTTCCGCTTCCGGGGCGTGGGCCCCTACGAGGGCGCGTACCCCCTCGGGGGCGAGACGTTCCTGCGGGCGACGACGGAGTACCGGGTGCCGCTGTACACGCAGCCCGTGCCGGGGACATCGCGCAGCCGCGAGCTCTTCCGGGGGTCGCTCTTCGTGGACGCGGGGGTGCTCGACCCGGAGGCCTATCAGGTGGACTTCGACCAGACCCGGGTCTCGGCAGGCTTCGCCCTGGGGATGATCGAGCCATTCCCGGTCACCTTCAGCTTCGGCTGGCCCATCGCCTCCGAGGCTCAGGACGAACGCCAGACCTTCGCGTTCAGCCTGACGCTCCGTTGAGCGTCCCGTCCCGTTCATGGGGCGACCGAGGCGGGCCGGTTTGACTTGTCGGGCCCCGGGGGGCAACCTCTGCGCCCCGAGGTCCCGCCCCAGGAGCCCGGAGCCCAGCCCTGACCCCGCGTCTCATGAGTGCACGTACCCTGGACGAAATCGCCGCGCTGTGCGGCGCCGAGCTGGAAGGGGACGGCTCCGTGGAGATCACCGGCCCCTGCGGGCTGGCGGACGCAGGCGAGGGGCAGATCTCTTTCCTCACCCAGGCCTCCTACGCCCCACAGCTGGAGACCACCTCCGCCAGCGCGGTCGTCGTCTCCCGTGACGCGGTCGTCGAGCGGCAGGACCTTGCGGTCCTCCGGTGTGACGACCCCGAGAGGGCCTTCACCAAGGTCATCCTCGCCTTCGCCCCGAAGGTCCCGCCCATCCCGGTCGGGGTCGACCCCAGCGCGGTTGTCGACCCCAGCGCCGAGCTCGGGGAGGGCGTGCGGGTCGGACCCCTGGTGAGCATCGGCCCCGGCGCCGTCATCGGCCGTGAGGTTGTGCTCCACGCTGGAGTGCGCGTGGGCGCACGCTCCGAGCTCGGTGAGGGCACGGAAATCCACGCCAACGTCGTGCTCTATCCCTACACGAGGGTCGGGGAGCGCTGCGTGGTCCACAGTGGCACCGTTCTCGGCTCCGACGGCTTCGGGTTCCTGTTCGACGGGACCCGGTGGGCCAAGACCCCCCAGGTCGGGAACGTCGTCCTTGGCGACGACGTCGAGATCGGCGCGGGGGTCACCGTCGACTGCGCGCGCTTCGGGTCCACGGTCCTGGAGGAGGGCTGCCGGGTCGACAACCTCGTCCACGTGGGCCACAACGTTCAGGTGGGCAAGCACTCGCTGCTGCTCGCCCAGGTCGGGATCGCTGGCTCCACTTCGATCGGGAATGGCGTCATCCTCGCCGGGCAGGTGGGGGTGGCCGGTCACCTCTCCATTGGCGACGGGGTCCAGGTCGCCGCCAAGTCCGGCGTGACCAAGGACCTGCCCGCCGGGGGCCAGTTCTACGGATATCCCGCAGGGCCCCGGCGGTCGCGCCTGCGCGCCATCGCCCGCGCCGAGCGCATCCCGGGGGAGGTCGAGGAGCTCCGCAGCGAGGTCGAGGAGCTCAGGGCGAGGCTCGAATCCGCCCTGGCGAGACTGGAATCGGCAGGTGAGGGTGCACCGGGCGCTGACATCGACGACACTCCCCCCGAGGAGATCCAGAGCTCATGAGTCGCAGGCAGCACACGCTCCGTACTCCGGTCGAGGTGACCGGGGTCGGGCTGCATACAGGGGAAGAGACCCGGGTCCGGGTGGCGCCGGCGCCGCCTGACCACGGGATCGAGTTCGTGCGGACGGACATCGAGGACGCGCCCTCGGTGCCGGCGCTCATCGGGAACCAGTCGCCCAAGGACCGCCGGACGCGCCTCGTGCGGGACCGGGTCGAGGTCGAGACCGTCGAGCACTTCCTCGCGGCCTGCAAGGGGCTCGGCGTGGACAACCTCCGCGTGGAGATGTCCGGGTCCGAGTTCCCAGGCGTGGACGGCAGCGCCATGCCGTTCGTCGAGCTGCTGGAGAGCGGCGGGCTCGTGGAGCAGAAGCCCGAGGCGAAGGTCTTCCGGCTGGAGGAGCCCGTCTTCGTGCGAGATGGGAACGCGACCCTCGTGGCGCTCCCGACGGACAAGGACGTCCTCACCCTCCAATACGTGGCCTCCTTCGAGGAGCCGGGCGTGGACTCGGGCAGCTACCAGTTCGATATCGACGCCGAGACCTTCAAGTCGGAGATCGCCTCGGCTCGGACCTTCTGCCTCGCCTCCGAGGTCGAGGCGCTCCAGGCGGCGGGCCTCGGGAAGGGCGCGACGCGGGACAACACCGTGGTGCTGGGCGACCCGGACACCGAGCTGCGCATGGTCGGCGAGCCGGTGCGGCACAAGATGCTCGACCTCGTGGGGGACCTCTCCCTCCTTGGCTCGGACCTGATCGCCCACGTCATCGCGACCCGGAGCGGCCACGCCACCAACGCGGAGCTCGTCCGACGGCTCCTCGCCATCATCGAGGCCAAGGAGACCAGCGGGCTCGTGGAGCGCGAGTCGGGGATGGACATCCGGCGCATCCTCGAGCAGCTCCCGCACCGCTACCCGTTCCTGCTGATCGACCGGGTGATCGAGGTCCAGGGCTTCCAGCGCGCGGTCGGCATCAAGAACGTCACGATCAACGAGCCGTTCTTCCAGGGGCACTTCCCTGACATCCCGCTCATGCCCGGCGTCCTCCAGCTCGAGGCGATGGCCCAGCTCTCGGGGATGCTGCTCCTGCGCAAGCTCGAATTCAGCGGCAAGCTAGCCGTCCTCTGGTCCATGGACAAGGTCAAGCTGCGGGGCGGCGTGACCCCGGGGGACCAGCTCCGCCTGGAGGTGGAGACGGTCCGGATCAAGGGGGACACGATCAAGGTCCGCGGCTCAGGCTCCGTGGCGGGAAGGCCCGTCTGCGAGGCCGAGCTCATGTTCACCATGCTGGAGGCCTGACGGAGAGTCGTCGCAGCCCATGTCTCAGCAGATTCACCCCACCGCTCAGATCGCGGACGGCGCCGAGCTCGGCGACGACGTCGTGATCGGCCCCTCGGCCATCGTCGGCCCCCACGTGCGGATCGGTGACCGCACGCGGATCGGCCCGCTGGTCGTCGTCGACGGACACACCACCATCGGCGAGGACAACGTCATCGTCGGCCAGGCGAGCCTCGGCGCGGCGCCCCAGGACCTGTCGTACCGCGGGGAGCCCACGATGCTCGAGATCGGCGACCGGAACACGATCCGGGAGTTCGTCAGCATCAACCGCGGGACCGTGAAGGGCGGCGGCGTGACGCGGGTCGGGTCGGACAACCTGATCATGGCCTGCTGCCACGTGGCCCACGACTGCGAGCTGGAGGACAACATCGTCCTCTCGAACAGCACCGGACTGGCGGGCCACGTCAAGGTCGGCCGGAACGCCAACCTCTCCGGGATGTGCGGCATCGTGCACTTCGTCTCGATCGGTGAGTTCGCCTTCCTGGCGGGGATGACGCGCCTCGCCCGGGACGTGCCGCCCTACATGATCATCGAGGGGCACGAGGGCCGTGTCCGGGGCGTCAACGCCGTGGGCCTCGCCCGTGGCGGCGTCGAGGAGGAGGACCAGATGGCGCTCCGTGGGGCCTACAAGCGGATCTTCCGCGGAGACGAACCCCAGAGCGCGGTCCTCGAGAAGATGCGCGGTGAGGACCATGACTCCGAGCTCGTCCAGCGGCTGGTCGCCGCCATGAGCCAGATGGAGGGGGCCCTGCGGGGCCGCGTCCGGGAGGGGCAGCGCGACGACTTCATGGAGGTCGGGCGCAAGCTCATGCGCGAGATGAGCGTGCCGGGCTTCGAGAACTGACCCACGGGCCCGGGGTCGTTATGCTCCGCCGCAGCCATGAAGCTGCGACCCGTAAGGCCTGAAGTCGATTTCCCCGCCCTCGAGGCCCGCGTCCTGGAGCACTGGGACAGCACCGACGCCTTCCAGAAGAGCGTCGAGCAGCGCCCGGAGGAGGACCGCTTCGTCTTCTACGACGGCCCCCCGTTCGCGACCGGGCTGCCGCACTACGGCCACTTCGTGGCGAGCGTCCTGAAGGACATCGTCCCCCGGTACTGGGCCATGAAGGGCAAGCGGGTGGAGCGCCGGTGGGGGTGGGACTGCCACGGGCTGCCCGTGGAGAACGAGACCCAGAAGGAGCTCGGGCTCGCGTCCAAGGCGGACATCGACGAGCTGGGGATCGAGCGCTTCAACGAGGCTTGCCGGGGCATCGTCCTCCGGTACACCGGTGAGTGGCGGCAGTCCATCCGGCGGCTCGGGCGCTGGGTCGACCACGACCGCGGCTACAAGACCATGGACGCGGACTTCATGGAGTCGGTGTGGTGGGTCTTCTCGCGCCTGTGGGAGGACGGTCGAATCTACGAGGGCTACCGGGTTCAGCCCGTGTCTCCCGCGCTGGGGACCCCGCTCTCCAACTTCGAGGTCGCGCAGGGGCCGCAGGAGCGAGACCCCGTCACCAAGAAGGACGGGCACAAGCGTCGCCAGGACCCGAGCCTCACCGTCCGGTTCAAGCTCGAGGACGAGGACGCGAGCCTCTGGGCGTGGACGACCACGCCCTGGACGCTGCCGTCCAACCTCGCCCTCGCCGTGAACCCCACGGTCGAGTACGTCCGCTTCAAGGTGGCCGAGACGGGCGAGGTCGCCTACGCGGAGCCGAGCCGCCTCGCGGACTACCAGGCCCGCGGCCGGGTGGGGGAGACCGAGGAGCTCGATCGCCTCCCGGGTGCGGACCTCGTGGGCCGCCGGTACCGGCCCCTGCTGCCCTACTTCGAGCAGTATGCGGAGGGCGAGGGCGATGCCCGTCGGGCCTTCTTCGTGGTCTCCGCGGACTACGTCGAGACCTCGAGCGGGACCGGAATCGTCCACCAGGCGCCCGCCTTCGGTGAGGACGACTTCCAGACGGGGAAGGAGAACGGCCTCCCGCTGGTGAACCCGCTCTCCCTCACCGGACACTTTGGCCCGGACGTGCCCGACTTCGAGGGCCAGTTCGCCAAGGACGCAGACAAGGGCATCATCGCCCACCTGCGAGCCGCGGGATCGGTGGTGGACCAGGACACCTACGTCCACCCCTACCCGCACTGCTACCGGACGGGCACGCCGCTGCTCTACATGGCGCTCTCCACCTGGTTCATGGGGGTGGAGCCCATGCGCGACGAGCTGGTCTCCAACAACCAGAAGACCCACTGGGTGCCGGAGGCGGTCGGGACCGGGCGCTTCGGCAACTGGCTGGCGTCGGCGCGGGACTGGAACCTCTCGCGGAACCGCTTCTGGGGCACCCCGCTCCCGATCTGGCGCTGCGACGAGGACCCCTCGGACATGGTCTGCGTCAGCAGCCGCGAGCAGCTCGAGGAGCTCTGCGGCCTGGAGAAGGGCGCTGTCACCGACCTCCACCGGGACCGGATCGACCACCTGACCTTCCCCTCGACCAAGACCGCGGGCGGCACCATGCGCCGCGTCCCCGAGGTCTTCGACTGCTGGTTCGAGTCGGGCTCCATGCCCTACGCGGAGCACCACTACCCCTTCGAGAACCGGGAGCTCGTCGAGCAGAACCTGCCGGCGGACTTCATCGCGGAGGGCCTCGACCAGACCCGCGGCTGGTTCTACACGCTGACGGTCCTCTCCACGGCGCTCTTCGGTCGGCCCGCGTTCAAGAACGTAATCGTGAACGGCATCGTGCTCGCCGAGGACGGCGAGAAGATGTCGAAGTCCAAGCGGAACTTCCCGGACCCCAACCTCGTGCTGGAGAAGCTCGGGGCCGACGCGCTGCGGATCTACCTCGCCAGCTCGCCGGTGGTGAACGCCAAGTCCCTGCGCTTCGCGGAGGACGGCGTGCGCGAGCAGGTCCGCAGCGTCCTGCTGCCGCTCTGGAACGCCTACTCGTTCCTGACGCGCTACGCGGACGTGGACGGATGGGAGCCCGACGGGAAGGCGCCCTCGACGGACGTGAATGAGCTCGACGCCTGGGTGCTCTCGAGGCTCCAGACGTTGCTCGCGGACGTGGAGGAGCGGATGGCGCGCTACGAGCTCTTCCGGGTCGTTCCTGCGCTCCTCGAGTTCATCGACGACCTCACGAATTGGTACATCCGCCGCAGCCGGCGTCGCTTCTGGCGGGGCGCGTCCGACGCCCACGCCGAGGACAAGGGGAACGCCTACCGGACCCTCTATCACGTCCTCCTGACCCTCTCCAAGGTGCTGGCGCCCTTCGTGCCCTTCATCACCGAGGAGATCCACGGCAATCTGTCCGACGGCGGCCGAGAGTCGGTGCACCTCGAGGACTACCCCGTCGCGGACCGCTCGCTCCAGGACGCGGGCCTCGAGCGCCGCATGGGGCTCGCGCGGATCGCCGTCAGCCTCGGTCGTGGCCTGAGGGCCAAGCACGACGTGAGGATCCGTCAGCCCCTGCCCTCCATGACGGTGGTCATGGCCGACGGAGAGGACCGCGCCTCCCTTGAGCGCATGGCCGAGATCGTGCGCGACGAGCTCAACGTCAAGGAGCTGCGGGTCTCGTCGGAGGAGGCTGACTTCGTGAGCTACTCGGCGCGTCCGAACCTCAAGGTCCTCGGCCCGCGCTACGGCAAGAGCCTCGGGGCGATCCGGCAGGAGATCGAGGGCCTCACGGGCGAGCAGCTGGCGGCGGTCGTGGCCGGCGAGGGCGTTCAGAGCACGGCGGTCGAGGGCCTCGAGTACGACGCGGGCACGCTGCTGGTGGACCGGGCCTCGCGCGAGGGGACCGTGGTCGACACCCTCGACGGGGTGACGGTCGCGCTGGACGTGACCCTCGACGACGCGCTCCGCCTGGAGGGGCTCGCGCGGGAGCTCGTCAACCGGATCCAGGGACTGCGCAAGGAGCAGGAGCTGGACCTCGACGACCGGATCAAGGTCCAGGTTGGCTGTGACGGAATGCTGGCCGACGCGCTGCGCACCCACTGGGCCTTGATCGCCGATGAGGTGCTGGCCACGGGCCAGGCTCCGGACGCGAGCTCTTCGCCGAGGGGGGGCAAGGAGTTCGACGTGGACGGCATGACCGCCTCGATCGAGATCGCGCGAGTTTGACCCGAGGTCGTGCGTTGTGACGGCCGCCCCCGGGTGCTACTTTCGTGGCTCGGGGGTGTCCCTGGCGCCGCAGGTGAACTCGTCAATGAGCCCCGGAGCCGAATAATCGACACATGGGCCACGAACGGTTGCGGACGTGACAAGCATCACGTCGGGCCCGGCCCACCTTGGAATCGGATGGTTCCAGGGCCGATCTCGAGCACGGCAGTGCTGGGGCCCCCCGAGTTACCCCCTTCCCGGGTGCGCGGTTGGCGGTGACCGCGGCAGCGCACCGCGCTGAGCACCGCGCGGGAGCACAGACGGTGGAGGAGGCTCGAACGGGCCGCCTGGGCTCGATAGGATCGGGCGCGAAGCAGGCTCGCCCGCAGTGGGCTGGCCCGTGACACTGCACCACTTTCATCAACGGCTGGAGGGGAACCGACCGTGAGAGGTTTCGTCGTGGTCGCCCTAGGGGCGATTCTGATCTGGATTGGACTGAGCACCGAGGGCAGCAAGGTCGACGCCGCTGACGTGGCGGAGGTCCGCGCCGGCGAGTTCGATGAGGGCGGCATCGGCGACGCCGAGCCGGAGGGCGGGATCCCCACCGAGGACGCGGAGCGGCCTTACACGCCTCCGCCCGCCGACATCGCCCCGGCCGTGGACCCGCAGGCGTCCGTGGAGCCGGAGCCCGCGCCTATCGAGCGTTCGATCGAGCCGGCCGCGCCATTGCAGCGTCCGGAGCCTCCCACACCGGGGAGCTTTGCTGACTCGCGGCGCGCCGCCGATGAGCCCACCGTGGGCGGGGCCCTGGGCTTCGACGTGAGCGACTCCGGCTCCGAGGAGCTCGCGCAGATCCTCCTGGAGGCCTGGATCACCGAGGAGCCGTCCGCCCTCGGCGCCTACATGACGGAGGGAGCGGGGACCGAGATGCCAGCCGCCCGGCAACAGCTCGTCGGGGGCTTCTGGGAGGCGCTCATCGGCAAGGTGGACGCCGCGCAGCAACGCTTCGACGCCATCCGGGGGCAGGACGGAGTCTCCAGTACCCAGCTGGCCCTGCTTGCCGCGGCGATCGATCCTCCGGGGAACCGCGCCGTTCCGCGGGTGGCATCCTCGGGCCGCATCGAGCCCCTCGCGCTCTCGATGCAGATGATCCTGCTGGGAGACGAGGCGAGGAGCCTGATGGAGGTGCGGCAGTACGGCCGCTCGGCGGTGGCGTGGTCGGATCTCATCCAGATGGAATTGCGGGCGCCCTGGGCGCCGCACCGTGAGGCGATCCTCAGCTGGGGCGCCACGCTGAAGCAGGCGCAGGGCAACCACCGCATGGCGAAGGGGGGGAACTGGCCCTCCTATGACGTGACGGTGGGTCCGGGTGAGTACCTCACGGACATCCGGAAGCGGGCGCTCCGCCAGCGCTCCGACCTCCTGATCTGCACGGGCCTGATCGAGGCGACGAACGGTCTCGTGGGCCGCTATCACCATCCAGGTGACGTGCTGAGGATCCCCACGGACCGGGCGAACGTGATCGTCGACCTGGACGCGCGCGCGGTCCTCTATCGACACGGCGATGAGGTCGTTCAGGTGTGGGACTGCGGGATCGGTAAGGCAGGGCACGAGACCCCGCTGGGGACCTTCACCATCGGCGACAAGATCGAGCGCCCGCCGCTGTCCACCAAGGGGCTCCCCTACGGTCACCCGGAGAACCCCCTCGGCAGCCGTTGGCTGGCGTTGCTCAGGGACGGCCAGAAGAGCTCCTATGGCATCCACGGCACGTCCGACCCCAGCGGGGTGGGCGGTGAGGTGAGCCTCGGCTGCATCCGGATGCGAAACGACGACGTGAACGAGCTGTTCGAGATCCTCCCCCGCGGGGCCGAGGTCATCATCCAGCGCTGACAGGTCTGGGCTCCGCGCCCCTCCAGCGGGAGGGGCGCGGGGACCGCGGTTCGGAGGGCACCGGGCGGACAAGGCGGAGTCCCCGGCTCTGTCGGCTCGCTGCGACGATCTAGGGCGCCCCGGGGGTGAGCCTCGGTGGGTGGGAAGCGGGCTCTCTGCGCCGCGACCAGGGAGGAGGCTGTCGGTTCACGGCCGAGGTCTCTGAGCGCTCCGGGAGGGCGTCTCGGTGGCAGATCGTTCAGGCCGACAGGGCGGAACGGTTGCACGGTGCTCGCTGGTGCGTAACGGCCACCGAGGCTTGCGTGGCTGCGGGATCAGCAGGCGGGGGGCAAGGCCCTGGCCGCGGTCAGGGGGGGCGGGACAGCATCGGCGTCCGCCCGATCCCGTGACCGCGAGCGGCCGAGCGGGTGGGGCGGACCACGCCCTGATGTGGCGTCCAGTCTGATCGGTGGGGGAGGGGAGCCCTCGCGCTCCTCGAGGGTCCCGGAGCGTGCGCCTGTGGACTGATCCTCTGCCTCCTGCGCAGCGTTTCCATCAGCGCAGACGGGGCCATCAGCGCGGACAGGGCCCCCTGCGCAGACGGGGCCGCTTCCAGTTGAGGTCCCTCGGTGCGACGAGGCGAGTCGGTGATCTGTAAGCCCCCTCGGCCGACCCGGCCGGTCCGGCAAGGCACGAGCTCTCCTCCTTCCCTGGAGCGGGCCTCTCCGCATCCGAGCGCGGGGCGAGACGGCGGGTCCTGTTGGAACGCCCTTGCCGCGGTTGCCGTTCGTGGACCGCGCCGGAGCTGCGGGGAGCGGCAGACCTGGTCACGAGAACGTGGAACTCGTCCCGTGCTGGCCGGGCCTTGGGAACCGAGGACCGTTGCTGGGTGAAGGCGCCGGCCGGCGCGTGCGGATCGATGGGATGCGGGGAATGGAGGCGTTCGGTACCAGCGCGGGGCCGCGGCGGGGCCAGGGGCGATCCACGGGTCCCGGTGGGGACGGCGTGCGGGGGGGGCTCGAGCTGCGGGACTGATCCTGCACCCGGTCGGAGCCCCGCCACCCCAAGGGCTCGGGCAGGAGGGCAGGAGAACGTGAGCCGGCGGAAGGGACACGAGGTGGGGGAAACGCCGCGACGGGCGAGGCTGCGGGCGACGGGGCTGGTGCGGGATCCGCATCGCCCCTCGACCGCCCAGGGGCAAGAACCCCTCCGCATCCGGTGGAGACCGCCCACCAACGCGCGCCCAGGCGCTCCACTGAGTCTCCTTTCGCCGGTCCCCAAAGCCCGATACCGCCCGATCATGGCCTCTATTCGGGGAATGGGGCCATGGGCCGACATCCGGAGCGGCGACGGGCATCCCACAGACGACCGACATGCAGCGGCAACCGCCCGAGCCCAGAGCGTCCAATGCCTGGACGCCGCCTCGGGAGCCCCGGGCCGAGGCCAGGGGATCCGGGCTCGAAGCTGCTCGCGAAAGCGCGTTGAGGGCAGTGAGCGAATAACCCCGCAGACCGGCGCCTATTCGGCGAATGGCGCCATCCGTGCGACGCGAGAGGCCGCGCTGACAGCCCGCGTTCACCCCCAGAGGGCACCCGCTCGAGGGGTCTTGGGCCACCCCAGCCCCAACTCTCCCGCCGAAACGGCCGCGTGGTCGCTCCCAGCGCGATCTTGCACGGATCCTCAAGGTATTTCACGCGCCCTAAGCCTCTCCTATGCAGCGACTTAAGGTCCTGGCGCCCCACATCGAGGCCTTTTCCGAACGCGAGCGTTGACGGTGGGAGGCGGATCCCTATGATTCCCCCTCCCGACAGGGCGCCAAGCGCTCCTCGGGCACCGCACGGCGCTCCGCGCGGCCCTGGCAAGCACCGCTCGCCAGCGTCCACGGAGCGCTCCGCTTCGAACCCCGAAGCGGGCGTCCCAGCACTGGGGCGGGGGTACGGGCAGCCTCAGCGAGGCTGACAGCGGTTCTTTGAAAACAGGGTGACTCTTGAATTTGAGTGCGAGCGTGTCTGACACGGCTTGCTTCGCTTCGGCGTGGCAGCTGGTCAGACTCCAAATCACAAAGCCAAATTAAACTCAACTGAAGGGTTTGATCCTGGCTCAGAACGTACGCTAGCGGTGTGGATTAGGCATGCAAGTCGTGCGCGAAAGCCTTCGGGCGAGTAAAGCGGCGAAAGGGTGAGTAACACGTAACCAACGTACCCCTCAGATCGGAATAACCTCTGGAAACGGTGGGTAATGCCGAATGGTCCCTGGAACGACATCGTTCCAAGGGTAAACGGTGCCTTCGGGTGCTGCTGAGGGAGCGGGTTGCGGCCTATCAGCTTGTTGGTGGGGTAACGGCCTACCAAGGCGATGACGGGTAGCGGGTCTGAGAGGATGATCCGTCACACTGGGACTGAGACACTGCCCAGACTCCTACGGGAGGCTGCAGTCGAGAATCTTCCACAATGGGCGAAAGCCTGATGGAGCGACACCGCGTGCAGGATGAAGGCCCTAGGGTTGTAAACTGCTGTCACGCTATAGGAACCCACGGTCGTTAATAGCTTCCGTGCTGACCAAAGCGAGAGGAAGCGCCGGCTAACTCCGTGCCAGCAGCCGCGGTAATACGGAGGGCGCAAGCGTAGTTCGGATTTACTGGGCATAAAGAGCACGTAGGCGGCTCGCTCAGTCGGGTGTGAAAGCCCACGGCCCAACCGTGGAACTGCACCCGATACTGGCGAGCTCGAGGACGGAAGGGGTGAGTGGAACTCCAGGTGGAACGGTGAAATGTATAGATATCTGGAGGAACACCGGTGGCGAAAGCGGCTCACTGGTCCGTCTCTGACGCTGAGGTGCGAAAGCTAGGGTAGCGAACGGGATTAGATACCCCGGTAGTCCTAGCCGTAAACGATGGGCACTAGGCAATGGGCCCTCCTATGAGGTTCATTGCCGGAGCTAATGTGTTAAGTGCCCCGCCTGGGGAGTACGCTCGCAAGGGTAAAACTCAAAGGAATTGACGGGGGATCACACAAGCGGTGGAGCATGTTGTTTAATTCGAAGCAACGCGAAGAACCTTACCAGGCCTTGACATGTACGGATTAGCCACGTGAAAGCGTGGTGACAGCTCTTCGGAGTCGGAACGTACACAGGTGTTGCATGGCTGTCGTCAGCTCGTGCCGTGAGGTGTTGGGTTAAGTCCCGTAACGAGCGAAACCCTTATCGTTAGTTGCCAGCGGGTTATGCCGGGGACTCTAGCGAGACTGCCGTTGTCAAAACGGAGGAAGGTGGGGACGACGTCAAGTCATCATGGCCCTTATGGCCTGGGCTACAAACGTGCTACAATGGTCCATACAATGGGTTCCGAAGCCGCGAGGTGTAGGCAATCCCATCAAAGTGGGCCCCAGTTCGGATTGCAGGCTGAAATTCGCCTGCATGAAGCCGGAATCGCTAGTAATCGCGTATCAGCCATGACGCGGTGAATATGTTCCTGATCCTTGTACACACCGCCCGTCAAGCCACGGGAGCGGGGAGCGCTCGAAGTCGTTTTGTCCAACCTCCGGGAGGACGGCGCCGAAAGCGAGCTCCGTGACTGGGACTAAGTCGTAACAAGGTAGCCGTAGGGGAACCTGCGGCTGGATCACCTCCTTTCTAACGGACTAGTTAGACGCTCGTTTCGAGGGGAGGCTGACCGGCGCAAGTCGGGAAGCCGATCCGCGACTCGAGTGGCAACCATAGGCTCGCTACGAGCGGACAAAGGTCACCCTATCTCTCATCCCCACCGGGACCGGACGGAGGTCCGCCCGACAGGAGGTCTCACGACCTGCGTGTACCGATCACGGGCCTGTAGCTCAGTTGGTTAGAGCGTTCGCCTGATAAGCGAGAGGTCACAGGTTCGAATCCTGTCAGGCCCACCATTCCCCCTGCAGCCCCTCCTCGAGTCCCGACGGACGCCCGGCAGGCTGGACCGCACACGGGGGTGTAGCTCAGTTGGTAGAGCACCTGGTTTGCAACCAGGCGGTCATCGGTTCGAATCCGTTCACCTCCATGCGGATGGCCGCTCGAGGTGCTGGCACTCACCCTGGTAGACGAGAGACAGATCAGACCCGCGCACGCGTTGCGCGGGTTGTTCTTTGAAAACGAGGTAGATCGTCGTGACGTGGCGATCAACGACACAAGCCGAGAAGGTAAGAAAAGAAGAGCGTGGTTAAGCTAAGAAGGGTGCATGGCGGATGCCTTGGCGTCCAGAGCCGATGAAAGACGTGGCCTAGCTGCGAAAAGCCACGGGGAGCCGCTAAGCAGGCTTTGATCCGTGGATGTCTGAATGGGGAAACCCCCCTGAATTGATCTTCAGGGAGCGCGGAAGCGCGGGCAACGCAGGGAACTGAAACATCTAAGTACCTGCAGGAAAGGAAAGAAACCTCTACTCCCTCAGTAGCGGCGAGCGAACGGGGAAGAGCCTAAACCTGTGCAATGTAAGGCTGAGGCCGTTGTTGCATGGGTGTTGTGGGACCTACAGAGCCGACCTCAGAAGGCTCAGTGAGTTACAAAATCACTTGCTAGAAGAATGGCATGGGAAGGCCAGCCGCAGAGGGTGACAGCCCCGTAATCGAAAGCGAGTGATCTCACGTAGTCATCCCGAGTAGCGCCAGACACGGGAAACCTGGTGTGAATCCGGGGGGACCACCCCCCAAGGCTAAGTACTCCTGGACGACCGATAGCGTAATAGTAGCGCGAGCGAAAGGTGAAAAGGACTCCGTTGAGGAGAGTGAAATAGAACCTGAAACCATGTACCTACGAGCTGTCGAAG